>CAZNNM010000004.1:0-211220 GCA_964574415.1 uncultured Rickettsiales bacterium | reverse complement strand
TTGATTTCAGATAGATGCGCTCATCCGAAAACACCTCAGCAGTATAGGCCAGCAAATGCTGCAACGTTGCATTTGGGATATTGGTAAAGGCACGCATCAACGTTACACTCATCAAATCCAGCGGCAATCCATCATGTGACTCCGGCGTTAAAAACATGCGCACCGGCAGATTAAGCGCATCCGCAATCGCCACCACCATTGCTGCACTTATCCTATTGGTTCCACGCTCATATTTATCAAATTGTTGATAAGAAACGCCCACTTTTGTTGCCACTTCCTTACGGCTCATAGCAAGCTGCAAACGGACTTCTTTGATCCGTTCACCGATCTCTCTATTCAGTTTTTCAATAGCGTATGGTTCGTAAATCTTCCTAGACATAATCTCTTGCGTTTTTATTATGGATACATTATAGTACACGAAATCAGCAATCTTGTATCCTTTTTATACAACTAATCATAGTAATATGTCAAAAATTTTTTTCAATACTTGCGTAAAAGTTGTTTTAAGGTATTAATTTATCTTGAAAAGAAACCTTTGTAACCACGCAACTGTTGCTAAAATAGTTTCTAGATTAAAGGAGGCAATGTCTCATAATGGTGGCCATGAGAAATAACGTACGCAGAATTAGAGAAGCAAAAGGGTTCACCTTAGAACAGGTGGCACAGCGCGTAAACGCGACCCGGGCGCAGATCTCCAAAGTAGAGCGCGGGATCATTCGTTTGAATGACGTGTGGATGGAACGTCTGTCTATGGCGCTGACCTGTTCAGTCCATGATTTGATCGACGATGAAATTCCTACCAATCATGCCAATGAATCTGCTTATGGTAACCGCCATCTCGAAGTTATCGCACCGGTGATTGGCACGGTGGATGCGCAGCAGGTTGGCTTGATCAAATCGCTGCCTGGTAATGAGCGTTACCAAATCCGCGTTGGCCGCACTGAATCTGATAGTTTTTCTGAATTTTTTGGCTTAATCGTTCGCCCAGGGCCTTATCAGGATTTTCCCGTTGGCACCGAAATGATCTTCGCCCGCCTGAACCCTGGCGATGAAGGCAAAATCAAGCCTGGCGCATGTGTCGTATGTACGTATAAAGACGAATTTGGTAATACAACCGATGAGTTTTTGCGAACGATCGAATACGATAACTATGGCCTGCCATATGCATCATTCAAATTAAACACTGGCAAAACCGCTGCAACAACTTTAACCAGCACTTTGCTTATCGGCACACAATCGCCTTACGCTCTTCTAGAGCTCACCCAAAAGGCCGATCGTTACCCGCCTCCAAAGAAACCCGAATTGCGCCCTGTTCCCCTGAACAACCAAACACTGGATATCACCGCTGTTTTAGTGCGCACGGTAAGACCGGAATTGTTTTAGAAAAAAAGACGGGTTTTAGCCCGTCTTTTTTTAGGTTGCAGGATTCGGCATTCAGGATTCAGAGGGGTTTTTCGTGTTGAAAAACCTTGTAAGAACATCTGATTTATAAGAAAAAAGAGTTAACAGTTATTCTGGCTACGCCACCTTTTCCCGAATCCTGAACTCTACTCATCCCCCTTACCCACTCGCAGGCAATATCCTGCCGAGCGGATGGTTTTGATTAGGTCGGCCTTATTACCTGCCGATTTAATCGCATTGCGTAAGCGGTTGATATGCACATCGACGGTACGCGGCTCAACATAAATATCATAACCCCATACCTTGCTCATCAAATGCTCGCGCGAAAATACGCGGCCTGGCTTTTCGATAAGGCATTGTAGAATCTGGAACTCTTTGGGCCCTAAATGCACTTCCTCAGCACCGCGTAGCACTGTACGCGTGTCCAAATCCATCACCATATCATCAAAGGTTAGTTTGCGTTCTGCAAAACCACCGCCACCGGAAGAACGGCGCAGCAATGCTTTAATACGTGCCGCCAGCTCAGCAGGTGAGAATGGCTTCACCATATAATCATCCGCACCCGTATCCAGTCCCGCCACGCGGTCTAGCTCTTCACCTTTTGCTGTGAGCATAATAATAGGAATGGCCCGTGTTTGATCATCACTACGGATTTTGGAGCAAATTTCGACACCAGACATGCCTGGCAACATCCAGTCCAGAATAATCAGGTCTGGCTTATCTTCACGGATGAGCATAAATGCTTCATTGCCATTATCCGTTGTACGCACCCGATAGCCTTCTTTTTCAAGATTATAGCGCAGAAGCGTAATAATCGCCTCTTCATCTTCCACCACTAATACAGATGCTTTTATTTCTTTAGCCATAAAACCCTCATATCTTTCAAGTATCTACAAAATTTAACCTTGTAAAAGAAAGATGTAAAGGATTTTCATGAGAGGCTATAATGCAATCCCCTCTACTGGCGCCTGCATCCCATGTTTTATTTTGCTCTTTTCCTCTATCAAGGAGGGCAAAAACTCTTCTTTGAATGCTTTTGCGTCTGCGCTAATATTTTCTACAGAGCCTGTAATACAGCCTATCAGTTGTAATATAAATGTTTTCTTACTCAATAGATTCTTCACGGGAGCTGCGCTTTCTGATAAAAGCTGCAACATTTCCTGGCTTTTTTCCCTATGCTCGGTCACAAGACGTTTGATAGTGCCTTCTGGCATCCATAATGATAGCTTTTTTTCTTCTATCAAGAAACGGGCGATATCCACATTATTATGCTCCACCGCATGGCGAACCGCATACCCATTTTGATAATCCGCCTTTGCCCCTTCTGCAAGAGCAAGCTTCACTGCGGCAAGATCCCCTTTTGAACCACCTTCCATTTCTTTATCAATGGCTTCAATCAGTTTATGACCGAGTATATCTTTCTGTTCCATCATGCATTCCTCACACTTCAAAGTAGTATGACATACATAATAGGAATAGCCCTGTTTGTAAACATCCAAATGGATCAAAATGGCATTTTTTGAGGCATTTAGATGCAACTAGTAATAGCACCTTGCCTTATAGAGGAATCACTTCTGGTTTCAGATACCCCCTCTGCATGCGAGGCCGATGGCGCAGGAACCCTTGCCCTAAACTGACGCCGTTCGACCACTTGCTCCAACTCTTCTTTCGAGCGGGATATGACGAATGGCTGCAAAGTAGCATATTGCTGCTGCGTCACTTTCTTGCTGAATTTATTCAAATCCCTCTGACGGCTTGCACTAAACGCAAAATATTCCGATTGCACCTGCTGCTGTAATGTTACCCCTTGTTTTACCTCACTCAATACAACCGACAATGGCTCTGGCGCCGTAAAAAAGCTTGTTGATTGCACAGATCGGTAAATTGGGGCTGGAAAACCACCCTCTTTTACATAACGAATACCATCATTAGCAAGAGCAGAATGGGCCTCCAAATGCTCAAAAAGCTTAAACTCACTACGTAATTGCACGCCACTAAAAGCATTCATCATAGAGATGATAGTACAGCTTTTCATATCACGCTGTATGTCGTCTGTATTGAGATAGATAAAACACTGATGATGCGGAAATGCCTGTATTAATGCATCCGCCCATTCCTTCATATACGAATCATAATGGGAAGGATCAAATATCGCAGCGCGGATGACTTTATCATCTATATCCACGAACATAACCCCGTAATGCCCTGTCATAATCTCAACGACAAGATCCACAGAAACGGCATGGTCTTTAGCGGTGGATTTCTGCTGTAGCGCAGGAATCTTTTCTATAAGCTGGGAAGGGCTATCTATCACTGCACCTTGCTCATATCCTTGCGCTTCAAAAAGCAGCGCCATTGTCCTGGCCTCAATACGCTGCAATCGATACAAGGACTCACAGCATTTCACATGATAGGCTTTACGTTTAATCACACGTAATGCATTTGGATTTTCTAGACGCTGCTTATACTGTGGATCCAATATATCGCGTAAATCTTTCCAATCCCCTCCCATCTTGCTCTGGCCTAGCATGATATCCAGTGCCGTCTGACCAAATATATTGACCAGATCACACCCCACCTCCAACTTTCGTTTGCCATTACCTTCACGATCAATTAACCGGCGCACAATATCTGGCTGCTGTTGATACACCGCCAGCATCAGCACCGTATAACCCTGTTGATTCTGCAAGGTAAGATCCAGGTCCTTATATCCTAGAACCGGACGCATAAGTGTTAGCAAGCCACCAAGACGACGTTTATTAAGCGCATGATGGAACGGTGTATTGCCTCGGTAATCTTGCTGGTTTAATTGGGCTCTTAAGGCAGGGCATACGTTCAATATTTCATCCAAATCTCCCACATCTTTGGCATGCAACATAACGTAATGCATAAAGCCCCGCCCGCTCGCATTCCGATATGCAGGCTCCCACTCCTCCTCACTCAGCACGGCAATACAATCCTCACGCCTACCAATCAACGCACTCATTGTCGCAGGATGGCTCATACTTATGCGCCATAACTCTGGCGTAAATGCATAGCGTAACAACAAGACGCCATATTCTGCGCGTAAGGCTCTATACAGTGTCTTTTCACTGATAGAATCCAAGAAATCTTGCATGATAGCGACATTTTCCTGGAAATAAGACCGCGCCGCTTCGTCTTGCGCCAACCATTCTTGCAACGCCTTAGGAGGGAGTGAATATAAGCAATATTCCTCTAAACAATCCCATTGATCCCCCATATCGATATCCCAATCAATAGACTCATGGGTATAAAACGCCATAAACAGCGATGTCAGCTGTTCTATTTTTTCCGTTAATACATCGGCTTTATCTATCAAAACTAACTGCTCTGTCCAGATGAGCTTGGAATTTGGTGATTCTCTTTTCTGCTTATTACGCAGAAATTTATGATGGAACTTTGATAATAAATCGCAACATTCCATGAATTCTTCTGTGAATTGCTCCGCTTCATGCTCCTCATCCTCCAGAAGTTCCCGTACACTGCGCACTGCATCCCGTATCTGTTGATAAGGATTAGATTCACCCCCTTTAGGGGAATGCTGTATCTCCTCTATCGCTTCAAGATGTTGCTTTATCTGCTGCTGTGCTGACTTAGTCATTATCCGGCTTCTTTCTGTTTATCACTGGCGCGCATTATATAATTAATAAATTAACATATCAAGCAAAATAAACTGACTTCCGGCTTATTTATCCGCACGTTAGCATAGGAATACCAGCATTAAACCTAGGAGGCATTATGAAAGACAATCAAGATATTGATATAAAAATACAAAATGAACGTAAGAAATTAGAAGATTTTCATACAGAAGCAGAGGAAACACTGCAAAAACTCTCTGATAATGTACGCAAAGAGTTCAATGATAACTTGGATAAGCTTATCAAACAGGATTTAGCCCGCTTTCAGCAGACCGTACTCTCCACCCTCGCCTCTGCTGGCATGGCCGCTTTAGCGCCACAGCTAGCCTCATCATTAGGCGGCGGCGTATTCGGCACTATCGCCACTAATGCCTTAAGCGCCGTCTTAGGCAATATTGCCTCCACAGGGCAAGTAGACCTCGGCAGCCTAGCCAATGCAGCGGCATCTGGCGTAACCGGCAGCGGCACCAAACGCAAAAACACCTTCCGCTCCAGTTCCAGCCAGCTATCCAACCAAGCATTACGCAATATTCAACGCGGGGAGCGTAATAGCTAGCTGCGTGATTGGGGACTGACTCATTTTGCAATAAACTCTGTCATTCTTGGACTTGATCAGCGTTGTTGCATGGCTCACCGTCACTGCGAGGAGCGATAGCGACGCGGCAGTCCATGCATATGATTTCTCTGTCCTTTATATAAGATAGATGGATCGCCACGCTGCGCTCGCGATGACGATAGAACAATAACTTAGGCTTAAAAACAACCAAAATTTCAAATTGAGTCAGTATCCATGATTTTTCTCTCCTGTCATTCACCGATCAGGTCGATGTATGATAGGGGAAAATCAGCTTGGACAATAATGATTCGTATAATGCGAGACACGCAAGAAAACGCACCCAATCACAGAATTTATTTACAAAGTTATCCACATTTCTACTTTTCTAACAGAATTTTAGAGAAACCGAAAAAAAAGGCTTGGCATCCTATAGGAGGTATGCTATCAAAACTCTCGCATTTGAGCATATCTCCTGTTCCTCGGTAGCTCAGTGGTAGAGCAGTTGGCTGTTAACCAATTGGTCGGAGGTTCGAATCCTTCCCGGGGAGCCACTTACAAAAAAACACCCTTTCATGGGTGTTTTTTTGTAAGTGGCTATTCGAGAGAGCGGATGGGAATCTTTCCAGATCCGACAATTTCGCAACGCGAAATTGGACAGCGAACAACGTGAGCTGCCCGCAGGATAAGAAACACCTCTATCGCCCCGCAAACTACAACGAAACCGTCAAATTAATCGCACCATGCTTAACCTCAGGCACAATGCGCCCCTTTTCAGCTTTCTTCAACGAAACAAGATCATAACGTTCCATTGTTTTCAATGTACGGGATAAATTAGATTTTTTACGGCCACTTAATTCTTCAAGCTCAGCCAGCGAATGAGGATGTTTTTTTGCTATTAAATCAAGCAATAATCGATTCTTACCCGATAATACCTTTGCAAAACTCTCCGTGCTATTAAACCACACTTTAGGTTCATTCTTTTCTGGTGTATATTCTCCTTTTGCAATAGCAATAGAGCGAGCTTTTATCTGCTCATAGGACGCAATTCCAACATACAATACTTCCATTATTTTTCTCCTTCCTCTGCAAGTAGCGATTCCACTTCCTTCCAAAAGTCACAGATCAACGTTTCAGCATCTTTATAATGGTAGAAACGGGTCTTTTGCTTTCTATGCTTATGATCATATTCTATGCGTGTACGTATTCCTGGCCCTGAACCCTCTGAAACCGGATGAGCGTTATCAAATCCAAGCAATCGCTCACCTGTAGGCTTATGAAAAGTGAGTGAATAATCTAATCCATGTGGACGCTCTTTAGTCACCGACACTTTATGTATAACGAACTTTACAAAATAGCCTTTATCGTTAATGACATAAGTGTCCCCATTCATGTGTATTAGCGTATCAAGAGAAGAATCACGCACTACCATTCATCTCATCATAGTTATCACTTAATGATAACCCATTCTTTAGAAAAAGTCTATTTAAAAGAAACAACATAGAAATCCATATAATATATTGATTAATAACAACTATATTTGCACACATATTCCCTATACACATTCCTCCCAACACCTGCTATATATCAACCTTTCTTTCATAACCTCATAAGAAACACCATGACCACCCCGCAACTCATCACCAGCACCGCCAACGATAAAATCAAGCGCATTCGCTCCCTTTCCCAAAAGAAACACCGCGATGCCGAAGGCGTATTCATCCTCGAAGGCAGAGAGCATATCCTCAAAGCACTGGTGCATGGCTGGCAGATCGAAACGCTCCTTTTTACCAGTGACGTCAAAGAAGAAATCACCACCCAAACCATCTTAAAAACCTGCCACGCCCAAAATGCATTTCTCTACGAAGTCACCGATAAGGTCACCAGCTACGCCACCAACCGTGATAATGCGCAGCCCATCATCGGTGTCTTTAAACAACGCTACGCAGCCTTAAAGCCCATTTCTACAGGTTTTTGGTTGGGCTTGGAAAACATCCGCGATCCTGGCAATCTCGGCACCATCATCCGCACTGCTGATGCAATAGGTGTAGAAGGCATCATCCTGATCGGCAATACTTGCGATGCCTTCTCCCCCGAAGTTATCCGTGCGACAACGGGCTCTTTCTCAGCCGTGCCACTTGTTGCTACCTCAATAGCCGAGTTTCTTGCCTGGCGTAAACAGTTCACTGGGACTGTTATCGGCACTCATCTGCACGAGAAATCGTCTGATTACCGTGAACTTGATATCAAACTCCCCACACTTTTGCTCATGGGCGGAGAGCAAGCGGGGCTTTCTTCGGAGGCTACGCGTGTGTGTGACGTATTGGCAAAGATACCGATGCGTGATGGCGTAGAATCATTGAATTTAGCAGTTTCTACGGGGATTATGTTATATACGCTCTACCGTAGCTGAGAATTAATCCACCCACGAAAACTCAATCGGCATCGCCACATCTGGATGCAAGCTCTTATGCACAGGGCATGTGAGTGCTGTATTCTGCAATTTTTCCTTATGTTCATCAGCAATGGGCATAGGGAAATGTAGATGCACTGTCAGTTTGCCAATCCTACGTAGTGGCACGGCCACCATTTCTTTATGGACGGTTACTGTTGTCCCCGTCAGATCAATCTTCAGATTGCGTGCAGCGATTCCCATTACGGTTAGCATGCATGAGCCCAATGCCGTCGCCACCAGATCCGTCGGAGAAAAGCTTTCGCCTCTACCCATATTATCCTTTGGTGCATCCGTCTCTAGCATGGCGCCTTAAGGTTCATGGATGGCTTTACACCGTAATTCGCCTTGATATATAATATTAATAGCAACCATAATTATCCTCTTCTTACCATAATGCTGTTATTTCATATTCTTTGTTCTGCATCGTAACGCAATCACCTATCTCACGCCCTAGCAATTTCCCGCCCAGAGGCGATGAGGGTGTAATGAGCAATATTTTATACCCATTATACTCCACCTCCGTACCACCACCCATTGCACCGAGGAAATAATAGCTCTGCGCACCATCTTCTGCTTCTAGCTCTATAAGAGCCGTCAGCGCAATAGCATCTTCGCGAGTGAATGGTTTTGTTTCCAGCGTATTATAAAAGGCCAAGCTTTTCATCAGCTCCGCCGTCCGCCGGGCTTGTGCACCGGCCAGATAGGAGGCTTCTAAGCCACGTGTATCATATTTATTCTCCGCCTTGCTTTCAGGATTGGTAGCATCTGCATGTGCAATTTTAGCCGCATGGGCAAGGCTTTCTACATCCTGGCGTAGTGCTTCGATAATCCGGCTGAGTATATCCTGTTTATTAATCATAATCCCTACAGTCTTTCCTAGTGATTATTTACACCGCTCCCTCCATCATGGCAATAGCCACTCTTTGAGAAAGAACTATATGGAAAAACCCACAAACCACCCCTCATCAACACCTCATCCCGATAAGCGCATAGTGATTCCACCAAAAAAGGATACGGATACAACGAAAGATGAGCGGGAGGATGAGGATGCATCATAACTTATGCACTATATACCCTAGCACTGTCATTCACCGACTTGATCGGTGAATCCATCTAAAAGAAATAACGCTATATTATTTAGGATGGATATGCCGATCAAGTTGGCGTATGACAGAGAGTATTCGCCATCTACTCATATTTATATTTTTAGCGCTGTCATCCTTGGACTTGATCCAAGGATCCATCATAGACAGAGAGCAACAATACGGCTTTGAATAATGCTATATATTTTGGATGGATTCTTGGATCAAGTCCAAGAATGACAGAGTAGATGACAGAGCCCCCCTAACTCCCACCACAAAACCCTATAATCTTCTCCTGCAATTCCTTAGGGTTAAATGGCTTGGAAATATAATCGTTCATACCAGCCGCCAGGCATTTTTCTTTATCTCCAATCATTGCATGGGCTGTCATAGCGATGATGGGTATTGGCGTACGGTTTTCCTGCGCTTCTTTTTGGCGGATATGCTGTGTGGTTTCAAAACCATCCATACCGTACATTTGCACATCCATTAATATCACATCGAAGGATTCATATTCGAGCTTGCTAATCGCCTCTCTACCGCTTTGGGCCACTTCACATTCATAGCCAAAACTTTCGAGAATAGTCGTTGCCACCAGAATATTGGCAACATAATCTTCCACCAACAGGATACGTATCGCTTTACTCGTACTAAGCTGCTCCACCTGCGCATCTTCACCATCCATAACTTCCAATGAAGTATAACGCTTAAGAGGCAAAGTGAGTGTGAAAGCCGCTCCTTGGCCTAGTTCGCTTTCCACCTGAATATTCCCACCCATCAACTCCGCCAACTGCTTGCTAATGGCCAATCCCAATCCTGTGCCGCCATATTTACGGGTGATAGAAGAATCGCCCTGGGTAAATTTACCAAAAATACGGCTTGTGGTTTCACTACTCATCCCAATCCCTGTGTCACGCACTGTGATCAGCAAATGCACCGTTTCGGGAGCCTTCTCAACCGCCTTTGTACAAAATGTGACCGACACCTCCCCCTCTTCTGTAAATTTCACCGCATTACTCAGCAGATTCATAATAATCTGCCGTATGCGCAGCGGATCGCCTATCACCTCCATAGTCGTATATTCAGCCGGCTCAATTTTAGCGCTCAAACCTTTTCTTTGCGCGGCAACAGAGATAATACTCACACAATCCGTCACCAATTGCACAGGGCAGAACGGGATATTCTCAAACTCAATAGCGCTGGATTCAATTTTCGAGACATCCAGCATATCATTAATCAGCGTCATCAACTGATCCGCGCTTGATTTTAGCGTAGCAATATACTCCTTTTCACGCACTGAAAGCGATTCGCTCATGGCCAATATATTGGAAAGCCCAATCACCGCATTCATAGGCGTGCGGATTTCATGGCTCATATTTGCCAGAAACTCACTCTTGGCCCGATTCGCCTCTTCAGCGCGTGCAACAGCGGCCTGTAAATCCTGCTCATAACGTTTATTCTTGGTAATATCCCGCGAAACTGCAAGCAATTGCATAGGGCGGTTATCGCCATCAAAAATAGGCGTAACCACCACATGCCACCATTTGGGTGTTTTGGTTTTAACGGTGGGGAAATACCCCTCAAATTGCCCCACCTTCCCTTTCGCCGCTTGCTCTACCGCATGGCGCGCTTTGCGGCGGTCTTTTCCATGCCAGAAACTGGGCCAGGGGGTGTTCACATAAGGAGTAATATCATCGATTTCCAACCCACACTGCCCTTGCATGGTCATGGATAATAGCAATCCATTGAGATCCAGCACTTTAATGCAATCTTGTGTACTTTCCACAATCCGGCGCGTTAGCTCTTCACTCTTACGTAAGGCCTCTTCTGCTTGTTTACGTTCGATAAGATCCGCCGCCTGGCGGGTTAGGATATCAAACAAACGCAAATCATATTCAACAGGCTGATAGGGCGTTCTCCAATGGGTAGAGATCATCCCCACTAAATCGCCCTTGCGAGAGAAAAGTGGTGTTGTTTGACATGCACGCACTCCAATGCTACGGAAAAATACAACATCCTCCGTTAAACGCAGATATTCATCCGCCTCAATATCCTGGACAATAACACGCTTACGTTCACGCAATGCCGCGCCACAGCTAGACCCCATAGAGTCATATCCCACCCATTCCCAAAACTGCCTTGCCTCAGGGGGGAAACCATGGGAAGCAAGTAGGCGCAGCTGTTTTCTATCGGGGTAAAACATTTGCATACTCGCAAAATCAGAACGCATAATAACCAGCGCTGCCTCTATGATTTTCTCATAGAGAGCCTCGATATTTTTCTCCTGGATTAACTGCGTGCTAATATCCTGCAACAACCGCATATCTGCCAATTTTGCTGCTAATTCTTGCTCGTTAACCGTTTGAGAAGTAGCTCCCTTTATAGAGGTATGCGTTACTGTTACCATAATACCTAAACATATGAAAAGAATGACATAAGGAAAGGTTTACTTTCGAGAGTTTGATATAAAGATTCAATTAAAAGCTGCATAAAATAAGAGGATAAAATTGAACGAATTATTAACAACCAACATGTGTAAAAATATGCACGTTCTTTAAAGGGATTTTACGAATAGAAGGGAAAATTTAACAAATTTCTTCTAATATAAGATTGATTGCGTTACACTGCGTCCGAATGTTACTAGGGGGATAGTACTACATATGCGGTTTTTTGTTGCATTGCTTTTAGCTGCGGCTCTTATAACTCCTGTCCATGTGATGGCAGCAGAGGATAGTGCTGAGCCTTTAAAACTGCCCGAACTTCCTGATTTACCCGAAGATGGAAGCGACGCACTTAACCTGCCTGATCTTTCCAAAGTACCTGAAAAACCAAGCGATGCAGTTGTTGCTCCTACCCCAACACCTGAACCTGTTGCTACCCCAGAGCCTACAACTCCAGCACTACCTGCCATTCCTGCTTTGCCAGAACCCGCTAAAGAAACAGCGCCAGCACCGGCTGCAACGCCTGCTCTACCAACGCTCCCGTCTCCAACAGCAGAAGAGTCTACCACCAAAATCGATCTTCCCACCCCAACTCCACCGGCTGCGCCAGAAGTGAAAGAACCGGAAGTAACAGAACCAGAAGCCAAGGAACCCGCTAAAAAAGAAGAAGCGCCTGCCAAAGAAGACGAAGTCAAAGCTCCTAGCGAACCTGAAGTGCCAGCGCTGCCTACCCTTAGTAAGGATGCCCCGTTTAGCACCACCATCGAATCACTCACCCCTAGCGTAAAGAAAATCGAGAAAAAAGACGTCAAAACTCCTAAAAAAGAAGAAGAGACAAAGGCAGATGAAACTTCTGCTGAGCCAGCAAAAAAAGAGAAAAAAATAACACGTCCAGCTGCGCAAGAAGGCGAAAGCAAAACCAATGTTGTTGTGCCTCTTGATATCCCAGCACTAGAAAACCCTTTACTTCCAGGCCAAAAAAGCGTGCAAGACTATGGCATACCCGATGCACCTAATGGGGAATGCGCGCTGTTTGCCAATCATTTTGCAGCCTGTGATAATTTCTATTGCAAAACCGATCATCCTACCCAAAAACAAGCCCTACTCCTGGAGCAAAAAATCATAGGGAAACTGGATAAGGCCTGCTATTTCGTACAGAAAAAATACGAAAAAAGCATCCAAGGCTGTAAAGCCACTTTGCCAGAAGGCAAATCGCCTGAAGTTACCTGTTCAAACGAATTGCTAGATCAACTCAATCAAACCCTGATCCCACAAATCGAAGAAGCGCGTAAAAAAGAAGCTGAAGAAAACCTCGCCCGTATTACACAAGCCGGTGGCGCAACGCTTGCTGAGCAAGCAGCAGATGGTACTGTCAGCACTAAAGCAGGTGATGCAAAACCATTTGAGCGCAAGCTTTCTGGCAATGGCGTTCGTCCTACGCTAAATTATGATACTGCCACACTTCCTGAAAACATCTATCGCCAACCACATACCGGCGATAACCGCGATATGCCTGCGGCCTATACCAATAACCAATTCGTCGCTATGACCTTCACAGCCGTACAACGCTTCGATAACGAAGGCCTGCGCGCCTTATTACCAAAAATCCGCTCACTCGGCTATAGTATCGACGTACAAAACCCACAAGGCAACACCTTGCTCATCCAAGCTGTGCTTGCTGGCAATGTGAATGCAATGCAGATGTTGCTAAGCCAAGGCGCTAAGCCTGATATGCAGAATAAAGAAGGCCTGACAGCGCTACATATTGCCGCTTATGGCGGACGTATTGACATGGTCAATATCCTGCTGCAATCCGGCGCCAGCACCTATATTCGCGATAACTACAACCGCACCGCCCGCGATCTGGCAAGCCAGTCTAATAATGCCGGGATTGCGCAGTTGTTGAACCGGTAAAAAGATTCTCAAATTAAATAGGAATTATTGTACAGCACCTTACTCTTGTCATACGCCGACTTGATCGGCGTATCCATCCTAAACTATAGCTTTATATCTTTTAGATGGATTCACCGATCACGTCGGTGTTGTTGCATGGATCCCGCTCTTGTCATTCCGGACTTGATCCGGAATCCACCAAGACTGGCGCTTTCACCTGGATTCTTCTATATTACGCCCCCATAAAAGTGGATCCCGGATCAAGTCCGGGATAACAAATATCAATAGGTTAGCGATCCGTGCAACAACGCCGATCAAGTCGGTGAATGACAGAGAGGCAATCATAGTTTGCATGATAATGACCAGAATGGATGACCATCCAACAACAACCGAGCACGCTCGAGACGAGATAAGAGCCCCTACCCCAACCTCTCCTGCGCATCGAGCCATACAGCCTCTGTCTCATCAATCTCTTTCTGGACAACACTATACTGAGTCTGCAACTCGCGCATCAGCTCTATCAAAGCAATGGCCTTAGGCTTAGCCATTTCTGCTTCAAGCTCCGCCTTCTGTTGCTGAAGTTTCGCCAGTGCTTTTTCGGCTTTCTCTAGCGTTTTACGCAGTTGCTCTTGCGCCTTACGTTTTTCTGATTCGGCTTTGCGGTCTTCTTTAGATGCTTTTGCCTGCGCCTTTGCATCGGCTTTTTCGCGGCGGCGCTGGTCTATAATCAGTGCGCGATAGGCATCCATATCATCTTCATACGGCACGCATGTGCCATCTTTCACCAGCCATAACTGATCTGCCACACATTCCACCAAATGCGGATCATGGCTTACAAGAATCACGCAACCTTCATAATTATTCAGCGCCTGAATCAACGCCTCGCGCGCATCAATATCCAGATGGTTGGTCGGCTCATCGAGCAACATAATATGCGGCGCATCATAGCTCATCAGGCAGAACAGTAACCGCGCCTTCTCACCACCTGATAACTCTTCCACAATCGTATCCGCCTTATGTTTATCAAACCCAAACCGCCCAAGCAGCGCCCGCACTTTCGGCTCTGGGCTTGCTGACATTACATTTTTGAGAATCGCATAAGGTGTAGAACGCATATCCAGCTCTTCCGCCTGATGCTGCGCGAAATAGCCAATCCGCAATTTCGAGGAACGATCCACCGCTCCATTCATCGCTTCTAAACGGTTAGAGAGCAATTTCACCAAGGTAGACTTACCGTTACCATTCGCCCCCAATAACGCCACACGATCATCCATCGTCAAGCTGAGCGAAAGATTGCGCAATACTGGCTTGCCAGGCTCATAGCCCACATCCACCTTATGCAAACTGATCACAGGCGGTGGCAAAGGCTCTGGCTCTGGGAAGGTAAAGGCGGTGATGCGGTCAGCAATAATTGCATCCACCATATCCATTTTCTCAATCGCCTTCAAACGGCTCTGTGCCTGGCGCGCCTTCGATGCTTTTGCACGGAAGCGGTTGACAAACGACATCATTTTATCTTTTTGCGCCTGCTGTTTCTCATAAAGCGCCTGATGATTAAGCATTTTTTCAGCGCGACGTTGCTCGAACTGATCATAGGTACCGGTATAGAGAGTCAGCTTAAGCTGATCAAGATGCGCAATATGGGTCACCGTTTTATTGAGAATATCACGGTCATGGCTGATGATAATGAGCGTATGCGGATAGCGCAGCAGATAATTCTCCAGCCATACCAGCGCTTCAAAGTCCAAATGGTTGGTCGGCTCATCGAGCATGAGCAAATCCGGCTCTAAGAACAGTGCCGCCGCCAGCGCCACGCGCATCCGCCAGCCACCGGAGAAATCTTTAATTGGCCGTTGCTGCGCCTGGTCATCAAAACCTAGGCCGGCAAGAATGGTAGAAGCACGTGCAGGTGCTGTATAAGCATCAATATCCGCCAAGCGCGCATAAATATCCCCCAGTAAATTAGGATCTTCCACATTTTCAGCATCATATAATAACTGCGCCCGCTCCGTATCAGAGGCCAGCACCACATCCAATAATGTCGTATCATCATCCGGCAAATCCTGGCGCACCATGCCCATGCGCACTTGCGAAGCCATGGTAATCTCGCCCGTATCCGGCGCTAATTCGCCCGCAATCAATTTAAACAGCGTCGATTTCCCCGTACCATTCGGCCCCACTAAGCCTATACGCTGCCCTGCCGATATACTCAGCGACGTTTTTTCCAGCAAGGTTCTACCGGCAATACGGTAGGTTAAATCAGTAATCGTTAGCATATAATATTTTCCATTTTATTCAGCGCGCCGTCATTCGCTATCATTTTTCTTCTTGTCATTGCAGCAACTTGACCGGCGTATGACAAAGCTTGCATTGTCATTCTTGGACTTGATCCAAGAATCCATCTAAAATATAAAAAACCTTTTAAGCAGTATTTTTGCTTGTATTATTAGGATGGATCCTTGGATCAAGTCCAAGGATGACAAACACCGAGAGCAAAGAGCTTTACTACACTTCCCCTTGATTGCCTATAACCATTTCAGCCCTCTGCGGCGTTGAAACCATACATATCCTGAAACGAACACAATAATAGCCAGCAATAACGCAAATGTAATCTCACGCAGATAATGTTTCATCAGCTCCTGGTTGTCGCCAATCACATAACCAAGCACTGTCAGAATCGTTACCCAAATGCAGGAACCAATAGCAGTGTATACAATTAAAAGCCACACATTCATCCGCGCCAATCCCGCCGGAATCGAAATACAGTGCCGCACCCCAGGCAATAACCGCCCAATAAAGGTAGAAATCCGGCCATGTTTTAAGAAAAATGCTTCTATTTTATGCAGCGTATGCGTTGAAATCAGCACATATTTACCATAACGCTGCAAAAAAGGCCGACCTAACCACAATGCTAGATAATAATTAAACAACGCACCGGCGATACTGCCCAGTGTACCTGCCAAAATAGCTAAATAGATATTCATCTGCCCTTGGAAAACCAAATATCCCGCCGGCACCATCACCACTTCGCTTGGCAATGGAAACAAGCTGCTCTCCAAAAACATCAGGAAAAATATGCCAATATATCCAAATTGTGCAATCACATCCACAAACCAACTCATTACCGGTAATAGACTACTCATATTTTCTCTTTATTTTGCTGAAGGTTTCGATATTATACTATAAGTTGCAATTCATTATAGGTTTTTCTATGCAGTGGTCTATCCGCCAGCTTATATATACGCTTGTTATAACCCTTGTTATTATCGCCAGTGCCTTAGGGTTTTTATTTCGCGAGCAATATAGGCTGAATACGGAATCACGGCATTTAGTGACCCATACATATAAGGTTATAGATACGATCCATCAACTTTTTGTCACTATTAAAGATATAGAACTTAACCAGCGTGGTTATATTATCACAGGCTCACCCGCCTATTTAGATGCCTATAACCAAGTAATGGGCGAAAATGGCAATGGCGATACGATCACCACCACCCTCCAAGAATTACGCACCCTTACCCTCGATAACCCCATTCAACAACAACGTGTTAACAAGCTTATCCTCGCTGTGGATGACCAGATAGAACATGTCAAAAACGGTATTGAACTGGTTCAAAAAGGCCAGCGCGATGCTGCGGTTACCATTGAAAAAGAACATGATGGCGATCCTTTACTGCATAATATCCATACGATTATGGAAGATATGATTAAAGATGAGCATGCCTTACTGGATCAACGCACTGCCACCGAATCTGAAATACGCAATGAAACGATGCATATTATTATTGCCGTTATTGCGGTAGGCGGTTTGATTATTTTGATTGGCTCTATCATTATCATTCGCAGCATCCGCCGCCAGCGGCAATCCGAAGAAAATGAACGCCAGCTTCGCATGGCAATGGAACATGCCGCAGAGGGCATCGCATTGCTGGATAATAAAGGCTGTTATATGAGCGTCAACAAATCCTATGCAGATACAATGGGTTGTGAACCACATGAATTAGTGGGCACCTATTGGCATGACCGCGTGCATAATGATGACAAAAAAGCCGTCGGCACCGCCTATGATGCGATGCTTATCCACGGCAAAGCAGAGGTGGAAGCGCGCTCCATCCGCAAAGATGGCTCATTATTCTATCAGCAAATCGTCATGGTGCGCTCCTATAATCACAACAAACAACCTACTGGCTATTATTGCTTCGTTAAAGACATCAATTCACGCAAACAAATCGAGCAAATGAAGGATGAGTTTATCTCTACTGTCAGCCACGAACTGCGCACTCCGCTCACTTCTATCCGTGGCTCACTAGGACTTATCACCAGTGGCAACCTTGGAGAACTTCCACACCAAATCAAAAACTTAATCGATATTGCTCATAAAAACAGTGAACGTCTTGTGCGCCTGATTAATGATATTCTGGATATTGAAAAAATCGAATCCGGCGGTATGCGGTTTGATATGCGGGCTGTTTCGCTCAATGATATTGTAGAACAAACCGTAGAAGCCAACCAAGGGTTTGCTGAAAAATATAAAGTCACTTTCGTGAATGAAATGGCAGAAACGCCTATCCATGCACGTCTTGATAGCGACCGCTTTACACAAGCTTTGACCAACCTGCTCTCCAACGCCGCCAAATTTTCGCCATCCGGCGGCAATATCACCATTCGTACGGCTGTAAACGCTAAGAAAGTGCGGATTTCAGTGAGTGATATGGGGCCAGGCATTCCCATTGCATTCCAAAACCATATTTTTGAGAAATTCGCCCAGGCAGATAGTTCCGATACTCGCCAAAAGGGCGGCACGGGCTTAGGACTAAGCATCACCAAAGCCATCGTTGAGCGTATGGAAGGCGCGATTAGCTTCACCAGCACACCAGGCCAAGGAACGACATTCTTTATGGAATTCCCACTCTATGAAAACAGCGTCACCCCTATTATAAAACCTCATCAGGCTAAGCAGGAGCGCCAGGCTTTGCTTATCTGCGAGGATGATAATGACATTGCCACATTACTCCACATGATTATCGAGCGTGCTGGATTTGAAGCTGATATCGCCACCAGCGCCGAACAAGCCAAAGGCCTGTTGGCCTGCCATAATTATGTTGGAATGACGCTTGATTTAATGCTACCCGATGAAGACGGCATCTCCCTGATCCGCACATTACGCAGCAATGAAGAGACCGCACAATTGCCGATTATTGTCGTCTCCGCCAAAGCAGAACAAGGTCGCAAAGAACTTAATGGCGATGCGATTGGCATTGTGGATTGGTTCAGCAAACCAATCGATACCGAGCGGCTGACCCGCATCATCAAAAGCCTATCACCCAACCGCAAGCCGGATATTTTACATATTGAGGATGATAAAGACCTCACTGATATTCTCTCCACCGCACTGACACATCACGCCACCCTCACCTCAGCTACCACCTTAGATGCTGCACATAACCATTTGCAACATAGGGATTTTGATCTTATAATATTGGATATTACCTTACCGGATGGATCCGGTCTTGATATTTTATCGTGGCTCAATCAGCATAGTAAATCGACCATTCCGGTGATTATTTTTTCTGCCGATGAAATGCCGCATGATATTGCTAAGCGTGTGACCGCCGCGCTGGTGAAATCCGTAACATCTGAAGAAAAAATCATTCACACCATTATCGACCTTATCAACCGTACTCCGCTTATCCAACAGAAAGCCACAGGATCATGACGCTCACAACTATTTTAT
Source organism: uncultured Rickettsiales bacterium (assembly GCA_964574415.1). Lineage (GTDB taxonomy): Bacteria > Pseudomonadota > Alphaproteobacteria > Rickettsiales > CAZNNM01 > CAZNNM01. Next base: position 191,999 of record CAZNNM010000004.1, on the reverse strand, counting down.
ATGTTGAAGATGAAACCGATATCCAAGAAGTCGCCCGCCTATCGCTTGAGATGATTGGCGGTTTCCAGGTTAAAATTGCAAGCTCCGGCCAAGAAGCCATTCATATTCTTGAGAAATACACACCCGACCTCATCCTCTTGGATGTGATGATGCCTGGCATTAATGGCATTACCACCCTGCATATGTTACGGGAATTACCGCATACCAAAGATATCCCCGTTATTTTCATGACCGCGAAAGTCCAGCCGCATGAAATAGAGAACTATCAATCGATTGGTACGATTGGCGTGATCTCAAAACCCTTTGATCCTATGCAGCTTTCTAACAATATAAAAGACCTATGGAACAACTATCTACAAGGTAAATAGTCATGTCTAATCAAACCGCCTCTAATCTTGACAATGCACTGGCCGTATTGCGCAAAAATTATATTGCCCGTATCGCATCTTTCATCCCCAATTTAGAAAATTTTCTTATTTTGTTAAGGAATAATACGTTACACTGTGAACATGCAGAAGAATTAGGAAGACTGGCACATAACTTCGCAGGTGGCGGGGGAACCTTTGGTTTTCATACTATCAGCGATGCAGGATACGCGCTTGAAGAAGCAGTGACAACAAGCCTTGAAGGCGAGTTCATCACCGCAGAACATCAGCAACGGCTTCATACTCTCTTGCAGGAACTCATAAATGAATGTATCGAGGCGATAGAGAACGAGTCATGACCATACCCGCACCCGCTCAAGATTTAAACCTACTGTTTGTAATGTCTAGCACCGCTAATAAAGAGGCTATCAAAACAGGCGTAGAAAAGCGCGGCTATCCCGTCACCATCGTCAGCAGCAAGCAAGAAGCTTTAGACCTCCTCAAACAAACCCATTACCATGTCGTCGTTATTGATTGCGGCGTGCCAGAAATTGAAGGCTATACACTGGGCCTCGCCATTCGTGATCTTGATAAAGCCCAGCAAAAATACCATGTCGTTATCGGCCTGGATGAAGGCCCCAAATCCACCGAAAACCGTCGCTGGCAACATGCTAATATGACCGATTATTGCCCAAAACCCGTTTCCATCAAACAAATCATTGATTTGGTTGAGAAATATAAAAATGAGGCGTCGGATACGTATGTCTAACCGTAAAGTACTCATTGCCGATGACGATCAATGGATGCGTGATTTACTCTCCACCGTCCTCAGCACTGAAGATATTCCCGTTATTTTAGCTGTGAACGGCCGCGAAGCCGTCGAAAAAGCTTCAACAGAAGCACCGGCACTCATCGTGCTGGATGGCGTTATGCCTGAAATGGATGGCTTTGCAGCTCTTAAGGCTCTCAAAGCCAACGATAAAACCCAATCCATCCCCGTGATTATGCTCACCGCAAAGCATAAAGACAAAGACATCTCCGCCGGCCTCGATACCGGCGCCGCCGAATACCTCGTCAAACCCTTTATGCCGAAAGCGTTTTTGGAACGGGTGAAAAGTTATTTGTAGTTGCGGTTACCTCTTTTATTCTTGAACCTTGACCAGCATGGTTGCCTGGCTCTTTATCTTGTCATTCCGGGCTTGATCCGGAATCCACCCAGACTGGCGCTAAGAACTAAATTCTTATAGACCACGCCGCCATAACAGTGGATCCCGGATCACGTCCGGGATGACAAGTATCAATAACTTAGCCAACCAGGCAACGACGGTGGTATATTTCTCTGTCATTCTTGGACTTGATCCAAGAATCTATCTAAAACCAATAGCATTATTCTTTCTTATATGTCGTATTTTTGCTCTCTGTTTATGATGGATCCTTGGATCAAGTCCAAGGATGACAAGAGTTATTTCAAATGAATCCGCACCCTAAATGCCACCCCCTATTGAATTTTCCCTGAATTTTTTCTTCAGCCCACCTTCAGCATCCGCATGCTATAGTCCCCTCATAGTTACCACTGAGGAGGACTATTATGGACGAAGAGTAACCTTATGGGCGGTGGTTAACCTTGATACCCCACCGCCCGCCTTCCGTCCCGCTTTTCTATAAAGCTCTTGCATAGCGCGTAAAATAATTTATCTTACACAACCGGACGCGTGCATCTATAGAAAGGTTCTTCAATTATGGCTGTTGTTAAAGTTTCTCCTTCCAAAGCTGAACATAAGAGCGAATTCTCTGTCAAAAGTGAGATTTTACCTGAAAATGTCAATGCTTTAGTCGCCTATCAGAATGACCCTAAAAAACGCCTCCCTCTCCATTGGGCCATCCGTGAGGGGTGGAAACCGCTCCCTCATCAACCGGCCGATCATAGCTCTTCTCATGAGCTTTTATCTTATGAAAGACTCCGGAAAGTACGCGCAAGATGGCAAGAAAAAGCCTATACTCTCCTACAATATACAGATCTTTCCATTCCTGATGAAGAAGGCTTTACTCCTCTGGCAACCATTGCACGTTATGGCGCTGATGATCTTGAACTATTAAAGACTATCCTTCCTCTGCTTTCTCCAGAGATACTCAATGCCGCAAAAAGTGGTATGCCTGCCCTGCATCATGCGATTTATAAAAGCAATGCTGATTATGTTGAAGCCCTCATCAAGGCAAAAGTAGATATTAACCTTAAGGCACCCTCTTCTGGATGGACACCGCTCATGTTAGCGATGACCCTCAAATCTGCACAAGATACAGAGAACGATCCGGCCCAGCGCATCAGACGCGCACTCGTAAAACATAAACAAATCACGCTGAATGCCCAAAATAATGAAGGCCAAACTGCCTTGCATATCGCCCTTATGGAGGGCAATACAGAGGCAGCATGCTACCTGTTAAAATACAAGGCAGATCCTTATATTACAGATAATAACAACCAAACCGCCCTGCACTATCTGGCTATCCATTACGCCCAAAAGCCGGATGAAGCTGAGAAAATTCTCAAATCTATGCAGGGAAAACTCAAATATATCCATAAATATATCAATGGCCAGGATAAAGACGGCAAAACCCCTCTCGCACTTGCTTTAAGCCGCGACTGCAATGACCGGATCTACGATATTCTGACTGCTTTAGGCGCAAGCACAGGCATTGCAGATAATACCGACCGTATTCCATTACTCCATCTTCTAGACGGCCATCAAACCCTTAAACGACGCATCGCCAAACAAGAATCAACCATTAATTTCAAAGCCCCAGAAAGCAAGGCAACCCCCCTGCATTTAGCTGCTATCAACCCGCATAATAAAACGATTGATGCGCTGATCGAAGCGAATCCAAATCTTCTACATGAAACCATGAAAGGTGGGCGCACGCCTTTATTATGCGCGCTTGAGGCCGGTATTATCGCACATGCAGAAAGAATCATCCGAAAAGACACAACCACATTAGACCATGTCATGAATAATGGCGACACCCCTCTTCATTTAGCTGGCGCTATAGAAGGAGGCTTTGCTGCTATACAAAAAGCCGTTGGTGTTATGCCTCTCGCGCCCTATTTCACAAAGAAAGATGCTCAAGGACAAACACCTGTGCATAAAGCCGTAGCAGCGGGATGCCCTATCAACGTCAATTTTGCCATAACCCATTTGCATATAAATGAGGTTATGAGCGTTGATATTGCGCATAAAATGCTTGATAATCAAGGGCAGACCCCCTTGCATACCGCCGCACAATCACACACCGCTAACCGGCTGGAAATGCTGGAATATCTTTTGAAAAAGCGCCAATTCCCTATTTTCCCGGATAAACAGCTCAAAACACCCTTACATCACGCCATCCTCTCCGGCTGTGAGGATAGCGCGACCTATTTAGCAGGGCATATGGAAAACTCCCTGGACGCAACAGATGAGAATGGCTGCACGGCATTACATTATGCGTGTCAGAAACGCTATTATTCGACCATTGCACCCTTACTCAACCATCTTGATGTATCTGCCACTAAAGCAGATAACGAAGGAAAAACACCGTTATATTATTTATATTCCCAAAAACTTGACCTCAAGGCTTCCGATTATAAAGAACAGCTAGCACTGCGTGAGAAAGCAACATTAGCACTGATTCAACGCGGCGCTGATACTGCCATCCTGGCTGCCACCGCCCAATCACTTATCCGCAAAGGATGGACGAATGAATTCAAATCACTGATGGAACTCCTGAAACCAGAGCAACGAAAAGCTGTGCTAGAACATAAAGATAGCAAAGGTGAAACGCTAATATACACCGCATGTCGCGTGGGCAAGGTGAGTATCACACGATTATTAGTTGAAGACTATAAAGCACGACTCTATATCGAGAATAAAGAAACGAAGCTTTCCCCTCTCCAATGCGCATTGCAGATTGGGAAAACCGATATATTGGATATTCTTCATAACAAAGAGTCTATTACGTTGCATGATGTGGTAGATGCTAATGCCGTAGCAGCGATTCCTTACCTCACGAGCAAGGGCAATATAGACCTTGAAGAAAAAGATCAGGGGAAAAATACCCCTCTGGAATCAGCCATGGCTGGAAAACATTGGGAGATTGCAGCTAAATTGCTTGATTTAGGGGCAAAAATTACAGATCAAGCCAATCTTGCGCATACACATGCTAAGGGGACCCCCTCTTCATTTGAAAAAGCCTGGAAAGCAGCAAAACGCACCGATGCCTTCCTGGCATATATTGCACAACCGCATGAAAACCAGCCTGAGAATGCGAATTATTTTATGCTAACACAGGGGCGTGAAACCCCAGAAAAATCACCCGATGCGACCTCTCCACGCAAAAAAGCTCTTATTATGCCAATAGATATTAATCCACCAAGGCTGAAAATTGGCTTCAATGCTTTAACCGGAGAAAATTTTAAACTGGCCCATCAAGCATTACTGGGATTAGCTGGCAGCTCAATGTTAAGAACTTTTTATCCACCATTAAGCCAAAACATCAAGTCATGCCTAGAAATAGTGGCATTGGACGAAAATAGCCCTTCTTCTCCAGCCACTCAACGGATAAGCGTCTATCAGCCTATGCCGAGTTCGCCAGGGAAATAACACACAGTTTTTAATGCTGACTCATTTTGAAATTTTTGCTTGTTTTCAATTATTGTCATCCTTGGACTTGATCCAAGGATCCATCCTAATAATAAAGCAAAAAAACCGCTTTGAAGGCTTTTATGTTTTAGATGGATTCTCGGATCAAGTCCAAGAATGACAAGAATTATTTCCAAATGAGGCAGCGACAAGTTTTTTTAAGTCATTTTACAATTATTACTAGCTTTTACCTTGATTTTGCTTTACTAATACTCGGCTTAATTATTACTCAAGGAGAAACGCATGGTTATTTCTGCAAATCTTGGTTTTCCACGCATTGGCGCGAAGCGGGAACTGAAAAAAGCGGTGGAAGCCTTCTGGAAAGGCGAAAGCAGCGAAGCTGAATTATTGAATGTTGCCAAGGACATACGCAAAACCAACTGGGAAATGCAAAAGAAAGCCGGCATCAACCTGATCCCGTCTAACGACTTTTCTCTTTATGACCAAGTGCTTGATACTATTGCACTTTTAGGTGCTATTCCTGAGCGTTATAAATTCGCTGGCGGCAATGTGAACCTGGCGACCTATTTCGCTATGGCGCGCGGCGCACAAGCTGGCGGTGTGGACGTATCAGCGATGGAAATGACCAAGTGGTTTGATACGAACTACCACTATATCGTTCCAGAACTCACAGCTGGCCAGTCTTTCAAGCTTTCATCTACGAAGATTTTTGATGAGTACAAAGAAGCTAAAGCATTGGGAATCGAGACAAAACCTGTTCTCCTCGGCCCTGTGACATTCCTGAGCATTGCAAAACGCAAAGACGGTGGCAATAACTTCGACCTGCTGCCGGCATTACTGCCTGTATACAAAGAAGTGATCGAGAAATTAGCCGCTGAAGGCGTTGAATGGCTGCAAATCGACGAGCCCGCTCTGGTGCTTGACCTGGATACGTCTGCAAAGCAAGCTTTTGAAAAAGCACATGCTGAGCTGGGTGCTGTGGCGAAATCTAAGGGTATCAAGATTTTCTTGGCAACCTATTTCGGCGATACACGCGATAACCTCGACCTGGCACTGAAAGCCCCGGTTGCAGCTCTTCATATCGACGTAACCCGTGGCCCTGCTCAGTTAGAGCAAGCGCTGAAGAAAGCGCCTAAAGAGCTTATTCTTTCTGTGGGTGTGGTTGATGGCCGTAATATCTGGCGCAACAACTTCGAGAAATCTCTCAAAACATTGCAGCAAGCTGTTGATATTCTTGGCAAAGACCGCGTTATCGTAGCGCCTTCTTGCTCATTACTGCACAGCCCAGTAGACCTCTCTCACGAGAAGGCTCTAGATGCTGAGCTGAAGAGCTGGTTAGCTTTCGCAACCCAAAAAGTGCAAGAAATTGTGACACTTACCAAAGCATTGAAAGATGGCGAAGCAAGTGTTGCGGCTGAACTGGCGGATAATAAAAAAGCGGCTGATGCGCGTAAAGTCTCTACCCGTATTCACAACCAAGCGGTGAAGCAACGTTCTGCAGCGGTGAAGCCTGATATGCTGGAGCGCCAATCGCCATATAGCAAGCGTAGCGCTGTACAACGTGATGAGCTGAAGTTACCACTTCTGCCTACCACCACCATCGGCTCCTTCCCACAAACTCAGGAAGTGCGTTCTGTACGTGCAAAATTCAAGAAAGGCGAAGTGGATGCAGCATCGTATGATGCATTCATGAAGCAAGAGATTGAAAAATGCGTACGTTACCAAGAAAACGTGGGCATCGACGTGCTCGTTCACGGTGAATTTGAACGTAACGACATGGTGGAATATTTTGGTGAGCAACTGAGCGGTTTCGCTTTCAGCGAGAACGGTTGGGTGCAAAGCTATGGTTCACGTTGCGTGAAGCCCCCGGTTATTTTCGGGGATGTGTCCCGCCCAGAGCCTATGACTGTTGCTTGGAGTGAGTTTGCACAAAGCTGCACCAACCAAGTAATGAAAGGCATGTTAACCGGCCCAGTAACCATTCTGCAATGGTCTTTCGTGCGCGACGATCAGCCACGTTCTGAAACCTGTAAGCAAATTGGTCTGGCGATTCGTGATGAAGTAGTAGACCTCGAAAAGGCAGGCATCAAGATCATCCAAATCGACGAAGCGGCTCTGCGCGAAGGCTTGCCTCTGCGTAAAGACGAATGGGCTAACTACCTGAAATGGGCAGTAGAAGCATTCCGTCTAAGTGCCTCTGGCGTACGCGATGAAACCCAGATTCACACCCATATGTGCTATTCTGAGTTCAACGACATCATCAAAGCCGTGGCGGACATGGATGCCGATGTGATCTCTATCGAAACCTCCCGTTCGCAAATGGAACTGTTGAATGCTTTCGTAAGCTTCAAATATCCAAATGAAATCGGACCAGGCGTATACGATATCCACAGCCCACGCGTGCCAAGCAAGCAAGAAATGGTTGCCCTGCTCAATAAAGCACTGGAAGTGCTTGCCCCTGAGCAAATCTGGGTTAACCCTGATTGCGGCCTGAAAACCCGTGGCTGGAAAGAAGTAGAACCAGCGCTGCAAGCGATGGTCGATGCGACTAAAGAACTGCGCCAAAAACTGGAAGCAGGCCGTAAGACAGCGTAAGCTTCTTTTGTAAGAACACAAAAAAGCCGTCACCTTGTTGGGGTGGCGGCTTTTTTTATAGCTATATCAAGATAATGATATTACCGATGTAATATTGCTGCATTTTGCTGCAGAGAATTCCTTACAACTTGTGTCCAACGGTCATTCCCCACTTCTCCTGGAGCAACTGGAGGAAGAGCTCCATATTGTGCTACATGTGCTATATCTTGCGCTAAAGGTTTTGCCCTTAATGCACCAGGAGTCTCAACCGCATCTGTTAGTAAGTTCAGCAGCAATTGATTCACTTCCTTCTTCCCTCCCCAGAATGCACCACTCACTATACTCGTAAATGTTGCTTTTTGATGCATAGGAATACCTATTTCTTGCACAAGATGCTTCATCACGGCTGCTACAACATTTATCTGAGCATCTTCTTCTTTTAATGCCTGGATATCTAATGGCGGGTTATCATTCTCAAGCGCCACTATATAACGCTCAACAACTTTCGCTAAGAGATAACGATCTGCATTTGTGATTCTACCCGGCTCTTGCGGCAGAGCTGTTAATGCTTTATCGATAATATTATTAAGTATCCCTGCACGCCCAGGATTTTCTGTATCCACCGACACGTAATACGCTGCATTTGAACGCCAGCCAGCTACTTCTTTATGCATCACCATTTCTTCAAGCATATCCAGCTTTGTCTCTTGACTCTTGCTTGTAAACGCCTGAGACTGAAGAATAGCTTGGTAAGGATCTGTTACATCTAAAGCAATAGTTTTGATAAGCTTATCAAGTGAATCCTTATTATTCCGACAAATATTAATTTCCATTAAATGTGTCCGAGTCAATACACTTAATTCATGCCGAATAGCATTCTGACGTGCAGTTTGATCAACTTTAAAGGCTTCTGCTATCTGATTACCTAATTCTCTTGCCTCCTCTGCAACTTGCTCAGTAATGTCTAAACGATCAACCATCACTGCCTGGCCTTCTTGCAATTCGCGTATATCACTCTCAGCCTTACGCCGCGCCTCATGCAACCCTTTGCGGGATGCTTTAGCAGATACCAATCGGTCATCCACCTCTCTTTCAAAACGCCCCGCATCTTGTTGAAGATTCGTAATCTGCTGCTGATGGCTATCAAGCACATCGTGAACTGAATCCAACTCTTCTTGAACTGAATCTAACCCATCGGATAGACTGCTATGGCCCTGGCGCATTTCCTCTTGAACACCCGTGATTTGCGCTTGATGGCTATCAAACACATCATGGATGTCACCCATCTCTTGCTCTAATTGATCCGTCCGATCCAAAGCAAGCGTAGCGCCCTGCAAGGCCGCCGTTATAGAATCGCCATGATCCCTTAGAGTTTTCTCAGCATTGGCTATCCGGTCATCTAGCCGCCCTCTTTCCTCTGCTAAATCAGCCATTCGCTCCAAATTCCGTTGCATTTTCATACGAGCAGGAGAAACTTGCTGTTCAAACTGATACTGCCTTGCCAATAAATCTTGCTCAGCTTGCAAGACTGCCTGCGCCTTTTCCAAATCACTTACACGCATCTCTGTCACTTCTTGCAGAGCGATGTCCGTTCTCATTTCTGCCATCTGCCTTCTAAGGCCCCGCACCTCATCAGATAACGCCTGCTTCTCACGCTCTACAACTGCTAAAGCTGCCTCATGCTGCGCCAGCATTTCGGTCACTCTTTCTCGAAAACCATCCACCACTTCAGCTTTTTGTGCCCTCACTGGATCAGCCATAATAAACTGCCCCAGGCCTAACCTGCCAATAGGCTGCTGCACTTGTGCCTGCTGCCCTTGCTGGATGGGAGGAAGCATATGTTGCACAGGTGGAATTGCATGCCGTTGCTGTTGAACAGGAGGAACCTGGCGCTGCGCCTGTTGCGCCTGTACGCCCAGGAGTTGCTGCTGCATATGCTGCATCTGTTGCTGATGCTGCTGCGCTAGCTGAGCGAGGTTCTGTGCCTGCTGTTGCTGAGCTTGTTGTAATTGCTGTTGTAACTGTTGCACTTGCTGATTATTTGCTTGCGCTTGTTGCGGCGCAACCTGTGCCTGGGCAGGAGCCGGCGCAGCTTGCGCGTTTTTCAGCTGAGCTTGTAAGTCCGCAATTTCTTTTGATTGCGCTTCTATACGCTCGGCATTGGCGTCCACCTGCTTTTGCAATTCAGCTTGCTCGGCTTTATCCTTTGCCCGTTCTTCGTAACGCGCCTTTTCTTTTTCTTGCTCTTTCATGCGATGTTCGGTTTCACGTTCAATCGCTGCTTGCTCATTGCGATGGCGCATAATAAGCCGTGCGCCCATGCTGACAGCAAAAAGAGCAACCAATACACCCAGCATAGCAATACCAGCACCTGGCAATCCAGCACCCGCTATGAACATAAATATGAAAATAGGCCCAGCACCCGCCAAACCTATCCCAACGGACTGCCCAAAATCACTTGGCGTGATCGCAGGTTTTGATTTACGCTCATCCTTCACTTTTGCCCGCATTTGATCACGGCTTAGCCATACAGGCTCATCTGCTGCATCCAGTTTTTCAGGCTCGGCAGCATTTGCGTCTGCCGCATTTTGAGCTTGAGGCGCTTCAATCACATCCACACCAGACGCATCTTTCTTCTTCTTTTTCGCTGGCGCAGCAGCAGCAACAGCAGGCTGCTGTGGTTTACCCACCTGCTTAGCTGGCTGGACTGTGGGATCTGACTGTAGCTGTGCTTTAGCGGGTGACTGAACTTTACTTGGCATGATATATTACCTTAGAAAAACCTCTGCTTTTATAACAACTCTCTGAGTATACAGAAGTTCCATTAACTTTTTATTACAAAATCTATTTATTAACCATCATTCTTTTTCGCCAAAACATAGCGCAACTTCCGCACTGCCAAATCTGACATTTCCTTACGACTCAATGAGGTAGGCGCTATAATTGTAGCTTCTTTTGCCGTTTCAGGATCAATCGCGCTGACTTTGACCAGATTGCCAACTCTATAAAATTCAATGATATAGGAAGAATCTGTCATAGCGTTATATTCAAAAAACAAGGGCTGGAAACGATCTCCAGCCCTATTATACATCTTTTAACTGTAAAAGTATAGATTATAACCAAAAATTATACAGCCTCAGCCAAAGGAACGCGGTCTTCTGGCAAGCGGACGATGCGCCATGCATCATCATCCTTAAATACTTCACGTAACAGCTTGTTATTAATACCATGCCCCGAACGGAAGCCCTTCACATGACCTTTAATGTATCCACCGGCAAGATAGACATCTCCGATACAATCCAATATCTTATGACGCACAAACTCATTGTTGTAACGCAGGCCGTCTTTGTTCAAGATACCCTCATGGTTTACCACAATCGCGTTATCGAGCGATCCACCACGCGCTAGGCCCATGGATTGCATTTTTTCTACTTCATGCTCAAAGCAGAAGGTGCGCGCACGGGAAAGGTCTGTTTTGAAAGAGAAATCACCATTGCCGAACTCTGCTTTTTGCTGCGCAATCACGTTATCGCCAAAATCGATTTCCAGGCTTACTGCAAAGTTTTGCGATGGCGCTATAGAAGCATAAGCCGCACCTTCCTCAAAACGCACTTCCTTCAGAATCTCAATTACTTGACGAGTTCTATTTTGCTCAACCGCACCTGCACATTCGATCAAGAACACGAAAGGCTCAGAGCTACCATCCATAATCGGCACTTCAGCCGCATCAATCTCAATACGACAATTATCAATACGGCACCCCCACAGAGCAGCCATCAAATGCTCAACAGTACTAATAGAAACGCCCTCTTCATTGGTCAGCGTTGTGCCTAACATCGTGTTGGTCACATTCTTATAAGAGGCTGGAATAACGTTATTTTTATCTGTTACATCGCGACGGACAAATACGACACCGGTATCTTCTGTTGCTGGGGATAATGTCATTGAAACTTTCGCACCGCTATGCAAACCTATGCCAATGCAATGAACCTGGTGCCGTAATGTACGTTGATATGTGCCAAACACTATCGTACTCCTTATAAAAAACCTTAATAAACTCATGAGCAGTATAAAACCTTCGCTCTAGTGTGAATGTAACAAAGCCCAATTGGCTAAGCAAATCACAGTTTATTACGGAATGTTACAGGTTAGAGAGCAGGATTCGGGGTTCAGGATTCAGAGGGTTTTCTTCGTATTGAAGAACCTCTGTTTTATAAGGAAAAAGTATTGACAGCAATCCTAGCTACGCCAAACTTTTCCCGAATCCCGAAACTACGCCGCCTTCTGCGTCACCGCTTCGCACCAGCGGGTGTTTTCTAAATACCATTCAATCGTGCTACGCAGGCCGGTTTCAAAGGTATATTTACGGCTGAAGCCCAGTTCGTTGACAGCCTTGCTGTCATCAATCGCATAGCGACGGTCATGGCCTGGGCGGTCGGCTACGAATTTGATCAGGTTTTCGTATTTATTACCGGATGGGCGTAAGCTATCCAAGGTGCGGCAAAGAGTCGTCACCAGCTCAATATTGGTTTTTTCTGCATTCCCGCCAAAACAATAGGTTTGGCCAGGGCGGCCACGGTTGAGCGCCAGGTAGACACCATTGCAATGATCCTCCACATGGATCCAGTCACGGATATTTTTCCCATCACCATACACCGGCAGGCTAGCGCCTTGCAGCGCGCGGGTGATCATGTGAGGAATTAGTTTCTCTGGGAATTGGCGTGGGCCATAGTTATTGCTGCAATTGGTTGTAATTGCTGGTAAATCATAGGTATGATGCCACGCGCGCACCAGGTGATCGCCGGCTGCTTTAGAGGCGGAGTATGGCGAATTTGGCTGATATTGGCTTTCTTCGGTGAAAAAACCTGTCTCACCTAGCGAACCATACACCTCATCGGTCGAAATTTGGATATAACGGAAATGCTGTTTTGCTTGGTAATCCAGCTCGCGGTAATAGTGCAGCGATGCTTCCAGCATACGCTGGGTGCCGATGATATTGGTTTCGATAAAAATACCCGGTGAGCTGATGGAATTATCAACATGCGATTCTGCTGCAAAATTGATTACCGCCTCAACCTTATGTTCTTTCAACAGGTTAAGCACAAGAGCGCCATCGCAAATGCTGCCCTTCACAAAATGCAGCTTCCCCTCACCTTTGAGGTTCTCAACATTCTCACGATGACCCGCATAAGTCAATGCATCCAGCAACACCACATTATCACCACGGGCAATCGATTGTGCCACAAAACAGCTTCCAATAAACCCAGCACCGCCAGTGACTAATAATGTACGTTTTTTCAGCATATTCATCCTATGTCGTTGTTTTTTACTACGGGTGTTTTTTATAGCGTAGATTGGGGGAAATTCCAAGGGAATTTCAGGGAGAACAGGATTCAGCATTCAGCATTCGGGATTCAGAGGTTTTCCTTCGCATTGAAATCCCCCATAAAAACCTTTGATTTATAAGAAAGAAGAGCTGACAAACATTCTAGCTACGCCACACTTTTCCCGAATCCCGAATCCCCAAAAAAAACACCCCCAGTTTCCTGGAGGTGTTTTTTTGTTTGATTCGACAAGCGATTAACGCTTCGAGAACTGGAAGCTACGACGAGCTTTTGCTTTACCGTATTTCTTACGTTCCACTTCACGCGAGTCACGTGTGAGGAGGCTTCCGCTTGCGCCACCTGTGCCTGCTTGACGCAGAGCCGGTTGGAATGCAGGGTCAAAAGCCACCAGCGCACGAGCGATACCATGACGCACAGCACCCGCTTGACCAGACAAACCACCACCAGAAACGGTGCACCAAATATCGAATTGACCTTGTGTTTTGGTCACTTCAAATGGCTGTTGCAGTAACATACGCAATACTGGGCGTGCAAAATATTTGGTTTCGTCATGGCCATTTACGATGATCTTGCCATTACCAGGCTTTACCCATACACGTGCAGAAGCGCCTTTACGACGACCTGTACCATAAGCACGGCCTAATGCATCGCGTTTTTGCTCGTAAACCTTAGCGGTATTTTCAGTTGTAGCTACCATAGATTATGCTTCCTTCTTGTTCTTGCGGTTTTGTGCAGCAAGGTCTAATACTTGTGGGTTTTGCGCTGTATGAGGATGCTCAGCACCAGCATATACACGCAGCTTGCGCATTTGAGCACGGCCAAGCGGGCTACGAGTGATCATACGCTCAACCGCTTTTTCCACCAAACGCTCAGGGAAACGGCCCAGCAATGTTTGCTCAGCTGTACGCTCTTTAATACCGCCAGGATGGCCTGTATGCCAGAAGAATTTCTTATTAATGAACTTACGGCCTGTAAGCGCCACTTTAGCTGCATTGATAATGATCACATTATCACCGCAATCCATGCTAGGAGTGAACATTGGCTTATGCTTACCGCGAAGAATTTTTGCTACTTCAGTAGCCATACGGCCTAAAACCAGGTCTTGCGCATCGACCACATACCACTTTTGTTCGATATCGGCTGGTTTTGCTGAATATGTTGCCATCAGAACTATTCCAATCTATTTATTATTAATCAAAAGCTTAGCAATCTATCTCCGCCTACAAACCTGCTTAGGATTTCGCCAGGCTGCGCCAGATAGGATGGGGCTTCGAGAACCGTAGCGGAGCGTACTTAACGTACGTGAGCAACGGAAGCGCAGAAAACCAACCTAAATGGCCAGCATGGTAGAAATCATAAGCAGGTTTCTCGGCCTCCCTTGGAGCGTCTGCCAACCTGGATACTTCAATTTCAGACTGGTCAATATGCCAGAACATTTGGCTGTGTCAATCAAAAATATCACTCTTTATACAATAAAGTGACTTTTTTTGGTGAAAAGCGCATTTTTTCTTTCTTTTTGCCTATGTCATGCTAACTGTATAATATAATCATTTCATTTATATATATTAGGTAATATGACGGTTCAAATCACCCAGCTTCCAAACGGAATGCGCGTTGCGACAGATACTATCCCCCATGCTCAAACCGTGGCTATGGAAATTTGGGTGGATATTGGCAGCCGTTATGAGCAGGCCGAACTTAACGGAATTTCGCATTTTCTAGAACATATGGCGTTTAAAGGCACTGCCAAGCGCTCTGCACGCGATATTGCTGAGGCTTTTGATGCGATTGGCGGACATTTTAATGCTTATACCAGCCGTGAGCATACCGTATATTACGCCAAAGTATTGAAAAATGACGTAGAAGTTGCCATTGATATTCTCGCCGATATTTTGCAACATTCGACCTTTGATGAGGAAGAATTGGTGCGTGAGCGGAATGTGGTGTTGCAGGAACTGGCGCAGAACAACGACACACCCGATGATTTAGTCTTTGATTTTTATCAAGATATTTCCTATCCAGATCAACCTTTGGGGCGGAGCATTTTAGGCACAGAAGAAATTGTCAGCAATTTTTCGCGCCAAAATTTGGTGGAATATATCAGCAAACACTACAAAGCCCCCCGCCTCACCTTTGTGGCGGCCGGTAATATTGACCATGAGCGCTTTGCGCAGCTGGTGAAAAACTATTTCTCTTCGGTTCCTTCTTGCGATGGCACTCCTATTGCCATGGAGTCCGCTGTTTATAAAGGCGGAGAATTACGCAGAAACCGTGACTTAGAACAAGTTCACCTGGTGGTTGGCTTTGAGGCGATTTCATATCATCATCCTGATATTTATACATTACAGGTAATGTCTACCGTGCTAGGCGGTGGCATGTCATCCCGTTTATTCCAAGAAGTGCGGGAAAAACATGGTTTGGCGTATTCGGTCTATTCATTTACGTCGAGCTATAAAGATACAGGTACATTCGGTATTTATGCCGGCACCAGTGAAGACCAATTGCAGAAGCTGATTCCTATTTTAGGCTGTGAAGTCAAAAATATGATCACCTCCCTCGATGCAGATGAATTAGAACGCGCCAAAACCCAAATCCGCGCGAGCATTCTGATGGCGGAAGAAAGCAATTATTCGCGTGCGGAAGATTTGGGCCGCCATATTGTCTGCTTTGGCCGCGATATTCCGATGGAAGAAACCTTGGCGGAGATCGATGCCGTAAATAAAGATAAAGTCTCCACTATGATGGAACAAGTGCTTAACTCCACCCCAACCGTCAGCGCCATTGGCAAAATTGCCAAATTGCCGGATTATGAAAAGATTGTGGGGGAGTTTAGGTAGTTAGGGGGCAGGATTTAGCATTTAGGATCCAGAGGTTTTCTGGAAAGGATTCAGCATCCGGCATTCAGGATTCAGAGATTTTTGTATTGAGAAACATCTGATCTATAAGAAAAAAGAATTGACAACTATTCTAGCTATACCACTCTTTTCCCGAATCCCGAATCCTAAACTACATCCCCAACTTTGCCCAGCTCACCTTCTCTGCTGCCACATCCACCACAGCTTGTGCGATTTCTTTGGCATTGAGAGGATTAGCAATATTAAATTTGCGTTTGAGCCAGCCTTTTTTGCTTTCGATTTTGCGGATATCGATTTTGTCGCCATAGCGCTCTTGCAGCACATTATACATATCCCCAATCGCGTCCACCACACCATAAGGCAGTGCTGTTTTGGCTGTCCAGAATTCACCACTGAAGAGGCGTTCCTCCTCTAAGTTCAATTTGCCGGCACGGCGCTCGCGCACCATGGCTTTGAAGGACTCATGGATATCATGCATCGCCTGGTTTAGCACCGCTACACCTTCAGGTTTGGACGGCTGGAATGGGTCTAACAGGTCTTTGTTTTGGCCTTGTGTATAAACACGGCGCTCTACGCCAATTTTTTCAATAGCTTCCACAAATCCAAAACCATGCGATACTACACCGATGCTGCCAACAATGGATGACTCCGATGCAAAAATCTCATCGCCCGCACAAGCCAGCCAATATCCACCCGAAGCTCCTGCATCCTCTACGAAACTTAGCACTGGCACATTCTTCTCAGCTGCTAATTGGCGGATGCGGCGGAAGATTAATTCTGATTGCACTGGCGAGCCGCCAGGAGAGTTGATTTGCAGGGCTACGGCTTTTAACTCTTTTGGCGCGAAAGCTTCTTCGATTTGAGGATTAAGGTCATTAAGCGATAAACCGCCACGGCTCATAAGGCCACCGCTAGCAGAAATCACGCCAGAAAGGCGCAATACGCTGATCACACCTGCGGTTTTTGTAAAGCGCCGTATCAAAGGAATTTTACAGCAAAAACGTCCAAACCCGCTTTCAGGTTGCGTTGTAGAGGTTTCGTTTTCTAATACAGTCATATTCTATCCCCACTTTCCATAATCATCGATATTTCTTTCTTATAAACAGGAAGCACGAAAATATCAACTATAGAAATTTATTCCCTATTGCCATCAACTATGTTTTTTCTTGTCATTCACCGACTTGATCCAAGGATCCATCCTCAATAGAAAGCAACAATACAGCATATAAGACAGAATAAGGCTATTGGTTTTAGATGGATTCTTGGATCAAGTCCAAGAATGACAGAGGAACCATGCTACCGTCATCGCGAGCGCAGCGTGACGATGTATGACAAAGCATACATGTCAATCCAGTATTTACCTCTCCGCCACCGCAATCCGCAATGCCGCTGCACTGATAAAAACACTGATTGGCGTCATTAAAAATGAAATCCCCAGTGGCAAAAAGAACGCACGAATGCCTTCTAGGTCAACACTTCCCACACCAAAAATCAATACGGGAATATATAAAGGTAGAATCAGCACCGCAAGCATAGTACCCATGCGTTTGGAACCGAGGGTAATCGCTGTTCCCAACACGCCAATTGCGCTTACAGCAGGCGAACCAGCCATCAGAGAGAGCACCAGACGGCCAATTTCCTCACCTTGCAAATGCAGCATATAGCCTAACACAGGGGCTGCCACAATAAGCGGCAGGCATGTAATAATCCAATGCGAGAGCATTTTGGCGCAGGCCAGTTTTTCAGGCATAGCCGGTTGCAAAAGCAGTTGCTCTAACGTACCGTCCTCATAATCACGCTGGAAAAGCTGTGGCAGTGCCATCATGGCAGAGAGCAGCATCGCAATCCAAATCACCCCAACCGCTACATCATGCAGCACTTCTTTTTCTGGCCCCAGGGCAAAGGGGAAGAGTGTCACCGTAATAATAAAAAACGCCAGCGTCGCCCACACGCCGCCGCCGTGCCAGAATGCTAATGTCATTTCACGTGCGATGATGGCTCTTAGCATGGGCGGTAATCCCTAATATCTAGCTCACATGCTGCCGAGAGCATGAGTGGTTGATGGCTAGAAAGCACGACGATGCCGCCTTGTGAGGTGCGGATATTGATCAGATTAGTCACCAATATCTGCCCATCCTCGTCCAAATTCGCCATCGGCTCATCCAGCAACCATAATTCCGCATAACACGCCATCAACCGCGCCAGCGCTACGCGCTTTTGCCAGCCCATGGAAAGATGGCCGCATGGAATATGGCGTTTATCGTCGAGCTTAAAATAACGCAGCGCGCTTTCAAGCATTTCTTCGGAATGCCGAATGCGTGACCAGAAACGCAGATTATCCTCAACACTTAACTCCGGCTTAATAGCCAGCTGATGGCCGCAAAAGAGCATATCGTGCTGATAGGTGATAGGATCACGCTTGAGAGGCACGTCATACCAGCGCACCTCACCTTCTGAAGGCTGCACCAGCCCTGCTAACATCTTCAATAAGCTTGTCTTCCCGCTCCCATTCGGCCCGCGTAACACAAGGACACTTCCTGTGCCGATCGTAAAGCCCAAATGGGCAAATATCGCCTGGTCGTTCCGTATAGCACTAAGATTCTCGCAGGAAAGCATTGCAACCTTTTGTTCATAAATACATGTTATGGTTTATGGTGTACGGTTTTTTAGGAGAGAAGACAAGAGGTAAATGGGATTAGGGGCTAGGGACTAGGGGCTGGGGTAGCAATACGTTAAAATGCAACACCCAAGCCCCTAAACCCCAGTCCCCAGCCCCATTTTCTTCGATTAACACTTTACAAAACACCTAGCACATGCTCTGATGCAAGAGGGCATGCTATATTATAACTAAGAAGGGGACATCGCATGGTGCATGATACATTACACAGCCGCCAAACGCTCACAGTCAACGGCAAGCAATATGATATTTACAGCCTTAAGAAAGCGGCTGAATCATTAAAAAAAGATATCTCCCGCCTGCCCTTCTCGCTTAAAGTATTATTTGAGAATTTACTGCGCTATGAAGATGGCAATACCGTCACCCAGCAAGATATTGAAGCGCTGGCTGATTGGGTAGCCAAAGGCGCCTCTGACCGCGAAATCGCTTACCGCCCTGCGCGCGTATTGATGCAGGATTTCACTGGCGTTCCAGCCGTAGTAGATTTGGCCGCAATGCGTGATGCTATGCAGGCTTTAGGCGGCGATCCACGGAAAATCAACCCACTTGCACCGGTTGATTTGGTGATTGACCACTCTGTACAAGTAGATGCCTTCGGCTCCGCCCATGCTTTCCATGATAACGTAGAACTCGAAATGGAACGTAACCGCGAGCGTTATGAATTCCTGAAATGGGGCCAAAAAGCCTTTGATAACTTCCGCGTAGTGCCACCCGGAACCGGTATTTGCCATCAGGTGAATTTGGAATATTTAGCGCAAGTAGTATGGACAAACTCCATCGATGGCCGCACCGTCGCCTATCCTGATACACTCGTAGGCACTGATAGCCACACCACCATGGTCAACGGCCTGGCCGTTCTAGGTTGGGGTGTGGGTGGTATTGAGGCGGAAGCTGCGATGCTTGGCCAGCCTACTTCCATGCTCATTCCTGATGTTATCGGTTTCAAACTGACTGGTAAATTACCTGAAGGCGCAACCGCGACTGACTTGGTACTCACCGTCACCCAAATGCTCCGCAAACGTGGTGTAGTTGGCAAATTCGTAGAATTCTATGGCTCTGGCCTGGCTGACCTTGCTTTGGCTGACCGTGCAACTATCGCTAACATGGCCCCAGAATATGGCGCAACATGCGGTTTCTTCCCTATCGATAAAGAAACCATCCGCTATATGCGCTTAACCGGCCGTGATGATGACCGTATTGCTCTGGTAGAAGCCTATGCTAAAGAACAAGGCATGTGGCGCGATGATCATACACCAGATCCGGTATTTACCGACACATTAGAACTCGATCTCTCCAGCATACAGCCTAGCCTAGCCGGCCCACGCCGTCCGCAAGATCGTGTATTACTTTCAGATATGAGCAGCGTGTTTGGCAAAGAACTTCCATCCCTGATGAAAACCCAAAGCGCACCAACCAAGCGTGTTACGGTGAATGGCGAATCTTATGATTTAGGGCATGGCGATGTGGTGATTGCGGCGATTACCAGCTGTACCAATACCTCCAACCCAAGCGTGATGATTGCTGCTGGCTTGGTGGCACGCAATGCGCATAAAAAAGGGCTGACCGTAAAACCATGGGTGAAAACATCCCTTGCGCCTGGCTCTAAAGTAGTGACCGAATATTTCCGTGCATCGAACCTGCAAAATGATCTTGATGCGCTCGGCTTCAACCTGGTGGGCTATGGATGCACCACCTGTATCGGTAACTCCGGCCCATTGCCTGAGCCAATCGATAAAGCGATTGTAGAAAACGATCTCGTGGTTGCCTCTGTGCTTTCTGGTAACCGTAACTTTGAAGGCCGTGTACACCCGAATGTGCGTGCAAACTACCTGGCTTCACCGCCACTCGTCGTTGCTTATGCGCTGGCAGGTTCAGTTAATATCAACCTGACTACGGATCCACTCGGTGTCGATACCGATGGCAACCCCGTTTACCTGCGCGATATATGGCCAACCAACCAGGAAATTGCTGAGATTGTAGAGCAAGTAATCACCGGCGAAATGTTCCGCAAACGTTATGCTGATGTATTCCAAGGCGATGACCACTGGCAGAAAGTGCCGGTATCTGAAGGCCTCACCTATAACTGGTCTAACAACAGCACCTATATCAAAAAACCACCGTATTTCGATGGTATGAAAGCCGAAAAACCAGCATTGCATGATGTGCATGGTGCAAAATTGCTAGCGATTTTGGGAGATAGTATTACTACTGACCATATTTCCCCAGCGGGTAACATTTCCAAAGACAGCCCTGCTGCAAAATACCTGGAATCCCATGGCGTAGAGCGCCGGGACTTCAACTCCTATGGCGCACGTCGTGGCCATGATGAGGTAATGACACGCGGTACTTTCGCTAACGTGCGCATCCAAAACGCCCTAGCACCTGGCAAAGAAGGTGGTTACACCACGTATAATGGCCAAGTCATGAGCATTTTTGATGCGGCGATGCAGTATAAATCCAAGCACACCCCATTGGTGGTGATTGCGGGGAAAGAATACGGCACTGGCTCATCGCGCGATTGGGCGGCAAAAGGTACTAATTTGCTCGGCATCAAGGCTGTAATCGCCGAGAGCTTCGAGCGTATTCACCGTTCTAACCTGGTAGGCATGGGCATTCTGCCATTGCAATTCAAAGACGGTATGAACCGCGAGAAATTAGCACTGGATGGCAGCGAAACCCTCGATTTTTCTGGCTTCGCCGCACATCCTGAAGCAGGCATGACAGTAGATTGTGTGATCCATCGTGCCGATGGTTCGACACAAACCGTTCCATTACTCTGCCGGATTGATACGGCCGATGAAGTAGAATATTTCAAGAATGGCGGTATTCTGCATAACGTGCTGCGGAGTATTTTATACTCTAAGGATAGCAAGGTTGCGTAAGGCATCATAAGCTTTGTCATACGCTGGTTAACCCGGCGTATGACAAGCTCTCACTCTCTCCTCATATCGCGCCAATATCTCCTCATCCTCTTCCGATAAAGACACCATCTCACCCGCCATTTCCCCTTGCGTCAGCTCGCGCTCTAGCGGGATGATTTTGACCAGCAATCCGGTGAGTTTGACCAATAGTGACACCGCATTTTCCTTCTCACCCCAGAGCGATGTATAGCGCTCTTCCGGCACAATCACGCCTTGCATGGTGGGTGCAATCAATTGCTGCTTCACGCATTCGATCAATGTCGTAACCAACACCCGCGTATCGGCCAAATTCTGGCGGTGCATATCGTCTACGGATATGACTTTCATAATTTCATGCATAGGCACCTCGTTGCAAATAACTCTATAACAACCAGCCTAGCGCTGCTATACTAACTCAGGAAGGTAGAAAATGCAGATTCGTGATGAGCAGCGTTTTTCAGAACAAATGGATGCACTGATGGACGACTTGCGTGCGCAAGTGCCTTCGGCCAAAACGCGCTATGAACTGCTCGAACATTGTGCGACCGAAGCCATCACCACCCCGCAAGACCCGCTCTCCACCACGCTATTTGACATACAACAACTCTGCAAGAACTCCACCAACAGCCAGAACGAAGCAGCCCTTTTATTGCAGGCACAAGCTGTCAAAGCCAGTTTAGAGATTGACCAAATAGCACTCACTACTGAACAGACCCGCCATCGCGATAGCGATGAAAATGACGATGAAGAAGAACAGAATATCACGCCAGATGCACCTGAAGAAAAACACTATTCCTCTCTGCAAGACCGCATCGCCGAAGCTCTGCAACGCAAGGCAGATAAAGACTTTCTAGCGTCACAAATCCACCAGCGCAGTGCGCAAGATATACAGCCCAAAGATAAAGACGCTCCTCAAGCACCCTCCTCCTCTCGCACACGCTAGAGTATTTTTCCTATAAAAAAGCACTTCCAGAAACACTATAAGGTTGTTATTTTTTACAATATACACAACCAAACACAACCGACAAAATCATGCCATTTTGATTGATAAATCCAAATTTATATGGATTAAACATAAAAGTAGTTGCATTTTGTTTTTCACAACCTATGATTTATATATAACACATCATTAACAATCAAAGATGGTAATTATGACAAACGATCTCCGCGATTTTGGCACTACTATCACCGCTTGCAACCCCTCACAAAATGATGATGGCGGAAACCAAACAATCTATGGCGAACGCGCTTTATGGCGCGCTGTGATTACACAGGCCTTGATGGATGTTGCAAGTAATTCCACCAAAACAATCGACAAGGTCGAACGCGCGCGTGCCACAGCCTGGTTCTCACTACGCAATCCTGATTTTATCACCGTATGCCATTGCGCGGATTTGGATCCCATCTATGTGTTACAACAAGCAAAAGCTGCCATTTCTCGTGGGTGTAGCTGGCGCAAAGAATCGGCACGTAACCAGCTGCGCAAACAACAACGCCACACTGCACAACCCGATACTCCTAACACACCTCCTTCTTCAGCGCAGATTATTTCATTGCGGGGGATCTAATGCGGTTTTCTTCCAAACGGGGGCGTCCTCGTCGGATATATCCGATAAAAGATTATGGAACTCCCGAATTAATCCATAAACGCCAACATATGCTGACCCTTGAGCCACTTGATATATGCCTCAAGAAAGCCTTCATCAGCCATGATCACCATTGGGCGGGAATGCATCTACGATGGCTGCATAGTTTGCGCTTCGGTGCGCCGACTATTTCGAGCCTGGATTTAAGCCAACCGCAAGGGCGCAACCTCACATCTGAAAACCTACTCTGGCAGCACGCCCGCGAGCGGGAGTATAAGCAGGCGATTGCCGCTATCAAACAGCCAGACATGCGTGCTTTAGTGGTGAATATCTGTATTTTTCATCACTTCCCCCTATTCTTGCGCGCGCAAGACCTTAACCAACGGCATATTCAGGAAGAATATGAGGTATTTAAAGAAGGGTTGGAGATATTGGGGGAATATTTCAGGCAGGGATAAATAGTTCCAGCGCGTCTAACTAGTGATACCTGTCATCCCGGACTTGATCCGGGATCCACTGTTATGGGGGCGTAATGTAGAAGAATCTAGGTGAAAGCGCCAGTCTTGGTGGATTCCGGATCACGTCCGGAATGACAAGAGCGGGATCCATGCAACAACGCTGATCAAGCCCAAGGATGATACAGCATAAGTAGATGGAAACCAATTTCTCTTTCGCTCAAGCTATAGAGGGGCTCACACAAGCCAGCGCATGAGACGTCAGACAACATCCAGACCATAACACGCAATAAAAAAAACCGGAAGGCAGCCTTCCGGTTTTTTATGCATATTGAGCAGGTAGCGCTTATTCAGCTGCTTCCGCATCCGCAGCTTGTTCCGCAGGAGCAGCATCTTCTGCCACTTCTTCATCTGCTGCTTGAGCCTTGCCTTTTTTCTTTGCAGACGGATTCAAGAACTCTTGTTTAGCTTGCGCTGCTTCGCTTTCAGAGCGAGCAACGTTCACTTTCACTTCAGTCACTACATCTGCATGCAGACGCAGTTTTACTGCATGAATACCGATTTCTTTAATCGGGGTTGTCAGCAATACAACTTCACGCGCCAATTCTAAACCGGTTGCTCCTTTAATAGAAGCTGCAATATCGCTTCTACGGATAGAACCGAACAGACGGCCATCTTCAGAAGCTTGCTCAACGAGTGTTACAAACACACCTTCAACCTTGCTTACCAGTTTTTGCGCTTCTGTTTTGCGGTTTTCGTTTTCTTTTTGAATCTCAGCTTTACGCACTTCAAAAGCCGCTTTGTTCTCATTGGTAGCACGCAGTGCTTTTCCTTTTGGGAATAAGAAGTTACGAGCGTAACCGTCTTTTACCTTTACTACGTCACCTACAGTGCCTAAACGCTCAATGCGCTCTAACAAAATTACTTGCATGGTTA
Organism: uncultured Rickettsiales bacterium; assembly: GCA_964574415.1. Taxonomy (GTDB): domain Bacteria; phylum Pseudomonadota; class Alphaproteobacteria; order Rickettsiales; family CAZNNM01; genus CAZNNM01. Next base: position 167,672 of record CAZNNM010000004.1, on the reverse strand, counting down.
ACCCCTTACTATTGTGGTGTTGCCGCGAATGGCAGCAGAGCCAGGTTACGGGCAAGTTTAATGGCTTCCTTCACACGACGTTGTTTCTTTGCAGAAACAGAGGTAATGCGGCTAGGAAGAATACGGCCACGCTCAGAAACAAAGCGTTGCAACAAACGGATGTTTTTATAGTTGATTTCGGAATCAGGAATAGCTTCCAACGGGCAACCTCTGCGGCGTCTAAAGAACACGCGCTGTTTTGCACCACCTTCAGAGCTTTGCTCTTGATTATTGAATTCTTCAGCCATGGACTATTCCTCTCTGTTATCTCTATTATTGTCGCGCTCAGCACGCTCGCCACGCTCACGGTAAGGGCGTTCACTGCGCTCGCCACGTTCACCGCGCTCATCATCACCAGATCTAGCATTACGCAACATCAAAGATGGGCCTTTTTCAAAGGTTTCAATCTTTACACGCACGTTACGAAGAACGTCTTCATGAATGCGCAGGTTACGATCCATTTCTGCTGCTGCAGCAGGAGAAGCATCCACGGTCAGCATCACATAGTGACCTTTGGTGTTCTTTTTGATCACATATGCAAGCGGGCGCAGACCCCAGTACTCATTAGCAACAACTTTGCCGCCATTATCCTGAAGAATTTGCGAAAAATGCTGTGTAAGTTTTTCTACATCTTGTGTCGATACATCCTGACGCACAATAAATGTACTCTCGTATAGAGCCATATCCTACCCTTAAAAACTGACTGTAAATTACCCCTAACCTATTTGGGAGAGTGCAGAATACATAATTTTTCGGGGTTTGCAAGTGTTAATTTCACTTTTAGGGGGTAGGATTCGGCATTCAGTATCCTGAGATGGCCCAAAACATGATGTTTCCTTGTTTTTCAAAGAGTAGTTTTACCTCTGAATCCTGGATCCTAAATCCTTTTCACCGCCACCGTCATGCCCTCTTCTGTTGGCACTAAGATACTTGTATAGCGATTGGCATCCGCTAAACGGCGGTTAAACTCTTGCATTATCTTTGCAGTAGATGCTTTCACCCCCTGTGGCAAAGGATCTTGATAAACCCCACCGAACAGGAACGTATTATCCCCCACGATCACACCACCAGAGCGGATATGGGCCTCGGCCCAGTCTAAGTATTTGCAATAGCTTGCTTTATCGGCATCAATGAAGGTCATATCATAGCTGCCCGTCAACCCCGCCAACACCTCAACCGCATCACCTTCATGCACTGTAATCTTATGCCCAACTTCTGATTCGGCAAAGTGCCGACGTGCCATTTCGGCATTTTCAGGAGATTTTTCAATGGTGTGGATATGACCATTTTCCGGCAAGGCACGCGCCATCCAGAGAGTAGAATAACCGCCAAGCGTACCCACTTCCACCACGGTTTTCACACCTGCCATAGCAATCAGCACCTGCAAAAAGCGGCCCTCATCGGCCCCCACCTGAATCGCACGCCCCATTACCTCCAGTGTTTCGCGTATACGCACCAGCAATGCATCTTCTTGTGCAAATGTCTGGCGTATATAAGCAATCGCTGGGGTAGCTTGTGATCTCATGAGCGTTTGTTTTTCTTATCTTTATAGGGGTTATCACCTTTGCGCAAATAGAGACGGATCGGAATACCTGGCAGGTTGAATGCCTCACGCATACTATTCACCAGATATTTAATATAGCTATCGGGTAATTGGTCCGGATAGTTGGTAAACACGCTAAAAGCTGGCGGGCGGCGTTTAGCTTGTTTTATGAATTTCAAACGGATAGGCCGTTTATTATTCGCTAGCGGCGGTGTATGGCGGCTCTCAGCATATTGCAGCCAATCGTTGAGGCGGTGGGTGGTAATATCGGTATTCCACACCGCATAGGCCTCTAACGCGGCCTTAATTACCTTGTGGATATTCTTTCCCTGCAATGCAGAAAGGGTTACCACTGGCACACCTTTAATATCCGGCAATACATGTTCTATCTTATAATACAGCTCATTAAGCACTTCTTGCTGATTTTCAATTGTATCCCATTTATTGAGTGCCAGCACGACAGCGCGGCCTTCTTTAATAATATAGTCAGCAATCGTCAGCTCTTGATGCTCCAGCGGCGCATTGGCATCAACTAATAGCACAGCCACATGGGCATAGCGCAGGGCGCGAAGTGTATCACTCACGGAGAGTTGCTCTACCTTGCCTTCCACGCGCGAACGGCGGCGGACACCGGCTGTGTCAATCAAACGGATCGGCTGGCCATCAAACTCCCAATCAATGGCGATGGAATCACGGGTGATGCCAGCTTCTGGGCCAGTCAGCACACGATCCTCATCTAATAATGCATTGATTAATGTAGATTTTCCTACATTCGGACGGCCGATAATGGTGATTTGCACCGCCTTCTCTGTCGCCTCACCTGAAACTTTCAGTTCCTCTATTTCATCGTCTTTTTCATAAAGGCTCAATGCGTCATAGAGCTCGCCCATGCCTTCGCCATGCGCGGCGGAAATACAGACGGGATCGCCCAAACCTAAAGAATAGGCATCAATCACATTTTCCTCAGCTGCCCTGCCCTCGCATTTATTCACTACCAAAATTACCGGACGGCCTTTTTTGCGGAGCCATTGGGCGAAATGGCGGTCAAGGTTGGTGACACCGGCGCGGCCATCGATGAGCATAAGCGAGACATCGGCCTCTTCCACCGCACGTTCGGTTTGCTGCATCATACGGGTCTCAAGCGCATCAGGCGCGGCTTCTTCTAGACCGGCTGTATCAATAATATAGAAGCGCATCGGGCCAATCCGGCCTTCGCCGATACGGCGGTCACGCGTTACGCCTGGCATATCGTCTACAATAGCATGTTGCGTGCCAGTTAGACGGTTATAAAGCGTTGATTTACCTACGTTAGGACGGCCAATAATTGCGAGGGTGAAGGACATGATGTTGCCTGGATCTGGGGATTATAAGCCCGCTTACGTTGCTTCCAGCAACTACAGCGTGACACTCTGTTTCGTACGCTCCATCCTGATTGGGTTTCACCCAACCATGCTGTAGCTATAATTTGGCTAAAGCCAAATTACACGAAAGCAGGTGGTGCGGGTGAAGAGACTCGAACTCCCACGCCTTGCGGCGCCAGAACCTAAATCTGGTGCGTCTACCAATTCCGCCACACCCGCACGGATGGGTAGTTGTAGAATGAGTTGAGGGGAAATGCAATCTTTTTTTGGGGAGGTTAGCAGATACTATGTCATCCCAGCGAAGGCTGGGATCCAGTTATCAAACTAGTGAGCAGAGCGAACACATAATAAAATAAAGAGTTCGCTATCGCTCACAAACATTGCGCTGGATTCCAGCCTACGCTGGAATGACAATTATAAAAAACTCAATAGCATAACAAAAAAGGCCACCCCGAAGAGCAACCTTTTCTGATCGTTTTACCTCAAGCATACTATTGGATATCACCAAATGCCAGCGTACTACCCGTCCCCAGTTCTACAAACAGGTCTACCGATGATGAGTAAGCCGCCGTTGTATCGCCGGATACAATAGCATATTTATGCCCACTTAACGTACCACTTGTTACGGTGATAACTGCAACATCACCGATTTGATTAATAGTGCTGAACCCTGAATCAGCTGCATAAAGCGCTAATACATCCGCAATATTATTCGCTGCACCTGAAATATTGAGGGTAGTATCCGCCGCCGTCGGTGTACCGAAATCCAGCTTATCTGTGCCACTTACGAAGTTTTGAAGCACATCATAGCTATCACTGGTAGACTCAGACGCCGCAGTATATGCCACGGCATCTGCAACACCATCTGCCGCACCAGCATCGATAGTATCCGCACCAGCACCACCTGTTATCACATCAACACCAGCACCACCATTGATGCTATCATTACCAGTATTGCCCACAATAACATCATTACCAGAACCACCGGTGATCACGTCATTACCACTACCAGCGTTAATAGTATCATTACCAGCAGCACCAGCAAGCGTATCCGCACCAGCACCGCCATTAATGCTATCATCACCCGCACCGCTAATCAGATTGATATTACCAGCATAAGCATTCGCACTCCCGTTAAACGTAAAATCCTCTCCAGGATTTGCTAGACCAGATGCATCTATATTTAATACGCTAGAACCAGGTGATAAGACATAGTTACTATCCACGCCAAGCGTTGTTGAAGTAGTCGCTCCATTTGGGGATATAATCTTAACCGTCTCAACACCAGAAATCTGATCGTTAAGAGTTACATTATTCATGAGATGCATGCTGGTGTTGCCATCTAAATACAGCACATCCGCACCGTCACCACCATAAATGTAATCGAAGTCACCGCCGTAAATAGTATCATTACCAGCACCACCTCTGAGATCATCTGCGGCAGAATCGGCTGTGCCAGTCAATGTGGTGGTATGACCATAAAGCACATCATTACCAGCACCACCGATTAACTTATCCAAACCAGCATTACCAATCAATATATCACCATTATTACCAGCAATTAATTGATCACCGCCAGATACCGTTGTACCTGTCAGCGTCGTTGCCGCACCATCCCAGTTTGTCAGCAAACGCGTACCATCGCCAAATACTAGATTCGTAGCCGTTAATTGGCCCGCATAACCAGCAAGCGATACTGTATCGCCACCTACTAACCCCAGCGTTACGCCGCTACTGCGTGTCACGGTTACATCCGTTGCAGAACCTGATTCCATGGTAACTTCGATTTTATCTTCAGCACCATTAAATCCTACTACGAACATCGTATCATCCGTCGCATGCGCTAAGTTCAGGCGGATAACATCGTTGCCTGCATCACCGAAAATAGTATCATTGCCAGCACCTGTTGTAGAACCATCAATCACGATAATATCGTTATCAACACCACCATAAATCACATCATTCAGCGCACCACCATAAATTGTGTCATCACCTGCGCCGCCATACATGGTGTTAAAGCATGTACCACCATAAATGAGGTCATTGCCATTGCCACCCACTAATGTCAGGAAGTTGTTAGAGGTTGCACCATCAATAGTATCATTACCATCACCACCGTAAATCAGAGGGCGGTTTGTCCCTGTACCGGCTGATACAGTGATTTTATCATCACCCAGATCACCATAGACAAGATCATTACCGGCACCGTTTGAAATCGTATCATTTCCTTGACCGCCAAATATTTTTTCTGTCCCTGCAGAGCCAGAAATATTATCATCGCCTGCATTACCATAAATTGCATCTCCGCCGCCCAGATTGCTGATAGAGTCATTGCCAGCACCACCGAATACGAGATCATTACCACTACCCGCTGTAATAGTATCATCGCCTAAATCACCATAAAGAACATTGCTTGAGGTAGAGGCGCTGTAATTAATGGTATCGTTATCAGCACCGCCATAGATAGTATCGTTATTGTCATCGCCACCCGCAATACCTACAATGCTGTCATTCCCTAAGTTACCATAAATTACATCAAAACTTTCACCACCTTTAATGGTATCATCACCCATATCACCAAAGAGTATTAAATTACCTGCATTGGGCGTTGTGCCATAGTCAATATTATCATTACCTTGGCCGCCATAAACCGTATCCCGCCCATCGCTTGTGGAAATGCTGCGGATAATATCATTACCTTGGCCACCATAAATCAGATCAGCACCTTTGCCACCTTCAATAGTATCATCACCTGCTAGGCCGCTAATATAGTCTTTTGACGTTGTGGCCAGCGTGCTATCGATAAGATTGCCTAAGTTATCTGCTAATGTACCTGTAGTACCATCACCCACCACAAATGCACCACCGCTTAAAAATGCGGTGTTAATATGGCCTGTAGCACCTGTTGTACTGATAGAGGACTGGCCCACAGTATAAGTCAGATAGTCGATTATTCCTGGGTCTTGAGGATTCAATATGTCAAATAGTATGACATCCTCTAGTGGATTAACAGTAATGCCACCTGCAAGAATGTTACTGTAAAGATAGGTGTTCCCCATAAAATAACTCCATATGATTTTAATATTTCTTCATATTGAGCTATAGCACGTAAGCTACTCTTTTAATAGCATATTTTATGCGATAAGTGAGCGCGTCGCAAACTCAATATCAGCTTGCTTCATCAACGACTCACCCACCAAGAAGCACTCAGCTCCTACTTTTTTCATACGTGCGATATCAGAAGGCGTGTAAATCCCACTCTCACAGACCAGCACCTTCTCCGAAGGCACTATCGCAGCGATATGTTCTGTTGTTGCAAGATCGATTTCTAGCGTCTTGAGATTACGATTATTCACACCAAGTAATGGACTTTTTAATTTCAACGCACGTTCGCATTCTTCGATGTCATGCACCTCTACTAGCACATCCATATGATAACTGTGAGCAAGCGCTTCAAGTTCGGCTGCTTGCGCATCTTCGAGTGCTGCCATAATGAGCAAAATACAATCCGCCCCCAGCGCACGCGCTTCGACCACTTGATACGGATCAAGCATAAAATCTTTGCGCAATACCGGCAATTTCACCGCATCACGCGCTGCAATAAGATAATTATCATGCCCTTGGAAAAATGGCTCATCGGTCAGCACGGAAAGGCAAGCAGCGCCTGCTGCTTCATAAGCACCCGCAATCGCGACTGGATCAAAATCTGCACGGATCACACCTTTGCTAGGTGAGGCTTTTTTAATCTCTGCAATCAGCCCGACTTTGCCTTGCGCAATTTTATGCTGCAATGATTTCAGAAAACCACGCACAGGCGAGGTTTCTTTGGCGCGTTCGGCAAGCTCGGCATAGGACGTTTGATGCTTCTTACGCTCAATATGCTCGCGCTTAGCATCACAGATGGTGGTGAGGACGTTTTTGGTCATAACATTACTTACTATATTCTTCGTCATTGCGAGGCGCGAAGCGACGTGGCAATCCATATAGCCGCCGCATGGATCGCCGCGCCTTCGGCTCGCGATGACGTTTTTTACTTACATATTATACTGTACAAATCAGTCCATTCAGGATTGACCGATTTAATAAGTTCTAATTTCTTTTGACGTGACCCTGCTTTTAATTGCTTTTCACGAACAATTGCGGATTCCATTGTATCATATAATTCATAATACACTAAATTCTTACAATCATATTTCTTTGTAAATCCCTCTACAACAGACTGTTTATGCTCATAAACACGTTTTACTAACCCAGATGTCACTCCAACATACAGAGTTCCATGCTTCTTATTAGCCATGATGTAAATAGCAGGCTGCATTAAGAGACTCTCGTATTGTCGTCATTGCGAGGCGCGAAGCGACGTGGCAATCCATATAACCGCAGCATGGATCGCCGCGCCTTCGGCTCGCGATGACGTATTACTAGAAATAATAAAACAAGCTATACCGAATCACTTCAATCCCGATAAACAGCACAATCGGTGAGAAGTCAACACCTCCTACAGGGGGAAGCACACGGCGGATGGGGCGTAACACTGGATTGGTCAAACGGAATAATACATCATTCACCCGCGCCACAAACGGATTATAGCGGTTCACCACATTGAAGGAGATCAACCAGCTTAGCACAATCCAGATAATCAACACCCAGCTATAAAGATTCAGAAGGAGTGTGATTAAATAGACGATGGGATTCATGACGCGACTGCCTCAACCGATTGAACTTCTGGTACGTAATATTTCAGCATATTCTCAACCCCTTGCTTCAGCGTAGCCGAAGAGCTTGGGCAACCCGAACATGCACCTTGTAACTCAAGATAGACAACTCCTTCACGGAAGTCACGGAAAATAATATCGCCACCATCCTGCGCCACGGCTGGGCGAATACGGGTTTCAAGCAGTTCTTTAATCTGTGTTACTAGCTCACTCTCATCACCCGCCGGCGCACTTGGCGCTACAGGGCGTTCAGCCGGCGCATTTTCATCAATCACCGGACGGCCAGAAACGAAATGCTCCATAATAGTGGTCAACACATCAGGTTTTATCAAGCTCCAATCAGCCGTCGTGCTTTTAGTCACGCTGATAAAATCTGCCCCTAAAAACACCCGTGCCACCGCACCGGTTTCAAACAACGCCGATGCCAGCGGTGAGCGCAGCGCCGCTTGCTTGCTTGGGAAATCAACAGTCCCCGTCTCCAATACCGCCACACCTGGCAGAAACTTAAGTGTTTGAGGATTAGGGGTTTCTTCGGTTTGTATAAACATAATTGTACTTCCTAGTGTTTTTTACTGCCTAAATTATAGGGTAAAACATAGTAAATTACTAGGGGAATAATGAGGACGCTGGGGACTGGTTGCTGGGGATTGGGGACAAGAGTGTTGCATGACAGGCTGTCATGCACCGACTTGATCGGTCTTGTTGCCTGGCTCTCTTTTGTCATTCCGGGCTTGACCCGGAATCCACCAGGACTGGCGCTTCCACCTCACACTGGCAACCGCTTGCTCTCCACCGTATCCGGCAAAATAGCTTGTTCTTCGCCATATTTCTGCCGCAAGAAACTCACATCAATTCCAAGCTCTGCCCGCACATCGGCCAGCAGGCGCTCGCCGTAGGTTTCTAGCGGGGCTTTATAGATTTCTACTGCATTACTCTGCTTACCCGCATTCACTGCCAGACGAAACGCATGTAAGTCTTCTTCTTCAAAATTATATGGCTTGGGATACAGATATTTCGTTGCCATCTGGAATAACCAGGATTCAAACTGAGAGATGTTTTTGGATGTACCCATCGTAAACCCGATAACAAAGGCCTCATCTTGGGGCAGCAATCCACGGCCTAAGAGAATATGCATATAATCATGCCGCTCTAGCGAAATAGCACCCTTAAAAGCAACCGGAGACGTAGGATTCTCGAGTAACCGCACCAGAAAATGAATTTCCTGCGCTTTATTCCCAGGCAGGGTTGCTAGCACTTCGTTAATTGTCAAATGTCCGTTATTCAAACCAGGATTCCAGTCCTTCCAACGCATATGCTCTCCTTAACTCTATAAGGTGATCGATATAAACACTGTAACAAAACTTTAATAAAAAAACTTTAACCACGTATTAATTAATTGTGATATCGTGCCTCGCTATCTTGCGATATTAGGAGGAAGATTATGTCCCTTTATGACCATCCAGCACTTTCATACGCCCTTGCCCTTTGCCCCGCGAATATGCAAGCGCGTATATTTATTGATACATTGCAAGAGTGCATCACCCGCTACCGGCGCGTACATGGTCTACATATTGCAAATGCCATTACCTCTCAGGATCTCACCTCCATCCGCCAATCTTTACGCAATCAACATGATATAGCCCTTGATTATAATCCTTTACCTACCCTTGACTCTATCGGAAAAGCACCGCTTATCGATGATGCACTTGAAAAAATTCTGCAACATGACATCCAAGTAAATCCCCCTGCATTACAGGATTTGGTGTTACCTATTCACATTTTGCACGCACTCTAATTAAAAACCAATAGGAGACTATTATGTCAAAACACAAAAGAGACCTTATTAAATCCATTATTGCAACCAGTGAACATATTGCGCTTTTTTCAGGAGAAGGGCTAAAAAGCGACCTTGAGAATAGACGCGCCTTTGTCGATGCTGTTAATTTTGTGCTTAAAAATTATAATCTTACATCCGCTGATGATATCAACCCAGATACTACACGACGTGTATTAAACCATCTTGAATATAATAAGCATTTGGTTGAAACTCCTTCAGACAATGTGGGTTATTCTAAAGTTCAAAATATTCTTATGGAATTCCTCACTCTGCATTTAACACCAGAACCTCAAGAGAAAAAACTCACACATCAAAACAGCCTGAAAGTTTTACCAACCACCACAGCAGTAAAACGTCAAACGTTAAAACGCAATGCATCTTATGCACAAGAGGCTACGACACAAACCGACACCTCTTCAACTCCACCCTTGTAAGATAAACTTGTCATTCCAGGCTTGACCCGGCGTTGTTGCATAGCTACCTAAGCTACTGATAATTGTCATCCCGGACGTGATCCGGGATCCACTTTTATGGGGGCGTAATGTAGAAGAATCTAGGTGAAAGCGCCAGTCTTGGTGGATTCCGGGTCAAGCCTGGAATGACAAAAGAGAGCCATCCAACAACGCCAACGTGATCCAAGGATGGCAATCCCACGGCACACTCTCCCCTTGAACCTCATTTCCGCATAGGTTAACTTCACTTACCCTACCAATCTTCACCCATGCAACAGGCCTATGCTCCACTACGCCACCTTAGACTGGTCTACCGCCAATGAACCGCGCTCGGCGCTGTTTGGGGATATTTATTTTTCGCCAGAGCACGGCAAGGCCGAGACAGAATATGTGTTTCTGCGCGGTAATAATCTGCCAGAAGCCTGGCAAGATAAGGACTGTTTCACCATTATTGAAACCGGTTTCGGCACCGGCCTCAACTTCTTCACCACCTGGGAATTATGGCGCAAAACAGCTCCTCAGCAGGCACGATTGCATTTTGTTTCCATCGAGAAATACCCGCTCTCACCCACTGATTTCGCCCGTATTCATGGTGACAATCCTATGGCACAAGAGGTGCTGAAAGCCTATCCGCCCCTATTGCCTGGTCTGCACCGCATTCTTTTAGACGAAGGCCGTGTGATGCTGACTTTGGCGCTTGGGGATATTCAGGAGATATTACCACAGCTCCATGCCTCTGCCGATGCCTGGTTTTTGGATGGTTTTGCACCCAAATGTAATCCTGATATGTGGTCTGAAACCGTCTGCCAGCACATCGCCCGTTTAAGCCATGCTGGCACAACACTGGCAACCTTTAGCGCCGCAGGCATTGTCAAGCGCGGCCTGGCCTCGGCTGGGTTTACGCTGACCAAACAACCCGGCTTTGGGCGGAAGCGAGAGATGTTGACGGGATGTTATGAACATCCCATTTCAACACCACGTCTCACCGATAAACGCGCCATCATCATCGGCGGCGGCCTGGCTGGCACGTCCAGCGCTTATGCGCTAGCACGGCGCGGTTGGGATGTAACACTTCTCGAACGCCATCCAGCCCTTGCGCAGGAAGCCTCCGGCAATCCTGCCGGTGTTATCATGCCATTGCTTGCAGGGCCGAAAGATCCGGTGGGGCAGTTCTATTTGGCCGCCTATAACTATGCCCTGCATTATTTCCATCACTTTCCCGAACTCCGTTGGGCGCAGACAGGGGTTTTTTATTCCCATCACACCCAACCCGATCACCCCGCCATTCATGCAGGCATAGTGTGTGCTATTAGCGCTGAAGAAGCGTCAGATCACACCGGAATTCTCCTCACCCAAGCCGGCCTATGGTTCTCACACGGTGGATGGGTTGAGCCTCCGCATATATGTATGTTACAAGCCCGCAAAGCATCCATCCGCATTCACTATCACACCGAAGCCCTCTCCATCACCCATCACGATGGTGAATGGCATGTGAATGATCAGTTTCAGGCACCCATATTGATTATGGCTAATGCGTTGGAAGCGAAATCATTCGCCACCACAGCAACCCTGCCGTTACGCAGCATTCGTGGCCAGCTTAGCTATATGCGCAGCACTGCCAAAAGCACGGCATTAAAGGCTGTTATATGTGGTGATGGCTATATCATCCCTGCCCGTGATGGCATACATTGCACGGGGTCTACCTTCCAGCCGGATGATACGGAATCCGCTCTACGCGAAGAAGATCACCATGCCAATATCGCCCGTCTACAATCCTATATATCTTTCCCAAACTCTGCTATCACTGGCGGCCGTGTAAGCTTCCGCGCCACCTGCCCTGACCGCCGCCCGATGATTGGGGCGTTAGGTAATGGGCTATACACCTCCCTCGGCCATGGCTCACGCGGCATTATCTCCACCCCCATTGGCGCCGAACTTTTAGCCTGTCAGATCACTGGAGAGCCATTGCCACTCACACAAAAGCTGGTTGATACGGTAAGCCCGTTACGTTTTGTGCTGCGGAGAGAAGCTACATCTTAAATTCTTACTGATAGTTATCATGCGCTTTAACGAAGCAACTTATTCTTAAAAATCACGCCGCCATAACAGTGGATTCCGGGTCAAGCCCGGAATGACAAAACCATACTCGTCATCTACTCCTATTTATATTTCTTTGCATAAAAATATTAGCACTGTCATCCTTGGACTTGATCCAAGGATCCATCCTCATATTAAGGCAAGAATGCTGCTTAGAAGGGCTTTATATTTTAGATGGATTCTTGGATCAAGTCCAAGAATGACAAAGCACTATTCGTCATCGCGAGCGTAGCGAAGCGATCCATGCGTTACTGAAAGGACAGAGAAAAACACATAACCCCACCACACTATTAACCAATCCTTAAACAAACCCATATACAACTATAAGTATAGTTATTTCCATTAAATAACCATTATAGAGGGCATATGGCGAAGCAATCTCTTTCTGCACCTAGTACTGCGAATGCACCCTTACTCCCCACTTCGCGCCGGTTGGAAGAGGATATGGAGTTGATGGGCTATATTATGTCCCATGATTTGCAAACGCCGATACGGGTTATCCAACAGCATATGGATGTGCTAGAAAAAGCATTCCCCTCCCTTCCTCCTTCCTGCCAAACTTCCTTATGGAAAATCGCAGAAGAAACCGTGCATATGCAAAAAATGCTCCAGGCCGTACTCGAATATATTCGCTTGGAAACCTATCACGCCAAGGCTGAAACGGTTGACTGTACTCATGTCTGGCAAGAGGTAAAAACGAAATATCGCGATGCGATTAAACACACTAACGCCCATATCACCGAAGGCTCATTGCCTACTATCACAGCTAATAAATCACGTCTAGAGCGCCTTTTCTGCTATATCTTAGACAACGCCCTCACCTTCCGTGATCCTGCTGCCAAAGCAACGCTCATTCATCTTAGTGCCGAAGAAAAACACCTCCCAGGTCAACCTGCGCCGCAATGGGAATTTTGTTTGCAGGATAATGGCATCGGTATTAGCGAAGAGTACCAGGAAATCATTTTCCTACTCTTCCAACGCCCCGAAACCCCAGAAAACATCCCAGGCTGCGGTGCAGGCCTTGCGCTTGCACGTAAGATAGTTGAGATTCATGGTGGTAATATGTGGGTCGATTCCGCACCGGGCGAAGGCAGCCGGTTTTATTTCACATTCCCTATGACACCAAAGGAGCAAGCATGAAGAGCTTCCCTACTCCACCTCCACTTCCCACCACACCGAAAGAACGCCTGCTTATCCTAGTGGTCGAAGACCATTCCGTTTTTAGCCGTGTCGTCAAACATGCTTTGCCACATCACGAATGCATCTTCGCACGCACGATTGAAGATGGGATTATTATGTATGAACGCCATTTGCCCGATATTACATTCCTGGATATCGATCTTCCCGATGGTAATGGTTTTGAGTTTTTGCAACATATTATCTCTCTCGATAAACACGCCTTTATCGTGATGCTAACCGGCAGCTCGCGCAAAGAAGATGTCACCGAAGCGATGAATTATGGCGCTAGCGGATACGTGCTAAAACCCGTGCGTAAAGACCGGTTGGATTATTATATAAGGCGCTATCTCGACCAGCGCGAAAAGGATATGCAACAGCTTGTCCACTCCATCAATGAACAACGCCCGTTGCTTACTGTGGAGAAGCCTCTACCTCTTCAAACCAAATCCAATCCACCTGCTGAGAAGCCTGATTATTCCCATATCCGCATCCTATTTGTTGACCGCTTTGAAGCCAATTGCCATACACTCACACAAGCAGCGGCTGATCTAGGCTATAATCTCACCCTCGCCAGCACCTGCCAAGATGCAGTTGATATCATCCGCGAAGAAAACCCACATATTGTGCTGATCGACTGCGAATTACCTGGCCAAGATGGGTATTACCTCTCCTACCGCATCCGCAATTACGACCGCATGGCAGAGCATTACCGCATTATCATCGGCATCGGCCAGGAACCAAGCGGCAAAGAAAATAAACGCTGGCTATATGCCGGTATGAACGAATACCACACCAAACCCATCCCCACCAAATCCCTCCTCGCCATCATCGAAAAACACGCCAAAAGCATTGGGGAAGAATATGTGCATTGATGTATATTTATTATAGACACACATCATATTATTTCCATAAATAACTCAACTTATGCATAAAGCATAAGCCACCTGCGAAAGCAGGCACATAAGCAAAGGCTCATAGCCTGCTGACGCAGGAGTGTTTAACTTTTCTAAGGAGATTCCAATGAAAAGAGATGCTCTTGAAAAAACAGCAAGGCTACTCGAAATAGCCTTGCTGTTATTGGGAGTGTTGAACGAACTCATTGAGTTAGTACAACATTTCCTTTAACACAACGAGGGGGACGGGAAACCGTTCCTCTCTATCTATGACTATAACGCCCTTCCCCCATTTTGTAAAGCATTTACTCAACCTCTAACAGCCTAGCCAACACCACTCTAACCTCTTGTTCATCAATATCTTTTGCGATATAGGATTTACCAATTCCGCGTGCGAGGATGAAAACAAGTTTCCCAGATTGAACTTTTTTGTCTTGATACATAGCTGAAATCAGACGGTCTATATCCCAATCAGGGCGTATATCGAGTGGTGATGTTGGCAGGCCTACGGCTTTTAAATGCGCCACTACGCGATCATAATCACCTTGCGGACATAGACCCAATTGCGCCGAAAGTGCAAAGGCAAGCACCATACCAATCGCCACACCTTCACCATGCAGGAGTGCATCGGTATAGCCGGTTTCCACCTCAAATGCATGGCCGAATGTATGGCCGAGATTGAGGAGCGCACGCACCCCACCCTCTCGTTCATCTTGGCTTACAATATCCGCTTTTGCCTGGCAACTTGTGCGTACACAATGACGAATAGCCGCATTATCACGATCACGAATCGCCTGCTCATTGGCTTCTAGCCATTCAAAGAATTCAAGATTATTGATCAGCCCATATTTTGCCACCTCCGCATAGCCGGCCAGATATTCACGTTGCGGCAATGTATTGAACACAATGCCATCCGCCAGCACAGCGCAAGGCTGATAGAAGCTTCCGATCAGGTTTTTGCCATAGCTGCTATTAATCCCCGTCTTACCGCCAACAGAACTATCCACCTGCGCAAGCAAGGTGGTAGGGATTTGCAGGAATGGCACGCCACGTAAGAGGATGCTTGCTGCAAAGCCTGTTAAATCACCAATCACACCGCCGCCGAGCGCTACGAGCAATGTATTCCGCTCTGGTTTGCGCTTTAGAATTTCACTCAGCAATGACTCCAATACTGCAAAACTTTTTGTCTGCTCACCTGGCGGGAGGATGATGGCTTCGTATTTAATGCTGGACGCTTGCAGGGATAACTCTACTGCGCTTAAATGATGCTCCGCCACAGTGTGATCGGTAATGACGAATACCTGACTCTTCGGCGATAAGGCAGCAACATATTCACCCAGCCGCTCTAACAAATGTTCGCCCATAATAATATCATAGCTTCGCTCGCCCAATTCTACACGAAGGGTTTCGGTTGATACGGTCATTATTCTACACTCTCTGTTATATCCAGCCCCGGATAACGAAGCTTTAATGTCTCTATAATTTGGTCTACCACCGCAATATGTGGGCCAGGATTGCTATCTACCGTCACATCCGCTTCGGCATAAATAGGATAACGTACTTCCATTAACTGGCGCAGTATATCTGCTTTATCGCCACGCTCTAATAACGGACGGTTGCGTTTGCGGGAGACGCGCTCAAGCAATACATCCAATTCCGCACGCAACCATACGGATAGCGCCTTTTCTTTCACCAGTGTGCGCACCGGCTCTTGAATAAACGCTCCACCGCCTGTTGCAATGATACAAGGCGTACCCGCCAGCAGTTGCTCGATCACTTCCAATTCGCGTTTGCGAAAATAATCTTCACCTTGCACCTCGAATAACATGGAGATGCTACAGCCAACCTGCACTTCAATTTCATGGTCTGTATCTTTAAATGGCAGCCCTAGGCGTTTTGCCAAACGCATACCAACGGATGTTTTACCACATCCCATCAGACCTACTAATACTATACTTTGGGGAAGTAATACTCCCATTGGTTCATTCCTTTTATGAGGTTGTGCCGGCATTTGTCTTCATGCAGCTGCAAAAGACGAATGGCGACACAGCCTAGACATCCACAAAAACTCACTTTCTGTGGACGTCTATTCTATAACAACTCTTGCCAGCATAATCAGAAAGCGCTACTCTCTCAACAAAAACTAATCTATAAGGAAAAGATTATGCGCAGATCTGCTCGCAACCAAGGCAAGAGCCGTTTACCAATATTTATTGGCGTGGGTATTTTAGCAGTGATTATTCTAGTAATCGCCGTATCTCAAGGCGCTCAGCCAGCCACAGAGGAAATTGTGAAAGTTATTGATAATGCGCGGTTTAATTAAGGGTTCTGCACTTCTTATTACCACATTACTCACCACCAGCGCCTATGCTGCTGGGCCTATTGTGCTTGAGGCTACGCCTGAGGCTTTTCAGTCTGAAGAAGAATTTGTGCAGCCAGGTACCACTATGGGCAATCAACCTGGCGTTATTGAAACCCAGCCTGCCCCTGCGCTACCGCCGGCCTTACCTTCAGCAAAACCACAATCCGCTATTGATGAAGCCCCTGCGGCCATTATCAGCGCACCTCCGGCGGTTACCGCACAGCCTGTAGAACCACCCTCTCCTGATACTATAGGCACTTCTTCTGCGAATTTTAGCTCCACTATGTGGGCTGATACACCATATCAGGCAGCAACATTGTTGCTATCCTCACTCTCAGGCCGTATCTATTCTTCGACATTGTATAAACTGCAAGAAGATATCCTCCTCGCCTCTGCTACACCGCCGAGCGGTAAAGGCGAGGGCTTGAATGATTTGCGCCTGAAGGCACTGTATAAGATGGGGGATCGCGCAGCCTTTGGCACGTTATATGACCGGCTTCCGGCTAATGCACGTAGCAACTCTATCACCCAACATCGCACCGAACTTGCCTTCTTAAGCAACACATCCCCTTATAAAGATGCTTGTGATGCTGTAGCGGCTTATATGGATGCTAATAGCAGCAAAGCCTCTGCCTTCTGGCAACGGGCGCAGATATTTTGCTTTGCGGTGACTAACCAATCCGATAAAGCACAATTTGCACTCAGCCTGTTGCAGGATGAATATCCTGATACATTGCCGTATATTAACTCGGCCATTGATGCAATCTTACGGAAAGATATCAAAACCACATCTACCGCCATCTCCTTCCCAACGCCACTTTCAGCGCTGGATGCAGTTATGCTGGTAGAATCCGGTGCTGCGCTGCCGAAGAATGCGACGCTGAATAGCTTACACCCGCTCATCCTTGCAACTCTGGCTCATCACCCTCAGTTGGAGGGCGAGTTACGCCTTCAAGCGGCAGAGCAGGCCTATCTTTATCATGCGCTACCCGCTGATTTCCTTGCTAAACTCTATAAGGAAACCGAAGCCCCCAAGGAAAAAGCAACCGGCGCATTGCAACGGGCAGCGCTCTATCAAAAAGCCAACGACATTGCCTCCGTTCAGCTTGCCTTTATGCAATTTAAGAAAGATGGGCTGACGAGTATTGCTTATGCCATCTTAAAGGATAAAATCCCTACACCACCCAAAAATCTGGATAGCACAACGCTCGATTTTATTCCCGATATCGTGAAGCTCTATACTGCCGCAGGCGATCAGGCCAAAGCGCGAAGCTGGTTCTCTCTTCTAGAAAACCGCGCGATTGCCTCCAGCAATAATACCAAAAGCATTGCCTATCTTTCCTTCTTGCTAGCGCTGGCCGATGGCAGTGATTTAAACCAATGGTGGGCCAGCAATGAACAGAGCAACCGCCTGAAAATTGATCTGACTAACGATGCGATTCTTAGTAAAATGAACGCTATCATGGAAGGCCTAGGCTATCGCCCATCCACCAGTAACCTGTCTGCCCGTCTTTATACCGCTAATAGTGCGGATGATAAAAAAGACGATGCGGATTGGAAGATTATCTATAGTCTGCATACACTTTCTCCTGAAGACAGCAACGCCCCTAAGCGCAGTGCAGAAATTGCGTTACTGGTGCTCAAACTGCTCAGCACCAAAACGCCAGAAAGCTACGACACCAACCTCTTACGCCAATCGCTTCTCTCATTGCGCAGTATTGGGTTGAATACTCAAGCGAGAAGCTTGGCGTTGGAAGCGTTGTTGTAAACTTACCGTGTCATCTACTCATATATACATTTTCGTGAACGAAAAAATATATACGGTCATTCACCGACTTGATCGGTGAATCCATCCTAAAAAAATAAGCTATATATTTTTGATGGATACGCCGATCAAGTCGGCGTATGACAACATATCCACCGTCATCGCGAGCGTAAGCGTGGCGATCCATGGAGGCTTTAAAGAACTGAGAAACCATAGAGATGGACTGCCACGTCGCTAACGCTCCTCGCAGTGACGGCGAGCCATCCAACAACACCCACTTGATCGGTGAATGACACGAGGTATTGCATAACCAGCCCCACTTATAAATTTTCTATACCCTTCTCTCTATATATTCATAATTATCCCATTATTTCCTGGAAATATAATCCCTTAACAGAAAATTTACTGGACACCACCCATTATTCACCCTACAGTTGTAAGTATATTTTCAATCTTCACTACAGGAGCTTATATGCAGAAATCCTCTCTTAACGTTACCCTAGGTATTCTCATCATTGCCGTGCTTGCAATTGTTGGCTATCTCGTACTCAATGCTCCTGATAACCGCAATGCCGCTGAAAAAATAGGCGATGCGATACATGAGCTGCCAAAGGGCGCCGATAAAGCTGCGCGTGAATTAGAAGACCGTACCCCAGGCGAACGCCTGAAAGACAGCGTCAATGATGCCGTGGAAGATATTGACGCTCCCCATGACAACCCCAATGACTAGGAGGAGATACTATGCTTTCGACCATTTTACTCGTTATCCTGATTTTGCTCCTTATTGGGGCATTTCCGAGCTGGCCTTATAGCAAAAACTGGGGCTATTACCCCTTTGGTGGCTTAGGGACCGTGCTTATTATACTGATTATCCTGATGTTAATGGGTAGAATATAAGAGCATAACCGGTATGTAGCACGTGCAAAAACGCTGATTACCGTAACTTATAGTAACCAATAAAAAACCCCTATCTCATTAAAAGATAGGGGTTTTTTAATGCTTTATTATAGACATATTAATTATTTTCCCCTATTATAGTAACTATATTAACCAGACTATTAGTCAGGAAAAAAGGTGCTATGCCTATACGAACGAGCGCTCTTGACGCTCATCATAATATCAAATTCAACCGTAAAAGCGGACGCTACCAGCGTATTGGCGCAGCAATTGCGCTGATTGCCGCAGGGCTGGGATGTGCTGCATCCTTAGCATCCGGTGCTGTGTTTGTACTTGCCCCTCTTGCGCTGATTGCAACCCTCTTAAGCGGCTTCTTCCTTTATAAATCAGGTACTTTCTCACGGCGCTATGCTAAAACGCTCAAAGAGCAGCAAGCACAACAAGCATCCCATGAAGACGATAAAACACCTGGTAAGGGTGAGGATAAAGCGCTTACGGAGGCCAATATCAAACTCAATAAGAGAGACAATAAGCTGGATAAAGCCGGCGCTGTTGCCTCGGTGATTGCAGCTGGCTTAGGCTGTGCGGCCTCTCTTGCGCTTCCTGCTGCGCCTATTTTAGCACCTTTAGCCCTGGTGGCTGCTCTTATCAGTGGGATTTGCTGGTATAGATCAGGTGTATTAGCCAAACGCTATGCGAATAAACTTAACAAAGACCACAAAGCCAAAAAGCTTCAAGAGGATTTACATCACCTGCAAGTCGAACATGGCCTGGCGGATGAAAAGGAACCCAAACACAAAACCCTCCAAGCGCAAAAACGCAGAGTGCGCGATATTTCCTTTAACAAGAAAAGTTCGATCCTCAATAAAGTAGCCGCCACAACCGCTATCATTGCCGGTGCATTAGGCTGCGCAGCGGCCCTTGCCAGTGGCGCGGTGATGATTTTGGCACCTATTGCGCTTGTTGCCGCTGTGATTAGCGGGATTTGCTGGTATAAAGCCGGCGCCCTCTCCAAAGATTATGCGAAGCAGGTGAAAAAGGATGTAGAACATCATGCCACCGAGGAAGAGGACACCAAAAAACGCGCACGCATCAAAGCCATCCTCACCCAACGCGCATCACCTACCAACGAAGCCCCTCATCACGTTGCCGATGTAATGCGCCGCCGTGCGGTACAAACCTCCCATCCACATGCACATTAATACATCAGTGTTGTTGACTAACGCTAAAAATGTCATGCCAGGAACTGGTAGACATTGTTGCATGCCTCACCGTCACTGCGAGGAGCGATAGCGACGCGGCAGTCCACATGTAGGATTGCTCTCTCCTGTATGTAGGATATATCGATCACCACGCTTACGCGGTATTGTTGCATGGTTCGTACCTTGTCATTCCGGGCTTGACCCGGAATCCACCAAGACTGGTGCTTTCACCTAGATTCTTCTACATTACGCCCCCATAACAGTGGATCCCGGATCAAGTCCGGGATGACAAGTATCAATAGGTTATGGAACCATGCCACAACGCCAGCTTGATCCAAAAATGACAAGCGTTATTGCAAATGCAGCAGCACCTAAATTTTCCCCAATGCCCGCATATCCGTCCCACTTGGGCTTTGGAAAACCTGCAATCCAAACTCTGGCAGAATTGCTAACAGATGGTCAAAAATATCTGATTGAATACCTTCATACTCCACCCATTGTGTCGTATTGGTAAAGCAATAGACCTCTATCGGCAATCCATCGGGGGTTGGGCTGAGTTGGCGCACGAGCAATCGCATTTCCTGATGTACCCCTGGATGGGCACGAAGGTAATTTTCAATATAGGCACGGAACGTACCGATATTGGTGATACGCCGTGTGTTGACGGTTTCTTTAGCCGTTTCCCCAAGCTTATTATTCCACTCACAGATTTCTTGATTTTTACGGCTCAAATAGGCTTGTAACAGCTTAAACCGCTCCAATTTTTTCTGCTCATCGGCTGAAAGGAAAGTAATGGTATTTTGATCAAGATAGATCGAACGCTTAATCCGCCGCCCGCCAGACTCCTGCATACCCCGCCAATTCTTGAAAGGATCGGTAATCAGCTTCCGGGTAGGAAGAGTCGTAATCGTCTTATCCCAGTTCTGTACTTTCACGGTATGCAGTGCAATATCGATTACGTCTCCATCGGCATTGAGTTGTGGCATCTCAATCCAATCCCCCACACGCACCATATCGCTGGAGGAAATTTGCACGCTGGCAACTAAGGATAGCAATGTATCCTGGAATACCAACATCAACACGGCCGCCATAGCTCCCAAACCGGAGAGCAATATCAGCGGCGAACGATCCACTAATACCGCAATCATCAAAATCGTCATGACGATAAACATCACGATTTTTGTCAGTTGCAGATAGCCTTTAATCGGCCTGCGATGAGCATCCGCCCGCCGGCTATAAATCACATTCACCACATTAAGCGTAGCACTCAGCGCTAGAACGAGTGATAGAATTATCAATGCCGTACAAACATTCTTCACCACCAGCACAAATGCATCCGGCAACCCAGGCACCAGCCCTATACCCTCTGCAATCACCAATGCCGGTATCACATTTGCAAGCCGTGGGATCACACCATGCTTGCCCAATTCCTCATCTTTGCCATAAGCAGTAGACGAAAGCGCCTTCTGAATCCCCTTTAGGATCATGCGCTTAAACACCGAATTCATCAACCATGCAGCAAGCACCAGGCAGATAAGCCCTATGACACTTGCAATCCATGGGAATTTTTCTATAAGGGCGGTGTAGCTTTCCATTACGATCAACCTCACGTCACGTATAACGCCTTCAGAGAGTGCGCATTATAATAAAAACCGGACATTTCCTAGATACTAACGACGCCACAGACGCATGGCAACCCTTTTGGTAGGGAAACAGCTCCCCCACCATGCGCCCTCCTTGGATTATGTCAGCATTGTTGCATAGCTTTTCTATCCTGGTCATGATTCTGTCATTCACCGACTTAATCGGCGTATGACAAGAATAAAGAGCCATGCAGCAACACCCTCTAAATCTTCATAAACAACGCCTTATTCACCACCGCATCAGCAAGTGTATAGGTGTTGAGTGTATCAATAAACGCCTTATTAGCCTTCACCAGAAAATGCTTCAGCGTGCAGGCACTCACTACTGTACAGGTGTTGGTTTCTGCGTTAAAGCACTCCACCAGATTCATGTTAGGCTCCAATACCATTACCAGATCACCTAAGTGAAGTGTCTGCGGCGCATGTGCTAACTGGATGCCCCCACCCTTCCCTTTGCTGCTGGTGATATAACCAAGCTGTGCAAGGCGGTGGATGACTTTTACAAGATGGTTGCGCGAGATGCCATAATGCTCCGCAATATCACGCACACTGCATTGTTTCCCTGCATTGGCGGCTAGATACATGAGGCTACGTAAGCCATAATCGGTAAAAACAGTGAGCTGCATATAATATATCTTGAAAATACATATTAAGTGATGTAATTATAATATGCATACAATATACATATTATAGGGGAATTGTCGATGTTAAGTCCGCATACCATTACTATTGTAAAATCTACTGCTCCTATCTTAGCAGAACATGGCGAAACATTAACACGTCATTTTTATACACGTATGTTCTCCCATAATCCAGAAGTTGCTCCCTTTTTTAACCCTGCGCATCAGCAAGCAGGCAAGCAACAGCGCGCTCTAGCAGGCGCTATCACGGCCTATGCAGCTAATATTGATAATCTGGAAGTGCTCGGCAATGCAGTAGAACTTATCGCCCAGAAACACGCCTCCCTCATGATTAAGCCAGAACATTACCCCATTGTAGGCGAGAATTTGCTGGCCTCTATTCGCGAAGTACTCGGCGCAGGCGCAACGGATGAGATCATCAATGCCTGGGCAGAGGCTTATGGCTTCCTGGCTGATATTCTTATCGGGCGTGAGAAACAAATCTACGAAGAAAACGCCAAGAAAAAAGGCGGCTGGGAAGGTTTCAAACTGTTCCGTATTATCCGCAAACAACACGAAAGCAGCAATATCACCTCTTTCTATCTCACCGCCGCAGACGGCGCGCCTCTGCCGGATTTCAAGCCAGGACAATATATTACAGTACGCGTTGCCACGCCGGATGGTAACACCACTATGCGCAACTATAGCTTGTCTGATAAACCAGGGCAGGATTGGCTCCGCATCAGTGTAAAACGTGAAGTATCACCTAAAGCAGAGACACCTGCGGGTTATGTATCTAACCTACTCCATAATGCCGCAGCAGTAGGCGATACGATAGAAATTGCCCCGCCATGCGGTGAGTTTTTCTTGGATCTCAGCGAAAAACATACACGTCCACTTGTATTACTCGCAGCAGGTGTAGGCATCACCCCTATCATGAGCATTCTACTGACTGCCCTGGAAGCCATGCCAGAACGTGATATTATCTTTGTTCATGCAAGCCTCAATGAGGATGTGCAGGCCTTTAAACATACGGTCGATGCACTGGCAGCAAAACATCCAAAACTTAAAACCTATTACCGCTATAGCGACCCAGCAACGCCAAACACACAACGCACAAAAAACTCCAGCAGCGGCTTTATGACAGCCGACTATCTGGAAACACTATTACCAGGCCGTGATGCTGATTTTTATTTCTGCGGACCACAACCTTTCATGGTGTCTATTTATCATGATTTAATGAAATGGGGCATCCCAGCCTCGCAGGTGCATTTTGAATTCTTCGGGCCACGGCAAGACTTGGAGAAGGTTGCATGATCATCACCATCTTCCGCTCCCGCCTTGACCCAGCTCAGGCAGAAGCCTATGCTCCAATGGCACAGGCGATGAAAGCCCTGGTCGACAAAATGCCAGGCCTCATCGCCTATAAAACCTTCGAAGCAAAAGACGGAGAACGCGTCACCATCGTCGAATTCGCCGATGAAGCAAGCCACAACGCCTGGCGCGACCTCCCCGCCCATCAGAAAGCGATGCAACGGGGGAAGGAAAAGTTTTATCTGGAGTATAGGGTGCAAGTATGCGATGTGAAACGGGATTCTTTGTTTAGGCGGGAGGAGTAAAGGATGTGGCTCCTAGTGGACGTTATCCGAACCTTTGACTAACAAAAAAATAGCGGTATTTTTACCAAAATCTTTTGTTGGCAAATGCCTTTCCGGAGCCAGCCTTCAAATAATATTCAAACTCTCTAGCCCTCTGCTCATTGGTAAAAGCATGATAGCTTACGAGTTCCCAAAGCGCATTTTTAGATCCTTAGTAAGACCTTTATAGATTTGATCAGGAAAATTAATACTGCGAAGTAGGTAGACGTAATAGATTGAATAAGCCAGCCGAAGCTCAAAGGGCGTAGACTGGTGCCCCCCCCCTAGTGGACGTTATCCGAACCTCTGGGATCGACCGGATACTACTGATTCAAATTCCAAAACACAAGCATTTTCAATATTTTCATAGGAAATCAATCTTTGTGACTTCCGCCCCCCGACATTCAAGAGTATAATCACATAAGGAAATATTAGAGAGGAAATACTATGTCATTTTTTTCCGCACAACATCTATACAATAATCCATATGCTTCAGCCATTTGTACCATGGGGCTCGAAAATCAATTACTCTTATCAAGAGCGCTAGATTTGGGATTGTTGCAAGAAGCGGAGCAGCTTCAACATATTGATCGCCAACTACTAAATCTTTTCTACAAATCAGGCGATTTTAATTTTATAGCGCAGGTTGCTTCAGGCCGAACATTGCTTGTTGGTGAAGGTAATTTAAGTTTTGCACTTGAGTTAGCAAAACATCCATCTGTTCAAGCGAGTCAAATTATTGCTACCACTTTTGAGGGAAAGAACGAACTTTCAAACGATGCCCTAGCTAATGCCGCTAAACTTAAAAACGCTGGAGCAACAATATTGCATAATGTGGATGCAACATATCTAAAATCCGTATTTGGCAGTTGGAAATTTGATACGATAGTGTTTCAATTTGCTCATACAGGCAGCAGAGAAGCCATCGAAGGTCATAATCCTAATTTTATTCTGGTGCGGGACTTTCTCCTTAGCGCTATAGAACAATTATTACCGGGTGGTGTTGTTCTAATTTCGGCAATAGATAGCCCGCATTACCAGGGTGCATTCCAGTTTGAGGAAGCAGCAAGCATAGCAGGTTTCTTGCCTCCAGAAAATTACCCTTTTGATCTAGACGATTTCCCTGGCTATATCCACACGATGACGAACGAAGAGGAAAGCGCGCTAGATGCAGATGATGACTTGCGAACCTGGGTATTTAAGCAATGAGCCAACTTTCTTTCTTCGCCACCCCACTATCTGCCGTACCTAAGATTCAAGGTTTATGCTATATTCCTGCCTGGATTAGCCTAAGTGAAGAGGCAAGGCTTATATCCATCATTGACCAGCAGCCCTGGTTCTCAGATCTCAAACGTCGGGTGCAGCATTATGGCTATCGTTATGATTATAAAGCGCGCAACGTGACAAAGGATTTATATCTTGGGGCATTGCCTTGCTGGTTGCAGCCGGTAGCAAGAGAATTAGTAAGCCAAGGTTTATTTGAGGCCATTCCCAATCAAGTCATTATCAATGAATATCTGCCAGGTCAAGGCATTTCTCCCCATACAGACTGCATTCCGTGTTTTGGCAAAACGATTGCTTCACTTAGTCTTGGCTCACCCTGTGTAATGGACTTTTCTAAAGATACAGAAAAATACTCGGTTGTACTGGAGCCTAATAGTCTGCTGGTTTTATCAGATAGTGCTCGTTATGAATGGCAACATGGTATCGCTGGGCGAAAAACCGATAAATTAGATGGGCAGACTACCAACAGAATGCGGCGCCTTTCACTGACATTCCGCAATGTCATCAACCAATAAACCCATAGAGGACAAAAAGAACCTTCTACTGTCTATATAAAACAATATGATAGAAAAATATGTGAAAAATCGCCAGAACTATAGGAAGCACAGTCAGACAGCATTTTAGAGCGATTTTATTAATGTAATTGAGAATGGTGCCAGCTGGTGAACGTTATACGGGAAAATGAGGTAAATAACATACTCAAATTACGCATCCCAAACTTCGCTCTATTCAAGGCTACGGCTTAATTACAGAGAGTTTTAATACGCTGCATCGCCGAAGCGCGATTTGGCTCTTTTTGTACCATCTTTAGATGCCCCCTTAGAGGACGTTAAGCGGATTATCAAGTAATCAAGAGCCTCAGCGAGGCCTTAATCTGTAATACGCGCAACCCTTTGCGCTTGTATTTCTGCCAAACGCTGTTGCCGTTCATGCTTATAATCAAAGTGGGCATCAATATCTGCTATGAATTTTGAAGCTAAAAACGGAGAAGCAACCGTATCTCCATTTTCATCAACAAAAAAGTCACCCGCCACATAGTCTGAAACACTATGAAACAGTAAGACAAGAGAAATAGAATAACAAAGAAAGACTAGCCGCTCTAAATTCTTTAATTCTTCTATATCCTCATTGCCTGGACTGAATCCCTTTTTTGCGGAAGAAACTCGCTCTGTAAGTTGTTTCATGCCTAGATGTACATAATCGCATGTTTCGCCATACAAGCGACCAGCTGCCTCTTGAAACATATCTCGGTTTGTTTCTGTTAGTAAGCCGAGATCAATATATTTTTTTATGGATATATTCTGCGAAGATATCTCTTTTTTAAACTCCGCAATTTTCTCCTCAATGCTTGAGGAAAATTTTCCCTGTTGAATAAAGCAAAGTTTAATGGATGCTTCGAGCAAAAAACGAAGCTCGCGTTTACAAACACTAAAAAATCCTTCATTAGCTAAATGAGGTATAGAGAGCGTAGATTGGAGAAAATCTAAACCAAGATACGCTAAAGGATAATTACTGGCGTAGTTTGGGTCTCTTGAGGTGTTAAGTGAAATAAAACTTAACGCATGGGCATACGCATGCGTATACTCTTGAATCTTGTTTAACAGCACCTTGAAATCTTCGGGCCAGTCCTGTGCTTTAGTTTTCATAATCTCAACTTTGAACAATTCACAAAATACATAAAGGACTGGAACCTAATTTCACCCTAGAAAATACGGTTAAAACTCAGAACCAGAACCTACGAAGGCATTAGAAATTCTAAGGTTTTTTATAAAAACACACCTAAAAATAGAAAAAACATGAGAATGGGTATGTTTGGTGCCCAGAAGAAGACTCGAACTTCCATGCTCTTGCGAGCGCTAGCACCTGAAGCTAGTGCGTCTACCAATTCCGCCATCTGGGCACAGAGGGGATGTGTACGGATATATAGGGAGTTTATAAGGTGTCTGTCAACAAGGTTTTTGGGATTTCGTGTGTTTTACTTCGTATAGGGGTATAAAGATCGTTAATATTTCATATACCAAATCCCCTCCCTTTCTCCACAAAAGCGACGCTTAGCCACGATCTCCCGCTTTTTTAACCCTATATTTACAAAGGAATACTAGAGTAGATAAAGGGAAGAAGTGTTTCAGATCAAGGTAGAGCATGAAAGACGACGTACAAACAGGTGAGCAACAAGGGCAGTTTGAGGAGGAAGAATCCTTCTCCATGCCTAGCGATGCGCCTGTGGTGGCCGCTGGCTCTGATGATATTATTGAGACAGAGGAAAACGGCACCAGTGGCGCTGATACGATCGGCAGTTCTCATGCTGAACAGGATATGGTGGCCGCTTTACGCGGGAAAGATACCGAATCCAGCGCAAGTTTTAGCCAGAAGAAAGAACTTAGCAGCCTCATCCGCCAGAAAACAGAAAACCATGTCGGCGGACAGTATTATGTTGATACAAACGACGCCCTGCCTAATTTAACCTCCACTTTTGCGCGCGCCTATATGGTGCATGATAAGAAGCGTAAAATGGAGGATGCATATTATTGCCTGGTGCTGGATAAGACTATCCCTTGGCGGCTTTCTGCTATTAATACGCTCAAAACCTTTAGCGATCTTACCCTTAATACACCCGTTGCCTGTGATGTGACCTTTCTTACCTCCTTCCAGGAGCATTTTTGCGTTGTGGTATTACCACTACCCGAAAGACGCCGCATTTCGCTGGCGCAATATATGAAAGAAACCGGCGCCTGCACGGAAGAGTTCCTCGTGGAAAAAATCATCACCCCGCTTAATGCAATGCTCGGTGAGTTAGAAGCAATCGGGGTGACACATGGCAATATCAATCTTGAGAATGTGTTCTTTGATGAAAATTTGAATATTTCTGTACGCGAATGTGTGTCAGAGCCTTGTGGTTTTTCACAGAAAATGGTCTATGAGCCAATTGAACGCGGCTGTGCATTGCCTATTGCTAAAGGCGAAGGCGATTCTTCGGCGGATTATTATGCGCTTGGCGTGTTAGCCGTATTTATGCTAAGCGGTCGCAATACCGTAGAAGAAATGGATGATGAAGAGATTCTGCGTGCGAAAATGGTCAAAGGTTCGTTTAACACCTTGGTCGGCAATCAACCACTTTCGCCTTATATGCTTGACCTCTGCCGCGGCCTGCTCAACGATAAGAAAGGCACTCGATGGCATCATATTCAGCTGAGCGAATGGGTCAAAGGCAAGCGCTTCAACCTGGTGCGCGTTCCACCGATTGTGGAAGCAACACGCTCATTACATTTTAACGGCCAGCAATATTTCAACCGCCGCGCTTTTGCGCATGATTTGTTCCGTTATTGGGATAGCGCCAAGAAATTCCTGCGCGAAGATAAGCTGATTAAATGGGTAGAAGGAAGCGTGGGCGATCCTGATATGGCCGATAAGCTGCGCAAAGCAGATAAAATCACCATGAAAAAGGGCCTCTCCATCCGCACGACATTTGATGAGGATGATGAGCTAGTCACCCGCACCACCCTTATTCTTGACCCGGAAGGGCCGATGCGGATTAAAGATATCTCGACTAATATCGATGGTATCGCACCCTTGCTTGCCTATGCTTATAGCACCCATAAGCGTGATTATATTCAGCTTATTGGCTATCTCATCTCGTATAATTTCCTGGAATACCACAAGCCGCCTCCAGGAGAGAAGAAGAGCAAGAATGAATATCTCTGGCATTTAAAACGTTGCATGAACTTCCTCAGCAAAAAAGGCTTTGGATTTGGCATGGAGCGTTGTCTCTATGAAATCAACCCGTTCCTGCCTTGTCAAAGCCCCTTAGTGATTAAAGAGGCGCCGATTTCTTTGCCAGAATTACTTGAAATTCTGGATAGCAAAACAACGATTAAAGACTATCCGTTTGACCGCCACATCGCCGCATTTATTGCTAACCGCATCGATTTAAACAATGAAATCCGGGTCAAAACCCTGGAGAAATTCCCTGAATTTGCAGGGAATAAACATATACAAGCCCTTGCCCTCTTAATGCTCGCACAAAAAGAAACCGGCGCGAAACTCCGTACGCTTTCGGAAGCACTGGCAAATCAGATGCTCAGTGCAACCAGTATCTTACATGGCAAGACAATCAAGAAAGAACTGCATAGTAATATCCGCAAAGTCGCTAAAGATGGTAATTTGATCAAGCTCTTCCAGATCATCGCCGATTCGCAATATATCATGCAGGATATGATTGGCTATCAAGAGGCGATTGAGGAATATCAAGAAATCGGCCAGGAAATCTCCAAATTAGATAGCAAAAGCACCGTCTCCAGCCTTGGTTACCGCTATGGTTTACGGCTAGCGGTGGTGATCTCGTATTTCTTCTGCTCGATTGAAATTCTATTATTGATGATGCGGACGATGTAAGGACACAATATGGCAAAAAAGAACCGCAGCACGCATAGCAAACCGATACAAGGTGTAGGGGTTGTAGGGAAAACGATCCTGGTACTGGCCTGCATACTTATCGCCACCATTTCCATCTATGCGCTGGTGTTCCTTATTTTAAGCATGATGCCTGCCGTAGTCGCTTCGGTGATTGATAGAGGCCATGGCAAATGCGCGTCTAAAACCATTGGGGCGTTTAATTTCATGGGCGTGTTGCCGTTCTTATTTGAACTGTGGAAAGGCAAAGAATCTGTCGGTGCTGTGCAGAATCTTATTACAGATCCTTATGTATGGCTGCTCTGCTATGGTGCGGCCGCTTTTGGCTGGATGATGGTATGGATCATGCCACAATTCATCGCCTTCATCTTCACCGCCCGCGCCCAAATCAAAATCTCCAGCCTTAAGGAAGACCAGCAAAAGCTGGTGGATGAATGGGGCGAAGAGATTCGGCGGACAGTGATAAAGTAGCACTATTCAAGTGCTATATATCCCTGTCATTCTTGGACTTGATCCGGGTTGTTGCATGGCTTTCGCTCTTGTCATTCCGGGCTTGACCCGGAATCCACCAAGACTGGCGCTAAGAGCTTAATTCTTATCAATGACACTACCATAACAGGGGATCCCGGATCATGTCCGGGATGACAAGTATCAATAGTTTAAACAGCGTTGCATGGTTTTCTGTCATTGCGAGGAGCGGTGGCGACGTGGTAATCCAGAGGCTAGCTTCTCTGTCCCTGGATCGCCACGCTTAAGCTCGCGATGACAATAGAATACGAGACATGCAGCAACTGACAAGAGTCAGCTTATATAGCCTCAACCATCTCACCCACCAAACTCAATGGCGCATCATTATCCGTGATGCGCCATTATATCTCTAATCAAGCTGGCCCTTAATAACGCTGATTTCTGCTTTCAAGGCATTGATCTGGCTGCGCAATCTTGGATCGCTATTACTGAGTGGATCGCGTTCCAGCTTGAGCAATTCAGCCCTCTTGAAGTTAAGCTCGTTACTGAGTCGGTCTTTCTCATGTTGCGACAAGCCTTTCTTCTCTGGCGTTTGGGCTTGCTGCCCTTGTTTGAACTGATCGTCTAGCACCAGCTCAGGTCCAGAGGATGATTGCGCACGATCTGCTTTAGCCTTATCTTCATCGGCTTTAGCTTTTGCATCAGCATCTTCACGGGATTTAGCGTCTGCTGCGGATCTATCTTTCTCATCCTTAGCTTTCGCATCGTCTCTGTCTTTATCATCCTTGGCCTTAGCATCAGCGCGAGCCTTATCATCTGCTGTGGATTTATCTTTCTCATCCTTAGCTTTTGCATCGTCTCTGTCTTTATCATCCTTGGCCTTAGCATCAGCGCGAGCTTTATCATCTTTATCACGCTGATCATCCTTCGCCTTGGATACAGCGGCATCACGTGCAACATCATCTGGCGTAGGCTTACCTTTATTATCAGCACCTGGTGTACCTGGAGTAGCCGAGCCACTTGGAGTACCTGGTGTACCTGTACTACCGGAAGCACCAGTACCGCCTGGAGTACCCGGAGTACCTCCACTACCGGAAGCGCCAGTACCGCCCGTACCAGGAGCACCAGCGCCACCATTCTTGCGCTTAGCTTCTTCCTCAGCCTTCTCCTTCTCTTTATTTTCTTTGATCTTATTATGCAGCGCATTCACAGCACGCGGTGTTAAGGTCGCAGCGTTATAGGCTGTGTCCAGAGCGCTCTTAACTGGAGCAAGCGGGCCAACACCCAGCGGTGCATCTCTGCCTCCGATGAGGCCATCCGCCTTCTCAATTGCACCACCCATTGCATGGCGTGCTTTATCGATGCGTTTCTCACCAATCTTCGCATATTTATCAATATGCTTGCTTGCAGCATCCAGCTTATCATTAACCGCTTTAATTGGTTTGATGTTACCAATGCCATCCTTAATCTTATTAAGCGGCCCACCGCCTGGTTTGACCATACCAAAGCCCGTATTGGCTGCATCTTGGTATTGATGTTTCGCACGTCTGACAGCCGCCGTAATTTTACTTGCGCCTGTGACACGCGCACCGATACCCAGCGCACCACCACCAATAGAGCTAATAGCACCCCACGCACCGCCAGCAGCACCTTCAAAGTTACCAGCATGGCGTCCGCCAGTGAGGTTACGTGCAATTGCAGGCACATGATCGGTGAATAATAACATCAGATAAATCACGATACCAAATGTGAGAATATCCAAGAACGTTACCGTAGAACCACCCGTGACACGCAATAATTTATCTAAATAAATATCCGGATCGAGCGATGGATAATCCACCAAACGGCAATCCTGTACGGCATACATTAAGGTAGAGTTCCGGCCACCGCATTGCGCCATGATGCTATTATATAAATCCGGCGCAGACGTTTGCAACGCGCTCAACATATCCGTTGAATTTGTTTCCAAACTTGCTTGGATCAACACATCATTGACGGTTTGGTTATAGAATGGAGGCACCCAGAGATATTCCCATACATCAGGACGGATATTTGGCATCCAGAACTTGAATCCACCTTGCGGGTAAATATCAATGAAGCTTTCTTTCCAGAACTCACCTGTCCACCATGTATCCCAGCATGCACGATAGCCTACCGTGTCATACAGGCTTTGCATGATCACCACATAGAGCAAGCTCATGAATGCCATGATGATGATTGGCTGCATAGCTGAAGTAATCAGTTGCTTTAACCATTCTTCAAACAACTCTTTGGTTTTTTCAAATAACATCAGCACGATAAAGATCGGCGCTACCGCAATGAGCAAGGCAACCACGATCAATGCGATCAAATAGAACAGTACACATTTTGCCAATGCGATTAAGAACATGAAAATCGCAATGTAAATAATTGGAATATAGACAAATGCTTCAATTTTTGGCGGATGCATCACACCACCCCAATCCACACTTGGATCAAAGATCAATGACCAAATCTTGGCATGGGTTTCCCATGCAGTGAATTTATAGAGCATATCATCAAAGAACACCATGCGGGTAACATCACCCCCATTACGCCCTGTACCGATAATAGCATTACATATCCAATTAATGATTTCATTCGCACCCTCTGTAAACAAAACGAATAGATGGTTGGTGAAGAAATCAAAACTTTGTGGAGAAGTCACAGCCACAATTACACCTACTTTAAAGGTACGTATCACTAAATCTTTTGTTGTTGCACTTGCCAATCCCATGACAAAATAAATTGCATAGAACATAATATACAACACCAGAAGCGCACGCACGGCCATCATAGGCGCTGTGTTTTCAATCGCACCCGTTTCAAAATTTTGCCCTACCAACGAGCTATAAACCATTTTCGCTGAATTGTTCAAAATCGTCTGAATCGACTTAATCAACGTCTCAATCGGCCCTGGATCAGGGTTTGCAGCACCGTGGCGTACTTTTACTACCATAGAACCTGCGTTATCCGCATAGAACGTATCCAGAATCTTGAAATACAGGCGGTCATACATCCGGGCGCCATTTTTTCCTAAAGCGCTGATGTCACCATCATACCCACCGCCTTTATCGGAAATGGAGTCAAAATAAATCTGGCGCATCGGTGTGCCATCATCGGCACGCTCATAAGGATCTGTTCCTGTTGGCGGTAAGCCCGCAACGCTGCTATCCCCTAAATGGAAGGTCGTTCCTTCTGATGGCTGGCGCATATCGCGCATAGTGCGGTTCGGGTTATAGATAGCGGCATATCCACCCTCTTTATTACCACGGCTGGCTTGAGTTTCCAGCGCTAGGCCGTAAACCCCCATACCTCTCGTCAGCCAACATGGCCAATCTTTGGATGGGATACGTACGCAGGACGAATCAGACGGATCAATCGCATTGGCCATAGGCACATACGTACAGTGATTGGCCACCACACTCTGGGTTAAACCTTCATTTGAGCCGCTATTGGACGTATTCTGGTTAGCATCCACCCCGCCTGGTGTCCATGGATACCAGCGGCCATAAACGCTTAACAGCAATTTCTGGTCAATAAGCACTAAGCCAGAATCCACCCATTCCGATACTTGGCGCTCCTCAGCACCTTGGATATTTTTCCCAGCAGCATTCAGATTGATTTTTGGCAAACCAAAATCGTCCGCATCAATACACGGTTTGGACTGCTCGCACGCTGTAAGCGCCAAGAGCAGGAATGCAATCGAAAGAGGTTTTAAGATATTATAGCGCATTATTTTGCCCCATCTCTCTTCTTAGCAGCCCGAGCTTTACTGACCGCTTGCTTATGGCGTGCCTGGCTCTTCTTATCGCGACCAACCGCACCTTTCAGATTCTGACCTGCTTTATGCTGAATACCTGCGGCCGTAGCACCTAAGCTTTGCGTACCATTACTACCCACCAGCACTTTCGCCAAGGTTTGTGCGAATTCAATGAACTTACCAGCACTATATGCCACCAGCAAGAAGATCAATACTTCAAGGAAGCTGATTGGGAAGAGATCATAACCGCCATCCGCCGATGTGCTGCGTGGTGTATAGAAGGCAAACCAGCATAATTCCAATACGCCTGGAATAATCGGAATCTTCGGCGCCACGCAATCCCAACATGCTGAGAAGGAGAACAAACGCTCAATCGTGGCCACCATAATATAATGGAACAACGCCAGAGCCGCAAACACCATGACCGGCTGTAACGCATAGCTAAACAGTTCTCTAATCCAGTTATCAAACAAGTTCCTGGTGCGTGGGAAGAGCGCAAAGCTGATGAATAGAGGCGCAAGCGCAATCAATAATGTTACTGCAATCAACGCCAAGAGATAAATAATCAACGCCCCAATCACCGCCTTGAGGAAGAGATACATTCCCAAGAAGATGATGATCACATAAATAAATCCAAATGGCGCACCCACTAATAGTGCAAGTATCTTAATCCAGGTTGTACCACGGAAGAATATACCGATCGTATCGTCAATAAAGCCGAAATCAATCTCTGATTCAGGTGTCCAAGGTGGAATAATATCCCTATGCGCATTGCTCATGACATGGATAAGATAATCCCGTCCGTATGTAAAAAGTACCAAAAGATGATCATTGAAGAAATCAAAGCTACCCGGCATGGTGAGTTGGTTGATAATGGCAATTTTGACCACGCGGCGTATGAAATCCGCCTGCTTATCTTCAACCATACCTAAGGTGAACATGATACCATAGATAATGATATATAATAATATCATTATATGGATGACATTGGCAAAGTCCGTATTCACGATGGATTGATAAATCGCCATCTGCGCTTTTTCGAGCGTGTGTTTAATATTCTTGATGATAATATTGAGATAATAAGAGGTTGAGAATAAATCCTCATAGGTTGTTTTAATCTGTACGTTATAACTACCGACGTTATTCCCCAAATCACTATCAACATCTTTAATTTTCAGCCACAGATTACCCGTTCCCCAAGCGCCACCATCATAGCCACCCTTCATCTCTTTCATATCACTCGGATCACCGGATGGCGATTGGCCGGATGGTTGGATGGTGGCATATAATGCTTCACCGTCATTCTTCGGACAGCCATAACGGGTTACTTTCATGGCGTAGCCACCGTAGTTATTCATAGCATTTCCATCGGCGTCCATTACGCTGATAGCGAGGAAACCAGGAGAGAATGTACTCGGCACACGCAATGGCGCGGTGGAAAGGCCAGAGAACCCTGTAAAGGATGTCGTACTTGTTAATGGCTGGAAGCTCGAATTCACAATGGATTCTTTAACAGAGTCACCTAAGAATGAAAATATCGGAATCCCTGCAAATGGAGAGAATCCACCATATTGTGCCACCCCAATCCGTAAACCTGCCCCGTTTTTAAACCAGCATCCACTAGCTGATCCCGTGCAAAATGTTTCCGCATTTGGCGGAATACCCGCCGTAGCGACCATATTCACGTTGGACGATGTTTGATATTCCCAAAGGTTATAAGTAGGCCGTGGTGCTGGGTCTGGAATTTCAATCGTAATAATATCATTCGGGCTAACATAAGGCCCAATAGCAATCGGCGTTGTTTGCCCTGAAGGAAAGAACATATAGTTAAATGGATTCGTTATATCCTTACTCGCCATCACGCTCACATCACTGCTTGCAACGCCGCAAAGATTAAGCGTACCGCTATTGATTTCTACTACAAGCGGGCCCTCATTGGTGACACGGACATTCGTAGGTTTCCAGCCCGCTGAAGAGGATGGAATTTCTTTACGGCTACCTACTACATCCCCCATCTCATCAGATGCCACACACTCAGGGTTAGGTTTGATGAGATCGCAGGCCGAAACGCTTAGCGTTACCAGTCCCAGCAAGAATAATGTTTTTAATACTCTCAAACTCATCATAAACCTTATATTCTGTCGTCTATCCTAATCCCTGTTAGTTCCTTGGCTTGTTAGGTCTTGGTGGAACCGGAGGCGGTGATTTAGGCTTACCATCTCCAGTACCTTTATTATCTGTCGCCGGCGATTGAGAACGGTTAGTCAAACTGGCTGGTTTTGGTGGAACCACCGGTTTTTGCTTTGCATCACCGCTGCCGCCGCTAGTGCTAGTACCTGGTTTTGGTATAGCAAAGGCGGTTGGGCGTTTCACTTCCACTTTAGCCTCAGGCTTCACGCCCTCTGGCCCCTTCACTACTTTCACGCCATTACCGCTTACATCTGTCTTCATGCCAGGTTTATTATCATCATTCCCTTGGCCAGGCTTATTGTCATTCTTCTTC
The DNA here is from genome assembly GCA_964574415.1 of uncultured Rickettsiales bacterium. Classification (GTDB taxonomy): domain Bacteria; phylum Pseudomonadota; class Alphaproteobacteria; order Rickettsiales; family CAZNNM01; genus CAZNNM01. The sequence continues at coordinate 130,984 of CAZNNM010000004.1, read as the reverse complement.
TGGCCAGGCTTAGCCCCTGGTTTTATCGGAGCCGAACGCATATGCGCTGGTTTTGGAGGTAATGGAGGTGGGGAACCTTTAGCATTATTCGCATTACCTGGAGCCGCACCACTGCCGCCAGTACCCGTTGCACCCGTGCCAGAACCAGAACCGCCTGAGCCACCGCTGCCGGAACCTCCACCACCGCCACCAGCTCCTCCGCCAGTTCCTGAACCGCCCGAACCACCCGAACCGCTACCGCCTTTGCCATCAGAGCCACTATCGTCCGAACCTCCTGAACCACCTTTACGGGATTTTTTCTTATCTGCAGCATCTTTACGCTCTTTTACACTAGCTTTATCCATTGAGAACGGTTTCTTCATATCATCTGCCAAGCCTTTAGCTTTGGCGCTTAGGCTAAAGCCACGCGTTGAACCTGCAATAGCGGATACTTGCGCTTCAGAGAAGCGGATCATCGTCGTTGTTAAGAACGCTACTACCAGATAGGTCAACAATTCAAAGAGGCTGATCGGTAAATACACCCCTGGTAATGGCGATAAGGAATCATAACCTTCTGGCTGCCAGAAATATAATACGCAAAGCTTCGGTACAATCGAAATCCCCAAGTCAAAGGATAGGATACATTTCCAACATGCGCCAAAACTTAAGATACGCATCAACAACGCAATCATAATGAAGTTGAAGATGGTGAGTACAGCAAACGCAAATACAGGGCGTAAGAAATATTCCACGCAGGTCTTCAACCAGGATTCAAACAGCGATTCCGTCAGTTTAAACAAGCTAAAGGCAATGAATAACGGTGCAATCGCGATCAATAATGTCATAGTGAGTAATGACATCACATAAATCAAAATCGCATGCAGCACCGCCTTGGTAAAGACTACCGCCCCTATCACAAGCCCAAAGAAATATACAATCCCCAAAGGCCCAGAGAAAATCAGCGAGCTTATTTTAATCCAGAAGGATTGCGATATAAATTGCCCTACCGTCTTATCCAAGAATGTCCAATTAATTCCATCACTTGGATTAAATGGCGGAATAGTACCCGTCTCCAGGTTATTAAACACATGAATCAACCATGCCGGCCCTTGGTTAAAGACGACGAATAAATGGTCATTAAAGAATGTCCAACCCATGTTCGGATTGAGCAATTGCACAACGATGGCAAATTTCACCAAACGTTTGATAAAATCAATTTGTGGTGATTGGATCATCCCAAAGGTAAAGGCAATGGCATAGAAAATAATATATAGCACTAACGCCGCGCGTAATGCCGTACCAAAATCACCGCCCAACAACCCTGTGAAGAAGAGGCGCTGGGTTGTTTGCAAGGTTTCTTGCAGGAATACGATGACCGTATTAAGCGCTTTACTCACAACCGTTGTTTTTGGGCTATCATCCGGGATCTTACTGGTGAATGATACCGTATAAGAACCTGTATTGTTATTATAAATGCCATCGCCACCATCCGCATTGGTATCGGATAGTTTCAACCAAATCGTACCATCCACCGGCACTTGGTATAATGAGAATGCAGGCGACAAGGGTCTCTGAATTGTTGCATCCGCAACATTCTGACCTGCTTGCACGATACGCATACTCAAATTCTGGCCATCTTTGCGTTTACAGCTTACTTTTTCTACCGATACCGTAAAGCCACCATGATTATCACCATAAGAACCAGGGGCATCATAAACCCGCAACTCTACATTCCCCGCAGGCACATTCTCAAGGGCGACATTACCATTAAATCTTACGTTTGGTTCATTAACAGCACGCGTTTGCCCACCTCCGAACCGAACCTCTAAACCACGACCACCCGCACGGATATTATCACCATAAATATTCCAGCACGGCTCAAGATTTGTTGCACTGCATACATCATTCCCAACGATTTTCTTAATAGGATCCCACGCCTCAGGCCCATCATTTATCTGTGTCCATTTATTTCCAGCAGGTCCATCAGCCGCATTTGGTTCCCCAATCGTCAGATATAAAGTATCACCCTGTTGCACGCTTAGATTAGCAGGCGTCCAGTTTTCATTCCGTGAATCTACTGCTATCGATGTAGCAGAACCTGTTGCAGGGCAAAGCAGCATTTTGCCGACAGCCTTCCCATCCAACATATCATCCTTCATTACAGAAATACCGGTATTCACCCAGCCTTCTGTGGTGGCCATATATTCATAACCACCGCCACCCGTTGCCACATCCGCAGGCAATACGCATTGCGGCCCCCACGGGCTTTGACCGCAGGCGGATAGGAATCCTATTGCTACGAGAGCCAGGAGAGAAGAACGCAACGATGGTAAGACTCTTCTCACGCTATCTACCCTTTCCCTGAAACCGCTTTTTGGATTTTTGCAACCACACCGCCCACAACATTATTAAACTTAGCGGACGAATTGGATGACAAGTCAGTCTTATGGCTACCCGTCAATTCAGCAACCACAGGGCCCAGAATGCTCATGAAGAAGAAGAACAGCATTCCCACACCTGCAACCTTCAGCAAGGATAATAACGCATAATCCATACGGAAGGTCTCATCGAGAGTCACCATTGGCACACCCCCTAAGGAGTTATCATCCTTACGGAATTGTACGCGGTATAACTGGCACCCAAAGGTTGTTTCATCACATACTGGGAAGCAGACACCCCCTTCGCAGCCACTCATACACTCTCTATGCGTATTGTATAACCTATCATCAATCATACATTTTTCTTGGAAACGCGGGCCGATATTACTGCAAATAGATGTCTCTCTTTGTGTTCCCTTACGTGGATCACCTGGCGCTAAACAATTCGGGTTATTGCTTGCGGTTGACTCTGACGACACCCATTTGTTTTTACCGCTACTGGTTGAATCACCATAATAAAGCGCATCAAAGCTATTAAGCATTAATGCCACAAAGGCAAACAAGATCACCGGATACAAGATATAACCAAATATCGCGCTTAACCAGCCATCAAAATATTTCTTGGTTTGCGGGAATAATGCAGCTGGCACGAACAGAGGAGAGAGGAATACCAATAACGCAATCGCAATCACCGATTCAAAATAGGTTCCCACCACGATAAACATGATATTAAGCAGGAAGATCATGAATAATAACACGAATACCAGAATCAATATACCACCACCTAAGAAAGCATAGCCACCGACAGCCAGCGCTTTTGGATAGTTTTGATCCGAGAAAATATAGCTTAAGAACTTACAATCCAGCGTATCCCATAACTGCATGGTTTTATAGTTATCACTATATTGCAGACCATTAGCTGGGAAGTTACAGTAATTTTGCGTGCTGGAGGATAGAACCGTTGTGGCAAGCTCATTACCAATGGTTTTGAGCATCGGTAAATAGGCCACCCAACCATCGCCTACGGCAAAATAACCCACCAGAATAAATACCATGAGCTTCTTAAATATCTCTCCACGGGAATCAATAAAGCTTCCTTGGCCGAAGCTGATCTTCATACCCCAGAACATGATATAGAGTATCAATGCAGCCGTTACCGTATTCTGCATAACATTCTGGAAGTTTTGGCTAAGCGAGGTGACTGGGCAGTTTCTATCAGCACCAGAAACACGGCTATCAATCAAAATCGCATTCACTGCACCTTCAATACATTGCACTACGTTCCCTGTAATGGAGAAGAGATACTGACTTTCTGAGACGGCGGCCCTGTCACTACATACTTGCGGCATAAAGCATGGCAGGCGCACTGGCGGTAATGGTGGAGATGGCGGCAATACTTGGCAGCCTAATCTAAACTCAATAGCCCAGTTCACCACCAAACAAATCTTATCGCCATCTTTCTTCACACCGAATGGAATAGCATGGCTCCAATTTTCAGTGCCGGAACCATCGGCGTTTAAGGTTAGTGCGAATGTATCAGCGCTCCAACGCTCTACAGGGCATTTATAGCCACTTGGATATTTTAAAGAGCCACTTTCATTAAGCTCCACCTTCTCTTCAGCAGTGACAGCAACAGGGAACCAGGTACATGGCGCATAGCTCACAAAGATTTTATTTTTTGTATCGGGTGAATTCCAATAAGTCGGACGGTCTGGATAATTAGGATCTCCCGGCGGGCAGGCAATTTGCGTTCCCTCAATCACGAACACGCTGATTAAGGTTAAGAACGCAACGGGAATCGCCGCAATCACCAAACCAGGCAACCCTGCAATAGCAAGCGCACTGACAATCTCAGAAATAGACAATAAGGATTTATCTGTACATACCCCTAAATCGGTATACATCTCACTTGTTGGCGTACTGCCTGTAAATGGCGATGGGAAGACCGCCGGCATAACGCTTGGCGCTTCCGCCCAGGCATTGGCAGGAACGACTGAAAGCGCCAGGCTTATAAGCGCAAAGCCTGTAAGAATATGACGAATCGCCGATATCACAGACACGCCCAAGGCTTTTAGCTTGCTAATGATAGCAAGTCTAGAAAGCAGGATACCAATGGTTTGTATCAGTAACATAGGGTTATTATAGTCCGTAAATCATTGCACAAATTTTAAAGTTTCTTTAAATTTTTCTTCCATTTATATCAATCACTTAATCATCACTATCCTTTGGCGGAGTTCCATTTCCTGTTGGATTACGCTTCACATTCGATAAACCATGTTTCAGCTTTTCCATACGCTCCCTACGCGCCGCCGTTGCCTCAGGGCTATTATCAAATGGCGCCTGATTCTTTACAGCATCTGATTTTTGCGGCAATGGTGGAGGAGATGACGGATCTTTTGGCTTATCCTTATCGTCCTCTTTTGCACCTACTTGAGGCCTATCACCTCTTGGTGGAACCACAGGCTTCTGATTTCTTGGCCCAAACTTAGCGCCTTCCCGCTCCTCTTGGTGCTTCTTGAAAGCTTCTCTTGCCTTATCTTTTTTCTCTTTCGCCATTTTCATTGGATCGTCAGGAATATATGGCATTTGTTTTGGCGGTTGCACTGGCGTATCGGCACTATTACGTTTTGCTTTCAAATGGTCTGGGAATGGAGGTACCGGAGGTGGAACCTTACCATTATTTTTTGCTTTCAAATGGTCTGGGAATGGAGGCACCGGAGGCGGAGTCTTGCCCGCAGTATTACCACCGGATGTAGCGTTCGCCGCATTACCTGTACCAGCACCCCCCTTAGTTGGAGCTGCACCGCCCCCACTGCCTGAGCCGCCCGTACCACCTGTACCTGTTCCCGAACCTCCGCCCGGCTTGTCTGGCTTATCGGTTTTTGTGCCAATCCGGCCCACCACATATTTCGCACTGGTTTTACTCGCATTAGCCACTTTATCTGGAAATGCCCCCATGATTTTACGGCCACGATCAACCGCATTCGTACTGCCATTACCTGCCGCCGAGGAAAGCGCATCTTTAATATTGGATGGATCCAGACGCTGGCTACCTAACAAGTCAGCCATGAATGCCCCGATATTCTGCACGAACATAAACCAGAGATACCCTAACAGACAGATTTTCACCAAGGCTAATAGCACTACGTTATAATCAAAGTTGTCGATAGTAAACCAGCCAATACCTGGAATACCTTTGTTTTTATCCCACCATGGGTCAAAATCAGCGCGGTATAATTGGCAACCGAAGCTTTCCGTATCACAAATCGGCTGATCACCACCCATTTGGAATGCCAGTTTTGGTTCGCCAGTAAAGACGTTCTTTTGTGGGTCGCCATAATAGAACACGTCAAAGCTGGTCAACACAATCATCATTGCCGCAATCATCACCACAGGATAGAGCGTTAACGACATTAGCTCTTTACGCCATGCTTCAAAGTATTTTTTGGTATAAGGGAATAAGATCATCGGGATAAATAACGGTGATACGAATACCAGAATCGCCACCCCAATCATCGACATAATATAAATCTCAACGGCCGTGACCATCATACCAATGAAGTAACCCAATAGCACACCACAGAAAATCAGAATCAAAATCCCTGAGAAGTTGGTCAGCAGAGAGAATAGCCCCACCACTAATAATTTCGGCGCATATTGCTCACCATTAACACCATTGGATAGGATATAAGACAGCATCTTACAATCCAATGTATCCCATAATGCCATATGTTCATAGCCGGCTGGATAGGTTTGCGGATCAAAGACGCAATAGCCCGTTCGTTCGCCATTATGCTGGCCAAACGTCACAGCATCCACCATCGCCTGCGAAAGGCCGTTGGTGATATTCATCAGATGCGGATAGTAATCTTTCCAGCCATCTCCAATCGCAAAATATGATACTAACGCGAACGTAATAACACGCATGATAAAGTCACCACGTGTACCTAGCTGCCCGCTTGTCGCGACTTTTAAACCCCATGCTACGATATACAGAATCAATGCAGCTATCGCGATGCTCTTCATCATGTTCTTCACTTTATCGAACATGCTGACTGCTGGGCAATCTGGCCCGCCACCCGCTGGTGTATTGAACACAACGCGGTTATCACCCTCATTACCATGCGACAATGCAGGATTCATCGAAGGATGTTCACCCAGGAACAATGCTTTCAGCGTTGTTTCCACACATTGTACAATAGTACCTGATACAGAGAAGAAGCTCTTCGTTGCCTTCCAGGCTGATTCGTCATTACATAATTTTGGCATAAAACATGCCAGATTAGCGCTGGCTAACTGGCTGGTATTTTTGGTACCCATACAGCCAATATCGATAATACCCACACCCGATGGAATATACGCACATATCATATTACCACGGCGTTCACCGCAGAACTCAATACCACTGTATTTTTTACATTCCGCATTACCCAGGAAGAATCGGTCACCCGCCTCTACCCCTGCCGCATCGCATGATATAGAGCCATCAGCATTTTTTATTGCCAGGTTTTTACACGGAGCATATTCCAGCGCGATTTTATCATCACGCGTACTGTCTGTACCCCAGGTGATATTAGCTTGTATGGCCGCTTCTTCAGACCAGTAATTATTATTTAAGCTCGACAGCATATCTCGTGGACATACCATCTTGATGCCTTTTTTTAGCTTCAATATGAACGGCTTTTCTTCCGCATTCTCTTTTATCGCATAGGTGCCTTGCAAACAGCCATTGCGGGTATCAAAGGTAACTACCTGACTACCCGTTGCATTTTGCTGCTGCTGTAATGTCTGCAATGTTTGATCCACCAAACGCTGGCGTTCTGTCTCCCACTCGTCATCGCTGCGTGCTGTTGTAGTAAAACTACAGAGCAACACCACAGAGAGAATAAAGGTGGAGAAGAAACGACTGCGCAGCATGGTGGAATCTCCTATAACTGCTTCACACGTTCATAGAAAATCGGCAACCAGTCATCTGGATCATCGCCAACTTCTGCACGTATTTTATCTAGCAGCAATACCGTATCCGCACGTCCAGATAATACATTGATAATATTATCCATCCCCGCTAAATTCACCCGCGCAATCACAGCATCTGTACCCTGTTTCACCAGGAAGAACCGGCTACCAGGATCTGTTGTCTTAATGAGCGTATGCTCACGTTGCGAGAGCATAAACGCTGTACGATACACATCCGTCGCCTTCAAGTTCGGCAAGAAGATTTGCGTAGCGGTTTGCTGAATCAGCGTATCGCTAATCGCACTCTTACTCGCATCTTCTACCGATTGCGTCGCGAATACCACGAAAGTATTCAGCTTACGTAATACTTTCAGCCAGTCTTTAATCTTCGGGGCGAATACGGGATTATCAATCAACGCCCACGCCTCATCAAGTACGATCATGCTTGGCGTACCGTCGAGGGAGATGTTGATGCGGTGGAAGAGATAAGACAGTGTTGGCCCAAGTGCCGCAGGGTCTTTCAGCAATTCCGCCATCTCAAAACCGAAAGTGGAGGAGAGATCGAAATTCAAGCTATCCGTTGGGTTATCAAAAATCCGCGCATGCGAACCATGGCTATGCCACATCGCCAAACGTCCCGCCAATGAACCAGGGCCTTCCAGGCCTAAGAATGGAGCAATGTTCTTTAACTGACGGTCAGCCTGATCAAGCTTATAATTACCATTAATCGCCTGCGTCAGCAGCGCGATTTCATCCGCATTTAAACGCTCGCCATTCACGGTTACCAGTAACTTCATCCACTCCAGAAGGAAGTTACGGTTTTCTGGTGAATCTTCTAACTGTAATGGGTTAAAGTTACAGGCTTTACCGGGGTCAATCACCGTATAAATACCGCGAATCGACCGGATGAAAATCTCCGCACCGCGATCCTTATCAAAGAAGAATAGACGGCAGTTAAACTTCTGCGCCTGCGCACAGAGGAAGTTCATTAATACGGTTTTACCAGCACCGGTTGGCCCAATAATTGTTGTATGGCCTACGTCACGTAGATGGAAATTGAAGAAATACGGCGTGCCCGATGTTGTATCAAACACCGTCACCGCATCGCCCCAATGGTTATTACGTTGCTTGCCTGGCGGATAGTTATGCAAGGATGCAAATGCCGCCAAATTGAGCGTATTAATCGTAGCACTACGTGCCGCAAAATCACTATTACCAGGCAATTGCGCCCAGTAGCATGGCTCCATATTTACTTTTTCGCGGATACCGTTGATACCACCATTGGCAAGTTCTACCACGGCCAGAGACAGCGCATTTTCCAGTGCCTTGGGTGTATTCTCAATACACAACACCGTGAGGTGATGTTTACCAAAACCGATGTCACCGCTCATCGCCATATCAAGCGCTTGGTCAATCTCTACGATTTGCGATACCGCTTTATCTTCCGCTTGAATCATCCGGTTTTTTTGCAGTTGCATTTGCCCGATGGCGATTTGGCGGTTTTCAAAATTGAAAGATTGCGAAATCACGCATTCAAATGGCAATTGCAAGAAACCATCGAGCATCCCTGCCGAGGTCGAAGGCGCGTATTCTTTGACGCTTACCATCCCGCCATAACGGCTACCCTTCTGCCCACGAATCTCAATCGCACGATGGCCGAAATAGAGGCGTTGCGATGGCAGATAATGCGAAAGATCCATCCCGCTCACCAACACCGGCGCAGATGCACCACCATTGATCAGCGTTGCCAAGAAACGTAGCAATTCGGAATGCGTACCAAAACGCGTTTCCGTTGTACCCAGCAATTGTGGACTATAATCGCGCAGCGTGGTGATGATACGAGCGGTCATTTCCTCCAGCTCTTCATACGCCTCGCGCATGTTCAGTTCCCAGTTAGCTTTATCCGTCTTTTCTTGCAGCTTCTTGAACATATGCCCAACAATCGCCGCACCTTTTGTATCCGCCTTACGGATTACGCTGACATAAAGCTCATTCACGAACGCCTTACGGGAAATATGTTTTTTGCGCCACTCTTGTTCCAGATAGGATGCAAACCCGCCACGGCGGAAATTGCCCACATCTTCTTCCTCATACACCGCTTGGCGACGGCGGATAGTGTGGAAGTAAAGCCCAAATGTACCCGCTGACATCCCTTTGAACAAAATGTTACGGATACTTTTGCGGATGTCCACATCTTCATCATCGGCCGTTTCAAACGAGAAACCACCCACTTTAATCACCTGGATTAATTCATCCTTTTTGGTAAGAATAGTGTGGTTATTCCAATGGCATTTATACGGAATAAATTCGGCAACCGACATATCCCGTTCGCCAATACCTTGCTTTCTTGCCCGTGTTTTTTTCAGCTTTAGCAGCATTTACAACCCGTTAATACACATCATACGAGTTTGTATACCCGTAATACATTTTATTGCGGCACTTATTACATTTTTGGAATTTAATCGTATAGAGTTCAATAAATAGCGGCTCTTTAAAGCAAATCAAATACCCTACCCCGTGCAATATAAACATCAGCACGAACGCCATGAAATTCGACGTTTGAATGAAGGTAATAACCGTGATAAATGCGTTTAAAAGCACGAACTTAAAGCTTACACCAAATAACATTGGCGGACGCGTTAGACCTAGGAAAAGGGGATCAGATTGTAACGTTCCTGTATCAGCCATGACTGAAAAAGCCTTCCTCTCAAGGTTTATAGCCCACTATAACTAATCTACTATATATTTATTACAGTTTTATGACAATGTTATAGCTTATACGGCCATAAAAATAGCATAAGCCCCAAGCGTTAAGATAATGTGAAGAAATCACGCCAAAACCAAGGTTTTTCGCGGGAAAACATAGGGTAATGGGCATACAACAGCCTCAGATAGCCCCGAATGATTGTGGGAAATTTACATCAGGAAATGGGGAATTATATATTTGTTGACCTGGCCGTCATCCGTGGATTTGATCAGGTTTTGTTGTAGGCTCACTGTCATTGCGAGTCTGTTCTTTATGTAGGATAAATAGAGCTTTGTCATTCCGGGCTTGACCCGGAATCCACTGTTATGGCAGCATGATGTATAAGAATGATACTGGGTAGCATCAGTCGCCGTGGATTCCGGATCAAACCCGGAATGACAAAAGCAGAACCCACAAAGCAACACCCATCACGTCGGCGGATGACAAAGCAAGAAATTGACTACCCCCTACTCCGCCAATGCTTCAATCAACCAATCCAGCGCCTGTGTCACAGCAAGTTTGCGGATGGCTGAACGGCCACCCGTGAAGACATGCCGTTGGCATTGGGTTTTTTGCCCTGTGCGGGCAAACGATATATAGACTAAGCCGACCGGCTTCTCATCACTACCGCCACCAGGGCCTGCAATGCCTGTGATACCGATAGCAAGAGTTGCATGGGAATTTTTGAGTGCGCCTTCGGCCATTGCAACCGCAACCGGCTCACTCACTGCACCATGTTCTTCAATTAAGGTGACAGGAACACCTAGGATTTCATGCTTTGCCTGGTTGCTATACGTCACAAATCCGCGCTCAAACACCGCAGAAGAGCCTGGAATATCCGTCAGCGCACCCGAAAGCAACCCGCCTGTACAGCTTTCTGCCACAGCAATTTTAGCACCGATACGCTGCGCGCGTTCCAGTACAAAATCGGCCTTCGTGGTAATACCCTCTGTCATAATCCAAGCACCCTATACGATGTGAAAAAATACACCAGAATATGCAACACAATCGCCGCCTGCACCCCCGCCATCACATCATCCATCATCACCCCAAAACCATTCTTCACCTTCTTATCAAAGAATGATGCTGGCCATATTTTGACGATGTCAAAAAAGCGGAACAGCACAAAACATGCCGCCAGCAATATATAACCTTCTTTGCCGCCATGATCCGGCATAGCGCCCATCACAGGAGCCGCTGCAAAAATCGTTATCAACTGCCCTACGACCTCATCAATCACCACTTCTTTCGGATCAGGCCGGCGGGTGATATCGGTATACATTTGGATAACGAATGAGCCTATAATCAACAGCGATGCAATAATCGTTGGCAAAATCCAGTATGCATCCTTACCGTAATGAAAAAACACTAAAAAAGCGATAGGGAATGCCGGAAGGGAACCCCAAGTCCCTGGCGCAAAAGGCATTTTCCCCACCCAAAAAAAGCTTACCAAGATAGTTAGCGGATGAAACGGAGAGATAGAGGGCAAATAGGCACGGGCCATAGCAATTCCTTACTGTACAATAATTGACACCACCGCCTGCGCTGCCAGGCCTTCCTTACGGCCTGTAAACCCCAGTTGCTCGGTGGTTGTAGCTTTCACATTTACCCGATCAAGACCGAGTGATAGTAAAGAAGCAATACGTTTGCGCATCGCCTCCCGATGCGGCCCGACTTTAGGCCGTTCACCGATAATGGTAATATCCACATTATTCACATGCCCGCCCGCTTGCGCCACTAACGAAGCAGCATGGCGCACAAACGCTGCCGAATCAGCATCTTTCCACTGCGGATCAGTCGGTGGGAAATGCTGGCCGATATCACCCGCCCCAATCGCTCCCAGCATCGCATCCACCAAGGAATGTAACCCCACATCGCCATCCGAATGCGCCTCTAAACTACGCTCATGCGGCACGTGGATACCGCAAATGGCAATGGTGTTATCCGTCACCGCCTTTGGCGAGCAAAAACGGTGAACATCAAACCCCATTCCGGTGCGGATATCTGGCAATTTCTGGACAGCAATAAGTGATTCTGCGCGCTGCATATCATCCTTTGTAGTGATTTTCAAGTTACGCTCCTCACCTGCTACGACTGTAACCGGAATGGCAGCATGTTCACACACGGAAGCATCATCGGTGAAAAATGCTTCTTTTGCAAGCAGATAAGCAGAATAAATAGCAGAAAAATGAAAGCCTTGCGGAGTCTGCGCCCGGTAAAGGTTTTGGCGGTCAACAGTACGCTCTACCCTATTGTTCTGGCTATATTTTAGCGTATCACTCACGACAAGCGCCGGAATCACTGCCGGAGACGCCTCCAACCCCGCCACTACCCGGTCAATCACATCATGGCTGACACACGGCCGCGCTGCATCGTGGATGAGCACTGCTTGTGGCGCTTTATCTGCCAGTAAATTCAACCCATTAAACACCGAATCATACCGCTCCGCTCCACCGATAATCGGTGTCGGTAAATCCAGCCCCTCAACCGCTTGCTCGTAAAGCGCTTTATCGTCAGGATGGATAACAACATACAGCTTTTTTATGCGCGGATGGGATAAAAACGCGTCAATTGTATGGCGAAGAACAGGCTTACCTGCAATAGTAAGGTATTGTTTTGGCGTTGATTCACCCATGCGCGAACCACGCCCCGCCGCCACAATTAATGCTGTTATCCGTTCCATCCGTTTATAGCCTTGCCAAGTACGTCATTTGCCTATATTTTAGGCACTCATATATCGTCATCCCAGCGAAGGCTGGGATCCAGCGCAATAATTGTGAACGCAAGTGAACTCTTAAACAGAGCGTTCGCTACGCTCACATCTGATAACTGGATTCCAGCCTACGCTGGAATGACACTATTAAAATCACGCCAAGTCTAACCAGGTTATACTGCAATGTCCATAACGATTGACACCATCACCCTCCCCAGCCGTGTGATTCTCGCACCGCTTTCAGGTGTATCTGATTTACCCTTCCGCCGGATGGTGAAACGCTTCAGCAAAGGCCTGGTGGTTACCGAGATGATCGCCAGCCGCGCTATGATTATGCAAACCCGTGAATGCTTGCATAAATGCGCGACAACCATGGATGAATTCCCCGTATCCGTGCAATTAGCCGGTTTCGAGCCAGATGTGATGGCAGAAGCGGCGAAACTTAATGAGGATATGGGTGCAAAGCTGATCGATATCAATTTCGGCTGCCCGGTGAAAAAAGTGGTGAATGGCTATGCCGGCTCCGCACTGATGAAAGATGAATGCCGTGCAGTGCAAATTTTGGAAGCGGTGGTAAAAGCTGTCAAAGTGCCTGTGACTGTTAAAATGCGCACAGGCTGGGATCACACCAACCGTAATGCACCACGACTTGCTAAAATGGCCGAAGACGTTGGCATTAAAATGATCACCGTCCATGGCCGCACACGTGCGCAGATGTATGATGGCGAGGCGGATTGGAGCTTCATCCGCCAGGTGAAAGAGGCCGTCAGCGTACCTGTTATCGCCAATGGTGATATTGTGACGTTTGAAGACACAACCCGTTGTATGGAAGAATCCGGCGCCGATGGCATTATGATCGGACGCGGCAGCTATGGTAAACCGTGGTTTATCAACCAAGCATCACATTACCTAGAAACCGGTGAAAAACTGCCCGACCCATCACTGTTTGAGAAATACAGCATTTTACTCGAACACTATGACGACATCCTCACCCATTACGGCATCGAAGGCGGTGTACGCATGGGGCGTAAACATGTTGGCTGGTATAGCACTGGCTTGCACGGCTCTGCAGAATTCCGTCATAAGGTCAATAAAATGGGCAATCCAGAGGAAGTGAAAGAAGCGATTAAAGCATTCTTTATGCCGTTGATTGAGCGGGAGAATGCGGTTGTGCAGCAGGCGGCGGCTTAGATCCTGTTATCAAATTATGAATTTTATACACTGTCATTGCTTGCTACCTTGTCATTCCGGACTTGATCCGGAATCTACCATGACTGGCGCTAAGAGCTAACTTCTTATAGATAGTGCAACCATAACAGTGGATCCCGGATCAAGTCCGGGATGACAAGAATTATAAGAGCGATATTACACGAAAAAGGACCACACCATGCACCTACTCACCTTCAATAAACACGGCACCCCCACCATCGGCATTCGCCAGGGCGATACGATTATTGACCTCTCCATCGCAAAACCCGATGCACCGAAGGATATGTGCGCTTTATTGGCAGCAGGTGTGGATGCGCTGAAGGGCTTACAGGCCCCTAAAGAAGCCATTATCATGGCTGAAAGCGTGGATTATTTGCCTCCAGTTACTAAGCCAGAAAAAATCCTCTGCGTGGGCCTGAATTACCGTGATCATGCAGCGGAAGGCAATATGCCGATTCCGGATTACCCCGTTTTCTTCGCACGTTTTGCGCATACACTTGTGGGGCATAAGCAACCAATCATCCGCCCGAAAGCATCCGAGAAACTGGATTATGAAGGCGAGCTTGCGATTATCATCGGCAAAAAAGCACGGCATGTTTCTAAGGATAAGGCACTTTCTGTTGTGGCAGGGTATTCAATTTTCCATGATGCGACGCTGCGCGACTATCAAGTAAAAACCCCGCAATGGACAGTCGGCAAAAATTTTGATTCCACAGGCGGTTTTGGCCCGCATATTGTCACCGCTGATGAACTGCCGGAAGGGGGCCATGGCTTACGCATCAAAACCCGTCTCAATGGTGAAACCATGCAGGATTCTACCACGGCAGAATTCATCTTCGATACCGCTACTATCATCAGCACTCTAAGCGAAGTGATGACGCTACAACCCGGCGATGTGATCATCACCGGCACGCCTGCAGGTGTAGGTTTTGCGCGCAAGCCACCGCGTTGGATGAAGGCAGGCGATATCTGTGAAATCGATATCGAAGGCATCGGCACACTTACCAACCCTATCCGCGACGAGGCATAGTCATGAAAAAAGCCTGCCTAACCTCTAGTGTTGAACAACATCTGGATGATTATTTCCATGCCCATGAGGGCGAATTGCCAACCGATGGGCTGTATGACCGCGTGATGCATGAAGTGGAACGCTGCGTGATTCAGAAAAGCCTGACGGCGGTGAATGGCAATCAGCTGCGTGCCGCAAAATTGCTAGGGATTAACCGGAATACGTTACGTAAGAAGATTCACGAGTTAGGGATTGAATTGCGGGAAAAGTAACCTATTATGTCATTCCAGCGAAGGCTGGAATCCAGCAGGACGCTTGTGAATGAAATGAACGCCGTATTATTGCTTTATGTTTAAGAGAACTGGATCCCAGCCTGCGCTGGGATGACGGGTACCATATTTATGCAAAACGCCACCACCTCCCCCACCATTCTCACCCGCATCAAAGCCATGCTCCTATGGCTACGCAAAGGGCGGGTTACGCGTAAATTGGCGTTTTTATTGATTATTGCTGCCGTTATCTCTGCCCTAGCTACTTATATCACCATCACCCGCACCAACGGCCCCTTCGGCCCTGATCCTAATGCAGTGATTGGCTTGGTGCTGATTAATCTTGTATTGCTGTTATCACTGATGGTGATTGTGCTGCGCCGTTTGGTGAGGTTATGGGTTGAGGTAAAGCAAGGCTCGGTGGGGTCTCGCTTGCAAACGCGTATTGTATTGATCTTCAGCCTGGTCTCGGCTGTTCCTACCGTGATGGTCGCAATATTTTCAGTGTTGTTCTTTAATTTTGGTATCCAATCCTGGTTCGATAGCCGTGTGGGCACGGCGTTGCAGGAATCTGTAGCCGTGGCGGAAGCCTATTTAAAAGAACATAAAAATATGATCAGCTCCGATGTATGGGCGATGGCAGCGGAGCTTAACCGGCGCGCTTTTGTAGGACCCGTTAATAACGCAGATTTCCAGCGTATTATTTCCAGCGAGGCCAAGGAGCGCTATCTCACTGATGCCATCGTCTTCCGTGGTAATAAAATTATCGCCAAAGCGAGTGTAGGCTTCTCTTTTGCATTTGAACGCTTGCCTGTGGATGCGATTAAGCAAGCGGATGCGGGAAAAGTAGTGGTAATGACCAATGACGATGACGATCTCGTCCGCGCGCTGGTGAAACTGGATAATTTATCAGATTCCTATGGTATTAACGATAGCAGCACCTATCTATTAATCGGCCGCTTTGTGGATAGCAAAGTCTTAGAACATGTAGAAAAAACCAAAGGTGCGGCGACAGAATATCAGCGTATGAAGCATGATATTTCGCATATTCAGGTGAAATTCTCGATTATCTTTGCTTTGGTGGCATTATTGCTCTTGCTGGCAGCGGCATGGCTTGGGATGATCTTTGCATTAAGCATTGCCCGCCCTATTGGGCGCATGATTGCTGCAACCGAAAAAGTAAAAACCGGCGATCTCAGCGCCCGCGTAAAAGAAGGGCCGAAGAATGATGAGATTGGCACTCTCGCCCGTGCCTTTAACCGGATGACCGAGCAGCTCGAACGCCAGCGCCATGAACTGATCAATGCCAACCACCAAATCGATGCGCGCCGCTTGTTTATGGAAACAGTGCTTGCAGGGGTGTCGGCAGGCGTGGTAGCGCTTGATAGGCATCAACGTATCAGCCTCATCAACCGTTCTGCCAGCCAGCTTTTGGCGATTGATGGCAATCTCGAAAACCAGCTTTTCGCCTCCGCCTTCCCAGAAATGGCTGATTTGCTGGAAGAAGTCGAAAAACGCCCAGACCGCCCAGCCCAAGGCCAGGTGGAAATCCTGCGCCAAGGGCGGCAGCTTACCTTGCTGGTGCGCATCGCCTCCGAACGCACAGCCAACGCGCTGGAAGGCTATGTGGTGACCTTTGATGATATGACCGAACTCGCCTCTGCACAGCGCCAGGCAGCGTGGTCAGATGTGGCGCGGCGCATTGCGCATGAAATCAAAAACCCGCTCACACCAATCCAACTGGCTGCTGAGCGCTTGAAGCGTAAATATGCGGATGAAGTGTCGGATCCAAAAAATTTCGTGAAATATACTGATACTGTCATGAGCCATGTGGAGCATATTGGCAAAATGGTGGAAGAATTCTCTAATTTTGCGCGGATTCCATCACCAGTTTTTGCTGATAATGATGTGAAAGAAATCCTGCGCAATGTCATTTTCTCCCGCGAGTGCCTGGAGCATGGCATTACCTATAAACCAGACCTACCAGACGGCAAACACATGCTGTATTGCGATGCTGGCCAGCTTACGCAAGTGTTCACCAACCTGCTGAAAAACGCTGAAGAAGCTTTTGAATTTTACAACACACCAGAGGGTGAGAAGCCGACTATTTCTATAGCACTCAAGGTTGAAGGAAATCATTATGATATCGTGATTTCTGATAACGGCCCCGGCTTCCCTCCTGAGTTAATTCAACGGCTTACCGAACCTTACATCACCACCCGCGCTAAAGGCACTGGCCTTGGGCTGGCCATTGTGAAGAAAATTGTTGAGGATCATGCTGGGCGATTGATTTTGCAGAATAATTCAGAAGGCGCACACGTTACACTGACATTTTTACGCAAAATTGCATAGTAGATGTGGCAAAATAATTACAGGCGTGGTATTAAAACGTCTAGATTATGCGGCTATGGTTGTAAATGTCATTGCGAGGCCAAGGGTCGTGGCAATCCAGGAGCGGAACGCTTTTGTCCTTTAAGTAGGCTCTGGATCGCCGCGCTTCGCTCGCGATGACGATAGTAACAACACAACCCATGTTAGTACTTGTTTAGAGGGTGATACTAATGGCACTGGATATCTTAATTGTCGATGACGAAGCAGGCATCCGAGATCTGATTTCAGATATTGTAAAAGACGAAGGCTATACACCGCGCGCAGTAGCGGATGGTTTGGCGGCAGTAGCTGCTGTAAATGAAACACCGCCTGCGGCTGTGATTCTGGATATCTGGCTCCAGGGGAGCGAGTTGGATGGCTTGGGCGTGCTTGAGATCATCAAGCGCAAATACCCTCTTCTGCCGGTGATTGTGATTAGCGGCCATGGGAACATCGAAACCGCCGTTAATTCGATTAAAAAAGGCGCTTACGATTATCTGGAAAAGCCGTTTAAAGAAGATCGCTTGCTGTTAGTGTTAAAGCGCGCCATTGAAGCCTCTCGCCTGAAACGTGAAAACGCAGAATTGCGCTTACGCACAGAAGCCGATACAGAGCTCATCGGCCATTCCAGCAATGTTAACCAATTACGCCATGCGATTGAGCGCCTAGCGCCAACTTCCAGCCGTGTGATGATCACCGGCACACCCGGTGTGGGCAAAGAAGTCGTCGCCCGTATGATCCATAAACGCTCAAAACGCGCAGGCGAAGCGTTTGTGGTGTTAAATGCGGCGAGCCTTTCGGCGGATCATGTTGAACAAGAATTATTTGGCGTAGAAGACGCCACCAATATCGCCGGTGGCCGTAAAATGGGCATTCTAGAGCGTGCGCATGGTGGCACTCTGTTTATCGACGGCGTATCTGACCTACCGCTTGCTGCACAGGCTAAACTGCTACGCGTTCTGCAAGAACGTGGTTTTGAGCGTCCTGGCACGGGTGTAAATGTGCAAGTGGATGTGCGCGTGATTGCGTCGTCCAGCCGTGATTTAAAAGCAGAAATCGCCGCAGGCCGTCTACGTGAGGATTTATTTTACCGCTTAAACGTCGTGCCACTGGCGATTCCATCGCTGGCCGAACGTAAGGAAGATATTCCTCTGCTCTGCAACTATTTCCTCAAACGCTGCGCCCGCCTTTCAGGCCTGCCATTGCGTGAACTGGGTGAAGATGCCATTATTGCCATGCAAGCCTATAACTGGCCTGGCAATGTGCGTCAGTTGAAAAACGTTATCGAATGGCTGCTAATTATGGCGCCGAGCAATGATAACAGCAGAATTTCTGCTTCTATGCTACCACCGGATATTTGCTCTTCTGGCACAACGATTGTCGCGCAATCGTCTATGACATCCGATATGATCTCCATGCCACTGCGCGAAGCGCGGGAATATTTTGAGCGTCAGTATCTGCTGGCCCAATTAAGCCGTTTCAGCGGCAATGTGTCACGCACTGCGTTTTTCATTGGAATGGAACGTTCTGCACTACACCGCAAACTGAAATTGCTCAATATCACCAATGATGAAAAAGTGAGTGGCTAATGCGTATTATCGTCTGTGGCGCAGGGCAAGTGGGCACGTCTATCGCCCATCACCTGGCAAATGAAGATAACTATGTCACCGTTATTGACAAAGAACCCGAACTCGTCCGCCGCTTAAGCGATACACTGGATGTGCAAACCTTAGTCGGCTTTGCTTCTCACCCTACCGTGCTGGAAGAAGCCGGTGCGCATGAGGCGGATATGATCATCGCCGTAACCGCGCATGACGAAGTGAATATGGTGGCGTGCCAGGTGGCTAACTCGCTGTTCCACGTGCCAACCAAAATTGCCCGTATCCGCCATCAGAACTATACCAAGGCCCAATGGCGCGATCTCTACCGCCATGACCATCTGCCCATTGATGTGATTATTTCGCCAGAATTAGAAGTCGCCCGCGCTGTAAACCACCGCCTGCATGTGCCAGGTGCGATGGATACGATTCCGTATGCCAATGGCAAAGTAAAAGTAATCGCCGTGCGCTGCACGCTGGATTGCCCGCTGATCAACATCCCGATCTACCGCCTGCGCGAACGTATGGCTGATCTGGATGCTAAAGTACTGGGTTTCTTGCGTGATGGGAATTTCATTATCCCTAATGACCGCGACCAGCTGCTCAACGGCGATGAAGTCTATTATGTCTCTTCCTCCAAACATGTGCCACAAGTGATGGCGTTGTTTGGCTATGAGGAATCAGAAGCGCACCGTGTGATTATCGTTGGTGGTGGGAATATCGGCCTTTTCCTTGCGAAGCAATTGGAAGAAGAAGATGATGATATCCGTCTGAAAATCATTGAAGTGGATGAAGAGCGCGCCGGTTTTATTGCCGAACAACTCACCAAAACCACCGTTATTAACGGCGATGCGCTTGATCATCAGATCCTACGCGAAGTCAATACCGCCGCCACCGAAACCCTGATTGCGGTGACCAATGACGATGAGGTGAATATCCTCTCCTCCCTGCTTGCCAAACAGATTGGCGCAAAGCGGGTGATTACGCTTATTAATAACAGTAATTCCTACGCCACCCTCGTCTCTTCCTTAGGGATTGACGTTGCAGTGACACCGCGTGAGATTACGGTATCCAGCATCCTACAGCACATCCGCCAAGGCAAAATCCGCTCTGTGCATTCCATTTGTGATGGCACCGCAGAAATTATCGAAGCCGAAGCAACCTCCAACTCCCCGTTGGTAGACAAAACCCTCGAAGAACTAGACCTCCCCCACGGCGTCATCATCGGCGCCATCGTCCGCCGCAATGACGTCATCATCCCGCAAGAAGATACCGTCATCCATTCCGGCGACCATCTTATTATCCTAAGCTTGGCCAATATGGTGAAGAAAGTAGAGAAGATATTTGCGGTGAAGTTTGAGTATTTCTAGAGAGCAGGATTCGGCATTCAGGATTCAGGGGGTATAGATGATAGAGAGCTATCAAAAGCTTGCTGTGTGGCAGAAATCCATAGATTTTGTAACATATATTTATAATATTACACAGATATTCCCTAAAGAAGAGGCATATGGGCTAACCGCGCAAATGCGCCGTGCCGCTATTTCTATCCCCTCGAATATTGCCGAAGGACGATCTAAACGTAGCACTCGCGATTACCTTCGCTTTCTTTCTATCTCTTATGGCTCGTTAGCCGAGCTAGAAACACAGTTGATTATTGCAGAAAAATTACGCTATATTACCCCTGAAATACAAGAGCAGATGCTTATGAAAACCGCTGAGATTGGACGCATGTTAAATGGTTTAATTAAAGGCTTAGAAAAAAAGCTAAACTCTGAATCCTGAATCCCGAATCCTGAATGCTAACATGCCCCAAATCTCCTACGTCAACGGATCTTACCTTCCCCACTCCCAAGCTGCCGTCCATATTGAAGACCGTGGTTATCAATTTGCGGATGGGGTTTATGAAGTTATTGCTGTTAAGAATGGCATAATGATCGATGGTGAACCGCATTTGGAGCGGTTGGAGCGGTCGCTCCGGGAGCTTTCGATTGCAGAGCCTATGTCTCGTGCAGCGCTTAAGATTATTATTAAGGAATTGCTGCGTAAAAACCGTAGCAAAGACGATTCGCTTTATATCCAAATCAGCCGTGGTGTTGCCAAGCGTAACCATCCCTTCCCTAAGGATGCAGCACCTTCTGTGGTGATGACTCTGCTTGGCGCTAAGCCACCTTCACCAACTGCACGTGAGAATGGTATCCATGTGATTACCCATCGTGATTTACGCTGGGCGCGTAAGGATATTAAGAGCATTGCGCTACTGCCGAATATTCTGGCGAAACAAGCAGCGGTGGAAGCCAAGGTGCAGGAGACATGGCTGGTCAATGATGAAGGGTTTGTGACCGAAGGTTCATCGACCAATAGCTATATTATCACCGATAAAGGGGTGATTGTGACGCATCCGGCCAATGAAAACATCCTCGGTGGTATCACCCGTCAAACCGTGCTACGCCTCGCCCGTGCGCATGGGTTGAAGGTGGAAGAGCGCCCGTATACGGTGGAAGAGGCTAAAAATGCAGCAGAAGCCTTCCTCACCAGCACAACGCAAGGCGTGATTCCGGTTGTGCAAATCGATAGCACCGTCATCAGCAACGGCCACCCACGCGAGGTGACATGTAAGTTGATGAAGCTTTATGATGATTATGTTGAGGAAGTGACGGCGTAGGTTTGGTTCCGCCATGCGCTGATCAAATCAGCATTGCTGTATGACTCTTGCTCTTGTCATACGCCGACTTGATAGGCGGCACTGACTCATTTTGAAATCATTGTTGTCATTCTTGGACTTGATCCAAGAATCCATCCAAAACATAAAGCCCTTCTAAGCCCTATTCTTGCTGTATTGTTAGGATGGATCCTTGGATCAAGTCCAAGGATGACAAAACTTGAAAAATAACCAAAATTTCAAAATGAGTCAGTACCGCCTATCAAGTCGGTGAATGACACGAAAAAACAGGGTCCTGCCCTTTATATCAGCCCCTGGATCGCCGTGCTTACGCTCGCGATGACGGCAGAGCA
Source organism: uncultured Rickettsiales bacterium (assembly GCA_964574415.1). Lineage (GTDB taxonomy): Bacteria > Pseudomonadota > Alphaproteobacteria > Rickettsiales > CAZNNM01 > CAZNNM01. Next base: position 108,745 of record CAZNNM010000004.1, on the reverse strand, counting down.
AGATTCTATGGTATCAGCGCCAATCACAGCACAACCTAACGCCCCGCGACAGGCTGAGCTGCTTGTTGTTCTTTTTTCTGCTTCACACGCTCTACGGCTGTTTCCGTAGACAACCGCATATCCGACGTTGCTTGCAGGCCTGAATTGCCTTTGCTTTCCGTACCCATTTCCCCTTTAGAGCGTTTATAGCCTTTAGAAATAGATTGCTTAATCACCGCATCATTTTCCATCTCTATGGTGACATAATCCGCTCTGTGATATCCCTTATGCGGCCCTTTTGCGAGTGGCTTTAGGCCTTCTACTAAGCTATGCTCTAAGTCATTCTTGATTTTCTCTTCAGAGGCATTTCCTAAATGGCGCTTTGCTTTGCGCTGGAAATCTAGCAAATCTAATTTCATTGCCAGATATACTTCTCCCAATTCGCTATTTTCAATACCTTCTGGAAATGTAATCGACGCCTGCGGATTTGCACGCTGGACAACCTGCACTACAACAGATTTTGCAAGCGCCGAAGCAGCTTGATGATCTTCATACGTAACAGAAAACCCCTTCGGTTTAACCATAGCACCTCTCCCTAAATTATGGCTTACGTAATAAGCTTAAAATCACTCGTTGCAGGGAATCAATGCTCACTTTGGCAGGATTGATCACCTCTCCACAGCGCACCGATACTTTCCGGCGCAGTTTTTCTTTCATGAAACCGTGGTATTTTTCTTTGCGGTATTTACGGCTTAAGAAGCTACCCCATAGACCTTTCAGTGCAATCGGATAGACTGGCACAGGGCTGCGGCTGATAATCCACTCCACCCCTGGCTTAAAACGGCCCAAATGCCCTGTATAGGTCAATTGGCCTTCGGGGAAAATACAGATCAAATCCCCTTCTTGTAGGCCTTGCGCAATATCGTCTAATGCCTTGGTCACATCCTCTTTGGTGGGCGCAATCGGAATAGCTCCGTTATGCACCATGAAGAAATTGATGCCAGGCAGGTTATATATATCCTTATCAATCACAAACCGTATCGGCCGTGAACATGCCGCTTGGATCACCACCCCATCCATATAAGACACATGGTTAGCGATCAATAACGCCCCACCCGTTGTCGGAATCTGCTCAAATCCCCGCATATCAACACGGTAAAGCGTCTTAATCATCCACCGCGCTAATGTGCGGAAGAATGGCTCAATTCCTACATGCTTACGGTAGAACCGCTGCATTTTTGCCAGTAGGCGTGTGTAATGGTGGAGGAAGAGGTCTATAAGACCGGAAGAAAGGTCATTGCCATGCAGTTCTTTCATTTTACATCTGTCTATCTATCTGTTGTCTCATTATATTATTTTACATATTAACTATTAATAAAGAATTAACAGTTAGAGGGCAGGATGCGGCATTCAGGATTCAGAGGATTAGTATTGGAGCAATGAACAATTATCCAACTGTAAATTAAAAATAACACCAATCCCTGAATCCTGAATGCCGCATCCTGCCCTCTCTTGACTTCCCTCTCTACATGAATTATAGTAATTTCAGAAATTACTGAAATTAGGAAAACTACTATGCAACTCTCCCCACTCTTACAAACTTTCGTACTCCATTTTGGTGAGATGGGAAGCCGGTGGGGGATTAACCGGACGGTGGGGCAGATGTATGCATTGCTGTATGTGTCTGAACGCCCGCTCAATGCGGAGGAGATTGCGGAGACTTTGGGCTTCTCGCGCTCGAATGTGAGCATGGGGATCAAAGAATTAGAAGCATGGCATCTGGTGCGCCATCAGCATTTGCCAGGGGATCGGCGGGATTATTTTACCACGCCGGATAATATCTGGGAAATCGTCCGCACTTTAGTAGAAGAACGCAAAAAACGGGAAATCGACCCTACCCTCTCCATGCTGCGCGATATTCTGCTGGAGCGGCCATCCAGCGATGAAGAGCGCTACGCACAACACCGTATGCAAGAAATGCACGACCTCATCGAAATGCTCACCAATTGGTATCAAGACATGCAAAAAATGGAAACCGAACGCCTGGTGCATCTACTCAAAATGGGCGAAAAGGTATACCGGCTTTATGCATTGAAAGATAAGATAAAGTCGTTTCCTGGGAATAAGAAATGAGACGATCGAACCACTCGTCATTCCAGCGGAGGCTGGAATCCAGTTATCCAACAGGTGCACACAGCGAACGCTCTATTACATTATGTGTTCTCTACGCTCACAAGTATATGACTGGATACCAGCCTACGCTGGTATGACAATACTATAATTATACCCAAAAGGAGTACACACCATGGACGCAATTATGTTGGCCCGTATTCAATTCGCCGCCAATATCACTTTCCACATCCTCTTCCCTACCATCACCATCGCACTGGCATGGGTGTTGCTGTATTTTAAGCTCCGCTATAACCGCACCCAGAATATGGCCTGGATGGATGCATACCGGTTCTGGGTGAAGGTGTTCGCGCTGTGCTTTGCGCTTGGTGTAGTGAGTGGGGTAACCATGTCCTTCCAATTCGGCACGAACTGGCCTGGATTTATGGAGAAAGTCGGCAATATTGCTGGCCCGCTTTTGGCCTATGAAGTGCTGACGGCGTTCTTCTTGGAGGCGACCTTCTTAGCGATTATGCTCTTTGGGTTTAACAAAGTCCCCAATCGTATGCATACATTAGCTACAATTCTGGTTGCCGGTGGCACGACGCTTTCGGCCTTCTGGATTCTAGTGCTGAATTCCTGGATGCAAACGCCGGTTGGGTTTGAGATGATTGACGGCAAAGCCCATGCGACGGATTGGCTCGCCATTCTCTTTAACCCGTCTATGCCTTACCGCATTATCCATATGCTCATTGCCTCTGGCCTCACTGCTGCTTTTCTGATTGCAGGTATATCGGCCTATCGCTGGCTGAAAGGTGACCGCAAGCCGGATGTAATGACAGCGATGAAAACGGGGGTTTATCTGGCAGCATTCCTTATCCCGCTGCAAATCTTCGTGGGTGATTTGCATGGTCTTAATACGCTCAAACATCAACCCGCTAAAGTGGCCGCGATGGAGGGCATTTGGGAGACAGAGCGCGGCGCACCTATGCTCATCTTTGCTGTGCCAAACCCTGAAACGCGCCGCAATGATTACGCCATCGGCATACCCAAAATGGCAAGCCTGATACTGACGCATGATATGGAGGGTGAAATCAAAGGCCTTAATGAATTTGAGGGTAACCATCCGCCTGTTCCGGCCGTGTTCTTTGCCTTCCGTATTATGGTGGGCGTGGGTATTCTTATGCTCCTCACCGCCTGGTTTGGCGTATGGAAATTACGCAAGCATAACCAACCTGGCCTAGGATTTGGCCTCTTCTTGGTGGCAATGACATTTTCAGGCTGGATTGCCACGCTTGCTGGCTGGTATACCACCGAAATTGGTCGCCAGCCTTGGTTAGTCTATGGAGTACTGACGGTCAAAGAGGCAGCGTCTAACGTTCCGGCTACGATGATTGGCACGACGCTGATTATGTATCTTACTCTCTATGTATTACTGATTATCGCCTTTATTTCCGTGCTGTTCTACATGGCGCGCAAACGGGCGAAGGAGGCACAATAATGGAATATCTACCGCTTATTTTCATGCTCTTAATGGGGCTTTCGATACTGATTTATGTGGTGCTGGATGGCTATGACCTTGGCGTTGGCATTCTCATGAGCCGTGCAACACCAGAAGAGAAAGACCTGATGATAGCCTCCATCGGCCCCTTCTGGGATGCCAATGAAACCTGGCTGGTATTAGGGATTGGCCTCTTGCTGGTGGCATTTCCGATAGCACATGGCGTCATCCTCACTGCGCTCTATTTGCCTGTAGCGATTATGCTAGCAGGGCTGATTTTACGCGGAGTAGCCTTCGATTTCCGCGCTAAAGCCCGTGCGCATCATAAGCATTTATGGGATCGCGTGTTTATGGGCGGCTCGCTGCTGACATCACTCGCGCAAGGCTATATGCTTGGCTCCTATATTGTAGGCTTCAGCCATACGCCACTGCATATCGCCTTCTCTCTACTCGTAGGCATCTGCTTAGCCGCAGGCTATGCCTTTTTAGGCGCAGGCTGGTTGATTCTTAAAACCGAGCATGAATTGCAGAAAAAAGCCGTGCGCTGGGCGCGGTTCTGTTTATGGTTTACAACACTTGGCATGGCAGTAGTTTCATTGGCTACTCCACTGGTCAGCGAACGGATATTCGAGAAGTGGTTTAGCTTCCCCAATATCTTCTTGCTGGCGCCGATTCCGCTGGTGACAGGCGTGGTGATTCTAGGCTTAGAATACCTGCTCCGCCGCCTGCCAACACAGCAAGACCGCTATAGCGGCCTGCCGCTGATTGGCGGCATGCTCCTGTTCATCTTGGGCTTCCATGGGCTTGCTTATAGCTTCTATCCTTATGTTGTGCCAGATCGTATCACCATCTGGGAAGCCGCCAGCGCACCCGAATCCCTCCTCATCATCCTCATCGGCGCGCTCGTGGTGTTGCCGTGTATTATTGGTTATACTATCTATGCGTATAGGGTGTTTTGGGGGAAAGTGCGGGAGTTGACGTATTATTAGGGATTGGGGACTAGGGGCTAGGGCAAGTATACCCCTTAGCCCCCCACTTCCCTTACACCACCTCTAACAGCTTCCATACACCACACACAATAAAACTCACCGCCGCCATCATCCGGATGGTTTTAAGGGAAAGGTGGTTGAGGAGTTTCTGGCCGAGGAGTACAGCAGGTATATTGGCAATCATCATGCCAATCGTTGTACCCAGAATCACTAGCAATACAGCATTATATTCCGCCCCAAGCGTAATCGTTGCCAACTGGGTTTTATCACCGTTTTCGGCTAGGAAGAAGGCAATGAAACTGGTGGAAAATGCACTGCTACTCCCCTCTTTCAAAGAGAAATGATCATCATCAGGAATTAATGCCCAGATACCGACCATAATAAACAGCACCCCAACAATAATAGACAATACATCATCATTCAAAAAAACCGCCACCCAGCGCCCGCCATAGGCTGCAATGCTGTGATTGAGCAATGTCGCCAGCAATACGCCCCAGATAATCGGCACAGGTTTTTTAAACCGTGCTGCAAGAAAAATGGCAAGTAATTGGGTTTTATCTCCGATTTCCGCAATCGTGACCAACCAGATAGAATTTAGAAGTGCTAACATGAAAATACATTGGGGCCAGGCAGTGATAAACCATACAACACATCACCGCGCCTAGCCATAGGACGGTTCATGCGTTGTAGGTCTCACCAAGCTTGGGCAAACAGCCCACACCAAGAACGCCATGGCCTCTCGACCAAGTATGTTGACGTTCTTTTCTTCCGATAGAAGAAAGGTTACTCCCCTAGAACTGAGGGGACTATAGGGAAAATGAGAGAGGAATGCAAGGGGGTTGTTGGAGGATACTGACTTATTTTTGCATTTTTGTCATCCTGGACGTGATCCGGGATCCACTGTTATGGCGGCGTGATCGATAAGAATTTCCGTGGAAGCACCAGTCTCGGTGGATTCCGGGTCAAGCCCGGAATGACAAGGGCGAGAATCATACAACAACACCGATCAAATCAGTATATAACCAAACCGCAGACGAGGACTACTCCCCATCCTTCTTCACATCACTCTTCAGCCCATCTTTCAGATTGCGCATTCCTGAGCCAATATCGCCCATGACTTTGGGCAATCTTCCTGCGCCGAATAGCACTAAAATAAGGATCAAAATCAGTGCTAATTGCCAGATACCTATAGCCATATGTTCTCCTTACCGTGGCATAACATTGGAAAGCGATGACGCCCAGGATAATAGGTTATCCAGGATTTTCCCGCTTGTACCACTATGATTAATTGCTTCTTGGATTTGATCAAAGAATTGCGGCTCATGCTCTAAAATCGTTGCCAGCGCTTCTTTAATCACCCCTTCATCGGATTCACTAATGACATGATCCATCTTCTTCTGCAACACCAACAGTGCAGCCTGCACCTTATGGCGCTCTTGCTCAAGCAAGGAGGTGATCACGGCAGATACCACCTGCACCTGGCTCAACCCACGGCCGATCAGTTGATGGAACTGGCGGACATCGCTTTCCAGCGCCTCGATATTATTAATATTCTCAGGGTCTGGATTTTCGATAATATCACGTGTAATGCGGATTTCGAGCGCAGAAAGATCAAGCTTTTGTTTAAGCTCCATAATATGCGCCGTTTCGCTGAGCAACTGATTGAGTGGCTTAGCGCCCTTCAGCACCGCGCTATAATCCTCCACCACGGCTTCCACTTCTGCACGCTTATGCTCTGGCATTTCGATGCGCAGTTTTATAAAGCTTTCATCATGAATAAGCGCTATTTTCACAGGCACATCTGGGCAACGGAAGGCCAGGATGCGGGTGACATAATGCAACAGCGATATACCCGCCTGTTGATAAACCAGCGGCAGTGAAACTGTGCGTACTATATGGCTGGTATCGGATTCAATACTATCCAATAAGCCTTTGAGTAATAACTTTACTTCCTGTTCCGCATCGGGCTGCTTAGCCTCTAATGCGGCAACGGTTTTTTCAATACGGCGTATATCGTCAATCGGCAGATGTATCTGTGTCATAATTTCTCACTTATTCTTGCGGCAGAGCAGGTGCAGCTGCACCGATAATATCTCTCACATGTGCTGCGCGGTCTTTAGAGTCTGGATGGCTAGAGAGGAAGCGTGTCCAACGCGGATTACTCTCGCTACCAGCTGCCAATTTATCCAGCGCATTTACAGAGGCTTGCACATTATAACCATGTTTTTTCATAAACGCGACACCGTATTCATCCGATGCGGTTTCTTCGGTTTGGGAGAATTGCGCATTCACAATCTCAGCCGCCAATGAACCAATCTGGCTGCGCGCTACTTTTGCCGTCATCTCATGCGCGGAAAGCCCTTCGATAGCGGCTTGCGTTGCCAGTGCTACACGCATTTTTTCTTTGGAATGTCCTAGTTTAATATGCCCAATCTCATGGCCGATGACAAAAAGTAACTCATCGTCAGTCAGCAAATCCATTAACCCCGCATACACACGCACATCACCGCTTGCAACCGCAAACGCATTCACATCAGGAGAGTTATACACGCGGAAGGTCAAATCCATACCTTCTTCATGGCGGTGACGGCCTGTGAGGCGGTCTAAGCGTTTGACATATTCGCTATTTGTTGGTGGAATATGCGCCTTAGCATCCAGCTCAGCAATGGCTTTTTTGCCATCCTGGCGAGCTTGTTGATCCGAATAGGAGAAGGCTGCAATGGCCGTTTGCGCCGTGTTTATCCCCGCTTGGCCCATGCCATCGGTCACACAAGCCGTAAGTGCAGTGCTTAACATAAGTGATACTAAAATACGTTTCATAACACATCCCCTTCTCATAAATATCATCGCTTTCTAGCGCCGTTCTAAAATAGCGGTATTCTTATGATTAGGTCAATGAGAGAATAGGGTATTGTCAAACACCTACTTGATCGGCATTAGTGCATGGCTATCTTTGTCATTCCGGGCTTGACCCGGAATCCACCAGGACTGGCGCTTCCATATTCAATGCTTATAAATCACGCTGCCATAACAGTGGATCCCGGATCAAGTCCGGGATGACAAGTATCAATAGCTTAGGTAGCCATACAACAACGCTGACTCGCCTCGTGAATAGCGTAGAAAAATTATCATTGAAAATCAAATATACAACAATATTACTTTTGAAATTTCAATAACTAACAACATAAAACCCTAAGTTGCTCCCTCTACCCCATTCCATTCATAAAAGTTACAAAAACCTCCCCCCCCCCCTCCCTTTACCCCCTCTTTACAACCTGTTGTAATTTCAAATTTTAACCAACTCAACCCCTTGTTTCTCCTCAACTTTATTTTGATATAAAATTCCTCTTAAACCCCCTTGTCTTCTCCCAAAAACTGGTGTATACACCCTTACGATATTATAGCTGGAGTATACTCTAGCGCCGAGTTTAAGGAATAACGTTATGAAACCAAATATTCATCCTAATTACCATGAGATCACCGTTGCTCATCCAGATGGCACAACCTTCAAAACCCGTTCTACATACGGTAAAGAAGGCGATAAGCTGCAACTGGATATTTCCTGGAAAACCCATCCAGCATGGACTGGTGCAGGTACACAGCTGAACGAACGTTCTGATAACATTGCGAAATTCAGATCTCGTTTCGGTAATCTGGGCTTAGGCGGCAAAGCAGAAAGTGCTGATGCTAACGCCGATAGCAGCAAAAAAGACGATAAAAAGAACTAATTCTCTTTTAATTCCTTGCATCTATATGTGAGAGGTTGTTATGCAGACTCCTGTGTTTATGGGCTGGACCATTGTTCCTGTCGAATTGGTAGTACGTGCGTGGACGGATGCTAAGTTCCGTCGCGAGTTCTTGCTATGGCCAACACAGACATTGGATGAAAACGGCGTGTTTATTCCTGTGAATGTGAACTTTTGTGTGATTGAAAACACAACAGAAACATACCATCTGGTTCTGCCATTCCGTAAGCCTTTCACATTCGGTTGGAGTAAGCAACGCATTATCGAGACACTGCGCGAAGAAACCGGTGGCGATAACAGCCTGGAATACTGGTTGCCTGTGGAAGTGATGGTGGAAGCCTATTTTAACCCAGAATTCAGACGCCGCCTCTTCATCAATGCAAGTGAAGTACTCGAAGAAATGGGCTATGAAACCCATGGCCGTAATTTCATGGTTCTGGAAAACACCGAAGCCACCCTCCACCTCGTTCTCCCTGTCAATAAATGGGAAAAACACGGCCTCAGCCCTGAAGAGCTGGAAGCGCTGCTGGTGAGCGAGTTTACAGCAGAGACGTTGTTGAATTAGGGATTGGGGAATCCCCTATCTAAAATACTGTCACACGCCGACTTGCATAAGTTCCGCCATCGCTTTAGCGAAGGAGCAATCGGCGTACCCATTGCAATAAATAGCTTTATTATTTTTTAGGGATGGATTCGCCGATCAAATTGGCAAATGACAAAAAAAGACGGATACAGCGCTCTACTTTTCTTCCACCAACCCCAACTTCTCCGCCCTCTCCATAGCCTTAATCGCCATCTCACGTTTAGATGCCTCGCTGCGATTATTATAGGATTCGGTATAGACTACCGTAAACGGCCCTCTGCCTTTGGTATATTTCGCCCCCTTCCCCATTTCATGGGCAAGTAAGCGGCGGGAGAGATTGTTGGTGATGCCGGTATAAAGAGTATTATCGGCGCATTGGAGGATATAGACGACCCACATTATGCTTTCGGCCAAGCCATCATAGCGGTGTCAATAACGCGGTTTAACTCTTCACAGCCCACACCGCTTGCCGTTTGCACGGCCATGCCTTGCAGGACAGTGGCAAAATAGCGGGCGAGATCAGCAGGATTGGTATGGGCGGGTAAATCACCCTCTTCTTTGGCGCGTTCCAGGCGGCGGCAGAGTTCGGCTTCGCTGGTGGCGCGGCGTTTGACGAGTTCTAAGCGAATCGATTCCGCCGTATCCCCACAGGAAAGCGCACCTTGCACTAATAAGCAACCGCGCGGATTCTGCGCGCAGGTACTAGCTTCTGCAACGCTGCGCAGAAAACGCTCCACAGCATCACGCGCAGAGGGCGCAGAAAGGGCTTCAGCCATCATGGCTTTGGATTTTTCGGTGTAGCGGTCAACCGCTTTGCGGAAGAGTTCTTCTTTATTGCCGAAAGCGGCATAAAGGCTTGGCCTATTAATGCCCATCGCTTCGGTAAGATCGGGCATAGATGTGCCTTCATAGCCCTTTTTCCAGAACACTTTCAACGCTTTATCAAGAGCCTCATCAATATCAAAACTGCGTGGGCGCCCAACGGGTGACATCGCAACCTCCTAATTTTATACTAATAGATACAATATACTGATTGACAGGTTTTGTCCACATGAATATTATACCGTCCGTTACACAACCCCTATAAGGAGTATTCCTATGTCTCTGTCTATGTACAGCGCATCTGTTCCTACCTTCACCCGTGCATTGGCTAATCTTTCTGCCATTTTGCAGAAAGCTGCTGCTTATGCACAAGCGAAGAAAATTGATCCTAGCGTACTTATCACCGCACGTCTAGCCCCCGATATGTTCCCGCTTGCACGCCAGGTGCAAATTGCGACTGATATGGTGAAAGGATGTGCTAGCCGTTTGGCAGGCGTGGAGATTCCAAGTTATGCCGATACAGAAGCAAGTTTTGAGGAATTACAGGAACGTATTAGCAAAACCATCACCTATCTCAACAGCTTCAAAGCCGAACAGATTAACGGCACGGAGACCAAGACCATTCACCTTAAAACCGGAAGCCGCGAATTGGAATTTACAGGGGAAACCTATCTGCTCTATTTCGTTATTCCAAACTTCCATTTCCATTTAACCACGGCTTATGGTATCTTGCGTCATAATGGATTGGATATCGGTAAATTAGATTACCTTGGACGGCCATAATCAACTCTATTTCAATAGCATAATAAAATAACATACCAATCGGTATAAAATAGATTGACTCTCTCAACGGGGAGCAGTATATTTACCGAATAGTATGGAACTATCTCCCTGGAAGGCGTATCATGACTCTCTTTAGTAAAAAAACACTGGCAACTACAGCCCTGACGGCTGCCCTTATTGTAGGTGGTGGTGTGTATTATGTGGGTCATGATACTGCTGCCCAAACTCAAGCCCAAGAAGCAACTCCGGCTATTCCTGTGACTGTGCAAACACTGGCGCCACAGAAAGTGCGCGTCTGGTCGCAATTTTCTGGGCGGTTACATGCGGTGGATGCGGCTGAAATCCGACCTGAAGTGAGCGGACGGATTACCGAAGTGCGCTTTGAAGATGGGCAAACCGTGAAAGCGGGGGACACCCTCTTCGTCATCGATCCGCGCACCTATGAAGCAGCCGTTGCCAAAGCGGATGCTAATCTTGCCTCTGCACAAGCCAATGCCAAATTTGCTAAAATTGAATTAGAACGCGCTTCTGGCATGGTGAAAACCCAGGCGATTGCGCAGCGTGTCTATGATGAACGCGCTAATAATTCGCGTATTGCTGATGCCGCTGTTAAAGCTGCGGATGCTGAGTTAAAACAAGCTAAAATTGATCTTGATCATGCCTATGTGAAAGCTCCTATCGAAGGCCGTGTGAGCCGTGCAGAAATTACGATAGGTAACCTCGTACAAGCTGGCCCTGCGGCACCATTATTGACGAGCATTGTCTCTAATCGCGATATTTATGCCGATTTTGAGGTGGATGAGCAAACTTATATGCAAAACGTCCGCACTGCTGCCGATAGCAGCAAGGAAGAGCGTAAAATTCCGGTGCAAATTTCTGTGCAGGGTAAAGAATATACCGGCACTATTGATAGCTTTGACAACCGTATTGACGTTGCCAGCGGCACTATCCGCGCACGGGCCAAATTTGAGAATCCTAATGGCGCGTTAGTGCCAGGTATGTTCGTCTCTGTGAGCCTTGCAGGCGGTAACCAAAGCGAAACTTTGCTGGTGCCTGAGCGTGCGATTGGGTTCGATCAGAGCAAGAAATTCGTTTATGTTGTGGGCGAAGATAATAAAGTGGCTTACCGCGAAGTGCAGCTTGGCACACAAGTCAACGGGCAGCGGATTGTACTTGGCGGCGTTAAAGCCGGCGACCGCGTGATTATCGAAGGCGTACAGCATGTCCGCCCGGATGCTGTGGTGGCGGCTAAAGAGTTGGCGGATAATATATAAATTTTAAGGTGTATGTTTTTATCTTTTTACTGTCATGCGCCATCTTGCGCTGTCGTCATCGCGAGCGCAGCGCGGCGATCCAGGAACTGCTTAAAGGACTGAGAAATCCGCCCTCCCTGGATTGCCGCGTCGCTAACGCTCCTCGCAATGACGAAGAACTCCCTAACAACAATGTTGTGATTGGCGTTCGACACTCAAAAGAAGCAACAACAAAACACCTATAACGAGAACTAGCAAACAGGTAATTTTCCATGAATCTCTCACGTTTTTTCATTGACCGGCCCATTTTTGCCGGAGTGATTTCAGTTGTCATTTTCCTGGCCGGATTGGTATCGGTGTTCCAGCTTCCGATCTCGGAATATCCTGAAGTTGTGCCACCTACCGTGGTGGTTAAAGCCCAATTTCCTGGTGCGAACCCTAAGGTGATTGCCGAAACCGTTGCTACTCCGCTTGAAGAGCAGATTAATGGGACAGAGAACATGCTCTACATGTCATCCCAGGCTTCCAGCGATGGCTTCCTGACGCTTACCATCACCTTCAAACTCGGCACGGATGCCGATCTTGCTACACAGCTGATACAAAACCGTGTAAACCAGGCACTTCCACGTTTGCCGGAAGTAACGCGTCAGATTGGGGTGACCACAGCTAAAAGCTCGCCTGATCTTACAATGGTGGTGCATTTGAAATCACCGAATGACCGTTATGACATGCTGTATTTGCGTAACTATGCGCTATTAAACGTGAAAGACCAATTGGCAAAAATCCAAGGCGTGGGTAGCGTTGAGTTATTTGGTTCGGGCGATTATGCGATGCGCATTTGGTTAAACCCGCAAAAAATTGCTGAACGTGGCTTGACGCCGCAAGAAGTAGTAAACGCAGTACGCCGGCAAAACGTGCAAGTGGCAGCCGGTGTGGTGGGCGGCCCGCCTTATAATGATGGTGTGGAATTGCAACTCCCTGTCAATGCTCAGGGCCGCTTGCAAGATGCTGATCAGTTTGGTGAAATGATTGTCAAACGTGATCCAAGCGGTGTTATCACACGGCTGAAAGATATCGCACGTATTGAGATTGAAGCTTCCCAATATGGTCTGCGCTCGCTGTTGGATAATAAAGCCGCTGTTGCGATTCCGGTGTTCCAAACACCTGGTTCTAACGCGATTGAGATTTCCAACCAAGTGCGCCATACCATGGAGCAGCTGAAGGAAAACTTCCCAGAAGGCGTGGATTATTCCATTGTCTACGACCCAACCATTTTCGTGCGCGGCTCGATTGAAGCGGTGGTGCATACCTTGCTGGAAGCTTTGGTGCTGGTAGTATTAGTGGTGATCATCTTCCTGCAAACCTGGCGTGCGTCGATTATTCCCTTGCTGGCTGTGCCGGTATCGATTGTGGGTACGTTTGCTGTAATGCATATCTTCGGCTTCTCCATCAACGCCCTCTCGCTGTTTGGCCTGGTGCTGGCGATTGGTATTGTAGTAGATGATGCGATTGTAGTGGTGGAAAACGTAGAGCGTAACATCGAAAATGGCCTGCGCCCGCGTGAGGCAACTGTGCAAGCGATGAGCGAAGTAACCAGCCCGATTATTGCAATTACGCTGGTGCTATGTGCGGTATTTATTCCAATTGCATTTATCAGCGGATTAACAGGGCAGTTCTACCGCCAATTTGCGCTGACTATTGCGATTTCGACAGTAATTTCTGCCTTCAATTCCCTCACCCTCAGCCCTGCTTTGGCAGCGATTCTGCTAAAATCGCATCATGACCCGAAAGACTGGCTGACACGCGGTGTAGATAAAGTCTTCGGCCGTTTTTTTGCTGGCTTTAACCGCTTCTTCCACCGTAGTTCGGATGGCTATGGGCATAGTGTGCATAAAATGCTGGGGCGCAAATCGCTGAGCATGCTGGTGTATGTGATTTTGCTCGGTGCTACTTATCTCGGCTTCCAGCAAGTGCCTCCTGGCTTCGTGCCAGTGCAGGATAAGCAATATCTGGTGAGCTTTGCACAATTGCCGGATGGCGCAACATTGGATCGGACAGAAGAAGTGATTCGTGCGATGTCTGACATTGCGCTGAAAGAACCTGGTGTGGAGAGCGCTGTGGCATTTCCTGGTCTTTCGATCAACGGGTTTATCAATAGCTCTAGCGCAGGTATCGTGTTTGTGACACTGAAACCGTTTGAGGATCGCACCTCTGATGATCTTTCCGGCTTTGCCATTAGCCAGAAGCTGCAACAGAAATTCGCTGGCATTAATAACGCCTTTATCGCCATCTTCCCACCGCCACCTGTGCAAGGTTTGGGAACGATTGGGGGCTTTAAGTTACAAGTGGAAGACCGCACTGACCTTGGTTTTGAGGCGCTGGATGGGGCTATGAAGGCTGTTATCGGCAAAGCTTATCAAACACCAGAGCTGGCGGGCGTGTTCTCAAGCTATAAGATCAACGTGCCTCAGCTTTATGCGGATTTAGACCGTACCAAGGCTATGCAGCTCGGTATCGATGTGCAGGATGTATTTGATACGATGCAGATTTATCTGGGATCACTCTATATTAACGACTTCAATAAATTCGGCCGCACCTATCAGGTGATTGCGCAGGCGGATAAGGAATTCCGTTCTAAGCCGGACGATATTCTGAAACTGCAAACCCGTAATCTGGATGGGCATATGGTGCCGCTGGGTTCTGTGTTAACGGTGACCGATACAACCGGCCCAGAAAGCGCGATGCGCTATAATGCCTTCCGTGCGGCAGATTTAAACGGCGGCCCAGCCCCTGGTTTCTCCAGTGGCCAAGCACAAGAAGCCATCACCAAAATCCTCAACGAAACCTTGCCAAAAGGAATGAAGTTTGAGTGGACGGAATTGACCTATCAGCAAATTCTGGCGGGTAATACTGCGGTGCTTGTATTCCCTGTCTGTGTGTTACTGGTGTTCTTGGTATTGGCGGCTAAATATGAAAGCCTGTTCTTGCCATTATCGATTATTCTAATCGTGCCTATGTGCTTGCTCTCAGCGATTGTAGGCGTGTGGTTAACAGGTGGTGATAACAACATCTTTACACAGATTGGCCTATTCGTACTGGCGGGGCTTGCATGTAAGAACGCGATTCTGATCGTCGAATTCGCCCGCGAATTGGAGATGGAAGGGCATGATACCATCAGCGCCGCAATCGAAGCAGCTAAACTCCGTTTACGCCCAATCCTAATGACCTCTTTTGCCTTCATTATGGGTGTAGTGCCATTGGTGATTTCATCCGGCGCAGGCGCTGAAATGCGCCATGCTATGGGCGTTGCCGTATTTGCGGGAATGCTCGGCGTGACGTTCTTCGGCCTGTTCCTAACACCCGTCTTCTATGTGCTGATGCGCATGGCAGAAAAAAGAATGCGAGGGGAAGCGTAGATAAGGTCGTCACATTCTACTATCAAGGACTACGAAAGATATATTTTTCTCACTCCGTGATAGCGAATGTGACGTCACCATCTCACCCCAAGCTCGCCATTGCGAGGCATAAAACGACGCGGTAAATAGCCTCGCAATGGTGGAGAATAATATAGAGGGCAGGATTCGGCATTCAGAGGGTTTCTTTGTGTGGAAAGAATTCAGCATCCGGCATTCAGGATCCAGAGATTTTTTCTATTGAAAAACATCTGATCTATAAGAAAAAGAGTTGACGGCTATTCTAGTTATGCCACTCTTTTCCCGAATCCCGAATCCCACCTACCGCATCGCCGTCACAGTAGTCGGCAGATGGCGCTCTGGGTTTACGGCTTCTTTGCCTTGGCGAAGAGTGAAGTGGAGTTGTGCGCGGTCTACGTTGCCGGTTGCACCGACGAGTGCTACCACATCGCCTTGCTGCACGGCATCACCACGCTTTACAGAAATTTCTTTTGTATGTGCGTAAGCACTGATCCAACCGTTCTGATGGCGGATAATCAGCAGATTGCCATATCCACGCAATTCATTGCCTACATATACAACTGAACCTGCCGCTGCGGCATGAATCGGGGTGCCTTCTGGCACGGCGATATTAATACCATCATTATGCAAACCACCAGGCTTAGGCCCAAAGCGGGAAACCACAGGACCATCCACTGGCCATACAAATGTTGAATTGCCTGCCACAGCTTTTTTTGCTGGGGCAGATACTACAGGCCTCGCAACCGTTTTTGCAGCGGTCGCCTCTCCTGGGAACGTTAACTGACTACCCACAGGCACTTCCTCAAAGCCACCAGCATATTCATGCATCATCGCTTGTTTAGCCTGCTTATCTTTGACTACTGGGGTTGGCGTTGGAGTAAGAGCCACTAATTTTGGCGCTTCCTCCACAGGTTTTGTCAGCGGCGCAGGGGCTGTTGCAACAGGCTCTGCTTTTGCAAGAACGGCATCTAACTGTTCTGGTGTCTTGAGTTGAAAGGGCATAGATTCCGGCTTCTCGCTCACACGCGCTTGCTCTTGATAAGCAGGTGCTGGCGCAGCAGCAGGTAATGCCGGGGGCAATAAAGGTGTTTCACTTACAACTGGCAAAGCACTGGCTGTCACCGTTGGTAACGGCTCCATTTTCACCACAGGGGTTGGAGAAGAAGACAAAACAGCAGCAGGGGCTGCGGCATAATCTCTACGCGGTGCAGCAATCGAAAGCGGTTGCGCCGTTGCAAAGCCTGACGATGGCACCATCAGCAATTGGCCAGGATAGATATTATAAGGGGCAGATAGTTTATTTTCCCCAATCAGCCGCTCGACAGACACGTTATTATCACGCGCCAAACTATAAATAGTATCACCACTCACCACACGAATGCTGGATTCATGCGTTGTAGGCCGCGCGGTTTGATAATCCGTGCCTTTTAGCACGACATTGACTGGATTTTGGGTACATGCAGTGGTTAGCAAATGGATGCTGAGTAAAACTCCTGCTGAACGTAATGCTGTGCTACGTATCATTGTAAGCCACAATCCCCTGTTAGACCTGATGTTACAGTACCCTAATTCTATTAAAACTATCAATAAAAAGTTAGCATAGGGTTAATAGAGAGGAAAAAGAGGGGAAGAAGTGTTGTAAATAGGTTGCAGCAGTAGGGTCAGGGAGCAGGATTCGGGATTCGGGATTCAGAGGTTTTCTTCGTATTGAAAAATCCCGTAAAAACTTCTGATTTATAGGAAAAAAGCGTTGACAGAAACTCTAGCTGCGCCACCTTTTTCCCGAATCCCGAATCCCGAATCCCGAATCCCGAATCCCGAATCCCGAATCCCGAACCTACTCCACCGCCTTCGCCACCGCCACCAGCGCCGGACGCAATAGGCGATCCTTAATGACATAACCTGCTTGCATCACCTGCACTACTGTGCCAGGCGCTTTTTCGGCATCAGGGATTTGTACCATGGCTTGATGGAAATTATGGTCATACATCTCGCCTTCAGGAGAAATACGGCGGATACCTTGGCGGTCAAAAATCGTAAGTAACTCACGCTTTGTCATTTCTACACCTTCATAGAAGGCTTTTAATGCTGGGTTTTCGGCCAACTGCTCTTGTGGCAAGGCTTCTTCGGCGCGGTGTAAGTTTTCTAACACATTGATCAGATCACGGGCAAAATTAGTAACCGCATATTTGCCGGCCTCTTCCACATCGATGCGGCTGCGACGGCGGGTGTTTTCAGTTTCTGCTAAAGCACGGAGAAGCTGCTCCTTCAGACTTGCTATTTCTGCCTGCAATGCATCCGCCTGGCTTGGCTCATTCCCGCCTAAACCTAAACGCTCCACATGGCTTTGGTCTGCCTGCTCCTGAGGCACTTCCTGTTCTGTTTCAGGGGTTTGCTCTGGCTGTTTTTGCTGTGATGATTCCATAATAGTCTCCCAGTATTTTTATGTTCTTGGATATATGTAATGCAAAATTGGCGAATTTCAATAGCTCTATCGAAAATTTCTGGTATACCTAGTGAGAAAATTGATACTTTCTCATTCGTCATTGCGAGCCGAAGGCGTGGCAATGACGATATAGCAGAAAAAATTACGAGGTAGAAAAATGATGCGCCCTTCCGGACGTTCCAACCAGCAATTACGCGCTATTTCCTTTGAAACCAACGTCGCCCGCCATGCCGAGGGATCGTGTCTGGTGAAATTTGGGGATACGCATGTGCTATGCACCGCCTCTATTGAAGAAGGTGTGCCACCGTTCTTGCGCGGTAAGGGACAAGGCTGGGTGACGGCAGAATATGGGATGCTGCCACGTTCCACCCATAGCCGTAACAGACGCGAAGCTGCACAAGGCAAGCAATCCGGCAGGACACAAGAGATTCAACGCCTTATTGGAAGATCTTTACGCGCCATCACCGATATGCATGCCATGGGTGAACGGCAAATTACGGTGGATTGTGATGTGTTGCAAGCCGATGGCGGCACGCGTACGGCTTCTATTACGGGCGGCTATGTTGCTCTGCATTTGGCATTCCAAAAACTTATCAGCCAAGGGCTTTTACGCAAAAATCCGCTGAAAGATATGGTGAACGCTATTTCCTGCGGCATTTGGGGCGGCAATGCGATTGCGGATTTGGAATATGTGGAAGATAGCAATGCGGAAGTGGATGCAAATTTCGTGCTTACAGGCAGTGGAAAAATCATCGAAATCCAAGGCACGGCCGAGCAAGAACCGTTTAGCGATGAAGAATTCCTCACCATGCTACAACTGGCCAAAAACGCCTCTGCCGAACTCACCCGTCTGCAACGCGAAGCATTAGGAATCGCATAATGGGCCGTCGGTTTACAGAACCTGCATTATTGATCGCCAGCGGCAATGCTGGCAAAATTCGAGAGATTGAGGCGTTGCTTGCGTCTTATCCGATTCGTATTCATTCTGCAAAAGACTATGCCATCGAAGAACCCGAAGAAACTGGCGCTACTTTCGTAGAAAATGCTGAGTTAAAAGCACGGTATTACGGCACAAAAGCAGGGCTTCCTGCACTGGCAGATGACTCCGGCTTGGTCGTAGAAGCCTTAGATGGCGCACCTGGCATTTACTCCGCCCGCTGGGCAGGGGAAACCAAAGATTTCAGCATCGCCTTCACCCGTATCGAGCGCGAATTGGCCGAACGTAACGCAACGAACTTGCGCGCCCATTTCGTCTGCGCCTTGAGCATCTGGTGGCCAGATGGGCATGTGGAAACCGTACAAGGCAGCGTCTCCGGCACTCTCACCTTCCCTCCACGCGGAGAACATGGGTTTGGCTATGATCCCATTTTTATTCCCGATGGATATATTGAAACCTTCGCTGAACTACCCGCCGATGTGAAACATCGCATCAGCCATAGAGCAGATGCATTTGCGCAGTTGATGGAGAAGTGTTTTTAACCCTCCAAGAACACCGTCATCCTTGGACTTGATCCAAGGATCCATCCTAATAATAAAAGCAACAATAATGCCTCAAAGGGCTCTATGTTTTAGATGGATTCTTGGATCAAGTCCAAGAATGACAACACAAAAGATAAAGTGCCATTCATTCTATATCCTTCCCCCTTGCACAACACCCCCAAACCCGCTAAAGTCGAAGCCTATAGTAACAAAGGAATAGTCTACCCAATGCAAACACCACTTGAGCAACCGCATAAGCGCATACGCGATTTTCTTCCGTATATTGGAGGGGGATTACTCGTCGCATTGGCGGTGTTTTTAACCGTTTCTCTTGCCAGTTATAACCCAAACGATCCTTCGTTTAACCGTGCATCACTCGGTGAAGTCCATAACTGGGGCGGCGCTACAGGGGCCTTTTTGGCGGATCCGATTATTCAGTTTTTAGGCATTGCAGCTATTATTCCGATTCTTGTTTTTGCAAGCTGGGGCGTTAAAACCCTCACCCACCGCCCTGCCCGCCTATTGCTGCTGCGCTTTGCACTATTATTGCTTGCGCTCACCTCTGCTGCAACATTACTTGCATTCCTGCCACCGCCTGAAGGCTGGAACAATGTGGGTGGGTATATCGGCAAGTTTATTAAAGATGAATTGAGCTTTTTATTCGGTGAAGTAATCGTCGTAAGCGCTGCTGCGGTGATTTTCTTGGCTTCATTTATCACCGCTATCGGTCTTTCCTGGTCAGAATGGCGCTTAGTCGGGCGGAGTATCTTTAAAGCCTGCGCTTATGCGGTTATTGGTATTGTGTTCGGCGTTAAAACTATCTCCCGCCTAATAGGCCGCCTGACGCGTAAATCAGACACCGATGAGGATGAGTTTGGGTTTAATAATGAAGCACCTACCCTGCAAACTGCGACATCTTTTGAAGACGATGATGACTATGAAGAAGAACGGCCAGCTAAAGCCGTTGTTGAAAAAGCCGCAAAACCCGTCCGCAAAGCTCCCGTTGCACAGCAGACTTCGTTTAAGCTGACCGAGGAAGATTATGAACTTCCTGATATAAACCTGCTCAGCAAACCTAGTGACAAAAAGAAGAAAACCATCATCAGCGAAAGCGCCCTAGCGCAGAATGCCCGCCTTTTGGAGCAAGTGCTAAGTGATTTCGGCGTGCTTGGCAAAATCGTCAAAGTTCGTCCAGGGCCTGTGGTGACGCTCTATGAGCTGGAGCCTGCGGCTGGTACAAAATCTTCCCGTGTAATCGGCCTAGCCGATGATATCGCCCGCTCGATGAGCGCAGTTTCGGCACGTATTGCCGTCGTGCCAGGGCGTAATGCGATTGGTATTGAATTGCCGAATGCTAATCGTGAAACCGTGCTTCTACGTGAATTGTTGGAAGCAGATGAATATCGCGATGAGGAACTGAAACTTCCTCTCGCACTGGGTAAAAATATTGGCGGCGCGCCGATGATTGTTGATCTTGCCCGCATGCCGCATTTGCTGGTAGCAGGTACGACAGGTTCAGGTAAATCAGTGGCGATTAACGCGATGATTCTATCATTCCTTTACCGCCTGACCCCACAAGAATGCAAATTCATCATGATCGATCCAAAAATGCTGGAACTTTCTGTCTATGACGGTATTCCACATTTGCTTGCACCGGTGGTGACAGAGCCTGGCAAGGCTGTAGTGGCGCTTAAATGGGCCGTGCGTGAGATGGAGAACCGTTACCGCTTGATGTCTAACCTCGGCGTGCGTAACATCGCTGGCTATAATAAACGCATCCAAGAAGCCATTCGTAAAGGTGAAGTGATTGAGCGTAGTGTACAGACCGGATTTGATCCTGAAACTGGCAAGCCTATTATCGAAAAAATGCCCATTGAAATGACTACCCTGCCGTTTATCGTGATCATCGTTGATGAAATGGCAGATTTGATGTTGGTGGCGGGCAAAGATATTGAAGCATCCATCCAACGCTTAGCGCAGATGGCACGTGCGGCGGGTATCCATTTGGTGATGGCGACCCAACGTCCATCGGTTGATGTGATCACCGGTGTCATCAAAGCCAACTTCCCGACCCGTATCAGCTTCCAAGTAACCTCCCGCATCGATAGCCGCACCATCCTGGGCGAGCAAGGGGCTGAGCAATTGCTTGGTATGGGTGACTTACTCTATATGGCTGGCGGTGGCCGTATCACCCGTTCGCATGGGCCGTTTGTGGATGATAAAGAAGTTGAGAAGGTAGTGGAATACCTCAAAGCGCAAGGCGATCCGGTCTATATTGAAGAAGTGACCGCTGAGGAAGAAGAAGGCGATATGCCGATGGGTGATTTGGATAAAGATGCTGATCTTTATGACCAGGCAGTCGCTATTGTGTGCCGCGATAAGAAGGCTTCAACCAGCTATATCCAACGCTGCCTGAAAATCGGTTACAACCGTGCTGCGACTATCATCGAACGCATGGAACGTGAAGGTATTGTTGGCCCGGCAAACCATGTAGGTAAACGCGAAGTACTGGCGCGAGATCGGATGGACGCATGATACGTTTTGCATTACTCTTAAGCCTGCTGGCCGCCCCTGCTTTTGCGCAGGAAAAACCTGTGCCGGTGACAGATGATATTAATCAATTCGTGGAGGGCCTAAACAAGCCAGGTGCGCATAATCCAGATGGGTTATCCTATGAGCAAACCCAGCTTGTGCATCAGGTAGAGATTTATCTTAATAGCCTGACAACGGTAGTGTCAGACTTCATCCAAGTAGCACCGGATGGCTCCATCAGCGAAGGGAAATTCTTCATGAAACGCCCTGGCAAGCTGCGCTGGCAATATAACCCGCCTGTGCCAATCCTTATTACCGCCAAAGATGGCCGTTTGACTTATTACGATGCTGACCTTGACCAAATCAGCTATAGCTCTACTGACGCCACTCCGATGGCTATATTATCGCGCAAAAATATTCAATTCCTGAACAACAAAGAGTTCACCATTGAGGATGTCGAAAAAACAGGCGCTAATATCCGCTTGACAGTGAGCGCAAAAAATAGTGATCAAGGCGGCAAGCTCACCTTGATTTTCACGCCAGCGCCATTAGAATTGAAGCAAATGGAAGTCGTCAACCTAGCGGGCGATACAACCAAAGTGACCTTCAGCAATAGCATGTATGGCAAACCGCTGGAAGACGCATTGTTTATTATTAAAAATCCGCGCTTATTCAACAAGCGCCCTCGTAATTAAGGAGAGCATCATGCCAAGTTTTGATATTGTTTCCCGCGCTGATATGCAAGAAGTTGATAACGCCGTAAATGGCGTGCAACGCGAAATCGACCAGCGTTATGATTTCAAAGGCACCAACTGCTCTGTGGAACGCAAAGAGCAAGATATCACCGTGCTGGCCGATGATGATTATAAGCTGAAGGCCATTCAGGATATGATCAAAGTCCACGCCACACGCCGTCAGCTGGATCCTAAAAGCTTTGAATTCACCAAAGCAGAAAAAGCATCCGGCAATACATTGCGCCAGGTGATCAAAGTGCGCCAGGGCATTGATCAGGATAATGCGAAGAAAATTGTGAAAGCGATTAAAGACAGCAAAATGAAGGTGCAAGCCTCCATTCGTGGTGAAGAAGTGCGCATCGATGGCAAGAAACGGGATGATCTGCAAGAGGCTATTGGTTTGCTGAAAGAAATGCAGATTGATCTGGCGTTGCAGTATGTGAATTTTAGGGATTAGTCTTTTGGTACGCCATGCTGATGTATTGGCATGGCGTAGTATTCTGCCTGTTGTCATCCGTGGACTTGATCGGCGTTGTTACATGGTGGCGCTTTATCTTTGTCATTCACCGACTTGATCGGTGAATCCATCCTAAAAAATAAAGCTATATATTGCGATGGATACGCCGATCAAGTCGGCGTATGACAAGGCACCCTTCGTCATCTACTCATATATACATTTCCCTGAATAAAAGTATTTGCGCCATCATCCTTGGGCTTGACCCACGGATCCATCCTAAACAGAGAGCAAGAATATGGCGTTGGATAATGCTATGTATTTTAGATGGATTCTGGGATCAAGTCGGCATTGTTGCATGGCTCGCTAACGTATTGATATATGGCATCCCGGACTTGATCCGGGATCCACTGTTATGGCAGCGTGATTTAGCAGCATTGAATGTGGAAGCGCCAGTCCTGGTGGATTCCGGGTCAAGCCCGGAATGACAAAAGAGAGCCAGGAAACAACGCCGATCAAGTCCAAGAATGACAGAGAAATATAGCACCATCATCGTGAGCGGCTAGCGTAGCGATCCACGGCCACTACGTGGCCTCGCAATGATGGCACAACTAAGCTGCCTCTTCTTCCATCTCTGGTAACATACCGAGCGCACGGCGGTAGGTATCGAGCAGATATTCCTGTTCGTCAATTTCCGATGCATCCATACGACGCAATTTGAGAATTTGACGTATAGTCTTCACATCAAACCCGCTGGATTTTGCTTCCGCGAATACGTCTTTCACATCCTCTGCGATGTTTTTCTTTTCTTCTTCTAAACGCTCAATACGCTCGATAAACTGGCGTAAATGATCGGCTGCTACACCACCTGTCTGTGTCATAGTCTTCTCCTATAGTTAAAAGGCGTTAATTGCATGGCTCACCAACCTATTGTCCTGCCGTCATCGCGAGCGTAGCGTGGCGATCCATGTATCCTACATAAAGAGCAGAGAATTTATCACCATGGATTGCCGCGTCGCTAACGCTCCTCGCAATGACGAAGAACCATGCAACAATATTTACATCTAAAGTGCGAATGGATCGCGCACTAATATCGTATCATCCCGCTCTGGCGACGTAGAAAGCACCGCAATCGGTGTTTCAATCAGCTCTTCAATCCGGCGGATATATTTGATTGCATTAGCAGGCAGATCTTTGAAGCTGCGTGCGGATTGCGTGGTTTCCGTCCAGCCATCCAGCTCTTCATAAATCGGCTCTACACCTGCTTGGATTTTGATCGAGGATGGGTAGTAGTTATACTCCTTGCCCTCATAGCGGTAGCCCACACAAATCTTGAGCTTCTCTAAGCCATCCAGCACATCCAGCTTGGTGAGGGCAATACCATTCACGCCCGCAATTTTGAGCGCCTGGCGCACCATCACCGCATCAAACCAGCCACAACGGCGCTTACGTTTGGTTACTGTGCCAAACTCATGGCCACGCTCGCCCATATAATCACCGACTTCATTATCCTGCTCGGTTGGGAACGGGCCGCTGCCTACACGGGTCGTGTACGCCTTCGTAATGCCCAACACATAACCAATGCTCCCCACACCTGCACCTGAACCGCCAGAAGCCTGGCCGGCTACGGTTGAAGAGGAGGTCACATAGGGATAGGTTCCATGATCAACATCGAGCATCACGCCTTGGGCACCTTCAAATAGGATATTTTTGGCTTGCTGGCGGTATTCATCCAGCAATGGCCATACAGGCTTCGCATAAGGCAGAATCTCTGGCGCTATTTCGAGCAATTCTTGCATCAGCACAGCCTTATCTACAGGCTCCACACCTAGCCCCTTACGCAGCGCGTTGTGATGCGCCAGCAGCGCTTCTACGCGCTCTTCCAGAATCGCACGGTCAGCCAGATCGCAAATACGGATCGCACGGCGACCCACTTTATCTTCATATGCAGGGCCGATACCACGACCCGTCGTACCGATCTTGCCGCTGCCACGTTGTGCCTCCGCAAACATATCGTTTTGGCGGTGCAAGCTAAGAATAAGCGCTGCGTTTTCCGCAATAATCAGATTGTCCGGCGAAATCTTCACGCCCTGCGCGCGCACTTTTTCGATTTCTTCGATCAGCGCATGCGGGTCAATCACCACACCATTACCAATAATCGAGGTTTTGCCAGGGCGGACAATACCAGATGGCAGAAGACTGAGCTTATAAGTCACGCCATCGATTACCAATGTATGCCCTGCATTATGGCCCCCTTGGAAACGCACCACCACTTCGGCACGCTCTGACAGCCAATCAACAATTTTACCTTTACCCTCATCTCCCCATTGGGAGCCGATTACTGCTACACTTGTCATGAAATTTCTCTGCTAGACGATAGAATTTATACGTCATCACTTGTAATGAAAAAATGGGAAGATGGCAATAATTGTTTTAGGGGGCAGCATTCGGGATTCGGGATTCAGGGATTTAGGTCGTGCTGTTGCAGTCCTTCCGTCACTGCGAGACCATAACATGGCTGTGGCAGTCCAGCAACAGAGCAAGATCCTTGATGATGGATCGCCGCGCTATGCTCACGATGACTTATCATTCTTGAGCTTGATCCAAGAATCCCTCCTAAATAAATAGTATTACTCTTTCTTATAAACTGCATTTTTGCTCTCTATTTGCGATGGATCCTTGGATCAAGCCAGCGTTATTGTCTGGCTCCATACCCTATTGATATTTGTCCATCCCGGACTTGATCCGGGATCCACTGTTATGGGGGCGTCATCTATAAGAATTAACCCTCTAGCGCCAGTCTTGGTGGATTCCGGGTCAAGCCCGGAATGACAAGATAAAGAGTCATGCAACAATGCCGATCAAATCCAAGAATG
Organism: uncultured Rickettsiales bacterium; assembly: GCA_964574415.1. Classification (GTDB taxonomy): domain Bacteria; phylum Pseudomonadota; class Alphaproteobacteria; order Rickettsiales; family CAZNNM01; genus CAZNNM01. The sequence continues at coordinate 83,025 of CAZNNM010000004.1, read as the reverse complement.
ACAAAGGAGCTGCTTCGCAGCAAATAATTATAAAAACATAGGAAAAAACTAACCAGTCCGCTTACGCTCTGCGAGCTACAGCGAGATCCGCTTTTCATACGCTACAGCGTAGTCACGCTGTAGCTATATTTTGCTTTCAGCAAAATATACGAAAGCGGATGGTGATCCCGGCGCGATTCGAACGCGCGACACCCTGATTAAAAGTCAGGTGCTCTACCGGCTGAGCTACGGGATCACTGGAAGCGATGTGTTGTCGAACATAAGCAGAACTGCGGGTTTCGTCAATCACTTTTTATGTGCTTTTTGCGATATTCTTATTTTCTGCTATTTTATAACAAAATAACAGCAAGATAATAGCCAAGAAATCCTACAAAAGCGAACCAGAAACTTCTCAAAAACCCTGCGCGGCATATGCCTGCAAGGGTTGTAAGCGCTGGGCCTACTACAGGAATTGCCGCACAAACGATAATCGCCCAAATGCCATAACGCTGGAAAAACGCCGCAACGCGGTGATACACACCTGCATCCACCTTAAACCACTCTTTTTCACCTAGCAGTAGCAACAACCGGCCGAAGCCATAATTAACGGAAGCGCCAATCAACCCGCCTAATGTCGCAAATGCTACAATCAGCGCTACATTATAATTACCAAAACCAAGCATCACTTTATAAATATAAGCTCCATGAATCGGCATGATCATGGTGCCCATGATGCTATCGCTGAGTAAGTATAATAAAGCTTCGGTATTATCCATGATACTGCGCTCCTATCAGAAATTCGGTGTTGCCTTCTGGGCCTTTAATGGGACTGGTGGTGATACCCAATACCCGCCACCCCGGAAGGCTTGCTATCCATTCTTTGATACTCTCACAAACCTGTTGATGCAAGCCCGGATCGCTCACCACGCCTTTTTCACCCACCAGGCCAGGGGGAACTTCAAATTGTGGCTTGATCAGCGCCACCAGATAGCCGCCAGGTTTTAAGAAGCTCAGAGCCGCAGGCAAGACGGTTTGCAGACCAATGAAACTGGCATCGCATACGACGATATCCACCTGCTCTGCTATATGCTCCGCCGTCAAATACCGCGCATTCACACGCTCATGCACGACCACGCGCGGGTCTTGGCGGAGTTTCCAGGCCAGTTCGCCATAGCCTACATCTACCGCATAGACTTTCGCAGCGCCGTGAGTCAGCAATACATCCGTAAACCCGCCTGTTGAGCATCCCACATCAATGGCCACCCAATCCTGCGGTATCAGTTGGAAATGCTGCAAACCATGCGCAAGCTTGGTTCCACCGCGCGACACCCATGGATGGGGCTTGCGGCCTTTGACCATGATATCTGCATCTGCACGCAGCTCCACACCTGCTTTATCGATGCGTTGTGTGCCGAGATAGACTGTCCCCGCCAAAATAAACGACCGCGCCTGCTCAATCGTATCAGCCAGGCCACGTTCGAGAAGGAGAGTATCAATGCGTTTTTTGGGAGGTTTTTGCATGGAAAGAGGGCGGGATTCAGGATTCGGGATTCAGAGGAAAGATGTATCCCTGAATTCCGAATCCTAGCTATTTCTGCCGCTCGATCACATAACGCGCTAAATCACGTAAAAGATCAGCACGGGATTCAAACGGTTCTAGATAGGCGATGGCTTGGTTGGATAAGACGCGCGCTTGTTCGCGGGCTTTTTCGATGCCCATAGCGGAAATCAAGGTTGCTTTGCCGGCACTCTTATCTTTACGTAATGTCTTGCCGGCTACTTCTTCGCGGCCTTCGGCATCGAGCAAGTCATCGGTGATTTGGAAGGCCAAACCCATGTCATTTGCATAGCCACGCAGCGCGTTGCGTAAGTTGCGGGAGGCTTTACCCAAAATCGCACCTGCTTCGCAGGAAATCGCGAATAGCTCACCGGTTTTGAGGCGTTGTAGGCGGATAATCTCGTTTACTGCCAGGGCTTGATGTTCTGCGATCAAATCCAGCATCTGACCACCAACCATCCCACGGCAACCACTGGCCGCCGCCAGGCAGCGCATTAACTCGCAGCGCACGGCTGTATCGGCATGAGTAGAAGGATCAGCGAGCACCTCAAATGCAAAGGAGAGCAAGGCATCACCCGCCAGAATTGCCGTTGCTTCCCCAAATTTAATATGGCAGCTTGGCTTGCCACGGCGCATATCGTCGTTATCCATGGCTGGTAAGTCATCATGGATCAAGGAATACGCATGAACAAACTCAATTGCAGCAGCAGCTTGCAGAGAACAACTACGGCTCACACCAAACAGGCTGGCTGAAATCACCGTTAAGAATGGGCGTAAACGCTTACCTTCCGATAGCGCAGAATAGCGCATTGCTTCAAATAATTGGCTTTCCCGATGCTCATCTTGATTGGGGAGCAATTCGTCCATACGCTCCGTTAGATTATCGGAAATTTCATGTAGCATTGCGTCGAGTTGTGTCACGCTCTTTCTCCCTCAGAAGACATAAAAAAGAGGGAGAGATCCAACCGTTTCGGATCTCTCCCTCGCCGTATTAGATTCTTAGTTTAACATACCTTTTTCGCGGAAGTAACGCTCAGCACCTTTATGCAGTGGCGCGGTGTTACCATCTTTCACCATGTTAGCAGGTGTCAGGCTTACGAATACTGGGTGTAAGGTTTTGAAGTTGTCGAAGTTATCAAATACGGCTTTCACGATTTGGTAAATCACTTCTTCATCCACATCCGTGGTGCTCACCAGTGTTGCTTTCACACCAAAGGTTCTCACATCATTAGGTGTGCCTGCATACATGCCACCAGGAATGGTCGCATAAGCATAGAAAGGTTGTTTTTTGATCAGCGCATCAATGAATGGGCCATCAACAGGGATGATCTTGGTTTCGCATGAAGTGGTAGCTTCTTGCACCGCACCATTTGGATGACCAGCAGCATAGATCATCACGTCGATTTTATTATCGCATAATGCTTGTGGCTGTTCAGATGCTTTCAGCTCGGATACCATTTTGAAGTCTTTATTCGTCCAGCCTTTTTCATGCATGATCACATCCATGGTCGCACGCATACCAGAACCTGGGTTACCGATATTTACACGCTTGCCTTTAATATCATCAAACTTATTGATGCCAGCATCAGCGCGCACAACTACAGTAAACGCTTCACTGTGCAGAGAGAACAGCGAGCGCAATTTTGTCATTGGGCCTTGGTCTTTGAAGAAATCAGAACCATTATACGCATGGAACTGCCAGTCAGATTGCGCTACGGCTAAATCCAGCTCATTATTGCGCAGGCTGTTGAGGTTATATACGGAACCACCTGTTGATTCTACGCTACAACGGATATTATGGGTTTTACGGCCACGGTTTACCAAGCGGCAGATCGCGCCACCTGTCGGGTAATACACCCCTGTTACAGCACCCGTACCAATCGTGATAAATTTATCCGATGGTGTCTCAGCAGACGCAGGTGCGGCAAGCAAACTGCTCGCTGAAACGGCGACGGCTAGAGTGAGTAGTTTTAGTCTGCGGAATGCTGTCATAGCGATAACCCTTTATCTAGAAGTATCTTTATACGTAAAATTACAATACAAAAAGTTTATATATCAGCAACATAATAAAAATTCTTACCCCTCACAGAGTAAAGTAGGCATTAGTTGTACATGATCCGCCCGTTTCTTTCAAGAAAGATTTGGGTGTGTTGGATCGTTGGTTAAGCCGCTGTTTTCTGAACCTTTGCAAAAACCTTATCCATTGCAGCGCCTAATTTTTCTGTAATTTCAGCTATATGGCGGTCTTCCATAATATAAGGAGGCGCAAGCATGATATGGTCACCATTTTGGCCATCAATCGTGCCGCCCATGCCATAGCACATCAGCCCCTCTTCCATCGCAGCGGCTTTAATGGCAGCATTGAGCTTGAGAGAATGTGCAAATGGTGCTTTGGTTGCACGGTCTGAAACCAGCTCTAAGCCAATGAATAACCCACGGCCACGAATATCGCCCACAAATTCATGCTTGCCGAATTGCTCTTTCAATGCCTCCATCAATGCATCACCTTGTTTCTGCACATTGGCCAGCAAATGCTCCCGCTCAATCACATGCTGCACAGCAAGCGCAGCAGCGCATGCTGTTGCGTGGCCGATATAGGTATGGCCGTGTTGGAAGAATCCGCTGCCTTTTTCAATTGCATCAAAGATTTTCTTTGCCACCATCACCGCACCAATCGGCTGATAACCGCCACCGAGGCCTTTGGCAATCGTAATTAAATCTGCTGTGATGCCATCTTGCTCACAAGCAAATAATGTGCCGGTGCGGCCCATGCCGCACATAACTTCATCGAGAATCAGCAATACACCGTATTTATCGCAAATCTCTTTAATGCGCTTGAAATAACCCTTCACTGCTGGCACGCAACCACTTGTAGCGCCGACCACTGGCTCTGCAATGAATGCGGCAACACTATCAGTGCCAAGCTCTAAAATCTTTGTCTCCAACTCATTAGCCACACGCAACCCATAGGCTTCCACGCTTTCGCCCTCTTGGCGGCCACGGTATTCATAGCATGGGGAGATATGCGACATAGGCACAAGCAATGGCTCGAATTGGGTGCGGCGCCATTTATTACCACCAGCAGATAACGCACCAAGCGTATTGCCATGATAGCTCTGCCAACGCGCGATGACGTGTTTGCGTTGAGGCTGGCCTATTTCGAGGAAATATTGGCGCGCCATTTTAAGTGCAGCTTCAACAGCCTCAGAACCGCCGGAAACGAAATAGACTTTATCAATCCCTTCAGGCGCGCGTTCTACTAGGAAATCGGCTAATTTCTCCATTGGATCAGTGGTAAAAAACGAGGTATGTGCATAAGCAATTTCATTGATTTGCGCAGCAATGGCTAAACGCACATCATTATCGCTATGCCCAATACATGATACCGCTGCACCGCAGGAGCCATCAAAATATTTCTTATCATCCGCATCAATAATATAACAGCCTTCGCCCAGTACGGCGGTGGGTAATTTGGCTTTGGTATGGCGGTGGAAAACATGTGTCATGATGGAGCCCTCATAAAAATATTCTGTGATTATCGATTGGTAAAACACGTATATTATTACATGCAACTATACAAAACTTCCGCACCAATCACAATATGAACTCTATCGACGATGCCATTCTATTGCCATCCGAATAGCAATTCCTGTGCATAATGCAATGATAAAACTGGCCAGCACATGGCTGAGATAATGTTCACCACGTGCGAGTTGGATATAGGCCAGTATCGCTCCCATCATCAGCCCACTAACCGCCCCTGCACTACGCCAGTGCCAACCTATGGGCGCAAAAGCTAAAGCAATCAGCGCAAAGCCTGGTGATGGATGGGAGGCTGGAAAACAGAGTGGCCGCGGGCGGTATGCCGCCGATGCATCACCCAAAATGCCCTGGAATACGGCTAATTGATTGGGGCAAAAATGGCCTGTGAAGAATTTTAATACCGATACAATCCCTGGCCCTATGATCATACTGGCTAATAATACTGTAATATGCAGCCTATACTGCGCAAACCGTGGTATAGCGAGCAAGCCTAACAGCATAAGCGCTAGCAATATAAACGAACGATTCGGCACTTTATGCAGCCAAAATGATAGCTGCACATCGCTTTTATTAAACACCCAACAACCATGCGTATCTGCAAGGGTGCAAGGTGAGGTAAAGAAATGTTGCGATACAGGAATATCCCACGCAATCCCACGGCTCAGCAACACCACGCCAATAGCTCCTATTACCAGTGCTATGCTTCCGTAAATAAACCCGTTTCTTTGCATTATATATCTCCTTTTCGCCACCTATAATATTGCAAATAATTAAGGCAGGCTTAAGAGCCATCATATTTATACAAGCGTATATATCATTATATAGACCACTTAAAAAGGAGACTTCCTATGAAAAGAACTATCGCAGCAAGCTTGGCACTGGTGAGTGTTTTGAGCGTTGTATCTACCGCATCTTTTGCCTCTGAACGTGCGCAAGACCAGCGTTTAGAGCGCAGCTCTACCTATATGGGAACAACAGGCAAACAAGTGATGAATAACTGGAAAGATAATAATGCAGACTGCAATAATGTCGCAAATTGCAGACAAGAAGGCCAGAATCTGAAGCAAGTGAACAGCTTTACCTCTGATAAAACCAATGAGGTATTGCCTTACCCACGCGAAGGCTATGTGCTGGATAGTGCCAAAGGCGGCTATGTCTACGCCCCAGGCGCTGCGCATCATAACTAGTAGAGGGAAAGGCTGCTACTTTGGGGTAGCGGCCTTTTTCTTGCTATGCCGAATTGTCATTCCACTAAGACAAAGAGTGACAAGCCTACTCTTTTTCTCTATAAAAGAACCAATATACCGTCTCACCTATAGAGTCTCACCATGCCCTTATCTACGCATACTATTGGCGCTATTTTGCACCGCCTTAGCCCCTTTATCAGCGCAGCGCTCTTTCTTGTGGCGATGGTGATTGTGTATCATGAGATTGAGGTTTATCACTGGCCTGAGATCAAGGCGGCTATTATTGGTATTTCAGGTTCCTATATTATCTATGCGTTAGGCCTTACTATCCTGAGCTATTTCATCCTCAGCCTGTATGACTGGCTAGCGATGGAATATGCCAGTGAACGTCTCCCCTATAAGAAAGTACTACTCGCCTCATTCCTAGGCTATGCAGTGAGTAATAATGTGGGCCATGCGTTATTTTCTGGCGGCGCAATACGCTATCGTCTTTATTCCAGCTGGGGTATGCGGGCGGGCGCTATTACGCGGATTGTGTTATTCTGCGCAGCTACGTATGTAATTGGCGCAGTGACGTTGTTAGTAAGCGCACTGCTCTTTTTACCGCAGGATATGGTGGTTACTGGCAAACTACCGGCGCAAACACTATCGATTATCTTTATCATCGCCTGCATAAGCCTCGTATTATGGTGGCTGCTGGTTATTTTTTACCGCAAACCCCTACGGATTAAACGGTTTACATTACCACTACCCTCCGTCACCCTCACCCTTCAACAGACACTCATTGCCTTACTGGACATTTTCCTAGCATCGCTTGTTCTCTATGTATTGCTTTCTCATAATGTCAGTATTTCTCTGCACAGCTTTGTGCTGCTTTTCATCCTTGCCCAGCTTACAGGCCTGCTCAGCCAGGTGCCTGGCGGGATTGGGGTGTTTGAAGGGAGCTTCTTATTCCTCACCTCTGGCCAATTTCCTGCATCGCAAGTGTTGGGAGCGTTGATTGTGTTTCGGATTGTGTATTACTTTATTCCGCTAGCATTTGCTGGTATAGCATTGCTGGCTTACGAATGGCGGTTGCGCCAGCATAAACGGCTGAATATACAGTATCCGAGCAAACATACGGTGTTATGACCCAGGATAATTCCACTACGATTTCCAGCCCTTGGTTGATTGCATTTGCCGTCAGCATTGCAACATTTATGGAAGTGCTGGATACTACAATCACCAATGTATCCCTCACCCATATTGCCGGTAACTTAAGCGCCACCCAAGAGGAAAGCACCTGGATTCTTACTTCTTACCTGGTAGCAAACGGCATTATTCTGCCTTTGAGCGGCTGGCTTTCGGGGATATTAGGGCGGAAGCGCTTTTTTATTTTATGCATCACCTTCTTCACCCTCGCCTCATTCTTATGCGGCGCAGCGACAAGTTTGGGGATGCTGGTCGTATTCCGCCTTATCCAAGGCATGGCCGGAGGCGGCTTACAGCCCACACAACAAGCCATTCTCCTTGATACATTCCCACCCGAAAAACGCGCCCAAGCCTTTGCACTGACGGGCATTACGATGATCGTTGCCCCTGTGATCGGCCCTACGCTTGGCGGAATTATTACGGATAATTTCAGCTGGCGCTGGATTTTCTTTATCAACGTGCCTGTAGGAATTGCGGCGATTTTGATGGTCAACAAGCTGCTTCCTCATGCCGAGAAAGTCAAAAGCGATGCCTCGCTTTCCAGCAAAATCATCAGTATCAGCCTGGTAGCGATAAGCCTGGGCAGCCTGCAAATTATCCTCGATAAAGGCCAGCATGAAGATTGGTTTGAGAGTGATTTTATCTGCACCATGGCCGTAATCAGCGTCGTGAGCCTGACGGCGGCGGTATGGTATCTCCTCCGCCAGAAAGAACCGATTGTTGACTTACGCCTGCTCAAAATGCCGAGTTTTGGGATTGCCTGTATTATGATCTTCTTCACCGGATTTGTGCTGTATAGCAGCAGTATGCTCTTGCCACTACTGGTGCAAACGCAATTTGGCTATGATGCTACGCTTTCGGGTTTTATTTTATCGCCAGGCGGGTTGGTGATTATTGCGCTGATGCCATTTACCACCAAGCTGGTGAATAAAGTGCCTGCGAAATATTTAGTAGCATTGGGTATGCTCTTATGCAGCACTGGCATGTGGTATACGATGAGCTTTTCGCCAGAAACAGATTTGCATACGTTCATCTTAATGCGCATCAGCCAAGTGGTCGGACTGCCATTCTTGTTTGTGCCGATTAGTAGCATTGCATTTATGAATATTCCCAAGCACCTCAATAACAAGGCCTCTGCGCTGTTCTCCCTTTTCCGCAATTTGGGGGGTAGCATTGGGATTGCGCTTGCGGCTACGTATTTCGCCCGCCATAGCCAAATCTGGCAAAACTATCTCAGCGAAGATAGCTCCGCCTATAACCCCACCATGCAAAATGCTATCGCGCTACAGGAAAAACTGCTGCAAAGCGGTGGCATACCGGATGCTATGCTGCGATTTGGCGCAGAGAGTAATCTTTACCGCGAAATGCTACACCAAGCGGCGCTACTGGCCTATATGGATAGCTTCCATATGATGTCCATCATCATGATGATCCTCGCCCCTTGTACACTCTTATTACCAAGCAACCGGCCAGGGAAGACAAAGGTGGATGCGGCGGCGGTGCATTGATGTGATTGTATTATTGCATTGTCATCGCGAGCTTAAGCAAAGCGATCCATGTTGACCACTTAAAGGACAAAGAATACATAACCATAGATGGATTGCCACGTCGCTAACGCTCCTCGCAATGACGTTGATAGGAATTAATCCTGCTGTGCCTTTTGCGCTTTCTTCAGCTTACGCATAATCACATCGCGCTTAAGGGCGGAGATGTGGTCTACGAAGGTAATACCGTTTAAATGATCCATTTCATGCTGTACGCAGGTGGCGAGCAGGCCATCGGCTTCCATGGTCTGTGACTTGCCATTGTAATCGATATATTTCACGGTCACTTTTTCTGGACGTTTCACATCGGCATATTGACCAGGAAAGGAGAGGCAGCCTTCTTGGTAGGTAGAGATTTCCACCGAAGAGCCAGCAATTTCAGGATTGATCAGCACCAGCGGTGTGCCTTTGGTGTTTTCATCACGATAGTCGATATCCATCACCAGCACGCGCTTATGTACACCCACTTGCACTGCCGCCAGGCCAATGCCGCCGGATGCATACATGGTTTCGATCATATCATCAATAAACCGGCGTAGCTCGTCTGTGACAGTGTCAACAGGTGCTGAACAAATTTTAAGGCGTGGATCGGGTGCGATTACGAGGGGTAAAACAGTCATGATGTCCTTATGTGTTTTATCGTCATTGCGAGGAGCGAAGCGACGTGGCAATCCAGGGTCTGCTTAAAGGACAGAGAGCCAAGCTCCTGGATTGCCACGCCTTCGGCTCGCAATGACGTAAGCTATATCTTACATAAATACTATAATACAAGCAGGATTCCTGCAACTATCATCTTGTCATCCTTGGGTCAAGCCCAAGAATGACAAGAAAGGATAACGCCCCTAACGTTTCATCTCCAACCGCAACACAGCCCGTAATCCTGGATTGTTATCATTGAGTTCTAAGCTACCCTGATGCAGGGTGGCGATGGCTTCTACCAGGTTTAGCCCTAGGCCAGTGCCTTCGGTATTGCGGCTTTTATCAATGCGGTAGAAGCGTTGTTTGACTTTTTCTTTGAGTTCTTGAGGGATACCAGGGCCGTTATCGGCAACGGTGAGAATGGCTTCAGGGTTGCCTGTTTCAGGGTGAACGGCTTCTAGCGATACACTCACTGCACCGCCATGTGGGGTATATTTAATAGCATTATCAATCAGATTCACAATCGCCTGGCTCAGCAATTGCTTATCGCCAAACACGATAAAGTCTTGTTCGGGTAAGGATTCACTGAGGATCTGGGATTTTTCTTCAAACAGGGCTTCATAAAAATCCAAAATATCCCAGGTGAGTGTTGTCATATTGACATCTTCAAACAGCTCTGTACCTGCACGGGATTCAGCCTTGGCGATGGTGAGCAGGTTATCGAACATATTGCTGAGCGTATCCAGCCGGCTGATGGCATGGCGGATTTTCTTTTTGGCGCCATGGGGAAGCGTTGGGTCTTCGATCACAGCATTAAGTTCCAAACGGTGGCGGCTAAGCGGTGTGCGCATGTCATGAGCCAGTGCATTGGAGGAATCTTTGACAGTATCGAGCAGTACGGTAATCCAATCAAGCATCCGGTTAATATTAAGCCCAAGCTCGTTGAATTGATCACCTTTGGTGAAGACGGGTACACGATCTGCAAGATTGCCTTGAATAATCCGGTCACAGGTGCGGTTAACGCTGCGCAGCTGGCGGTTAATCAGCCATACGATACCGGTACTCAGCAATAGCGACACAAAAAATGAAATAATCACGTTCTGCACCAGCATATTCCACAGCGTATTACGGACAGATTCGACGCGGTAGAGATCGTAGCCGATCAGGATAGCAATGCCATGGGGATAGGTGACGGTTTTGATGAGTAGATCCAGTGGTGGTTTATTGCCTTCACGGGGGATGGAGACTTCTTTCCATTTGAGTGGTATATGCCCTTTAACAGGCCAAGTATCCACATTGCCTGCAAGGATTTTATCGCCTTTTGACGAAACGGCTTTCATGGAAATATAGATATGCTTATCATGCGTATCATCCAAAATCGCCCGCACCAGTTCCTTGGTATAGGCTTGACCATAGCGATACATGGCTTGGTCGATTTCTTCTGTATGGGCTAGGATAATGGCGCGTGTGTCGCGATAGGCGTTATCGATGGATTCATGATACATATGCACACGCAGGCTCACCAGCACGGTGCAGAGTGCAAGAAAGAGCAGGAAGCCGGTCCGGAAGGAGAAGGAGGCGAAGAGGCGGGTCATGGTGTATATGTCATCCCAGCGTAGGCTGGGATCCAGCATGTTGCTACGAACGAAGTGAGTTCAATACGGTATTCGCTCTGCTCACAAGCATTGCGATGGATTCCAGCCTGCGCTGGAATGACATGGGGACGCATCCTACTCCTCCACCGCACTCATCTTATAGCCCGCCCCACGAATTGTATGGATAAGCGGTTTGCCGAATTCTTTGGCATCTACTTTCTGGCGAAGTTTGCTCATTTGGGCGTCGATGAGATTGGTGTTTGGGCTGAAATGGAAATCCCATACACCTTCGAGCAGCATGGTGCGGGTCACCACTTGTTCGCTCCGGCGCATCAGGAATTCAAGCAGGCGGAATTCTTTGTTTTGCAGGTCGATCTTTTTGCCACTCCGGCGCACTTCGCGGGTGATGAGGTTGAGATCTAAATCGCCGAGGCTTAACACAGTTTGCTCTGCCTGTTCCACCGATGAGCGTCGTGCAAGGGCTTCCACACGGGCGAGGAGTTCGCCGAATTCAAAGGGTTTAGTGAGGTAATCATCCCCACCGGCGCGTAAGCCTTTGATGCGTTCGTCTACTTTATTGAGCGAACTTAATATCAGGACAGGGGTTTTATTATTGGCCGAGCGCAGGGTTTGTAAGACGGTAAGACCATCGAGTTTGGGTACCATGCGGTCAAAAATCATCACATCATAACTTTCTTCCGTAGCAAGGAAGAGGCCATCCATCCCATCTTTGGCAAGGTCTACATTATGGCCAGCTTGTTTGAGGCCACTTACCACGAATTGCGCGTGGCTTTCATCATCTTCGAGTACTAGGATGCGCATGTTTCCTCAGAAAATATATTACTCGTCACTGCGAGCGAAGCGCGGCAGGCCAGGGCCTACTTAAAGAACAGAGAAGCCCGCTCCTGGATTGCCACGTCACTATCGTTCCTCGCAATGACAAAATATAAAAATGCCGTGCATAACTAACTATTATGCACGGCATTATACTGTCAGTCTTTACACAAAACTACAGTTTTGTAGCGTCGCTTTTAGCAGCGTCTTTTGCTTTATTAGCTTTGGTTTGCACCAAAGCGCCTTTTTTGTCTTTTACGCAAGAACGGAATGCTTGTTTGTTGCCTTTAGCAGATGCTTTACATTCTTTGCTGATAGAAGCCAATTCTTGTTTAGAAATAGCAGGTTTTTGAGCAGCGTTTTTTTCAGCAGCCATAGCGCCTGTAACAGCACCAGTAGACAAAGCAAGAGCCAGAGCGCAAGTAGCGATATTTTTCAACATGTATCAATCTCCAATAGGTAAGGTGTAAGGGGGTGTGGTAGAAGGATAGGGAGCAAGCCCCCTATCCGAAGCAGGTACTGCTAATTAGTTATTTTTTGTAGCAGAAGAAGCAGCAGGAGCAGCAGCTTTAGCTACGCATTCAGCAACTTTAGCGCTATCGCCTTTGAATTCTTTTTCGCAACGAGCTTGAGCAGATTCTTGTTTAACTGCATTAGCTGGTTGAACGTTTTTGTTGTTGTTTTGCTCAGCAGCAAAAGCAGCACCAGAAGCAGCGATAACAGCGGTAGCAATAACAGCAGACATAACTTTTAACATTTGGTATCTCCATAGTATGTTTTAAAACACGTAACCTCCCTGGTTACGTATGTCACTATGCCAGAATGTAGCCAGTACAGCTCTTAAGCCTGTCTCAATTTTTTGCAAGGTTTGTGGAAGGGGGCAGGATTCAGCATTCGGCATTCAGAGGTATAGATTTTCTCTGAATTCTGAATCCTGAATCCTCATTAATGCACCCTAATCTCACTCCCCACAAACGCAAATTCTGCGGGGTGGAGCAGGCTGCAACTAGCGACTTTGACGGAGTGGAGCTTGCCGTCTAATTCGCGTTCCCAAAAGGCGAGGAATTTTCGTAATACGGGGAACTCTGGCGCAACATCGAGTTCTTGCCAGATGTAGCTTTGCAATAATACGGGGTGGTCGGGAAGATGGTAAAGTATTTCAGCCGTTGTAAGACGGTAATTATCCGTCAACATGAGTTTAAAGGTCTGAATTTCGTGCATAGAGCGAACCTCCTACGTGGTGGCACCTCGAATCTCCTTAAAGGTTAAAGAGATTTCTCTAGTGTATAGAATAGCATAGGATTGGTTACGAATGTGTTAATGGTTGGGTGATATTGGCTTTTTGTTATATATTATAATATATTATTCGTCATTGCGAGGAGGATCACCGTGCTTACGCTCACGATGACGGCGTTTTGTTTCCTTGTCATTCTTGGACTTGACCCAAGAATGACAGAAACTATTTCAAAAGGAGTCAGTACCTGTATTGTCAACCCCTCCCTTCCTATGCTAGATTCCCTCTGAATCCTAAATTCCGAATCCCGTCCTCTAACTAGGTTATCTATGCGCATCATTTTTATGGGCTCGCCTGATTTTGCTGTTCCGGCTCTTAAAGCACTTATTGACTCGCCAGAGCATGACGTCATTGCCGTCTATAGCCAACCGCCCCGCCCTGCCGGACGTGGGCAGAAGGAACAGCCGACCGCCATCCATCGATATGCTTCAGAACATGGGATTGAGGTGCGCACACCGATTACGCTCAAAGAGCCAGCCACTCAAGCCGAATTTGCAGCACTCAATGCTGATGTCGCCGTGGTTGCGGCGTATGGCTTGCTCCTGCCAATGCCTATCCTCACCGGCTGCCGCTTAGGCTGCATCAACATCCACCCATCCTTATTACCACGCTGGCGTGGCGCAGCGCCGATTCAGCGTACCATTATGGCTGGCGATAAAGAAACCGGGATAGCCATTATGCAGATGGATAAGGGGCTTGATACGGGGGCTGTACTTGCGTTGGAACGTCTCGCTGTGCCAGCAGGTTCCACTTCTGCCACATTGCATGATATTCTTGCTGTGAAAGGAGCGGGCTTACTCTTAGACACACTCTCCAAGCTCGAAACCATCACGCCAATACCGCAATCCGAAGAAGGCGTCACCTACGCTCAGAAGATCACTAAAGAAGAAGCTGCCATTAACTGGAACCAACCTGCTGAAAGCATTGATAACCTCATCCGTGGCCTTACCCCATGGCCGACAGCCTATTTCACCTGGCAGGGTGAGAATATTAAGGTATTTGAGGCCGTTATCGTTCCGCACACTGGCACAGAATCGCCCGGAACCGTACTAGATCAGCAGCTTACCATCGCCTGCACTCATAATGCCCTGCGCCCTACGCTCATCCAGCGCCCCGGGAAGAAACCTATGGATACCAAAACCGTTTTACTCACCCTTCCCATCCCCACAGGAGTTTCCTTATAATTCAACATATTAGAATTATCGCAATTTTTCAGTGCGTTATAAAAATAACCTAAATATCCCTTATATAACAAACCTTTGTTGAAATATTAAATTTAATCCATTAACCATTTTATACCTTGGTTGCAGCGCACCATTGTGCTATAATGAGATTATAAAGCTTAAGAGAAACCTTTACATTTCAAAAGGGAGAAATGTCTATGTCATTCCAATCACATATTGACCGTCTGCAAGCTAAAAGAAGAATGCTCGAAGAGCAAATTCATAACGCATATACTCATCACCTTCCGACGATGGATCTGAAGAAACAGCGACTACGCTTAGAAGATGAGATTGCTACGCTGACGGCCCAAGGGTGATACAGCCGCACGACCACCTCCTTACAGGTTGATAGAAAAAGGAGAGCATGAATTGCTCTCCTTTTTTGTTGCTTATTTGTCATTCCAAAAAATAACTAGCACATCCCCCTCTTTATACGCTATACAACACTATTATCCCCTACAAGGAACCTATCATGACGGCAGCTAGTTTTTTCGGTGTGGATTTTGGCACGTCCAACTCCACTTTTTCCTGTTTTGCAAACGGCATACGCCGCCTGCTGCCACTAGAAGCCGATCACCTCACCTTGCCCAGCATCGTCTTCTTCAATACAGAACAAAATAGCATCCATTATGGCCGCGATGCGCTCGCAGAATATTTACAAGGCACAGAAGGCCGCCTGATGCGTTCGCTTAAAAGCGTGCTGGGTAGCAGCTTGATGCAGGAAGATACGCGGATTGGCATGAAGAATGTGCCATTTGCTGATATTATCGGCACGTTTATCAAACATCTCAAACATCAGGCCGAGAAAACCACTGGCACAGTCATTGACACCATCGTCCTCGGCCGCCCTGTCCATTTTGTGGATGATGACGAAACCGCCGATGCAACAGCACAAAACCAGCTAGAAGCCATCGCCAAGAAACAGGGCTTCAAACATATCGCCTTCCAATACGAACCGATCGCAGCTGCGCTTGATTATGAGCAAGACATCCACAAAGAAACCCTAGCCCTCATCATCGATATGGGCGGGGGAACCTCGGATTTCTCAGTGGTGCGCTTAAGCCCAGAGCGGCAACATAACACCGACCGCAGTGAGGATGTGCTTTCCAATCACGGTATTCATATCGGCGGAACTGATTTCGACAAAGCCCTTAGCCTGCATAGTGTTATGCCGCATCTCGGCTATAAAACGGCCTTGCGTGAGAAGAATCTACTCACTCCTAACAACCTCTTTCAAGACCTCGCCACCTGGCACAAGATCAACCTGCTTTATACGCATAAAACCCTACTGGGTGTGAAAGACCTCGTCAAACTCTCCGCTCATCCAGAACTGGTTGCGCGGTTGCTTTATGTGCTGCAAGAACATAAAGGCCATGAGCTGGCGATGCAGGTGGAACAGGCTAAAATTGGCTTAAGTCAACAAGCGCAGTATGAATTACTGTTAGAATGCGTCGGTGATGCCCTCTCCCTTGGCTTAAGCCAGGAAGACCTCTTCTATGCCATCACCCGCCATGTCGAAAATGTGCTAGATACCATCACCCATACCATCCGCGATGCCGGACTAGCGCCAGACCAAATCCACACCCTCTTCCTTACAGGCGGCTCGACGCTCATCCCCATGATCCGAGAACGTATCCAATCCCTTTGCCCACAGGCACAAATTGTAGAAGGCGATGCGTTTGGCAGTGTAGGGCTTGGGTTGGCGGTGGATGCCAGGCGGAGGTTTAGTTAAGGTGCAGGATTCGGGATTCAGGATTCAGAGAATCTTACTCCCCCTGAATCCTGGATGCTGGATCCTGAATCCTGCCAAACAACTCCGCCGCCCTCTTCTCAAACGCCTGCATCATCTTCCCAAATGTGCTATCAAACATCCCAGCCATAAGCTTCTCAAGGATGAAGGATTTGAGGCGGAAGTCGATGTGAAAATCGAGTATGGTGCCAGCAGGGTCTGGCGTGAAGCGCCAGTCATTGGTTAAATGCGCAAAAGGCCCTTCGACCAATGAAACATGCACTTCACCCGCCCGGCCCTCAGCCGGTGGGGTGAGTTCTACGCGTGACGTATATTTCTCATGAAACGCCTTATATTTAATCACCAAATCGGCTTTGAGCACATCCCCATCCCGCTGCAAAATCCGCGCAGCCGCACACCATGGCAGGAATTTCGGATAACTCTCAATATCTGCTACCATGCTGTAAAGCTGGTCGGGCGTGTAGGGTAATAGGCGTTGTTCGTGGTGGGTGGGCATAGGTATATGTGCAATATAGCTTATTTTTACGATGGATTCTCGGATCAAGTCCGAGAATGACAGAGTCTGTATTGTCATCCTTGGGCTTGACCCAAGGATCCATCCAAAACAAAGGCTGTAGTATTGTTAGATGGATTCCGGGTCAAGCCCGGAATGACAAGAATTGAGTTAAACATTCTTCGCCAACTGCTCCTCACGGGCAGCGCGCAACTTCACAAAGTCATCACCTGCATGATACGATGAACGTGTCAGTGGTGATGAGGATACCACCAAGAAGCCTTTGGCCTTTGCCATACGCTCATAATAGCGGAACTCATCTGGCGTCACAAAGCGCTCTACTGGCGCGTGGCGCGGTGTTGGTTGGAGGTATTGACCGATGGTCATGAAATCCACATCTGCTGAGCGCAGATCATCCATCACTTGCAATACTTCTTCCTTGGTTTCCCCTAAGCCCACCATAATACCAGACTTGGTGAAAATGCTTGGATCAAGCTTCTTCACACGATTCAGCAATTGCAGCGAATGGAAATAACGCGCACCTGGGCGGATGCGTTGATAGAGTGACGGAACCGTCTCGATATTATGGTTATAGACATCAGGCCGCGCCTTCACCACAATCTCGAGCGCACCTTCTTTATTACGGAAATCAGGGGTTAGCACCTCAAGTGTTGTTTCCGGTGATGTCTCACGCATACGGGTGATGCAGCGTGCGAAATGATTCGCCCCGCCATCATCCAGATCATCACGGTCTACAGAAGTGATCACCATATGATGTAAGCCAAGCTTGCGCGCAGCCTCTGCTAAATTATCCGGCTCATGCGGATCAAGCTTATCCGGCATACCGGTCGCAATATTACAAAACGCGCAAGCACGGGTGCAGACAGAACCAAGAATCATCACCGTGGCATGCTTCTGCTTCCAGCATTCGCCAATATTCGGGCAAGCTGCCTCTTCGCATACAGTGTTGAGCTTATGCGTACGGATCAGATCGCGGGTTTCATGGTATTCTTTGGAATTTGGCGCCTTGACACGAATCCAATCCGGCTTTGCCAGTTTGGTGGTGTCTTTTTCCTGTAGATTATGTACGTTGCTCATGACTTCCTCTGTTTACAGCCCCGTCATTGCGAGGAGCATAGCGACGTGGCAATCCAGGGCCTACTTAAAGAACAGAGAGCCAGGCCCTGGATTGCCGCGCTACGCTCGCAATGACGTTTATTTCTTACCACATTGCCAGCTAAAAATCACCCCCAATTCGGGAATAATCCTAATAAACCGACGGACATGGCCTGGATCGCAATTGCTGCCACGATCAAACCCATGATACGGGTAACAATGTTAATACCGGTTTGCCCTAAACGGCGGCTGATTGGCTCAGCTAGACGGAGAGTAAAAAACACCGCGACTGCCACCAAGAAACATATAAAAAACAGCAACATCTTATCCAGAACGCCTTCCGAACGGTTGGAATACAGGATCACGCTACTAATCGCCCCAGGCCCCGAAAGCAGCGGAATGGCAAGCGGCACTACCGCAATATCATCCTTCAACCGCGCTTCCTGCATCTCTTCCGGCGTACGCTTGGTTGGCCCCTGGCGCGCTTGTAACATTGAAAGCGCCATCATTAACAGCAACATACCACCCGCCACACGGAAAGCCGCCACACTTATTCCAAAGAATTGTAGGAAAAATTCACCCGCAAAGACAGAGCCACATAGCACGATCAACACCGTCAGCGATGTCTTATTAATCTCATGCAACCGCTCTTTGCGATCCATCCCTTGAGTCAGGCTGATAAAAATCGGCGCCACCCCAATCGGGTTGGTAATCGCATAAAGCGATGTAAAAGTCGTCACATAAAACAGTATGATATCGTTCAATTTATACGCCTTTTAATGCTTGCATCACATCGCGCGCATGATCGGTGATCAGGATTGCAGCACCCGCTGCCTGCGCACGCTTCACTTCCGTCATATTATGAGGAAATGCAGCCTCTTTATGTATCCAACAGACGACATTTTGTCTAGCTTTAAATAAACGATCAAGCTGGGCCGTGGCCGGATGAACGGCATAAGCATTTGTTTCTAAATGCACTTTTTCAACCACAGGCTCGTCATGATCTTCATAAAGCACGCCTAAGCGCAAGCTTGAATCGAGCTTCTGAAGGTTATACAGCACCTTATGCTCAAATGACGAGATAATGATTCTCTCCCGTGGCCAGCCTGCTAATAGTGCCACCACTTCACGTTCCATATCTAAAGCTTTGATTTCTATATTGATAACTGCATTAGGAAAACGCTGCGCCTCTTGCAAGAACGTCTCTAAATGTGGCGCGCCTAACGCGGCAAGCTCTGCTGCGGTTTTCTCGCGCACATAGCCGGTATCCGATGTGGTGCGATCTACCGTTTCATCATGGATAATAATGGGAACCCCATCCAGCGAAAGATGGACATCAAACTCCACCCCATCCACTCCCGCCTCTAACGCCGCCACCAGCGCGGGCAAGGTGTTTTCCAGATAACCAAAACCGTTGCCGCGATGGGAGAAGATGAGCATGGGAAACCCTTTCAGGGAGCAGGATTCAACATTCAGGATTCAGAGAAAATACCCCTCTGAATCCCGAATCCCGGATCCTGAATCCGTCCTACATATGAATCACCTTACCATAAGCCGCCAACACCGACTCATGCATCATTTCTGACAGGGTTGGATGTGCGAATACGGTGTGCATTAGATCAAGCTCTGTGCCTTCCATGGTTTTAGCAACCACATAGCCCTGGATCATCTCAGTCACTTCAGCGCCAATCATATGCGCGCCGAGCAACTCGCCGGTCTTCTCATCGAATACGGTTTTCACCAAGCCTTCAGCCTCGCCAAGCGCAATGGCTTTACCATTTCCAATCGCAGAGAAACGGCCCACTTTCACTTTATGGCCTTTAGCAATCGCTTGCTTCTCAGTCATACCTACACTTGCCACTTGTGGTGTGCAGTATGTACAGCCTGGAATATTTTGGGTTTTGAGTGGATGAACATCCTTCACACCCGCAATTTTTTCCACGCAGATCACGCCTTCATGGCTCGCTTTATGCGCTAACCATGGCGCGCCCACGATATCACCAATCGCATAGACACCTGGCTCATCGGTTTGCAGCCATTCATTCACCACGATATGGCCTTTCTCGACTTTCACCTTGGTGCCTTCCAGGCCGATATTCTCGACATTGCCGACAATACCCACCGCCATAATCACACGCTCCACCTTCATTTCACTGGTCTTGCCACCTTGTTCCAGGGTTACGGTTACATCATTCTTGCCTTTTTTGAAGCCTTTTACATTAGTAGAGGTCAACAGCTTCATGCCTTGTTTCTCAAAGGCTTTATGCGCGAATTTGGAGATTTCTTCGTCTTCTACAGGCAACACACGGTCTTGCACTTCCACAACGGTCACTTCTGCGCCCATATTGCGGTAGAAGCTAGCAAACTCGATACCAATCGCACCGGAACCTACTACCAGTAAGGATTTTGGCATAGCATCTGGCACCATTGCTTCTTTATACGTCCATACCAGCTTGCCATCTGGCTCCAAGCCAGGAATCACGCGCGCACGTGCGCCGGTTGCGAGGATAATATGCTTTGCAGCGATATCGGCTACTTTCTTGCCGTCTTTTTCTACAGCCAGTTTGCCTTTGCCTGCTAATTTTCCATGGCCATCAAATACGGTCACTTTATTCTTTTTCAGCAAGCCTTTTACACCGGTGGAAAGCTGTGAAGCCACACCGCGCGAGCGCGCTACTACTTTTTTAATGTCAAAGCTGATATCTTTAGCACTAAAGCCAAACTCATCCAGACGGTGTAAGAGATGATTGATTTCAGAAGAGCGCAGCAATGCTTTGGTAGGGATACAACCCCAATTCAAGCAGATACCCCCCAAATGCTCACGCTCTACCAGCGCGGTTTTTAAGCCCAACTGGGAAGCACGAATGGCCGCCACATAACCACCAGGGCCACCGCCCACGATCACTACATCAAAATTTTCAGTCATTATAACCCCTATTTATTCTCTAAAATTTTTTGTCCCATAGGCGAATCTTTGCGCACCATCAGCGCGCCACGGCATTTTGGGCAGATACGCTTAGTGGTGGATTCACGCCAGATAGAATAGATGAGTCCAGGCAGAATGAAGCATACATAGAGTAATACCTCAGCCAAAAAGTTACCTTTTGAATGGGTTTCAGGCTTGCCTATGTATTTACAATTCGGACAAATATACTCTTCTTCACCCAGCATGGGGACTCCTTACACTAACATGGTTAATGGTTGTTCGATGAAGCCTTTCAAGGCTTGCAAGAACTCAGCACCTACAGCACCATCCACCACGCGGTGGTCTGATGACAGGGTGACTTCCATAATAGTCGCTACTTTCACTTCACCATTCACAACCACCGGACGCTCTTCGCCCGAACCCACGGCTAGAATGCACGCTTGCGGCGGATTGATGATTGCGTTGAATTGTTTAATACCATACATACCCAAGTTGGAAATGCTGAAGCCACCGCCTTGGAATTCTTCAGGCGCTAGTTTGCCCGCACGTGCTTTTGACGCCAGCACTTTCATCTCAGTAGAGATAGCAGACAGGCTCTTTTGCTCAGCATTACGCACCACTGGAGTGATCAAACCACCATCAATCGCAACGGCAACCGATACGTCCACGTTATTATATTGCAGCACCGCATCATCATTCCATGTGGCATTGGCCGCAGGCACTTTCTTAAGCGCCATCGCAGATGCTTTAATCACGAAATCGTTCACGGATAATTTATAAGCCGGCTTACCATCTGCGTCCAGTGGCGCTGCCTTATTCATCTCTTCGCGCACGCGCAATAAGTTATCAATACGGCAATCGATATTCAGGTAGAAATGCGGCACGGTTTGCTTGGATTCCAGCAAGCGTTTAGCAATCACTTTACGCATGTTATTATTTGGCACACGTACAAATTCTTCTGCATGACGAATCACGCCGCCTTGCACAATCACATTACCGGCTGGTTTTGCACTGCCCCCCGCAGGTGCTGCCAACACATCCGCTTTCACGATACGGCCATGCGGGCCAGAACCTTGCACACCTGCCAAGTTCACACCATTTTGCTCAGCTACACGTTTAGCCAATGGGCTTGCGAAAATGCGCGCACCGGAAGAGGCTTGTTGTGGAGCAGGAGCTGCAGTTGCAGCAGCAGGAGCCGCCGCTGGAGCAGAAGCCGCTGGAGCTGCTTCTTTCTTAGAGTCATTAGCAGAAGCACCGCCTAATTTGCTGATAAAGGCATCCACCGCGCCTTTGTCTTCACCCTCTTCAAGCAGTACGGCGATCAGCTTGTTTACAGCCACGCCTTCGGTTCCTTCTGGAACGATGATTTTGCCGAGAACGCCTTCATCCACCGCTTCCACTTCCATGGTTGCTTTATCGGTTTCAATCTCTGCAATCACTTCACCCGGAGTAATCTTATCTCCCTCACGCTTATGCCACTTGGCAAGATTGCCTTCGGTCATGGTTGGAGAAAGAGCTGGCATTAAAATTTCAATTGGCATGGTTGGTTCCTTTTATAGGGGCTAGGGATTGGGTACTAGGGACTGGGTAAAGGAAAAAACCTAATCCCCAGTTTCTAGCCCCAAATTCCTATTTAATATTAGCAATTACCTTTTTTCGCTTGTCCTGGAGGACAGAATTTTCCTGAACCACCACCGGTTTCAACGCTTACACCACCTGGCGCATGTACTACGGTACGGCCTGGGTTGGCATGCAGTGAGCATGCTGATAATAATGCGATCATTAAAGTAGCAGATAGTAATTTCATTCTCATCCCCTATATTTGGACTTACGCTTTATAGCACACACGCTTCGCAGCATCGATAATATGCTGCACTTGCGGTAATGCGAGTTTTTCTAAGTTGGCAGCATATGGCAATGGCACATCGACACCGGTCACACGCTCTACTGGCGCGTCCAGATAGTCAAATGCTTCTTCCATGAGAATCGCTGCAATTTCAGCACCGATACCCGCAAATGGCCAGCCTTCTTCCACCGATACGATACGGTTGGTTTTCTTCACAGAATTGACAATTGCTTCACGGTCTAATGGGCGGATCGTACGGAGGTCAATCACCTCGGCACTGATACCCTCTTCCGCCAATTTCTCCGCCGCTTCCAGCGCATGTTTTACTGGTAGGGAGAAGGCTGTAATGGTCACATCCGTACCCTCACGCAGCACCGCTGCTTTGCCGATTTCCACCACATAATTGTCATTGATATTATCAGGCACTTCATAGGAATTCCCATAAAGCATCTCGTTTTCTAAGAATACGATCGGATTCGGATCGCGAATCGCGGCTTTCAGCAAGCCTTTAGCATCCGCTGCGCTATAAGGCGCAATCACCTTCAAACCCGGCACATGGGCATACCAGCTTGCATAGCACTGGGAATGCTGCGCACCCACGCGGGATGCAGCGCCGTTTGGACCACGGAATACGATCGGGCAACGCACTTGGCCGCCGGACATATAGTTGGTTTTAGCCGCCGAGTTAATGATCTGGTCGATTGCTTGCATAGCGAAGTTGAAGGTCATGAATTCTACGATTGGCTTCAAACCTGCAAAAGCAGCACCTACACCAAGACCGGCAAAGCCGTGCTCAGTAATCGGTGTATCAATCACACGCTTTGCGCCGAATTCATCCAGCAGACCTTGGGTTACTTTATACGCACCTTGGTATTCTGCAACTTCTTCACCCATCACAAATACATCAGGATCCTGACGCATTTCTTCGGCCATTGCATCGCGTAACGCTTCTCTTACGGTAATTTGTGGCATGATCTATCTCTCTTAGTTATTTTCTACATAAACATCGGTATACAGCTCTGCCGGATCTGGCTCTGGGCTGTTTTTGGCGAATTCAGCAATCTCATTCACCTCGGCACGGATGTCTTTATCAATTTTGGTCAATGCTTCATCGGTCGCGAATTTCTTATCGATAATCACCTTGCGGAGTGCATCAATTGGGTCGCGGTGTTCTTTAATATCCGCCACTTCTTCCTTAGAACGGTATTTCGCAGGATCAGACATAGAGTGACCGCGGTAACGGTATGTCTTCATCTCCAGAAGAATCGGGCCTTTACCAGCGCGGCAATGCGCCACAGCTTCTTCACCGGCTTTCTTCACTTCTAGCACATCCATACCGTTAACTTGCTTGCCAGGAATCGCAAAGGCTTCACCACGGCGGTAAAGCTCAGTGGTCGAAGACGAACGTTTCACCGATGTTCCCATTGCATATTCGTTGTTCTCGATGACATAAATCACAGGCAATTTCCACAGGGCCGCCATGTTGAAGGCTTCGTATACTTGCCCTTGGTTTGCCGCACCATCTCCAAAATAGGAGAAGCAAACATTATCATTGCCACGGTATTTATTAGCAAATGCCAGACCTGTACCCAGTGGCACAGATGCACCCACGATACCATGCCCGCCGTAGAAATGACGGCTTAAATCGAAAATATGCATCGAACCGCCTTTACCGCGTGAACAGCCATCCACACGGCCAAGCAATTCAGCCATAATGCTTTTTGGATCTGCGCCGCTGGCAATCATGTGGCCGTGGTCGCGGTAAGTGGTGATGATTTGGTCGCCTTCTTTGGCGCAGGCTTGCAGGCCTGTTACAACAGCTTCCTGGCCGATATAAAGGTGGCAGAAACCACCAATCAGGCCCATACCATAAAGCTGACCCGCTTTTTCTTCAAAGCGGCGAATCAGCATCATCTCTCTGTAATATTTCAATAATTCTTTTGCAGACAACGCTTGCTCCTTTGTTTCTATCGTTTTCACTGAGGTTTTTGCGGGGGTTTTAAGAGGCTTTTTAGCAGCGTTTTTGACCATGGTAACTCATACTTGCAAGGTTATAATAATCCTCGCCTAAATTAACGACAACAAGCCGTTTTGGCAAGCGCAAAAAAGCCCTGCTTTTTAGGTACTGACTCATTTTGAAATTTTGGTTATTTTTTAAGCTATGTCATCCTTGGACTTGATCCAAGGATCCATCCTAATAATAAAGCAAACATACTGCTTAGAAGGGTTTTATGTTTTAGATGGATTCTTGGATCAAGTCCAAGAATGACAACAATTATTTCAAAATGAGTCAGTACCGCTTTTTAGGTTGTGTCGACATTCAAGCTATGCCCCCCGCGAGAATGGTGATTTTCGAGCATTATAGCACAGCGCACCTACAGTAGGTGAGCCGCAAAGCGCAGAAAAACGGCATTCGTAGCAAGGTAGAGCTTGAATACCGACACAACCTAGGGTGATTAACGAAAATTTAGGATTCTAGGTCTAAAATATTAAAGAATCCTAAATAGAGGACATTATGCATAAACAAAGCCGCGGTTTTAGCCTTATTGAACTTGCCATTGTGCTGACAGTGATTGGCCTGCTGGTAGGCACGGTTGTGGCTGGAAACAAGCTGCTTGGCAATAGCGCCCTTCTTACTAGCATTAAAGAACTGCAAACCTATCAAACAGCCATTAATGGCTTTCAGGAACAGTATAGATATTGGCCAGGCGATATGCCCAATGCTACATCTTTGTGGAGTGGTACAGCCAATGGCGATGGGAATGAGAAAATCTTTCACCCTTATCAAAGCTCCGTCAGCCCTAATGAAATATACCTCGTCTGGCAACATCTAATGTTAGCACGCTATATAGAAGGCAGCTATACAGGCACAGGCCCTGTAGGCACACCAGGCGTTAACGTCCCTACAAGCGCGCATAAGCCTGAAAGCGAGGGGTATATGCTTAGCTATGAACATAACGTTGCTAACCCTACTTATCCAGACACTTATGCAGGGCCGGAATCTATGGATTTTTATTTACGGCTTGCCGCTACATCAAGTGGTACAGCCATCCTTGGGGGCGCCCTTACTGCCCAAGAAGCCTATAGTATGGATAAAAAAATGGATGACGGCAACCCTTCCACAGGCGTAATACTCGGCACTGTGGGGC
Organism: uncultured Rickettsiales bacterium; assembly: GCA_964574415.1. Taxonomy (GTDB): domain Bacteria; phylum Pseudomonadota; class Alphaproteobacteria; order Rickettsiales; family CAZNNM01; genus CAZNNM01. The sequence continues at coordinate 57,158 of CAZNNM010000004.1, read as the reverse complement.
TAGGCGCCACAGGTACATGCCGAAGCGGAAGCTACCCTACAGCCACGTATAGCTTAAACCTTACAACATTGGACTGCCAACTGCTCTATCGCCTCAAGAATAAACGCTAGAAAGCCTACATATCATGAAAAGAAATCACGGTTTTTCTCTCATCGAACTTTCAATCGCCCTGACCGTCATAGCCTTTATCGCCGGCGCTGTGGTGGCGGGGAAAACCATGATTAAAAATAGTGAATTGCTTTCAATCACCAAAGAACTCAACACTTATTCCAATGCAGCTGCGCAATTCTATCAAATCTATCATTACTGGCCAGGGGATATGCCCGTTGCCAGCACAGTCTGGCAAGGTGCGTTTGATGGTGATGGGAATGAATGGATCCATGAGAATGATGAAACTGCCGCTTTCTGGAATCACCTTTCACGATCAGGGCTGATTTCTGGATATTTCAATGGCAACTATAGTGTTACCTTCAGACCTGGCGTACATATGCCTGGAACAGCCTATAGTAGCACTATTGGGTATATCCCACATTACCAAGAACAATTCCCCGTTTCTACCAATACAGGTTTTTATGCAGGCCCAGGAACAGCTGCCAATTATATTGGACTCGGCGGTATCATGAATAATGATGGTAATGGCGCTAATTCTATGACACCGCAAGATGCATATTCTTTAGATAGCAAAATGGATGATGGTTCGCCCGTATCCGGACGTTTCTTAGCTATGCGCGGGAATGATGGACTAGGCGCCCCTACCTCCACTAACCGCTGCCGCACAGCGGATTATCCGAGCGGCACCTATGCCATTTCTACTGATGTAGGCATTACCTGTCGTATTTTCTACCGTATGTCCACCACAGCAGAATAGAAAAGAAGTACCCTTATGAAAAAAGAACATGGTTTTTCTCTGATTGAACTGGCGATTGGCATTACCATTCTTGGTTTTCTGGTAGGCTCTGTTGTTGCAGGCAAAGCGCTGATTAAAAACGGCCAGCTGGTGACCATTATCAAAGAACTCACCAGCTTTTCAACGGCAGCCAATACGTTCCGCGTTAAATATGGTGCTTGGCCTGGTGATATATCCAATGCCAGCGAATATTGGCCTGGCGCAAGTAATGGTAATAATGACTGGCGTATTGAAGGTGGTTCAAATGATACGTACAAAGAATCCGTTTGGTTCTGGAATCACCTTTCCAGGGCAGAGATGATTAAAGGATATTATGATGGCCTTCCTGGTTATCCTGAACCTGGCGTAAAAATGCCTGGAACAGCCTATAACTCTAATGGGGGATATGTAATATGGTGGCAGGATGCCTATGGCGGTTTTGGCGCCCCCTATAGCTTAGGAAATTTTCTGGGATTAGGTAGCAATCTCGATAGCTCTTCCACGCATAATGGTTCTGATTTTATGGTGCCAAGGGATGCGTATTTTGTGGATAAAAAAATGGATGATGGCCTCCCAGTTAGCGGTAGGTTTATTGCAGCACCGGGAAACTCTTCCCCTTCAAGCGACTGCCGGACGGCAGACTACCCTAATGGTGTCTATAAAATGGATATTTCACGCTATGCCTGCAGGATTTTCTACCAGTTGAAAGAAGAATGATACTAGGCACTGCTTGTCATCCTTGGACTTGATCCAAGGATCCATCCTACTAATAAAGGCAAGAATGCTGCTTATAAGGGCTTTAAATTTTAGATGGATTCTTGGATCAAGTCCAAGAATGACAAGAGTTATTTCACATGAGTCAGTACCTAATACTACAACACCATGCCATCATAAGCAGGCTCCACACCTGACGGTAGCTGGGCTTTAAAGGCTTCATATTCCAGCTCATGCCCCATATGTACCAATATTGCCCGCCTAGGCTTCACACGGGCGATCCATTCCAAGGTTAAGTCTACATGCGCATGGGTTGGTACATCGCGTAAGCCTAGGCAATCCACTATCCAGGTATCCACGCCTTGCAGCACCTCAAAGGCCGCATCTGGAATCACCTTCACATCCGTAGAATATGCCACATCCCCAATACGGAACCCCATACTATTGACCCTGCCATGCTCCTGCGGGAATGGTGTTATGTCTATACCCTCTACGGAAAAACGCTGATACGGCTCTATCACATTCCCGGCTAAACATGCACGGAACCATCCATGGGGGGATGGTGGCAGGAAGCTATAATCGAAGCGCTTCTGTATTTCCTCTACCGTAGCAAGATCGCCGTAAACCGGTATCACTTTATTCGCATGAAAATTAAACGAGCGCACATCATCGATACCATGCGTATGATCAGCATGGGCATGGGTATAAAGAATCGCATCAATGGTTTTAAAGCCAGCGCGCAATGCCTGCTGGCGTAAATCGGGAGAAGTATCGATAAGCAAGCGTTTTCCTTGCGTTTCTACCATGATGGATGTACGCAAACGCTTATTGCGCGGGTTATCCGACTGGCACACCGCACATTCACATCCAATCAATGGCACACCCGCCGATGACCCGCAACCTAATATCGTAACCCTTATCTCACTGCTCATCTACTATGCTCCTTATGGAGCTATCATAAGGAAACATGACGGGGTTGGCAATATGGGGAGTATTGGTGGTGGCTCATTTTGTATCTTTGGTTGTTTTCAAACTTTGTCATCTACTCATATCTAGATTTTTTAGCATACAATCCTCGTGTTGCTGTCATCCTTGGACTTGATCCAAGGATCCATCGTACTACTAAAGCAAACATACTGCTTAGAAGGGCTTTATGTTTTAGATGGATTCTTGGATCAAGTCCAAGAATGACAAGGAGTATATATCACCGACAATCGCGAGCTTAAGCGAAGCGACTGGTCCCGCCGAAGCCCTTGAGGGCGTAGGAGGATCCATGCATCCTGCATAAAGGACAGAGAAACCCTACACATGGACTGCCGCGTCGCTAACGCTCCTCGCAGTGACGGCGAGCCATACAACAACCTACCCTATTTACCCACGCCCTTGTGACTTTTCTTCATCAGAACTCGATCCACTCTCGGCCAACATCTCTTGAAAGCTTAACTCCTCAGTAGATGAACGGCGCTTAGGTGAGCGATTAGTGTTAGGCGCAGAAGGAGTAGCTCGAGGCGTCAAAAGCTTGTCGGTCTTATGTCTTGATGCTTTTTCACTCACTTTTTTCTTAGCCGAAGGCAGGTTTAGATTTGTACCCGATTGCGTACGCAGCACAATCTCTCCGCTCAATAACGGCACCTTATCCCCTTGAGCAGGCTTGGGCGGTGTTCCAAAGAAATTTGATGATGCTTTTCTAAAGCCTCTTACAAGAATATTAGACTTTTTAGTAGGACTTGCAGAATCATCACTGCTAGATGGGCTTTTATTTACACTGCCTTTGCTTGATGAAGGTGAAGCCCCCTCCACCAGAGTACCTGAACGCTTACGATGCACAGGAATCTCTGTAATGGTATCTCGTTCTACCACGGTATCGGCACGTTGCTTGCGTGTTGGAGTTCCAGATACTACAGGAGCTGCAAGCTGCTCAGATACCTCTAACTCTACTCCCGATGAAGATTGAGCTTTTTCCGCCTTTTCTGCTGCTTTCTTTGCTAATTTTTCATGTAGTTTTTTCTCTTCCAGTTCCTGCGCCTTAGCATTATCACGACGAGGGATAATAGTATTGTTGATAAACTCAACGATAGCTTTACGCCCATTTAATTTTGCAAATTCAGCATATTCTTTTGCTAAATCACGCCCTTTAGGAGTCACACGGAATGCGGCTTGACGCTCTTCATATAATGCCTCAAACTGCTGCGTAGATAAGCCACTATTCAGAATCGCGCTATGGATAATAGTATGCCCCTCGCTATCTTCTCCTAATTTCCATTGTATTTTCTGATGATGTTTTTTGAACTCATCTACAATAACGGCATGAAAATTCTTTACTAGCTCAGCTTGTTCTGGTGTTCTCTCTTTCTTTTTCACTGCCTTTGCCGCATCATATTGTGCCCATTGCTTTGCAAAGAAACGTGCGCGCTGCTCGGCAGTAGAAAGATATTCCATTACTTCGCCCTTAGCATAATGCAAAGAGAGATGCACGGGTGTCTGTAGTTTTGTATTCTGTGTTTTATAGGCATTCGGATCGCGTTCTAACAACAGCCCTATAATTTCTTTATTACCCGAACGCGCCGCACTATGCAGAGGTAACTCACCCGCAGAATCCACTGCATTAAATAATGCTCCCTTTTCCAGAAGGAACCGTACCACAGGTGCATTTCCTGCCGCCGCCGCATGATGTAAGGGAGTTCTGCCTTTCGCATCGGGTATATTAATATCTGTACCGAATGCTAGTAAAAACTCTAAAGTCACGCTATCACCAGAGCGCGCCGCCTCATGCAAAGGTAACATCCCCTCTGCATCCACCGACTTAAGCGATGCTCCCTTAGTCAAAAGGAACTCTATAGCAGCTCTATTGCTGACTGCAGCTGCATAATGTAAGGGCGTTTTGCCTTTCATATCGGGCGTCTCAACAGAAAAATCCTCTAATAGCAATTCCATTATCTCTTCATTACCAAATCGTGCAGCGCTATGCAGAAGTGTTGCACCTTCTGGAGTAACCGCCTGCCGGTTGGCTTTTTTACCGAAAAGAAAACGTATGCCCTTTATATTTCCTGCCGCTACTGCATAATGCAAGGGTGTTTTGCCATTTATATCAGGAGTATTAATATCAATACCCGCATCTAATAACTGTTGAATACGCTCATAATATAAAGGTGATTGCGCCAGAATATGAATAATCTGCTCACCATTTGCATTGGGCTGCGTCAGAGTTCCATATTTCTTGTGTAAGGAGACGATATACTCCACCCCTTCACTCCAGCCGCCATTCCCATAGGTAAAAATAAAATGCGCCAGTGGTGCAGTGCTAGGATGTCCTAACATTTTGAGAGGGGTTGTAGCCAAGGTTTTTCTAGGGCGGAATGCTTTTAATTCACTCAAAGCCCCTTCTGGGTTTTGCGCTTTTTTCTGCAAAATAAATTTCAACTGCAAATGAACAGGCAGCGCTTCTTCTGTTTGCAATGGCACAGCAGCATCAGCTGCCGCTGAAGCGGATGTTGCAAGAGTCTTCTTCGTATCTTTTTTCTTAAGCTTGGCCATAAAACTTTCCTACTATAAATAACCCATGGAATAAGGCTTTTTTTACAGCCAAAAGGTTAATTTATCAAGTTTTTTGACCCGTTTTTTTGTCAACTAGACATTGCAAAAGGGGCCCTATTGTGGGGCATCTGTCGCTTTTTCGAGCATCTGTGCAAGCATGTCGGGAGTGAACGTGCCAGGGAATTGCGCTTGTAACAATTTATACGTGTTCTCAATTGCATCCACGCGTTCTTTCCAATTCTCACCTAAACCATGTGCAGCCGTTGCTGGCAGATCGAATTTCCATTCACCGTTTTCCTTGGTGAAAAGCAATTCGCTATATTGCTCCTGCGCTGCTTTGCGGGTTGCTTTCACAATCAGCGCGCCATTCTGCTGGCGTTCGCTTGTATAGCTTACATTGGCAGGCAATACTTTATAAAACTCGTAACTATAGAGACGTGTAATATAGTCTTGCGACGATTGTGTCGAATGCGCCTTCACCGTATTCACATCATTGGCTTGAGAAGCTTTATAGAGCGTATCGAACAACACCTTGCCTTCGGCTGCATGGCTTGTGAGCGGGAATAGACATAAGAGAAGAGTTCCTAGTATTCTTAGCATGATTTTATCCTTTATGTTCTTCATGTAAATAACTCTCAGCTTGCATTTCCATCAGCCGAGAAACCGTACGTTCAAATTCAAAGGCACCATGGCCTGCGGGGTAAAGCTTTTCTGGCGGCACATCTGCGGTGCAGATTAACTTTACTTTATGTTCATAGAGCGCGTCAACCAGTGTCACAAACCGTTTTGCCTCATTGCGCTTTTCTGGCGAAAGCTCTGGTATGCCTGTGAGGATCAACGTATTAAAATACCGTGCGATTTCGATATAATCCGCCGGCCCTAATGGCTTTTCGCACAGAGCATGGAAGCTTTCCTTGGCGACTGCACCTGCCGTATAAGGCAGCGCAATCACCCGCCCAAGCGACGTAATCTCCGTAAGCTCTGGCGCTGCGCGATGGGTGAGCGAGGCAAAGCTTTCATTTGCAAACTGCTCTGGCGCTTCACCCGTATAATACATCGTCCGCATCGCCTTCAAACGGTTGAGGCGGTAATCCGTGGCAGAGCATAGCTCTATCACATCGGTTTTTTGTTTGAGTAGTGCGATAAACGGCAAGAAACCCTCCCGCTGCAATCCATCCTTATAAAGATCATCCGGCGCACGGTTAGAAGTTGCAATGACGACGACACCATTATCAAATAAATACGTGAACAATCTGCCCAAAATCATGGCATCAGCAATATCGGTGACCTGGAACTCATCAAAACACAGCAACCAGCTCTGCCGCGCAATGGTGCGCGCCAGGACGGGAATAGGGTCGTAATCCTTCTTCCGTTGCTTGGCCTTTTCCCGATATTCATGCAGCATATCATGCACTTCCTTCATAAAAGCATGGAAATGTACACGGCGCTTTTTTATCACCGGAGAGGTAGAATAATACAAATCCATCAACATGGATTTCCCACGCCCCACCCCGCCATAAATATACAGGCCACGTGGTGGTGTAGGGTCAGCGGTAAACATACGCGCAAGCCAGGAACGGTATTGCGAAGGTGTATAGTCAGGCAGTTCATCGCGCAAGCGCTGGAGATGCTCCACCACCTCACGCTGCGCAGGATCATCCTGGATGGCACCTTGGTCAACAAGCTGCTGGTAAAGCGTCGGTAAATGAGGAGATGCAGGTATTTCAGACATGGTTTGGTTATAGCGGGTTAGAGAAGAAGACTCAAGTGTTATTGGGTAGCGCTGTCCTTGGACGTGCTTCTCTGTCATTCTTGGACGTGATCGGCGTTGTTGCATAGCTCGCTAGCGTATGGATGGTTGTCATCCCGGACTTGGCGGTTCGATGAAATCGAGAGCGGGATCCATTGTTATGGCAGCGTGATGTATAAGCATTGAATGTGGAAGCGCCAGTCATGGTGGATTCCGGATCAAGTCCGGAATGACAAAAGCCATATAACAAGGCCGCTCACGCTAAGGAAAGGCAGAAAATAATCCCCATAAAAAATACCATATATCAACAACCTAACAACAAAATTTAACATATTTTAAAAAATTAATATGACGACTAAAAAAAATGATAGCAAATTACGAAAATTGTATTAAATATATGCTGATAAACGAACATCAACCAAGAAAGGAAAAAAGGGGCCTATGTATCATGAAAAATAATACACGAATCCTTGTATACCAATAGCTTAACATCTCTTAATAGAAAGAAGAAACCAATGAAAACACGCATTGTCGAAGAAACAGAACGCGCTGATGCGCTCATCAGCACTCCAAATTTCACTATCAATCCTAAGATTGATGCCTTCTTTAAGGCCAATAAAAACCTGCCAACCCCTTGTTTAGTCATTGATTTAGAGCAGGTTGACAATAATTACAAACGCCTCCAAAAAGCCATTCCTTTCGCGATTTGCCATTATGCCGTGAAAGCCAACCCAGCGCGCGATATCATGAAGCGGCTGATCGGTTTTGGTTCGCATTTTGATGCGGCGAGTATCAACGAAATCAATTTATGCCTAGAGCTAGGTGCCAAACCTGAGCATATTCTCTTTGGTAATACCATTAAGAAAAACAGCGATATCGTAGAAGCTTACGCTAAAGGCGTGCGTGCCTATGTGTGTGATTCTTTCCAAGAAATCGAGAAACTGGCCGAATTAGCGCCAGGCTCTAAAATCTACTTCCGTATCCGCACCACCGGCGCGGGGGCTGCATGGCCACTTTCTAAGAAGTTCGGCTGTAAGCAAGAATTAGCCTTAGAGCTGATCGAAAAAGCTCAAGAGTTAGGTCTTGTGCCTTACGGTATCTCTTTCCACGTAGGTTCCCAGCAATTGCGCTTGGCAGCTTATGATGAATCGATTGCCGACGCAGCTGCAATCTTCGCAGAAGCGGCAGAGAAAGGTATTGAGCTGCAATCCGTAGACCTAGGCGGCGGTTTCCCAGGAACCTACCGTACCGAAGTGCCTGCAATTGAAGCCTATGGCCATGCGATTGAAGAAGCGCTGGTGAAGCATTTCGGTGCTGAAAAAGCCAAAGCTCTGCGCGTATTGATCGAGCCAGGCCGCTATATGTCTGCTAATGCAGGTGTATTGCAAACCGAGGTGGTGCTAGTATCCTATAACAAAGAAGACGGCCGCCGCTGGCTCTATCTGGATATGGGTAAATACAATGGCTTGGCAGAAGCTGAAGCGATTGAATATCCTATCCTCACCGAAAAAGACGGCGAAGAAACCGGTCTGGTTGTTATGGCAGGCCCGACTTGCGATAGCACGGATATTATCTACGAAAAAGCCGAATACAACCTGCCATTATCGCTGAAATCCGGCGATAAAATCTACTTACTGGCAACCGGTGCGTATACAACCACCTATGCCTCTGTATCATTCAACGGGTTTGAGCCGTTGAAGGATTACTATATTGATTAGGGAGAAAAAAAGACGGGCTTCGGCCCGTCTTTATTTTAAGGATTCAGCATTCGGGATTCAGGATTCAGAGGTTTTTTTTGCGTTGAAAAACTTCACAAAAACACCTGATTTATAAGAAAAAAGAGTTGACAGACATTCTAGTTATGTCACTTTTTCCTGAATCCTGCCCTCTCCTAATGTACCCTCACCGGCACCATATCCTCGCACTCATCAGCACTCATCAAATGCACTTCGCCTTTGCGTTCGAAGATGTCTTCTTGCAGGTATTGATATAAATGGCGGAGATAGCCGGTTAGGTCATCGGCCAGATATTGCACATAGTCGGAAGAAAGCCCCATTTGGATTTGGCTTTCCCACATTTTGCCGCGTTGATAAGCATATTGGCATACATCATTATGCACCTGCTCCATCTCTTTGCGAGAGAAATAAGGAGCGTGTTTGGTATGCAAGTCTTGCAGCATTTCGGTGAATTCGTCTAGAGGTTTTTCCCACCATAACACTTTGTTTTTATAGGCTGCTGAGCTGATAATATTCTCTTCCGCAACCGCGCAGAACGCGAAGGCGTGGTGCTTTCAGGGCCGACAGGGCTTGCAGGGTTGATGTCGCTGGTGCGTTATGAAATCAGCCGTACACAACAGCAGGAAAGACTTAATTAATCGTTAACGCCATGGCTGTTTTTTGTTAATAATTCTAAGCTTCTGTTATTTCGTCTAATTCCTTCTCAAACACCTCTTCTGCCTGGCCTTCGATCAGGTCCGTTTCGGCATGCACTAGATAGGCTGGTAAATTACCCGGCAGCGCCTTGCTCTTTGGCAATGCTACGCCTAAACGGGTAATTTTACGGGCTTTTGCTAGGACGTTACGGTTCATGGAGGCGCTGAATTTGTTATAATGCTGCGCCGCCGATTCAATCCCCTTGCCTACTTTTAACGCATGGCCGATAACGGTTTCGATGCTGCCTAATAATTGGCTTAGCTCAACCAGGATATGCTCTTGGTTTTCCTGCTGTTGTGTACGGCTGATTTCATAACGCACCAGCGACATCAACCCTGCAAGCCCTGTCGGCCCTGAAAGCACCACGCCTTCGCGTTCTGCGCGGTTGCGGAAGTCGGGATCGGCTTTGAGGATTTTCTCAATCGATGCTTCGCTTTGCACATACATCACCGTAATAATATGACGAATTGGGCGGCCATGATTAGCTTGTTTATTATAGTCCAGCACCGCCTCTTTATAGCCCTTGCTAGCGAGCGAGCGCAGATGCTCATGCATCGTGCGCTTGAGGTTTTCAAGCATTTCAGCTTCTTTCTCAGAACCTTCTACTTCGGCTAATTCCAAAAAGAATTTGGAGGCCTTGCTATCCACCACCAACACATGATCAGCCGGCAAGAACACCACCGCATCAGGGCGTAAACGGCTGCCATAGGCATCGCCCGAAACGGAATATTGTGTGACAAAATCACGGCCTGCCTCTAAGCCATAATGCTTAAATGTATTCTCCAAGCCGAATTCTGAAAAGCTCCCAACCGCAGCAGGGTTGGAGAGTGAGCGCCAGAGGGTGGTTACAGTATTTTCACTACGGCCAACACGGTCATTCAGCGACGCTACCGATTGCAGCACATTTTGCAACCCTTCCATGGTTTTCTTGCCGAGTTCTTCTGCTTCTTTACGGAATAATTCACCACCAGTGCTAAACATTGCCTCTTTGGCAGCTTTTAAGCTCTCAACACGGGTTTTTTCCCAATCTTCCATGCGTTGTTGCATGGTGGAGAGCTGTTGCTGTACCAGTTCGACTTTCTTCTCAGCCTGGTATCTAATATGGGTAGATTCGTCTTTCACCTGGGTGGCTTCGGCAATGGAAGCAACTAATTGCTGCTCAAGCGTTTGGCTTTTAGTGCGCTCTGCCGCTAATTGCACTTCAAGTGCAACCGCGCGGCGGCTGGCCAGCAGATGCGCGACAACCGCAGCAACACCTACTCCGCATACATATAATATATAAACAAAAACACCCGACATTTCACATCCCCCTCACGTTATATTTGTATCAATAAAGCACAATTTGTAAAAATATTACAGAAAAATCTTTGGGAAAGATGAAGATAACTAGGAGATTGGAAAATGGGGTTTGTAATAGCTATGAAGCTGGGAATGTGAAGACGAGCGTTCGAGGGTGGTTTAGATCGAGGGTGTTGTATAGCTACCACCTTGTCATTCCGGACTTGATCCGGAATCCACCAAGACTGGCGCTAAGAGCTAAAACCTTATAGATAGCGCCCCCATAAAAGTGGATCCTGAATCAAGTTCAGGATGACGATTATCAAGAAGTGAGAAAACCAGGTAACACCCCCTGCTCAGTCCACGAAAGACAAACGATAAAAGCTATTTAACCACTAACCCTAACTCGCATCTACCACTTCTTTGAAGTCTGGCATAGAGTAATTCGCGGGCTGCAAACGCTTTTTATTGATGAGGCGGGAGACTTCGTCTTTGCTCATATAGCGGATAGGCTCAACGCTTTTGCGGCGTAGGGAGAACATTTCTGGCACTTCATGCAGCAAACCGACCTCTGCAGCTGCAAGCAATGTTTTAGCGCGCAGCATATCGGATGCATGGGTAATATCAATTAACACATGCGCAAGCGAAATGCGCACGGGGATGTTTTCATAATCCATAGAGATCACCAAAATATCTTCACGCGTTAGATGCGAGCGCAGTTTGGTGCCATAGATATCACGCAGTATAATATAATCGTTTTTCACTGCACCTTCACGCAATGCATCAGCATAGACTTCCGGCAGCAACTCTTTAGCAGCGAGCACATCCACTGCCCGTATGAAATCTTTGTCTTCAACTGGCTGAATGAAACTTGCAGTATCTACTGATTCCCACTCAATCCCATGCTCTTGCAGCACTGAAAGCGCTTTATTCATCAGTGCGCTATTACCGTATGCATTTAACCATATCTGCTTACCCAGCATTATCACCCTCACAATATTAATCGTGAATTGAAAACATGCAGTAATATTCTACTATTTGCGATGTTTTGCAACAATAAAAAGCACTGTGGATAAAATAAAAAAGCCGCCCATGGAAAGGCGGCCTTTTGCGAGGAATTTCATTAAGATATTACATCTTTTTGAGGAAATCCAACACTTCTTTTGCATGGCCTGTTACTGAGACTTTTGGCCATACATTGTGGATAACTCCCTGTTCATTAATCACAAATGTGGCACGTTGAATACCCATATATTTTTTGCCATACATGCTCTTCTCCACCCACACACCATAGGCATCACACATCGCGCCATCTGCATCAGAAAGTAGCTGGAAGTTGAGATCGTATTTATCGCGGAAATTACAATGGCTTTTCACGCTGTCTTTAGAAACACCCAAAATCACTGCGCCCGCATCTGCAAATTCTTTTTCCATATCGCGGAAGTCTTTTGCTTCCGTAGTGCAGCCTGGTGTGTCGTCTTTGGGATAGAAATACAGTACAACTTTCTTACCTTTAAGACTTGCCAAGGTGATATTGTGACCTTGATCGTTTTCTACACTAAAATCCAGCGCTTTATCGCCCACTTGTGGGCCGGTTTGATTGGCTTGCGTTGCTTTGCTCATGATGTTCTCCTTTTGTTATGAAAATATAACTTGTACTGTTATATGCCGACGTGATCGGTCTTGTTGTAGGTTTACTCAGCTATTGATAATTGTCATCCCAAGCTTGATCCGGGATCCACCGGGACTGGCGCTAAGAGCCTCATTCTTATAGACCACGCTGCCATCACAATGGATCCCGGATCAAGTCCGGGATGACAAAAATGAGAGCCATGCAATAAAACCGATCACAGCGACAAATGACACTCTACCAGCCCGACGATAATCGATTCCCCCCACCAGGTCAATCTTCTACGCGCCCATAGCGGCGGCTCATATATTCAAAACAGGTATTGCATTCTATTTCATTGCTATTAGCCGTATTATAGCTTTTCTCCGCTAGTACACGCCATGAACCTATATCTGCCCAACCAATATCAACCGGGCACACATATAATTCATCCGCATGTTCTATCAGCATTTTATCGATCGAAAGCGCTGGAATTTCAGCGTAATGAGCAGAGGTGACCAACAACATCGCATCGCGCTGCATATGCGTTGCATAGCATTCTTGCACGAGCTGATAGGTTTCAACACTATGCTGTTGCATTTGCTGAAGCAACGTAGCCGCCGCCATAAGGAACATGCCGCTATTCCAATAACACTCTTTTTTGCTGTAAAGAGACAATGCGGTATCGAGTGTTGGCTTCTCAGCAAACCGTGTGACATGGTACATCCCTTCATCCCATGCTTTACCGCGTATAATATAGCCATAATGTATATCCGGCCGTGTTGGGCGAATGCCGAAGGTGAGGATGCCGCCGCGCGCGAGGCGTGGCATAGCGTGTAGAATAGTCTGTACCAGCACATCAGGCGCTTCCATCACATGATCACTCGGCATAAACCAGGCCATGGCACAGGGGTCTGTTTGTGTGATATGTATTGCAGCAAGCGCCATCGCAGCAGCAGTATTGCGGGCGGCGGGTTCGGAGAGTATCTCTACCCTCACAGGATTATCCGCCACTAAACGTTGTACGATATGGGTATACTCCACCGTAGTAACCACCACCACACGCTCCACCCCTTGCACAGAGGAAGCCCGCGCGAGTGTTTCTTGAAATAAATTCGCATGTGTAGCCGATAAGGGCAGGAATTGCTTGGGAAAAGAGGCCGTACTCAATGGCCATAAACGCGTGCCAGCACCACCAGCAAGTATCACGGGAACTAGTTTCATTCGTTTTGGCATTACACACCCCTAGATAGCAATTCATCGCCGAAAACTATCGCCTTTAGTGTATAAAGGCAAGTAAAAATTGCATTATTATACTAGTAGTGCAATTTTATTTGGCAGATATTACATGATTATTGACTCTTTATTACACCACCTAACCGACTGTATTTTCTATTCTTCCTCATATTTATAAACCATTTATTAACCATTAAGATGCTGTATTTCAAAATATATCTCATAATTTATCACTATTATTAACCTTTGCTTAAAACTTCTCACGCACACTGAATCCTAAGCGCTAAATCTTCGTTCTAACGGCGGGGGAGACGGTGCGGGACAACAATACGTATTAATTTCAGAGGGGAGCCACCTCCATGAGAAGAAGTCTTAAAGTTACACTTGTAGCGGCTGCTGTATCGTTAACAGCCATTTCAGGTGCCTATGCTGCAACCCAAACCTTGTCAGCTAACGTTACTTTCGTAACACCAATCTCTTTCACCAGCCCTGTAAACGTTGAATTTGGTTACATCACAACCGGTGCCAGCGGTCGTACCTTTACGATCGATACAACAGGCACAGTTGGCGGTGCAAGCGCTTTAACTGATTACTTAAACGGCGCTTCCGCTGGTAGCGTGAACATTGTTGGATCTGCAACACAGGCAATCGACATTACCGCTGGTAACTATGTAGCAAACGGTGGCGTAACACCTTCTGCTGCTGTGTGCGCTTATGATGGTGGTGCAGAAGGTGCTTGCACATTGACCAACCAAGCAGCTCCTGGTGCAGGTAAAGCATTGCTGGTAGGTCTGCAAATCGATACAACAGGTACTTCAAACGATGGTGACACAGCGGCACCAACCTTTGATATCGTTGTAACCTACAACTAAAGATTACCGCATTCTTACGAAAGTAAGGTGGCTTCATGCCACCTTACTTTTTTGCACTTGACTCCGATATTGACCCTATATATAGTATAAACCATGTTCAAATAATCAATATTTGGTTCATGGCACCATTGTTTCGACGTTTTCTTTTCCTGTTTTTTGCCACTTGTGCCGTGGCATTCTCCTGGCTACCCCCCGCTTTTGCAACTATCACGATCACCCCTGTCGCTAATATGGATTTCGCGATGCCGGAGGTTCCTGCCAGCCCTTCTAGTAACCTCATTTTACCTGCCGATGGCGGCATGGTCACTGGCACTGGCACGATCATAGATGGCATACCACATCGCGGCCAGGTAAATTTATTTAGCACCGCAGGTGTTAGTACTATCAGCATTGATATCCAAAATATTTCCACTGGCTCTGGTGCCGTAACACTCTCCAATTTTACGGGGATTTACGATGGCATTCCGATCAGTAGCTTCCCCCAAGGCGCCCTCCCCCTTCCGAGCGCAGGGAAGACGTTATATCTCGGCGCAACCTTAACCTATACCAATGCCGTGACTGACGGATTAACCTTAAACCCCACTTTTGATCTTATTGTTATTTACGAGTAAATTCATGCACTTATTCCGCCGTATTGCTATTACTGCCCTCACCATCTTTATCACCACCACAGCCACCACCGCTTATGCAAAGAAAGCACAGCTTTTGCTTTTCCCTACACGTATCGTGCTTGAGCGTGGGGAGCGTAGCGCGACGGTGAGTATTAAGAATAGTGGGGATGGAATTGGGGCATATAAAGTGGAAATTGTGGATATGATTATGCCAGAAGAAGGCGCAGTGCGTGAAGTAAAGCCGGAGGAAAAAGATCCTTACTCCCTTCTCGCCATGACCCGTGTTTCTCCGCGCCGTATTACACTCAAACCAGGTGAATCCCAAAATGTGCGGTTGCTACTACGCTTCCCTAAAAATTTGGAAGACGGCGAATACCGCTCGCATTTTAAAGTGACTTTGGTTGATGATGATGTCGAAAAAACGTCTGAACAAACACAACATTCCCAAAATGTCGCTATTAGCATTAAACCACGCTTGGCTCTTATCATCCCCGTTATCCTCCGCCATGGGCAAACGGCTTTTACAACGGATATAAAACATACAGAACTCATCTATCAAACCATTAAAGGCAAAGCAACACCAGAACCATTCCTCAATGTTGATTTTGCGCTGAGTGGTAACCGCTCTTCCATGGGCAATATTGAAGTGACCCATGTGGATCCAAGCGGCAAATCGACCATCTTGAAATCCTTGCCGGGCGTGGCTATTTACCGTGGCACACCTTTGAAAAAGCTCTCACTCCCACTTAGCGTGCCTGCGGGTGTGAATCTGAAGGCTGGGAAGATTATGGTGACCTATGTCTCCACCGACAAAGGCGCAGAGAAAATGTTAGCATCCAGTGAGTTGGCATTGTGATAACATCACGGATCACCCGTTTGATTGGCATCATTATGTCATTCCAGCGAAGGCTGGAATCCAGTTATACACTCGTGAACACATTATCAATAAGGTGCTCGCTATCGCTCACAAGCATTGTGCTGGATACCAGCCTACGCTGGTATGACAATTTTTTGCTACAAAACCCTATCGATGGATTACGGCATGAAGGGTAAGATAGCGGCTCTCTTTTTGCTCTGTTCTTCCTGCCTGATCCCCCCTTCAGCCTACGCACAAACCAGCGAAAACACAACTCAAAGTGGCATTGATAGTTTTATCCTCCGTGATGCTAACCGCTCCTCCTTTACACTGCGCTATGAGAATCTTTCTTTAGGTGAGATTGAGGCCTATAGTTATAATGGCGGGGTGATGCTTCCGCTTACGCAGATCACCCAGGCACTCAAATTTCCGATGCGGATTAATGTGCAAGATGGAACCGCAGAAGGCACACTCATTCATCCCAATCAACTTTTTGCCCTGGATATCCCTACACGCAAAGTCATTATCCAAGGCCAAGAAGGCACCTTTCCGAGTAATTTGATTCTGCGCAACCAGCAGGATATTTATATTGATGCCTGGCTGCTCTCCCGCTTCTTCCCTGTTGCTTTTAACCCTGATGAAACCAGCCTGACTTTACGGCTGACGATGCATCCAAAGCTCGAAAAAAGCGATCGTGAGCTTCTCATTAATCGGTGGTTAGGCAAGGCAGCACCGCCAGCAGAGGAACAAAAGATTGAGGAGAAAGCCCCTCCACCTCCTCCCATTAATATTATTGAACCACCCGCAACACCGCCGGCACCAGCACCGGCTACCACCGAAACAGCACCCACTGTATTACCGCCTGAAGAAGCACAAGCAGAACCATCGGCTACAGATACAGAAGACACACCCATACCTCCTACACCTGCCAATACTTCCACGATTATCTCTGACGATAACCTGCTCGTATTACAGCCTTTGCTTGATGAGGAAACCGGAGATTTTATTGAAGCCTATGATGACGGCACACATCTTTTCCTCCCCTTAAAAGGCATCACAACCTTCCTCAGCCTTCCTATTGGCGTTAGCACCGCTACGCGCAAAGCTGAAGGCTGGTTTATCACACCTGACCGCACCTTCTCCCTGGATGCGGCTAATAATACCCTCATCCTCAAAGGCAAAACTGAACAGGTGGCCGATAACAGTATTATTGTTGATAAAGGCGATATTTTTATTGAAAGCACGCTGCTTTCTTCCTGGTTCCCTGTGGATTTTAAGGTGGAATATAACAAACTGATGTTAATTATCACCCCTCGCGAAATGCTGCCTTTCCAGGCAAAAAACAAGCGTAATCAGCTATGGGATACGGTGACTAAAAACAAGAATGCCAATAAGAAAAACAATTATGAGGAAGTCGAAGCCCCTTATGAATTAGCCAACTGGCCTTTCCTGGATTTAAGCCTCATGCAAAATTATCGCAGCAATGCGGATAAAGCTTTCTCCACCGATTTTTCACTGCATTCTGAAGGGGATTTAGGCTATTTGACGACCTCCGTTTTTGCCTCAGGCAGTAGCTCTGACCGTTTAGTGGATTCCTTACGTGTTAAAGCCGGAAGACAAAGCACCAAGGCAGGATTGCTTGGGCCGCTGGATGCTACGGAATTTTCATTTGGTGATATCAATTCTCTCTCTTTGCCATTGGTAGCACAAACCAGTTTAGGGCGTGGCGCAAGCATTACTAACCGTCCTCTGAACCGCCCGCTGGAATTTGACGTCACCAATTTCACCGGCGATGCACTTCCTGGTTGGCAGGTGGAGTTATACCGCAACAGTATCTTACTGGATTTCCAAACCATCAGCGCCAATGGCCGTTATGAGTTCTTAAACGTGCCAATCCTTTTCGGCAACAACACCTTCCGCCTGGTATTCTATGGCCCACAAGGGCAAGTGGAAGAAAAAGTGGAGCGTTATACTATCGGTAACGCCCTGCTGAAAAAAGGTGAATTCAACTACGATGTTGCGTTAGATGATAAAGGCGCTACCGTGTTTGATATCAGCAGAGTGGGCAATGCCGCCCAGGATGGCGAAGGTTTCCGTGGGGCAGGCGAAGTGGAATATGGCTTGACCAATAATCTTTCCGTCTCTGTAGGTGGTGCACATTTGCCGATTCGCACTGGCACACATAATTACCTCACCACCGGCTTAAAAACCTCATTCTGGAATATTTTTGGTAGCGCCGATCTTGCCTATGACCAAGAAGCCGGAGGGCTTGGCGGAAAGCTGACGGCACTTACAGGCTATAAAGATATCAGCCTCAAAGCCGAACATAAAATGTTCAATGACTTTGTCAGCGAAGAAGAGTCTTTCTTTACTGACCCACATACTAGCCAAACCGAATTCGATATCAACAGCTTCTTCACCTTACCTGTCATCAATCAATTTAGTACGGGCTTTAACGTGTTGCAGGAAGAATTTGAATCAGGCGCAAAACGCACATCGCTCCGCCACCGTCTCTCCAAATCAATTTTAGGGATAACAGCGACCAACCAATTCGGTCTGATCTTTAATGATCATGATAAACAATGGGGCGGCGAGTTGGATTTAACAGGGCGGCTGGATAGTTATCTCATCCGGCTCGCAAGCCTTTACCAAATTGCGCCAGAGAGTGAACTCAGCCAAATCAACGTCAGCGCACAACGCAGAATCGGCCAGAACCTCAACGGATTGTTTAGCCTCTCCAAAAACCTCACCGCCGACCAACTCACCACCGTTGGCACAACGCTTAGCTGGGACTTGGGGGATTATCAACTCGGCACCACCATTGAAGCCAATGACAGAGATGACCTCTTCGTCGGCCTTAACCTCAACCTCTCACTCGGCAAAATCCCAGGCCAGGATAAATGGCACAGCCAATCCAACCAAATGGCCTATAGCGGTGGCGTGGCGGCGCGGGCATTTGTGGATAATAACTATAATATGAGCTACGACGAAGATGAAGATGAGTTAATCGAGAAGCCGATAATCCGCATTGATAAACGCCCCGTCGCAGGCGAAAATAAACTCGCTTTTGGCACACAACTCAATACGCATATGCCCAATGAAGTCACCATCGATACCAAATCTATCGAAGACCCATTGCTCACGCCCGCCAAAGAAGGTTATAACGTCATCACCCGCCCTGGCCATGTAACAGCGCTTGACTTCCCGATCTTCCCAACCAGCGAATTAGACGGCACGGTCTACCTCATCAATACCGCTGGCGCGCAGGACACCGCCGCGAATGTGGAAGTGCAGCTGATGAACGAAAAGCAAGAAGTCGTCCAAACCACCCGTTCCGAATATGATGGTTTCTACCTGTTCCAAAAACTCATCCCAGGCAATTACACCATCCGCATTCCTGAAAATGAACTCAAACTCTACAACGCCATTATGCAACAAGATGTGGCAGTAGATATGAAGAAAACCAGCGATATTTTCAGCGGCAATGATGTGTTTATGGTAGAAAACACACCTAATAGCGATGTGATCACCATCTCCAACGCTACCACTGAACCTGCTGCCACTAGCGAAGAAGTGACAAGCGTCGTGTTGCCTACAGACCTCGCCGCAACCGAAACGCCCACTTCTTTACTGCCTGATATAGCCCCAGCCTCCGGCCCTGCGCCTGTACCAACCGAACCAGAACCTATGGAAAAAGACCTGCATTACACCATCCAGCTCGGCGCCTTCAAAACCGAAGACAGCGCTCGCACTGCCTGGTTTAACATCCACGCACAATATGCCATGATCATCCAAGAGCAACCCTCCTATATCATCGCCAGCACCCTCCCCCAAAAAGGCACCGTCCAACGCCTGCAAATGGGCGATTTTACAGACAAAAAAGAGGCTGAGCGTATGTGCGATAGCTTGAGTAAGGCGGGGCAGAGTTGTTTTATTGCGGAGAAGAATATATAATATATTGAAATATAATATATATTAAAATAGCTCACAAAATGTAAACCGTAATAAAAACTTTACACATTAAGGGTATAATCAAGCATAGACGATTCTATGAACTAGGAGTGTGCCATGAGTAAAGACCCTAATACCCTGCCTAATGTTATCATTACCGCAAAGACTTCTCAGGATGATCTTAAGGCACAAATGGCTGCTCTCCTAGAAGCAGCGTTGCCTGTTTTTAAAGCACAGCATAAAAAAGAATGGGACAAACTCAAAAAAGCATTCTCTCGTGAGGGTAGCCCTAAAGGTGAGGGAAAAGGTCAAGATAAACAAGCTTATGTAGCACTGCGTGATAGAGCACGATTAAGCCTCGAAGAACTTGTTACCCCCCATCTCATATTTGATGACGCCGAAGCCAAAGGTACTCAGTTAGTGTTGCGTAAGTTTTTGCAAGAAACGTTCAGTAATAAGTATATCTTACGTTTCATTTTTGAAACTTCTAAAGATAGCTTTAGCCAAAGCACTGAGAATGCACTTAACCTTGTAAGCACAAGCTCACCTGTTGAATTAATCCCTGTTATGATTGCAGCAAAAGATGCCTCAGGAGCTCCAACACCCCGTGCAGATATAAAAGAACAAAACCTTAAAGACGCACTCGAAGAAAAGAAATTCCCTTCTGATTTTGCACAAGCCGTTTCTGCGCAGATGCGTAAACTTTATCCTTATGCTTACTGCTTAGATAAACAAATAGAGAGCTTGGCAGCCACACTTGACAAAGCTTTCCCCGATAAAACAAATCTGCCCTCTGCTACAGAAGCCCTTGAAGCCGAGTCTGTTAAAAGGCTTATTCTAAACCTGGAACAACGCACATTAACTTCTTTTATCTCCTACGCAAGAATGCATATCTCTGTGTGGAATAGAGACCCTCAACACACATCTCAACAATCGCGAGAAGAGGCCAACGCCATTCAACATGCAGAGGCGCGCGCTAAAGAACTCGGCATTGATATACACGCACAAGAGAGCAGTAAAGCATCACCAAAACCACGCCTAGCACACACATTAAGCCAGCGTAATGTGAAGCTTTCTTCTTTACAAGAACGCAGCTCAGATGCAGCGACCGCCACGTCTTCTTCACCGACGCTTGGAACAAGCTCAAGCAAGAAAGCGCCGTTGCAACGGATGTCTTCAACGCAAAGCTTACAAAAAAGCAAGATTATACCGCTCTCCACAACGGATAAACTGGTCATTGATGAAGCAATGACAGCGCTAGGTTTTGAGAGTTTATTGCAAAAGCTTATAGAAAAGACATTCAAAGAATATCTCAGCAGCCATCCCCATGAAAGTAAAACATTGCTTGCAGGCACAGACCCAACACTCACTCAGGCTGCAACAAAAACTATCATCAAGACTATCAAAGATAATGTCGCCATCGTTCAAGGAGCATTTTCTCCTTTTATGCCGGTACTCTCTGATAACTTATCTCGCATCCTTCAAGCCAATATACCCTATTTCTTTACAGGCTATGATGCACACACGCAAACATTTAGAAATACAAATAACAACCCAACACCCCATAGCGCAAGCTTACTGATAGCCCAACGTACCCCTCATGTGATTGACATAACCAACCAAGTCAAACACATCGTCTCTAAATATGATGGAGAGGATCTAAAACGCTTTCATAAAGCCTTTACAGATGCCATTAATGATAAGCTTGATGATTTAAAATACCCCACAGAACAACAGGCCCTGTTAAGTGAAGGCTTAAAAGAAGCTGTGCATAGAAAACACCCTTATGCATATAGCCTCGGACACTTAGATGATGCTGTCGATGCACTTACTGCCAACATACCAGCCTACCAGGAAAAACAATCTATTGATAAGCTGGTAGAGAATGCTATGGAAAAGGCTGGCGCTCAATTAGCAGCTTATAACCAAGAAAATATCAACCTCTTATCGGCCTACCTCTCAAGCCGTATAGGACAAGACCGCAGCGGCCTCTCCCAAGATCAACGCGATGCTATTATATCCCAAGCGAAGAGTACAGAAGAACAGCACCACAGCCGCGAAGCAGAGTCTCCAACCCTCTCCAGCAGAACACAAAAACGTGGTATAAAACCCGATGATATCACCGCCCAACGGAAAGAAAACGGCCAAACGACGGGTATTACGCCTAATGATATCCGCGCACAACAGAAAAAATCCTCTGATGGGCCAGGAATTGGTACTAAATAACGCCTCTTTACAATAGGATATTTATTAATTTATCAACTATTGACACGTATAAGCTGCAATGCTATATTCCCCGTCACCCAAAAATAGAAAGAGTGAGGGAGAATATGGCAACGGCAAAGAGTTACGCATTTCCTGAGAAAGACACGCTCACAGGATTTAAAGCCCTAGCAGAACAAGGAATTGGCACTTTTGGTGAATGGCTGAATGTATGGCAAGGCGATGAAAGCCGCCAAAGCTCTGCTAAGTTGATCAGCTCTCAGGCCTCCAACTTAAAAGCCCTCATAGATGCCGGCATACAACCCAACACCCTCTTTACTCATCTCACATCACAAACCTCTGATGAGATTCAACAGTTCTTCCTGCAGCCTGGTGATGATAACCTCATGCGCTTTCGCAACTATGCAGATGCCACAGCGTGGGTGAAAGACCTTCTGCAACAGCACATGCCAGAGTTGGATATACTCAAGAAACTTACCTCAAGCTACGCCTCCTTCCTCATAACACTCCCGGCCACCGTGCCGCAAACACAGTATGGCGCTTCTTCTTCAACCGTTGCTTTTACAGAACAGCTCTCAAATGCCTGGAATGCAACGCTACAAGAGAAAAAGGACTCAACAACACTGTCGGTAGCTGTATTACTAGGCGAATCCCAAATATATAGCCCTGACGATGGCACCCCTATCACTTTCCCGCCAGAATTACAGTTAAAAATAGCAGACCAGATAGGCTTGGCTACACATCAAGTGAATAATGTCTCTAAAGCGACAGCCAGTTCGCAAGGCCCTTCGTTCTAGCATTATAAGCCTCTATTTTATAATCATAATATTTCACCAAAACACAAAATATTAATATTTATATTTCCCTATCAATAGTATATACTAAAACAAGGAATATACTGAAATGATAGGAGTTTCGTGCCATGAGCAAGAAAAAGAATCCCACCCCTCCTCCTCAGGTCAAGACCATAACCGCCACTACGACTGTGCCGGAATATACGGCCGCTATTGAGCAAATCCTGCATCAAGCATTTGATCACTACCTGGGCGGGCGCCCGAAAGAACAGAAAGATTTCCGCAACGGGAAAAAAAGCATCACCGCCTCTGAGGACTTTACAACGGTTATCAAGCATTTCGTTACCACTCATCTAAAATTTGATAAAGATTTGGGCGATTTGGGCATGCATTTTAAACAGCATATCGACGCATTGCTCACGGCTAAAGGTAATGCAATTGTGCTTAATAACATGCTGACCTCTGAATTTACCTATGATAAAAAAAGTGAAACAACGCGCCTAGTAGGCACTCAAACAACCCATCTCACCCGCCTCCTAAGCCAGCCAACCGCTTTTATAGGAGCAATGGGACTCATCGCAAAACAGCAGCAGAACACTAAAATTATCCAACAAGACGCTCAGCGTATTCGTGAGAAGTTTAGCCTGTTGTTGCAAGTGCCAGTCGATGAAGAGCCAACCCAATACCCCACCGCACTTGCCGATGCCATTGCAGCAGAATTAACAACACGCTATCCTTACGCCATACCTGTTAAAGAAGATGCTGCACAGGTAGTTACCTTGCTACTGGAACTTCTTCCCAAAGAGATTAAACCTGGCACAGAAGCCAGTGTTGCGACACAGCTTATTGATACAATAAGCGATACACTTGCCTCATTAGAAGCCACAAACAAAGAACTCTTTGCAAGCGTACTCCAAACAACATTAGGGCAAACCTATATAGTAGCAGAAGAGAAAACTGCCTTCCTGGCCTCTTATCAGACGCTAAGCCTATCGAGTAGTAGCTCATCTGTGGAAGCCAAAACCCATGCCTCTAGCAGCGCTCCACGACCGCGTAGCCATAGCACATCTTCAGAGCGCAGCTTTAGTTCCGGCGATGAAAGCCCGCGCCTCTATACGGATAAAGTCGCCTCCCGCCATGCGCGCAGCTCTTCCGTCTCAAGTTCCGATGGCGCCCCTTCGGACTCAGAAGAAGAAAAGCAAACACCACGCACCCGCAGAGAAGATACATATAGCCGGACAGAATCCCTCAAGAAACTGGCCAAAGATAAAGAAGCCAGCCCTTTATCAAAACAAAAATCCACTATTATTCATAGACCTAACTCCAATAATGGCAAACCCTCCGGCCCAGGAGTGTAACAACCATAACACAACTTTTTGTATTAATAATTAAGCTATTGACACGTCAAAAGTGTACCGCTATAGTACACCATCATATAATTTAATTTGTTAATATATAAAGAGGAGATATGGCTAAGCAATCAGCAGTTATACCAGAGCCATTAACACCAGAAGAACGTGATGCTCTGAAACCCCTTATCGCCAAAGAGTGTGGTGCCTATATACCATGGTGTATCGCCAAGGCTTCCAGCCCTGTTACTTTCCCCTATATTACCGCAGAGAGGGATAATCTTGAGCATCTCTTAGATGCCGGCATTCCTGCATCCTATCTTTTTACGTTTATAACAGCATGTGAATTTCCCCAGATAAACAGCCTCTTCATTCACACACTGCCCGATGAGACGACAACTCACAAAGACTATACCCCCACTGTCTCTGCGATAAGAACCCTTCTTAAACAAAATATTCCTGCCGAAACCATTATGGAACGCCTGGCAAGCAAAGGGGCTTCGACGTCTTTCTTTCTAGGTCTCGTGCCCGCTATTATCCGCAAAGAGGTCTATCATGAGCCACCTTCCCTGGTAAAGCTCTCGACCACGCAATTGACCGACTGGACACAGTGCATACTGACTCAGGTAGCACTCACGCGCGATGCCGTAAAGGGCATATTTGATCATATTACCCCTCATATTCCTGAAGAAGTCCGTGATCTGATTGCGCAGCATATCGGCAATCAGCCAAACTTACGCCTGGTTTGCAAAAGCGCTGCAAAATGGGAGTGGCGCGAGCAGATTCTGGCTGAAAAAGAGCAAAATAGCCTAGAAACAGAGCCTTCCTCCTTTTCCCGCTAGGCCGCGCCCATATTCTCGCATCAAGAGTATTGCTATCTTCTTAACAATTACCTATAGTAGCACTTAACCAGATAGCCGGATAGCTGCGAGGTGCCTTTGGGCATTTCGAGGAAAGTCCGGGCTCCATGGAAAAACGGTGGCGGGTAACGCCCGCCGGGGGTAACCCCAGAGCCAGTGCCACAGAAAATAACCGCCTTGGCAACAAGGTAAGGGTGAAAAGGTGCGGTAAGAGCGCACCGCGCTTTCAGCAATGAGTAGCGGCTTAGGTAAACCTCACCGGGAGCAAGACCAAATAGGGATGGCGCGCCATGTGCTTGCACAAAGGCAGGTGGTTTTCCACACCAGTCATCCGGGTAGGTTGCTTGAGTGTTTTGGCAACAAAACACCTAGATGAATAGCTATCCGCTGGTAGCAATACCAGACGAC
The DNA here is from genome assembly GCA_964574415.1 of uncultured Rickettsiales bacterium. Classification (GTDB taxonomy): domain Bacteria; phylum Pseudomonadota; class Alphaproteobacteria; order Rickettsiales; family CAZNNM01; genus CAZNNM01. The sequence continues at coordinate 31,795 of CAZNNM010000004.1, read as the reverse complement.
AGAACCCGGCTTATAGGCTATCTGGTTTTTCCTAATATAAAAACTCTTGTCATTCTTGGGCTTGACCTGCGTCGTTGGATGGTTCTAAAATGCCTTGTCATCCCAGCGTAGGCTGGGATCCAGTCCTCTTAACTCTAAAGCAAAAATCCAGCGTTCACTTCGTTCACAAACATTGTGCTGGATTCCAGCCTACGCTGGAATGACATAGTGAGACAACCGTGCATCCTACATAAAGGACAGAGAAGTCCTAGAAATGGATTGCCGCGGCCACGTTGTGGCCTCGCAATGACGAAGAACTATGTAACAACGCCGAGCAAGCCCAAGGATGACACACATCAAAAACTCATATTAAGACAGTAACGTTTTTCTTCTAACATTTTGACATGACACTAGAAGGCTGTTATAGTCCTTACGTTTTTAATATAATGATACAGCAAGGTATTTATGGCCGTAGTAAAAGTTCCTTTTTCTAAAGAATTTCTGAGAGATCACTCCATTACAGAAGCGAATGCCTCCCTCTTAGCCAATACAGGCATGGATGAACACTATCTCACCAGCTTAAAAGCAAGTGACCACAAACGGTTTGAGTTATTTACACAGAATGCCCCGGCCATCAAACTGCTTTCTGATAACAATATGAAATATACAAATTTAAAAACCATTCCTGTGCGCTTGCTGCAAACCATTCTTTCTTTCCCAGAAAACATGGTTTCACTACGCAAAAATGGCATTAAACTGAGTACAACACTGGCTGCACTTCACCCAGGCGCTGCATATTTTATCCTACAATATGCAGAAACGTTTTTAGCACTCGAAAAACATGGCCTCACTACTCAATTTATTGATGAGTGTTATGACAACAAAGCGTTGCAACCACTCTTAGATATCGCAAAATACCCTATTGAAGCAATAGCGTATCTTCAAAAGAACAATAATATCCAAGACTTCTGGAAGCTAACACCCAAAGCACGCAGAACGGAGCTAAAAGCGATGGCGTTAGTGAATGCTGGTATTATACCCGAAGACTATACATCGTTTAAACCCGCCGCCATACGCGCTTTATATATCTACTATACCCATGCTCAAGAAGGCAAATATGGTGATTTCTCTGCTAAAGAGGCCGTTGCACTCACCTGTTCAAATCCAGAAATCGTTTTCAGACTCGCCAAACGCGGCGTGCCTTTTAACACCATGCAATATTTTGTCGATCATGGCGTTCCACTGACTCAGCTTCATATATTAGTGCATCCAACACTCTCACCAGAAGACAAAGAAAAAGGCGGGCAATCCCTATTTTATATTGCACGTTATCCCCAAAAAGCCTGTGAACATGGGATCGAAGCATTGGCAAAACTACCCCCTTCAGAGGTGTTACTCACCCTCTGCCATGAACGGCTTGCCACAGTCATTAAAGATGATGCATTTAAACCCGCGTTAGAATCATGGTGCAGCATGGGCCGCACCGTAGATGAGCTGATTTTCATGGCAGACCAACGCAAAAGCCCTATAGCAGGCGCTCAAGAGATAAAAGGCATACTCAATGCACAAGTACAACTTGCCGCTATTCTGGAAACTGCTCTTCAAAAGCAGGGAAAACTCTCTCCAAAAACATCATTTGACCCTACCCTGTTCACACCTGAGGTGCACGATCTTCTGCTTAAGCATATTAAATCCGTAGAAATCTTCCAAACATGTAAACAAAAAGCCACAGTTTTCCAGCTTGTGAACTTATGGCATAAAGATGCTGAGCGCCTTCATTATATATTTGAGAACCCGAATGCGGTTGCGGATCTTCTGGATGAATATGGTGATTTCTCTGCTAAAGAGGCCGTTGCACTCACCTGTTCAAATCCAGAAATCGTTTTCAGACTCGCCAAACGCGGCGTGCCTTTTAACACCATGCAATATTTTGTCGATCATGGCGTTCCACTGACTCAGCTTCATATATTAGTGCATCCAACACTCTCACCAGAAGACAAAGAAAAAGGCGGGCAATCCCTATTTTATATTGCACGTTATCCCCAAAAAGCCTGTGAACATGGGATCGAAGCATTGGCAAAACTACCCCCTTCAGAGGTGTTACTCACCCTCTGCCATGAACGGCTTGCCACAGTCATTAAAGATGATGCATTTAAACCCGCGTTAGAATCATGGTGCAGCATGGGCCGCACCGTAGATGAGCTGATTTTCATGGCAGACCAACGCAAAAGCCCTATAGCAGGCGCTCAAGAGATAAAAGGCATACTCAATGCACAAGTACAACTTGCCGCTATTCTGGAAACTGCTCTTCAAAAGCAGGGAAAACTCTCTCCAAAAACATCATTTGACCCTACCCTGTTCACACCTGAGGTGCACGATCTTCTGCTTAAGCATATTAAATCCGTAGAAATCTTCCAAACATGTAAACAAAAAGCCACAGTTTTCCAGCTTGTGAACTTATGGCATAAAGATGCTGAGCGCCTTCATTATATATTTGAGAACCCGAATGCGGTTGCGGATCTTCTGGATGGAGGCCTTACCTTCCAGGATATCTGCGCACCTAATAATGGCTTTAATACCTTTAAAGCCGTTGTACACTTACCTATCTTGGACAATCCATTCTCTGTGAATGGCAGCGACAGTGCATCTGCGTCTGCAACAGCATCCACTGCAGAACTTATAGCACCGCAAGTAGATGAAGTAGCCGATCATTGGCGCAGCCTTGTGCAAAGCCAACGGCTCACTCCACCTCCGCGTTATAGCGTGGCAATACAATCCCTAAAGTGATATAAATACCTAATTCTGAATCTTCGATGCGGGATTCAGAATCTGATCGAGATGACGGCCTTGGAAGAGTGAAATCCCTAATCCACGGCCGTAATCGATAGCATATTGTGTATCACAACGGCAGAGGATCACGCGGTTGGCACCGCATTTATTGATAGCGTTCAGCAAACGCTGGTTCTCGGTGCTATTGAGCTGCGCTTCGAGATCCGCATTCCATTGTAGTTTCGCCAGATCAAACCCTAGGCTTTCGCGGTCAATTTGCACGAAACTTAGGGTATTCAAGCCATCCAGGCAGACACGGTAACCATTGCGTTGCAGGATATTGCGTGCAGTCATAAAGGCTGCAATATCGGCAAATACATCTGCCACAGAAATTTCGATAATAATCGAATTACGCGTTTTCTCTGGGATCATCGCATTGAGTTCTGCGAAGTTCTCCGAGAGAATGGTAATCACGTTTAAATTCAAACTGATGGGGCTACGGAAATAGACCTGCATCTGGCGCTTGAGCAGATAGATCATGTGGCTATCGAGAATCTCTGTCAGATATTTAAACAGGCCAGGATGGCCAAGCACATCCACCTCCAGATTCATCAACCGCTTGAGATGGGCGATGTTGATATACATTTCCGAGAAAATCGGGCGGACACCCGTCTGATTCTTCAGCACTGCACAAATCGATTGCTGGCGCAGCAAATGCTGCATATTCATATTGCTAAGCTGTTGTTCAAGCTTGGCAAGATGCGCTGGTGTGAAGGAAACAACATTACCGCCACCGGCCTGCGCTTGTGGGCCGCGCGGTTGCAGCACCTGATCTCGCTGTGCAATATTGGCTACTTTTTGCTTGGCAGACTGGATAAAATCGTGGCAGTGGAATTCAAGATCATAGACCGAGCAAAACAGCTCATTTTCCAGCTCACCTGGCTTATACGCCAGTGGATCATCGGCAAACAAATAACGCAACTGGAAGATTGTCTTCTCAATCAGCGCCTTATTCGTCCCCTTATAGAGGAAGAACATATCGCAATCCTGGCAGATGAAAATACCGCCCTCTACATCCTTAAACAGATCATAAATCACATTGATGGCGATTTTGATCTGGTAATCGCTGCGGTTATGTTCTTGTAATTGGGAGAAATTAAATTGCAGCGCATAATAACCCTGCGGGTTTTCTTTGAGGGTAACAGCGAGTTCCAGCAGTTTTGCTTCCGCATTTTTGCTAATCGTGAACATGGAGTGTTCTTACTGCCCCTCTAAAACCTCAAAAAACAAAGCAGTACCAGATATATGGTACTGCTTCTATTTTTAACGCAAAATAACTTTTTTGTCGATAGAAACCTAGGTTGTATTGATATTTCCATCTTACTTAACTGCAAAATGCGCTTTTTTGCGCTTCAATGCTCACGTACATTTAGTACGCTGCGCTTCGATGCTCGAAAATCATCCTTTTTCGTTTAAGTAGGATGAAAATCTCAACACAACCGAAACAGGACTCCTTACGCAGCGAGCTTTTTAATGCGCTGAGCCAGACGGCTTACTTTGCGGGAAGCCGCATTTAATTTGAGCAGATTCTTGGTCACACCGCTCATGATTTCAGGCTGAGCTGCTTTCAGAGCCGCTTCTGCTTCTGTTTTATCACCTTTAGCAATAGCTTGCTCCACTTTCACGATGAAAGTACGGATACGGCTTACGTTCTTTTTGTTAACCGCAGTACGTTTCTCGATTTTGCGGATCATTTTTTCTGAAGACTTATGGTTAGCCATAATATAGCGCTTCCTGTGCTTAAATTAATACAATCTGCGCGGCAATCTAGAGGCTTTTTGGGTGGCTGTCAAGGGGTTTTATGGGGGTTAGGGACTAGGGATTAGGGATTAGGGGGGATTTCATCCGTTTAAATAAAAAAATTCTACTCGTAGTTAATCCCCAGTCCCGAATCCCCAGCCCCTAATCCCTCATTTAATTTGACTATTCTTACTCAAGGCGCTATAACTCTGAGCGTTTATTTCATTTAGCTTTCCAACATTTTGTATTTATTGGTTGATTACTATGGCGACAAAGATCACAGATCAAGAAGCGTTAGCGTTTCATAAACGCGACGGCAAACCCGGCAAAATCTCTATTGCCCCTACAAAACCCCTCCTGACACAGCGTGATCTCTCGCTTGCCTATTCTCCTGGTGTGGCGGTTCCGTGCCTTGAAATCGAAAAAAACCCTGATACGGCATATGATTACACCTCTAAAGGTAACCTCGTAGCGGTTATTTCCAACGGTACAGCCGTTCTCGGCCTTGGTAACCTGGGGGCACTGGCATCCAAACCGGTTATGGAAGGAAAAGCCGTACTTTTCAAACGCTTCGCAGATATTGACGGTCTGGACTTGGAAGTTGAAACCGAAGACCCTGATGAATTCATCAATGCAGTCAAATACTTAGGCCCAAGCTTCGGTGGTATTAACCTCGAAGATATTAAAGCCCCAGAATGCTTCATTATTGAGCAAAAACTCCGTGAAATCATGAGCATCCCGATTTTCCACGATGACCAGCATGGTACAGCGATCATTACCCTCGCCGGTATGATCAACGCCGCTCACATCACTGGACGTGACTTCAAAAGCATGAAAGTGGTAGTAAACGGTGCCGGCGCTGCGGGTATTGCGTGTTTAGAACTCATTAAAGCCATGGGCTTGCCAGATGAGAATGCTATCCTTTGCGACACTAAAGGGGTAATCTTCAAAGGCCGTACAGACGGTATGAACCAGTGGAAATCCGCTCATGCGGTTGATACACCTCGCCGCACCCTGGCTGAAGCGCTGCAAGGTGCTGATGTATTCATTGGTCTGTCTGTAAAAGGCGCTGTGACCAAGGAAATGGTTGCCTCTATGGCGAAAAACCCGATCATTTTCGCCATGGCGAACCCAGATCCTGAGATTTCTCCAGAAGAAGTGAAGGAAGTGCGTGGCGATGCAATCGTGGCGACAGGGCGTTCAGACTATAACAACCAAGTGAACAACGTCATGGGCTTCCCTTACATTTTCCGTGGTGCGCTGGATGTACGTGCGTCTACGATCAACGACGAAATGAAAATGGCTGCGGCACAAGCTTTGGCTGAACTGGCGCGTGAATCCGTGCCGGATGAAGTTTCCCGTGCTTATTCAGGCCGCAAAATGCAATATGGCCCAGAATACATTATTCCCGTACCATTTGACCCACGTTTGATCACCACTATTCCAGTAGCGGTAGCAAAAGCGGCGATGGAATCGGGCGTGGCGCATAAGCCTATTTATGACATGAGCGAATACAGACGCCAGCTCAGCGCGCGTCTGAACCCAACCGCGAACAGCATGAACCTGATCTATGACCGCCTGCAAGCCAAGCCTAAACGCCTGGTGCTCGCAGAGGGTGAAGAAGAGCAAATGATCCGCGTGGCTCGTCAGTGGAAAGATAATGGCTATGGCCAGCCAATCCTCGTGGGACGCGATAATGTCATCCGCGATGCTATGAAACGCATGGGTGTCGATCCAGAAGGTATCGAAATCACCAATGCGGCGATCAGCACCAAAGTGGATCAATATATTGACTACGTATACAAAAAGCTGCAACGCAAAGGCCATCTGTACCGCGATTGCGCGCGTATGGTGAAAAACGAGCGTAATACTTTCGCATCTTGCATGATGACCCATGGCGATGCCGATGCCATGCTCACCGGTATCACCCGTGGTTATACCAAGAGCTTGGAAGAAGTGCGCAATATCGTGAGCGATAAGAAAGATAGCGTCGTATTCGGCCTGTCGGTGATGGTGGCTAATGGCCGTACTGTCTTTATCTCTGATACCACTGTGCATGAACTTCCACCGGCTGAAGTGTTAGCAGAGATTGCTATCGCCAGCGCACAAAAAGCCCGTGAGATGGGGCATGAGCCACGTGTGGCGCTGCTTTCCTTCTCTAACTTCGGTGACCCTATGCGCGAAAAAGCAGAGCGCATCCGCGAAACCGTGCGCATCTTGGATAGCAAGAAAGTCGATTTCGAGTATGATGGTGAAATGTCAGCTGATGTTGCCCTCAATGCCGATTTGATGAAACTTTACTACCCATTCTGCCGCCTCTCCGGCCCTGCAAACGTTCTGGTCATGCCAGCGCTGCATACCGCCAACACAGCCTCTAAGCTGTTACAAGAACTCGGCGGCGGTAACCTGATCGGCCCAATGCTGATCGGTCTGGATAAGCCAGTACAAATCGTACAAATGGGCTCAACCGTATCTGAAATCATGAACATTGCAGCACTCGCTGCGGTGGATGGTGAGTAAGATTTAGGTTACTTAAACACGACAAGCAAGAAAGGCATCGCTTAACGGCGGTGCCTTTTTTCATTCATGAAAACACCCGAAAAATTCATGCATCCTTCCACACCATAGATTTACAATTTAACCCCAAGCTGCTATACCATCACCACCCATCATACATAAGCTTTGAAGGAATATATTATGGCGAAACAGAAAAGATTATATCCCTTACAGAGCGATGTTGTAGGCTATACAGCAGCTATTAAGAAAGTTGCTTTTGCTTCAGCGCACAGCAAGGTGTCTCTATTTCTAATGCCTTATGGTTTTCTTCCTAAACAATGGCAAACAGATACCGAATTACAAGCATCCATTTCCCACGCTCTAGACGATGCGAAAAAGACTCTGGGAGACAATGCTATCACCCTGTTTAAAAAATCGTGCCAACGTGACATCCATTATTACAAACGCCATCTCGATATAGCAACACTTCAAACCATGGATGATACGATTCCTGATGTATCATGGATTAACGCCAATATCCGCACAACTATTTACACATCCATCGCTGAATCAGCGCTATTATCACATACTGATAATATCAGTAAAGCGATGGATGATCTTATACAAGCGCTACTTCCAAACGATAATACAGAGAAAGCCTCCGCCCCTTCTCAAGCGGAAGCTGATACCGAAATCCCTATTGCAGATTATGACCCGCAAGAAGATGACGGCATTAGAAGTATGTATCTGAGTGAGACATATAAACAATCACTAAGACGGAGCCTGGAGGACTTTATATGGTCTGATGCAAGCAGGGTATCTCAATTTGTGAAAGCTTTACCTAAATATTTTCCAGGTGAAGAATTAGATAGGAGAACGGCGGCGAGATTATTAAAGACTCCGCAACAAAAAGAGGAGTTCCTAAAACTACTTGAGAAAGACATAGAACATTACCGGTATCTATTTGGCAAAAAACATTACGATGTCTTCATGCAAGCGCAATTCCCTAACCAAATGGCATTTACAGAAGAGGATATGCAAGACTATCTGGAATGCAAAGAACGCTATTCGTGGATGACACCTGCCATTCAGCAATTATGTGAGAGTTATATTTACGGGCATTTAGTCTTACCATCACGTTATGAAGATGCCATTTCAATGTGGGCTGCACGGACATTATTACCCACACTCGGCATTCATCTTGAAGCCCAGGAACACAAAAAACACTCACCAGAAAAGCTGCGCGCTGAAGGCAATGAACATTTATTCATGCAACGCTTATATGATATGCAGGGAGCGATTGTAAAAGCGGCTATGATCTTCCCTGGGAGGTTAACGAAAAAGAATCCCATAACAGAGGAGACACTCTCCGGCGTAGTAGCGGATACGATTCATACACGTACGAAAGAAATACTTCAGGCTATGGATCCAGCAGATAGAGAACATGAAGCAAAAATTGCGGCCAGAAATGCACAAGCCCTATCTTCTGGCCAACAGCACCTCCCTATTTCCAGAAGCAACACAGCCGACGAAAAACTTCCTGAGAAACCGAGCAGAAAACTCGTCCCAACACGCCGTTCTATGGCGCTGACTGTATCCTTTGGCGAGAAGGAGGAATGGGCAGAGACTCTCACAGAGCTTACCAAAGACAATGAAGACATTGCAGAGGAAACGCAACGGGAAAAGATAGAGTGCCATACCGTCACCTTTGAACTGGATAAGAATAGCAGATGGGTTGCTGCTATATTGCCCAAAGGTGAAGAACCCAGGACATGGGCAAAAATACTAGGAAAGAAGCTAGCATCAGAAGATTTTTCTTACCTTCCAGAAGGCAGAGCATTCGCCGTGGAGGAGAGGGCATTTACCAATCTAATAGCCGCAGAAAAAGCAAGGAAAGCTGTGAAAGCAGTGCCACGACTAGTATTACCTACAGCATCCGCGACAGCAACAGTGGATGATCCTACATCCACTTCCGATGGAACATCATCACCCTCCTCCTCTTCTTCTATACCTCTAAGTAGCAGAAGCAATAGTAGTGATAGCGGCAGTAGCCGCAGCAATAATAGCAGCGATAGCACACCCCTCGTGGATGGCAGTATTCTCTACTACCTCTAACATGATCTATAGGAAGATGAACAAGGCAGCCAAGCCCCAAGAATGACAAAGCCATCTTACAGCATTTTGTAAGATGGCTTTATCAAAAATATTGTCTTTGCGCTTACGCCCCAAACACCCGTTTGAAAATCGTATCGATATGCTTAGTGTGATAATTAAGATCAAACAGTTTCTCGATCTCAGCCGGCTTGAGTGATGCGGTTACTTCAGTATCGGCTTTGAGCAATTCTAAGAAATTCGCCCCCTTCTCCCATACTTGCATCGCATTGCGTTGCACTAAGCGGTAAGCATCCTCACGCGAGGTGCCAGCTTGGGTGAGTGCGAGTAATACACGTTGTGAGAATACCAGGCCGCTGAGTTGATTAAGATTGCGCAGCATATTCTCTGGGTAGACTACCAGTTTTTCTACCACATTAGTGAGGCGCACCAGGGCAAAATCAAGGGTCACTGTTGCATCAGGCGCAATCATCCGTTCAACAGAAGAATGGGAAATATCCCGCTCATGCCACAGCGCTACATTCTCCATTGCAGGCAAGGCATAACCACGCACCAGGCGCGCAAGGCCTGTAAGGTTTTCCGTCAGCACTGGGTTACGCTTATGCGGCATTGCCGAGCTGCCTTTCTGGCCAGGCGAGAAATATTCCTCTGCTTCTAACACTTCTGTACGTTGCGAATGGCGGATTTCTACGGCGATATTTTCAATCGAGCTTGCAATCACACCGAGTGTAGCAAAGAACATTGCATGGCGGTCACGTGGGATGACCTGGGTAGAGACTGGCTCAGCTTGCAGACCGAGCTTTTCGGCTACGTATTCTTCTACAAACGGATCGATATTGGCAAATGTCCCCACTGCACCGGAAATCGCACAGGTCGCAATATCTTCACGCGCGGCTACTAACCGCTTGCGGTTACGCTCCATCTCCGCATAGAAACGGGCAAATTTCAGGCCAAATGTCACTGGCTCCGCATGAATACCATGGCTACGCCCCATGCAAACCATATCCTTGGTTTCATAGGCACGCTTTTTAAGCGCAGCTAAGAGAGCATCCATGTCTTGCAACAGCAAATCCGTTGCTTGCACTAATTGCACTGAAAGACAGGTATCCAGCACGTCAGAACTGGTCATCCCTTGATGGACAAAGCGTGCATCCGGGCCGATATATTCGGCCAGATTGGTGAGAAAGGCGATCACGTCGTGTTTGGTTACACGTTCGATTTCGTCGATGCGGTCAATCTCAAACTGGCCTTTTTCCCAGACTGTCTTCGCTGCTGATTTTGGGATCACCCCCAACTCCGCCTGCGCATCGCACGCATGGGCTTCGATTTCAAACCAGATACGGAATTTGTTCTCAGGCTCCCAAATGCGAACCATTTCCTGACGGGAATAACGTGGAATCATAATCTTCTCTCTATGAAGGGTAAATACTGCGCCTTACCATACAAATTCCCTCGGATTTTGCAAGTCTTTCAGTAGAAAAAGGAGAACGCCTTAATGTATCAAACTTCTAATACTGTTATTCACCGACGTGATCGGTGCTGTTGCATGGATCGCCATGCCACGCTCGCGATGACGAAAGATATGTTGTCATACGCCGATTTGATCGGCATATCCATCAAGAATATATAGCTTTATTTCTTTAGGATGGATTCACCGATCAAGTCGGCATTATCGTATGCCACCTAATTTATTGATTTTGTTATCCCGGACTTGATCCGGGATCCACTACTATGCTAGCGCGATCTATAAGAATGCAGCTCTTAGCGCCAGTCATAATGGATTCCGGATCAAGTCCGGAATGACAAGTGCGAGAGCCCTGCAACAACGCCGATCAAATCGGCATATGATAAAGCGCTAGTCATATACTAACGTTCATACAGCACAACTACAAAAAAAGAGCCTTGCGGCTCTTTTCTTATCGTATTTTGGCAATGGCCTAAGAATAGTATGTCTTCTTATCCATCTGACCTTCGGTCTTGTCGATGATCAATGTCACCGCGCAGTCACCGGTAATGTTGATGGTGGTACGCACCATATCAAGCAGACGGTCAACACCCAGGATCACACCGATACCTTCAATTGGCAGACCAACAGAGCTTAACACCATGCCCATGAAAATGATCGAACCGCTTGGGATACCCGCTGCACCGATAGAACCAAGTGTACAGGTCAAGATCAATACCATGTAATCATGCAAATCGAGCGGAATATTGAGTGCTTGTGAGAAGAACAACGCACAAATACCCAAATAAATCGCCGTACCATCCATGTTGATACATGCGCCTAGCGGCATCATGAAGTTGGTGGTCGTTTTAGATACCCCCATCTTTTCTTCCATTTCACGCATAGCAGTAGCAAGCGTTGCCTTGCTTGAACTGGTTGCAAATGCCAAAGACTGGGTTAAGAGCATTTTCTTGTAAAATGGCAGTGGAGAAATACGGCCAAAAACCAAAATCAATAAACCAAATACAAAATATTGGAACACACATGCTGCAAGCACTGTACCCATGAGTTTTGCTAAGCCTTTCAGCGCATCTACACCTTGCTCACCTACCACCCATGCAATAAAACCAAATACTGCAATTGGCGCTAACTTCACAATGATCTCAATCATCTTGAACATAACTTGCGCGATATCTTGCGATAATTCTTTCACACGGCGGCTTCTATCACCCATGACATTCATTGTTACACCAGTAAAAATCGAAAACACAATCACTTGCAAGAAATGATCTTCTGTCATCGCTTTAATAGCATTGGTTGGGATCAAGCCAATAATAAACTCTACAACGCCTGGCGCTTCAGGAGTATTGGATACATCAATTGCACCCGCTGACAAATTATGCAGCTGAATTCCCTTTCCAGGCTCTAAGAAATGCCCAGCAGCAATACCAATTGCCACAGCAAACATCGCTGTCAGCAAATATGCCACCACGCCTTTTAACCCTACACGGGCAAAGTCGTTAGAGTCACTCATACTTGTAATACCGGAGATCAACGCAAAGAAGATCAATGGCACAACAACCATTTTAATGAGGTTGATGAAAACGACACCGAGAGGCTTTAATACCGCAGCTTGTTCTTTAAACACAAATCCAACGATAATACCGAGCACGAGGCCGACGATTACTTGTTGCCAAAGTTTCATAGTAGCACCCTACCTTGATTGAGTTAGCCTACATTCGAGTGCCAAAAGCGTTACAACGTTTCTTCCAAAGAAGCAAACAAAAATTATCTCCCCCCTTTAAAAAAATGGCTTCCATCAGGGGGGTTAGCATGTTTATAACTTTGATAAGATACCGTTTTTTATACAGAATCTTTATCGATTTTTTGTGCAAAAAAAATCTCGAAAATTATACCTACATTTTTAGGCAATATTTCCATTTTTCCAGAAAAATACAGTAGGTTGCTAGTGTTTTAAAAAAGCACAACCTATACCAAAAAACCTAGGCTCAGCGCTAGACACAGCGCAACTCTATTGATGCGATTTTTATTATTATACATTTATTGTCTATAAACTCTAGATCAATACTAGGATTCTATTTCTCTTCTGCACCTCGCACTCACTTTCCTATTTAGAGTTGAGATGCAATTACTTCAAAACATGGTTTACCAGGTGTTTTATACCTAAGATGCGCGCATGGATTTTGGTATCTGTATCCTGAAGTTGCATTTTGTGCAAAAGACGCATTGGCTATTGACGGATATTTATAAAAAACATTATAGACAGTCATAGCCTTAGCCACTACACTTTATATATTATGCGCACATTATATCATTTCCCCCTCTGCCCATTCTCTCGAAAATTACGCGTTGTGCTGAAAGAAAAACAGCTGCCGTTTGAGTTGATGGTGGAGAATTTCTGGGAACGGCGTGATGATTTTCTCAAGCGTAACCCTGCTGCGCAAGTGCCAATTCTGGTGGATGAAGACCAAAAAATCCTCTGCGATAGCCAGGCTACTATAGAATATATAGAAGAGACCAATGCGGATGCCTTAAAATTAATGGGCAGAACGCCGCAAGAGCGGCAAGAAATCCGCCGGTTGGTGAATTGGTTTGATGTGAAGTTCTATAATGAAGTTACCCGTCATATTCTTTATGAAAAGATCATCAAATTCTATAGCTCCCGCACCCAACCACAATCTGAGGCCATTCGGGCAGCCAAGGCTAATGTGGTATATCATTTAGATTATATCGCTTTTCTTACCCGTTCACGCAAATGGCTGGCGGGTGAGCATCTAACGCTGGCCGATATTGCAGCAGCAGCACAGCTTTCTGTGCTGGATTATTTAGGCGATGTGCCATGGCAGCATAATGTGCAGGCAAAAGAATGGTATGCCATTATGAAATCACGGCCAAGCTTTAGGCCGCTTTTGAGCGACCGGATCCCTGGCTTTTCGCCGGTGAGCTATTATAATAACCCGGATTTCTAATCGTAAAAACCCCGTCATTTCCGTTGCACTTTTCTGCGATCCTGCTTATGGTAGGTGCAGTTTTAAGGACAGTAAAAGGAATACAGCCATGAGCAAAAAAGGATACCCTGCTGATAAGAACCCCACGAAAGAACAGGCTTCTGCATGGCAAGAAAGCACAAAACTTATTCGCGGTGGGACAATGCGTTCCAATTTTGGGGAAACCAGTGAAGCCATTTTTATGAATTCCGGCTTCTGCTATGACTCCGCTAATACGGCTGAAAGCCGCTTTAACGGCGAAGACCCTGGCTTCGTTTATTCCCGCTACCTCAACCCGACACTTGCAATGTTAGAGCAACGCCTGGAATTACTCGAAGGCGCGGAGCGTTGCTGCGTGATGGCTAGCGGCATGGCGGCCGTGTTTGCCTCTATGATGGCGCAGCTTAAAACGGGTGATCATGTGGTGGCCAGCAAAGTATTATTCGGCTCATGCTACTATATTATTACACAAATCCTGCCGCGTTTTGGTATTGAATATACGCTCGTCGATGGCGGCGATACCGCTGGCTGGGAGAAAGCTTTCCGTCCGAATACGAAATGTGTGTTCATCGAAACGCCCTCCAACCCTAACTTGGAATTAGTGGATATTGCAGCGGTTGCCAAACTGAGCAAGAAAGTGGGCGCATGTTTGATTGTTGATAATATTTTCGCCACCCCTCTCCTGCAAAAGCCCTTGGAGCTTGGTGCAGATTTGGTGGTGTACTCGACCACTAAACATATTGATGGCCAAGGCCGTACATTAGGTGGCGCTGTGCTTGGGAATAAGAGCTTGATCGATGATGTGATCTTGCCATTCCACCGCCATACCGGCCCAGCACTCAGCCCGTTTAATGCCTGGGTAGCGTTGAAAGGGTTGGAGACACTGGATATCCGTATGCGTGTGCATTGTGATAATGCGCTTAAACTGGCGCAATTCCTGGAAAGCCATCCAAAGGTAGAGCGTGTGATCTATCCTGGCTTACCGTCACATCCGCAATATGCCCTCGCACAACGCCAGATGGGCAATGGTGGGCCGATGCTGGCTGTGGAGCTCAAAGGTGGCAAAGAAGGTGCATTCCGCTTTATGAATAACCTAAAGATTATGGATATTTCCAATAATTTAGGCGATGCCAAAACTCTGATCACCCATCCGGCTACTACAACCCATTCCAACATCCCTGCACCTGAGCGTGAAGCATTAGGGATTACGGCTGGAATGGTGCGTATTTCGGTGGGGATTGAACATATTGAAGATTTGCTCCAGGATGCAGATCAGGCGCTGAAGGCGTAAATCTCTTTATCATACGCCGACTTAAAACAGGTTCGCAGCATCCACTGCGAACCTGTTTTGTTGTAAGGGTTAGACAAACACCTATACAATCACAATATTGCTAGCCGACAAAGAACCTTCTGTCACGCCCAGCAATTCAATCGTATGGCCACCTCCCATATCAATAACCGCATGGCCACTAGCATAGCTTACAGAAGCCAGCACCGCCTCAACAGAACCTTTAGCGCTCGCTGCGATATGCAGTGAATCACCCTCTGCTGCATTGAAATCCTGGATCTGATCGATACCTGCTAATGCGCCAAAATAGAAAATATCCGCACCCGCACCGCCGGTTAGGATATCATTCCCCAGCTCGCCCAATAGCACGTCATTACCATCATTACCGAATAATACATCATGGCCACGGCCACCATGCACTGTGTCGTTGCCGCTATCACCGGATACAAGATCATTACCACGGTTGCCGTTGACAACATCATCACCTGCACCACCGGATACCGTGTCATCATGCTTACCGCCAGAAACATTATCATTGCCGTTATCGCCCGCAAGGTTATCAAAACCTACGTTACCGTTGATGATATCATCGCCATCGCCGCCATGGATAGTATCTTCCAGCTCATTACCATACATCACATCATTGCCGCCTTCGCCAAAAAATTCTTCAGCCCCCAGGCCACCATTAAAGAATTGGGCGTTATCGGAACCATAAATCGTTACCGTAGAACCAGAGATCGTACCTGTACGGCCATCATAATCACCGCCGACACTCAGCGTCACATTTCCACCAGAAATAATAGAACCACCTGAAATATTAATATTGCCTGCCATTTTTTCGACCTTTCACATAAAATAAATTAACCACATGCACCATTTTGGCAAAAAGATTTATACGTAAAAGAAACCATTAGCACAATACAAAAATGATACAATATTATTAATAAATAAGTTGACTACACACTAAAAGATGTATATACGACGCAAAAATCACCAATAATTACCCAATAGGTTGTATATTATTTCATAATATGACTATTGCTCATAGAGTTAGCATCAATTAATAACACCAAAATGGAAACAAACAGGACATAAAAAATGGCCTTATAGCACTATAAGACCATCACCAGTTCTTCACCTAGAATAGAATATAAATAGACATGATAAACTTTTAATTACAATACTATTGAATATACTCCACCCCTGGCGGCGCCTTCATCCATTGCACGCCGTCTTTGCCCATCAAATAGCCACGCTCAAAAATCGCCTTCATATAGACAGGATCGAATAATTCTTGCGATACGAGTGCAAAATCAGAAGGTACGTAAATCAGGTTATAATCAATCCCATCCCGATTAGCCCCTACATATAAACGATAGAGATCACCCAAGCCCTGATATTTTATAAGCGTCTCCACCGAACGCCCCGAAATGGAGAATAAGCCAGGCTTGATGGGCTTATATTCCGGTGTAATTTTGGCATTGCGGATAATATATAAATGGCGCGGTATCTGGCTTTCACGGAATAATATCGATTCACGGCGCGTGGATTGCAGCGGATAGAGGAATACTTGCGCCGTCACACCACCGTCAGCATGAATCTCGCTATACTTCTTGCCATCAGCCGTTACATCAATAAATACTGGAGCCACCACACCAGGCACAGCTGCGGATGCCAGCATAATTTGGCGGAAGAGCTTTAAACCACCTGGATTACCGCTATTGGCAATCGACCCCAGATCCCAAATCACGCTACGCTGCGCTTCGATATTTGTCGTTGCCACCAACAAGCGTCTGCCTTTGCGGTGCTCTTCTGCAATGCGGTGATACATTTCCTCGGTGATTACTTCATCGATCTTGTGCTCTAACGGGCTGTTATTAGCCAGCGCCAATCCACCCGTAATACCATTGACCACCGTGCCAAGCGTACGCTGAATAATATTATTGGAGCTAAGGGTTGTATACACCTCCTTCAACTCATCATCATATTCCGATCCTAAAAACGCAAAAGGCGCAATCAGCGCACCGGTGGATACACCCGTCACAATAGTAAATTGTGGACGTTTACCAGAAGCCGTCCAACCGCATAGCACACCCGCCCCAAACGCGCCATTATCTCCACCGCCAGAAATCGCCAGATATTCCATCGCTGGATATTGCTTATGCTGCTTGAAATAATCACCATTCGCCGTGCTGTATTCGCGGATGCGCTTCTCAATAATCCCATTCAGCCCTTGAGGTGCTTCATCGCCCCATGAGCGGATATTCGGGCCGTAGCCCTTTACCACAACATTCCCCTCTTTGCCCACCGGAACCGCACGATGCAACGGAATCGCATCCGCACATGCAGAAAGCATGGCGATGAGCAATAGACTTGCAGAGAGGCGGAAAAATATGTTCATAGCACTATCATATAAAGAAGCCATTATCCTGCAATAGATTTTAGCATCCACTGCGATACCCCTCTAACTATTGCAACAGCCAACGGTATAGCACCGCACCAATACTATATATAATAGCAAGTGTTGCAGAGCTTATCAGCATTGCTGGGATAAATTTGATATCCAGCTTCAGCAGCAACGGTAATAACAGGAAGAATAATAACGAAGGGATAACCAGCCAGAAGACGGAATAGGACATTTCTATAATTTTTTCTGCATCCCTGGTTTCATAATATATCCAGCAGAATGCCAGAATAGACGTTAGCGGCAAGGCCATCAGCATGGCAGAAATAAACGAAAACCGCCGCGAAAGTTCAGAGACTCCTGCAACGATAAGTGCCGTTAACAGCGTTTTGAGGAGGAAATACATATTATATGATATACTGAAAAAGTGGCGGGAGTGACGGGACTCGAACCCGCGACCTCCGGCGTGACAGGCCGGCGCTCTAACCAACTGAGCTACACCCCCTTATACTTAAGGGGGATGTTTCGATATGGTGGGCGATGACAGGCTCGAACTGCCGACCCCCTCGGTGTAAACGAGGTGCTCTACCAACTGAGCTAATCGCCCGCTATCGAAAGCAGGCCTATTGTATATAACAGAGCTTTTGCTTTTGCAAGCAGGAAAACAGCTTTTTTTGATATTTTCTTACATTGCGTCATTTTCAGCAGAAAATAGAGGGTTTCCGCGGGGTTCTTGGGATGAGAATGTGGATAATTTTATAGCTCAATGCAAAAACTTATCTTAGCTACACAGTATGCTTTGGCATTACCTCAGAAAGAGCTGTGCTTTTATGGATATTGGGTTGCGCGTTAGAACATCGTGTAGTATGACATGCGATGGAAATCTTATAACATCTCAATCATTCTCCAGCCATCCCAACCCATAAAAAAAGGCGCCATCATCGATGACGCCTTCTTCTTAAATCTCTATGCGAGAACTATTTGTTCACAGCATCTTTCAGCGCTTTACCAGCACGGAATTTAGGCTGATTTGATGCAGCAATTTTAATTACAGCACCAGTACGTGGGTTACGGCCTGTGGTAGCTTTTCTTTTTGCTGTGCAGAAAGTACCGAAACCAACCAAACGCACTTCTTGTTTTTTCTTCAGTGAACCTGTGATGGCAGCAATTGTTGCATCCACCACGCGAGCCACATCAGCTTTTGTCAAACTTGTCTTGTCAGCAACTGCTGCAATTAAATCGTTTTTATTCACCGTAATCCCCCTTATTGAGATTGTTGCTAAGTGTTGTCTATGAGAAAGAGAGTATTCAACCTCACGATACAAATCAAGTGACACTTTAACGAAAATGCAATTTTTTCTGAAAAATTTGCAAAAAAATGCTTCTATATGGTACACTGGTTAAAATTATTAACCATAAAAACAGCCATTAGTTTACTATTTAATTAAATATATGGGCATTTTATCGTAATGAAGAGAATCTATCGTAATATAAATACATAAAAACCGAATATGTATTGATGACATTTTCAACATAAAAAAATCAGGCCCGTTTAGGTGCCTGATTTTATCATCTCTCTATAAATATAATAGCTCTTACGCTACATCATGTAAAAAATTGGCGGAGCGATTGCACATTGCGGCTAATTTATCATGCGTGATCGCGGTTGCTAGACGTTCTGCATTATGCGACGTAGGACGCACCCATAATAAACGATCATTCATATAAGACCATAATTCATCCGATAACGCGTAAAGCTGTTCGCGAGATAGAGTGTCAAACGAACTTGAACTTATATAGGTTTTGATTTCACGCACCAAGCCCTCAATCCCCTCACGCACTTCTTGAATAGTGTTTTGCGATAACACAGGGCGCTCTGATAACAAACGCTGCAATGCATGCGCTTCTTCGCGTAAAGAGCGGCAGATCATATCTTGATCGGATTGAGTTAAAATAGCGTACATAATTCCCTCTCACACACTTTATTTCTCTATATATACTTAAAGTTTTATTATGTGCCCTTCTATGCTACCCCAGATTCGGGGGACGGTCAACGACAATTTCGATAGAAAATCGAAATTTCGATAATACATATATATGGCGACAACCTATTGATTGATCAACTAATAGTAGGGTACCCGTATATTATGGTTTTATTATATACAGGATGCTTGTAAATAAACAGATTTTCATATAATCTATAGTGTAAATTTCCAATTAAAATGCAACCTATTGGCAAGTATCCGTCTTGCTATCGAAACAAAATGGGGAGTATGAGGCATGAAAAGACTCGCTGAAGTGATTCAACGACGCATTGATGAAGAAGGCAGTAGCGTACTGGCGGCTGAAAAACGTGGTGGCTTAAGCCGTGGCGTGATTTGGAATATTCTCAATGGCCGCACCACCACCCCACGCGGAGAGACATTGCAAGGTATTGCAAAAGGCTTAGGTTGCACGGTAGAAGATATTTATGCCGAAATTGCCGGCACAAAACCTGGCGAAACCTCCGCCTCTTCTTCCTCTATCTCCTCTGGTTCTGATCTTTGGAACGGAGATTTATATGAGCAATGTGTGAAACGTATCAATGCATTATTTGCCTCCCGCACCGCCAACCCAACCAAAGAAGTGGTGCTGGATCTGGTGGATGAAATCTATAATTACTCTCTGCAATATGGCGAGTTAGATGAACGTATGGCAGAAATCCTTGTGCGCCGTGAACTGCGTAATTTGGGATCATTGTAGTAAAAGACTGCACCTCAATGTGAAACCCTCATTGTCATTCTTGGAAATGAATGAGTCGGCAAATGACAGAAAAAAATATCCAGGAAACGCATAGATAAAACTAGCGAATCACCTTGACCAATTGGCGCAGCTCACGCTTAACGCGCAAGCCTGTGCGTTCTATAGATGCGATGTTCATCTCAATCCGTACACGGCTATCGATTTGGATAAACCCTATCATACCACCTTTTTCCGCAAATTGATCAATATCGCTTACGGTGAGAATTGGGAGGTCTTTGGTTTTTCTCAAGATAAGATCGAGGTTTCGCTCTTCAGAGCGGCTGATATAGAGTACATCGCACTGATGTAATTCATAGTTATAGAAGTTGATGTTATCGTGAATATCGAGGGTCACATCACCAGGTTTACCGGTTCGGATTTCTTTTAAGGTTGCACCAATACGGTCATTGCCAATGGTGCATAAGCGGATAGTGGCGTTGGGAGCATTTAATTCCTGGTCTGGCCAGATAACGAATTTGGTGAGATTGCGGATGAAGATAGCTTTATATTTATGTTCACGTACTTGAGCAAATGCTGGCGATGTGCTTACGCATATGAGCGCAAGCACCATCACCATCGTTTTCGTTAAAGATCGTAAACAACTACAGGACATATGCCGTCACTATGCTCCGTCCATAATGTCAGCAGCTACGTTGATTTTCTTCGAGCTACGGTTTTTCATTAACTTTGTGTAATCACGCATAATACCGCAAGCAAGCACTTTTGCTGATGCAAATTCTTTGCCTGCTTGGAAGAAGCGCCAATCGGATTTTGACCATGCACGGCCTTGGCGTTCATAGATGCGCGAATCCATGGTGAAGGTTACATCATGCAACGGTGCTGCGCGGCGAATCGAAAGATCGCAGCTGAGCATCCCCACACCATTAATATCCGTACAAATATTATGCCCTGCTTTGCCACCCTGTGTGATGATGGTGACCAACAGGCTGGCGGCCATATGATCCCACTGCACTTCAGGGAAGCTGGAATTGGCCGGAAAACGGCACTTGCCCGCTTTATGAACGATATTATCCTTGCGCGCAGGATTATACGGCGAAATACGCATTTCTGCTTCTTCGATGAGAATATCCCGCTCTTCAAAATTTGGGTAGTTGTAATGCAAGAATTGTTTGCGGTTGAGCTGCAAGACACCGCCGTCGCGTACTTTATATAGGAGTGAGTCAGATGTATCCTGACGCACTGGCACAGGACGTGCCTGTATTGTTGATGGCGCTTTGTCGCTTTCCACCTTAGTCGTAACATACTCTTTTGCTAACGCATCCATACGTCCCTCCTTCGTAACGATTGATTAACAAGTTGCACGTCATCATACCACCTCAAAGCAGCACAACTCAGGCATTATTATCCTCTCTAGAGAAAAATAATAACGTCTAAAAACGCCACGTGACCTTTCCGAACACGCTGCGTCCTACTTCAGCAGGATCACTTTGCAGTGGTGCGCTGAATTCTTGGTGATAATCGTCAAACAGATTCTGCCCAATCAGGCTTAATTCTAACCCACTTAGAGGCTTCCAGGTGAGCTTGGAATCAAAGCGTATATAGGCATCAATACCAATACTTGGTAAACTATCTGTATAGTATAATGCATTATCAAATTCAATGTTATACGGGAAGCGGTAATGCGACCGTATATTGAATTGATCTTGTGGCGACTTACCCTCATCTTTTGCAAGCTCAGGATCGGTGCTGCCCACATCTTTATTGAGATTCATTTGTAGCCATGTATAGGCTGCTGTCAAGTTCCAGTCACCTGTCACTTGCCAGTTTGCTGATAACTCCACGCCATAGGATTCGCCATAACCATTATTAGCAATCGGCACATCCACACTCGCACCAGGCTCGAAGGTGCGCAGGCTATCATAATCATTATAGAAGCTTGCTATATCGAAAGAAAGATTATGCACCGGCTGGATACGGTAGCCTAATTCATAGGCCGTCAGCTCTTCTGACTGAATATTGGTATTACCCACCTGGCTTACATAATCTGCCGCAAGAGGATTATAAGCAATCACCAAACGGCCATTATTTTCTACACGGTTAGGCGTTCTCACTGCGCGTGAGATAGCACCCCAGACAGTTTGGTTATGTGTAGGCAGCCAGGACATACGTGCGCTTGGTTGATATTCAAAACCGGTATAATCATTCTGCTCAAATTTTGAACCCAAGGTTAAGAAGAGTTCTTCTGGCACCAGTGCTATTTTATCCTGAATGAACGAACTCACAAGCGTATCATCGCTTGCATCCGGCACATGCACGAAATACGGGGTGTTTTGCAAATTATCATGCATGAAACGATAGCCGACACCCCAGGTAATCTGATGGCGTTCATGGGCTTTCCAGTCATGTTGGAATTCCATATCAAACATGTGGCGCTCTTCGCCCGTCGAAACGTTGTTGCGCTCATACATATCATAATAGACTTGCAATGTCGTCATCGACGTGCTGGAAACTTCATGCTGCCAGCGGCTTAAGAGATTAATACCGTTACGCTCCTCATCGCCGAATACGCGTTCTGTATAAGGCGGCGTGCTAGTAGGCAGCGGTAATTGGCGGTCTTCCAATGCGCGGTAGAGATCCCCTTGAATGGTGATTGCATCACGGGCGGTTTTATCCCAATCTACCCGGAAGCCAGCCTGCCCCATATTCCAGTCATCACCGTTATCCGAACCATCCAAGCGCGGGAACGAATCTTTAGCACGGTATTTCATATAGGTGCGGTAATACGCATCATCACTCAGTTTCCCACCGATGCGCGCACCGCCTGTACCCTGTTCGTAATTACCATAGAGACCGGTTAATAATACGCCCTGTGTGTCTTTTGCGTTACGGGTAATAATATTAATCACCCCGTTCACTGCATTCGCACCCCATAAAGCAGCACCAGGACCACGAATGACTTCAATACGGTCAATATCTTCCAGCAATGTATCCTGAATATCCCAATTCACCCCAGAAAACAATGGGGTATAGATGGTACGACCATCCATTAGCACCAGGAGCTTATTGCTCAACTGGTCATTAAAACCACGGGCACTGATTGCCCATTTATTGGAGCCTAATTGCGCTACCTGAATACCAGGCGCCATGCGCAGCGCATCTTGGATGGTGGTGGCACCGGAGCGGCGGATATCTTCTTGAGTAATAACAAATACTGCCGCCGCAGCTTCAGAGGCTTTTTCCTCGCGTTTCGAGACGGAAGTCACCTTTACATTCAGCATCTCCTCTAGGGAAAGCTGTTGCAAACGCTCTAAATCATCATCTGCACCATATGCGATTGGTGTAAAAGCAACCGAACAAACCGTTGCCGTTAAGCACAATGTGACTTTCGAAAACATAGGCAGTACCATATAAAAATACGTCAGTTATAGTATTTTATCTTTAAACTGAAGACCAAACAAACAATAGTGTTCAATAATACATGTAAAATACTATAGTGTTGCGAATATAATACAACTAGAGTTAATAGTAAAGCACTAGAGTTTCAATTAAGAGTAAAAGAACAAGACTATAGTTGCCTCATTTTGATAAAATTCTTAAGTCATCTGATTATTAAGGATTATTTAACCAATAACCCGTAAGGTATGCTCACCAAATCCTTGCCCTAATGACTATTTTTAGTTATAAAAGGAGTACTTAACACTTACGGATAGAAGCATGGCTCTGAAACACGTGTGGACTACATTTAAGCGCCCCACTCTTTCCTCTGATTATAATCTGTTTGCAACAGTGATTATCGGAGCCATTATTGTATTGTCCGTTATTGCTTATATTATTGTATATAACTCCCAAGATGACAAACGCGATCACGATGCTCAAACCCAGGCAACACTGATCGAATCTGCACTCATCAAAACCTTTGATGATAATGCGCATGTGGCCGAATTTATTGGAGATAAGATCAGCTCGCTTGGTGGCAATAACTTAGAAAACATCTCTACACTACTCAGCCATGACTTCGCTTTAGATGTAAATTTAGAGCCAATGGATCTTTTCCCATGGGGGGTGTTTAGCTGGGTGGATGCTAATGGACGTATGCTGGTGAGTAGCTATGAGGGCGTATTGCCTGAGCCACGCACCATCCGCATGATGCCTTATCTGGCGCAAGCCAAAAAAGAACCGATGAAATTGCATCTCTCCTCGCCCGTGCGTGATCCGCAAACGGATGTGGCGATTATTTTAGGGGCTATTGGTATTCGCGACCGTGCAGGGCAATATTTAGGGGCCATTACCACCTCATTTGAAGTGGATGTTATCACCCGCAATATCCAGGAAAGCCTTTCAGAGCATGGCATTCGTTTTATGATTATGGAAACGGATTCCCATCATGTGGTGATGTCAACGGATTACGCCTTATCGGATAAATCCAGCCTAATGATTGCCAACGCCTTACAAGCCCGTAATACTATCCTTGAAAAACCTATGGTGTTTAGTGACCCTATTGTGATCAATAATACTAATTATGTGTTCTATAAGCCGATCAAAAAATACCCTTATTCTATTCTCGTAGGCTATGACCGCAGCTTTATTTCGCAAGAGCTTTCTAACCAAATGTTCCAATATATCCTGCTCTTCACGGGCATGGGTTTAGGATTCTTGGTATTGCTTTATGTGTTCAAACGCGTATTGATTAAACCATTCGTACAACTTTCCTCTTATGCTGATGCGATCCGCCGTGGCGAAAACCCACCTAAAGCACCGCGTGGAAATTCGTATGAGGTGTTTAACTTATCGCACCAATTGATTGCTTTACGGCGAAAGATTCATAATGAGCAAAAGCACAAAGACAAGCTGGACAATGCGGTTAAAATTGCGCGTGAATCGGAATTGGCGTTAGAAGAATTCCTCCGCCGGGCCAATAACGAACTCAATGCCCCGCTGAATGCGGTGATTAGTTATACGGATATTCTGCTCAAACATTACAAGGGCATTGTCAATCTGGGTATTACCAATGACAAGCTGGTGGATATGTTGGAAGGCATTTACAATGCCGGTCTGCAGCTGCAAACCCGTGTGACCAATATTGTGGCCGCCGCCGAAATTGATGTGGCAGATGTGATTACCCATTGCGTGAAATCGATGCAGTTACGTAGCTATATCGTGAAGAACATCACTATCGATACCGATGTCAGCCTTAATATTCCGCCATTCTATACGGATGAAATCCGCTTTAAACAAGTGATCGTAGCACTTATCTGCCGTGCGATTGAGTTTAATGATAAGAAGGGCAAAATCCTCGTCACGGCACGCGCTGAACTTAATAAAGAACGCAGAACCATCCTGGTTATTCAAGTGAAAGATAAAGGCCTGGGCCTTACTGAAGAAGACCGTAAACGCATCGAACAAAAACACCGTGGCGGCGTAAGCCGTCGTTCTGATGGTACGGATCTGGAACTGCCTGCCATTGAGAAATTGGTTACCATGCTGCATGGCGAACTGGCTGTACAAGCCGTATGGCGCGAAGGTACAACCGTAACCTTAAGCCTGCCATACCTCACCAAAGAAGAACTGGAAACCACACCGGTTGACGATGACGATCTCAAAGCAGAAAACGAAGCCACACCGTTCGATCCAACAGGGAAAGTGGTGCGGTTTGGGGATTATAATAAAGATTAGGTGATCTACGACAACACTATCATCTATTTATATAAAGCATCTGCAGAGCTTCTAGCGCTGTCATTCTTGGATTTGATCAGCGTTGTTGCACAGCTCCATAACCTATTGATACTTATCATTCCGGGCTTGACCCGGAATCCACTGCACTGCTATGGCAGCGTGGTCTATAAAACTTAGGTTCGTAGCGCCAGTCTCGGTGGATTCCGGGTCAAGCCCGGAATGACAAGATAAAGAGCCATGCAACAACGCCGATCAAGTCAACGAATGACAAGAGTAAAAAATGTATTATTTTATATATCAATATATTAAACAACAATACAATAACACAAAATTGATCAAAAGAGAGCATATTACAACCCTCCCCTTCATTACCCCCTCATTATAAATTCTTTTGCGCTCTCACATTGCTTCTATAGCGATAACATACAATAATATAGAATACGCATGTATAAAAAGACGGGAATAGCGGCAGATTTGGCCATTTCCGCCAGATTTATAAATATTTTTCTATAATTACATATTCCCCCTAGATAAATTTTGCCATTGCGGCATAATAAAAGGCCGAGAAAGGGAGGTATCACTATGGCACGCCGTTCGGATCATACCCGTGAAGAACTTCTAGAACTCGCAATCCAGTCAGGCATTACCCTGATTGAAGAAGAAGGATTTGCGCAATTTAGCACCCGTAAAGTCGCCGCGAAAATGGGCTATACGGTCGGTACGCTATACCATTTATTCGGCAGTTACGATGATTTCGTGCTGCATGTTAACGCACGCACGCTGGATATGTGGTATGAAGACATGGAAAAAGCCATCACCGCCACTGGCAGCGAAGCGGTGCATCAAATGGCGAAGGAATATATCCGCTTCAGCAAAGAGCATTATAACCGCTGGATCGTACTGTTTGAACATCATTATGACCATGATCAGGATTTGCCGGAGTGGTATAAGCCGAAATTCAGCCGTTTCTTTACACTATTAGAGAAACTTCTCACCTCTCTCACCAATGACCCGCACCACACCGCGCGTGTATTATGGGCAGGCATTCATGGCATCTGCATTCTCTCGCTTTCTCAAAAGCTTGGCTTGGTGGCAGCGGATGATCCTGAGAAGCTGGCAGCGACATTGGTGGCAAGTTGTTTAGAAAAAGCGGCTTAACCTGCATTTTTTCACTGTTTTGTTTATATAGTAAAGAAATAGAAGAATTTTCTTACTTTTACCACTTTTGTAAAGAAAGTGTAATATAAACCTGCTATATTCCGGCCGGATTAATTTTTAATACGGTTAGCATCGGAGATATAGTATGAAACTCAAGAATCCTTTTAAGGCTGCATATAAGTGGGTTAAGAATAAGATTACAACACCCAATCAAGCAGCACAGGCAGCACCTGTTATAGCTGCTGCTCCAGTTACTGCACCTGCTACTATTAATGATAGTTCTGCATCAGCAGAATCGGAGTATGATACAAGCCCTTCTGCAACAACAGGTAACGAAGGATTAGAGAAATCGGACCGTTCCCAGGGCGATGATGATGATGATGAGTTAGTATCATCATCAGATCTCACAACGCAAGCCAAAAAGGTTCCAGCTAATGCCTTGAAAGCATCTGAGCCAGCTTCCAGCGTTGCATCACCTCTCTCAGCAGACTCTGAAAGCTCAGAAGAAGAGAAGCCAGCTAAGAAAGTAAAGAAATCGGCTCAGAAGAAAGAGAATGTAGAACCCGCAGAAGATGAACCTTCATCAGAACCAATCGATGCACAGCGCCCTCCTAGAAGGAAGGGATCGGCTAAAAAGACAGAACAGGTAGAGCCTGCGCAAACGGAAGATGAGCTTTCAGGAGAGGAATCAGTTGTTCATATTACTTATTCTGCTGACGATGTAAAAGAGGCTCTGGGAGATATTCTAGCGGATGCTTTAAAACACCAAGATAAAAAACAGAAAAAAGGCGCCTACAAAAATATTGGTGCAACAACTGCACATATTATTGGCCTTGCACTGGCTGTTCCTACACTGGGCGGATCGCTTATTATTAATGCGGGTGCAACATTTGTGACTGCTAGCGGTGTTAACAATATTAAACATGCCCGCGCTGACAAAAAAGCACTCAGAAAATACCGCGACCATCCGTTGGATGAGACCGTAACAGTCAAAGATTTAAATGAGGAATATAAAATGATTCCTTATGAAGCACTGGCTCGTGCATTTACAGAATTGCATAATGAACGCCACTTTGATCCTACCACAAAGATTCCTGTTAGTTACTGGCTAAAAGCAGTAGGACATATGTATGACCAACTTGCTGCACTGCCTCAAGTTGGCGCCCGCTTAACGGCTGATGAGATTGAGGATTTAACTCAGGCTTTTGCTGATGATGTCGTAAACTCAGTAGGACGCACAAAAACAGAAAAAGTCGCGCATTGGGTTGGCAAATATATGAAATGGGTGCCAGGCAGCACCAAAATGGTAAAATACCACCCTGCAAAACCACTTTCTGATGAGGATACGTTAACAGAGACACTGGCAACTAGCTCTGCTCCTTATCAACGCGTGCTTGATAATGCCAATGCTCGCGAAGAAGAGCGCCGCAAAGATGATGCAGAAGCACGGGAAAAAGAAAAGCTCCAACTAAAACGTGATGAATTAGAACTAAGACGTCTTGAATTAAAACTGGAAGAGAAAAAATGGGCAGAAAAACACCCTTCTCGTCACAGCCAAAAGGATAGTGCCACCCCTGGAAACACTCATCTCAAGAGGCATGATAGCTATAGTTCAAGCGCGAGCGGTAGTGATAGCGACTCTGCGAGAAGCAGCTCTTCCCGCTCGTAACACCTTACCTTCTTAAACACCCAGGACATTGCCTCTCCCTGATGTCCTGGGTGTTGTCAATTTAAGCGGCATATCCCCATCAAGAATATATAGCTTACCGTAAACTCTTGCTCTGTCGTCATCTACTCCTATCTACGTGAAGGTATGTATCTTGTCATCCTTGGACTTGATCCAAGGATCCATCCTAAACAGAGAGCAAGAATACAGCTTTGAATAATGCTATGTATTTGAGATGGATTCTTGGATCAAGTCCAAGAATGACAGAGGGTATACAGCACCGTCATCGCGAACGTAAGCGAAGCGACTTGTCTCGCCGAAGCCCTTTAGGGCGTAGGAGGATCCAGGGGCCTACTTAAAGGACAGAGAAGCCATACCCATGGATTGCCACGTCGCGTTCCGGCTAAAAACAGTTTCACTGTTTTCCTTACGCCTACACCCTCGCAATGACGAGGCGTATGACAAAAAATATACCCGTCATCGCGAGCGTAGCGTGGCGATCCATGACCTACTTAAAGAACAGAGAAACCCGCCCCTGGATTGCCACGGCCACTAACGTGGCCTCGCAATGACGAAGAGCCAGGCAACAATACCGAACTGGTATTGGAATAACGTTTTTAGAACCATGCGAGAATGACAGCATTGAATCCGCACCCATTCTTCTTTCCAACCATCTGTTTTCCCTAAATAATAAAAATTCATTCATCCTTCCACCAAAACCCTCTATGATAGGGTGATGAAATACCGCTTTCTTATTGCTTTATTATACTTACTTAGCTCCACACCCGCTTTAGCGGCGGGTGAGCTTTCGGCCGCGATTATTTCTTCGATTCAGCAGCAATATCAAGGGCGTGTGATTGGCGTGCGGTTGATGAGTTCGGCAGAGCCACCTTGTCGGGAATTTCAGCAAGATATTGTGATCGGCGGATCCACCGAAAAAAGCTACGGCATCACCTGCCCCGATGGCGCAGGCGGCTGGCAGCGTGTTGCACCTTATGAAGTGCAAGTGTTAACCCAAACCGGCCGGGTGATTTTTGTTATTGTTAATGGCACAAACGGCCAAATCATGAGTGTGAAGCAATGAAAATATTGATCGTAGAAGACCAAAAAGATATCGCCAAACAACTGGCTGATCACCTGAAGGAATCAGGCTTCGTGGTGCATATCGAACATGATGGCGAAGAAGGGCATTACCAGGGCGAAACGGGCGAGTTTGATCTCGTCTTGCTCGATATCGGCCTGCCGACCATGGATGGCTTCTCCGTTTTAGAAAAATGGCGCAAAGCCGGCAAAACCATGCCGGTTATCATCCTCACTGCACGTAACAGTAAAATGGAAACCGTGCGCGGGTTGGAGTTAGGGGCGGATGACTATATCACCAAACCCTTTGACCTTACCGAAGTCGCCGCGCGCATTCGCTCCACATTGCGCCGTATGCATGGCAAAATGAGCAATGTGATTGAATCGGCAGGCGTGGTGTTTGATATTAATAGCGGCCGCATCACCGTCAACGGCACCCCTACCCGCCTCACCCGTACGGAGTTTCTGATGGTGCAATATCTCTTCATGCATCAGGGCAAAACCGTGGGGGTAAATGAGCTGGCAGAACATACTTATGGCGATTTTGATAACGATTCCGGCATCATCGCCCGCCATATCGCCAATATCCGCAAGAAAATTGGGGCAGATGTAATTAAAACCGATAGTAACAGAGGGTATTATGTTCCGGCTACTACGGAGAAATGATTCTCTCACTGCACGGATTATCCTGCTCTCGCTGGTGACAATCACTGGCCTGATGCTGGTTGCCGCTGGCGCGATTAGCTGGGCGTTTAATCAATCGGTGCGGCGGAGTGTGAATAATCAGCTTTTAGCCTATCTGGATGTGATGATTGCCTCTACAAGCTTAGATGAGCGCGGCAAGATTCAGTTGGATGATGATTTCAAACTGCTCGAAAACGTACCGCGCTATTGGCAAATCAATGTTGGCACTAAACCGATCAAACGCTCTCCTTCACTCAGTACATCCATTCCCTTAACACCAGGCGTGCCGATGGAAACACAAGCTGTGCGTTTTAGGGATAATGGCATTTCGATTTCCGCCGTTCAGAAAACCATTATCTTCCCAGGCAATCAACGTGTGACCTATTTATTCGGCGTGCAATCCACCATTGCCCGTGCTTTTAAGAATGAAGAACGCACCGCGTTTTACCAAGTGCTTGTGCCGTTGCTTTTGTGTTGTGTGGCGGTGTTGGTGTGTATTATCTATGTACAAATTCGGGTGATGGTGTCACCTTTGGAGAAAGTGAAACAGGCCTTGCTCGATGTGCGCGCTGGAAATACAGACCGCCTTCCCCAACATCATTTCCCACGCGAAATCCAACCGCTGGCTGATGAACTCAATTTGTTGATTACCTATGGCACCGAAATCGTCGCACGCCACCGCACCTTTGCTAGCAATCTCTCTCACGCACTTAAAACACCGCTTTCCGCATTACGCAATGAAGCGCATGATGATGAGACAACCCTCGGCCAACTTGTGCGCGATAAGGCCGCGATTATGCAGACGATTATCGACCGCAACCTAGCACGCGTCAATGCCGCAGGCATGAATAATCTCATTATGGCTAAAGCTGATCTTACACCGATCATCACCAAAACCGCACAGAGCTTCGGCAAGCTTTACCAACGCGAGTTGCAACTTGATGTGCCAGAATCGCTCTATTTCCATGGCGATGAAGGTGATGCATATGAAATGCTCGGCAATATTATTGAGAATGCCTGCAAATACGGAAAAACATGTATCCATGTTCATGCTCATCAAGATGCACAAAAAATCTTCATCACCATCGAAGATGATGGCGAAGGCATTCCTGAAGACCAACGCCAAAACCTCCCCAAACGCGGCGCAAGACTGGATGAAACCGTACCCGGCACCGGCATTGGACTTGCGATTACTTATGACATCATCAAACTCTATGGCGGGCATTTTACGCTAGGCAGCAGCAAAACATTAGGCGGGCTGCAGGTGGATATTGAATTGCCGGCGTATTGATGACGTTGTTATATGTCTCCTGAACCTTGTCATCCTTGGGCTTGACCCAAGGATCCATCACACATAGAGCAAAAATACGGCTTGTAATAATGCCTTTGTTTAGGATGGATTCTTGGATCAAGTCCAAGAATGACAGAGAAATACACTCTTCCCAGGCAATCAACGTGTGACCTATTTATTCGGCGTGCAATCCACCATTGC
>CAZNNM010000003.1:0-227844 GCA_964574415.1 uncultured Rickettsiales bacterium | reverse complement strand
TTGATGTGTGTCTTTCTGATCCTGCTTGTGCTGAGAAAATGGAGATGCGTGCTGAGGCGACCATGACGGCGATGACTGCTGGAGAGGGGGCTGTTCTGATAAAGGGTGTGTCGCAGGCGGTAAAGGTTGAGGGGTTGGCTGCGGTGACTAATTTTGCGAAGTCAGTGTTTGATGATGTGGGTGGTACGGTGAGTAGGTGGTTTACTCGCGGGGCTGATGAAACAATTGAGTTTGCAGATAAAGCGGCTGCGCGTACTGCCTTGGGTGGCAATCAGAAGCAAGCTGCTAATCAGTTCTTTAGAGATTCAACTAGTAAAAGCACTAATTTTAAAATTACGGATACAGGAGGGGGAAATAAAACAATGGAATTTTTCTCTCCAGCAAATACACCTGGTTATGGTAAAAGATATGTACAAGAAATAGATATGAATGGTGCGGTTGTTCGAGAATTCAAGGAAACTTTAGGGCCTAATGGGCTTATAGAAACAAAATGGGTGCGTGGAGGTCCATAAATGTTGATTACAAGGGATTCAATCAAAAGCATTTTATTACAGTGGCAAAACGGTCATATTCAGGCAAAAGATGTTTTAGAATGGGCGGAAGTGAGTATTGGTTCGTTAGGAAGTGCGGAGTTTGATGATTGGGAGCAAAATGAAGAAGATTCTGTTGCTAAAGAAGTGTTGATGACGCTTGAAAGCGCTAATATGAATTTAATACTTTCAGAAGATATAAAAGCTTATATAGAGTTTCTTGACACGCCATTAGGTTCATTTGAAGAGGGCTATGAAAAATGGTGCCATTATGTGGATAATATTGATTATCCTGCGCGCCAATTAAAATTAAAGAATGATCCTTTTTATGCTCCATTTTGTATTACAACAGCATAGAGTAATATAGTCTCCAGCCCGACATTTGGTGCGATCTATGGCCTCTCTAAGATGGATAGCCCGACGGATTTTACGCCGATGATTAATGGTGGGATACGAGCCACCTCCATCGCTAATGCTTACGGGCAGGATTTGGCGATACAGCAGGGTGCGCCGCTACTTGGCAACAACTTTGAGAATACGAAGAATGCGCTGTCAGGCGGGCCGAGTGTGAGTATTGGGTTTGGTACGCATAAAAGCGAAACCACGTGGACGGAGTCATATATTAGCCAGTTTAATATGGGCAGTGGTTCGATGACCATTAAATCTGGTCGGGATATTAATTTGGTTGGGACGCAGATACAGGCTGAGGGGATTACGCTGGATGCTGGGCAGAAGCTCAATATCTTGGCGGATGCGGATTACTATAAGAATCGCAGCAGTGGTGCGGGTGTTAGTGTGAGTTATGGAGCGTCTGGCTGGGGGTTTGGGGTTAGTGGCAACAAATCCAAGACGGATTCGACTACGTATACCAACGCAGGCCTCAATGCCGGAAACGGCACCCTCCTATTAAAATCTGGCGCTGAGATGAATATTATTGGTGCCAACTTAGATGGTAAATTCATCGATGTGGACGCCAAAGGGTTGCTCACCGTCGCTTCTGTACAGAACACCTCCCACAGCAAGAACTCTAGCTTTGGGGTAAATGTGAACCAGAGCAATGCGGCTAGTATGAATGGGAGTAGAGGCAACTCTGACCGCACATTCACGGATAATCTCACTACGATACTTGGGACGGAGGGAGTAAGAATCCATTCGGATACTGGGACTGTTGTGGAAGGCGCATTGATCGCCAACGCTACCAGAAATCAAGATGGCACACTGACGGATCATGGGAATCTCACCGTTGAGACACCGTTCCTAAGCTGGAAGGACTTGGAGGATATAGATGTATCTAAGCAGATTGGTGGCGGGATTAATGTATCGGGTGATGATGGCCGCTCTACATCTGGCACTAAAACCTTCAGCGAGATCTGGGATGATACTGCGAATGGTGATTACCGGAAGGATGAGACGATTGGAGTTACGAAGGCTACGATTGGGAATGGGGCTATCAATATCACCAACCCAGGCCAGCAGACGCAAGACCTTGCTACATTAAATAGAGATATAAACAACGTACAGATTATTACGAAAGAGAGTGAGACGCATGTCTCGATCACGGTTCCTGTTCCAGACTCCATCGCGAATCCGATTGGGAATGCGGGTGGTGCGACGGCGGATACTATAGTTGAAAATGCACCTAACATTAATCATTTACTGTTGGATATTATACCGACGGAAGGCAATAATGGGGGTATATGGACATTAGCAGATGCGATGGTTAACGGTAATCGTGAGTATATCATTAAGCGTGATGGTGTGTTTGAGACATATACGTTGGATGAAATACGGAATGATCCTGAGCTGATTGCGGGGTTGACGCAGGTTTCATGGAATGGGATAAATAATACTCCTGAAGAGGCTATCAAGAATGCTGAGTCGCAATTGGGGGCGACAGATGGGTATATTATTGCGTATAGCCCGACGAATGGGTTGGTGCCGGATGTGATTAATGCGGCGTGGTTGAAACTAGCTGGGAATGGGTTGCCGACGGCTAATGTTGTAACGGATCGAGATTTTAGAGATATTTTATTGGGTGCTAACTCAGCCGCAAC
The DNA here is from genome assembly GCA_964574415.1 of uncultured Rickettsiales bacterium. GTDB lineage: Bacteria > Pseudomonadota > Alphaproteobacteria > Rickettsiales > CAZNNM01 > CAZNNM01. The sequence continues at coordinate 225,260 of CAZNNM010000003.1, read as the reverse complement.
ATCATTTAATTTTGCGGGTCATAGTAATGGTGGGACGCAGTTATATTTGTGGTTGCAGAGTGCTGATTCTGGGTTGTTTAATGGTAGTCAGGTGCAATTTTCGGGAACGCCAATTTATAATAATAACTTAAATCAAGTTGGGAGCAATGTTACTGGAAATAAGCCCAATATTCAAATTAACCCTGGTGATTTTGTTGGTTTTGGTTTGGGTATGAATGCTAAAAGTCCTACGGAAATTATACGTAGTGCTATGAGCATTCCCTTGTTATTTACTCCACTCAGTCCTCATTCTAATTATGGCTGTATGATGTGTGCTAATACACCTACGGCTACCCCTAGTATTATTCACCCTAATCGATAGGAGATTCCCTAATGCGATACCTTTCTTGCTGCCTTATACTGATGATGCTTTCAGCATGTGGCTCAACGTATAATCAACCGGGCGTTACGAGAGGTGTCGTAAAAGATGCGCAAGAAGTGTATCATGGAGAACGGTTTAGTGTGCGATCTCCTGGGGATGGGTGGGAGTACAACCTATCAGAAACTATGGGTTTAGTAGGCTTTCATCGAACTTTTTATGCTAAGGGTGTTGCATTAAATAATATTAGTATAACTATTTTTCCTTTCAATATGCATGCAGAAGCAGAGCCATTTGAACGGCGTTTAGAAAAAATACAAAAGCTTGTGGCAACAGAGCTAGCTAATATGCGAAAAAATGGTGGTTCTCGTGCTGGTGGAGATACAGGGGTCATGGTAGTTCAGCGTGCTGGTATGCGCTGCATTTTACGCGAGACATATATCCCTGCAACGGCTACTGCCGGAAAGTCATTTAGACAGACATTTATTTGTGAGCAGCCCAATCAGCCTAAAGATTTTCCACCCATTGAGATTGGTTATTTTGAATCCACACAACCTGAACTTCCCTTCATCACCCCCGAAAGTACATTAAATGCTATTTGGGATAGTTTACAGTTTAAGCCTGTGGATCGTGTCACTTCTAAAGCGTATCACGATTGGCTAAGCCAAAAAGCAAAATTGCAAGAGCTTCGGAAGAGGTATGGACGATAAGGGCTGTATTTAAGTTATTGCTATTAATGTTAAGCCTTGGTGGGATGGTGGCGAATACGGATACGATTAATGCTGCGGTTCGTGGTGGAGATGTTGTGGGGGCTATGGCTGTCAGTAATCCTACGTTTGGTGCGATATATGGTCTGAGTAAGATGGATAGCCCTACGGATTTTACGCCGCTGATTAATGGTGGGATACGAGCCACCTCCATCGCTAATGCTTACGGGCAGGATTTGGCGATACAGCAGGGTGCGCCGCTACTTGGCAACAACTTTGAGAATACGAAGAATGCGCTGTCAGGCGGGCCGAGTGTGAGTATTGGGTTTGGTACGCATAAAAGCGAAACCACGTGGACGGAGTCATATATTAGCCAGTTTAATATGGGCAGTGGTTCGATGACCATTAAATCTGGTCGGGATATTAATTTGGTTGGGACGCAGATACAGGCTGAGGGGATTACGCTGGATGCTGGGCAGAAGCTCAATATCTTGGCGGATGCGGATTACTATAAGAATCGCAGCAGTGGTGCGGGTGTTAGTGTGAGTTATGGAGCGTCTGGCTGGGGGTTTGGGGTTAGTGGCAACAAATCCAAGACGGATTCGACTACGTATACCAACGCAGGCCTCAATGCCGGAAACGGCACCCTCCTATTAAAATCTGGCGCTGAGATGAATATCATTGGGGCCAACTTAGATGGTAAATTCATCGACGTGGATGCGAAAGGCCTCTTAACGGTTGCGTCTGTACAGAACACCTCCCACAGCAAGAACTCTAGCTTTGGGGTGAATGTGAACCAGAGCAATGCGGCGAGTATGAATGGCTCTAGGGGTAGCTCTGACCGTACGTTTACGGATAATCTTACCACTATCTTAGGGGCGGAGGGAGTAAGAATCCATTCGGATACTGGGACTGTTGTTGAAGGTGCATTGATAGCGAATGCTACGAAGAATGCAGATGGAACACTCACCGACCATGGTAACCTGAAGATAGAGACGCCGTTCTTAAGTTGGAAGGATTTAGAGGATATTGATGTATCTAAGCAGATTGGTGGCGGGATTAATGTATCTGGGGATGATGGAAGAAATACCTCCGGCACCAAAACCTTCAGCGATGTGTGGGATGATACTGCGAATGCGGATTACCGGAAGGATGAGACGATTGGCGTGACGAAGGCTACGATTGGGAATGGGACTATCACGATTACTGATCCGACGAAGCAGACGCAAGATATCAAAGATTTAAACCGTGACATCAACAACGTCCAAATCATCACGAAGGAGAGCGAGACGCATATCTCGATTACGGTGCCGTTGCCGGATGCTATTGCAAATCCGATTGGGAATGCGGGAGGAGCTGTGGCGAATGGGATTGTTGATGCGGCCAGTGCAGTGCATAGTGCTGTTGCTGGAGCTGTTGAGAAATTATCTCAAGTTAACGCGCTTAGTGAATCTGAAAAGGCTGAGTTAATCGAGAAGGTTGTGGGGTGTAATGCTGGTGGTAGTGCAAGTGTAACGGATTGGTTTATCTCCTCTGCTTATGCCGATGTTGCGTATGATTGCTCCTTCCAAGTTGGTAAGCATGATATTAAGGTGACGGTTAAGCCTGATGGTACGAAGGTAATCGAGCTTCAGAATGATCTTGGGGCGGATATTTTGGCGAATGCGCAGTTCCAGACGGGTGCTCAGGTTGGGGTTTGTTTAGGAAATTCCGAATGCTTTAATGCGCAGGTGATTGAGCCATTGGAAGGTATGGCTAATGGCGTGATGGTGATGACGGGAATCGGTGCAGTAGCCTCGTTAGTAAAAGTTGGTTGGACGATTGTTAGACAGGAAGGCGGGAAGGCATTGCTTGTAGCAACGACGGATGCTACTAAGGCAATGGTAGTGAATACGGCGAAGGCAGCTAAAAGCTTGGCATCCGGTACTAAGACGGTAGAAACGACTATTCAATTTGGTAGAGTTGAAAATCAGGTTTATCATACTTTCAGGCATGTTGAGGCTGCTGGATTGGATCGTGCTGTGGTTAGTGGAGCAATTAGAAGTGATTTATCTAGCATGGCTGCGAATATGCAAAATGGTTTATACAATGGAAGAGTTGTTATAAATGGTATACAAGTTGAGTATGCTGCGTATAAATTACCAAGTGGAGTAATAAATGTCGGACGTATCACAGTTCCAAGGCCATAAAGTATCTCGCCATCTTTTAGAGGATGAAAAAAGGCTGATAAGAGTGATGCTGGAGGGATATGCAGAAGGGCAAAGAATTTTAGATTCTTTAGACAATTATATTGTTGAGCCTTTGAAGGATGGCAGCATGGGAAGTGTCCGCTGTAAATTAAACGAGAAAATTCAGAAATTCGGTAAAGTGCTTGCTAAGGCAGAGTTTTTGGATACCGATGATGTTCCTGTTAGTGTTGTTTTAAATATTGATACAGAGGGGCAGTTTTTCGAGTTAGATATTTGGAAAGTTGATTTTTCTGCGTTAATACATATTCCTTCCAAAGATAAAATTACACTTCTTACTGTATGAATCGGGCCAAATCCTCTCTGGCGGCAAAACCACATTAATCGCGGGCGATAGCATCCACAATTATGGTTCTACGATCGCCGGCCAGGGCGATGTAACGCTGCTTGCGCAGAATGAGATCCGCTCTGTAGCGCTATCGGATAGCTACATCACCAAGCAAAAGAGTGGGATGCTCAACAGCAGTTTCCACACGAAGGCGGTGATTGGGTTATCGGAGATCACGTCTGGCGGTGGGAATGTTATCATGGAGACGCAAGCGGGAGATATAGTGCTTGCGGGTACGGAGGTGAACGCTGGGATTCTGAATGCGACGAATGGGAAGGTGTTTAACGCGGATGGGAGCCTGAGTTTAAAGGATATACGTCAGCAAAAAGTTTATGATGACAAGCTCTACTTTAAAAAAGGTTAAGTGATGCAAGGTCGGTATTGATTCATTGTAAAATTTTTGCGCGTTTTCACGCATTGTCATTCTTGGACTTGATCCAAGAATCCATCGTACTACTAAAGCAAACATACTGCTTAGAAGGGCTTTGTATTTGGGATGGATTCTTGGATCAAGTTCAAGAATGACAAGGGATACTTTAAAATGAGTCAGTACCTACAAAATCGTCCCTCTTGACACTCCTCATCCCTCCTGCCACTCTCATAGTCTCAGAATAGAGGAGGGGATGATGAAGAGAGTTGTTTTGGCAATAGCCGTATTGGTGTGTTCCACAGTTCAAGCCTGGGCTGAGGAGCCGGCTGCGCTTAAGGTTTATGCTTTGGATTGTGGGCATATTATTTTTAAAGACATGGCGATGTTTAATGATACTGGTCAGTTTGATGGGCAGACGCGGGAATTATCGGATATATGTGTGCTTGTGCAGCATCCTAAGGGGATATTGTTATGGGAAACGGGATTGCCGAAATCTGCGCGCGATCAAACCATGCGTGAAGGGATTGCGCATTATGTGACGACGACTATCCAAGAGCAATTGGCGCAGATCAATGTAAAACCGGAAGATATTACCTATGTCACCGTATCCCATGCGCATTTTGACCATAGCGGAAATCTGCGAGATTTCCCGAAGGCGACGGTGTTGTTGCAGAGTAAAGAGTGGAATTACATTAACAGCAAACCTGCGCCATTTGGTGTAAATCCGGCGAATTTTGGGAATCTGAAGAAAGATAAGCTGGTGCTGCTCAAAGGCGATTATGATGTGTTTGGAGATGGTAGCGTGCGCTTCTTCGCCACACCTGGCCATACGCCTGGGCATCAATCGATGTTGGTGAAACTGGCCAGTGGCAATATTCTGTTCTCTGGCGATCTCTATCATCAGCATGAGAGCTATGAGCATAATTATGTGCCAGGCTTTAATAACAGCCGTGCTGATACGCTGGCATCATCTGACCGTGTGAAGGGTTTGCTCAAAACCTATAATGCGAAGCTGATTGTGCAGCATGATAAGGCGGATTTTGAATCTCTGCCTGCCTTGCCGAATTATTTGGAGTAGAGATATGCCACATGCGATTATTGAATATTCTGAACCATTACGCCCGCTGATCCGTTCCACTGAGGCTGTGCGCCTTGTGCATGAGGCGATGATTAAGAGCGGGGTGTTTAACACCGCCGACATCAAAACCCGCGCTCATGCAACAGATGATTTTTTGGTGGGGGAGATGGGGCGAACGGGGAGCTTTATCCATGTGCGGATCTATCTCCTGGAAGGCCGGACATCTGAACAGAAGCAAGGCCTCACCGAGGCCATCCGCACCACACTCGCCACTGCGTTGCCACAAGTGAACCAGCTTTCGGTGGATATTCGGGATATGGTGAAGGAAACGTATCGGAAATATGTGAGTTAAGGAATGACAAAAGGTAAACTAGGCCTACCGCTGGAATATAAGCAATTACCGGAATATTTTGATGCTTTCAATATCGGTGAGGATACGGCGGCAAAGAATGATGTGATTGAGCAGTTATTGCGTCAGTATCAGGTCAAAACAGTGCTGGATATGACATGCGGCACGGGTTCGCAGGTATTTATGCTAGCGGAGCGGGGGTATAAGGTAACCGGCTCGGATTTTAGCCCTGCATTATTAGACCAAGCTAGGAAGAAGGCTAAGCAACTGAACCATAATGTGAGGCTCCTCCATGGTGATATGCGCACGCTTAAACTGGGGCGGTTTGATGCGGTGATTACGATTTTTAACGCGATTGGCCATCTCACCAAGGCTGGTTTTGAGAAAGCGCTGCGTAATATCCACAAAAACCTGAAGCCGGGTGGTATCTATGTGTTTGATATCTTTAATCTTGATGCGCTTGATGCTGCTGCGGTAGAAGGTTTGGCAATGGAGGTGAATAAAACCATAGGGGATGTGCGTATCCACCTCGTCCAGACTTCCTCGCTGGATAGAGAGAAGGGTCGCCTAACCTCTGTTGATAACCGCACTCTCTATCCTAAAGTTGGGAAACCACAGATAACGCGCTCTCAATTTACCTTGCAGATTTACAGTGCCACAGAATTGCGCGATATGCTCCGCCGCAGTGGGTTTGAAACCCTGGGGCAATATGGGATGGATGGCGCAGAATTTGCGCCATCGCATACGCTGAATATGGTGACGGTTGCCCGTAAGTATTAATTATTAAATATCATATTGATTGTGTGGGGTTAATATATTATAGTCTTGCCTCAGAAAAAACTATGAGGATACTATGAGCAAGAAACGTACACATGAAGAATTTATCGCGAGTAATGGTGTAGTTGAGGGAGATGTTGTTACTCCTGCTGCGAAACGGGTTAAAACATCGGCGGCAGATGCTGCAAGTGCCGATGCTCCGGCAGAGCGGGCGCCTGTAGTGCCTTCATTTTATGACATAGCGCTTTCGTATATTCATGACTATCGCAATGGTAAAATATCTGAAGAACAGATGGTGCAGAATATCTTTAAACTGCCATCGACGAAAGAAGACTTTAAGCAAGCAGAGGGTGGTGAATCGATTCTCTATTATGCTATTGATGTAGATTCACCGATGTTAGTGCGAGTGCTAACAAAGCTTAAAGGGGTTTCTCCGCGTGAAATCTATGAAGATGATATATATGCATTTCAAGTGCTGCCTATGGAGCCTAAAAACTATAAGCGTATTTTCATGATCTTAAAGAGTGTGGATCCAAGCTTGGATATTAATATGCAAACTGTAGGAGGGGATAGTCTTGCAACCTATACTGCAGAATATGGTACATTAGAGGCATGGAAATATATACTTCAGCATTTTGATAATCTGGAATTAATGCATCATGTCTCCAGCACAAGTAAGAATGCTATCATCGGGGCGCTGACGAATGATATGTGTGTTGAAGATAATCTTAAATATCTAACGGAAGTATTGAAATATCCACATTATACAAAGGCATTACGTGCAACGATGGAAGGTGGTACGACATTATTTGATTTGGTTGCTTTGAATGCGGACGAGATAATACCAGCGCACTTCTCGAAAACTGCACTTACCTTATTGGAGGTGGGAGTTCCTTTAAGGCGAAAATTCCTGCCTTCTTCGTTTGTGCCAGATGCAGAAGAGTTTGCCCCACACCGTAAATTCTTGCAAGGGCTGGAAGCAGGCCAAAAGAATTGGACAGAACTTGAACGAATTTTTTTGTTAGAAGTAGCTGAAGCGGAGAGGCTAAAGCAAGGGGAGGGGCTACAATCAGTGTAAACAACGCCATCCCACACGCCACCTCAATCGCCATGTGATACATATCTTGCAGATATTCAACACCAGCGCACAACCACCCGCTCGCCTGGGCGGTGATGGCTGGCATAGGACGGGAAATACACTCGTCATCGCGAGCGCTAGCGCGGGGACAGAACCGATTTGGATTGCCCGCGGCCACGTTGTGGCTTCGCAATGACGAGGCTGGCTTTGTCATCCTTGGACTTGATCCAAGGATCCATCGTATAATAAAGGCAATAATACTGCTTAGAAGGGTTTTATATTTTAGATGGATTCTTGGATCAAGTCCAAGAATGACAGAAGTTATTTCAAATTGAGTCAACCCCGAATAACTATCGCCATTTCCCCCATTTTCCTCTATATTCCTTCTTCTATTCGTTTTTCATAAAGGCTATCTATGACAGTTGATCATCCTATTCCAAGTAAAGAATTCACGATTTTGATGGCATTTTTGATGTCGATCGTGGCGATTTCTATTGATGCATTATTGCCTGCGCTTGGGGTTATTGGCGGGGAATTGCAGGTGAGCAATCCGAATCAAGTGCAATTACTGATTGGCTTTATCTTTGGTGGCATGGCGATTGGCCAACTCATCGCCGGCCCACTTTCGGATGCGATGGGGCGCAAGCCGATTCTGTATGCAGGGATTGGGTTATATCTTGTGGGCAGTGTGATAGCCTATGTGGCGCAGACATTTGATAACCTCCTTATCGGCCGTTTGATTCAAGGCTTCGGTGTTGCAGGGCCTTATGTGACGGCGGTATCGGTGGTGCGCGATAAATATAGCGGCCGCCATATGGCGCGTATTATGTCGCTCATCATGATGATCTTCATCCTTGTGCCAGCTATTGCACCGAGCCTCGGCCAGGTGGTGATGCATGGTTTCGGCTGGCGGGCGATCTTCTTGTTGTATATTGTGTATTCTATTGTGATTGGTCTGTGGATTATGCTCCGCCTGGAGGAAACGCTCACCAAAGAACACCGCATTCCCTTTAAACTCAAAGCTTTTGCTCATGGTTTTCAGATTGTGATTAGCAACCGCACGACCCGTGTATATACATTATGTATGGGCCTATGTTTTGGCAGTTTCATCGGCTATCTCGGTGCATCACAACAGATTTTCCAGGATCAGTTTGGTGTCGGCGAAGCATTTTCGCTGTATTTCGGTGGCCTAGCCTTAGTGTTAGGTGTGGCATCGCTGCTTAATTCCCGTTTTGTGGTGAAGTTGGGAATGCGCCATATTTGCACGTCGGCAATGATGGCAATTATCATTGCATCAGCTATTTTCTTGGCATTGCATATGGTGGTAGCGCAAGTGACCTTGCCGATGTTTGTGGCCTATGCGGCAGTATTATTCTTTGCGTTTGGGTTGATGTTTGGTAACTTAAACGCCATTGCAATGGAGCCCATGGGCGAAGTAGCAGGCATGGCATCAGCCATTATTGGCGCGGTGTCCTCTATTTTATCACTCAGCCTGGGTACATTTATCGGGCAGATGTATAATAATACGCTGATTCCCATTACATGTGGGTTCTTGGGGTTAGGCGTTGTGGCGTGGATACTCATGCAGGCAGAGAAGCAATGGCATTTGCGTGAGCTGGCGGTGCAGGAGCAACAATAATTTTAGAGGATAGTATGACAACATTAAAACGAATCGACCCAGGCGCGAGGATGAGTGAGGCTGTGGTGTATGGGGATCTTATTTACACAGCAGGTATGATCGCAGAGGCGGCGAAGGGCAAATCGGTTTTTGAGCAAACGCAAGATGTATTGCAGCAGATTGATGCGCTACTGGCCAAAGCAGGCAGTGATAAAACACGTATCCTCAAAGCCAATATCTGGCTTACCAATATGGATCATTTTGCAGATATGAACAAAGCCTGGGATGCATGGGTAGTGCCTGGCAAAACGCCGGCGCGGGCGACGGTGGAATCGCGTTTAGCAGCCCCTGGTTATGATGTGGAGATTATGATCGAGGCGGTTGTCGGGAAAGACTAATCATGGGTCATCATCACGATCACGAGCATCATCACGGACATAGCCACAGCCATAACCATGCGGCGGGTGTGGCTAATGAGCGCAAATTGCTATGGGCTATTGCGCTGACAGGATCGTTTTTTGCGGCTGAGGTGGTGGGTGGTTTCCTGACCAATAGCTTGGCGTTGTTATCCGATGCTGCGCATATGTTTACCGATGTGATGGCCCTAGTGATTGCGCTGGTGGCGATTCGTATTGGCAAACGCTCAGCCGATAACCGCCGCACCTTTGGCTATCGCCGGTTTGAAATTTTGGCGGCGGCATTTAATGCGATTGGGTTATTTTTGGTGGCGCTTTATATTTTATATGAAGCCTATGAACGCTTCCTCAATCCGCCCGAAATCGAAACATGGGGTATGCTTGCTGTTGCTATTCTGGGATTGGTAGTGAATCTTATCAGTATGCGGATTTTGGTGAGTGGTAGCGAATCGAGCCTTAATATGAAAGGGGCGTATCTGGAGGTATTTGCGGATATGCTGGGCTCTATCGGGGTAATTATCGGGGCGATACTGGTCTATATGACAGGCTGGGCACAGATTGATGCGGTGATTGCGGTGTTGATCGGCCTCTGGGTATTGCCGCGCACGTGGAAATTGCTGTCAGAGAGTTTGAATATTCTGCTGGAAGGTGTGCCTGAAGGGGTGGAATTGCAGCGGGTTCATGCGGAGTTGACAGCGCTGCCAGGTGTGAAAGATGTGCATGATTTGCATATCTGGAGTATCACCAGCGGCCAGCATAGCTTAACGGCGCATTTGCTGGTGGATGACCATCCCGAAGATAGCTCACTCCTCAAACAAGCCCATGCTGTCGCAAAGAAGCATGGCATTGAGCATACGAATTTCCAAGTGGAAGTGGAGCATGTCGGGATGCGTTGTGAAGAGGATGCGCCGTCTAGCAGTATCCGATAACATTAACTCACCGCAACCCATTTCTGGTGCTACATCAGAGATGAAGAGCATAGAGTTACCAATCTTAATGCAGGCGTGCATGATTTTAGCGGTGTGCGGTGTTTCCATGCGGTAAAGCTCTTCTGCGTTAAAGGCTTTTTTATACAGCTCAATAGCATTGGCCGCCCCGTTTAGGATGAGGCTCGGGGTGACGCTATGGAATCCTTCTGGGATGGGTTGGGTCATGGGAGGCTCCTGTGAGTATGGGTGGATACTCTTTTAAAAGCTATAGGTTTCAGCATAAAGAAGCGATAGGGGAGTAAAACCGGTACTGCCTCATTTTGAAATTTTTGCTTGTTTTCACGCTTTGTCATCCTTGGACTTGATCCAAGGATCCATCGTAATAATAGAGCAATAATAGTGCTTATAAGGGCTTTATGTTTTAGATGGATTCTTGGATCAAGTCCAAGAATGACAACAATTATTGCAAAATGCGTCAGTACCGTAAAACCTCTCGAATTTTTATAACCAGCTTTATACGTTCTATCAGAAGCAGGAGTGGGGTATGGAGTTTTTTCTGAAAACCAATGATGCATGGTATGCCATGTTTGAGGATTGTGCCAATGCCAGGCATAGCATCGATATTGAGCAATATATTGTGTGGAACGATAGGCTAGGCCAGGATTTTTTGACATTGCTTACCCGAAAAGCCACAGAAGGTGTGCGGGTGCGTTTGGTGTTGGATGCGGTGGGCAGCCGTACGGTGCGTTCTTCTCCCCTGATAAAAGAGTTTAAAGCAGCAGGAGGGCAGGTGGTGTTTTACCATCCGCTCTGGATCATCCAATTATTCCTGCCCTGGTTCTGGTTTCCTCGTAATCACTCTAAGGTATTAATGGTAGATGGTGCGATTGCGCATCTAGGTGGCATATGTATTGCAGGTTTCATGAAGGGCTGGCGCGATACGGAGATACGTGTGCAGGGGATACTTGCTGAAGGGTTGCAGCGTGACTTCTCCAAATTTTGGTCACGTTTAGTGCAGGCAAGTGAAGATAGCTATGCTAGGCTTCCTACCGGAAAAACTATTGAAGCGGCAGTTCAGCAGCCCTCACTTGGGCGGTATCCGGTGTATAAAGAATTACTCCGCGCCGTGGATGCAGCAGAGCATAGTATCTATCTCGCAACCCCCTATTTCTTCCCACCGCGCCGCTTCCGTAAAGCGCTGTATCGTGCGCAGAAGCGTGGGGTGGAGGTGGTGTTGATGTTATCGTATAAGACAGATGTCCGGCTTGCCGATAAAGTCAGCCGTGCGTTATTAGGCCGGTGGCTGGTGGCAGGGTTTAAGGTGTTATTTTACTGTGAGACAGTTCTACATGCAAAATATCTCGTCATTGATGATAACTGGGCGACAATGGGCAGTACGAATTTTGATCATATGAGCCTGGTCTATAACCGTGAAGCGAATCTCATTTTTCATGATAAGGAACATATTGCGCAGCTTAAACAGCATTTTCTTCAGGATAGAAATGTATGCGTTACTGCAACATTAGAGGATTGGAGCCGTCAATCCTGGTGGCATAAATTCATCGGTCTATGCGGTGCGCAGGTGCATAGATGGCTGTAGTATGAAGATTATTTTTAGCAATTTAGGTTATGCCAAAGGTATAAGTGGGGCGTTGTGGCAATATGTGATGCGTATTGACCGGCAATTCTATATGCGTCCTTCTATGCAGCGTAGAGTATTGGCGCAGTTTCGGGAGATTATTGATGATGAGAGGCCTGATATGTGCTGTTTGGTGGAAGTGGATCGCGGGTCATTTCATTCCGGTTATATGAACCAGCTTCAGGCGTTGATGTGTGAGCATTATTGTTTTTATGATATTGCGGATAAATATGGCGAGGAGTCGTTGATTTCAGCGCTGCCGTTTCATCGTGGCAAGAGCAATGCTTTTATTGCACGGCGGGATTTTCCGTTTCAGCGGCTGTATTTTAAACATGGAAGCAAACGGCTGATTTATAAGATGGACATAGCGCCCGATATTCGCCTGTTCTTTGCGCATTTCTCATTACAATACGATGTGCGTGTTTTGCAGTTTGAGGAAATGCGGCGCTTGGTGCAAGAGACAGGTAAGGAGGTGGTTATTTTGGCGGATTTTAATATTATGCGGGGATTCTCAGAACTTGAGCCGCTGCTGCGCCATACGGATTTACGCCTATTAAACCGAGAAGATGAACCAACCTTCCGTTTTCATAAGCGGCAATTAGCGCTGGATTTATGCTTATGCTCCGCATCGCTGGCGGAGAGGGTGCAGCTGCGTATTATTCCGCAAATGTTTTCAGATCATGCAGCGGTGGTGGTGGAGTGGTGATGGCATTCTGTTGTCATACGCCGACTTGATCGGCGTATCCATCTAAAAAATAATAAAGCTATATTTAGGATGGATTCACCGATCAAGTCGGTGAATGACAAGATAACCAGTTTTACACCGTTTCTTTCCCTAATTATTTTCTTGTTCTTCACGCCCCCGTTGCATCATATGCTCATAGGCATCCCGTGTGGCGGCTTCGGCATCATCCCAGCTGAGGCTTGATTCGCCACGAAAGCGTGACCACCGGTTGCGCAGTTCTATCTGGTCTAAATCTTGATAGCGTGTATGTGGGGTACGATTGTACAGATCAACACCATAACGGTATGCCGGCTCATAGATAGTATAGTCTTTGGAGGAGCTATAATAGGAGCGGGTGGGGTAGGTGCTGCGCCAGTATTTATTTTCGGATTCCCAATACGCATCCCCAACCGCATTGCCAGAGATGGTATTGCTGCTGTCAGGATTGGCTGTGCTGTTATTCACACTTCCGCTGGGATTACGGGAGCTTTGAGCTTGGGTGAAATCAGAATATGCCATAATAGCTAGTGCGGCGATACTGGTGATATACGCAATGTGTTTCATACGAGTTCCTTACAAGTTAAGGTAGTTATAAATGTTATGCTTTTGGTTTTCGGGTATTATTATTTGGTTACAATGTGTCATACGCTGACCTATGTTCGCGATGACGAGTATACTTATTGTCATTCTTGGACTTGATCCAAGAATCCATCCTAAACAAATAAGCATTATTAGAAGCCATATTTTTGCTCTCTATTTGTAATGGATCCTTGGATCAAGTCCAAGGATGACAATAGAGATACTTTCATTAATTAATAACTCTCCTGTAATTCTTTCACATGGCTGAGATGCCCTTGCAGTATGGGCAAAGTTTCATTAGCAAAGCTTTTGATTTCTGGATCTTTGCCGCTTCGGGCATAAGCGGAGAAGAGGTTTACGGCTTCTCTATGGGCGGTGGTTTGGCTATCAATATAGCGTTCATCAAAATCCGCGTTGGAGCTGGCTTCAAGTGTATCAATGATCTCTTGATGTTTGCGGTCTAGCTCTGTGGAGAGCTGCAGACTGGCTGTATCATTATCATTCTTGGATTGTGCTGTATTCACGACGGCCGTGAGCTTACGTTTTGTTGCCTCGTGGTCTGTTTTCACTTTTGATGCAAATTGTTTGACATCCGCACTTTGGGATTTTTGGAGTGCGATAGTGGCCGCATCAATTTCAAACTGATTAGCGGTGGATGCTTTGGTCACAAAATCTTGTGTTGAATAGGTTTCCGCTTGTACGTGAAACGGGATGAGCGATAGGACGCTCAGCATGGTAAGAGTATGGCGTTGCATGATAGTCTCCTAAGCTGGGGATAAAGGAGGGGAAAGCATGCGCTTCCCCTCCTGCCATCGTAAGGGATGGTTAGTAGTGTGATGGACGGCGGCGTGAATAGCCGTAGTCATCATCATAATCACGGCTGCTGCGTGATGAACGTTGTGATGATGGACGGTTGTCCCAGCCGCGCTGTGCTGCGCGTGAATGACCTTCAGAATCACCGAACCATCCACTTTCGCCGTGGTTTGGATTATCCCAGCCACGTTGCGCTGCACGTGAATGGCCTTCGGAATCACCGAACCAACCACTTGGGCCATGGTTCGGGTTATCCCACCCACGTTGTGCTGCGCGTGAATGGCCTTCGGAATCACCAAACCATCCGCTTGGGCCATGGTTTGGATTATCCCAGCCACGACGCGCTGCTTCTGCATGGCCCTCATGATCCCCAAACCATCCACCTTGACGGCGGCCATAGGCAGATGAGGAGCTGCGACGGCCACCACGGCTAGGGCCGTAGTCATCGTCATTATCATATTGCGAGCTACGAGAACGGCTCGAACGAGCATAACGTCCATCATCTTCGTCATCATATGGCGATGAATTACGCGCACGGTTTGAGCGGGCATAACGACCATAATCGTCATTATCATCCTCATCATATTGAGAGGAGTTGCGAGAGCGGCTAGAACGAGGTGAACGCCCTTCGTTATCATCATCGTCGCTTACAAAGCGGCCTTCTTCATCACGTTCAGGTACATTTTGTGCTTTAGAAGAACTCCCTCTGGAGCTAGAGCGGGAGCTTTCTTCTTTGTTATCATCGTTATATTCGGATGCAGTTTTTTTGTTAGAATTTGTAGCCATTATAACCTCCTGAATAATTGGCATTATAAAAGGCGAAGCATTCTGGGAAGAGTAACATCAGAAAAGGGGGATGCGGATCCCATAATAGAATGCATCGTTGAATAACTCTAACCCGCCCTATATAAAATTGCCGCATGGGCTAAGGGTGAGAAAGAAGAAAACACATAAAGACAGACTCTTACGGGATGTTTATGGATTTATGTAGGTGTATATTAATTTATTCTATAATTATGTGCTTTTCTTTGGTGTGCATTTTGCGTATAATTCGCGCTATTATTGTATCTTGTTTGTTAATATATTGATATATAGGGAAAGTTATGAATTCGCCATTTTTTACAACTGCACGTACTATTTTAGGTAATGATGTACCAAATCTTCAAGGTGGTATGAGCTATTCTGCCATGGTTTACCAAGGCACACGTAGTAATGATGAGATATTGGGTAGCTATGAGGCGGATAGTATTTTTGGTGATGATGGTTCAGATACTATAGATGGTAGTGGAGGTAATGATTATATTCATGGCCAACAGGGTGAAGATTTACTCGGGGGCAATATGGGTGATGACACTATTCGCGGCGGTAAAGGAATGGATGGTATATTAGGCGGCATGGGTAATGATGAGTTATTTGGTGATCGTGATCTGGATGCGATAGCAGGCCAAGAAGGAAATGATACCATTCATGGTGGTAAAGGGAATGATATTTTGGGTGGTAATGAAGGTGATGATGTGATCTTCGGTGATCTAGGCGATGATATTCTTTTGGGTGGCGCTGGTGTTGATTACTTCTCGTTTGCCCCTCATTTTGGGGAAGATATTATTGTGGACTTTGCTAGCAGCTATTATTGGTCAGGTGGTGATAAGATAGTCCTTTCCAGTGCTATTACGCCATCAGTGAATGATATTATGTCGCGTATTAGCTATGCTGGCTTAGATGATAGTTTTCCCAATGATGCGATTATTGATTTTGGTAAGCATGGGAAAATCTATTTGCTTGATGTCGGATATAGCGGTTTGCACGAGAACGACTTTATCATCGTATAATACAAAAGAGCCGGAGTGTAAGATTGCATTGACCTACGTCAAACTATCTACAAAGCTCCGGCCCTCCTCCATGAAGGGGCAAGCCCCTCTGGATAATTACAGAATATCAAAATCTGTATAAAGAATGAATAGCGGCATTGGGTGATGGTGTTAGATGTGAGTAAAGGCCGTCATCTACGCATATATATCTTTCTTTGAATGAGGGTGTTTTTATACTGTCATTCACCGATGTGATCGGTGAATCCATCCTAAAAAAATAAAGCTACATATCCTCCTATGCTGCTTGTGCCTGATGGGTGATTTCTTCAAACCAGTGGGTGTGTTTCTTGGCATCGGCATAATGTTTGCGCAAAATATCTTGCACGTTAAACGGCACAACAGGATTATTGATTGCTTGGTGATAGGTGTTATGCATATCCATTTCATTAGAGAGCATAGCTCTTAAGATAGCCTTATCTCCCACCAAATCGGCCAGAACGATTTTGCCGGTGGTAAGTATTTGTCGAAAAGTAGGGCCTTGCGGTGGTGTTTCGCCGGTAGAGCGGATGAGCTCAGAGAGATTAATCGTATGTGCTAGGTGATCAAGCCGGAATTGTTCCAATGTATTTTTTTGCGCCAGATCATCCAGCCGGCTCAGTGCTGCTTCGTAAGCATCAACAATATTATATTCCAGTTCGGTGAGGTGGTAGAGCAAAGTGTTAAGGTTGTTTTCTGTACCAAAGGTTACCATGGTATGCCTCCTTATATAATGTGTGTGAAATCACATGCGCCGCTCCTGCTGGGCATGTAAGAAGAATGGGGTTGTTATATATAGCCTATGACCAGGGGGCTTAAGATGCGATGACACTCAACTGGGGAAAAGCTAAGGGGGTGATAAATGACAGTGGTTGCTTGCGATGATGAAGGGTGCTTTGTCATTCTTGGACTTGATCCAAGAATCCATCTAAAACCAATGGCGTTATTCTTTCTTATATGCTGTATTTTGCTTTCAATTTTATGATGGATCCTTGGATCAAGTCCAAGGATGACAAAGGCATGAAAAATCCTCTTAACAAAAGAGTATCATTTCTATATCATCAATCCCGAACTAAAGTACTAATAGAAAGAGGGGAACATGATGGAATATAGACAACTCGGCCGTTCTGGCTTGAAAGTACCTGCATTAAGCTTAGGCACTGGCACCTTTGGTGGTGTGGGTGATATGTTTAAGCGTTGGGGTGATACGGATGTAAAACAAGCCTCACGGTTGGTGGATATTTGTTTAGAAGCAGGATTAAATTTCTTTGATACGGCAGATGTATATTCAAACGGCGCATCGGAAGAGATTCTCGGCAAGGCTGTAAAAGGCCGTCGTGATGAGGTGCTGATCTCTACCAAAGCAACTTTTACCATGGGGCAGGGGCCTAATGATAAAGGTTCTTCGCGGTATCATTTGATCCGTGCCTGTGAAGATAGTTTAAAACGGTTAGGCACTGATCATATTGATGTATATTTCATGCATGGTTTTGATGCGCTGACTCCGGTGGAAGAAACCTTAAGCGCGCTTGATAATCTCGTGCAAAGTGGGAAAGTGCGTTATATCGGTTGCTCGAATTTCTCTGGTTGGCATGTGATGAAGTCACTCGCAACCTCTGAGAAATATGGTTTGGCGCGTTATGTGGTGTATCAAGGCTATTATTCGTTGATTGGCCGGGATTATGAGGAAGAGTTAATGCCGCTTGGGGTAGATCAAGGTGTCGGTCTGATGGTGTGGAGCCCTCTGGGTTGGGGGCGTTTGACGGGGAAAATCCGCCGTGGCCAACAGCCAAAAGAGGGGCGCATTGCATCCGGTGGCGCTATGGGCGGGCCGCGTGTGGAGGATGAGTATCTCTATACGGTGGTGGATGCGCTGGATGAAGTAGCCAAGCAAACCGGAAAAACTATCCCACAGATTGCGCTGAACTGGCTGCTGCAACGTCCATCGGTTTCCAATATCGTGATCGGTGCGCGTAATGAGGAGCAATTGAAGCAAAACTTAGCCGCACTTGGCTGGAGCTTAACAGAGGAGCAAACAGCCCTCCTCGATAAAGCTAGCGCCCGCTATCCAACCTATCCTTACTGGCATCAACGCGATTTCGTGGAACGGAATCCGGCGGTGGTGAAGCGGTATTAGAGAATGGATCGTCATTGCGAGCGTAGCGCGGCGTTGTTGCATGGTTCTCTAACCTATTGATATTTGTTATCCCGGACTTGATCCGGGATCCACTGTTATGGGGGCGTAATATAGAAGAATCTAGGTGAAAGCGCCAGTCCTGGTAGATTCCGGATCAAGTCCGGAATGACAAGAGCGGGATCCATGCAATAATTGCCACGGCCACTCTGTGGCCTCGCAATGACGAGAGGCTTATTTTATAGGCGGGTGCAGTCTTATAGCCCAATTCCCCTGCTATATGAATAGATTAATTAAATATTTCCAATATTATAGCATTATTATGCCAATCCGTTCTTGCTATCCGTGTTAAAATTGCGTATTCTGCCCGCCGTTATAGTTATTTAGAGGGTTTGTGAATGCAGTTGGTTATCACCCTTATACTATTGGTGATATTCGGTAGCGCGTTGTTTTTCTTTGGGAAAAAACTCGCGCTGCGACGTGCTGCCGCTGGGGCGGTGGCGTTGCCATCGTTGCCATCTTTTTATGGCTGGTGCGCTGTGCTATGGTGCTTAGTGCCTGTAACTCTTGGATATATTGCATTACGTGCCTGGGCGCATCCTGTTATATTATGGGCATTAGTGCCAATAGCTATCGCGCTTATCTCTTTAAGTTATTGTAAAATATCCCCTCAATTCCGTGCGCGGCAGCATGTGGAAAAATGGGTGCGTTGGGTGCTGATTGCGAGTTCGGCTGTCTCTATTTCGGTGACGGCGATGATTATTTTATCGGTTATTTTTGAGTCGATCCGCTTCTTCAGCGTGGTTTCACCCCTGGATTTTCTGTTTGGCCTGGATTGGAGCCCGCAAATGGCGCTACGGGCAGATCAGGCTGGTAGTTCAGGGGCATTTGGGGCGGTTCCGGTATTCTTGGGCACATTGCTGATTACACTGATTGCGATGCTGGTGGCTGTGCCTTTGGGTTTATTTTCAGCAATTTACATCTCCGAATATGCCTCCCGCCGTTGGCGGAGCATTGTCAAACCTGTGCTGGAGATATTGGCAGGAATTCCTACTGTCGTTTATGGCTATTTTGCGGCGATTACTATGGCGCCGTTTATCCGTGATGTGGGGGTGGCCATCGGGCTGGATGTGGCTTCTGAAAGCGCGCTGGCGGCTGGGTTGGTGATGGGGATTATGATCATTCCGTTTATCCTATCGCTTTCGGATGATGTGATGAATGCGGTGCCAAATAGTTTGCGTGATGCATCGTTTGCGCTGGGTGCTACTAAGGCGGAGACAGTGACGAAAGTTGTATTACCCGCTGCATTGCCAGGGATTATGGGGGCGGTGTTACTGGCGATGTCCCGTGCGATTGGGGAGACGATGATTGTGGTGATGGCGGCAGGTCTGGCGGCAAAGTTGACGTTTAATCCGCTCGATTCAGTGACCACTGTAACCGCACAAATTGTAACCCTTCTGGTGGGAGATCAAGAGTTTGATAGCCCGAAAACCTTGGCTGCTTTTGCGCTGGGGTTGACCTTATTTGTGATTACGTTGCTGTTAAATATCGCAGCGCTCATTATCGTGAGAAAATATCGGGAACGCTATGAATAATCCGGCCGCTATTACTGCCCGTCTCAAACGCCGTCACCGCGCTGAGCAGCGCTTTAAGTGCTATGGTTTTTTGGCGGTGATTGTGTCATTTGTCTTTTTGGGCATTTTGATGACCAATATCGTAGGGCGTGGCTATTCAGCGTTTGTGAAGACAACGCTGACAATTCCGGTCAATTTCTCGCATGATGTGATTAATATCGATGAGCCAGAGAAGGCTGACTATAGCATTCTCGTGCGTGATGCGCTTAAAACCCGTTTCCCTGATGCGACAGACCGTCAATCGCTGATGAGCCTTTATGGCTTGGTGAGCAAGGGTGCAGCGCAAGAGCTGCGCGATGCTGTGTTGGCGGATCCTAGCCTGGTTGGCACGATTATGGATATGGAGGTGACGGCCTCTGCGGATGTGGATATGTATGCGAAAGGTTATATCTCTAAAGAAACGCCGCCTGAGCGCCGCCGGATTAAAGATAAGCAGATTGTCTGGATAGAATCCCTCGAACAGCAATATATGGTGCATACGCGCTTTAACACCACCTTCTTCACCTCCGGTGACTCCCGCGAGCCTGAGCAGGCGGGGATTATTGGGAGTTTGGTGGGATCGTTGCTGACCGTGATTATCTGTATGGGGCTGGCTACGCCACTGGCAGTAATGACAGCGGTGTATTTGGAAGAATTTGCGCCGAAGAATAAGATTACTGATGCGATTGAGGTTAATATCAATAACCTTGCCGCTGTGCCTTCGATTGTATTTGGCCTGTTAGGGCTGGCGATTTATTTGGCGTTCTTTAACTTGCCACGTTCGTCCTCATTAGTGGCGGGGCTGACTCTGGCACTGATGGCAATGCCGACGATTGTGATCACCACGCGTAACGCCCTTAAGGCAGTGCCGCCTTCGATTAAAGATGGCGCTATGGCGCTTGGTGCATCGCCGATTCAAGTGATGTGGCACCATACATTGCCACTGGCTATGCCTGGTGTAATGACAGGGTGTATTCTGGCCATTGCGCGTGTACTCGGCGAAACAGCGCCGTTATTGATGGTAGGGATGGTGGCATTCGTAGCGGATGTTCCACGCGGATTCCTGGATCCTGCAACGGTGATGCCAGTGCAGATTTTCTTGTGGTCAGATAGCCCTGAGCTGGCCTTTATTGAAAAAACATCAGCGGCGATTATGGTGCTGCTAGTATTTTTGATTGTGCTTAACGCAGTGGCCGTATATTTGCGTAAAAAATATGAACATAGATGGTAATATAACATGCCAATAGCTTCTCCTTTCGATAAAAGCAAAAACGAGAAAAAGCCGGTTAAAATCGCGGCGCGTGATGTGAATCTGTTTTACGGTGAGAAGCAGGCGCTGTTTGATATTAATCTCGATATCGAAGAAAACACTGTCACCGCGCTGATTGGCCCTTCTGGTTGTGGTAAATCCAGCTTTTTGCGCTGTATCAACCGGATGAATGACACGATTGAACATTGCCGTATCGAGGGTGAGATTACGCTGTGTAATGATAATATCTATGATAAATCCGTAGATGTTGTGGCGCTGCGCAGCCGTATCGGCATGGTGTTCCAGAAGCCGAATCCTTTTCCGAAAACTATCTATGATAACATCGCCTATGGCCCACGCCTGCATGGGATTACGGATAGTAAATCCGAATTGGATGATATTGTAGTCACCAGCTTGAAGCGGGCAGGGTTATATAATGAAGTATCTGACCGCTTGCATGAAGTAGGCACTGGGCTTTCAGGTGGCCAGCAGCAGCGTTTATGCATTGCACGGGCGATTGCGGTCAATCCTGAAGTGATTCTCATGGATGAGCCATGCTCTGCGCTTGACCCAATTGCAACGGCTAAAATCGAAGAGCTCATTGACGAATTGCGCAGCAATTTCACCATTGTGATTGTAACCCACTCCATGCAACAAGCCGCGCGCGTATCGCAACGTGTGGCGTTTTTCCATATGGGCAAGCTGATTGAGTTTGATACGACCGAGCGCATCTTCACCAACCCATCGTCTAAGATGACGCAGGATTATATTACGGGGCGGTTTGGTTAGGTTGGCCGTTAGTGCTGACTCATTTTGCAATCATTCTTGTCATTCTTGGACTTGATCCAAGAATCCATCTAAAATATAAGGCCCTTCTAAGCAGTATGTTTGCTTTATTACTACGATGGATCCTTGGATCAAGTCCAAGGATGACAAGGCTGCAAAACAAATAAAAATTTCAGAATGAGGTCAGTAGCTAACCGTTCGTACACCTTGTCATTCCCGCCTCTATATCCTATAATTCCCCTATCACCATCCATAGGGAGAATGCTATGCGTATAGGGTTTTTGCTTCGCCTGATTATCTGGGGCGTTCCTATTTATTTTATATTACATTATCTTGGCTATATTTAATGCCAGAAACATTCCGAACACCTAGCGATGTTGCGGAAGCGGTTGCCATTCAGAAGGAATTGCAGCAGAAGGTCGTATTGTGCAATACGTTTGGTACGCTAAATACGGTGGCTGGGGTGGATGTTAGTTATGATATAGAGCGTGACTTAAGCTTTGCGGTGATTGTGTTGATGAATATCGCTGAGCTTACACCCATTCACACCATTCGCGCCACATTACCTACGCCTTTTCCCTATGTGCCAGGGTTACTCTCCTTCCGTGAAATTCCCGTTATCCTTAAGGCGCTTGAAGAACTGCCTGAGCAGCCTGATCTGTTGATGGTAGATGGCCAAGGCATTGCCCATCCACGCCGATTGGGGATTGCGGCGCATTTGGGGGTTATTACGGATATGCCTGCTATCGGCGTTGCCAAATCCCGCCTTACAGGGCGTTATGATATGCCTGGCCCTGCTAAGGGTGAGTGGACGTTGTTGATGGATAAAAACGAGCGTATCGGCACAGTGCTACGCAGTAAAGAGAAAACCAACCCATTGTTTATTTCTCCAGGCCACCGTGTGGATCACGACACGGCTGTAAACCTTACCCTCCAATGCCTGACACGCTACCGCCTGCCAGAGCCTACGCGGATTGCGGATAAGGTATCCAAGGTGAAGGAGCTTATGTAAGATATTAAATTGATACCTTGTTATCCCGGACGTGATCCTTACCAGTACGCTATGTCATCCTTGGACTTGATCCAAGGACCCATCATACTACTAAAGCAAACATACTGCTTAGAAGGGCTTTATGTTTTGGATGGATTCTTGGATCAAGTCCAAGAATGACAAGCGACTAGAGAAAACGCATCAGGCAGTATCAGTTCTTATTGCGGTAACACAGCGCGAATGCGCGTTAGCGTTTCTTCTTTCCCAAGTGCCGTCATCATATCAAACACGCTTGGCGATACGGTGGAGCCGGTGAGTGCTGCACGTAAGAGTTGGGCGATGGTGCCGAGTTTAACTTCGCGCACTGCTGCAAAATCGCCGATTTTCTCTTCCAATGTTTGATGATCCCAGTAATCTTGCTTTTCAAACAGCATCACCAGGCCGCTTAAGAGCGGATGGGCTTCTGTTGAGGTAAGCAATTGCTGGGCTTTTTCATTGATTGGGAGTGGTGTTTTCCAGGTATAGAATAACGCACTATCTGCCAATTCAATCAGCGTTTTTGCGCGTTGTTTGAGGCCGTTCATGCCTTTGGTGAGGCGGACGATTTCTAGATCGGTGAGTTTGCGTTTGATGCGTTCTTCAATAAAAGGCTGTGTGAGTCCCACCAAGCGTTTATCACCTGCTTCGCGGATGTAATGGCCGTTGAGGTTGTTGAGCTTGGCAAAATCAAAACGAGCAGGGGATTTGCCGATGGAATCGAGATTGAACCATTCTACGGCCTGTAATGTGCTGATAATCTCATCATCACCATGTGACCAGCCTAGACGCAGTAAATAGTTACGCATCGCTTCCGGCAAATAGCCCATATCGCGGTAAGCATCCACACCGAGCGCGCCATGGCGCTTGGAAAGCTTAGCGCCATCTGGCCCATGGATGAGCGGGATATGTGCAAATTGCGGGATATCCCAGCCGAGGGCTTGGTAAATCAGTGCTTGGCGGCTGGCATTGGTGAGGTGGTCATCGCCACGGATGATATGGGTGATGCCCATGTCGTGATCATCTACTACAACGGCGAGCATATAAGTAGGTGTGCCGTCAGAACGGAGCAATACCAGGTCATCCAGTTGTTTGTTTTCAACCGTGACAGTGCCTTGTACGGCATCATCAATCACAGTGGAGCCTTCCAGGGGAGCTTTTAGGCGGATCACCGATTTAGCGCCTTTAGGAGCTTCAGATGTATCGCGGTCGCGCCAGCGTCCATCATAGCGGAAGGAGCGCTTCTCAGCCATGGCTTGCGCGCGCATTTCTTCCAGCTCTTCTGGTGTACAGAAACATTGATAGGCTTTGCCTTCTTTGAGTAATTGATGCGCTACTTCGGCGTGGCGGGTTGCGCGGGCAGATTGCATGACGATCTCGTCATCATGCTCTAATTCCAGCCATTCCATACCAGCGATAATGGCATCGATGGCTTCTTTGGTGGAGCGTTCTTTATCCGTATCTTCAATACGCAATAAAAATTTGCCACCATTATGACGGGCAAACAGCCAGTTAAACAAAGCCGTACGCGCCCCGCCAATATGCAGGAAGCCCGTAGGTGAAGGTGCAAAACGAACAACAACACTCATAATGAATCTAAAGTCTTTCTATGATATGGTAGGCTAATGTTATTTCCATTTGAAAAATGCTTGAGAGGTTCTGGATGTCATCCCAGCGCAGGCTGGGATCCAGTCCTCTTAAACATAAAGCAAAAGTACCGCGCTCATTACATTCGCAAGCATTATGCTGGATTCCAGCCTTCGCTGGAATGACAGTTTTCAAACTGAAACAACAGTAGCAAGCTTGTGTTATATAAGAAAGGATATTATCATGCAACCTGTTATTCTGCCGTATAAAGGTATCTCCCCCACGATAAATAGCACATCATTTATTGCCCCATCGGCCAGTATTATTGGCGATGTGACGATTGGTAGCGAAGTCGGTGTGTGGTTTAATTGCGTGATCCGTGGGGATGTGGAGCCGGTGGTAATCGGTGACCGGACGAATATCCAAGATGGTACAGTGATTCATGTAACACGCGGTGGGTTTCCAACCTATGTTGGCTCCGGTGTAACGATCGGCCACAATGCCTTGCTACATGCTTGCACGATTGAGGATGATAGCTTCGTAGGCATGGGTGCGATTATTATGGATGGCGCGGTGGTAGAAAGCGGTGGCTGGGTAGCGGCTGGCGCTCTCGTTACTCCAGGCAAGCGCGTCAAAGCAGGCCAAATCTGGGCCGGCAATCCTGCCAAATATTTCCGTGATATGACACCGGAGGAGAAGGCCTATATTGCAATTTCAGCGGCGAATTATGTGAAGCATGTGGGGGAGTATAGGTAGGATTCGGGATTCGGGAAAAGGTGGCACAATTAGAATATCTGTCAACGCTTTTTCTGAGGAAGAAAAAAATTTTGTGAGGTTTCTCAATGCGAAGGAAACCTCTGAATCCTGAATGCTGGATCCCGAATCCTACCTTATTCTAGCATCCTAGCAACTCGCGTTTTTCCCGTATCAATTGTCACTAGCGTACTCATACCAGCCGCCAGTGGGAAATCTTTATCTTGTTTATCAATTTCCAACCGCACCATAATGCGCTGCACCACTTTCACCCAGTTGCCTGAACTGTTTTGCGGTGGAAAGAGTGAAAACTCTACGCCAGTGGCGGGGGTGATGCTTGCAACGGTGGCATTCCAATGATGGCCAGGATAGGTATCTACTTCTACTTCAGCTTTCTGGCCAGGGCGAACATAGGTGAGGTCAGTTTCTTTAAAATTGGCTTCGATCCAGATATGGCTGTCATCTACCAAGCTAAACAGCGGTTGGCCAGGGGTGACATATTCGCCAGGCTCTAGCGTTACGCTTGCGACTATACCGTTTGAGGGGGCAGTGACAGTGGTGCGGGTGAGATCAAGCTGGGCTTTATCAACGGCGGATACGGCTTGCAGATAACGTGGTTGCTGTTGCGCAGGCAAGGCTGGATTGCCGCTTAAGCGTGCCTCTTCGGCCATCATTTCTTGCAGGGCAGAATCGCGCGCTTTGGTGGCTTCGGTGAGTAAATGCTTGGCTTCGTCTACTTTAGCCGCCGCAACCGCGCTGGTGGCCATGAGTTGGCGGTAGCGGTCGTATTCTTGTTGTTGGTAACGGATATTTTCTTCCGCGCGTTCTAACTCTGCTTTCTTTTGCTGATAATCAGCTTGTAATCCGCCAATATCACTTCCTACCCCCGCTAAATCCGCCTCTGCACCGCGTAGCGCAATAGCGAAGGGTTGTTCATCAATGCGGAATAAGAGATCGCCTTGTTTAACGCGGGTATTATCGGTGACCAGTACTTCCGTCACTTTGCCTGCTACTTCTGGGCTGATGGAGATTTTGGGTGCTTTGAGATAGGCATTATCCGTGCTGACATAGCGCCCGCCCAAACTATAAACACAGGCTCCGCCAATCAATGCGGTGGCGGCAATGGCAAGCAATAAGGTGCGTTTTTGAATCATGATGCTCTACTTTATCTGATATTGCCTTCACTTTATACCAAGCAGCGCCATTTTAATAGGGTTTCTGATGAACCTTGCAAATAATTAACATCAGCATGAACCCTATATTAGCCAAGGTTGCGTAAGATACTTTAACGTATGATAGGAGATCATGTGTTTTATCAAGGAAAAACCGTAATATACATACTATTGCTACTAGCCATTATGATGGCTAAACCTGCACTTGCGCAAGAAGGGGTGGAGGATGATGCGCATTATGCGTTATTGCTGAAAGAATCTTCAGATATTCTGGGGCATATTAGTATGGCCAATATTGCATTGTTGCATGATATGTATCCTGAAGGCATTGCCAATGTAAAGCTGGCGCTGAAAGAAGCACGTGCGCTTGAAATGCAGGTGGCTGAGTTTAATTCTGCACAGCAACTCCGATTTGCCCGTATCAGCTATACATCACAAAAAGGCGAGCATAGTTACTGGATTCCGGTGGTTAATAATGCACTTGCTGTGCGCACGATGGATGGTGATTTTATCAAATCCCGTAAGCCAGATGTGGTGGTATCAGATGCGCGGATTGTGCATTATAATGTGCTCCTCAACACCCAGCATGTCCGCGATCAGCTGGAGAAAGCAGATGTTGCGCTGAAGCGGAAAGAATACGACAAAGCGGAGCAGGCATTGGAGCTTGCATCGCAGGCAATGTATAGGGATGCCGAAGTGCAAGACCAGCCGCTGGAGGCTATCCACGACAACCTCATGCTCGCGCGTGATTTGGCTGATGATAAGAATTATACAGGTGCCGCCTATGCACTCGAACATGCCAAGCAGGATTTAGAGCAGTTTAAACGCTCTTCTCCTGATGAGGATGTGAAAGAATTAGGGCAAGAGATTGCTGCACTTGATGCAACGCTAAACCAACAGCAACATCCGGGTATGACCCAGGTGGTGAAGCAGTGGGTGGCGGAGTGGATGGAGTAGATACCAGTATAATTCATCGACATGATCGGTGAATCCATCCTAAAACAATAAGCAACTTTCCAAAAAACTCCCTTCCGGCTAACCTGAACCCGTTTCATACTGTTCCTTATAACCCTCTTTATAAGGAATTTTTATGACACAGATTGCTTCTTATGCGGGAAAGAACCGTATTTATCAGACAATTACTATCAGCGCTAGTGCAGCATCCTCCCAAACATTATCGCTCTCACGCCTCACCCTAGTAGGGCTTATTACGCCTGCTGCGATGACGGGTACTAGCATTACATTTAATGCTGCCTCAAGTGAGGATGGAACCTATCGCAATTTAGTGGATAGTGATGGCAATGCCCTTACTGTGGCTATAGCGGCGGATCGCCATATTGTGCTTGATCCTTCGGCGTTTATTGCATGTGATAATATCCAGTTAGTAAGTAACCAGACGGAAGCGGCCGAGCGTGAGTTAACGCTGGTATTATATCCGGTATAGGGGGGGCATATGCGTAAATGGCTTTCCTTTTTCACACGTAATAGCGGTGTGAGTTATTTCTTGTCCTATCGCTTAAGCGCTGCGCGCGACCGGCGCATTACAGCCGATGGGAATAAACGTCTTATCGCAGGAGAAAAATAATGGCGAATAAACGTATTCATGATCTTACAGCGGCCAGTTCTGTAAACGATAACATGCAGTTTGAAACCGACACAACCGGCATACAGGCACAAAAAGTAACGGCTGCGCAATTGCGCAATTATATTCGTGATACGCTGGTGAGTTTGGCTAATAATATCACTGTTAGCGGGCAGATTAATGGGCAGATAGCCAAGCTTACGGCGGAGCCAAACAGTGTATCGGATCCTGCCAGTTATATTGGGTATAATTTCAGCATTTTTGACAATAAAACCTCGTTAGTGAACAATAATGGCGGCCAGCTCGGAGGTTTTGAGTTTCTTTCAACACCTGATGGCCTGGCATTTAATCAGGTGCTGGATATTGATGGAGCAGGCAATGCAGAGTTTAAAGGCAATGTGCGCGCGCCTGCGCCGATTGTGACTGTAACCTCTACCAGCAGAACGCTTAGCTTTTCCTTTCTAGGCGGAGGGGATCAGAATGCATGCTTGCATTGCAGCAATTCCTCCACCCAGACACTAACAGTTCCGCCTAATTCCAGTCATGCTTTTCCGATTGGCACAGAGATTCAAGTGGTACAAGAAGGCGCAGGGCAGGTGGTATTTGCAGCGGGTTCCGGCGTGACCATTAACTCGCCCTCTAGCTGGCTAAAAATGGCACGTCGCTATGGCAGAGCGATGTTGAAAAAAACAGCGACGAATACGTGGGTGCTGACGGGGGAGTTGGCGGCTTAGGAGTGGTTTAATACTGACGTATTGTGAAATTTTGGTTGTTTTCAATCCTTGCCATCCTTTGACTTGATCGGCGTATCCATCTAAAAGATATAGCTTTATATTTAGGATGGATTCACCGATCAAGTCGGTGAATGACAGGAGAAGTAAGCTCCGTCATCGCGAGCGAAGCGTGGCGATCCATCTATCCTACATAAATGACAGAGAAATCCGCCTCTAGACTGCCGCGTCGCTGATGCTCCTCGCAGTGACGGATGGTCGGAGTGAGAAGATTTGAACTTCCGACCCCCAGTCCCCCAGACTGGTACGCTAACCGGGCTGCGCCACACTCCGAATGAGTGTGGTTATAGCAAGATATGGGGAAGGATGCAATGTGATCCTGTATTTGTAGATTGAAACACCTTCCTATTTTCTATATTATTAATAGAATTTACTACTCTAACCGAAAGCCTGCTCTATGCCTCTCTCTTCTCCTAAATTCTTTAACTCGGCCTTCCGTGATGCTGTGATTGCGACGATTGTATTGTTGCTGGTTTCTGTGATAACTGGCTATGTTGTCTATCGCAGTGCAGAAGCGGGGATGAAGAAGCAGGTGCAGAATGGATTGCTGGGGATTGCAAAAAGCGCAGCGGAGCTTACAGACGGTGACGCGCATCAGCAGATCACTGAGCCTGCGCAGATGGGTTCGCTTTTGTATGAGCAAATACGCGAGCCGTATTTTAAATTGCTGAAAGCCAATCCGAATGTGACCTTTATTTATACGGCTATCCAAAAGGATGATAAAGTCTATTTTATCATGGATTCTAAGCTGTTTAAGCCGGATGAGAAGGTGGAATATACGGATATTATGACACAATATGACGATGCTACGGAGGTCATGTTGCAAAGTTTCCAAGAGCAAAAAGCCTTGGTGGAAGATCAGGTCTATAGCGATGATTGGGGGACATTTTTGAGCGGTTATGCACCGGTTTTTAATAGTAAGAAAGAGTTTGTGGGGATTGTCGGAGCGGATATGCAGGTGAATGATTATCTGGATCAGCTCGATAGAATCAGAAAATCCTTGCTAATTGGGATAGGGGTGGCAGCAATAGCTTCGCTTTTGGCGGGGGTATGTGTGTGGTATGTCCGTAATGCAGCGCTAAAAATGGCAGCGCAGCATAAAGAGCAGCAAGCTCAGATGGAGCGCATCAAGCAACAGCAGGTAGAAGAACAAAAGCGTCAGAAGGCCGAAGCTGAGCAGCAGCGCAAAAAGGCGCTGGAGGATATTGCTGGGCATTTTGAGCAATCGGTGCAAGGGATTATCGCGCAAGTGGTGGATGCTTCTTCGCATATGCATAATGATTCGGAAGATATGGCTCATATCGCTGATGACACCAAAAACCGTTCCCATACTGTAGCACAAGCGGCAAAAACGGCGGCAGATACTTCAGCGCATATCTCTAATGCGGCAGGAGAAATGCAATCGGCTATTAATGAAATCAGCAGCCAAGTGCAGAAATCCAGCCGGGTGGCACAAGATGCTTCCAGCCAGGCAGGGCAAGCTAAACAGGCGATTGAGGCACTTTCTACCCAATCCGATAAAGTAGGTGAGATTGTGCAGATGATTAATAAAATTGCCAGCCAGATCAATCTTTTGGCGCTTAATGCAACAATTGAATCTGCCCGTGCAGGTGAGGCGGGTAAAGGGTTTACGGTGGTGGCTAACGAAGTGAAGCAGCTGGCCAGCCAGGTGAATAATGCCACCGATGAAATTTCAGGCCAAATCGACCATATGCGCATAGCGACCACGCATTCGGTGGAGAGTGTGCTGTCGATTATCCAGATTATTGACCAAGTATCCTCCAGCATCCAGGCCGTAGCGGCGGCAGTGGAGGAACAATCGGCTGTAACGCATGAGATTGTAAGAAATATCAGCGTGACGGCGGAAGGGGCGAAGAATATTTCGGATAATATTGCAACGGTGCAAGATGGCGCGGAGCGGACGGGTAAAACAGCATCGGAAGTGGTACAATTAGCTAAGACTCTGAACAGCCAATCGCAAGTATTACAGCAGAAAGTGCAGGAGTTTCTGGGGACGGTGAGAGGGGCAGAGTAAGTGGTTTGTCGTTCTTGGGTCAAGTCCAAGGATGGCAAAGAAAATTCATGCACCAACCCTCTAGACACCATTCCTAATTTCCTATAATTTAACCTCATGGACAAAACACCCGTTATTGTTAATAGCCGCGCGCTCGTGCTGCATCCTTATCTTAAACAGGAAAAGCTCAATGCATTGCGCACGCCTGAAGTCAGCCTTGAAGAAGGTGTTGGCTTGACGGAGGCTATTGATCTGGAGGTATTGCAGGCGGATTGTGTGCCGCTAGGGCGGGTGACGCCGGCGACTTTGATCGGTGAAGGCAAGGTGGAGGAATATGTTGAGTTCATTAAAGAAAATGAAATCGAACTCGTCATCATCAACACCCGTCTTTCGCCCGTACAACAGCGTAATCTGGAACGTGCCTGGAATTGTAAGGTTATTGACCGCACGGCCCTTATCCTAGAAATCTTCGGTGCGCGGGCGCGGACGAATGAGGGAAAATTGCAGGTGGAGCTAGCTGCACTTGAATACCAACGCGGCCGTTTGGTGCGTTCATGGACTCACTTGGAACGTCAGCGCGGTGGTTCGGGCTTTATGGGTGGCCCTGGGGAAACGCAGATTGAGTTGGATAGACGCCAGATTGACACCCAGATTGTGAAGATTAAGAAGCTCCTAGAAGGCGTAAAACGCACCCGTGAGCTGCATCGCAAATCCCGCAGTGATGTGCCCTATCCGATTGTGGCGTTGGTGGGTTATACTAATGCCGGAAAATCCACGCTGTTTAACTATCTCACCAAGGCAGAGGTGCTGGCAGAAGATATGCTCTTTGCCACACTTGATCCTACCATGCGTCAGCTAAGACTGCCTTCGAGTAATAAGATTATTCTCTCTGATACAGTAGGATTCATTTCCGAACTGCCAACTGAGCTAGTGGCTGCATTCCGTGCGACGTTGGAGGAAGTGGTGGAGGCTGATATTATCCTGCATGTCCGCGATATTTCCTCACCGGAGACGGAGGCGCAGAAGCATGATGTGGAGCAAGTGCTGAAGAAGCTGGGGATGCAAGAGAAGCTCGAGCATCATACGATTGAAGTATGGAATAAAATCGATCTCTTAGAGCATCCGCCCGTGCCTACCAAAAACGTACTCCCTGTATCTGCCATAACGGGACAAGGGATAGAGGCTTTGCAGGCGCATATTGATGCTATGCTGGCGGAGCAGCATGTGGTGACATCGGTGAAGGTAGATGTCAGCAATGGCAAATTGCTCGCCTGGCTCTATTCGCATGGTGAAGTGCTAAATCGGGAGGATTCCGAGACTGACATAACCTTACGCGTAAGACTTTCACATGCTAATCATGCAAGATTGTTGCAGTTGATGGGGGAGTGTTAGGGCGGTGGTTCTTGGATTAAGCAGGTATTGTTGCATGGTTCGCTAAGTTATTGTGCTATCGTCATCGCGAGCGTAGCGCGGCGAACCATGCAACAACGCCGATCAAGTCGGTGAATGACACGTTTTCCCTACCTATTCGCCAACTGCTCCGCACAGTAATTCACCACATCTTCTACAGGCTCATCGCCGCGCATTTGGTGGTAGGCTACGTAGGTGTTGAGGTTGAGTTCGCCGTGGCCGCGGATGCGGATGGCGGGGTTGGCGATTTTGTTGGTGATACGGTTGAACACGCTTTTCGCATTCACACCGCTACAATCAAATAATAACACCCCGAAAATACCATCATTCAAATACGCAATCGCATCTTCCGCCCGGCACACTGCTCTAAAGCGCTCGCCAACAGTGGAGACGGCTTCATTAGCAGCATCTTCGCCATAATTTTGATTGATCATGTCATAAACACTCAGTTCCATCAGTGCAAACGTTGCATCGATGCGGTGGGTCTCGAGGAAGGAGCGCACCGCTTCCATATATTGCGCCATGAAATCAATGCTTGGCAGGCCAGTATCAGGGTCGATATCAGCATTTTGCTTATCGGCTTGCAATTGCTCGCGGATTTTCTTCATTTCTTCTTGCAGCGAAATATCGCGAATCAGCAATTCAAAACACGGGTTCTGTGATGCACCAGGCACGTGGAATGCCCTAATGCCAATCGGTAGCACATCGCCGTCACGTGTTAGAATTTGGAATTTCATGGCCCGATTAACGACATGGGCGAGGTCATTGAAGCTGTTATCGAATTCGACATAGCTATCTAAGGTTTCTTTGATATTATCAGGCAGAATATCGGTAAATAACTTGCCCTCAAGCTCAGATTTACCATATCCAGTTAGCTCAGCCGCAGCAGGGTTGACCTTTTGGATTTCGATTTGTTTGGTTGAGTTATTCTGGCAGACGGCAATGACAGCGTCATTCTTACGGCTTGCTGTAATCATACTTCCGTACATAGTAGGCCCTCTGCAAGTATAGATGTAGTATGTACTATAACATACTACATCTATCGATGACTAGTCTAACGTTTCTTCCGTCTCTTCTTTGCTTGTCGCCGGCTGATAGTTAAACTTCATAGCGCCTTCTTTGACATCTACGCTAATCTTGCCGCCTTTTGCCAGTGCGCCGAACAGTAATTCATCGGCCAGTGGCTTTTTGATTTCTTGTTCGATGATACGCTCTAATGGGCGCGCACCGTTTTGTTTGTCGTAACCTTTTTTCGCCAGCAACTCGCGTGCTTTTTTGCTTACAGTGAGTTTCACGCCACGGTCAGCCAATTGGGCATCAAGTTGGTTGATGAATTTGTCCACCACATTCATCACCACATCACCACTTAAATGGCTAAATGGAATCAGCGCATCTAAACGGTTACGGAATTCTGGGGCGAAGGTGCGGTGTAGCACTTCTTTATCTTCCCCGACACGGTCTTCACGGCCAAAGCCAAGCGGTGATTTGCTCACTTCAATAGCGCCCGCATTAGTGGTCATGATGATGATTGTGTGGTTGAAATTAATGGTCTTGCCGTTATGGTCGGTCAGCTTACCGTAATCCATCACTTGCAGTAGCAAGCTATAGATATCCGGATGCGCTTTCTCGATTTCATCGAGCAGCAATACGCAATAAGGATTCTTGCTCACAGCATCGGTCAATAAGCCCCCTTGATCAAAACCCACATAACCTGGAGGCGCACCAATCAAACGGGATACGGAATGTTGTTCCAAATATTCGGACATATCAAACCGCAAAAGCTGCATATGCATTTGTAGCGAAAGCTGTTTAGCCAGTTCGGTTTTGCCGACACCAGTCGGGCCGGAGAAGAGGTAACAACCAATAGGCTTCGCTTGGTTGCGCAACCCAGCACGGGAAAGCTTCACAGCGGATACCAACGCTTCAATTGCGCGGTCTTGGCCATAGATATTGGCTTTCAAATCACCCTCTAAGCTACGCAGACGTTCTGCTTCGCTGGTGGAGAGGGATTGGGCAGGAATGCGGGCGATTTTAGAGATAATCGATTCGATTTCTTTTACCGTAATAGTCTTACGACGTTTTTTCTCAGGCAGCAGCTTTTGATGCGCGCCCGCTTCGTCGATGATATCAATCGCTTTGTCAGGCAGTTGACGATCGGTGATATAGCGAGCCGAAAGCTCCACAGCAGCGGTAAGCGCTGCTACGCTATAGCGCACATTGTGATGTTCTTCGTAATAAGGCTTCAAACCACGCAGAATCTTAATGCTGGTTTCGATAGAAGGCTCTGCAACATCGATTTTCTGGAAGCGGCGAGCCAGAGCGCGATCTTTCTCGAAATGGGTTTGGTATTCTTTGTAGGTTGTTGACCCCATACAACGGAATGCGCCGCGTGCCAGTGCTGGTTTGAGTAAGTTACCAGCATCCAACGAGCCTCCACTTGTTGCGCCTGCGCCGATGATTGTATGAATTTCATCAATGAAGAGAACGGCATGCGGGAGTTTTTCGATCTCATTGATCACCGCTTTCATGCGTTCTTCAAAATCCCCGCGATAGCGTGTGCCGGCAACCAGCGCACCCATATCCAGCGAGAAAATAATCGCTTTGCGTAAAGCATCTGGCACATTACCGCGAATAATACGCAGTGCAAGGCCTTCCGCAATCGCTGTTTTACCCACACCAGGCTCGCCCACGAAGAGTGGGTTGTTTTTGGTGCGGCGGCAGAGAATCTCAATGCTCCGCTCAATTTCTTCTTCACGGCCAACGAGAATATCGATTTTATTCTCTTGAGCGCGTTTATTTAAGTTTACGCAATAGCTGGAAAGGGCATGAGGGGCTTCTTTGCTCTCTTTTTGCTCTGGCTCTGCGCGTTCTTCGATATGTTCTGGTTCGTTATCATTCTCAAGCGCCTCATCTTCCGGCACATATTCGCCATAACGCACTACGCCATGTGAAATTACGTTCATCACGTCAATGCTTGTAAGGCTTTGTTCATGCAGGAAAAATACAGCATGTGATTCGCGTTCAGAGAAAATCTCAGCCAGTACATTAGCGCCTGTCACTTCACGTTTGCCAGAGGCATGGACGTGAATCGCTGCGCGGTGGATAACGCGTTGGAAACCTGCAGTAGGTTTAGCTTCGGTTTCATCGCTAATCACTAGCGCAGTCAGCTCTGTAGAGAGGAACTTCGTCAAACGCTCGCGCAATTCATCCATATTAACGCCGCAAATCGTCATCACCGAATTGGCATCAGGATCATCAGATAGCGCCAAGAGCAGGTGTTCTAGTGTTGCATATTCGTGTTGGTAACTACGAGCAACAGAAAGGGCGCGGTGCAGGCTCTGCTCAAGATTTTTTGATAACATAGTTCGGTTCCTTGCGCATAATACATTTCAGAGGGTAGTGATGCTGGTATGACAGACGTTGTATGGCTTCAATTTTAGTTTCGGCCACTTCGCGGGTGTAAATACCGCAAACAGCTTGTCCTTCTTTTTCGACTTGTACGATAATGCTACGCGCTTCGAGGGGAGTAATGCGGAAGCAATCTTCGAGCATATCCATGATAAATGCTGAAGGTGTATGTGGATCGCTCAGCAAAATGACTTGATACATAGGCGGGATGCTTTGTGCTAATTCATGCTCTTCCGTCATGGATATCTCATCCTCAACGAAAGGCAGCGCAGGAATGTTTCGGATCAATGCCTCCCAGTTTAGAAATGGCTGTCCTTGATTGCTTAAGGGGTCCATGTGCCTCACCTCTTTTACCCGTTGTTCATTTTCCAAGTCTACACCGAGAATCATTAATTTTCGGTGAAAGGAGCCGCGCTTTTTCTAGCTTTTTTGACACCCAAGCGCTGTCCCTCTATAAAACGCTACAGAAAAAGAGTTAGAAAACGGTTAAGCTAGGTATTGCCTGGTTTTTTGAGGGTTTTTGGTAAATAAAAGGTGAATTTTGAGTAGAGGAGAGGTGGGGATAAGATACTAGGGGGTTGTGTGTTGAAGAGAGGGCGTATTATTTGCCTCATAGGATTTATATGCCGTCGTTGTGATAAGTATTAGCGACGTGGCAATCCTACACATGGACTGCCGCATCGCCAACGCTCCTCGCAGTGACGGTGAGACATGCAACAACACCGAGCAAGTCCAAGGACGACAGGCTATCCATATCTTGTGCAAAGAGGATAAAAGTTTAAGCGAATATTCCTGTATCTACTAAAATTGTCAGAATTTGTGACAGCTATTGTAAAAATATAACATATATCATTGAGATGTATGTAAAATTGGCGTAATGTAGGTGCATTATATGCGGATGCATGGTATATTGTTTTACCAATATCTCCAAATAAGAACAAGTCGGGGATAAAAACACAACTTATTGGGTAACTGGTACATACGCTGAGCATGAAGTTAGAGCTCCAAAAATCTTCGTTATCTCGTGATTATTTCGTTTTTGCGCTTATTATTTCGGCGTCAATATTTCTGCTCATTTTAGTGTTTAGTAGCCTGGTCTATAATTCGCAGGAAAAAAACCGTATCCATCGTTTGCGTGTGGATGCATTGCGGATTGACCGTAGTATCCAGGAAACCTTTGATTATACCAATCATCTGGCCAATGCCTTAGGGCGGCAAATTGCCGAGACAGATGATCGGAATCTGGAGTATATCGCCAATCTCTTCCGCACCACATCAGCGGTCACGCCGGAATCAGTGGAACTCTTCTCCTGGAGTTTGTTTGACTGGGTAACACCGGATAAAAAAATCGTGGTGAGTAGTAAACATGGGATTATGAAAAATCCGCTGGATATTTCGATTCGTTCTTATGCTGATAAAGCCTCAACCGATCCATGGAAACTACATGTTTCTGCGCCATCGATCGGTATTCCAAGCGGGCAATGGGTGATTCCTGCCGGTGTGGGTGTGACGGATCGGCAGGGCGATTATATTGGTGCGATTGGTGCAGGCTTCAATATCAACCGCTTCATCCAAAAAATCGAACGCGCTATCGGCTCCAGCGTGAGCTTTGTGGTGATTGGGGAGGATTGGGGCAAGGATTATCAGGTGGTGATGAATTCCACCGATAATTGGAGCGTGCCTGTGCTTTCGGATTTTACACCGGCCATCATGCAAGCCGATAAGAAAAACCTCACCGAGATGGTGCTGGATAAGGCGATTGAGCATAATAATGTGAAGTATATTTTCTATCAGAAAATGGATCAGTATCCGTATCATATTTTTGTGGGCTATCATAAAAACATGCAGCGGCAGGAGTTTTTGGAGGTGTTATTCCCACGGATTTTAGAATTCGTAGCGATGAATATTTTCTGTTTGATTCTGCTCTTCTTCCTGCGCCGTCGTATCATTAATCCGATTGTAAAGCTCTCTAACGCGGTAGACCGCATTTCGCATGGCGAAGAGAAGGTGCAAGTGCCTATCAAAGGGCCGTATGAGATTGAGAATCTTGCGATGCAGGTGCAGCAGGTGAGTAATTATGTCGATGAGCTGAAGCGTGTGCGCGAGGAGCTATTGCGCAAGAGCCAAATGGCAGAAAGTGCCAATAAGGCAAAATCGGAATTCTTAGCCTGTATGAGCCACGAACTCCGCACGCCACTCAATGCCGTAATTGCGTTTTCGGAGATTCTCAAAGAGCAAATGTTCGGCTCACTTGGCAATGAGAAATATACGGAATATGCCAATGATATTTACAGCTCTGGTATGCATTTGCTCAATATCATCAATGATATTCTGGATCTGTCTAAGGCGGAAGCCGGTATGATTACGCTTAAGAAAGATGAAGTGAACATCGAACATGCGATTCGGGATTGCTTGAGCATTGTGTCAGAGCGTGCATTACAGGGCAATATTCAGCTAAAAATGCATATACAGAAAAATATTCCACCGCTGTATTCAGATGAGTTGCGCCTGAAGCAAATCATCATCAACCTGCTTTCCAATGCCATCAAATTCACACCTGAAGGGGGTGAGGTAAATGTGATGGCGAAGGCGGAGTTTGAGGGGGATACGGTAACAGATTATTACATCATCATCCGCGATACCGGCATTGGCATGGCGCAGGGTGATATTCCTAAGGCTGTGGAGAAATTCGGCCAGTTGGATACAGGCTTAAACCGTAAATTTGAAGGTACGGGGCTTGGATTGCCTCTGACCAAGAAATTAATCGAAATTCATCAAGGAAATTTATCCATTGAAAGCGCAGTGGGGCAAGGCACCACGGTGATTATCCATTTCCCTCAAGGCTATCAAGGGCCTAAGGAGGAAAATGTGGGGTCTTATTCTTTGTAGAAAATTAAAGGTTATAGGGTAGACTAGCGTCTAACGGATACATTATAAGGTGTTGTTGTATGGTTTCTCGTCATTGCGAGGAGCGTCAGCGACGTGGCAATCCAGGTATATTGCTTCTCTGTCCTTTATTAGGATAGATGGATCGCCGCGCTACGCTCGCGATGACGAACAGCAATAGGCTATGGAGCCATACGACCTGCCTTTAGAAGCCAGAATGACAGTAATAATTAAGCAAGGCATATTATGTTAACAAACTCAAAAATCGATTTATTCCTCCATTCCACTCCGCATGAAAGCCCGTGTTTGGTGATTGATATGGATATTGTAGAACGTCAATACCGCTCGTTGATGACGGCTTTACCGTTTGCGACATGCCATTACTCGGTGAAAACCAATCCTGCGCCAGATATTATCAAACGCTTGATGGCGCTGGGTTCATCGTTTGAAATGGCGAGTATTCAGGAGATTGATTTCTGCTTTAGCTTGGGTATTACACCAGAGCAATCGATTTTCGGCAACACGATTAAAAAAGCTGCAAGCATTGCAGAAGCCTATGCCAAAGGCATTCGCACTTTCGTGTTTGATAGTCCTGCTGAGCTGGATAAAATCAAACAAAATGCGCCAGGCTCGAATGTGATTTGCCGGATTGGCACAAGCGGAGCGGGTTCTTCGCGGCCATTATCGCGTAAATTTGGCTGCCAGAAATCGGATGCTTATGAGTTATTGGTGCGTGCGAAAGAGGCGGGATTGATACCTTATGGTGTTTCATTCCATGTGGGTTCGCAACAACTCCAGCCCAATGCATGGCGTGAGCCGATTGGTGATGCGGCGGAAATTTATACACAGCTTAGAAAAGTAGGTATCACGCTGCAAGCTATCGATATTGGCGGCGGCTTCCCTGGTGTTTACCTCAACCAAATGGTGCCACCAACCAGCGATTATGGCCGTGTGATCAGCGAGGCGCTGCATGAGCATTTTCCAGAAGGTCTGCCAAAAATTATTATCGAGCCAGGCCGCTATATCGTAGCGGAAGCGGGGGTGATTGAGACAGAGGTGGTGCTAATCAGCGAGAACCGTCAGAAAGACGGCAGACGCTGGGTGTATCTGGATATTGGTAAGTATAACGGCTTAGCAGAAGCCAAGGATATTGCCTATCCTATCGTCTGCGATAAAGACGGCAGCCCAAAAGGGCCAGTGGTGATTGCAGGGCCTACCTGTGATAGTTTGGATATTGTTTATGAAACCATTGAATATCAATTGCCATTATCA
Organism: uncultured Rickettsiales bacterium; assembly: GCA_964574415.1. Taxonomy (GTDB): domain Bacteria; phylum Pseudomonadota; class Alphaproteobacteria; order Rickettsiales; family CAZNNM01; genus CAZNNM01. Next base: position 185,723 of record CAZNNM010000003.1, on the reverse strand, counting down.
CTTGCAGTTGGAGATAAACTGTATATTCTATCTGCAGGGGCGTATACAACAATGTATACGACAGCGGGATGTAACGGCTTCCCGCCGCTGAAGTATTATTGTATTTAAAGGCTATATTTTTGGATGGATCCTTGGATCAAGTCCAAGGATGACAACGCATATGTTGTGTCATTCGCTGGCTTGATCGGCGAATCCATCATTTATAAAACAGGACTAAGCAACTATGATCAACATCCACAAAGAACTCGAACATAAAGTCCAATCCTACCGCATTTATCCTGTGGCGGAAGGTATTGTTGCAGCAGTGATTATTTTCTTGGCGGTGCTGGTCAGTTCGTATTTTATTTATTTACGTGGTTTCGAGGCGCAAAAGGGCGAGATTCGCGAGGGTATTTTGCGTACTGCGGGTGTGATTGCTACGATGATTGATCCTGAGAAGCATAAAACCTTCCTGTCTGGTTCCCAAGAATTCGATCCTGATTACCAGCAAGCGCTGGATCCTTTGCGCAAGGCGCTGTTTGCAAGTAAGGATATCAAATTCCTTTACACCAACGTATTGCGTGATGGCAAAGCCTATTTCGTGCTGAACCCTAGCCCGCAGGATGATAATGACGGCGATGGCAAGCCAGACCGCGCGCCGCAATTGATGGATCCGTATTACGATGCCAGCGATACGCTGATGACCGCTTTGCGTGAGCAAAAGCCGACGGTGAGTGAAGAGCCGTATACCGACCAATGGGGCAGTTTCATGAGTGCCTATGTGCCGTTCTATGATAGCCAAAAGCAATTCGTAGGTACGCTGGGTATTGATCTTGAGGTGAGCAATTATAAAGCCCGTTTGGAGCCAATTAAACGCGCAACTATGCGCGCGATGGTGACGGGTTTCTTCTTGAGCTTTTTAACCGGTGTGACCGTGTGGTTTATCCGCCGCTTTGCGGGCGAAATCAATGAAAGCCGTAAGCGTATTATGGGTGATTTGGAAGAAGCAGTGCAAGTGGCGCGTAATGCGGCGAAGGCGAAATCTGAGTTCTTGGCGAATATGAGCCACGAAATCCGCACGCCAATGAATGCGATTTTGGGCTTCACCAAAGCATTGATGCAAACACCGCTTAATGATAAGCAAAAAGAGCAAATTCAGACCATCGAAGAGGCTGGTGGTGCGTTGATTGGGATTATCAATGAGATTCTGGATCTTTCTAAAATTGAGGCAGGTAAAGTTGCGCTGAACGAAGATGATTTTGATCTACATCGTTGTGTGGATAACGTCATTGGCCTGCTTGCAAGCCAGGCTGATGCTAAAGGCTTAGAGCTTTGCTCCATTGTTGCACCAGAAGTGCCGCAGGCGCTTTATGGGGATCAGGGCCGGATTCGTCAGGTGTTGATTAACCTGATTGGAAATGCGCTGAAATTTACAGGTTCTGGTGGTGTAGTGCTGGAAATATCCATGGCACGTGATTTGGGTGATAAGGTAGAGCTGGCGTGTAAAGTAACCGATACAGGTATCGGCATTTCGCAAGAAGGCCTCTCTAAAGTGTTTGATGAATTCGCGCAAGCTAATAAAACCATCGAATCTAAATATGGCGGCACAGGCCTGGGGCTGGCGATTACGCGTAAGCTCGTGCATTTGATGATGGGCGATATTTCCGTGCAAAGCACCGAAGGCAAAGGTACGACATTTGCTTTCACATTAGAGCTGCGTAAATCGACGCTTGAGCAGGCAAATCATTTCGTTGAAGTGCATTTCTCTGGCCGTGTGCTGGTGGTGGCTGAGAATGAAGTGTTGCGTAATGCGTTGACAGAGCAATTGAATCTGTGGGGGGTAACGGTTGAGCCATCGGATGTGGCGAGTGTGTTTGATAAGCTTGTAAGCGCGTCCGAAACACCGCATCCTTATGATGCTCTGTTGCTCGATAAAGGTCAGGAAGAGACTGCATTCTTAGTCAAGAAAATCCGCACCCATATGGAGCTGCAAAAAACCAAGATCATTTCATTGCGTAAGAGTACCGATGTATCACTTTCTGATGACGATGAACTGTTTGATGCTACGCTCAGCAAGCCTGTGAAACAGAAATTGCTGGTGAAGGCGCTGAATGGGTAAGTGAGGGTGTCTGCGTTCTTAGGCGGTCTGTAACTGTCATTCTTAGACTTGATCTGCATTGTTGCATGGTTCATTTTTCCCATCATTCCAGCTTGCGCTGGAGTGATATATTGAGAAAGTCGTAACATGCTGACGTGATCCAAGCATGACAGGGACGAGTTCTACACTGCCTTCCCACGCCCGCTTATCACCGTCACAAAAAACATACTCAATGCTGCCACCACAATAGACGGGCCAGATGGTGTATCCCATAGGAGCGATGCGCTGATGCCTGCGATGACGGATATGACGCCAATAATGGCTGATAATATCACCATCTGCTCCGGTGTGCGCGAGAAGAGACGGGCGGTAGCAGCAGGGATGATGAGCAGTGAGGTTACCAGCAAGATGCCCACAATCTTAATCGAAAACGCCACGAAGAATGCCATAAGCAGCATGAAATAAAGCCGCAATAACGTGACATTTACCCCTTCTACACGCGCTAGATCAGGATGGATGCTCATCAGCAATAAATTCCGCCAGCGGAAGGCGACGAGGCTAAGCGTAATTGCGGCGCAGAGCGCGGTGATAATAATATCATTATCACTCACTGCCAGAATATCGCCAAACAGATAGCTCATTAAATCCACTTGGGTATTCTTGATAAAACTAAGCACAACCAAGCCAATGGCTAGTCCGCTATGGGCGAGGATGCCAAGTAGGGTATCGGTGGAATAATTGCGCTGGCGTTGCAGGTAGGTAAGCGTGATTGAGAATAGCACGGAGAGAATCACAATCCCAACGGTAAGGTTAATCCCCAACAAAAAACCCATCGCAATACCAAGCAGTGCTGAATGCGAAAGTGCATCGCCGAAATAGGCCATGCGGCGCCATACTACAATACTCCCGAGTGGGCCTGCGGCAATGGCAACGCCTATGCCGGCAGCTAATGCGCGTATAATAAAATCGTCCATAACTATTCCTTCACTTCGCCCGCTACACCATGTTCATGGTCATGATGATGGGTGTAGAGCCCCATATTTTCGATGCCCTCTTTGGAGAAGAGGGCGATATATTCGGGATGTTTACTGACATCCTGTGGTGTGCCTTCGCAGCAGATATGATGATTCATGCAGATCACATGATCGGTATTAGCCATCACCATATGCAAATCATGCGAGATCATCAACACGCCACAGCCGCGCGATGTGCGGATGCGTTGGATGAGGCGGTAGAACTCATTCTGGCCACGTATATCTAAGCCTTGCACTGGTTCATCTAACACCAGTAAATCGGGATTACCCATCAAACTGCGCGCCAGCAAAATGCGCTGCACTTCACCGCCGGAGCAATGGTACATTTGCTGTGCGAGGATATGGCTAATGCCGACTTCTTTGCTGATAGTTTCAAGATTCTCACTGGCACTATGTTTATAGCCATTCGGCCGGAGGGTAAGAAAACGTTTCACCGTGAGCGGCAAGACAGGTTCGATGGCAAATTTTTGGGGCATATAGCCAATGGCAATGCCGGCTTTGCGGTATATATCGCCATGTGTTGCGGTTGTCAGGCCGAGGATAATCTTCGCAAGCGTGGTTTTGCCACTGCCATTGGGGCCGATAAGTGTGGTGATCTTGTTGCGTTCCAGGGTGAGGTTGACATGATGCAGGACATTACGCTGAGGCGTGTCGTAAGTGATATTTTGACCTGAGAAAAGCGTGGTTTCCGTATAGCGCATGGTGTTCCTACAAATGGTTTAGTACAGTATCGGTTTGAAATGATGTCATACCAGCGAAGGCTGGTATCCAGTGATATACTGGCGAGCGAAGCGAGTACATTGTAATAGAGCGTTTGCTAGTCGCTCACAAGTCAATGACTGGATTCCAGCCTTCGCTGGAATGACACGTTCATCTCAGTGCAATTCAAACAGATACGTTACAAACTTTCCCCTTGATTTTTCATTCTTCTTCCACTATTTCGTTATGTTATAACATACCTAGGGAGGAACGCAATAATGTCCTATTCCACTATAGCCAGAGTCTTCGTTGCTGCAATAGTATTTTTGCTGCCGCTATCCCAGCCACAGGCAAAAGAGCCATTGGTGGTGGTTTCGAGTATTAAACCTGTGCATTTGCTGGTGCTATCCGTGGTGAAGGATACGCCAGTAGAGGCGAAGCTTTTGATGCCAGCGAGTGCTTCGGTGCATCATTATGCCCTTGCAACAGCAGATGCTAAGTTGCTGAGCCGTGCGGATATTGTGTTTTATATCCATCCACAGATGGAGGCATTTCTGCAAAAATCCTTTACTACCCTTGCCGAGAAAGCGCAAAAAGTAGCGCTTGCCGAGGGTAAGGGGATTACGATATTGCCTACACGCAATTATCACGAAGATGACCACGAACATGGCCATGAGCATGAGGAACACCATGTGCATGGTAGCCAGGATTTGCATATCTGGCTTGGCACACAAAATGCTCGCGTGATGGTGAAACATATTGCCGATGCACTGGCTGCAAAAGATCCTGAGTATAAAACCCGTTTTGAGCAAAATGCGGCGGAGATGATTTTAGCGCTGGATGATCTGGATTCTAAGCTGGAAGCCAAATTAAAACCTTATGCGCATAGTCCTTATATGGTCTATCACGATGCCTATCAGTATTTTGAAGCAGAGTATGGCTTGAGCAATCGTGGTGCGTTGACACTGGCTGCTGAGCAATCCCTTGGTGCAAAAACCATGAAACACCTTGTGGAACAGATTAAGCATGATAATATACAATGCATATTTGGCGAAACGCAGCATATTGCGCCTACGGTGAAAACCATTGCAGATACGACCGGTATCCGCCATGTGGATTTAGACCCGATGGGTGCGCCGATTGCGGATGCGCCGGATGGCTATATCCAACTGATACGCGCTGTAGCGGAGGAGTTTACCTCCTGCTTAGAGCCACACGAAAAAGGTTCACATGACCCTAGCGAACATACAAAACGAGGTAACTTATAACGCCGATGGCCTCGTGCCTGTGATTGCGCAGCAATATGATACGGGCGAGATATTAATGATGGCCTGGATGAACCGCCAGGCATTAGAAGAAACCCTTAGCACTGGCCGTGTGTGCTATTGGTCGCGCTCACGGCAGGCCTTATGGCGCAAGGGTGAAACCTCGGGGCAGGTGCAATTACTCAAAGAACTGATTCTGGATTGCGATGGTGATACGATTTTAGCCAAAGTCGATCAACACGGCGTTGCCTGTCATACAGGGCGGCGCAGCTGCTTCTACCGTACCGCTGAGAAGGGTGAATGGCGCGAGAATCAGCCAGTTCTTATGGATCCTAATGCGTTGTATCAGAAATGAGATTGCGGGTTCTTGCACTTTTTATATGCCTTCTACTTCTGCCTCTGCAAAGCCATGCTGCCTTGCGCAGTTTGCCGTCGGTGACGGTGCTGGCTGCCTCTAGCCTGACCAATGTGCTTACAGAGCTGGCCTCTACCTATAGCCGTGAGCGTAATGTAACGATTTCTACGTCCTATGAGGCTTCGGGCTATTTAGCATCGGAGATTATTGCGGGGGAATCGGCGGATATTTTTATCTCGGCCCATCCGAGCTTTGTCACCGATCTCAAACAGCGTGGTTTGCTCGATGTCTTTAACATCAAAGATATTGCCAAAAACCGCCTAGTCATCACCGCCAGCCCTGAATTGCATATACGCTCCAAAATATCACAAGAAGATATTGATAATGCAGGGGTTTTTAGAAAACTTCAGGGGCGGGCGATTCCGGTGATTGCGGATGCTAGCGAATCAGCGCTGGGTATCTATACAGAACAAAGCCTTACAGCGCTTAAGCAGTGGGATAATATCCAATCCTATGCTATCCGCGCAGCCAATGCGCGGCGGGCTTTGTATCTGATTGCTAAGGGAAAAACCTTTGGAATTACCTATTTAACCGATGCGGCGAATAATCCTGAAGTGGAGATATTATCCACATTGCCGGATACGCTCCATGAGCCTATTATCTATCAAGCATCTGTAGTTGCGGGGGAAAATATGGAACAGGCACGGCTTTTCTTGCACTATCTCACCTCGCCAAATGCTAAGAAAATATGGCGGAAATACCAGTTTATTGTGGAATAATAAACTTTTGTTACAGTGCAAACTAGGGCTAGAATAGTCGCTGTAAATGCGGTAAAATGGTACTATTAGTTGTAATGAGGAACCCATGGCTATTACTTCCAAATTTTCAGAGACAGACCAGCAGAAAACAACCAAAGCAGGCAATGATCTGCATAGTGCTGGCACGCGTTACGCAGGTGAAGCAAGCTTGGCGAGTTCCCTTGCGCCAGTGATTGGTGGGCAGTCTATGGAACAACAACAGCAACAAGCTGTTACACAACAAGCCCAAGCAGGTCGCAGTTAAGGGAGTAATTCATTATGAAAAAATTCACTGTACCATGTAATTTCGGCGGCCAAAAAGCTCCTTTTACTATCTATATAGGCAGCCCAAAAGCCGATAACCATCCGATTCAGAACCAAGCGCACTGGCTCTCTAAAGAGCGCGGCGGCACCGTTCCGCAAGAGGTGATGGATAGCTTGGCGCGCCTTAAAGAGCTTTCAGATAAAAACAACGTACCGTTTGAAGACCTATGCGTCTACGCCCTCGGCGCTGCTGCTCAGCAGAATGAGGATGATGATGGGAAGAAGGATTAATTAGGCTCTGGGTCGCCGCGTTTACGCTCGCGATGACGGTGGTATTGTGTCCTCTGTCATTCTTGGACTTGATCCAAGAATCCATCCAACATACATAGCATTATTCAAAGCTGTATTCTTGCTTTCTCTTTAGGATGGATCCTTGGATCAAGTCCAAGGATGACAGCGTATGCTTTGGTGTAAGGTAGCATTATCACTGCGAGGAGTGCTATCGACGTGGCAGTTCGTCTCTAGGGTTTTAATTTAAATATTTCCTGATCGCCGCGCTGTGCTCGCGATGACGAATGACACTAGTCATACGCCGACTTGATCGGCGTATCCATCAAGAAAAATATAGCTTTATTATTTAGGATGGATTCACCGATCAAGTCGGTGAATGACGGGAGTATAGTATATACCGCGCTTCAGTATTACTCCCCCACCGCATATAACCGCTTACGGCTCGTAAACGAACTCGCTATTGCGCGGGCTTCTTGGTCTAGGGTGAGGATGGATTCGAGGGAGGTAACGCGGGTTGCGGGTAGGGCGGTGAGGGTTTCTTCTACGATGGCGGGGATATCTAAAAAGCCTATTCTGCCTTGGATAAAGGCTTCGACTGCAATTTCATTGGCTGCATTTAATATCGCCGGTGCAGAGCCGCCTGTCACCAAAGCCTCGCGCGCCAGGCGTAGGGCTGGGAAGCGGGTGGTATCGGCTTCTTCAAAGGTCAATTGTTTGATCTGAGCCAGGTTGAGGCGGTCGCGCTGTGTGGTCATGCGGTTTGGCCAGGCGAGGGCTACAGCAATCGGGGTAGACATATCTGGCGTGCCAAGCTGGGCTAACACAGATCCATCGGCATAATTAACCATACTATGGATAATCGATTCGGGGTGGATGATGACGTGAATTTGTTCGGCCGTGACGGGAAACAGGTGATAGGCCTCAATCACTTCCAGGCCTTTATTCATCATCGTCGCGGAATCTACAGAGATTTTAGTACCCATTTGCCAGTTCGGATGGTTCACCGCCTGGCTGGGCGTGGCATTCTGCATGGCATCGAGTGTCCAGGTGCGGAACGGGCCGCCGGAGGCTGTGAGCGTGATATGTTCGATGGTTTCGGGGTGGTTATAATCAAAGACTTGGAAAATTGCGCTATGCTCAGAGTCTACCGGAATAATGCGCGCGCCATGGGTTTTAGCATCTTGCATGATCACATCCCCAGCACAGACCAGGCATTCTTTATTGGCCAGTGCGATAGTGGCACCACGGCGGATAGCGGTTAAGGTTGGTGCCAAGCCAGCGCTGCCCACAATTGCAGCCATTACCCATTTGGCAGGGCGTTCGGCGGCTTCGATGACGGCAGCTTCTCCGGCTGCTGCTTCGATATGGGTGCCTTGCAGATGTTCGCGTAAAGCAGGAAGGGATAATTCGTCACCAATCACGGCTAGTTTAGCATTCAGTGCTTTGGCGTGTTGTGCTAAGAGGGCTACATTGCGATGGGCGGTGACGGCTTCAACAGTGAAAGCTTCAGGGGATTCCAGCAATAAGCGTACGGTATTGCATCCAATGGAGCCTGTGACTCCAAGGATGGTGACGCTACGGCCCTGTTCTCCTGGAGCGGCGATGACCATTAGAGCGCCACCGCGGCTTTAATATGCGGCAAGCCAAGCACGCCGCCATCGATAATTTCATTCATGATAAAAGCAAAAATCACGGCTGTAACCATGCCATCCACGCGGTCTAAAATGCCGCCATGGCCAGGGATTAAGGTGCTGCTATCTTTCACGCCGAAATAGCGCTTCAGGCCAGATTCAATTAAATCGCCCACTTGCGCAATAATAGCCATTAAACCGCTGAGCCACATGAGGCGGTCGATGCTGGTATCGGCCAGTAATGCCGTACCAATCCCTACCATCATCGCAGCCGTTACGCCACCCATCAGGCCAGACCAGGTTTTCTTGGGGCTAATAAACGGAATAAGTTTCGGGCCACCTACTAAACGGCCAGTAAAATAGGCCATAATATCGGTTGCCCATACCACAGCAAACACCCACATAATAAGTCCAAATCCGCGCACGCCATCGCGCAGGGTGATCATAGTGAGCATAGGAATCGCAATATATAACAGGCCTGCAATGCGCCACCAGCGGTGCCATTCAGGATGGGCTTTGCCGCGTTCGGAGTGGATGGTCATGGCTTCCCATTCATAGGCCATTAAGACAGCAATAATCAACAAAAGCCCTGAGAAAATAGCACCGCCAAGGATGATTGCCGCCAAAGCAACAGGCAGCATGACTATAGCAGAAAGAATGCGTAATGTCAGAGTATTAGTAAAATCTATCTTCATATATAACCCAGCCTTATGCGCGATTGCGGGGTTACTATACAGTAAATGGGAGTTTTCTCAAGGGGAATGAGTAGAAGGATTTGGGATTCAGGATCCGGGATTCAGAGTTTTTCTTCTCTGAATGCTGGATGCTGAATCCTGCCCTCTCTTATTCAAACACCCTCGTCAATTTCGGCCGCACCAATATCTCATCATTGCGTTGAATATTGAGTTGTTCAATAATTTCAACTGGAACTTCCGCTTGCAGGAGGTTGCCGTTGCGGCGTTCGAGTTCGAGTTTTACGAGGGCGCCAGTTGGGTTGATGTGCAATACTTTTGCCGAAATATATTCATGCTCATCTGGCTCGCGGGCGATATACATTTCATGCGGGCGGGCATAGAGTTTCACAGCCTTGCCTTTGCCAGCTTGGATTGCCTTGTATTTATTGGTGGAGGAGAATAATTCCTCATTCACATTATCATGAGACATGCCGCCAGGCAGCAGGTTTTGCAGCAGATTGCTAGCTTTCGCCCCAAAGCGCCACCAGTCATTATCCGGTTGTTTTTTGCGGGATGGCTGTTGTTCGATGTTGATCACGTCATATTCGGTGAGGTGGATCGTGCCATCATCTTCTTGCCAGCCTTCAAACTCGTTGTAATTGCCTAAGAAGTCATAGACGAAGCCGTTAACCGGATTATTCCATACTTCTGCCGGTGTGCCGACTTGCTCAATACGGCCATTGCTCATCACCACTACGCGGTCGGCTACTTCCATGGCTTCTTCCTGGTCATGGGTTACGAAGACGCTGGTGATATGGATATCATCATGCAAGCGGCGCATCCAGCGGCGGAGGTCTTTACGCACCTTGGCATCGAGCGCACCGAATGGTTCATCGAGTAACATCACTTTCGGCTCAACTGCAAGCGCACGCGCAAGCGCTACACGTTGGCGCTGGCCGCCGGAGAGTTGGGATGGGTAGCGGTCATGCAGGCCTTCTAAATGTACCAGCTTAATCAGCTCCAGCACTTTACGGCGGATTTCGTGATTGCTTGGGCGGTCTTTTTTCTTGCGGACGCGTAGGCCAAAAGCGATATTTTCAAGCACAGTCATGTGCTTAAACAGCGCATAATGCTGGAATACGAAGCCCACTTGGCGCTCGCGCACGTGTTTTTGGCTGGTGTTAATGCCATTGAGGTAGACATTCCCCGCATCGGCAAATTCCAAACCTGCGATAATACGCAGCAATGTGGTTTTACCGGAGCCTGATGGGCCAAGTAGGGCTACGAGTTCGCCGGGTTTGATCTCCAGCGATACATTATTGAGTGCCACGAAGTTATTGAAACGTTTGCTAATATTTTCAACGCGAATACTCATCTTTATACACTCTTCTTATGTTTCGTATAACGCAGCTCAATAATACTTTTGAGCACCAATGTTAATAAGGCTAATACGGTTAAAATGGAGGCGGTAGCAAAGGCGGCGGTGAAGTTATATTCGTTATATAACACCTCCACATGCAGCGGAATGGTGTTGGTTGCGCCGCGAATATGGCCTGATACTACAGAAACCGCACCAAACTCCCCCATTGCACGCGCGTTACACAGCAACACGCCATAGAGCAAGCCCCATTTGATATTGGGTAGGGTTACTTTGCAGAACGTCTTAAAGCCAGAAGCGCCAAGCAGAATCGCAGCTTCTTCCTCTTCCGTGCCTTGTTCTTGCATCAGTGGAATAAGCTCGCGTGCGACAAATGGGAAGGTCACGAAAATCGTAGCGATTACCAGGCCAGGCACGGCAAAGACGATTTGGATGTCATGGTCAATCAGCCATTCGCCAAAGGCATTATGCGCGCCGAAGAGGAGGATATAGATTAAACCAGAAATCACAGGCGATACGGAGAATGGCAGATCGATCAAGGTGATTAAGAAATGCTTGCCCCAGAATTCAAACTTAGCAATCGCCCAGCTGGCAACCAGACCAAAGAGCATATTCACAGGCACGGCAATGCCGGCTACCAGTAAGGTGAGTTTGATCGCACTCAGCGCATCTGGATGGGTGATGGCATCAATATAGCCTGCAATCCCATGTGCCAGTGCTTCTTTAAATACGGCAACAACGGGCAATACAACTAATAACACCAGGAATCCTAGCGCTAATGTGAGCATAATAATGCGTATCCACCAAGGTTCGGTGATGGAGTTGCGTTGAAATTGAATCATTTACCCCTCCCGACGCATACGGCTCCATTTTTGGAGCCAGTTGATTACAAACAGCATCAAGAAGGATGCGCCAAGCATCACCAGCGCAATAGCAGTGGCGCCTGTATAGTCGTATTGTTCGAGTTTAATAATGATCACAAGTGGAATAATTTCAGAGACATAAGGCATATTACCCGCAATGAAAATCACCGAGCCATACTCCCCCAGCGCACGGGCGAACGCCATGGCAAAGCCGGTGAGCAAGGATGGCATGATTTGCGGGAAGATAACCTTATAGAAGGTCTGCCAGCGTGTGGCTCCTAGGCTTGCGGAGGCTTCTTCAATCTCACGCTCGAAATCTTCAAGGACGGGTTCGACGGTACGTACCACAAATGGTAGGCCGATGAAGATAAGGGCAACGGCGATGCCGAGCGGTGTATAAGAGATTTTAATGCCAAAATCAGCAAAGAACTGGCCAACCCAGCCATTTTCGGCATAAAGCGCTGCAAGGGCGATGCCGGATACGGCAGTAGGCACGGCAAATGGCAAATCCACCATCGCATCTACCAGTTTTTTACCGATAAAGCGATAACGCACCAACACCCAAGCGACAATCAGGCCGAAGAGCGTGTTTACAAGCCCTGCGATTAGGGAAATACCGAAGCTGATTTTATAGGCGTGCATGACACGGTCATCCGTTACGGTGCGCCAGAAATCAGCCCAGGACATTTCAAAGGTCTTAAAAAACAAGCCTGCTAACGGGATAAGCACAATCAGGGTGAGGTAAAACAGCGTAAACGCCAGCGTTACCCTAAACCCTGGAAGGACATTTCTCGTTGTCGAGTGACGTGCCATAGTGTTCCTTACTCGTATGCCTAATGTGCCATTACTGCTTGTGGCTGTTGTTGCACCAAAGGTGCATAACCACCGTGAGGCTGATAGTATTGTGCATAAGCATTATGTTGTGGTTGGTGTTGTACCTGATTTTGCCAATAATTGCCAGCATGAATATTCCTTGCGAAGGATTCTTGGTTTTCTCGCATAGTTGTCAATGCCTTAGTGAGTTCATCGCGTAGGCTTTTCTCACGTTTTTGTGATTCTTCAGCGGCAGCTAATGCTTTTGTCAGTTGGCCTTTTAATTCTTGCTCTGGAGCAGGAGCTTTTGCAGTTTCAGCTGCTTTTTCTGGTGATGTGCTTTTCGCTTTTTCCTGCAATTCTTTTTCATGCATAATCACGACGGATTTAATCGCCCCTTCCATACGGCAATTACGGCTGCCAGAGATGGTAGCAACGGAGATAACGCCGGCTGCTAGAGCTGGAACCGCTATTTTTGCAACGGTGGCTGCAATAGCCGCACCGGTTGCCACGGCTGCACCTGCGAATCCGCCTGTGAAGAGGGTAAGCAGAATCATAATAATAAGCGTTGCAACAAAGGTGATGCCAGCGCGTTGCCAGCGGTCTTTATTGATGCTTGGGCCAGTCAGGCTACCGCAACGGAGGATTTCGGTGTCGAATTTCTTGGCGAGCGATAGAACTTCAGGGTGTTTATCGTCAAATTTATGTTGAGCCTTGAATTTGGCTAGCTCTTTTTCTGCAAGTTCAGCACCATGTTTATAGGTGCCGCCTTTTTTCTTATGATGCTCGAAATTGAGAGGGTTCTCCGTTTTTTTACGATCTGCGGCACCATTATCATTTTTTAATTTGCTCATAGTTATGTCATCCTTGGAACACTGCTCTCTTGCCCGGTACAGCCACAGAGCAGATACCTGCCTACGTAATTACCCTCTAAATGTGCTAGTTCTAAGCAAAATGCTCTGGTTATCCGCTCTAACACGTGGCGGATTTGGGTTGGTTGTTGTTATTATTAATGTGGTTTTGCTATTTTTTAGGATGGATCCTTGGGTCAAGCCCAAGGATGACAATACAGACTTTGTCATTCTCGGACTTGATCCGAGAATCCATCCAAAAAATGACTAATTACTGACGGCTTTGCTTGTAAATAGCATCGAATGTGCCGCCATCATCAAAGTGTTTCTTCTGCGCTTTTGCCCAGCCGCCGAAGTCTTTGTCGATGGTTACCAAACGTACATCTGGGAACTGCGCTTTAAATTGTGCAGCTACAGCTGGATCGATTGGGCGGTAGTAATTTTTCGCAATGATCTGTTGTGCTTCCGGTGTATACAGGAAGTTCAAATAGGCTTCAGATATTTCACGTGTATCGCGACGGTCTACTACTTTATCCACAATAGTTACAGGCGGTTCAGCCAGGATGCTGATCGAAGGCACTACGATTTCAAACTTGTCTTTGCCAAGCTCGTTAATCGCCAGGAATGCTTCGTTTTCCCATGCAAGCAATACGTCACCAATACCGCGTTGTACGAAAGTGGTGGTTGAACCACGTGCGCCGGTATCCAGGATTGGTACGTTGCGGAATACTTGAGTAATGTATTCTTGGATTTTCTTCTCATCGCCACCAAATTTCTCAGATGCCCAAGCCCATGCAGCGAGGTAATTCCAACGCGCACCGCCAGAGGTCTTTGGATTTGGAGTAATGATTTGTAAGCCTTGTTGTGCTAAATCGCCCCAGTCTTTAATGTTCTTAGGGTTGCCTTTGCGCACCAGGAACACGATAGTAGATGTGTAAGGCGAGCTATTATGCGGCAAATGAGACTGCCAGCCTGCTTTCACACGGCCGCCTGCATTCACAATCGCATCGATATCATAACCCAGCGCCAGTGTCACCACATCGGCTTGCAAGCCATCAATCACCGCACGCGCTTGCTTGCCCGAGCCGCCATGTGATTGTTTAATCACCACGTCTTGGCCAGTTTTTGCTTTCCATTCTTTCGCAAATACTGGATTTAATGCTTCATAAAGCTCGCGTGTTGGGTCGTAAGATACATTGAGCAGTTCAACTTTCTCAGCTGCTTGGCCATGGCCAGGTAACAGAACGGCTAAAGTGCTTACCACAGCAGCGGTGAGCAGGGCCCATTTTAAGGTTGGTTTATAGTTCATGTTTTTCTCCTCTAAAATGTATAATGCTTATATTTTTGGATGGATTCTCGGATCAAGTCCGAGAATGACAGAGTCTGTGTTGTCATCCTTGGGCTTGACCCAAGGATCCATCGTAAAATAAAAGCTTCTTAGAACTTATAGCCAACGCGAGACAGAACTACTTGCTCTTTCTCACGGTCAGCCCCGGCACTTGCGCCACCATCAAATGTGGTGTGCTCGTAATCCAGACTTACTTTCACATTATCGTTCAAATAACCATTAAGGACAACACCCCAGTTTTTGGCTTTTTCTGCCGAAGCATTCACATCAGCAAAAATTGGGTATGCAGCGTCGTCAACTTCTAATTCACCATACTTGGTTGCCACTTCCCACGCACCGTATTGGCCATTTTCTGGGTCAAACGGAGAGTATGGGGAAATGCTCTTATATGTTGCGTCTTCACCTGTCAGCACATAAGAAAGCTGTGTTTCCCATGCTTTGTTTTCTACGGTTTCAGTGTTGCTGCCATTGCGGAGTTCTTGGGAAGAAATCGCATATTCCGCTAACACACCCACTAGGCCGTAGTAGTAATAGGCCTGTGGAGCAGCGCGCCATTGTGTACCATCAGCAAATGTGCTGGATCTATAGCTAAAGAACTTCGCTTGGCCGGGTGTACGGTATTCGCCCAGTTGACGGTTGGTTGTATCACCATCATGGCTACCATATGTACCCCCGATACCAAAGCCTAAGCCTTTCAAGGCGCTATCTTGGTCTTGTACGAATGGTTGCAGGAATACACGTGCTGCTAAGTCTTTAGCATCGTCTTTATCGTTGCTGTCGTTACCTAAGTCAACAGTACCGTTAAACACACCGAGTTGGTATTCCACTTCAGGCACCAGGTTACCATAAGCCATCACACCCACATCACGGTTAGGTGCTAAGTTGGTTGGCATGCTGCGTTCTACGAAGGTGATATCGTTTGCGGATTTCAAGCGGTCTAAGTCAACCGGTGGCTTGAATTTACCCACACGTACAGCCAGTGCATTATTTACTTTATAATCGGCATGCGCATCAAAAATGGTAGTAGCGCTACCTGCGAAATCAGGCATGAAACGGAAGGAGAAATCACCTGCTTGGCTTTCAATGATCGGACGCGCGCGGCGGATCAGGAAATCATTGGTATCAGAATCGTTGTTATCGCTGATGAATGAGCGGTTATCAAATTGTGCATAACCACGAATACGCAGAGCGTATTTGCCGTCTTTAGACGTCACCGCAAAACCCTTTTTGCCGATTTCAACATTGGCGGTTTTGGAAGCCGCAGCTTCAGCCACTTCAGCATTTACTTCTTGCTGGCGTTTCAGCAGGTTGATTTCTTGCTCTAAGCGAACCAGGCGCTCAGCTGCGGTTTCTTGTGCTTGAGCTTGTGCTACGAGGCTTAGGCTCAATACGGTTGTAGTGAGTAAAATTTTACGTACCATTTGGAAATAACTCCATTCCTATAAAAATCTATCAGCCTGTACAGTTTTCTGATTGGCCGCATATATGAATAGTTTAGTTACTTCCAGTAGTCTGGTCAGATGTCTCGATTTGTAGTGTTGTCATTATCGGGCTTGAACCGCCTTTTTGCAGGGCTCTTCGTCATTGCGAGGAGCGGAGCGACGTGGCAATCCAGGGCGGGTTTTGCTGTCCTTTAAGTAGGCCCTGGATCGCTTCGCTTACGCTCGCGATGACGACAGAGCAAAGATCATATCAAGTCCGAGGATGACAGTAGTTATGCTTTCTCCGGAGCAAAACGGGTTTTTTCAGAAGTTTGCACCTGCACAACACGCGAGTCGTGCACTACAATTTCCACAGCGCCATATTTAATTTGCTTCAGCGCATTTAAAATATACGCTTCTACTTCGCTTAACGCTTCATTCTGTCTGATCTGCCCCATAGCATTGCTCCTTGTACAGAGTTATTTGCTTAGCATATCCTGTAGCGTTGTTTTATCGAGTACATCTGAAATTGCCACACGCACATCCTTCATCACATGACGGATAGCGCAGGTGCCTTCATCTGGGCAATCATCGCAACGTTGATACGCTGTAATGCTTGCGCAACGGATAGGAGCGAGCGGGCCATCCGTGATGCGGACAATATCCGCAACCGTAATCACATCCGCTGGCTTTGAGAGGGAATACCCTCCCAACATCCCACGTTTACTGGCAACCAATCCGTGATTTTTTAAATCCAACAAAATGGCTTCCAAGAATTTCTGCGGGACATCCGCCTCTTTAGCAACCGCTTTGGTCTGCAAAAGCTTTTTCTCATTCTTTGCGAGAACCATCATGGCCCTGAGTGCATATTTTGCTTTCATTGAGAGCATGATTAATTCCTATTAAGTTTATAGAGTTTGTGATGAATAAAGTCAAGTAGTTTGTTGAAAAAATATTATCCTAATGAAATATAATATTTATTTGTAATAATTTATCGTTCTTTATGGGTTGTTACTAATAAAATTTAAGCGCCAAAAGGAGCGAATAGCGTCTTATTCTATGAGAGTAATAGGAATTTGTAAATAAAGGATTTATGCGGGGGAGGGCTTTGTTGTCATATGCTGATTTGGTTGAAGTTGTTGCAGAATCCCTCGTCATTGCGAGGCCACTTTGTGGTCGTGGCAATCCATACTTATGATTTCTCTGTTCTTTAAGTAGGATAGATGGATCGCCACGCTGCGTTCGCGATGACGAGTAAATGCCTTGTCATCCTTGGACTTGATCCAAGGATCCATCATAAACAGAGAGCAGCAATACGGCTTTGAATAATACTATATATTTTGGATGGATTCTTGGATCAAGTCCAAGAATGACAAGGATATATTTGTCATTGATAGCTT
Organism: uncultured Rickettsiales bacterium; assembly: GCA_964574415.1. Taxonomy (GTDB): domain Bacteria; phylum Pseudomonadota; class Alphaproteobacteria; order Rickettsiales; family CAZNNM01; genus CAZNNM01. The sequence goes on along the minus strand of CAZNNM010000003.1, from coordinate 168,562 downwards.
GGCATATGACAAGGGAGGCGGGCTACACCAACCCCTCCATCTCCTCCATAGCTTGGAATAAATCCATCACCAACCCATAATCCGCCACTTCAAATATCGGTGCATTTTCGTCCTTATTGATGGCAACGATGATTTTACTGTCTTTCATCCCAGCCAGATGCTGAATCGCGCCGGAAATGCCAAGCGCCATATAAAGCTCAGGTGCTACAATCTTACCTGTTTGCCCGACTTGATAATCATTAGGCACATATCCAGCATCCACCGCTGCGCGTGATGCGCCAACGGCAGCGCTTAATTTATCAGCCAGATGCTCCACTTTCTTGAAGTTTTCAGCACTTCCTACGCCACGTCCGCCTGATACCACAATCCGTGCGCTGGTAAGCTCAGGGCGGGTGGATTCGGTTACTTGGCGGTTCACAAAGCGGGAAGGGGTGTTTGCGGGTGAGGTGGCAACTGTTTCAACTGCTGCACTTCCGCCTGTAGCTGGCGCTTTGGCGAAGCCGGTGATACGTACTGTTATTGCTTTAATGGAGTCTTTTGATTGCACCGTCGCAATCGCATTCCCAGCATAAATGGGGCGTCTGAAGGTATCTGGTGATACAACTGCCAGCACATCAGAAATCTGCGCCACATCCAGCAACACTGCAACGCGTGGCATGAAATCTTTACCGAAGGTCGTTGCTGGGGCTAAGATATGGGAATAATTTTTGGCAATGCTCAGAATCGCAGAAGTAAGGGCTTCGGCGAGGAAGTTTTCATAAGCGGAGTGGTCCATAACCAGCACCTTGCTCACGCCTTGTATAGCCTTAGCAGCCTCTACAACCCCTTGCACCTGATGGCCAATGATCAGTACATGTACATCCTTATCCGCCTGTAGCGCGGCTGAGACGGTGTTTAATGTGGCAGATTTAAGCTGACGATTATCATGTTCAGCAATAACAAGCGCAACCATAAGATTCTCCTAGAGAAAAGGGTTGTTGAAGAAAAGAAAGAAATGTGCTAGTATTGGAAACAGGTGAGGGATAATAGGCTATGCCTACTACCCCCCTACGCTTGATTAGGAGCGCTCTGAAGCATCTGAAAATTCTTTCAGAAGCTTCCAGAGACACTCCATAACTAGCGCGGCTATTCTTAGTAGCCGTGCTAGTCTTTTCAGCAGCTGTCTTCTTTTCATGGATACTCTCCATTAAAGTTAAACAACTCCTGCTAGACGGCAGGCTTTCGGTATAGAATAGCCCATACCTGTTTCCTGCCGTCAAGCGGCAGGAGGTTCGTGAATTGCTCACGAACGCGTGCAATTTACCTTTTGTAGATACAAACTTCAAGTTGAACGTTTTTAGCAACATTATAACTTATTGGCTATGATAATGTTAAAAAATTCCGGCTTCTTTGAGTTTTCCGACTAACTCTGCAACGCTTCCCAATTTCACCCCAGCTTTACGCTTGCTAGGCTCTTCTACGGTCAGTGTGGTAAGCCGTGGAGTCACATCAATGCCTAACTCTTCTGGTGTTGTGACGCGCAGAGGTTTACTACGAGCTTTCATGATATTGGGAAGTGATGCATAGCGCGGCTCGTTGAGGCGTAGGTCAGTGGTGATGATGGCTGGCATTGTGAGTGCAATCGTCTCTAGACCACCATCTACCTCACGGGTAACTTCAACATCACTGCCTTTTACTTCCACTTTAGACGCAAATGTCGCTTGCGGATAAGAGAGCAGGCCGGCAAGCATTTGACCGGTTTGGTTGCTATCATCATCGATAGCTTGTTTCCCCAAAATCACCAATTGCGGTTGCTCTTCTGCGATCACTTTAGCAAGCATTTTTGCAACGGCTAAGGGTTGGAGTTCGGTATCTGTTACCACATGCACGCCACGATCAGCGCCCATGGCCATAGCCGTGCGGATTACTTCTTCGCATTTCTTTTCACCGAGTGATACCACGATCACTTCGCTGGCAGTGCCTTTTTCTTTAAGGCGGATGGCTTCTTCTACGGCGATTTCGTCGAAGGGGTTCATCGACATTTTTACATTGGCGGTTTCAACACCGGAATGATCTGCTTTGACACGGATTTTAACATTGAAATCCACAACACGCTTTACAGCTACGATAATCTTCATGCAATCCTCTATGTTAAAAGCATAAATACTATAGATAACTATAACAGAGGAAATGTTTACTAACTATTAAGAAGTGTAAGTGCGCGCGATGTTTTCTTTGGTCATATGCTGATCAAGTCGGCGTTATTACGTGGCTCTGATTTTTGTCATTCCGGACTTGATCCGGAATCCACCAAGACTGGCGCTAAGAGTTAGATTCTTATAGATCGTGCCACCATAACAGTGGATCCCGGATCAAGTCCGGGATGACAAGAGCGCGCTTTATTTCTTCCCCACCGCCTCATACCGGAAACCTGCTTTTTCGATCTCTTGTGCATTATACATCGCACGCAAATCGATCAGTAGCTTCTGCTTTACCAAATTCGCAATGCGGCTGAAATCCAAGGTTTTGAAGAGGCTCCAGGCGGTGAGAACGACTATGGCATCTGCATCTTCAACCGCCTCATATACATCATCGCACCATGTAGCAGGTGTTGAAGACAGGTCATGTTTTGCCTCCTCTATTCCCTCAGGGTCATAAAGCTTCAGCGTTGCACCTTGTGCTGCAAGGGCGGGGATGATGATGAGGCTAGAGCTATCGCGCATATCATTGGTGTTCTCTTTGAAAGTGAGGCCTAATATCGCAATCGTCTTGCCTTTGACGCCACCCATATGGTGAGCAATTTTCTCAGCCATGCGGGATTTGCAGGCTTCGTTAGCGGTGATCACGGCTTTAACGATCTCGCCAGAGCTGCCTGTATCTTGCGCCATTTTTAGCAATGCTTTCGTATCTTTCGGGAAGCACGAGCCGCCAAAACCTGGGCCAGGGTGGAGATAATGCGGGCCGATGCGGGCATCCATGCCCATGCCATGAGTGACATCGCGAATGTCAGCGCCCAGCTTTTCGCACATATCCGCAATCTCATTCACAAACGCTACGCGCATGGCGAGATAGGTATTGGCGGCATATTTGCTGAGTTCGGCGGAGGCGTTATCTTGCATGCGCACTAAGGTGACACCTTGGTCAACCAATTTGCTGTAAAGCTGCTGCATGATCTGGTGTGCGTGGTCAGACGGTGTGCCGATCACGATACGGTCTGGCCAGAGGAAATCTTTTACTGCCGAGCCTTCGCGCAGGAATTCGGGATTAGAGACGACATCGCATTGTATCTTTGGATTGGTTTCTGCAAAAATCCGGCGCACTTCATCGCTGGTGCCTACTGGCACGGTGGATTTTACCACGATAATGGTTGAATGCGTGAGATGGGTGGCCACTTCTTTTGCGGCTGCGTAGACATAGCCTAAATACGCACTGCCATCTTCTTCATTAGTAGGTGTTCCGACTGCAATAAACACCGCATCCGCGCCTTCAAGCTGCAGTTCCGTGGAGAAGGAGAGGCGCTTCTCGGCCATATTGGTCAGCACAAGTGCATCAAGCCCTGGCTCGTAGATAGGAATTTTGCCTTGGGTAAGCAGGGTGATTTTATGCGGGTCTTTATCGATGCATAGCACGTGATGGCCGAGTTCGGCAAAGCATGTGCCTGACACGAGTCCTACATATCCTGCTCCGATAACTACTATTCGCATGGTTTGTCCTGTTTTAGTCGATGTCATTGCGAGGAGGGTTTTTAACCCGACGTGGCAATCCAGTGTGCCTCACCATTCTGGATCGCCGCGCTTCGCTCGCGATGACGAGATAATTATGCCCTACGCAAACTTCTTCAAAATCTCCTGCACGCCTTTGCGCATGTCAGGATGGCTTAGGGAGAAGGCGATGTTGGCTTCTAGGAAGCCCAATTTACTGCCGCAATCAAAACGCTGTCCATCGAAGCGTAGGCCATAGAATGGTTGGCTGGAGAGCATGGATTCCATGGCGTCAGTGAGTTGGATTTCACCGCCACTGCCACGTTTTTGGTTGCTTAAATAATCGAAAATCTGTGGCTGTAAAATGTAGCGTCCGGTAATAGAAATACGCGAAGGCGCTTTCTCCGGCGCTGGCTTTTCCACCATGGCTTTGACTTTCACTACGCGGCCATCGTCGGATTCTGGGTCAACAATACCATAACGGTTGGTTTGCTCTAACGGCACATCTGCCACCGCAATCACATTGTTTCCCACTTCATTATAGCATTCCACCATCTGCTTCAGCAGGCCGGATTTCCCCTCTTGCGGCAGGAACATCTCGTCTGCCAGAAGCACTGCAAACGGTTCATCGGCAATAAAATGCCGTGCGCACCATACAGCATGGCCGAGGCCTAATGGCTCTTGTTGGCGCACAAAGGCGATTTGGCCGGCAGAGGGCATCCAATCCTTGGTTTGGGCCAGAGCATCCTGCTTTTCCTGTTCGGTGAGCACGCTTTGCAGCTCATAAGAATGATCAAAATGGTTGCTGATAGCGTTTTTGTTACGCCCAGTGATAAAGATAAATTGCTCAATACCCGCCTCAACGGCCTCTTCAAAGGCATGTTGAATCAATGGCTTAGTAGCAACGGGGAGCATTTCTTTTGGCATGGCTTTGGTAGCAGGCAGGAAGCGCGTGCCGAGGCCTCCTACAGGAAATATCGCTTTTTTCAATGGCTTAGTCATAGTGTGCTGACGAATATTATAAGGTTACGTAATCAGCCGTGATTATCAGCAGTTGAAGGGGAAAAAGCAAGTGAAAACCAGTATTTTGTGTATTCTCTTCAAAAAACCTACAAAATCTCCTTGACATCCTAACAAAAATCTATAGTTTGAGGCTCTGATTTTACACATAATACAGGCGTTATTATCATGGCTAAGAAAAATACTATTCTGATCAAATTGGTAAGCACAGCGAAAAAAATTGGTGCTGATGGTAAAGAGAAGCTGACAGGCTATTTCTACGTAATTAAGAAAAACCCTAAGAAACAAGTAGAAAAGCTCTCTTTCATGAAATACGATCCAATCGTGCGTAAGCATGTTGAGTTCAAAGAAGCAAAAATTAAATAACACGGCATTTTTATGCACAGTGATATACAGTAAAGCCTCCTCTATTCTCTGAGGGGGCTTTTTTGTTGGCAATATTGATCAAAACAAAGGAATTTTACCATGAAAGCGATGACTATTATCATTATCCTGCTCATGCTGGCGACGCTTGGGGTGCTGATTATTGGGGTAACGTTGATGGCATTTGGTGGTAAGCTGAATAAGAAATATGCCAATAAGCTGATGGTTGCCCGTGTGGTGTTGCAGGCGGCAACGTTGGTGTTGCTTGGGGTGTTGTTTATGGTGGCGGCGTAGTTTTATATTGTCATTCCGGACTTGATAGCATAGCCTATCGTCATCGCGAGCGCAGCGTGGCGATCCAGGGCCTACATAAAGAACAGAGAATGTTGCTCCTGGATTGCCACGTCGCTAGCGCTCCTCGCAATGGCGAAGAAATCTATTAAGGCACCACCCGTAACGTCATCGACTTTCCACCACGCGTAAATGTAATCAGCCATTGATTGCTCCGCTCGCTCAGCAGCAGCTTTTCCAGCATCCGCGTAGTTTCAACTTTTTGCTTTCCAAACAGTTCAATAATATCGCCTTTGCGCAAGCCAAAGCGTTGTGCAAATGTGCCTGGGTCTATGGCGGTAATGATGACGCCGGCAGTGGGGAGGTCATCACCTAATTCATCCGCAAGGGCAGGGGAGAGATTGGCGATTGTAGCGCCTGCCATAGGGTGATCGCCTTGCAAATGCCGTAAATCGCGAGCCGGAGTTTCTGGCGGTGCTGTCATAAGAACCGTGACCTCTCGTTGATTTTTATTGCGCCAAATAGTGAGTTTGGATTGCTTGCCAACGGCATAAGTGGCCACGCGGAAGCGTAAATCGTTATCGTTCTGCAAGCTGTGGCCGTCTATCGAAAGAATAATATCCCCCTCTTTGAGGCCTGCTTGCGCTGCGGGGCCATTGGGGTGAACGCTTTGCAGAATCACCCCTTCAGGCCGGCTTAGCCCGACGACATCCGCCATAGCGCTCGTGACTTTCTGCGCACTGGCGCCAAACCATGGACGGAGGATTTTGCCGCCTGTTGCTTCGCCAGCGATAATGGCGGTTACCATATTAGCAGGAATGGCAAATCCAATACCATTAGAACCGCCAGAACGGGTGAAAATAGCGGTGTTCACACCAACCAGCTGCCCTTGCATATTCACTAGCGCACCGCCGGAGTTGCCTGGATTAATGGGGGCATCGGTTTGGATGAAGGAGTGGTAGTCAGAAATGCTGACAGTGGTGCGGCCTAGTGCGGAAACAATACCGTGAGTGACGGTCTGCCCTACGCCAAATGGATTGCCGACGGCAAGCACCAAGTCGCCGACTTCGAGCTGGTCAGAATCGGCAATCGGTAGCATGGGAAGTTGTTCGCCTTTGCTATCAATGCGCAGCAAAGCAAGGTCAGTGCGTTCTTCTTTGACGGCGATTTTAGCATCAAATTCTCTTCCATCGGAAAGCACAACTTTAATCGCATCGCTATCCTTAATCACATGGTAATTGGTGATAATCAGGCCATTGCTGCGGATGATAACACCAGAGCCGAGCGAGTTCTCAAGGCGTTGGCGAGAACCGTTGAAGAGGGGGTTATTGCCGAAGAATTGGCGGAAGAAGGGATCGTTTAGGAAAGGCTGAACGACAACTTTTTTCGTGGTGTATATGTTTACAACGGCTGGGGAAGCTTTTTTGGCGATGGAGGAGAAGGAGAGGGTGATTTGCCCGATATCTTCAGGCACAGCGCGGGTGATTTGGGCATGTGCGATGGAGGTGGAGGTGAGGAGGCATAGGAAAAGTAATGCAATATATTTCATAATATACCTCTAGTGCGTCATCCGACTTAGTGCCGTATTGTTGCTATATTCAGGATGGATCCTTGGGTCAAGCCCAAGGATGACAATGCACACTTTGTCATTCTCGGACTTGATCCGAGAATCCATCCAAAACATAAGCAAATCCCTACCGTCTCCGCAATTCCTCTGCAATCAAGAACGCCATTTCCAGGCTTTGTGAGCCGTTGAGGCGTGGGTCGCAGTGGGTGTGGTAACGGTCACGCAACTCCACTTCGGAAATCGCTTGTGCGCCGCCGATACATTCGGTCACATCCTGACCTGTCATCTCAAAATGCACACCGCCAGCATGGGTGCCTAGCGATTTATGAATGGTGAAGAAGCTACGTAATTCTGATAGAATCTGGTTAAACGGGCGGGTTTTATAGCCATTTGGCGATTTCACCGTATTGCCGTGCATCGGATCGCTCGACCAAATCACCTTTTTGCCTTCGCGTTTGACAGCTTCCACCAGTGGCGGCAGCATGTCATCGATCTTATCAGCGCCCATGCGGGTGATCAAGGTGAGGCGGCCAGCTTGGTTGTCCGGGTTTAATGCATCGATCAATTGCAACAGCTCATCAATTTTCATCGATGGGCCGACTTTGGTGGCGATTGGGTTAGCGATACCACGGAAATATTCCACATGCGCTTCATCGAGCTTACGGGTGCGGTCACCAATCCACAGCATATGCGCTGAGCCAGCATAATGCTTGCCAGATGTTTCATCCAGGCGGGTGAGGCCTTCTTCGTAATTAAGCAATAATGCTTCATGCGAAGTGAAGAATTGGGCTTCGTTCAGTTGTTCCATTTCATCCAGCGGCAGGCCGCAGGCTTGCATAAAGCGTAGGCTTTCTTGGATGCGGTCAGCAATATCTTCAAAGCGTTTGCCTTGTGAAGAATGGGAGATGAAATCCATATTCCATTCATGCACTTTGCCCAGTGACGCATCGCCACCGCGCGCCAGCGAGCGCAGGTAGTTGAGAGTGGCGGCGGATTGGTAGTATACCTTCAATAAACGTTCAGGGTCTGCGATACGTGCATCAGCCTCGAAATCGATATGGTTGACCATATCGCCACGGTAGCTTGGCAGCTCCACACCATCAATGGTTTCGGTGCCAGTGGAGCGAGGTTTGGCGAATTGGCCTGCAATACGGCCCACTTTCACGACAGGGCGGCCTGCGCCGAACATCAGCACGACGGTCATTTGTAGCATGACTTTGAAGTAGTTTTGCAGGTTCACATGGTTAAATTCTGCAAAGCTCTCTGCGCAATCCCCGCCTTGTAAGAGGAAGGCTTTGCCTTCGGCTACATCGGCTAAGCGCGAAAGCAATGTGCGTGCTTCGGCTGGCGAGGTGAGCGGTGGTAAGGAGGTGAGTTGTTGCTCAACGCCTTTAAGCGTTTTTTGATCCGGGTATTCTGGCTGCTGCCCGATTGGGAAACTGCGCCAGCTTGTTGGAGTCCATTTTTGTTTGCTCATATTCTTAATCTCATTCTAATATGCACCGTCATTGCGAGGCCAAAGGCCATGGCAATCCAGGGCAAAATGTACGGTTCTTTATGTAGGCCCCTGGACTGCCACGCGCTAGTGCGCTCGCAGTGACATAGTAGAGCGAAGCCTCACTAAGAAAACAGTTTGCGACTCACTGTTTCCCTGCTATTTATATACCAGTATCTATTTTTGTCAGAAGGGATGGCTGATGTCCAGTAAAACTACGCATAATCCACAAAATACTATCGCTTTTCAGGGCGTGCCTGGGGCGAATTCCGATATGGCCTGCCGCCAGGCCTATCCGTATATGGATACGCTGGCTTGTACAAGCTTTGAAGATGTGTTTGATACGGTGCTGCGCGATGAGGCAAAACTCGGCATGATCCCTATCGAAAACTCGCAAGCGGGCCGTGTGGCAGAGATTCATAATATTCTGCCGCGCAAGGATGTGCATATTGTGGGTGAGTATTTCCAGCGTATTGAGCATTTCTTAGCTGCGCCTAAAGGGGCGACGCATGAGACGATTAAGACGGTTTACTCCCATCCTCAAGCCTTAATGCAATGCAGGGAGTATATTAAGAATCATAAGCTTACGGCTGAAAGCTATGCCAATACAGCACTGGCTGCGCATGATGTGGCGGAGTGGAAGGATACGTCTAAAGCCGCGATTTGTTCGCGTTTGGCGGCAGAGCTTTATGGGTTGGAGATTATTGAGTCTAATATCGAAGATAGCGATGATAATACGACCGTATTTGTGGCGATTTCCAAAGAACCGGTTCATCCAGACCCCGATAAAGGCAAAATTATCACCAGCGTGCTGTTTACCATTCGCAATATTCCAGCCGCACTTTATAAAGCACTGGGTGGGTTTGCCACCAATAATGTGAATTTACTCAAACTGGAGAGTTATATCCCAGGTGGAGTGTCCAGCAGTGCGCAGTTTTTCCTCTGTTTTGAGGGGGATCCAACAGAACGTAATGTGCAATTAGCTATTGAAGAATTAGGGTTTTTCTCTAAGAAGGTGCGTGTGCTAGGTGTGTATACTGCGGATCCAAAGCGGTATGAGTAATAGTATGGAAGAGCAGCTTTTAGACCTTGGTACATTCCAAAAATGGATTCCCATCGCGCAGGATTGGGTGGTGAAGAATGTATTTGTAGCGACGACATTATTGCAAGTAATCTTGCTTGTGGCGGTGATTGGGGCAGCTTATGTGCTTTCCAAACGCCTCTATGAACCGCTTGACCGTTGGTTGCGAGCGAAAATGCCGATGTTTATGCGTTCGCTGATCAATATCACAACGCTCGAAACGCTTGTATTCCCGTTCTTTAGCGTCATTTTTCTTTCCTTTGCGATCACCATTATGCTGGCCTCGAATGTACCAGTGGAGTTGTTGCAGGTGGTGGCAAAACTGCTCAATGCCTGGCTGATTATCCGGTTTGTGACCAGTTTTGTACAAAGCAATACCTGGTCTAAATGTATCGCTGTGCTGGCCTGGGGGGTGACGGCGCTGAGTATTGTCGGGCTGCTGGATAATACATTGACGATCCTGGATGAGTTCTCCTTTGTGTTAGGGGCGGTCAAGATTTCGGCTTTGACGGTGATAAAAGGGATTATCTCCCTCTTAGTACTGCTGTGGCTGGCGGGGATTATCTCCCGTTTGATTGACCAGCAAGTGCGCCGTGTGAGCGATATTACGCCTTCTATGCGGGTGTTATTGACAAAAATATCCAAGATTGTGCTGATTACGATCGCGGTATTAATGGCAATCAAAAGCTTAGGGATTGATTTAACGGCGCTTGCAGTGTTTAGCGGTGCGATTGGTCTGGGGTTGGGGTTTGGTTTGCAGAAGGTGTTTTCCAACCTGGTCAGCGGGTTGATCCTGTTGCTTGATAAATCTGTGAAACCTGGGGATATCGTGGAAGTAGGCAATACTTATGGCTGGGTGAAGGTGCTGGGCGCGCGTTATGTGTCTGTGCAGACATTAAGCGGGGTGGAGCATCTGATTCCTAACGAATTTATGATCACCAATAGCGTGGTGAACTGGTCGTATAGTGACACGCTGGTTTCCAGCAAGGTGGCCGTAGGGATTGCGTATAATTCCGATATTCGCAAAGCGATGGAATTAATGGCAGAAGCGGCCCGCTCTACGCCACGTGTGCTGCAAGATCCACCTCCTGGGGCGTCTTTGGTGGCATTTGCGGATAATTCGATCAATCTGGAGCTTTCCTTCTGGGTGGATGACCCAATTCATGGGCTTGGCGGTCTTAAGAGTCAGATTATGCTCAAGATTTGGGATGCATTTACGGCAAATGGCATCGATTTCCCTTATCCGCAACGGGATGTCCATGTCTATCCATCCGATGAATTACGGCAGTTATTAGCGAAATAACTTGACATAGTTAACATGTTAACTATAATCGGGCGCATCGTGTAACCCTGTAGGTTTTATCATGCCCAGTTCTAATAATTCGTCTGATATATCATATACAACCAAGTGGTCTTTTGATCCTGGTATTAAGCGCTTGCCAGTGCCCTTATGGATGGGCGGTGCGGGGGTTGTTACTACATTATTGGCTGGCGCTTTTTCAGGCGCTTACTGGGGAGTTGAGACGCTGTTAACGGTCTATGCGGCGGGCATTCCTTCTTCCGTTGTATTACTTGGAGGGGTTACATTTGTGGCATTATCCGTCAAAGCAGAAGTTGTGCCTGTAGAGGCCGAGCCGGATTTAGAGGCTGGGGAAGGAAAGTCACAGGAAGCATCGTTAGAGACATCGATTGATAAATCGATTGGAAACGATGAAAACCCTCCCAAACGCCGCAAGAAATATGTCGAATCAGAAGAAAGCGATGAGATTGAAGTGGTGACGCTGTCTGAAAGCGAATCGGAGCATGAGCAGCTATTGCCTAAAGAGAAAGATTGGGTGAACCGGATTCTTGCCAAAATGTCCGCATTACAGGAAGAGGGGCAAAAGCGTAGCGCATTAAAAGCACAATTATGGGAAAAAAGAGAGCATGAGGAGTTTTTGCGGCTTAAAAGAAAAGCAGAGAAAACACCAAAACTCAAACACATTTGGGCAGATATAGAGAAAGTTAAGACTCTGGATGAGCTTGAGAATATGCTGAAAGATTATGAACTCACATGGTTGGGCCAACGCAAGACCGACTACCATCGCATTCCTGCTATGCCAGATGCATTAGAATGGTTCAAGGGTAAAATTATGAAAGAGCATCCACGCTTTAAAAATCTAGTCAAGGATGTGAAAATGTTCAGTGCATTGCAGAAGGTGAAGGGGAGTGAGGAATTCCGTGATCTGATGCAGGCATTAGAAGAAGAATATGACGCTCTATACAGAGTTGAATTGACCGGCAAAGTGGATAAAAAAGACTGGCGGCCAACGGCTGAGGCTAAGAGAGAAAACAGAATATTAGAAGATTTACAGCCTCTTGAAGAAATATGCCAGAGGCTCAAGGATGAACATCCAAAAGGTGCTAAGCGAAATGAGGCTTTCCGTGAGGAAATCGCAACAGCGCCGGAAGAGATTATTGATGCATTGAACAAAGAAATTCTTTTAAGCCAGCAGCGGCAAAAGCCTTTGCAGGATGAGCTTGCAAAAGGATCATCTGCAACGGGCTATACATTATCCGTTAAGTTCAGTGGCCATCGCAGTCATGCGGCTAAGAAGCATCAAGCCAGCGGTGTCGTTCTCTAACACCGGATATGACGCCGAAAGCAGTGGTGATGTGGCATCACGGAAGCCGGAGCCGGCATAGCTACTATCCGATGCAATCTCTACTAAAGCGCAGGCGACCAGCAACGCTGTGCTGGAAGTGCAGGGGATTTCTGCGTTATTATCCAAGGTTAGGCGCTTTGCTCGTGCAGCGTCTATGCGTGCAGTCCGTTCTTCTGGTGTAGACTTTATCAGGCTTTCAAACTGAGACACGAAGCGTGTGAAAGCGTGGTTCAGTTCGGTGGCATTATAGGCAAAAATATCTTTCCACAATGCTTGCGGAGAGCTAGCAATACGTAGGAAACGGGGCAAATTTTCTGTAATAAAAGGCGCAGTGGTAGAGATAACTTTCTGCACCACATGCGATACTTCCGCATAGATCCGGTCATGTTGTGTGGGATCCATCACCTCTGTTTTTGCGCCGCATTGCTGCCACATCGTGGCAATGGTGTTATTATCTTGCGTTAGAATCACGCGCTTTCCATCATAAAGCTCTGCAAAACCTGCATCTAGTCCTGATTTCTCTGTGCCAGCAATGGGATGGCCAGGCACGCAGATTGCGTGGGGTGTATAGGCTGCCATTTGCTCTGCTACCCATCCTTTGACAGAGCCGACATCGGTGATGATGGTTTTCGCGGTTACTATCGGTGCTAGTTTCTGCAAAAGAGCAGGATAGGTGGAAAGTGGGGTGCAAATAACGATAATATCCGCTGCAACAGGCTCTGTTGAGCCTTCATCAATAATACCAAGCGATAACGCACGTTTAACGGTTTCTGCTGATGAGCAGCCGCTAATATACTGCGCTGGATTATCCCGCTTAAGCGCCCGCGCAAGCGAAGCGCCCATAAGGCCTAGCCCGATAATATGTATATGCCCTAAATCCATTGCTTTTGTTTTATTCCGTAATATGTCATTCCAGCATAGGCTGGAATCCAGCGCAATGCTTGTGAATGTAATGAACGCAGTATTGTTGCTTTATGCTTAAGAGGACTGGATCCCAGCCTTCGCTGGGATGACATAAAAAAATCTAAATTAAAGCAGTGCCAATCCATTGCAAACCTTTCGTGGAATGTATATTACTGGAGGGAGTTAGGAAGATCAATAGGAGAGGATTCAGGATTCGGGATTGAGGATTCAGAGGAAAGTAGTGTGATATGCTTACATCCTCTGAATCCTGAATCCTGCATCCCGAATCCTGAATACACATGTTCACAGGTATTATCACACATAAAGGCACCATTCTCTCTCGCGAAGAGCGAGGGGATACGCGGTTTGTTATTCAGGCATCGTTTGATATGGCGAATGTGGCTATCGGCGCATCGATTGCCTGTTCAGGCGCATGTATGACGGTGGTAGAGAAGGGGGTCGATTGGTTTACGGTTGATGTATCCGGCGAATCGCTTTCACGCACCACACTTGCAACCTGGCAAAAAGGGCAGGTAATGAATCTGGAACGCTCGCTTAAAATGGGCGATGAGCTGGGCGGGCATATTGTGACGGGCCATGTGGATGGGTTAGCGGTGGTGGAATCCATCGAGCCGGTGGGTGATTCGCATAAGCTGACTTTCCGTGCGCCGGAGGAATTGAAATATTATATTGCAGCTAAAGGTTCAGTGACGCTGGATGGGGTATCGCTCACCGTGAATACGGTGGATGATGCACTGTTTACGGTGAATATCATCCCGCATACCTGGCAAGAGACTACGCTTGGCCAGTTGAAGCCTAGCAGCAAAGTTAATCTGGAAATCGACGTGCTGGCGCGGTATAGTGCGAGGTGGATGGAGCAGAAAGTATAATTCTGCTTGTCATCCCAGCGAAGGCTGGGATCCAGCGCAATGCTTGCGAACAAGGGTGAGCGCTGTATTTTTGCTTGTTTATTTGGACTGGATTCCAGCCTTCGCTGGAATGACGGAAACGGGAATTACGATGCCATACTCAACCCACCTCTCTCCCATTGAAGATATCATCGAAGATGCCCGCAATGGCCGGATGTTTGTATTGGTTGATGATGAGGATCGTGAAAATGAAGGTGATTTGGTGATTCCTGGGCAGATGGCTACCCCTGATGCAATCAATTTTATGGCTAAATATGGCCGTGGCTTGATCTGCCTTTCGATGACGCGTAAACATGTGGAGCATCTCAAACTCCCACTCATGTCTGCCTCTAACGGCACACGGCACCAAACAGCCTTTACGGTATCCATTGAAGCCAAAGAAGGTGTTACTACGGGTATTTCCGCGGCTGATCGTGCGCGCACTATCGCTGTGGCGATTAATCCTGAAAGCACGGCGGCGGATATTGTGACGCCTGGTCACGTCTTTCCGTTGATGGCGCGTGATGGTGGGGTGCTGGTGCGGGCGGGGCATACGGAGGCGGCGGTGGATATTTCACGCCTGGCGGGGCTTAATCCTTCAGGAGTGATCTGCGAAATCATGAATGATGATGGGACAATGGCGCGTTTACCGGATTTAATTCCGTTTGCTCAACAACATAACCTCAAAATTGCCACAATTGCCTCGCTCATCGCCTATCGCCGCCGCTATGAAAAACTGGTGGAACGCCAGCTACAAACGACTTTCCAGAGTGAATATGGTGGGGAGTTTTCTCTTTATGTATATGTCAATACAATGGCTTATGCGGAGCATATTGTGCTGGTGAAAGGCGCAATTGATCCTAACAAAGAAACCCTGGTGCGGATGCATGCACTTAATATTTTGAGTGATGCGCTCGGCGATATGCATGATAAAAAGAATCATGATTTACAACGCTCTATGGAGATTATTGCCAAGGAAGGTAATGGTGTGATTGTGCTATTGCGCGAGCCGAAACCGGATGGTTTATCCGATATGTTGCGCGCCCGTGAAGTGGCGCACACTACAGGGGAATTACGGGATTATGGTATCGGGGCGCAAATATTGCTTGATCTTGGGGTCAAAAACATGCGACTACTGACTAATTCCAAGCGTTGGGTCGTAGGGCTGGAAGGTTATGGCCTAACCGTGAAGGGACATCAACCCATTGCATAATGAAGGACATAATTATGGCCACATCGCGCAAACCGCCACATATTCTGATTGTTGAAGCCCGTTTCTATGACAACTTGGCCGATGCTTTGGCCAATGCTGCAATCGATACGCTCAAACAAGCTGGTGCCACCTGGGAGCGCATTGATGTGCCTGGTGCTTTTGAAATTCCGGCGGCGATTCGCAATGCTCTGGAGTTTGGCGCTTATGATGGTTATGTGGCGCTGGGTTGTGTTATTCGTGGTGAAACCAGCCATTATGATCATGTATGCCACGAAGCGATGCGTGGGCTAAACGAATTAGCACTGCATTATATGGCGCCGATTGGCAATGGCATTGTCACAGTAGAAAACCGCGAACAAGCCGAGGCGCGTTGCATGGGATATAAGCGTAATACAGGTGCTGCTGCTGTGCGGGCATGTTTGCGTCTTATTGAATTACAGTATAAATTTGGTGTGATAGGAAGTAAATAACTATGGCTGAAGCGCCAAAACGTCCGATAGGAATTATTCGTAAAAGCAAAGCCCGTCTGGCGGCTGTGCAAGGGTTTTATAATTATGCACATAATGATGCCAAACTAGGCGCGCCACAGCTCGTTCTGGATATTTTATCGCATTATTCGGATGATCATGCCGGGCCAGATGCGAAGTTTCTCACGAAGTTAGTGCAGCAAACCTATGATAACCGCGCTGCGATTGATCAACGCATCAGCGCCAATCTGGATATTGGTTGGACGTTAGAGAAGCTCAATAGCTTGCTATTAGCGCTCTTACGCGTAGCAGTATGCGAACTCACTATCCTCAAATCTGCCTCACTCAAAACCATCATCAACGAATACCTCAACATCGCCCATGGCTTCTTCTCACCGCAAGAGGTGGCGTTTGTGAATGGGATTCTGGATAAGATTGGGCGTGAGGGGGAGTAGGTTTCTTTCTAAGGTCCTGTATTATATGTAATAAAAAAATCTACACATAATGAGATTTTGTTGTATAATGCCAATAGGTGGGTAAGTCCTTTTACGTGCCCTTAATGCTTCCTTCCATCGGTTGGCTATGAGTTTTGGGAATATGACGTAAGGGGGGCCGCCGTTCATTACCCTAAGAAAAACTCTTCCAAGACAATCTTGTGTTTAAAAGCATCATACCATTCATGGGTATCGGGTGTTTTGTATTTTGGTGCAATACCCCAACAAAATAAATCCACTGCTTGTAGTGCTGCATTATTTTGAGATGCCTCATGCGAGATATTCAATCGGGTATTGAGTGGTAGAAGTCCTTCAAGTTGATTTTGTATATACGTATTAAAATCTTTTATTTCTTCTGTGTTTTTACATTTATCAAGGCATAGAGTGACGAAGGGTTCATTAGATAAGAATGTTACGCCCTCAATAAGTAACCGTGAGATATAATTATATAATTTTTTCTTTCCAGTTTTTGTTTTTAAGTGAGGGTATACTCGTTCTTTGTTCACGATAATGCTATATATACTCCATCCATCTTTGGGGGCATGAGAAAGAAAATAGCGTTTAATTTCTAAGGTGGTTTTGCTGCCTTTTAGTTCTTCTACTTTGCGAGTAGAGGATTTGTGGTTAAGCTTATTTCTAAGGGTACGGGAGATGGCTGTAGAAAATCCTTTTTGTACTATATGGTTCTCACATACCAAAATAGTAATTACAAAGACAGGAGATGTTTTTCCTTTTGTCCAATCAAAACCCAAATCACCGGATTCATCTAAGAAGATAAACATCCTTAAAACCCACCCCGCGCAATGATCTCCAGCGAGGCGGTTTCTACCATGGTTTGTACGGCGTTATAGGCTTCTTCTAAACGGCTCGTATCTGTAGAGCGCAGTACCAGACACGTGCCGATTTTATCGATGCGCATGTAAGGGTAGCTGCCGATTTCTACATCGGGATAATCGAGTTGGATATTACCCAATGCTTGCGCCATTTTTGATTCGGGGATTTCGGTGGAAATTTCTTTGCTGTATACAATCGCACCACCTTGGAGGGTATGTTTAATGCCATCGAACATGGCTTGCATAATTTTTGGCACGCCGGCCATCACATACACATTCTCCATAATAAACCCAGGCGCAGCGCTGACAGGGTTGTCGATAAGTTTGGCGCCTTCTGGCGTATAGGCCATGCGCAAGCGGGCATCGGTGATTTCGGCGCCATAGTATTGATGCAGGCGTTCGGATGCTTTTGGATGGAGAGTAAGCTCTACGCCAAAGGCTTTGGAGATGCTGGCAGCGGTAATATCATCATGGGTTGGCCCAATGCCGCCACTGGTGAAGACGTAATCATATTGTCTGCGCAGGGCATTCACTGTATCCACGATGGTTGCTTCCACATCAGGAATAATCCGCACTTCGCTTAAACGGATACCCGCAGCACCTAAGCCTAGTGCTACATAATTCACATTTTTATCCTGCGTGCGTCCGGAAAGCACTTCGCTACCGATAACGATCATTGCTGCGTGGTAGGTTTTGGTCATAATTCCCTCTTTAGGCCTAATTAACCTTGCTGATTCTCTAAAATTATACTATATCTATCCCATTGAATACAAAGAGTCTAGAGGTTATGAGTAAGGTTACTATCCATACAGCAAATGATGCTGAAGGTATGCGCAAAGCAGGTCGTTTGGCAGCAGAAGTGCTTGATTTTATTGGCCAACATGTGCAGCCGGGGGTGACAACGGATCACCTCAATACATTATGCCATGATATGATCGTGAAAGCAGGGGCGATTCCTGCGCCGCTGAATTACCGTGGTTTTCCGAAATCGATTTGTACATCCGTAAACCATGTGGTGTGCCATGGGATTCCTAGCGATAAGAAGCTGCAAAAAGGCGATATTGTGAATATCGATGTGACGGTTATCGTGGATGGGTGGCATGGTGATTCCAGCCGGATGTATTGGGCAGGTGAACCTAATGTGATGGGCAAGCGTTTAACGCAAGTGACATATGACGCTATGATGCTCGGTATTGAGCAGGTGAAGCCTGGCAATACGCTCGGTGATATTGGTTATGCGATTCAGCAATATGTTGAGAAACATAAATATTCCGTGGTGCGCGATTATTGCGGCCATGGCATTGGCAAGATTTTCCATACATCGCCAAATGTGATGCATTATGGCAAAGCAGGTGAGGGAATGGTGCTGGAAGAAGGCATGTTCTTCACTATTGAGCCGATGGTGAATGTCGGCCGCTATGAAACCAAATTAAGCGCGCAAGATGGCTGGACGGTAACCACACGTGACCGTTCGCTTTCTGCACAGTTTGAACATACGGTGGGTGTAACGAAAGATGGTGTAGAAATCTTCACCGCATCCCCCAAAGGCTTGAATTGCCCGCCTTATGCCTTCTAAACGCAAGGTCTTACAGGAAGATGGCTTGTTATTTGCTGCCAGCACGCTGACAGCAGAGCAACCGCATTACCTGGGCCACCGCGAGCGGTTGCGTACTCGATTATTGGAATCTAAAAAGGGTAGCTTGCCGGATTACGAGATTCTGGAGTTATTGCTCTGCCTTTCTAAACCACGTGGTGATGTGAAGCCGCTGGCGAAGGAGCTTATTCAGAGCTTTGGTAGCTTTGGGCGGGTGATTAATGCTGATCCTGATGTATTGTTGACGGTAAGTGGGGTAGGGGAGTCTACGATTGCAGCGCTGCGTATCGTGCAGGAATCTATTGCTCGTGTGCTTAAAGAAGAGATGGAGGAACAGCCGATCATTCAAAGCTGGAAATCCCTGCTTGATTACTGCCGTGCGACTATGGGGCACCATCCTACTGAACAATTCCGCGTGATTTTCCTTAATAAAAAGAATCGGGTGATTGCGGATGAGCTGCAGGAAACTGGTACGATTGACCAGACTCCGGTCTATCCACGTGAAATTGTAAAGCGGGCGCTCTATTTAGAAGCAGCTTCCGTTATTCTCGTGCATAATCACCCAAGCGGCGAGGCCGCTCCTTCGCGGGCAGATATTGATATGACCATGCAGATTGAAGCGGCGGCTGAAACGGTGGGCATTACCGTGCATGATCATGTGATCGTCACTGCCACGAGTCACTTTTCCTTTAAAAGTAATGGATTGATGTAATGACATTAAGTCTGGCGGATGCCTATAACCCTTTTCATCAAACGGGCGAAACCTGGCTGTTAGAGTTCCATATACCGTTTCATGCGGTGGATGTATTTTCAGCGGCACTGGAGCTTATCGGTGTTGTGAGTGCATTTGAGGATGATGAGACGTTTTTAGATAAGCCAACGGAAGATCATACGCGCTGGAAAATTTCTGTCTATTGCGAAGAAAAACCGGATATGGCAGATATTGAGCGGCAGATAGGCTATGCAGCCTCCGAGGTGGCAATAGCGCAACCGGATTATACGTTAGAGCTGTTACCCGCTCATGATTGGGTAGATGAAGTGCAAAAGAACTTCCAACCCATTGAAGCTGGGCGGTTCTTTGTGCATAGTTCCTTTTATGAAGGTGCGATTCCACATGGGAAAATCCCCTTGCATATCAATGCTAGCCGTGCCTTTGGTACGGGCGAACATCAAACGACCAGCGGGTGTTTGGAAGCGCTTTCTATGCTTGCGAAGCAATATCATTTTGCGCGTATGTTGGATATGGGCTGTGGTACAGGTATTCTATCTATTGCGATGGCGAAATTATTCCATAATCCGGTCGTGGCGGTGGATATTAACCCTGTATCGGTGGGGATTACGCAGGATAACATTGCTAAGAACCGTATAGGTGGCTTTATTACAGCGCGGGTGAGTGATGGGTATCGCAACCCTATTATTGCAGCACAAGCGCCTTATGATCTGATTGTTGCCAATATTCTGGCCGATCCGCTTATCACCTTTGCTCCTCAATTGGCGGCTAATCTAGCATCTGGTGGGGTGGCGGTATTATCAGGCCTGCTGCATTCCCAAGAAAATGCCGTTCTGCACGCCCATCATAAACACGGTTTGCATTTATGGAAACGTATCCGGAAAGATCAATGGAGCGTTTTGCTATTAAGGTATTGATTGTGCTGTGTGTTTTTGTGTATTTACAGCGCGGGTAAATTGGGATATAGTACAGGTAGAGAGGAGATAGAAATCTCCATCCCCTCTCCGCTTTTAGTGGAAATGGTGAATAAGTTCCATGAACTCGTTCAACACCTCCAAAATCAGCAAGGCTACCGTCAGTAGTCTTGCTGTCTTTTCCAGAGTGCTGTTTTTCATAAAGGAATTCCCCTCATAAAAATGACTACACCCTGCTGCAACGCAAGCTACAGGTAGCTACCTGTATTGCCTGCTTGTCACAGCAGGCCCCTAAGCGTTGTTGCTTAGGTGGGTCTTTTATAGAAAATATTTTTTAATGTGTCTATGGTGGAATTGCTTTACAGGGTGAAGGAGATGGGGTATATTTACAGGTAGAGAGGAGATAGAAAATCTCCATCCCCTCTCAGTTGTTATCACTGGAAATGATGCATAAGTTCTATGAACTCGTTCACCACTTCCAAGATAAGCAGGGCTATTCCTAGTAGCCCTGCTATCTTTTCCAGAGTGTCTTCTTTCATAAGAGTTTCCCCTCATTAAAGGTTGTACACCCTGCTGTAGCAGGCTACAGGTTTAACCACCTGTACGCCTGCTTATTACAGCAGGCTCTTAGGCTTTATTGCCTAAGTATTTTCTGTATAGGATATATAATGATAAATATCAATAATAGAATCATGGCGATACTATCTATACCTCTTAGCAAATTTTTGCTATAACCCATGCCAGTACATAATATGAGGTATACCATGCGTGAGCATTTAGAGGCGCCGGAGGGCGAGAAGAAAGTATTATTGCATAGCTGCTGCGCACCCTGTGCGGGGGAGTTGATGGAGGCTATGGTGGAGTCAGGCATTGATCTGACGATTTTCTTCTATAACCCGAATATCCATCCGAAAAAGGAATATGAAATCCGTAAGAATGAGAATATTCGCTATGCAGAAAAAATGGGCATTCCGTTTGTGGATGCGGATTATGATGTGCAGAACTGGTTTGCACGGGCAAAGGGCATGGAGTATGAGCCAGAGCGTGGTATTCGTTGCACGGAATGTTTTGATATGCGCTTTGAGCGCACAGCGCTTTATGCGGCGGAGAATGGCTTTAAAGTATTCACCAGCAGCCTAGGCATTTCTCGCTGGAAGAATATGGACCAAATCAACGATTGCGGCGTGCGTGCGGCAGCGCATTATCCAGGGACGGTATACTGGACCTATAACTGGCGCAAAAACGGCGGCGGTGCGCGGATGTATGAGATTGCCAAGCGCGAAGAGTTCTATGCGCAGCAATATTGCGGCTGTATCTATTCGCTGCGCGATAGCAATGAATGGCGCGAAAAACAAGGCCGTGAGAAGATTGAGATTGGGGAGACCTATTACGAGCAGAAGCTTGATGAGGCAAAGTGCGATGCATAACAGCTTCATGCGCCGCGCTATCCAGCTTTCGGAAGAAAAAATGCAGGCTGGGTGCGGTGGGCCGTTTGGGGCGGTGGTGGTGAAAGATGGAAAGATCATCGGTGAGGGCTGGAATCAAGTCACCAGCACTAATGACCCAACGGCCCATGCAGAAGTGGTTGCTATCCGTCAGGCTTGTAAGCATCTGGGTGATTTTAGCCTCAGAGGCTGTGAACTCTATACCTCATGCGAGCCATGCCCGATGTGCCTGGCATCTATCTATTGGGCGCGGATTGATAAGGTCTATTACGGCAATAGCCGTGAAGATGCGGCCTCGATTGGGTTTGATGATGATTTTCTCTATAGGGAATTAGTGCTGCCTATCGATAAGCGTTCACTAGCATTAGAGCCCTTGCTTCAGGATGAAGCTAAGCAGGCTTTCGAGGCATGGATGCGCAAAACGGATAAGATTGCGTATTAAGATCTTTTTTGTATAGCTTTCTACCTTGTCATCCCGGACTTAATCCGGAATCCATCTATACTGGTGCTAAGAACTAGATTCTTATAGATGGCACTGCCATAACAATGGATCCCGGATCAAGTCCGGGATGACAAGATTCAATGTTGAGCGCGCTGGTGGATAAAGGCGCACATGATTACAGCCACTTAATTGTTAATACTTAGTTAATACTTCCCGTTATTTTCCCTATTCTTAGCACTATTTTATTTAGAAAAACCCCTTTTCTTGTGGTATACTGTAATTATATATCTAAAGAGGGAAAGGATAGTATTATGCAAATTACTGTTTCTGGGAAACATATTGACGTTGGTGCTTCGCTGCAGCAACATGTTCAAGAGCATCTTTCCAGCACTGTAAATAAATACTTTGAGCGTGCGATTCATGCGCGTGTTGTCTTCTCGAAAGAAGCCCATTTATTCCGAACCGATATCCTGGTCGACGATGGTGTCGGCAAGCGTCCGATTATGATTAAAAGTGATGCGGCTGAAACGGATATCTATGCAAGCTTTGATACAGCGCTTTCGCGTGTGGAAAAACAGCTCCGCCGTTATAAGCGCCGTTTGAAAAACCACCAGCAAATGCGTGCTGATGAGTTTATCGATTACAGTGCAACGCATTATGTACTCTCCTCCGATGAGGAAGAGGCGCATGAAGATGAGCATCCACTCATCATCGCAGAACAGCCCGGGAGTGTGGAAACACTCAGCGTAGGCGATGCCGTGATGCGTATGGATTTAGGCGATTTACCGGCCTTGATGTTCATCAACAGCCAAAACGGCACCCTAAACGTCGTCTACCGCCGCCCTGATGGCAATATCGCCTGGGTGGATCCGAAGGTGGAAGAGGGTAAGCGGAAGGTGTCGTAGGCCTTAAGCGCTTAACATTTATGATGGAAACGCCATACTGGCTGGGCTGGTATGGCGTTTTTTGTTTTATCATACGCCAACTAGATCGCCGTTGTTTCTTGGTTCCTGCTCTTGTCATTCCGGACTTGATCCGGAATCCACCGTGACTGGTGCTTCCAAATATCATTCTTATAAATCACGCTGCCATAACAGTGGATTCCGGCTCGGAGGCCGGAATGACAGTGTTGTACTATCATATACCACTACGTAGCCTCGCAATGATGAGGAGTAACATAATTCACTTGCAAACCCCTGCAAATTATCCGATATATACAAGGGGAGGTTGGCTGTGGGCAGTATCACCGCTAACCCGGTCAGGTCCGAGAGGAAGCAGCCGTAACGGTATCGTACTGGGTCACTGGTCAATCTCCTTCTGTTATGCCGCTATTCGCATTTCTATGGGGATCTAATAAGGATTTTCTGCGCTTCCGGTGCTCACGTAGATTTACTACGCTCCGCTCCGGTTCTCGAAACCCCCTATTATCTCCCTCATATAAATACGAATATCGACATAACAGTCTCATATAAGTGAAACTGGACCCGGATGACAGAAGCTACCACCAAACCTTATCTCGTCCTTGCGCGAAAATACCGGCCGACATCTTTTGCTGACCTTAAAGGCCAGGAAGCGCTGGTGCGTACATTGACCAATGCGATTCGCATGAACCGTATTGCGCAGGCGTTTTTGTTGACAGGGATTCGCGGGATTGGAAAGACGACAACGGCGCGTATTATTGCCCGTTCGCTGAACTGTATTGGCCCCGATGGCCAAGGTGGGCCTACCACATCGCCTTGCGGTGTGTGTGTGAATTGTACCTCGATTGCAGCGGATCGCCATCCGGATGTGTTAGAGATGGATGCGGCGAGTCGCACAGGTGTGAATGATATTCGTGAGATTATCGATAATGTCTATTACCTGCCAACCACAGCGCGGTATAAGATTTACATTATCGATGAAGTGCACATGCTCTCCAATAATGCCTTCAATGCGTTGCTCAAAACGCTGGAAGAGCCACCTCCGCATGTGAAATTCATTTTTGCGACGACGGAAATCCGCAAGATCCCAATCACTATTCTCTCGCGTTGCCAACGTTTTGATCTGCATCGCCTTTCTAATGCTGGTATGGCTGAGCATTTGGAGTCGGTTGCGCAAAAAGAAAGCTTCACAGCCGAGCAAGAGGCGCTTTCATTATTGGCTAATGCGGCGGAAGGTTCTGTGCGGGATGGGTTATCACTGCTTGACCAGGCCATTGCGCATACCTGCAATGAAGAGGGCAGCACTGTTATTAAGGCTGAAACTGTGCGCCATATGTTAGGTGTGGCGGATAAAACTGCAGTGAGTGGCCTGTGCGAAGCGCTGGCTGGTGGGGATTCTGCACAAGTGTTAGAGCGCTTTGAAACGCTCTATGCGCAAGGGGCGGATCCTGTATTGGTATTGAATGATCTGTTAGAATTGACTCATGCGATTACGCAATTGAAGGCCAACCCAAATGGTAGCCAGGCATTGCCAGAGACCTTACGTGCTGTATGTGTAGAGCTTGCTGGCAAGCTTTCCATGGCCTATTTGACCCGTTGCTGGCAGATGCTCCTTAAGGGTTTACAAGAAGTGCAAACCGCGCCAAGTGCGAAAATGGCGGCGGAGATGGTGTTGGTGCGTATTGCATATAGCGCCATGTTGCCTGCGCCTGCGACGATTATAAAAAGCATTAAGGATGGCGCGCCAATTCAGGCTCCGATAGCGCCACAAGCCCCGCAAGCTCCAGCCCCAGTGCTGATGGCGGAAAAAAAAACTTCTGATTTAGGGCCTATAGCGCCAGTTGCGCCTGTGGCCCCGCCAGCGCCACCTGTTGCCGAAGCGCCAGCGCCGCGAAAGATACCTACACATTTTGAAGAAGTTGTAGCATTATTTGCTGAAAATCAGGAACCATTACTGTATAATTGGCTGCGCATGGATGTATATCCGGTGAATTGCGAGCCAGGCAAACTGACAATTCGCACCACAAAAGCACTGCCTGAGAGCTTCCCTCTCCAAATCGGTCAAAAACTGATCGAATGGACAGGAATGCGTTGGGGTGTATCGCTTTCGCAAGAAACCGGTGGTGAGACATTAAAACAGCGTGATGATAACGCGAAAGAAGACTATAAAAAGCAGGTCGTAGCACACCCGCATGTGAAAGCAATATTAGACACATTCCCAGGTGCCATCGTGCATGATGTGGCGAATGTGCCGAAGAAGGAAATGGTTTAGTAGGATCCAGGATTCGGGATCCAGGATTCAGGGAAGGACTCTGAATCCCGAATCCTGGATCCTGCCCTCTGACAAGAGAAAGGAATAAAAATGGATATCAACAAACTCATGAAACAAGCTCAAGCCATGCAGAAGAAAATGGTGGAGATGCAAGAGAACCTGGCGAAACAGGAATATGAAGGCACATCTGGTGGTGGGATGGTGACGGTGAAGGTATCAGGCAAGGGCGAGCTGATTAGCTTGAAGATCGATCCGAAATTAATCGATCCTGAAGAGAAAGAAATGCTGGAAGATTTGATCGTAGCAGCGTTTAACGATGCAAAGAAAAAAGCAGATGCTAATGCAAATGACGCCATGGGTGGCCTGACAGCAGGTCTTCCTGGTGGATTGAAGATGCCATTCTAGAGAGGCTATATGGCGGGTAAGAAACAACCTTCTGTATTATGGGTCGGCTTAGTAGCTTTAGGGTTATTGGTGGCAATAGGTGTCTATCGTATGCCAACCGATACGCTCTTCAAACTCAAAACACCATTGGAGTTTAATGGAGAAAAGGTCACTGCTATCCGGCAGACGGATATTGAGGGACTTTCTAAACAATATGTCATCGATCCTAAACACACCGATTCCACGATTGTTGACCGCTTAAACGGTATGACAACCTGCGAAGCCTATTGGGATCGTATTACCCAAAATAAGCCACGTGATTTGCCAGGTGCGCTCTATAGTTTAGAAGGCACATTCATCCGCCAATGTGGAGTGCTGACGCATTTGAAGAATGCGCAAGCTGCAACAAAACGCTTTATTACACGCAATCTTACGCAGGATTTGGCTGTATGTAATGCCAAAGCAGATGCGGATAGCGATCAAAAAGCGATTCACCGTACAGAATTAGTGCGTGCGGATTTTAATGGTGATAGTGTAGAGGACGTATTGGTAGAGGTGGTGGAGCTTGGCTGTACAACAAGCTGGCGGAATATCTATTTGCAACTGCTCACCAAAACCACAAGCCGCGAGAAAATTCATGCTATTACTGATTGATAACTACGATAGTTTTACTTACAACCTGGTGCATTACCTCTCTGAGTTAGGCGCAGAAATCAAGGTGGTGCGCAATGATGCTCTGTCTGTGGATGATGTTCTGCGAGCCGATATGAAGGGGATTGTGCTATCGCCTGGCCCATGCGATCCAGACCGTGCAGGGATTTGCTTAGAACTGGTGCGCCGTATTGAGAATAAATGCCCTGTGTTGGGCGTCTGCCTGGGCCATCAAACCATTGGACAGGTATTTGGCGGAGATGTGATCCGCGCGCCAGAGCCGGTGCATGGCAAGACCAGTATGGTCTATCACACCAATAAAGGTATTTTCAAAGATATTCCATCGCCATTTGAAGCTACGCGTTATCACTCATTGATTGTCAAACGTGAGACATTCCCAGATGTGCTAGAGATTACCGCTGAGACCAAAGATGGCATTATTATGGGCCTGGCACATAAGACCTATCCGATTCACGGTGTACAATTCCACCCTGAAAGCATCGCTTCGCAGCATGGTCATGCGTTGTTAAAGAATTTTTTGGAAATATGTGGTAGTGTACGAGCATGAGCGAATTAACAACCTATCTCCAAGCCCTTGCTGACCATCGTAACCTTACGATGGAAGAGTCTACTCGCGCGTTTCAGATACTTCTGATGGGCGGTGCGACGCCTGCGCAAACGGCAGCCTTTTTGATGGCGCTGCGGGTGAAGGGGGAGACGGTTGAGGAAATTACCGGCGCTGCCCAAACCATGCGTGCGCGTTCGGGTAAAGTGAATGCGCCTGAGAATGCGCTGGATACCTGTGGAACGGGTGGCGATAGTGCTGGTACGCTTAATATTTCTACGGCGGTGGCTTTTGTGGTGGCAGGGTGCGGTATTCCAGTCGCTAAGCATGGTAACCGTGCGATTTCGTCGAAATCAGGGTCTGCGGATGTGCTGATTGAACTTGGTGTGAATGTGGATGCATCGCAAGAGTTGATGGAGCAAGCATTACATGAGGCCAATATCTGCTTTATGATGGCGCCAAAATTTCATCAGGCGATGAAACATGTGGCGGAAGTGCGTGCTGAGCTTAAGATTCGTACGATTTTCAACCTGCTTGGGCCATTATGTAATCCTGCATCTACACGCTATCACCTGCTCGGCGTATTTGCCCAGCAATGGGTGGAACCTATGGCGCAAGTGCTAAAAACCCTTGGTGCAAAACGTGCCTGGGTAGTGCATGGTTCGGATGGAATGGATGAGCTGACGACAACGGGCATATCGCATGTGGCGGAGCTTAAAGACGGCGAAGTGCGTTGTTTTGAAGTCCATCCAAGCGATGTTGGTCTGAATGTCGTAGAGCCGATTGCTCTGATGGGTAGTTCTGCGCTGTATAACGCCAAAGAACTACGTGCTTTGCTCGAAGGTGAGCTAGGTGCTTATCGTGATGTAGTATTGCTCAATGCGGCGGCAAGCCTAGTCGTAGCCGACCGTGCGCCGGATTTAGCAAGCGGTGTGAAGATTGCAGCTGAAGCCATTGATAATGGCAAAGCGCTCGCATGTTTGAAGAAGCTGGCGGAAATTACGAATCGGTAGTGGCTGTTGCTCAGTCGTGTTATGTGCTGACCATGGGGTATTTACAGAACTGAGAAGCCATAGAGATGGATTGTCCCATCGCTAACTCTCCATCCCCATCGCATGGCGCATGAAGAATTTTTTAAGCGGGGTTGCTTGCTCAACGGCGGCCATGCCGAGGATGCGGGCGGTGCGTAGAGGTGCGATGCGGTTTGAGAAGAGGCGGGTTAGGCTGTCGGTGATGGTGATCATCAGCGTGTTATCTGCTCTCCGCGCCTGGTTATAATCGGCTAGCACGCTGGCGCTGCCGATATCTAAACCATGTTTATGTTCGGTGATAATCCGCTCAGCCAGGATGCCGATATCGCGTATGCCTAAGTTAAAGCCTTGCCCTGCAATCGGGTGAATGGCATGGGCAGCATCGCCGATCAGGGCGAGGCGGGTGGCGGTGTATTCCTTGGCGTGGACAAGCGAAAGCGGATAGCTAAAGCGCTCGCTCGCAAGGGTGAGTTTGCCTAAATGGGTGCCGACGCGTTTCTCAATTTCATAGATAAACTCCTCCTCATCCATTGCCATATAAAGCGGCACATGGCGTGTGCGCTCTGTCCAGACCAGTGAGGAGTGATGACCGCCAGCCATAGGCAATACAGCAAATGGGCCGGCGGGTAAAAAGCGTTCTTCGGCGAGGCCGTTATGGGGTTTTTCGTGATGGATATTGCAGACGATCCCGACTTGGTCATATCCCCATTGCCATGTCTCAATGCCTGCTTCGCGCCGTATATGGGAGTTACGGCCATCCGCACCTACTAAGAGTTTTGCTTCAAGCACTGTAGTATCTGCCAATGTCATGCGAACACCAGCGCTATCGCGGGTGATGGAGGTATAACGTGCGGGGGCGTAGATGTGTAGGTTAGTGAGTGTTTCTGCTTTTTTATAGAGTGAGCGTAATATATGCAGGTTATCGATAATATGCCCCATTGGCTTATTGCCAATCAGGCTGTGATCGTAATGCAAAAACAAAGGCGATTTGCTGTCGCTGACGCGAATATCCCAGATAGGCCCGCCGGCTTCCTCTAATTCATCCCAGAGGTTATAGCGTTTAAGAATCTGCGCTGAACCATAGGAAATTGCACTGGTTCTGCCATCGGCATTGTGAGCGAGGAGAGATTCGGGGGAGCGCGCCTCAAGTAATGCAACGCGCAACCCGTTGCTGGCAAGCGCACATGCCAGGCTTATGCCTGCCATGCCGCCGCCGGTAATAATACTATCAACCTTGTTAGAGTTTGATAAAGAGGTCATCGGTCATATCAATATTTTTCTGAATGCAGGTTGCCTTCAGAGTGTTTTGCAATAAACATGCAATCGTCATCGGCCCTACGCCACCTGGCACAGGGGTGATAGCGCTTGCAACGTTTTTTACTTCCTCAAACGCTACATCGCCTACCAGCCTGTCTTTGCCTTCAAGAGAGGTGAGGCGGTTGATGCCTACGTCGATCACAACAGCACCAGGTTTCACCCAATCCGCCCGCACCATTTCAGGGCGGCCGACGGCAGCGACGAGGATATCAGCATTGCGGCATTCTTCTTTGATATTTTTGGTTTTAGAGTGTACAACCGTCACTGTGCAGCTTGCATTGAGCAGTAATTGTGCCATCGGTTTGCCCACGATATTCGAGCGGCCAATCACCACGGCTTTCTTGCCGGATAAATCATTGCCAAGCACATCTTGAATCAACATCAAGCAACCAAGCGGTGTGCATGGAACGGTGCCATTATTTTGGCCTGTCACCAAACGGCCGATATTGACAGGGTGGAAGCCGTCTACATCTTTTTCTGGCAGTATGGCGTTGATAACAGTGACTTCATCAATATCTGCTGGCAGAGGCAGCTGCACCAGAATGCCATGGACTTTAGGGTCTTTATTGAGCTGTTCGATGCGGGCTAGCAATTGTTTTTGGCCAATATCGGCTGGAAGTGCAAACTCAAATGAATTCATGCCGACTTCTTTGGTCTGCTTGCCTTTATTGCGCACATAGACCTGGCTTGCAGGGTCTGCGCCCACTAATACAACAGCAAGCCCTGGAGTAATGCGGTGTTTTTCTTTCAAGATATTCACTTGCGTAGCAATACGCTTGCGCAGGTTTTCTGCGAATAATTTACCGTCAATAATCGTCGGAGAGGAGCCGGACACAGCGCTTACTTCTTTCATCATTTTCACCCGTTATACTATAGCATAAGAAATGTGGCGATAATAGTATGTTATGAAGAAAATGCAAGGGGATTAAAGGGGTGTAAGGGGAAGGAAATACATCTTCAAATGTCATCCCAGCGAAGGCTGGGATCCAGTTCCCTTAAATATAAAGCAACAATACGGCATTCACTACGTTCATATCATTGCGCTGGATTCCAGCCTACGCTGGAATGACAATGGGTTAGGTCTTTCCACCCAACACCTCCGCCATCGCCACCACTTTGCCAATAATAATCAGCGTAGGCGCTTTAAATTTCAGTGCTTCTACTTCCTGCGCTATGCGCTCTAATGAGCTGAAATGTCTACGTTCTTGCGGAGTTGTGCCTTCTTGAATGGCCACGCATGGCGTAGAGGTTGGAAGGCCATGGGCGATAAGGTTTTCGGCGATGGTTTTCAAATTCGCTAAGCCCATATAGATCACCAGCGTTGTTTGCGGATCAGCCAGACCTTTCCAATCGAGTGGCACGGCTTCGCCTTTTTGCTGATGGCCGGTGATAAAACGTACGCCAGAGGCTAATCCGCGATGGGTAAGCGGAATTCCAGCATAGGCACTGCACGCCACAGCAGCGCTGACGCCCGGCACGACTTCAAATGGAATCGCATGCTTGACCAAATGCTCAGCCTCTTCTCCACCACGGCCAAATACAAATGGATCGCCGCCTTTTAAACGCACGACGATTTTGTTGCGCTGTGCTTGCTCAACCAGGCAGGCATTGATTTCTTCTTGGGTCATATGGTGGTTTTTGCAGCTTTTGCCTGCATAAATCCGCTCCACATGCGGCGGGATGAGGGCGATGATATCCTCAGGGATGAGGCGGTCATAGACTACGACTTCGGCTTCTTCTTGTAACAGGCGTAAGGCTTTGACAGTCAATAATTCTTTCTCGCCAGGGCCGGCGCCGACGATATAGACAAAAGGTGGTTGTTTCATGAGGCCTTCTCAAGGTTACGATGGCGTAAGGAAACGGCATAGCCGTGTTTGCTTAGCTCGGCATATAAATCTTCTGCAACAAAAACAGAACGGTGCTTGCCGCCAGTGCAGCCGATGGCAATGGTCAGATAGCTTTTACCTTCTTCTTTATAGCGTGGGAGCAGAAGCAGGAGCATCTCATGTAAGTGCTTGCGGAACTGAGGGAAAACATCATCTTCCTTAATATACTGCTGTACGTTTTCATCACGTCCGGTGAAATCGCGTAGTTCATCGACATAATGCGGATTACGCAAAAAACGTACGTCAAACACCAAATCCGCATCGCGCGGCACGCCGTTTTTGAAGGAGAAGGAACTTACCGTTACATTCAGCCCGCGTGCTTGGCTGCTGGCGAATTCAGCTTTGATGATTTTGCGTAGCTCGGTCACGGCCAGTTCGGATGTATCGATAATCTTATCGGCCGATTCTTTCAGCGGTTCCATAAACTCGCGTTCATGGGTGATACCGTCAGTGACGGGACGATCCATCGCCATTGGGTGGCGGCGGCGGGTTTCGCTGAAACGGCGGCGCAGAATTTCATCATCACAATCCAGAAATAACACCCGTGAACGGCCAGGCGATTGCACTTGCAGTGTATATAACATTGCCTGGAAATGCGCCACGGTGAAATCGCGGCTGCGCATATCGACGCCAATGGCGAGCGGTGCGCCTTCAATCGTTTCGCGTTCGAGCAAAGCAGGGATGATGGAAAGGGGAATATTATCAACGGCTTCATAGCCCATATCTTCAAGCGTTTTAAGGGCAATGGATTTCCCCGCGCCTGACATGCCTGTCACCAAAACAATCCGTAGATTCCGTTCCATGCTGATACCTGCTGAATTATGGGGTAAGTATAGCGGGATTGGGTGGAGTTGCAAGTGGGGATTGGAGGTAGGGGCTGGGGACTGGGGATTGGGGGTTCGGGGTTCGGGGTTATTATAGCAATACCCCCCAGCCCCTGGTACTGACTCATTTTGAAATTTTGGTTGTTTTTCAAGCTATGTCATCCTTGGACTTGATCCAAGGATCCATCGTAATAATAAAGCAAACATACTGCTTAGAAGGGTTTTATGTTTTAGATGGATTCTTGGATCAAGTCCAAGAATGACAACAATTATTTCAAAATGAGTCAGTACCCAGCCCCTAGTCCCTTCCTAAACAACCTAAAGAAATTCTCCGTCGTCACTTTCGCCACCTCCTCATAACTCACCCCACGCAATTCTGCTAAAAACTCAGCGGTATGGCGGGTGAAGGAGGGTTCATTGCGTTTGCCGCGATGTGGGGTGGGGGCGAGGTAAGGGGCATCGGTTTCTACCAGCAGGCGGTCAAGCGGTAGAGTCTTGGCAGAGGATTGTAATTCTTGTGCTTTTTTAAAAGTGAGAATGCCTGAGAGGGAGATATATAAGCCCATCTCAATACAGGCTTCAGCAAGTGCATGGCTGGTGCTGAAACAGTGGATAAGCCCTGGGAATGTACCGTGTTTCATCTCATCAGCGAGAATCGCTACCGTATCCTCATCGGCACTGCGCGTATGGATGATAATCGGCAAGCCTGTTTCACGCGAAGCAGCAATATGTTCGCGGAAGAGTTTTTCTTGCAGGGCGCGTGGGCTGTGTTCGTAGTAATAATCCAGCCCTGTTTCGCCAATGCCAATTACTTTCGGGTGCTTGGTTTTTTCAATGATATCCGATGCTGTGACATCCGGTTCTTCTTCCACATTATTGGGATGCACGCCCACGGAGCAATAGACGGTTGGGAATTGCTCGGCAATCGCCAGAATATCAGGAAACTCCCGCATTCGTGTGCAGATAGTCTGCATTACACCCACATCATTGGCCACCGCACGGCTAACAATATCCGGCAATTCCCCGTTGAAGTCGGGGAAGTTGAGGTGGCAATGGGAGTCTACGAGGAGGTTTTGGGTCATGGTTTTCCTACTAGCTATATTGTCATTCCGGGTTTGACCCGGAATCTATCAAGACTGGCGCTTCCAAATGTATTCTTAAGCCCTACTCTGCCATAACAATGGATCCCGGATCAAGTCCGGGATGACGGATGCTTATCTTTAAGCCGCCTCACTATTAAACCGCGGGAAAATCCCTTGTGGGGCAGGGAGTTGGGTGCCTGGTTTTAGTGCATGGGCAACCGAAGTTAAGCTACGTTCGTGTTCAGAGAGTGCCAATTGCTCCAGGATTTTGCTCGCAGATGCTGGCATAAACGGCTGTAACACCAGGCCAATATGGCGGATAGTCTCAGCCAGTGTATACAGCACTGTCTGCATACGCTCCGTTTTACCTTCTTTTTTGAGTGTCCAGGGCGCTTGTTCATCGATATAGGCATTCGCCACGCTGGCATGGGCAGTAATCGCATCGATGGCTTCATGGAAACGTTGATTATCCATCGCGCTGCGAATGGCTTCTACCAGGGTTTTGCTGCCATCAAGCAATACTAAATCGGCCGCTGTGAATTCGCCATTCTCTGGCACTTCGCCGCCACAATTTTTTTGAATCATGCTCAGTGTGCGCTGCACTAAATTGCCGATATTATTGGCTAATTCGGTATTGACGACTGTAATCATCCGGTCACGCGCATAGTTTCCATCATTGCCAAACGGCACTTCGCGCATGAGGAAATAGCGGGTTTGGTCGAGGCCGAATTCCTCTACAAGAGCATGTGGATCAATCACATTGCCAAGGGATTTAGAGATTTTCTGGCCCTCATTAGTCCACCAGCCATGGGCTACGATACGGCTTGGTAGCGCTACATGTGCAGCCATCAAGAAAGCTGGCCAGTAGACAGCGTGGAAGCGCAGAATATCTTTACCTACCACATGAATCGGCCCGCCATCGTTCCAGAACTCCTGGTAAAGGTTGGTTTCCATATCCGGGTAGCCAAGTGCGGTGATATAGTTGGTGAGCGCATCCAGCCATACATACATCACATGCGCCTCATCACCCGGCACAGGGATGCCCCATTTGAAGGTGGTGCGGGAAATGGAAATATCTTCTAAGCCCGCCTTCACAAAGCTTAAGACTTCATTATAACGGCTCTTCGGCACTACAAATTCTGGGTTGTTTTCATAGAATGCAAGCAGAGCGTCTTGATAATCAGAGAGGCGGAAGAAATAGTTATCCTCTTCTACCCATTCTACCGGCGCACCGGTGGGGGCATTACCGTTAACCAGTTCATTCTCCGCATAAAACGCCTCATCACGCACAGAATACCAGCCGCCGTATTTCTTCTTGAAAATACAATCGTTTCCTTTTGGGGTTTTGTTTTTAGCAAGCACATTCCAGAATGCTTGTGCGCCTTTTTTGTGGCGGGTTTCGGTGGTGCGGATGAAATCGTCGTTGGAGTAGTTCATCTCTTTGGCCAGCGTGCGGAAGAATTGGGAGACTTCATCGGTGAAGGCTTGTGGGTCCATGCCCTTTACAGCGGCGGATTTTTCCACTTTTTGCCCATGCTCATCCGTGCCTGTCAAAAACCGTACCTTATACCCATCCAACCGCTTAAACCGCGCCAGCACGTCACATGCCAGGGAGGTGTATGCATGGCCGATATGGGGCCTATCGTTTACGTAGTAAATCGGGGTGGTGATGTAAATATGTTTGGGCACGGTGGTTCCTTATGTCTCAGGGAGTAGGATCCAGAGTTTTTTGCCCTGAATCCTGAATGCTGAATCCTATTTATTATTAGCCAACGCCGAAAACATATTAATCGTCACATGTTTACGGTCTAAATGCGCGCGTTCGGCGTCTTGCATCCATTCGCGTATTTTCTCCCATACTTCCATCCAGGATTCAAGGGGAGATTTTGTGAGCATGGTGTGAATCAGTTGATGTTCGCCGGTGACAAGTTCGGCTTTAACAGCTTTGCCAGAGGCGATATAAGCCATGGTATGGAACAGGGAGCCGAGCATGAATTGCACGGTATTCCAGGCGCCTGCTTCACTTTTGCTGGCGAGTTTATCGCCCAGGCTATGCACTTTGCTGGCCTCAAAACGTTCTAAAATGCTGATAATCTCACGGTAATACTCCAGACCGCCTGCCGCATAGAGCGTCAGCGCCATGCCAGGGGAGCCTTCGGTGAGGTGGTAGAGGCGGGAAATATCTGTGCTGCTAATATCTTCGGATTTTTGGCGCATTACTTTTGCAAAATCCAGCTCATCGAGCGGCTGCATTTTGAGAGTGCGGCAGCGCGAGCGGATGGTGGGCAGCAATGTGCCAGGCATATGGCTTACCAAGAGCATCAATGTGTTGGCAGGCGGCTCTTCCAGCACTTTGAGCAGCGCATTAGCCGCATTGCGGTTCATGGAGTCGATGCTATTAATAATGACCACGCGGTATTGTGATTCAGACGGTGTGAGCCTCAAGAACGAGCCGACTTGGCGGGCATCTTCTACTGTGATCTTTTCGGCTTCACCATCCTTACTATCGCTGAGTACCAGCAAATCTCCATGCCCACCTGATTCCATACGGCGTGCAACAGGGTGATCATCATCAATATGCAGGCTATCCTGTAATAATCCAGGTTTGCCTTGCGCGAGTGCAAAGCGGGCGAAGCGTTCGGCGAGCATAGCTTTGCCAATGCCACGTGGGCCTGTGATCAACCACGCATGAGGAATCCTGCCTGAATGCCAGGCATCAAGAATAGTACGTTCTGTAGAATGGTGGCCGATGAGGGGCATATTATTTTATATAACTTGGAACAACAGCTTCTAAAGCGGTGGGGGTTATGCCGAGGTCTTTGAAAGTCCAGGCTTTCTCACTCACCACATTATCACTCTTGAGTAAACTTACTTGATCACGCGTAAGCGGTGCTTGTGGTATGAGTTCGAGGAAGGTTGCTTGCACCGATGCAAAAGGGAATGGAACCGGCAACAGGCAGCGCTTGCGGCGGGTTAGTTTCAGAATATAGCTGAATATTTCTTTGAGTGTATAGGTTTTTGGGCCGCCCAATTCATAAATCTTACCACGTGTATCAGCACGTTCTACTACGGCGCGGACGGCTTTGGCGATGTCATTGACATACACAGGCTGAAAGCGTGTTTTTCCGCCACCAATTAAAGGTAAGAATGGCATGAATTTAGACAGGCGGGCGAAGAAGTTGAAGAAGTTATCTTCAGGGCCAAAAACGGCGCTCGGGCGCAGAATAGTCGCATCAGGGAACACGGCTGCAACGGCTTTTTCGCCATTGAGTTTGGTGCGTGCATATTTGGATTGCGGTGTTCTATCAACACCAAGGGCAGAAATATGAATAAACTTTTTTACACCAGCTTCTTTAGCTGCTTTGGCAACAAATTCAGCGCCTTGTGCGTGGACGGCAGGAAAATTTTGTTTGCCATGCTCTTGGCGGATACCGATTAGGTTGATGACAATATCGGAATCAGCAATAGCGTGCTGTATGGACGCTTTATCGCGGATATTGGCCTGTACAAGCCCAATCT
Organism: uncultured Rickettsiales bacterium; assembly: GCA_964574415.1. GTDB lineage: Bacteria > Pseudomonadota > Alphaproteobacteria > Rickettsiales > CAZNNM01 > CAZNNM01. The sequence continues at coordinate 132,026 of CAZNNM010000003.1, read as the reverse complement.
GCCCCACAGCGCCTGCGGTTTTGGCTTCCCAGGCATCATCAGGGTTGCGGGAGACGACTTTGATTAATGCCCCCGTTTTCACCAATTCTTTGACAATATACGTACCCAAAAATCCGGAGCCGCCTAAAAGAGTAATCACAGTTTGCTTCATCGAAAAAACACATGGTTAAAGTTGCTTATAGTTTCTTTGCGAAATCTACACATAAAAAACCAACTCTGCAATTTAATATTGCATTGCAACACAGCGCCTAGCATTGTACACTGTACAGCAGCAAAATATGAGGAGGATTGTATGTCAAATAACCCTGTTGCGGAAGCATTAAAAGTAGCGTTGGCAGATAGCTATGCGCTGTATATCAAAACCCAAAACTATCATTGGAACGTCACAGGCCCTCAATTTAACGGCCTGCATTTGATGTTTGAGAATCAATATACGGATTTGGCAGCAGCGATTGATACGATTGCAGAGCGCATCCGCGCGCTCGGCGAAAAAGCGCCTGGCTCGTTTAAGCGTTATACAGCCGTTACTAATATCAGCGATGGCGATGAAAATAATTCATCACAAGCAATGCTGGAGGATTTGTATAAAAGCCAGCAAATTATCGGGAAAACATTATCTGCTGCGCTTGAGAAAGCAGAAACAGCAAATGACCAGGTAACCATTGATCTGATGACCCAGCGTTTAGCCGTGCATGAGAAAAATGCGTGGATGTTGAAGTCTACAATTGGGAATTAAAAAGCCTCCGTCATTGCGAGGAGCGGTAGCGACGTGGCAATCCAGGGAAGGTTGCTCTTTCCTTTAAGAAGGCCCTGGATTGCCGCGCCTTCGGCTCGCAATGACGGAGCATTATAACTCTAAAGGCTACCATGCAAGACCTCAACCACACCGCCCTCTTAGAACGCATCGCCACTGCGCTGGAACGTTCTGCACCTCCCATTTCCAACCCATCATCCCTTTCACTTGATAATGCCAATGCTTATGTCTGGGTGGCGGAGACGCATAGTTTTATGCCGATTGCTCATGTGCAGCATATTCCGTTTGCGTGCTTGAAGGGGCTGGATCCTGTAGCGGAGACGTTGATTGCTAATACGCGCCGTTTTGCCAAAGGCTTGCCAGCGAATAATGCCTTGCTATGGGGTGCGCGTGGGATGGGCAAGAGTTCGTTGGTGAAGGCGATTCATGCGGATATTAATGCGGCCTATCCTGGGAGTTTGGTGCTGGTGGAAATCCATCAGGAGGACTTAGCCTCGCTTTCGGTATTGTTGCATCATTTGCGCAAGAGCAAGCGCAGGTTTATTTTGTTCTGTGACGATCTCTCTTTCGATAAAGATGACAACCGCTACAAATCCCTCAAAACCCTGCTCGATGGCGGGATTGAAGGGCGGCCGGAAAATGTGATTTTCTATGCAACTTCCAACCGCCGTCACCTTATGCCGCGTGATATGGGCGAAAATCTGGAAGGCACTGCGATGCAGCCTGGTGAAACAGTGGAGGAGAAGGTTTCACTCTCTGACCGTTTCGGCCTCTGGCTTGGTTTCTATCATTGCAGCCAGGAAATCTATTTGCAGATGATTGATAGTTATATTGAGTGGTTTAAGCTCGATATTTCCCAAGACGAAGCCCACACACTCGCCAAACAATGGGCCATGACCCGTGGTGGCCGCAGCGGCCGTGTGGCTTGGCAATTTATTCAAGATTTGCGGGGTAGGTTGGGGGAAGAGGCTACTTCGTTTTAGCCTTTTGTTATGTCATTCACCGACTTGATCGGTGAATCTATCTAAAAATACAAAAGCCATATTTATGGATGGATACGCCAGTCAAGCTGGCGTATGACAAGAGATATACCACTTATTGTCATTCCGGCCTCCGAGCTGGAATCCACTTAGACTGGTGCTGCCACATTAATGCTTATCAATCACGCTGCCATAACAGTGGATTCCGGGTCAAGCCCGGAATGACAAGACATATTCTGTCTACGCCGACTTGATCGGTGAGTCCACTTATTGTCATTCCGGCCTCCGAGCCGGAATCTACTTAGACTGGTGCTTCCACATTAATGCTTATCAACCACGCTGCCATAACAGTGGATTCCGGGTCAAGCCCGGAATGACAAAAACATACTACACCGAAACCCTAAACCCACTATCCCCATCTGTTGGCGTGGTTGATTCTTGTGCTGGGGCGGCTTCTGGAAGAGGGGTGTTTTTTTGTGGGGCTACTTCTTCATGCACTAACTGCCAGGATTCACGCATGCCTTTTAGGCTTTCAATCACATCATCACAGAGTGCTAAATCATTGGTACGGTTGATGGTGTGGACTTTGGTGTATAGCGTGTTATAGAAGCTATCCAAGATAGGTGCAATGTCTCCACCATTCTCAAAATCGAGCGATGCTTGCAGGCCGAGGAGGATTTGGCTGGTTTTTTCCAGTGCGTCGAAGCGATCTTGCACATTATTCTCGGCAATCGCTTTTTTAGCTACGTTCACATGACGCATCATGCCATCATACAGCATTACCACCTGTTGCGTTTTGTTATCGGTGGTCTGATGGGCGGCTTTATAGGCTGCATATTGATGAGGCGTGTAGTGTGTGTAGGCCATATAGTTTATCCCCTTGGGTTATTTATTGCTCGCTGCATAGGCTGCTGCTTGCGCATCCAGGAATTGCAGGAGCGAGTTTGCTTGTTTGATCACTGATTCAAGTGCTGAGAACTGCGCCAGTAAGCGGTCTCGCAATTCTTCAATACGCTCATTCGCGCGGTCAATATCCTTTTGGATATTGGTTTTGCTGGTATCGTAAGAATTCTTTTGCGTATCAATCACACCGCCTGATTTCACATAATCATCCAGCGCGTTGAACATTCTATCGGCAATACCTTGCGATGCATTAACGGTGATCACATCTGTACCATCGCCGGTATAAATCAATTTGAGGCCTTCTAACACGGTGCCTTGTTTACCGGTAATCGTACCGCCTGTGCCTGTGCTGCCGAGGGTGAAATCGGCGTTAATGGTGGTTGGTAAGCCAGTCGTTGGGTCGGTATAGGTCACTCGCACTTGGTCACCGCTTGTGCGTGTCATGTCTATATCCAAACTGAAATCAGATACTTTCAGCGAGTTGGTGCGGCTGTATACTGCCAGTTTGTCTGAAGACGAGGTGAGGGTGAATTCAAAGATACGTTTTACTGCTTCAAAGTTGCTTTCTAAGGCAGCGGAGAGTTTGGTATCGTCATAGGTCAGGATGTTACTTGTTGCAGGGGTTTCGTCGTCACCTGCGAAATCGCTGAAGGAGATACCAATATCGGCCAAGCGTGAAGGATCACCATTGGTGAGTGCTTTGACGAAGCCGTTTAATTCGTTTTCGAGGCGGCTGAGGATTGTATCAAGCAATGGCTCAGAACCAATCACAGCCGTTTCTTTTAACTGACCCGTATCCGCATCACGTTCGCGTTGTTTTGCTACGAATGCACGAATCTCGTTATAGGTATCGATGAAAGCTACGATACCGTCTTTGGCTGAAGCCGTATCACGGGATACATCCACAGTGACTGCGGTAGCAGGTGGGGTATCTTGATAGAGTGTGAAGGTTGTGCCGTCGATCACATCACTAATAGTGTTGGTCGAACGGGTGATGACCATGTCGTTATTTAAGGTAAAGCTAGCATCGCTCGCTGCCTGGGTTTGGGTGAAAGCAACGGTAGAGCCGAAGACGTCGTTTACGTCGACGATATTAAATGCATTTGCTATACCGGTATCTTCAGATTGGATCGTTAAACGGTGATCGTTTGGACCTACAGAAACGATGGTAGCGGAAATACCGGTTGATTGCTTCTTAGCGTTAATTGCGGCAGCAATATCCACTAGGCTATCACCTTCTTCGATGGTAACTTCGGTACCTGTGCCGAAGATGTTATTCAAATCGCGTTTAATAATATTGGCGTTTTGCTGGGTGGAGATATCCAGAGTGATACCTGCATCGCCTAATTTCAGATCCAGTTTCTTAGTGTGAAGGTTGTGCCGTCGATCACATCACTAATAGTGTTGGTCGAACGGGTGATGACCATGTCGTTATTTAAGGTAAAGCTAGCATCGCTCGCTGCCTGGGTTTGGGTGAAAGCAACGGTAGAGCCGAAGACGTCGTTTACGTCGACGATATTAAATGCATTTGCTATACCGGTATCTTCAGATTGGATCGTTAAACGGTGATCGTTTGGACCTACAGAAACGATGGTAGCGGAAATACCGGTTGATTGCTTCTTAGCGTTAATTGCGGCAGCAATATCCACTAGGCTATCACCTTCTTCGATGGTAACTTCGGTACCTGTGCCGAAGATGTTATTCAAATCGCGTTTAATAATATTGGCGTTTTGCTGGGTGGAGATATCCAGAGTGATACCTGCATCGCCTAATTTCAGATCCAGTTTCTTGCCGGATGCGCTTTGCAAGGTGATATTGCCGGTGATTTGGTCAGAGCCATCACCTAGGCCTGTTGCCTGATAGGTTTCACCATCGATCACCACGGAGATCGAACCATCGCCAGCGCCGGGAGCGCTGACGGCAGTCACGTTGAAGGACTGCATTTTGCCGTGTGTGCCATCGGTGGTGTTGAATGCGCTACTGGTGAGCTGCACATTGGCACTGGTGAGGCCGGCCAATGTGGTGCCCGTAGTCTCGCTCGCAGTGAAATTAGAGATTTCACGGGTTTGTGAGAAGGTAATTGTTTTTAAGTCGTTTTGCAGATTGGTGCTAAAGCTGGTTAAATTGCTAGCGCCAGTAATGGCTACTGCGCCGCCTAATTGTACGGCAAAGGAGGTGCCAGAATCTGCGTTGGTGAATGTCATAATGCTGCCAGCGGCAATTTCGTTTGAGCCGCCACCGCTATTGGCAGGTAATGCGTTAGAGGTATAGGTTTTACCGTTGATGGTAACCTTAACTGTCACAGCTGTTCCCACGCCGCCATCTTGTGTAGCGCTGACTGCTGTAAGATTCTGGGAGAGGGCGCCGATCAGGGTTTTATCACCTGTGCCGGTGATATTAATGCTATCGATACCGCCTGTGCCATAAGCATTGTTTAACACCGAGCTGCCTGCTGTGCCGGAAGAGACGATCTCGCCTGTGGTCAGGGTGTTATTCGTGGACGTGCCAACGGATGCGCTTACTTTACCGCCTGTCAGCTGGAATGTCCCTGCTGAGAAGCGGTTAGCGTTATTGGTGCCTGCGGCATCGGTGATGCTTTCGGTTTTGCTGGTGAAGGATACGTTGCTACGGATCACACGGGCTTTAGCCATCACGATATCGCTGATGGTGTATTTACCTACTTGCGAATTCGCAGCGGTGGTTACACCGAGATAGGTATTGCCAGGAATACTGGTGTTGGAGGTCAGATAAGGTTGGCGGAATGCAAAGATATTGCTGTTTGCTGAGCCAAAACCCGGAGGGTTGCGCAGGTAGTTTGCAGTGGTTTGCAATTTGCCGAGCAGGCTTTGCAATTGGGTGAATGCGCTGCTTTTGCTGTTGCTTAAAGTGAGTTTATCTTCAAGTTTTTTAACGGAGACTTTTTTTGCATCCACTGCTGCGTTAACAATCGCTTCCACATCCAGACCGGAGGCAAGACCGTTACTTACGGTTTTCCCGCCGACTGTCGAAAATCCCCCTAAGTTAATTGTGGCCATGGTTTACCTCCGTTATCAAAACTATACGTCTGCCTCAAAAAATGTGCCTCTATTCCCTTTTAGTGCTTCATAAAAATCGTAGCTGTCTAAAGATGGGAAAATATTTTCTTCGCCTGTGCGTAGATTGCGCACTTTACTATATGTCTCGCCGTTGAACTGGTATAGGGAAAAAACGCTGTCGCTTACGACATAAATATCAACGGGTGTTCTATTCTCTTGCGGTACACGCTTCTCGAATTCTTCCTTGCTAATGGGCTGTATTTTTTGAGCCAGGGCTTGAGGAAGAGATATAGAAATATTCTGTTGGGGAACTGCCACTGGTGTTCTGGCTGTGTGTCCCGGAGGTGTTTGAGAAGCATTAGTCGTTATAATGTCTATCATTCTTACCTCCTGCTTACACTATGGTAGCAGAGTTAGGGAGTGGCCGGAACCACTCCCCGTTTAGTACCCTAACTAGCCGATAAGTTTCAGCAAGTTTTGTGGCAGTTGGTTTGCCTGAGCCAGTACGGAAATACTAGCTTGCAGTCTCACCTGAGATTGAGCGAAGTTGGTAGACTCTGCTTCGATGCTCGCATCCAAGAAGTCACCACGCGCCGCGTCAGTGTTTTGCACACTGGTCTCAAGGCTTGCAGCTGCGTAGTTAAAGCGTGATTGCAACGCACCCACTGTAGCACGTAGAGATGTTACAGTACGGATCGCGTTATCAAGCACGTCACTCGCTGCTTGTGCGCCTTCAGCTGTGCTGATGTTTAAGGTTACTGTTGCACCGCTAGCATCTTTGTAGAGAGCAGATGTACGAGCGTCTTGCAGAGCTACGTTAATGCTATCAGAAGCAGTAATACCTACCTGGAAGTTCAGACCACTCTTACCTTCACCAACACCCAGCGCACCTTCTAATGCAGCTTGGAAGCTAGCAGCTTCAGCAGCGTTAGAGAAGGATGTGCTTTCAGCACCTTGGAAGGTTACTGTGTTACGTGGGTTGGTTTGGCTCACGAGAGTGAAGCCAATGGTAGAGGTACCCAAACCGTCTTTACTACGGAAGGTCTCACCATTGATCACCATCTCGATCACACCGTCAGAAGCACCCGCTACTGGAGCAGTTACTTTCACGCTTTCGATTTTCACATCAGAGAAGCCTGAAGCTTTAATGTCCAGAGAAGCACCGGTTAAGCTACCGGTTTTCACACCGTTAGTTAACACGTCACCTTCAGCTTTGAAGCTGGAAACGTCACGGCTTTGACCGAATGTCAGTGTAGAGAAAGCTCTGTCTAAGCGACCAGCTAATGCATCCGCATCAGATTGGTTAGCAACAGCAGAACCGTTACCACCTGCCAGATCAAACTCGAAGTAACCACCACCTGATTGCTCAGATGTTAAGCGTACTGTAGTACCATTACGTGGTGTTGTATCATCGATCGTACCTTTATAAGTATAATCACCTACTTTAATCTCCAGTGTAACTTTATCAGCCACACCATTGTAAGTAGCTTTGAAACCACTGAGTTTACCAACAAACGCATCGTTGTTAGAGATGTTTGTGGTGTCAATAGCGATGGTTGGAGTGGTAGAGTCAGTCAGTGTACCGCCAGATACAGTCATTGCTGTACCAACTGCGGTTGTTGTGAAAGCGTTACCGTTAGAGCCTACTGCGTCATAAGTAATGTTCAACACATCACCAGAGCGCTCGTAAGAAGCTACACCCAGTGCCAGAGCGTTAGCCGCAGACAGATTGCCTTTTGCATTGCTCAGAGCTGCTACAGTGTTATCGATGGTATCTTGTACAGTATCACCGATAAGGATCTCTGTAGAGGAACCGGTATAGGTTGTAGAATCACGGTATGTGAATGCTACACCACCTACAGTGATCGAGTTACCTGCTGTTACTTGGCTAGTATAAGTATATGTACCGTATGCTTTTGTACCGCCGATATCACTGACGGATTGACCACCAGTCATTGTACCAGTGTTTGACACGGTAAAGCTAGCTGGTGTTGTTGCTGCAGAGAAGAATACGATGTTATTACCATCAGTACCTACTGCATCAGCTGTAACGGTTACTGTATCAGCAGCACTAGCGGTTGCAACTACTTTCTTAGCACCATCGCTATTAGAGTTGTTAATCGCGCTTACAAGGTTTGTGATTGTTGCAGCGATCGAACCACCGATTTCCACTTCGTTTGCAGCACCGGTTAAGTTTGCTGTATCAAGGAAAGTAAATTGTACGCCATTAACAGTGATTTGTTCGGCGTTTGCTGCGATGGTTGTCATTTGAATTGTACCGCTAGCACGTGTACCACTTGCTTGACGCAGAATGTTATCACCTACAGAGCCAATTACAGATGTACGTGTTGTGGTTAGGTTGCCTTCTACACCACCGGTTAAAGTTGTACCAGAAACGGTAATACCAGCACCTACTTCAGCAAGTGTAATACGGTTACCCTCTAGACCAGCAGAGTTACTTCTGATCATCAAAGAGCTGCCTACTTTTTCAACGCTAACAGCTAACAGGGCATTTCTATTTGCAGAGGAAGTTGCGGAAGAAGCAATGGTTGCATTGATGGCATTAATAAGGTTATCTACAGAATCTGAAGCACTACCACCAATAGCTACATCAGTTGTTGCTGCAGGGGTAACGCTAAATGTGAACTGTACGCCATTAATACTTACAGTATCACCATCTGCAGCTACTGCAGAGAAGTTAATCGAACCAGTCGCCTGCACACCAGCATCAGTCGCCGTTGTCACATCAGATTTGTTGAACAGAGCGCCATCGAGCAATTTGATACCGTTGAAGTTGGTACCATCTACCAGACGGTTAATTTCGTTTGTTAAGTTCTGGAATTCTTCGTTCAGGAACGCACGTTCGTTGTTTGACAATGAACCGCTGTTTGCTGATACAGCCAGAGCTTTTTGACGTTGCAGAATCTCACCGATGTTTTGCAGACCACCATCAGCAATCTGTAACAGGCTAGAAGCCTGAGATGTACTGGTGAGAGCTGTACGGAGAGTTGACACGTTTGTACGAAGTACTGTACCCACTGCCAAGCCCGCTACGTCGTCGGAAGCACGGATAATCTTGTTACCGCTTGATAAACGAGCGATCGATGCTGAAGATTGGTCCGCTGATACTTTGAGGTTACGTTGCGCTGAAAGCGCCGCGTTGTTGGAAACAATTCCTACCATGTTAGTTCTCCTACTTGGATTAATGATTTTGCGAGCTACCTGCCCAAGAAATGTATGCGAAATAAAGCGTCTGCACTCACTTCACACAACTCACCCATTCAAGGTTACCTCTTCATCTTAACCTATATGCCGTTAAGAAAAGGTTAATGCGCTGGCGTAAGTTTGCAGATTTTTGATGAAGGGGTGTGTTGCTATAGTTGTTATATAACAATGGGATATTTTTATAAGTTGAAATCTAGTTGTAGATGTTCTGCTTAGGGTGAGATAAAGAATCGACCGTTTGATTAATAATCTGCTCCGATTCGCTCAAAAGGGCAGAAATATTAGGGTGTACAGGGCTTTTATCCAAATAAGTAATTTGCTCATTTAGTGCATAAATTAAGTAAAGCTCTGCTTTTAAAGCTTTATTACGGTTATGCGGAAGGATGGCATCAATGTGTTTATACAATGGCGTTGCGCGATTGATAAAATGCTGCATTGCTTGGATGGAAAGCTGCAAGGATTTGCGGGCGTTATGGATGGAGTTATCGGTATCTTTTAACTCCGCTGCTGCGCTCTTTAACGCATTGGTTTTACCGGAGGTATTGAGGTTGGAGTTAGCGATAATGCTATTCTCAATATGCTGCATACTAATATTATGCTGCTTCACCTGGTTCACCAGATCATGGCGCTTTTTGGCGATAATCTGCGATAAAATCACATAGGGTGGCAAGGCGCGGTAAAAATGGAGTGCATCCGCAGAGAGTTTATCTTGCGGATGCTGTAAGCAATGTTTTAACCAAGCCGCATGGCCGCTCAATATTGCAAGCGCTTGTTCGGTGGTTAAATGGTTTGTAGCTTCTCCTAACATGGTGAGTACACTATATAGGAGTTTTGTTACGCTAATATTACAAGCATGCAGAAAATGGCATGTTTTTTGTAATTAATATAGCGTATGAAGAATTCTCTTGAATGAGCTGAATTATAAAAGCAAAAGAGAGGTGTATTGCTACACCTCTCTTCAGACCCACTTACGAAGGAGAGTTCCGATTAACGCGCTTGGCCTTGCTCAACATCAGTTGATGTTGTTTGGCTTACCCAAGAGCTTGCTGTGTCTTTAGCATATTTAGCGCTATAAGACACGCCATCAACAGCCAGTTTACCAACAGTAGATGTACCATATGCTACACCACGTTGTACCCAAGAGCTCCAGCTTTCTTTTGGTGCTTGAGGTTTCTCTTGCTGTGCTTTGCCTGTTTCAAGGTCTTCAGCTACTTCTTCTGCTTTTGGTTGCTCTTGTTCGTAACCTAAAGCATATTTCGCTGTTTGCACCACACCTTGACCCACGCCACGAGCCAGAGGTTTAGCCAGTGTAGCACCTGCTGTATAAGCGCCGCCTAATACACTGCTTACCAGAGAAACGGCAGTGCTGATATTGCTTACAGTTGCTTCATATTGCGTGCCTTGAGTAGCAATTTTTGCAAATTCAGTGGTTGCCATAATAGTGCCTGCCAATGGGCCGCCGAAGGCAAAAGCACCAGCAATATTCACTCCAGCATCAAGGTACTCTGTATATTCTGCATATTGTGTATCTTTCAGGGCTTCTTTTAATCCACCGCTGATAACACCGGTAACAGAGCTTACCGCTGCACCTTTTGCAAAGGCTTTTGGCGCATTGCTTACGCTGTTTTGTACATATTCAGACACTTGCTCGTAGTATGACAACTCCGCATGGGCTTTAGTAGACAGTACATTTTCTGCAGATTTCAGGCTGTGGCCTGTGTTGTATGCAGAGCCTTGTGCTTGGTTAGACTCTGTTGGTGCGGTTGTAGGCGCCTCTGCAGGTTTGTTGTTCGGGCATGTTTTGTAGAGGAATGATGCTCCGTTGTAGCAACCGTATACACCGAAGAATATAGCGCCTCCAACAGCCACAACGCCACCACCAATAGCAGCTAATGCAAATGGTAAGACTGGAGAATTTCCGCCAACTGGAGCATTGCCATTGCTGACATGATTCTTAATACCAATACCGCCAGCAACTGCCGCTGTAGCCACACCAACAGCCATCAGGCCTGTTCCAACATGTGTAAGGTCTTCAGCTTTTGCTGGAGGAGTTGTTGGTTCACCAGTTGGTGGGGTTGTAGGTTCACCAGATGGAGGAGTTGTTGGTTCACCAGATGGTGGGGTTGTGGGTTCGCCAGATGGCGGGGTTGTCGGCCCACCAGGAGTAGGCGATGGCGGGGTTGTTGGCCCACCAGGAGTAGGCGATGGCGGGGTTGTTGGCCCACCAGGAGTAGGTGATGGAGGAGTTGTTGGTCCGCCAGGGGTAGGTGATGGTGGTGATGGAGGGTTAATTACATAGCCATCGCCTTGGAATTCAACGCCTGTAGTATAAACTGAAGGACTTAATACTACTTTAGTAATCTTTGTTGTATCTGAACCGGCGCTATAACTGACTGTAACACCGTGAGTCGGATCGTTGTCATATGCAGCATTTACTATTCCATCAGGGATACCTTGAGGGCCGCTAATATCGTAAGTGCTAATATCGCCAGGGGTGCCATCAGCATTTGTGATATCAAATCCTGTAGTAGGGGCCTGACAGTTTATGGTACCCGATGTTTGTTGATCCCATGTACAAACGCTACGTTTAGCAATGCTATGGCCTGTAATAGGGCTAGCTTCAGGCAATTGAACTGGTGTCGTTGTATGTGTTGTTTCTTCCTGATTGCTGCCAAAAAACCAAGATGTTATAGATGAGGTCCAACCCATAATGTTTCTCCTAAATGATAAAGACTAAATCGTAAGTGTGTTTACTGTTTGTTAATAATTTAACGTGATACCGTTGTACCATAGAAATGTTACAATTTCATTACATTTTTAACTATTATGTAAAAAAACATCTAAGTATATAATTTTTTAGCCTAAAATAAGGCGATAAACGGACGTAACATAGAGAAAATTTTTAAATAATGCAACAATCTTTATAAGTATTAGGCATAAAAAATCAGTATTCCTGCCAGTATTGCATAAATAAAATGTATATTCCCATGGGCTTATATAAAACATGCTTTACTTTTACCCCCATAATCTGGTAAATAGAGGGTGGTTTATGGCTTTTTTTTAAGTATATATCAACATATTCTTGTTATTTATTACTAATATATCAGTATCTGTAACATGCTACTTATAAAGTAAATGTAAGCGGCCTAATACATAACGTTGCAAATTTTTTGTTCTTAAAGAGTGGGTAGGAAATAATGAAGTCAGTGTTCTCTTTATTCGGTAATAACAAGGCTTTAATGGCTGGTATGGTTATTACAACCACACTTGCTCCTATGGGAGCTTTCGCGCAGGTTGGCAGTGGGAATATTGACCCAGGTATTGTGCAGCAGCGTTTTGATAATAAAGATAGAGCTCCAAAAGCAATGCCTGATGATGCAGTGGTGGATCAAACCGGAAAACCTGCGGCAGATGCAGAGGTTGCAGGGCCTACTTTTGTGCTTTCGGATATTAATATTATTGGCTCAACTATTTATACACCTGCAGAGTTAGAGCCTATCTATACTAAATATCGCGGTCAGAACGTGGCATATAATGATCTGCGTGCGATTGCGGAATCGATTACAGCGTTATACCGTCAAAAAGGTTATATCCTTTCGCGTGCGGTGCTTGTGCCACAGAAAATTGAAAATGGTATTGTAACCATTCAAATCGTAGAAGGTTATGTCTCTGAAATTGAGATTCAATCTAACACAGCGGTGCGGGGGAATCCTGAGCTGTTAAAGGCTTATGCGAAAAAAGTAGAAGGCGTAAAGCCGCTGGATCGTGCGACACTTGAGCGTTATCTCCTGTTAACTAATGACCTGCCAGGTGTTTCGGCACGGGGCGTGTTGCGTCCTGCAAGCACAGGCGAAGAGGGGGCTGCGAAGTTGGTGGTTGTGCTTGAGCAAGATCAATTCGAAGCTTCAGTGAGTGCGGATAATCGCGGTAGCCGTTATTTAGGGCCTTACCAATTATCAGCGGTGGCTGCATCAAACTCAACATTCCGTCAGTTTGACCGTACCACCGTGCGCGGTATTACTTCTGGTGAATTTGAGGAATTACGCTTCTTTGATGTACTCCATGAAGAACAAATCGGTACAGAAGGTACGAAATTCCAAGGTCGTGTAGCCTATACGGAAACTCATCCCGGTGGTTCTCTCGACACATTCGATATTGATGGGCAAAGCGTGGCAGTTGAGCTGCAATTGCGCCATCCATTTGTCCGTTCACGTACCAAAAATATGACAGGACGTGCAGGATTTGATTACCGTAACTCGGATACGGATGTTGTGAATATCAATGTGTTTGATGATCAAGTACGCACAGCGTATTTAGGTTTGTCTGGTGATTTCGTGGATCCTGCTTATGGTGTGAATGCGGTAGATTTTGAAGTGCGCCGTGGTTTGGATGTTCTTGGTGCATCTGCTGGCGGCATTGACCGTTCCCGCCCTGATGCAGACGGCGAGTTTACCAGTCTGCGTGCGGAAATCTCCCGTGTGCAAGATTTAACACATGGATTCTCTATTTATGGTTCTGCGGCAGGTCAATATGCATTTGATCCGCTGTTGGCAAGCGAAGAATTCATTCTCGGCGGCCCTGTCTATGGACGTGCCTATGATGCTGCGGAAATTACCGGTGATCATGGTGCTGCCGGTACGGTTGAGTTCCGTTATGGTCAGCAGCCTGGCTATAATTTGATGCAGTCATACCAGCTTTATGCTTTCTATGATATTGGCAAAGTATGGGATAAAGATACACCGGCGGGTCTTGTGAGCCATGCTTCGTTAGCATCTGCGGGTGGTGGTGTACGTGTAAACGTGCGTGAGGATTTATCAACAGGTTTAGAGGTTGGTGTTCCGCTCACACGTGATGTTGCGGCAGAAGGCACAGAGGGCGATCATCCACGCGTCTTTGTGAACGTTATCAAGCGCTTCTAAGTTTTTAGGGCGCTTTGTTAACCAATTTAATAAAAATTTAATAAATTTGTAGGTGACATTTCTGTCGCTTTAGGGTAGTGTTACACCAATAATTTTTGCACGTCAGATACGACTAGGGAGTCTAAAATGTTGAAATCACGAGTATCTTTTAATGCTAAGCTCATTACAACTGTATTAAGTACAGGTTTATTATTGGTGGCACAGAATGCTCTGGCGGCACCGCAAGGGCCGACCGTTGTTTCAGGGAATGTTACTATTAACCCTGGCAATACGGCTATTAACCAAACCAGCACTAAAGGTATCATTAACTGGAATACCTATAACGTAAATGCTGGTGAAACAGTAACTTATAACTTTACTCAAGCCAATTCTGTAAGCTTAAACCGTGTCACTGGCGGTGCTGGGCCATCTACAATTAACGGCACCATCCAGTCTACAGGTCAAGCAGGTAAGCTGATTATCGTGAACCCGAAAGGGATTGAGATTGGGGCGACTGGTCATGTGGCTGACTTTGCTGGTTTTATTGCAACAACGGCTGATGTATCAGATGCTAACTTCCTGAGCAGCACAAACGGCACTTATGACTTTGCAACGGCGGGTGATCCAACTGCAGCGGTTGTGAACCACGGTCGTATCGAAGTACAGCCTGATGGCGTTGTGATTCTTGCAGGTGGTGGCGGGTATAACACCGGCACTATTGATGCGCCTAATGGTACAGTTGTATTAGGTGCCACAAGGAGCTTCGTCGCGAACATTGATGGTGACGGCCTGATTTGGGTAGACGCTACTATTTATACTACTCCGGGTGCAGTAGGGGTGAATGGCCCGTTGCACAGCCCTTACCAAGAAACAGGTGCTGCACTTACTGATGCGCCAGTTGATGCTTCCGGCGCGCCATTGCCATATGGTGCAGGTAATAATACTCCAGGAACAGCAACAACGCCGGCTATCAATACTGCTGATCTTATAGTTTCAGCCAATGCAAGTAACGCTTTGGTAGGAAGTATGTTAGGGGCTGGGCGGCCTATCGTAGGGTTGTCTGGTGTAGTGAATGTAACCCACGGTAATGCTGTTGCATTGCAAGGTTTGATACCGACTCCAACACCAACTCCAACACCTACACCAACTCCAACACCTACGCCTACTCCAACACCTACACCGACTCCAACACCTACACCTACTCCAACACCTACACCTACTCCAACACCTACACCTACACCTACTCCAACACCTACACCTACACCTACTCCAACACCTACACCTACACCGACTCCAACTATCCCAGGAGCGTCAGGTTCAGGGTTTAATGTGGAAGGTTCAAACGCGTTGGATCGTGGTCAATTATCGGTGGGTGATTTGGTATTGAATGATGAGCCTGCACTGCGTCCGTATGAGACTCAGACACTGGATGCAGATGTAAGCCTGACTCCAGGAGCTGTGGCGCCAGAGCCTACACAAAACTTTGCGTCGCTTTCAGCTGAATCATTAGGCGAGTTAGCGCCAGCAAGTGGTGGTGAGCAATCAATCAATGTGGATTGTGCGAACGCCGTGCTGGATAACTATGGTGCTGTGTCTGCCGATGGTAGCGCATGTGAACCATCTGCGACGAATGTAAATAACGTTCAATAGTCACAGAGTATTATCTTACTAAAAGAATACCTGCTTAGAGTATAGGCAGGTATTTTTTTATGGCAAAGTATCAAAATATTTCCTATAGTATCCCCATATTTTTGAGTCGGTTAACAGGGAGATGATAATGGTTGCCTTAAGTACAGTCAAACGCCATAAAACTCAGGCAGTTGCGGTTGGGCATATCATTATTGGCGGCGGTGCGCCGGTGGTGGTGCAGTCGATGACTAATACAGATACTGCCGATGCCGTTGCAACCGCTGCGCAGGTGATTGATCTGGCAAAAGCGGGTTCGGAGATTGTGCGTATCACCGTTAATAATGATGAGGCAGCCAAAGCCGTGCCGTATATCCGGGAATTAGTCGAAAAAGCAGGGCTGGATGTGCCATTGGTAGGGTGTTTCCACTATAATGGCCACCGTTTACTCACTGATTATCCTGAATGCGCGGAGGCGCTTGCTAAATACCGTATTAATCCTGGGAATGTAGGTTTCGGCCAGAAGCGGGATTCGCAATTTGATATGATGCTCAATGTGGCGCTGAAGCATAATAAGCCAGTGCGTATTGGTGTGAATTGGGGGAGCCTAGACCAGGATTTGGCGGCCAAATTGATGGATGATAATGCAGCCTCTGCCAATCCTAAGCCATCTGAGGATATTTTGCGCGAAGCGCTTGTGCTTTCGTCGCTTACGAGTGCGAAACGTGCAGAGGAAATTGGCCTTGCAAAGGATAAAATCATTATTTCCTGTAAAGTGAGCCGTGTGCAAGATTTGGTATTGGTCTATCGTACCTTAGCAGAGCGTTCGGATTATGCGCTGCATGTGGGCTTAACGGAAGCTGGCATGGGGTCAAAAGGGATTGTGGCAACAACAGCAGGGCTTGCGTTGTTATTGCAGGAAGGTATCGGTGATACCATCCGCGCCTCTCTTACCCCACGCCCAGGGGAGCCGCGTGAGCAGGAGGTGATTGTCTGCCAAGAAGTTTTGCAATCCTTGGGCTTACGCTCTTTTGCGCCGCAAGTAACGGCCTGCCCAGGTTGTGGCCGTACGACCAGTACCTATTTCCAAACCCTGGCTGAGAAAATCCAAACCTATCTGCGTGATTCTATGCCCGTATGGAAGCAAACCTATCCAGGTGTAGAGACGATGAATGTTGCCGTAATGGGCTGTATTGTAAACGGCCCAGGAGAGAGCAAACATGCGGACATCGGCATCAGCCTGCCTGGCACGGGTGAGTCACCTGTTGCGCCTGTCTTCATCGATGGCGAAAAAGCCCATACATTACGTGGCGATCACATTGCAGAAGAGTTCCAGCAATTAGTGGCAGAATATGTGAAGAAACGCTACGGGGCTAAAGAGGCGGCGTAGCGTTATTTCTAGGCGATGATGCTTTCTGCGTATGGCTATCCTGAGGTGGTGCTAGATGTGTGGAAGTGGGCGTGTTTGTACTATTGGCGCGCACACGGCTGCTATGCGAATCGCTAGAGGATGGTGTTGCTAGATATGGAGATGCATTAGCGCTACTAGAGCGCACACGGTGGGTATGGGATGTATCTCTGGGGGATTTGCCTGTATAGGACGCTTGACTGAGATATGTAGAGCATTCTGTATCGGTTAGGCATTTGCCAACTTTAGGTTCTAAAATAATGAATTTGAATTGATTAAGCAGCTCGTTGGCAAAGTTTTTGGCAGCAGAGGAGTTTTCTGAGAACTGGTTTAGCTTTGTGCTGTAAGCATCCGCAATCGCTTTATGGAGTATCGGGCGGATAGCAATAGTTTCATGGGTGGTAGGGTGTATAAAGCTAAGCTCTGGGCTTGCAATGGCTTTGAGTAAGGCTATTAAGGGCTTGCGATCTGCTGTTTTTTTGGCAAGGGGGTTGCTGTTATCGGTAAACGGCTTTCCTAGTAATGAAAATAACCGTTGTAATTCTATCTCTTGCGCAGAAGGATTGGATAGTTTACCTAAAATATTGGCGATTTTCTCTGCTGCTGCATGACCTGCTAATCTTAGGTCATCAGGGTTGAGCGCAATATTTCGAGGCGTTATTTGCTCTGTCTGGTCAGAAGAAGGGGAGGGAGTGATAGATATAGGTGGTACCAGTGTGGAAGATTTGCGAGCGAGGTTGTTCGATGAAGAGGCAACGGCCGCTGAGAATGCTTTGTGGGATGAGGTTGGTATAACTAGCTTTTCTCTGCGTCGAGACCTAGGCAGAACACTAGGCGCGGGTGTTTTGGATGGGGTGACCATCTTTTTTTCTGGCGCTGGTTTAGAAGAGTGTGCGTGCAGAGGCTCTTGGAATACACCGATATTATACAGTGCATTGATCATGGATTTGAGGGTTCTGGTGAATAATATAGTGGGTTGCGTGTCTTTATGAGGAGTACCTTTTTGGGCGGATTCTAGGGCTGTTTTCTCTGCGTTATTAATTTTATCGAGAGAAACCATACCGCTCATTTCACGGCGCAGTGTTCTAAAATGTGTTTTGGTTTTTTCTGCATATTCTTGTTTGCTTTGCTCTGAACGGAAACCGATGCGCTGGCTGGTGCGGAAGGTTTGGGTGGTATTAATCGGATCTTGCGTTTGTTTAGGAAGATTCGGGAGGAGAAGGTTTCCCGCAAAAAGCTTTGGATCAATAACCGGATAGTGTGATTTTTTTAATGTACGAATAGGGCGGAAGAAGTGCTTAATTTCTGCTTTTGTAAGTGAGCTAAGAGTGTCGTGTAAGCTTGCAAAACTATGAGGTTTGCCATCTGATGTGTACACAATAGAGCTGAGTATTTTAGATAATGTACGTGCATTACGAAGGTCTTGCACTTCTTCTTCTGTAAGGGTTGTTTTGAGCGTCTCTTTAGGTGTTTCTTTGAGATAGTCAAACGCTGTTTGAAGGGTTGAGAGAAGAATCTCGCCGTGTTGTATATATTGCTTAAAAAGCGCGATGTCTTCGTCAGAGGGCTGTACGGATAAAGCAGGAGAGAGAGGTGCTTCGATTTCTTCTATTGGTTTGCTGGCAAGGTGGAGATCGGAACCTTTAGGGGTGGAGGTATCAGCGGTCGAATCACTGCTGGTGGAGGAGCGATTAGGTGATAGAGGTTGAGCCGGTTTTGCTAATTCAGCATCTAGAAATGCATCCAGTGCATCTAACGGGCTAGCAAAATGTTGCAGGGCTATATCAAGGCGTAAGACGGCTGTTGCGTCATTTAACTGTCTACCTAGCTCGTCATCGCCAAAGTTTGTGATGTTTTGTTTGGCTTCGCTCATGATTGTACTCTCAACAAAATAATTAATTTATTGAGGGTGAATGTATAATATGGGTGTAAAAAGTCAAGATAGATTATGGTGTTAGCATTGTTACCTTGGGGTTACTGGGTGTTGATCATGGTTTGCTGTCATTGCGATGCCACAATGTGGCCGTGGCAATCCATCTACCCTGCATAAAAGACAGAAAAACCCTAGATATGGACTGCCACGTCGCTACCGCTCCTCGCAGTGACGGTAAGTCATGCAACATTGCCGAATTTCTTGTAATGAAAGTTTTTATAGTACCATCCTTGGGGCATGTCGGCGTTGTTGCATGGCTCTCTTTTGTCATTCCGGGCTTGATCCGGAATCCACCATGACTGGCGCTTCCACATTCAATGCTTATACATCACGCTGCCTTAACAGTGGATCCCGGATCAAGCCCAGGATGACATATATCAATATGTTAGAGAGCGGGAAACAAAGCCGATCAAGTCCAAAAATGACAGGGAATAAGGAAAATGGCTAACCATTCACCGGTACGCCCTTGGTCGTAGAATATTCAAAATGCAGCGCTTGATTTGGATATACAATAGGATAAATCGAATGTGCGGCCAGGGCAGCTTCAGCGAAGCCTTGCAGGATGAGTTTGAGCTTGCCTGGGTAATTGATAATATCACCTACAGCAAAAATGCCTTTTTCGCTGGTTTCCATAGTGGCTGGATTCACACCTAAGTGCTTGTGTTCCAGTGCTAATCCCCAATCGGCAATCGGGCCGAGTTCCATAGAGAGGCCGAAGAAGGGCAGGAGGGTATCGGCGGGTAATTCTTTGGTTTCGCCTTCTAATGTGCTTACGATAACGCTTTCTAATTGGCCATTTTGTCCTTTCAGGCCAGAGAGTTGATAAGGTATCACCATCTCCACTTTGCCTTGTTTTGCCAGTTGTTCAAGCTTATCCGCACTTTCTGGTGCGCAGCGGAATTTGGGGCGGCGGTGGATGATATAAATATGTTCGGCCAGTTCTGCCAATGAAATCGCCCAATCAACCGCCGAATCGCCACCGCCAGCGATCACAATCCGCTTGCCACGGAAATCCTCGCGGCGTTTAACGAGATAGAAAATACTCTTGCCTTCATATTCCTCTAATCCTTCCAGTGGTGGACGATTCGGGCCGAAAGCGCCACCGCCGGCTGCGATAACAATAGCTTTGGAATGAATTTCTGTACCTTTGGATGTTTTAACAATAAAGCCATCCGGTTGGCGGGCAATGGTCATAACCTGCTGGCCTAAGTGATAGACAGGGTCAAACGGTGCTGCTTGTTCAGCCAGTTTTTCTACCAGCTCTTGCCCTAAGATAGAGGGATGGGCAGGGATGTCGTAAATCGGTTTTTCCGGATATAAGGCGCTGCACTGCCCGCCGATCACATCTAATGTATCCACGACATGGCACTTGAGTTTTACCATACCCGCCTCAAAAATCGTGAATAATCCTACAGGGCCGGCGCCAATAATGGTGATATCTGTGCTGTGTGTCATGATAAAATACTGTAATATATAGATAGTTTATACGATGTTGCGCTAAGCTATTGTAAGTAATCTCTTAACACTTCTCTGATAGTGTAAAAGATGATGTATAATAGCCAGGCTATAGAGTTTATAAATGAGTTTGAACAAAAAAGAAATACTCAGTTATCCCTGGACGGATTCTTATCCGGAATCGGTGCAGTGGGATGCGTCTATTCCCCTGGAGCCACTCTATAAGCTGATCGATGATGCAGCAGCAAATTATCCGAAACATACATTTTTGCGTTTTATGGGTGCGAAGTTCACCTATCGTGATATCGCACGCCGTATTAATCATATTGCAAAAGGTTTGCAAGAGATTGGTGTCACCAAAGGCGCGCGGGTGGGGCTGATGTTGCCTAACTGTCCGCAATATGTGATTTTCTATTTCGCCGTGCTGAAAATTGGCGCAACGGTGGTCAATTATAATCCGCTTTATGCCATTGGCGAGTTAAAGCATCAGGTGGAAGATTCGGATACGAATTACCTGGTGACTCTGGATTTACATGACTTCTATTATAAGGCCTCTAGCTTGCTGAACTCAACGCCGATCGAAAAGCTGATCGTGACTAGCGTGCAGGATTTTCTACCGTTCCCGAAGAATATTCTGTTCCCGATTAAGAATAAAGAACGGATTTCAGCGGTGATGACGGGTAGAAAAATTGTCTCCATGGACAAGCTGATGGAGAATGATGGCAACTATACGCCAGCCACGGTGGATCCATTAAATGATATTGCTGTGCTGCAATATACAGGCGGCACAACCGGCACGCCTAAAGGCGCTATGCTAACCCATGCGAATCTCTATGCTAATACTGTGCAATCCGCACTCTGGTTTCCTTGCTTCCGTGAAGGGGAGGAGCGTATGCTGGGTGCATTGCCGTTTTTCCATGTGTTTGCGATGACGGCGGTGATGAATGTGGGGATTTATAAAGGGGCCGAAATCATTCTGCATCCACGGTTTGAAATCCATAGTATTTTACGTGATATTCATTCACTCAAACCTACCTTAATGCCTGGTGTGCCAACGATGTTTGCGGCTATTGCCAATCATCCTGACATCAAACGCTTTAAACTCTCTTCATTACGCATGTGCCTCTCCGGCGGAGCGCCATTACCGCATGAAATTAAAGTGGCATTTGAGGGGATAACCGGCTGTACCTTAGTAGAGGGCTATGGCATGACAGAGGCAGGGCCTGTGATTGGGGTAAATCCGCCTGTTGTGCGTGAAATGGAAAAGAAGGTGTCCGAGGCGCCTGTTCCATCTGAAACATCTATACCTAATGGTGTGCCTGAACTTGGTTCTGCGGGGCTGCCTATTCCTGGAACGGTGGTAACCATTCGTGATATTGAAGATAATACACGGATATTGCCTGCTAATAGTATTGGCGAAATCTGTGTAGCCGGGCCACAGATTATGAAAGGCTATTATAATAACCCCGTCGAAACCGAGGCAACCTTGCGCAATGGTGTGCTGCATACGGGAGATTTGGGGTATATTGATGAGAAAGGCTATATCTATATTATAGACCGCCTCAAAGATGTGATTATTGCCGGTGGATTTAAGATTTATCCACGCAAGGTGGAAGAGGCGATTTATCTCTGTTCTGAAGTGCAAGAAGTGGCGGTAGTGGGCAAGCCGGATATGTATCGTGGCCAAACAGCGGTTGCATTCATCAAGCTGCGTTTGGGTGAGGAATTAACGGCAGAACAGCTCGATACGATCTTACGCAAAAAACTCGCTGCATTTGAAGTGCCTACAGAATTTATCTTCCAAGATGAACTTCCCAAAACGCTGATCGGCAAAATCTCCAAGAAAGAACTCAAAAAGTTCTTTAATTGATATTTATATAAAAATTCTTATTATGGCAACGTCTGCGGAAAATGGGTTCTGTGTGAACCCACCGTCAGACATTCTAGGTGGTAACGACTTAACCACGTAGTCCCATTCTGACGGTGGGTATGTTCAACATTTTCTTTTATGAGGGAAATGGTATGAAAATACCAAGAAAACCGGAAGAAGTAAGAGGACTATTGCAGATAGTCCTCTTACTGGTAAAGTTGGTTTTAGAGCTTCTAAAAGCTTTAAACCGCTAAGCCAAAGGGTGTGGGAGAGAAATCTCCTGCACCTTCACCTAAGTAGTATAATTCAGAAACATATCTCTGTAAAGTCCTTTTCCCTCCTTTAAAAAAATCTTACTAAAAGCGCTTGGAATTTACTGTTTTTCAACTTTAAGTGTGGCATACTAAGAAAAATAGTCTTCACAAGGAGCATTTTCGCCTATGAAACACGCTGTTATTGCCGGATATGTACGTTCTCCATTTACGCCGGCTTTTAAAGGGGAATTAGCGGGAATACGAGCGGATGATATCGCTGCGGCGGTGGTCAAAGGCTTGATCCAGAAAACAGGTGTCAAAAAAGAAGACATTGAGGATCTTATCCTTGGTTGCGCTTTTCCAGAGGGGGAGCAGGGCTTGAATGTCGCTCGTCTGATTGGTTTCCTGGCGGATTTGCCGTTATGTACTGCTGCAACGACAGTAAACCGTTTTTGTGGGTCGTCGATGAATGCTATTCATATGGCGGCGGGTAATATTGCAGCCGGTGCGGGTGAGGTGTTTATTTGTGCGGGTGTGGAATCGATGTCTCGTGTGCCGATGACAGGTTTTAATCCGCTGCCGAATCCAGAGTTGTTTGAGCGCTATCCTGAGGCTTATGAAGCCATGGGGATTACGGCGGAGAATGTGGCTAAGAAGTATAAAATTAGCCGTAAAGAGCAAGAAGAGTTCGCGGTGCTGAGTCACCAAAAGGCCTCTAAGGCGCGGGATAATCATCTGCTCAATGACGAAATTGTGCAGGTGGGGAATGTGAATAAAGATGGTTGTATCCGCCCTGATACGAATGCTGAAGGGTTGGCAAAGCTTGCTTTGGCATTTGATCAAAAAGGTAGTGTCACGGCGGGTACGTCATCACCGCTTACGGATGGTGCCGCGGCGGTGCTGGTATGTTCTGAGGAGTATGCGGATAAGAATGGTCTGCCAAAACTGGCGCGGATTAAGAGTTTTGCAGTGGCGGGCTGTGCGCCGGAGATTATGGGGATTGGCCCAGTGGAGGCGACCCGTAAGGCATTACAGCGTGCGAATCTTTCGATTAATGACATTGATGTGATTGAGCTGAACGAGGCGTTTTCAGCGCAATCGATTGCGTGTATTCGCGATTTGAATCTTGATGTGAATAAAATCAATATCGATGGTGGTGCGATTGCGCTAGGCCATCCGCTCGGTGCAACCGGTGCGCGGATTACGGGCAAGGCTGCATCGCTGTTAAAGCGCACAGGCGGGCGCTATGCGCTTTCGACGCAATGTATCGGCGGCGGGCAGGGGATTGCAACGATATTGGAGCGGGTATAATCATGGCTTCGTCATTGCGAGGCCGTAGGCCGTGGCAATCCAGGGCCTACATAAAGAACGAAGATGTTGCTCTGGATTGCCGCGTCGCTGCGCTTCTCGCAATGACGCGTTAGGATAAACTGAGGGGATAAAGGTTTATGACACAGATAAAAAAAGTAGCAGTCATTGGTTCTGGTGTGATGGGAGCTGCAATTGCGGCGCATATCGCTAATAGCGGCACGCCTGTATTACTGCTGGATATTGTCCCTGAAGGTGCGACGAATCGTAATCAATTAGCGCAAGGGGCGATTGAGAAATTACTCAAAACGGATCCTGCGCCACTTACCCATCCGCGCAAAGCAAAGCTGATTACGCCAGGGAATCTGGAGGATGATCTTGATAAACTCAAAGAGGTTGATTGGATCATTGAAGCTGTGCTTGAGCGTTTGGATGTGAAGCATAATGTGTATCGCAAAGTGGATGCTGCGCGTAAGGCGGGCTCGATTGTGTCATCGAATACATCGACCATTCCGCTGCATCAACTTATAGAAGGTATGTCCGATAGTTTCCAACGTGATTTCCTCATCACCCATTTCTTCAACCCACCGCGCTATATGCGCTTGTTGGAGCTTGTAACCGGCCCTAAAACACGCGCTGATGCTGCGGGTATCATGCGCGAGTTTTGTGATGTGCATTTGGGTAAAGGTGTGGTGGATTGTAACGATACGCCAGGCTTTATCGCCAACCGTATTGGGTGCTTCTGGATGACGGCTGGTGTTATCGAAGCGATGCGCTTGGGGCTTACGGTGGAAGAGGCTGATGCTATTATGGGCAGGCCGGTAGGGATTCCAAAAACCGGTGTGTTTGGATTGCTTGATTTAATTGGTATCGACTTGATGCCGCTCATCGCAAAAGCGTTTGAAGCAACATTACCGCCAAGCGATCCGTTCCGTCAGATTTACAAAGAACCTGACCTTATTAAAAAAATGATTGCTGATGGTTATACAGGTCGCAAAGGCAAGGGGGGCTTCTATCGCTTAAACACCGAAGGTGGCAAGAAGCAGAAAGAAGCAATCGATCTGACAACAGGCCATTACCGCCTGCCGCAAGAAGTGCGTTTGGAGAGTGTGGAAGCGGCCAAAGATGGCTTGCAAAAACTCGTGACGCATTCGGATAAAGGCGGGCAATATGCCTGGTCTGTGTTATCGCAAACCCTGCATTATGCTGCCTCACTTGTGCCGGAAATTGCGGGTAGTATTACCGATGTCGATGCCGCTATGCGCACAGGGTATAATTGGAAATACGGCCCGTTTGAACTGATTGACCGCATGGGCACTGCCTGGTTTGTGGAGCGTTTAAAAGCTGAAGGCAAAACCGTGCCGCCATTACTGGCAGAAGGCAAACTGCTTTATACCAAAGAGCGTCAGTATTTGGATGTATCTGGCAACTATAAGCCGCTTCCTGTTGAGGCGGATGCATGGATGTTGGCAGAGAAAAAATATGGCCAGAAGCCAGTAGCTAAAAATGGCTCGGCTGCGCTCTGGGATATTGGTGATGGTGTGTTGTGCTTGGAATATACATCCAAGATGAATGCTGTTGATCCGATGACATTGGAGATGATCCAGCAATCGATTGAGATCGTGAAGAATGGTGGTTATAAAGGCTTAGTGATTGGTAATGACTCGGATAATTTCTGTGTGGGTGCCAATATTGGCTTCTTGCTTTATAGCGCGAATATGGCTGGCTGGAAGATTATCGAGAATACGATTAAGCAAGGCCAAGATACGTATATGGCGCTTAAATATGCTCCCTTCCCAGTAGTCACAGCCGTAAGCGGCATGGCGCTTGGTGGCGGGTGTGAGATATTGCTGCATTCGGATGCCGTGCAGGCGCATGTGGAAACCTATACGGGGCTTGTAGAAGTCGGCGTAGGTGTTATCCCAGGTTGGGGGGGATGTAAAGAGATGCTCATTCGCCAGAAAGCGGAACGCTTGAAAGAGGCGGGTGTGGTGGCGAAGTTGGGCAAAATGTTCAGTGCGATTGGATTAGTGCATACGGCGAATACCATGCCATCCATCAGCAAAGCATTTGAATATATTGCGCTGGCGAAAGTGGCAAAATCGGCGGAAGAAGCAAGAGATATGCTTATTCTGCGTGAGAATGACCGTATCACTATGAACCGCAAACGCTTACTGCCGGATGCGAAAAAACGTGTGCTGGAATTGGCGCCGGGTTATACACCGCCAGAGCCTGCAACTATCCAGCTCCCAGGCCGCACAGCGCGCGCTGCCTTGTTTATGGCGATTAATGGCTTTGTGAAAAGTGGTAAAGCAACCGCACATGATGAAATTGTTTCTAAAGCGTTGGCGGAAGTCCTCAGTGGTGGGGAAACTAGCATTCATAAACCATTGACGGAGCAAAATTTACTTGACCTGGAGCGCCAAATGTTTATGCAATTGATACGAACACGCGGCACACTTGACCGTATTGAGCATATGCTCGATAACGGCAAACCGCTTCGAAATTAGAAAATTGATAGAAGAAATATTTATGCGACCGACACGTTCACGCCGTACTCAAAAAAGGGGTTTCTTTAAAACCCTGCTGCTTCTTGCGACGATTATTTTATTGCTGGCGATTATTGCGGGTAATTTAGGGCGGTATCATTGGATATTGGAGTTGTTCTCCCATTTCATGGTGCAATATGCGATTGCATCAGCGGTGATTACTGTGCTGCTATTGCTTGCGCGCGTTAAAGGTCTTGTGGTGCTGATGCTGGCGGTGACCTTATTCCAGTTTTATGACATCCGCACGATTTGGCTAAAAGACCGCATGATGATCAATGGTGAGTATGAAGATATTACCTTGATGCAGTATAATGTGAATAAGGATAAAACCGAAATCGAGCCAATGGCAGAGTGGATTTACACCCAAGTGCCGAATGTGGATGTGATTGTACTTCTTGAAACCACTGAACGTTGGAAGGATGTGCTTACTCGTCTGGAGAAAGACTATCCGCATCACCAAAGCATCGATATGCGTGGTGGGCGTACTGCGGTGATTTTGAGCAAATTGCCGACGGAGTCTATTACGATTGAGAATATAGGGGAATTTAAGAAACCGATTTTGGTGATGAAAGCACGGACGGATAAATTCCGTTTGCCACTCTCGCTCACTGTGATGCACCCGCCTCCGCCTGTGACAGAGAAAAAAGCGGTGTATCGTGATGAGCAATTGAGCGCTGTGGCGAAAATTGTTTCTGAGGATCCTACACTTTATAAGGTTTTGGCGGGTGATTTTAATGTATCACCATGGTCGTATTATTTTGACCAGCTGATTCATTTTTCGGGTTTAAAAAACGGCCATCAAGGCATGGGCTTGCATACGACCTGGCCATCATGGAGAAATAAACTAGGCATTACGATTGATCACACGCTGGTATCGCCTACTATTAAGGTGCTAAGCCGTGAAACAGGGCCGAATTTAGGTTCTGACCATTTGCCGGTGATTACCAAATTGCGCATTCCGTATGTGGATACCGGGTGTAATACCATCCGTACAACACGCAGGGCGGAGCGCGTATCGCAGGATAGACCATGGCTTGCAGCGCCAGCGCAGCAGCCGGCTGTAGAGCCAGAGGTGGTGCCTGCGCGAGTAACAAACGAAGTGGCGCCAGCGCCTGAAAATCAAGGAGGGGTAGGGGCGCCTGTTGGGAATTAACAGGGCACATTAGTGCTCTGTAGGATAAAGATCGTCATCGCGAGCGTAAGCGCGGCGATCCAGGGATGTATAGCTTACTAAAAGTCTATAGTCTGGATTGCCACGCTACCTATCGGTAGCTCGCAATGACGACTGAGTACAACAAAAGGAGCACCTATGCCTGTTTATAACGCACCAATCCGCGATTACCAATTTATCCTCAATGAGTTGCTGGATATTGGCTCCTATAAAGACCTTCCTGGCTTTGCTGATATCACACCAGAGCTTGTCGATTCGCTCCTCACCGAAGGCAGCAAACTCTGTGAAGAAGTGCTGCAACCCATCAATCAACAAGGCGATAAGCAAGGCTGCCGTTTTGATAACGGTAAGGTGTATATGCCAGATGGCTTCAAGGATGCGTATAACACCTATGTGCAAGCCGGCTGGCCAAGTTTTGCCTGTGATCCAGATTATGGCGGGCAGGGATTGCCTGATGTGGTGAACATGCCGCTGATTGAGATGATCTGCTCTGCCAACCTCTCTTTCGGTATGACCCCAGGTCTAACCCATGGTGCGTATAACGCGATTCATATTCATGCCAGTGATGAGCTAAAACAACGTTATCTGCCGAAGATGGTATCGGGCGAGTGGACAGGCGTAATGTGTCTGACAGAGCCGCATTGCGGTACGGATCTTGGCTTGATCCGCACCAAGGCGGAGCCACGCGCGGATGGTAGTTACAGTGTCAACGGTACCAAGATTTTTATTTCTTCGGGTGAACATGATTTGACGGATAATATTATCCATCTGGTGCTAGCAAAGCTGCCGGATGCACCATCGGGAAGTAGAGGCATCAGCCTGTTTATCGTGCCGAAAATCAATGTGAATGAAGATGGTTCTTTGGGCAATCCGAATGGTGTTACCTGTGGTTCGATCGAGCACAAAATGGGTATCCATGGTTCATCTACTTGTGTGATGAATTATGAAAATGCGACAGGCTATCTAGTCGGCGAGCCGCATAAGGGCCTCAAGGCTATGTTCACTATGATGAACGAAGCGCGGTTATGGGTGGGGGTGCAAGGTTTGGGTGTGGCGGAAGCCGCCTATCAGAACGCACGTCTCTATGCCAAAGAACGCCTGCAAATGCGTAGTTTAACGGGTACGAAATATCCAGATAAACCAGCCGATCCGATTATTGTACATCCGGATGTGCGCCGTATGCTCCTCACCATGAAATCCTTCACCGAAGGCGCACGCGCAATGGCATTATGGGTGGCGCTTAAAATCGATATTAAGAAACGCCATCCTGATGAGCAAACCCGCCAGGAAGCGGATGATTTCATCCAGCTGATCACGCCTATCGTGAAAGCCTATTTCACCGATATGGGCACGGAAACCGCTAATCTGGCGATGCAGGTCTACGGTGGGCATGGCTATATTAAAGAATACGGCGTCGAACAATTTGCCCGCGATGCGCGGATTACGCAGATTTATGAAGGCACGAATGGTATTCAAGCACTCGATTTAGTGGGCCGTAAACTGGGGGCGCATACGGGCCGGTATTTACGCCAATTCTTCCATCCAGCCAGTGAGTTTATTGAAGCAAACCGCGATAATCCGTTCATGGCGGATTTCACGAAGCCGCTTTATAAAGCTATCGACAGTCTACAAAAAGCCAGCCTGTTTATTGCGGCGAAAGGCTTAGCCAATAAAGATGAAGCAGGCGCAGCGTCCGTAGAATATCTCCGCATGTTTGCGCTGACTGTGATGGGCTATCTCTGGGCGCAGATGGCGCTGGTGGCGCATCAGAAATTGGAGGCTGGTACGAATGAGCCAGATTTCTATAAGGCCAAGATTGCAACTGCCCGTTTCTTCATGGATCGTATCCTACCAACCCATTATGGCTTACTAGCATCGCTGACTAACGGTGCGAAGTCATTGATGGAGATGGAAGAGGGGTGGTTTTAGGAAGGGGGTGGGATTCAGGATTCAGAGAAAAGCAAAAACTCTGAATCCTCATTTTGAAATAATTCTTGTCATTCACCGACTTGATCGGTGTTGTTGTATGACTACAAAATACCCCGTCATCCCAGCGGAGGCTGGGATCCAGTCCTCTTAAACTATAAAGCAAATATATAGCGTTCACTTCGTTCACAAGCATTGCGCTGGATTCCAGCCTTCGCTGGAATGACATTGCTGATCAAGCCCAAGGATAACAAAGTGTGTGAGCAAGAAAAAATTCAAAATGATACGGTACTATCCTGCTACATAACTAGACAATTCCACGCTTTTAAATTACTCTTAGAAAGGCTCTGAATCCTAAAATCCTGACACCTAATTAATCATGCATATCACCATCTACAACTACGCTTTTCACATCTGGGACATTATCGCATTCATCTGGTTTTGCATGTGCTGGTTTGGGTATTCGTATTATGCGGGATATGGCACGAAGAATTATAAGTCGCTGGTGGGTGTGGCTTATCACCATTATTTGCATTGGATGAATCAAATGATCCAGCGTAGCGACCGTATTGTGGATACGCGCGTAGCAGAAATTTTGATGACCAGTATACGGTTTTATGCCTCTACCTCAGTGTTTGTACTAGCGGGTTTGGTCACCTTATTGGGTTATGGCGAAAAAGGGAAGACGGTGGTTTCATCGCTGCCATTCGTGGTGGATACGGATACCAATATTTACCTGTGGAACTTGAAAATCTCTGTGCTGATCGTCATTTTTACGTATTCGTTCTTCAAGCATACCTGGTCGCTGCGTCAGTATAACTATGTGAATGTGCTGATTGGTGCTGCGCCGCCGCGTGATGATAAGAAACTCAATAAAATGGAATACAGCAAGCGCTGTGCGAAGATTGTGTTTAATGCGGCGAATCATTTTAATATGGGGATGCGCGGGTATTATTTTGGCCTGGCGGTGCTGGGCTGGTTTATTCATCCGCTGTTATTTATGCTTTCGACCACCTGGGTGGTGATTGTATTATACCGCCGTGAATTCCTCTCGCGTGTTTTGAACTTACTTTCACCCGTACAGCATCAGGAACACCATCATGACCACACACATACATGATATTCTAGAGACGCTTCTTACACAGCTTAAAACACAGCCTGTTGAGTCGGTGAGTGTGGTGGATAGTTTGGGCCGTGTGATTGCTGATGATATCCATGCCAGCTTCTCGTTACCGCCTTATGATGCAGCTTTGGTGGATGGCTGTGCGGTGCGTGTGGATGATGTAACACAATTGCCGATTAGCCTTATCTTACGTGATTATGAGCCTTTTGGTGAGCTGGCGCATGGGGAGGCGATGCGTGTGTGCCGGTGGATGCCTTTGCCACGTGGGGCTAATGCTGTGGTATCGCGCGAAGAATGCCAGCGGCTTGCAGAAAGCATTACTATCACCCATCCGATTACAGAAGAGCAGAATGTATTACTCGATGGGATTGATGTAGAAAAAGATCAGGTGTTGATTAAAGCTGGCACGATTATCAATACGCGCCATGTGGCGCTGTTAGGCGCTATGCAAATCCCATGGGTGCCGGTGCGCCGTAAGCCACGTATTGCCATTATCGCAGGCGAGGAAAGCCCGTGTGGAAAGATTCCTGGGATGATGGATATGTCGGCCTCTTATGCGCTGGTGTTACGTTCTCTGATTGAGTCATACGGTGGTGAGCCGGTGATTTGCTCGGATATTGATGCGCTCGATATACGCGATGCAGGCTATAAACGCATCGATAGCCTGAATCATCACCTTAAAGACGTGGATTTGTGGATTGCGACAGGTAGTTTCTTCTGTTGCGATGATGCAGAGGAAACCAGTATTTGGCAAGAGTTGATAGAGCAGGGGGCGTCCATCAGTTGTGTGTCCACTATGATTGAGGAGCGCGAAACACTGGTTATCGGGCGCTATAAAACCATCCCGTTGATAGCCATTCCTGGGGGAATGACGGATATTTTGATCAGCGCTGCGGTGCTATTGCGTCCTATGCTTTCGCATATGCTGGCAGTGCATTCTTCGCAGCATAAAACCTATTATGCCCAGCTCGGCCGAGCGCTGGATAGCCATGACCGTAAGCGGAGCTATTTGCATGGTACGGTGGAAACCAATCGGAAAGGGCAATTGATTGTCTACCCTGTAACCGCACAAGATAGCCTCACGCTTTCATCATTCGCGCAGGCGGATTGTTTGATTGTGATGAGCAACCAGGCAAAGGCAGAAGAGGGCGTGGTGGAGATTATTCCGTTGCGGATGTGAGGTTAGCATTGTTGCCTGGATTACTAACGTATTGCTATATGTCATCCCGGACGTTTAAGGCAGCGTGATGTATAAGCATTGAATGTGGAAGCGCCAGTCCTGGTGGATTCCGGGTCAAGCCCGGAATGACAAAAGAGAAATATGCAACAGCGCCAATCAAGTCATTGAATAACAGAGAGTTAGTGTGGTGATGACCAAGATAGATGAGTTATTACAAACACTCATAGAAACTTTTGATATTCGTAATCTTCGGCGTACATTCTTTTGCAACGCGTACGACATCTTCTAGGTGCATTTGGATGAAAGCGTATACATTATCCAGAATACCTGCATCATCAAGTCCTTTGATTACCCAGTAAAGTGCTGTAACAGCAGGAATCATAACGAGGAGATACCATTTCTGGACTGCGGCCATAATAAAGCCAAATGCGCCGCTATGACCTGTGCGGTAATAGACTTCACGCTGTAATTTTTGGAAGGTCTCAGCGAAAAAACGGCCAAACCAGTTACCAGTCGCCCCAAAGAAATTCATAGTTGCCTCCAAAAGGTTTGGATATTCTTGATTACTTAGTATAGCGCATTTTTGTTAAAGAAATATAACAATCCATAAGGGGTTGTTTTATCTGCATAAAACTTTCATGCGTTGGTATGCGTTGCTGAAACCACGTAGCGAATAGGTATCAATAGAATAGGTTCCGCGTTGGGATGTGCCTTTTACAGTCAGTTTCATGCCTTTTTTCATAGAGCTTACCATCGCAGCATCTTGCTTAGAGTCATAAGCCCAGGCTAATTCGCCTTTGGTGAACATTTTATACGGGCTTTTTTCGACGGTAAGGGCTACTTCGCTGCTGTTTTTATAGTCATAGCCAGATGAAGTGCTGACTTCGTCAACGGTTGAGCTGATATGGGTTACCAGCAAATAAGGCTCATCACGGCGGCTGTAATTACCGGTCTTGTTCTTAGGGGCGCTTGCAATATAGCATACTTTGCGGCCTTGTTGTTGGATGGTGAATACGTTCCAGTCACCATAGGTATTTTCTTTTTGCTGTGCATATACTGGCGCTGCAATGCTTGATAAAACAGCGGCTAATAAAAAAGTAGATAAGATACGCATGGTTCGTTGTTCCCGTTAAAAATCGCATAGGACAAGATTACCTTGTATCAGGACTGGTTTTTATGGGCAAGGACTTTGTGGTGTTATCTTGGAATTGCTAAATGATGATTCTTTATGATTCTTGGATCAAGCCCAAGGATGATAATTTAGAATGGAATCACAACTGATACCCTAGCGCCGTCGTTTGTATAATCTCCACCCCAGGAAATGCCTCGGCTACCTTTTGGCGCAGGCGGTAGATATGGGTTTCGAGAGTGTGGGTGTCAATTCCGTCTTTATATCCCCAGACTGCGCTTAATAAGGCTTCTTTGGTAACGCTTTCTTTTTGGTGGTTATAGAGGTATTTGAGCAGGGCTACTTCTTTGTCTGTCAAGCTAATCGCATTTTGTGGCTGGTTTTTAGAGACGAGTTGGCGGCTACGTATGACCAGTGTTAGTGTATCCCACATCAATGCAGCCGGTTGGTTGAGGGCGGTGAAAATAGCTTCGACCAGCATCACAATAGAGCAAGGTTTGGCGAGTGTCTCGGTTTCTTGTGTGTCGGTGAGTTTGAGGGTGGGGTAGAGGAGCGGTTCTGCTAATTCTAATGCAGTGTCCCATATGACTAATTCGCTTTCAGCCGGAATATGCTCAGGGGCAGAAACGGTGAGGATATAGCGGTCTTTCAACGCCTCAACCTGTTTCAACACCTCTTCCCAGCTTAAACGTTTGCTCAGTATGACAATCACTGTTGTACATCCTTCTCATATGGGGTTATAGTGGCGTTGATGTTAAAAACCGGCGTCTTTTCGCCCTCTACTATACCGCAAGGCCATTATGATTCACAATCCGTTTTTCTCCTCAGCAAGTGATAGTATATTACGGGTTGAACGTGCGATTGGGGATTTGCGCAGAGGTTATGGCGTTGTGTTGGATGGGGCGTTATTGGTGATGGCGGCGGATACGGTGGATATTCAGGCTGTTAATCAACTCTGCAAAAATCATCCGCCCGCGCTTATTCTCTCTGCAAAACGTTCCAAATGGCTGTTCGGCACAGAGCAAGCGCAGCGCTACCGGTTGCCTTTGCCAGTCGATCATGCGGAAATGAGTAGTTTGATTGAACACATCACCGAAAAACCACGTGAAAATGCGCCTGTTCAGGCGGCAGATGGATTGGAGCTTACGGCATTGCAGCTTATAAAACATGCCGAACTCTTACCTGCCGCTCTGGTTATCCCTACCAAAGATATTGAATTACCATCACTGTTGTTATCGCTAACCAGTGAAGATATCCAGGCCTATAAAAAAACGCTGGGTCAACAGCTTACAGAAATCTGCCGTGCGCCTTTATGCCTTAAAGGGGCGGAAGATGCAGGCATTATCGCCTTCCGCCCGCCACTGGGTGGAAGTGAGCATTATGCTATTATCATTGGCAAGGCTCTGGAGAGTAAAGAACCGCTGATTCGAGTACATTCCTCCTGCTATACAGGCGATTTGCTCGATAGTCTCAAATGCGATTGTGGCGATCAGCTGCATGAGGCTATTCATTTTATGGGTGGTCAGGCTGAGGGTGGGATTATTCTCTATCTCATGCAAGAGGGGCGTGGCATTGGGTTAACCAATAAACTGCGCGCTTATGATGTGCAGTCACATGGGGTTGATACAGTGGATGCTAATGAAATCCTGGGTTTTGATGATGACGAGCGTTTGTTTTTGCCAGCTAGCCAAATGCTTTCACATTTAGGTGTTAGGGCTGTTCGGCTTCTTACTAATAATCCTAAGAAAGCCAAAAGCTTAGAGGAATATAATATTACCGTTAGCGCCTGTGTGCCGCATGTAATGCCGGCTAATCCGCATAATCGATCTTATCTTTCTACGAAAGCAGAGCGTTTAGGGCATAAGTTACCTTACCGTTCTGAATAGTTAACGATTCTTTTACCAGCTATAGCCTATAATGATTGTAACTCAAAAATACCAATCTGGAGGTTATATGCGTGTAATCGCACCACAAACGACACTATCGCAACAACAAGGTTTCTCTCTTATTGAACTTTCCATTGTATTGGTGATTCTAGGGTTGCTTGCTGGTGGTATTACGGCAGGGAGTACTCTGATTAAGAACGCCGAATTACGCTCTGTAGTGGCTGAGATGAACGACTTACAGGCGGGTGTCAGTGCGTTCCGTTTACAATATAGCGCGATGCCAGGTGATATGCCTAATGCTGCATCGTTCTGGACACCTGCTGCCAGTGATGCAGGTTGTAACTCGGATGCTGCTGCGATGAATGGTAATGGTGATGGTAAAATTGATTCAACCGTGGCTGACTCTTCTATCGAAAGCTATATGGCATGGTGTCATATGACCAAATCTGAATTAACTACGTCAACCCTGAACGGTCAGCCGGATGATGCGGCTACGGCTGTAGTGCCAGGTACTAATATTCCACGCTCTAAGCTGAGCGGTGCTGGTTATTGGATTGGGTATGGTGTGCATGGTATTACGACCAAAAATGCGTTAGTACTCGGTAGTCCGACATCCGGTGGTACGCCTACGACATTAATTACATCCGCTGCTCTGACACCACGTGATGCGCAAAACATTGATGCTAAGCTGGATGATGGTGCGGCAAGCACTGGCCTGGTGCGCGGCTTTGATGGTAGTGGTGCAACCTGCTTGACAGCAAGTAACTACTTACTTTCTTCAGCATTAGTAGCGTGTGGTATTGCGTATAATATCGGTCTCTAAAACTCCTTCCTAAGTATGCATTTTTAAAACGGGCTTCGGCCCGTTTTTCTTTTTCACGGTTTTATCCTGTATTTTATTAATTGTTTGCTTACCATCATTATGTTAGAATAACGTTTGTATATAAAAGCAGTGCCGGAGGTTTTATGCGTATTGCGTCTACTTACTCTCGTTATCAACAAGGTTTCTCACTCATTGAACTTTCCATTGTATTGGTGATTCTAGGGTTGCTTGCTGGTGGTATTACGGCAGGGAGTACTCTGATTAAGAACGCCGAATTACGCTCTGTAGTGGCTGAGATGAACGACTTACAGGCGGGTGTCAGTGCGTTCCGTTTACAATATAGCGCGATGCCAGGTGATATGCCTAATGCTGCATCGTTCTGGACACCTGCTGCCAGTGATGCAGGTTGTAACTCGGATGCTGCTGCGATGAATGGTAATGGTGATGGTAAAATTGATTCAACCGTGGCTGACTCTTCTATCGAAAGCTATATGGCATGGTGTCATATGACCAAATCTGAATTAACTACGTCAACCCTGAACGGTCAGCCGGATGATGCGGCTACGGCTGTAGTGCCAGGTACTAATATTCCACGCTCTAAGCTGAGCGGTGCTGGTTATTGGATTGGGTATGGTGTGCATGGTATTACGACCAAAAATGCGTTAGTACTCGGTAGTCCGACATCCGGTGGTACGCCTACGACATTAATTACATCCGCTGCTCTGACACCACGTGATGCGCAAAACATTGATGCTAAGCTGGATGACGGTGCGGCAAGTACTGGTCTGGTGCGCGGCTTTAATGGTAGCGGTCAAACCTGTTTAGCCGCAAGCAATTATTTACTCTCTTCAGCGCTGGTGGCTTGTGGTATTGCGTATAATATCGGTCTATAAGGCGTAAATTTCGTCAGAGGAATGGAGGCCCATTCGTTCCTCTGACCTTCACATCACACTCACTTCACGATTACACATGAACTCTTTGTTCAATTGTGCCACGAAGCTTGATGATACGAGCGATTGGCGTTCTGCGATAATCTCTTGCAGGAATGTTATATTCTCTGTCACAGCATTACCCTCAGCAATAACCGCTTTCTTCGCAATATAGGCTTGTGTTGCTTGTACGAAAGCGCGGATGAGGGGATTGTTTTTGAATCCTTCTGGATGATCCTGCACCAGCACTACTGGCGCACCAGCAATCGATTCAATTCCTTCGATAATCTTCTTACTTTGATCCAGTGCTACAGGGCGCAAGCCTGCTTTTTTAAGGTTTGCTACAGTCTCTTCAGAATATACGATACCCTGGCGGTGCAGGCTGTTTACTGCTACACGTATTTCTACTTCTTTGGTGTCTTCATTATAAGCAGAGCTTGTCAAATTCGCTTTCTTATACGCGCCGTAATAAATCGAATGTGCATCAATAATGATATTATCATGTGAGGTTTCAGCAATGCTTTGGCCAACATGCGAATAGCCAGTGAGTGTTTCTACATCGGGCGTAATTTCTGCGCCCCAGAAATGCGCATAATGCTGTGCGCCACCGCATACACCAAATACAGGAATACCATAGTTGCGGGAAATGCGGATGAGGCTTTCTTCCAGGTCTATACGTGCGGTGTTAGGATTGATGTTGGGAGATACCATGTTATAGTAATTGCCTGGGAAGAACAGGCCATCTACTTGTTTAGCCGCCAACCAGCCTAAAATAAAGCGGTCTACAGCTACTGTATCAAGAACACCGTTTGTGCGGAATTGATCGAAATCGATGGTATAGAAATCCAGCTCCACATATTCCGCACCGCTCTCTAGCAGTGCTGGGCGAACGCGCTTGCTGTATTGTGTTTCATGGACATCGGGGCTGGTGCTACTATGCACCACACCAATACGCGGTGCGCTAGCCTTTCTATTCCCTAATGTTTCTGTCCACTTTGACATGTTCGTTCTTCGTTTCCTTAATTCCTATCGATTTAATAGAGTATATAGAGTTTGTTGCAGAAGTAAAGGGATTTTTTGAAAAAATATTGTTATGTAAATAGAGTGGGTTAGGAGGATGAAATTGGAGTTGTTGTGAGTTAACCCTAGTCCCTAACCCCTAGTCCCTACCCCCTGTAATCTTTTCTATTCCAATCTCCCCTTTATCCTTGTATAACAGTCCTCCTACAAGGATTATACCATGTCTCATGAAGTCATTACCTTTGGCTGTCGCTTGAATGCCTATGAGAGCGAAGTCATTAAAAAAGCTATAGAATCCTCTCCTGCTAGCCAAGAGGGAAGGGAAACTATTGTCTTCAATAGCTGTGCGGTGACCAAAGAGGCTGAACGCCAACTCCGCCAAGCCATCCGCAAAACCCGCCGTGAAAAGCCCGATGCCCAGATCATCGTCACCGGATGCGCTGCCCAGATCACGCCAGAGCGTTATGCTGCGATGAAAGAGGTGGATAAGGTGCTGGGAAATGAAGAGAAAATGAATCCTTCTAGCTATGCGCCTGTGGTGCATGAAGAGGAGCGGGTGCTGGTAAATGATATTATGTCCGTCACCGATACGGCTTCCCATTTAATCAGTGGTTTTGATGATAAAGTCCGCGCCTTTGTGCAAGTGCAAAATGGCTGTAACCACCGTTGCACCTTCTGCATCATCCCTTATGGCCGTGGCAATAGCCGTAGTGTGCCGATTGGCGAGGTGGTGAACCAGGTGCGGCAATTGGTAGAGAATGGCTATAAGGAAGTTGTGCTGACAGGGGTGGATATT
Organism: uncultured Rickettsiales bacterium; assembly: GCA_964574415.1. Lineage (GTDB taxonomy): Bacteria > Pseudomonadota > Alphaproteobacteria > Rickettsiales > CAZNNM01 > CAZNNM01. The sequence goes on along the minus strand of CAZNNM010000003.1, from coordinate 93,845 downwards.
AGCGATTACGGCAAAGACCTCCCAGGCGCACCAAGCCTCAGCCAGATGATGCGTCGTTTGTTAAATTTAGTGCCAGGTCTGCTGCGTTTACGGCTTTCATCGATTGACGTAGCGGAAATTGACGATGAACTCTTCCACCTCATCACCACAGAGCAACGCATCATGCCGCATATTCATATTAGCGTGCAGGCAGGTGATGATATGATCCTCAAACGCATGAAGCGCCGTCATACCCGTGCGCAAGTGATTGAGTTCTGTGACCGTGTACGTGCGGCGCGTCCCGAAGTGGTATTTGGTGCAGATATTATTGCCGGCTTCCCAACGGAGACGGATGAGATGTTTGCCAATACGCTAAACTTAGTGAGCGAAGCGGGCTTAACCTATCTCCATGTCTTCCCGTATTCCGAACGCGAAGGCACGCCAGCGGCGCGTATGCCACAAGTGCCAGTGCCCATCCGCAAAGACCGCGCGCAGCAATTACGTGAGGCAGGCGAGAGGGCAGTGCAGGAACTTATGGCGCGTAAGATTAATACGCATGACGTGGCGATTATCGAAAACGATAATACTGCGCGTTGCACTGATTTTAGTGCCGTAAAACTCACCACACAGCATCAACCGGGTGAGGTGATTGCGATTCATATTACAGGCCTAGAAGGCGCAACATTGGTAGGTGCGCATGTTTAAAAAACTGTTCGGTAAAAAAGACGAGAACATCCAGGCAGTAGAAACGCCAGAAGCTCTTCCTATGGTGCATGCTGAAAAGAAAAGCTGGGTATCGCGTTTGCGTTCGGGCTTGAGCGAAAGTTCGTCCAAACTCACACAAGGCCTTACGCAGATTTTTACGCATCGTACTCTCGATGATGAGGCATTAGAGGAATTAGAAGAACTACTCATTACTGCTGATCTCGGTGTGAAAACGGCCAGTTATATCACCGAATCGATTGCCAGAAATCGTTACAATAAAGAAATCACCCCTGACGAAATCAAACAAGCACTGGCTGAAGAAGTGGCTAACGTGCTAGAGCCTGTTGCGCGTCCGATTAAGCCTCTATCCCTTAAGCCACAAGTTATTCTGGTCACAGGTGTAAACGGTAACGGTAAAACTACCACGATTGGTAAAATGGCACGTCAATTACAATTACAAGGCAAGAAAGTGATGATGGCGGCATGTGATACGTTCCGTGCGGCGGCGGTTGAACAATTGGTGGTGTGGGCGGAGCGTAATGGCTGTCCGATTATCACGGGTAAGCATGAAGCCGATCCGGCAAGTGTGGCCTATACAGCACTGGAAGCTGCGCGTGAGCAAGGGGTGGATGTGTTGCTTATCGATACGGCGGGCCGTCTTCACAACAAACAAAATCTCATGGAAGAACTGGCCAAGATTGTGCGCGTGCTGCAAAAACTCGATGCCGATGTGCCGCATAATACCTTGCTGGTATTAGATGCTAGCACTGGTCAGAACGCCTTCCACCAATTACGTGTTTTTAAAGAGATGGTCAATATCAGTGGACTGATTGTCACCAAGCTGGATGGAACAGCCAAAGGTGGCGTAATTGTGGGCTTAGCCAAAGAATTCGGTCTGCCGATCCATGCTATTGGTGTGGGTGAGGGCATTGACGATTTACAACCATTTAATGCGCAAGAATTTGCAGAAAATTTAGTAGGGATAGCACAATGAAGGGTATTATTTTAGCAGGAGGTGCAGGCACGCGCCTGCTGCCACTCACACTCGCGCTTAGCAAACAAGTGATGCCGGTTTATGACAAACCGATGATTTATTATCCGCTGGCGAATATGATGCTTGCGGGTATACGTGATATTCTCATCATCAGCACACCACGCGATTTGCCGATTATTGAAGCGGTGCTCGGCGATGGTAGTCGTTTGGGAATTTCGCTGTCGTATAAAGAACAAGCAACGCCCGATGGTATTGCGCAGGCATTTATTCTAGGTGAAGAATTCATCGGCAAAGATCCGGTCTGTTTGATTCTGGGCGATAATATTTTCTATGGCCATGATCTTGTGCCACAACTACAAAAATCCGCGCAGATTAAAAACGGCGAGGGCGCATGTGTATTTGCTTATCACGTAAGCGATCCGGAACGTTATGGTGTGGTGTCGTTTACGCCTGATGGTAAAGCAATCGATATTGAAGAAAAGCCTAAAACACCTAAATCCAATTGGGCAGTAACAGGTTTGTATTTCTATGACAATGACGTCGTCTCCATTGCCAAAGCGCTTAAGCCCTCTGCGCGTGGCGAGCTTGAAATTACCGATGTCAACAAAGCCTATTTAGAGCGCGGTGATCTGAAAGTAGAATTACTCGGCCGTGGTGTGGCATGGCTCGATACCGGCACGCCGGATTCCTTGCTTGCAGCCGCACAATTCGTGCAAACACTGGAACAGCGCCAGGGTCTAAAAGTAGCCTGTATCGAAGAGATTGCGTATTACAAAGGCTATATTACCAAAGATCAGTTGAAGAAACTGGGAGAAGAATATGGCAAGAATCAGTATGGGCAGTATTTGAAGCAGATAGCGGCGTAATAAAATTGTCATTCCGGGCTTGACCCGGAATCCATGGTTAAGCGGGCGTGATCTATAAAAATAGGGGTGATAGCGCCAGTCATAATGGATCCCGGATCACGTCCGGGATGACAAGAGTTTGAGGGAACAACCATGACAACACTCATCATCGGCGCATCCGGCCAAGTAGCCCGCGCACTTAAAGCAGAACTCGGCACTAACGCAGTATGTTATGGCCGTGCGCAGGTAGATTGTGCGGAGCCGGATGCTGTGCGTGCGTTTTTGGATGCTCATGCAGTGCCAGATGCGGTGATTAATGCATCGGCTTATACAGCGGTGGATAAGGCGGAGGGCGAGGAAGAGGTTGCGTATAAGATCAATGCCGAATCTCCTGCTATCATGGCGGAATATTGCAAGAAACATCATATTCCTTTTATCCATTATTCGACTGATTATGTTTTCCCAGGCAATGGTACCACGCCATGGAAAGAAAGCGATAAGACAGCCCCACTCAACGTCTACGGCCGCACAAAACGCGCAGGCGAAGAAAAAATTGAGGCTATTGGCGGGCAATATCTCATTTTCCGTACATCATGGGTGTATGACAAAGACGGTGCCAATTTCCTCAACACCATGCTGCGCCTGGGCAGGGAGCGTGAATCGCTTGCGATTGTAAACGATCAACACGGCGCGCCAACTTATGCACCGCATCTTGCCAAAGCAACGCTTGAGATACTGGATAAGCCACTTATCCCAGGTATCTATCATCTCTGCGGCCACGGTGAAACCACCTGGTATGATTTCGCGCGTGCAATTTTTGCACGAGCAGAAGGATTAAAAGTCACCGACGTAAAAGGCATTCCAAGCTCCGCCTACCCAACCCCCGCCAAACGCCCCCAGAACTCCCGCATGTCGATGGAGAAGGTGGAGGAGGTATATGGCGTGAGAATGCCGGAATGGGAGGTGGGGTTGGAGGAGGCTATGGTTAGGAAATAAAACCCGTCATCGCGAGCCGAAGGCGTGGCGATCCAGGGGCATGGCTCTCTGTTCTTTAAGTAGGCCCTGGATTGCCGCGCTTCGCTCGCAATGACGGGTAAGGTGAAAAGAGTTACAATGAAACAACCTGCTGTTTACATTATGGCCAATGAAAGAAATGGTACATTATATATTGGCGTAACATCGGGATTAGTAAAACGTGTCTATGAACATAAAGAATCAGCTATAGAAGGTTTTACAAAAAAATATGGTTGCACAATACTCGTATATTATGAAATATGTGATTCAATGGATGTGGCCATTGCCCGTGAGAAACAGTTAAAAGCAGGCTCACGTAAAAGGAAAATAATGCTTATAGAATCAGTGAATCCACAATGGACTGATTTATATAGTGAGATATGTCAGTAAAAATGTCATCGCGAGCCGAAGGCGTAGCGATCCAGGGCGTGGTTCTCTGTCCTTTAAGTATGCTCTGGATTGCCGCGTCGCGTTGCTCCTCGCAATGACACTCCCCCTAAAGCACCGCTGATGCCCTCGGCGATTGGTAGCTTACCATATCTTGGAAGAAGCCAGGATTTCGGGATTTGCAGAATTGTCCTGCATATCGTTCAATAAACGTTGCATTATGTTCCTCTGCATGTTTACCAATATATTTAGGCGCAGAAAGCAGAAAATATCGTAGGGATATCGGATTAATTTCGACATCGTAGTGTTCTTTGCAACAATGGGAGACGGTTGTCATGAGGTGTTCTGTTGCGGTGTTATTGGCATCTCTGGCTAAGGAGAGGGATGATATCAGATGACCGGGTGCTTGAGGTCCTAAAGCATCCTTGAAATAGCGATAAACAGCAGCATTATCTTGGCAGATATAATCCTGATTATAGAGATTAAATAGCGAACGTGGATTGAGCAGGAGTGGCTGTTTTATATGTTTGCCGCTCACAAGAGTGATAGAGGTATGTAGCGGTATTTGCGCATGGGCAGTTGAATCTTCAGTGGTTGGCATAACACCTAATGAATTAGCAGCAGGGTATAATGCGGCATGTGAACCTGGTTTAATGGCTATAACCCCATGAGAAAGTCTGCCATCTATAGGGTTATATATAATAGCGGATGGGCAATGGGCCGTCAGTATATCAGCAGAAATCACACGCGCATTAGGGCATGTCCGCAGCACTTCTACAATTTTCTGCACGTTCTTTTTCCCCTCATCAGTAGCGCTACGTGCGCCGACTAATCGTATCTGGATTTCTCTATCAGTAGGGAATTCTTTTAGCACATCTGCAAGCGATGCTTGGGTGGTGGTGCTATTAATATGTGCCATAGCGGTTTTTTTGGTGTGTGGATCGCGGATGATGACGGCTACGCATGATTGGATATTATGCGTGCTGAGGAGCCGCGAATCCGTATACGCCACTTGCCGCTCTTCAACCGTTATGCCTTGTCTTGCAAGAGGGGCTTGTTCTAAAAAGCATAATGCCGAGCGGTATTCCCACTCTTGTTGCGGCGGAAGATTCTTTGCTGCTAATAATAGATAACGTGACATCATTTCGTGCTGCTGGTTATAGCCAGGCAAGCCACGTAATTTTTCCTGCTCTTTTACCCGTTTGGAATGAATCTGAAGAAATTGTTTCTGTATGGCTGGGATGTGGTAGAGAGAAAGAATGGTTTGTGCAGCCAATTTAGCATCTGAAAAGAGCTCAGCCTGAACATAGGTTTCTAGGCTTTTGGTGTAGGAGGCCAGAGCATCCGCAGGAGATTGGCGCTTTAAAAGATCCCCCATAAACTCATAGGCGTAGGCGATAGTATACGGTTCGTGTTGAGTGTCATTAGCGATGGCTTGGCATAAGCGTATTGCTTTTTGAGGATCGTCCCAGGATGTTTCTTCTGCTTCTTTTAAAGGTGTACGAAGATATCTCGTTGCATCCAGAGAGAAATGATGCGGTTTTTCCCTAAAAGCATCAAAGACCTGGAGGGATGAGCTGTGTTGCATAATAGCAATGATTTCGTCTGTCGTGAGAGAGGGCGGGACCGGGGTATGTGCTTTGTTAATATACATGGCTATTACGTCTAATATTTATATTTTTACGACTTAAATAATTAATATATTTATGGGATAAAAGCAAGCAAAAATCTCTATGGAACAGCTTTGATATTTCGGAAGATTGATATATAAAAGGACCTGCTTAGGAACAAACGGAGAATATAGAATGAAACTAACCCCCACCCCCCTAGAAGGCGTACTCATCATCGAACTTGCTGTCCACGGCGATAAGCGTGGTTTTTTTGTGGAGCGGTATAATAAGCAGAAGCTGGCAGAGGCGGGCTTTAATTTTGACTTCGTGCAAGACAATCATTCACGCTCTGCGCCAGGCGTTCTGCGTGGTTTGCATTTCCAGCATACACCTCCGCAAGGCAAGCTTGTAGGCTGTGTGAATGGCCGTATTTGGGATGTGGCGGTGGATATGCGCCCGGATTCTCCAACCTTTGGCAAGCATTTTGGCTTAGAGTTGAGCGATGAAAATGGCAAACTTCTTTGGGTGCCAGCAGGTTTTGCGCATGGGTTCTGTGTGCTGGGTGATCAGCCGGCAGATGTAATGTATAAGGTGACCGAGAATTATAATCCAGCAGGTGAGCAAGGTGTTAGCTGGAATGATCCTGAATTGGCAGTGGTTTGGCCAATTAGTAATCCGACGGTCTCTGAGCGTGATACCAAGCAAATGAGTTTTGCTGACTATAGAAAGAACCCGCCAAAATGGTAAAACTGCCGATTTCCGTTATTCTGGTTTCTTATCACACCGGCCCTGTATTATGGCGGTCCATCGAATCGGCTGTGGCGCAGGCGGCAGAAGTGGTGGTGGTGAATAATGGAAATCCAGAGGATATTACCAAACGCTTGGAGGCAGATACGCGGATTCGCGTGGTTTCGGGGCATGGTAATGTAGGCTTTGCGGCAGCCTGCAATATGGGCGTTGCGCAGGCGACGCAGCCCTATATTTTATTGCTCAATCCGGATTGCATTCTGCAACGTGATACGCTTGCTAAAACACTCAATGAATTGCAAATCCATAGCGATGCTTGGGTGGCAGGGTGTAAGATTGTATCGCCGGAAGGTGAAGAGCAAGGCACATGTCATCGTAATCTGATCACGCCGCTGAGTGTATTTATAGAAAGTTTCAACATTCACCGCTTACTCCCTAAGAAATATAAAAAATGCCGATTGAATTGGTATCCGGTGGATGCGGATAAGCCATCCTATGTGCCGGTGATTTCGGGTGCGTTTATGTTGATGTCGAAATACCGTTACAGCGAAGTGGGCGGTATGGATGAAGGCTATTTCCTGCATGTAGAAGATACGGATTTCTGTTTACAAATTCAGGAAGAAGGCGGGCGGATTGTATATGTGCCGTCGGCAGAAGTGGTGCATTATAAAAGCACTAGTAATGTGACCAGCGCGTTTGTGGAGCGCTGCAAAGCGCGGAGTTTTATCCGCTATTTCCATAAGAACTTTCGGCATTCGAGCGAGTTGGGGATATTGCCTATACTCTATGTGATGATACTGGTGCGGGCGGGGGTGAAGATTTGTTCGTCGGTATTGCGTAAGTGTCTGTCATCCCAGCGTAGGCTGGGATCCAGCGCAATGTTTGTGAACGATAGTGAACACACTAATGAGCGCTCGCTACGCTCACCAGTAGATAACTGGATTCCAGCCTTCGCTGGAATGACAAAAGCAGAACTATGTCAACACATCGTCACACGCTACACAACAAAAACCCCGATGCCCATCGAAACCATCGGCCCTGTGATGATTACAGGCACAAGCAGCCAGATTGGCCTTTGTGTGCTTGGGCATTTGGTGGCGGCGAATATTCCGACGATTGCGGTCTATCACCGTGAAGTGATGGATGTGGAATCGCGCAGCTTGCAGTGGATTTACGGTGACTTATCGCGAACTCTTGATCTGCAAGATTATTTACCTGATACGCTAATTCACACGGCGCCACTATGGCTATTACCACCGCATATCGAAGCGCTTGCTAAAGCGGGTGTGAAGCGGATTATTGCGTTTGGGTCTACATCGGTTTTCGGCAAAGCCGATTCGGTGAATCGTTATGAGCAAGATGTAGTAGAGAAATTGAACCAGGCGGAGCAGGATATTGGTTTAATCTGCAACCGCCTGGATATCGAATGGACAGTATTGCGACCAACCATGGTATATGGTGTGGGGCTGGATAAGAATGTCAGTTCGATTGAACGTTTTATCGAGCGGTTTGGATTCTTCCCAGTATACCAAAAAGCTGAAGGTTTGCGTAGTCCTGTACATGCAGATGATTTGGCAATTGCAGCGCTTTCGATTATTGATAACCCGATTACCTACCGCCGCCGCTATAATCTCGGTGGTGGAGAGAATCTTTCGTATTATAGTATGATAGAGCGCATAGCTGAGAAATTAGGTAAGAAGCCGCGTGTGATAGCAATCCCTGGTTTACCGTTGTTGCTACGCATAGCTGGCATCATCACCCGCCGCAAATCCCTCACCCCTGGCATCGCGCATCGGATGAATCAAAACCTGGTATTTGATGATAGTGAAGCGCGCGGGGATTTTACGTATAATCCGAGGGGGTTTTGGTAAATAGGATTCAGGATTCAGGATTCACAAATATACCTCTGAATCCCGAATCCTGCCCCCTTCAAAAAAGGAACCAACCATGACAACTATATTAATCACCGGCGCCGCCGGATTTATCGGCTTCCACGTTGCCAAACGCTTACTTGATGAAGGGCATACGGTGGTAGGTGTTGATAATCTCAATGATTATTATGATCCGGCATTGAAAGAGGCGCGGTTGGCTGTGTTGGAGCCTTATAAGCAATTCTTTTTCTATCCCGCTAACATCGCTAATGCACCTGAGATGCAAGAGATTGTCGCAAGCCATGCTCAGATAACCCATGTGGTGCATCTGGCAGCGCAAGCGGGTGTGCGCTATTCGCTTGAGAATCCGTTTGCATATGTGGAGAGCAATTTGGTGGGGCATATGGTGATGTTGGAGTTGTGCCGCAATCATTTACCTGAACTGAAGCATTGTGTGTATGCAAGCTCCAGTTCGGTTTATGGGGCGAATACGGAATTACCCTTTTCGATTGATCAAAAAACCGATACACCGCTTTCCCTCTATGCGGCAACCAAAAAAGCGGATGAGTTGTTTAGCTATAGCTACAGCCACTTATATAAACTTCCTCTCACGGGCTTACGCTTCTTCACTGTCTATGGTCCGTGGGGAAGGCCAGATATGGCGACGTATCAATTTACCCAGGCCATTGATGAGGGGCGGCCGATTACGGTCTATAATAATGGCCAAATGCAGCGGGATTTTACGTATATTGATGATATTGTAGAGGGTGTGATTGCGGTGATGAAATCACCATCGCTCACGCCACAGCACCGCGTCTATAATATCGGTAATAACCGCTCCGAAAATCTGATGGATTTTATCCATATATTAGAGCGCGTACTCGGCAAAAAAGCCGAAATCATTTTCGCTCCACGCCACCCTGGCGATGTGGAGGCGACATGGGCAGATATTGATGCAACCACGCGTGATTTTGGGTTTATGCCGAAGACAGCGATTGAGGATGGCTTGCCAAGGTTTGTGGAGTGGTATCGGGGGTATGGAAGATAGGGGATTCAGGATTCAGAGTTGCGTTATCGTCATCCCAGCGCAGGCTGGGATCCAGCACAAAGCTTGCGAATGCAATGAGCGCCGTATTATTGCTTTATGTTTAAGAGGACTGGATCCCAGCCTGCGCTGGGATGACGAGCCTGTATAAGACACCTCACCCCCGATTATGCTCTCCCACCGATACACATCCCATTTTTGCAAACCATAAAATTGCTCGTTGAGCAATGGGCTGTAATGCAGCGGGTATGGGTGCAAGTAATTCTGCTACTGTAATCCCCGGTTTTTGGGTGATGGCTTGTAGCAAGGCTTGGCAGAGTTCTTCTGGTGGGATATAGCCGAAGCGATGGGTGAGCAAGCTGCGGCTTTTTTGGTAATGTGCTATCGCATCATCACGTGTAAGGCGCACGCTATCATCGCCGTTGAGTGTTGCGGTGGGATAGCTATCAAAAAATACAAACGGATCTGGCCGTAGGGGATTTGACGGTGTGGCAGGATTGCTGCGAGGGGCGGATTCTTTGCCTTTTGTGCGAATCTGCCCTAGCTCATGCCATAATTCGGTATAGGCCTGAATAATATGCCGCCAGTCATAGGTATCCTGCGCATGTTTCTTGCCAGCTTGGCCCATAGTGTGGCGTAAGTTTTTATCGTTGATAAGTGTGGTATAGGCTTTTGCGCAGGCCTCAATATCCACACTGGTGCCTTGGCAGGCATTGCCGATATAGAGATCGTAATTATCAACGCCCATTTCAAAACGGTAAGCAAGGTCAGCGCCGCCGCCTTGTGCGGGCATGATGGTAGGGATGGTGATGCCGTCCACACCGTCACGCACGGTTTCGCGATAGCCATCCCAGTCCGTCACGACTACAGGCAAGCCAGCGGCCATGGCTTCTAATGGAGTGAGGCCGAAGGTTTCTTGGATGTTATCGGAAAGGGAAGTGAAGATATCAGCGGCAAACCAAATCTCCCGACGCGTTGCAGTCTCGCGGCCATCTACAAAAATTGCATTAACAGAAGGACACATATAGCGTGCTGATTCCTCAAAGGCTTGCTTAATATGATCATTGGCAAACCAGCCAGATTGAATAAGATGAATGCGTTTGCCTGTTGCTTGTGCGGCTTTTTCGAGGGCCATATACATGGGAGTTGGATGTGCTTTAGCGTGGAAGCTGAGGCGGCCTACAAAAAGGAAGGCGATATCATCATCGCCGATATTCAGCTTCTTCCGGTATGCTGCACGAATGTCTTGCTCTTTCGTGCCTGCATCAAAATGCCCGCAATTCACGCCGAGCGGGATGACAGGTAATTGCAATTGTGGCTTCACTGTTTTTGCGCCAAAACGCGAACCAAGATAATCCCCCCAATGGGCATGGAAGGTTTCGATAGATTGGCGCACGACCTTTGATGTGCAAATCACCGCATCCCATGGCTGGAGAGGAGCAAGGAGCATTTGGCCGATTGTGTCCATCACGCCTTCGGAAGAAATGGTGTGCGTTACACCACAGAGACTATATGCACGTTGATTATAGGCACGCCGTTGCCATGCAAAACGGCCCATATTCGGATCAGGCACATAGAGGCATCCCACTTTTTCTAGGACGCTAGGGCCTTTTAAGGAGTCGAGCAAATGGCAGCGCAGCTCGTTTTGAGGAGCGGCAAATTGCTGCACACGGCTCCCAAAATCCTGCAAGGTTCCAGCGCCGGTGCTATAGCAATAGAGATCCTCAAATCCTGAGTATTTCACCATGCCTTCTAAGAAATTCTCCGTCGCCGCATTGCGCCCCATAAGTTTGGTATCGCTGGTGCGGTAATCCTGGCTGCTATAATACAGCGCCGCATTAGCGCGTGGTTTTGTGGAGGGAAGGGGCATGGCGAGTTGTTGCATGGTGACCTGTGTTTTGCGCCGTCATTGCGAGGAGCATTAGCGACGTGGTAATCCAGAAAACGCTTATGGATTGCCACGTTCTAAAGACCTCGCAATGACGCATTGATATTAATTCCAACTATAGTTTCTATCCACTGTAAGTAAAGCATAAATTGCGCTGTAATAATGGATTTTTTTGGTGTTTGTGTCAAAATATGGTTTGCAAAACGTATAAAATATACTATATATAGTGGTATGTGAATCGCTATAAGGTGACGTTATGAACGTATCATTACCCAGTTTGCCGAAATTATCATTATCCGAATTAGCGGGGAATGTTGTCTCCTATTTTTCGCGTGATGAAGTGCCGGTGATTCAGAATGTGGATACACTGCGCTCCTATAAAAAAGCGTGGGAAAAAGCGCATGGCGGGCGGTATATCGCGTTTACATTTTCGGCGATTGCGCTTTCTGCAAAGCTTTCTAAAATTGATGGGCCGGCGAATGAAAACGAAGTGAAATCGTTTTACAAACGCTTTCCATTGCCTAATGGTTCGCAAGCGCAGGCGGCGGAATCGTTTTATGATGCATATAATGACCCAACCGATTCACGTCACTATGCACAAAAAATCGCATTGCTTTATGCCGATGACCGTGATTTGCTGAAAGAGTTGATGGATGCGTTGGTGAGCCTGGCGATGTCGGATGCGCCGATTAATAGCCATGAGCTAAATTTCTTGCGTAAAACTGCAATGATCTTAGGTTTCTCTGAGGCTGATCTGCGTGGCATGTTGCGCACGCATATTATTCCTGAGGCGGCAACGCCATATCATCTATTTGGCCTTACCCGTAAGACCACATTTGATGATCTCAAAAAAGCCTACCGCCAAAAAGTGCGCGATTGCCATCCTGATATGCTTTCACGCTATGATGTGCCAGAAGAGGTGCTGGATATTTGTGTGGAAAAGTTTGACCGTTTGACGGTGGCATATGATGCGATTAAGCGGGAGCGGCGGTTTAAGTAATACTAACTCATTGTCATTCTGGGCTTGATCCGGAATCCACCAAGACTGGCGCTTTCACTTAGATTCTTCTATATTACGCCCCCATAACAGTGGATCCCGGATCAAGTCCGGGATGACAAATATCAATAGGTTAGGGATCCATGCAACAACGCCGGATCAAGTCCGGAATGACAAGTAAATAACTCATATTAAACATATCGATTTATGAAACCCCGCCACATACTCCTCGCTATTTTTGTTGTGACTCTCTGGGGTGGCAACTTTGTGGCGGCGAAGATTGCGTTGATGCATTTTCCAACCTTTCTGTTGCTAGGCCTTCGCATGGCGCTGGCGGCGGCGTTGATGGTGCCTTTTATGCGCAAAGGTTTCCGGTTGGATAAGGCCTTTCAGATTGCGTTTGTCTTCACCGTCATCCATCTCGGTTCTATGTTTGGTGCGATGCGGTTGGGGTTGGATGTTTCGTTTGCGATTATTTTTGATCAATTACGCGTGCCGTTTGCAGTGATTCTGGGGATGTTTATCTTCAATGAAAAAATCGGCTGGCGGACATTTGCAGGCATTGCTGTTGCGATTGCCGGTACAGCATTAATCGCAGGAACCCCACATCAAGGCGCATCGACACTTGCCATTATCATGGCAATGATGGGTGGCTTGGGTTGGGCGATATATAATGTGCAGCTGAAACAGCTAGGGCAGGTGAATGCGCTATCGTTTATCGGGTGGATTTCGCTTTTAGGTACACCGCAATTGTTCTTATTATCCTGGATATTTGAGGATAACCAATGGCAGGTGATTACCACTGCAACCTGGGAGCCGGTGCTGGCAATGCTCTTTACGACGATTGCAGTGACTATCGTAGCGCATGGATCATGGTATTATTTATTGACCCTCTATCCCATCAACAAGGTTGTGCCTTATTCCCTTTTGATGCCATTCTGTGGTATTCTGTTTGCTGTGTGGATGCTCGATGAGCATTTGACATGGGCAATTATGGTAGGGGGCATGATGACGGTGGCTGGCATTGCAATTATTCTCTGGCGCCGCCCTGCTGTGGCAGAAGCGGGGGATGAGACATGATCCATATCACCGAACGATTATCTCCAAATTGTGATAAGCGTGCAGACGGCGCAACGATTGATATGCTTGTGCTGCATTATACAGGCATGCGCACGGGTGCGGAAGCGCTGGCACGTATGTCTGATCCAGAGGCGCAGGTGAGTGCGCATTATATGGTGGAAGAAGATGGCGAAATTTTCCATCTTGTGCCAGAAGATTTACGTGCATGGCACGCAGGCAAAAGCTATTGGCGCGGGCGTGAAGCGCTTAATCAGTATTCTATCGGTATAGAGATCGTCAACCCTGGCCATGAATGGGGTTACCGTCCGTTTCCTGAAGCGCAGATGCAGGCTGTGATTGCGCTCTGCCAGGGGATTTGCCAGCGGCATAGCATTATGCCTGGTAATGTGGTGGCGCATTCTGATATCGCGCCAGAGCGCAAGGAAGATCCGGGCGAGTTATTTGATTGGGGGCGCTTAGCCAAAGCGGGTGTTGGCCTCTATCCGCAAGGCGAGCGGCCGAAGCTGGATGTGCCGTTACTATTGATGGATATGGATGATGATGAAGTTGGCGAGCTGCAAAAACGCCTGGCAGCGTTTGGTTATCATGCGCCGGTGACAGGGCTTTATGATGATGCTCTGGCCAAAACCGTCCTCGCCTTCAAACGCCACTATTGCCCACGCCATGTCAATGCTATTTGGGATGAAGAGGCGGAGTGGTGTTTGAAGAAGATGGGGTTTTAGGGGAGGTATTATTACGTCTTCGCTAAAGCTACGGCGGGACTTGCGTAAATTCTTGTTCGGTCGTCATCGCGAGCGTAGCGTGGCGATCCAGGGAATACTTAAAGGACAGAAATACCCGCCCTCGATTGTCACGGCTACTACGTTACCTCGCAATGATGAGGGTTACTTTGTCATCCTTGGACTTGATCCAAGGATCCATCGTACTACTAAAGCAAACATGCTGCTTAGAAGGGCTTTATGTTTTGGATGGATTCTTGGATCAAGTCCAAGAATGACAGAGAAATATAGCACCGTTATCGTGAGCGTAGCGATCCATCTATCCTAGATAAAGGAAAGAGAAACCATAAGCATGGATTGCCACGGCCACTACGTGACCTCGTAATGACAATGCCATTCATGTAGTAAATGCACATTTCTTTTGGAAAAACACACAGGAGAGCCTAGCCCTCTCTCACTCCAAACCTTTTAATCTGTACCTTAGTACAGATTCACATCATGAAATGATAACGCTGGTTGGCGCGCGCTGTTGTTCTGAGCTTGAGGTGCGGTATAAGCGCTCTCAGAAATATCAGCATCTTCATCAGAAGTGAAGGTTGGGGTGGTATAAGGTGTAACCACGATTTCTTGGCTGTAACTTGGAGCATCGGTCTCATCAACCACTTGCTCAGTAGCCGCAAAAGCCTGGCTAGAACCTAAGAGAAAAACCGCTGAAGCGACGATAATGCTTAAGTGACGGTTTAACATGGACATTACTACTTTCAGGTTAGTGTGTTGAACATATACTTATAATATCATCAGATACTCTAGTGAGTCAATAAATATTATTATAAAACAGTGGGTTATTAAACTAGTATTATATAAATGTAGAATTATAGAAAACTAGGTTTATTGGGGTATGTTCTGTATCCGCCATTCTCAGTAAATGATTTAAATTTAAATACGCCATTTTCCTTCCAAAACCCATTGATTCGCTTGAGATTACACGCTATATTCCCCTTCTTTAGGAATCATAGGGCGCTCTATATCATGAAACCATTACCGGATAGCTATAACCATCAAATCGTTGAAAAACATTGGCAAAACCACTGGCATACGACCTCTGTCTATGCCTGGGATGAGAGCCAGTCGCGCGAAAACACTTTCGTTATCGACACTCCGCCTCCAACGGTATCCGGTCTTCTGCATATGGGCCATATTTTCAGCTATACCCAAGCCGATTTCGTGGCGCGTTATCAGCGTATGAAGGGGAAAACCGTATTCTATCCGATGGGTTTTGATGATAATGGCCTGCCGACTGAGCGTTTAGTTGAGAAATTACGCGATATCCGCGCGGCGAATATGCCACGTGAAGAATTCATTGGCATCTGCCGTGAGGTGGTGGAAGATGCGGAGAATGAATTCCGCGCATTGTTCAAAACCGCAGCGCTTTCGGTGGATTGGAGCCAGGAATACCAAACTATCAGCCCGCAATCGCGTGCAATTTCGCAGCTTTCTTTCGTGGATTTATACGAAAAAAGCAAAGTTTACCGCCGTTTACAGCCCACTCTCTGGGATACAGCCGACCGCACAGCCTTAGCGCAAGCGGATGTGGAAGATAAAGAAATGCCAAGCCAGATGAACGATGTGCAGTTCACGTTGGAAGATGGCACGCCGGTGGTGATTGCGACCACTCGTCCAGAATTACTGGCTGCCTGTGTGGCAGTATTCTGCCATCCGGAGGATGCGCGTTATACGAAATATATCGGCAAAACAGCCATTACGCCGTTATTCGGTGTGAAAGTGCCTGTGCTGGCCGATCCGCATGTGGATCAGGAGAAGGGTACAGGCTTGGTAATGTGCTGTACATTCGGGGATATTCAAGATATTGCCTGGTGGAAAGAGCATAAACTGCCAACCCGCGTGATCGTGGATGCGGCAGGGCGGTTGTGCAATATGGAGGGCTTAGGCCAGGATGAATGGGTATCGGTTGACCGTCATAAAGCGCAAGGTGCTATTGCAGAACTCAATGGCCTGAAAATCAAAGCTGCGCGTGAGAAAATTCTTGAATTGCTCAAAGCCGAAGGCTTGGTGCTGAAGCAAACCGATTTAGTGCACAGCGTTAAATGCGCGGAGCGCTCGGGCAATCCGCTGGAGATTCTAGTGACCCATCAGTGGTTTATTTCCGTGGTGGATGAGAAGGAAGGCCTGCTCAAAAAATCGGCCGAATGTAACTGGTATCCTGCCCACATGAAAATCCGTATGGATCAATGGATTGAGGGTTTAAGCTGGGATTGGTGTATTAGCCGTCAGCGCTATTTCGGCGTGCCGTTCCCGGTGTGGTATTCTAAGCGCGCCGGTGAAGAGGGGAAGATTCTGGTGGCAACGCCGGATCAATTGCCTGTTGATCCGCTGGTAGACTTACCAAAAGGCTACACGCGTGACGAAGTGCAGGCGGAAACCGATGTGATGGACACCTGGGCAACCAGCTCTGTATCGCCACAACTCAACAGCCGTGGAATTTCAAGCAACCATGCGCTCGATGCAGAGCGCCATAAGAAGCTCTTCCCAGCCGATTTGCGCCCGCAAGCGCATGAGATTATTCGTAGCTGGGCATTCTACACGGTAGTGAAGGCGCATCTGCATGAAAACACCGTGCCGTGGAAAAATCTGATGATCAGCGGTTGGTGCTTGGCGGCGGATAAAACCAAGATGAGCAAGTCTAAGGGCAACGTCGTCACTCCAGTAGCGCTTCTGGAAGAGAAGGGCTCGGATGTGGTGCGCTATTGGGCATCAACATCGCGTTTGGGTTCGGATACGGCTTACTCGGAAGATGTACTCAAAATCGGTAAGAAGCTGACCAATAAAATCTGGAACGCCTCCAAATTCGCAGCGCTGCATCTCACCAAATTGCAGCAAAAGCCTGGCACAGCGAAGCAGGATGTGGATAGTGGCGTGATTTTTGAGACGCTTGATTTGTGGATTCTTACACGTTTACAACGCACGATTGCTAAAGCGACGGCTGAGTTTGAGAAGTTTGAATATTGCAATGCGCGTACTGCCACAGAAGAATTCTTCTGGAAGGATTTCTGCGATAATTATTTAGAGCTGATCAAAGTGCGTGCCTATAACGAGGATGGCAGCAATCCCAAAGGCCAGCAAAGCGCGATTCATACGGTGTATCACTGCCTGGATGCATTGCTGCGTCTATTCGCGCCGGTTGTGCCGCATATTACCGAAGAATTATTCAGCTATATTTTCGACGAAAAAGGCTCCGTCCACGCCCGTGGCACGTGGCCTGATGCGGTGGATTATCCTGAGGATGCACAATCCGAGCGCGCGGGCATTGCCTGTGTGAGCGTACTGGATGGTGTGCGTAAGCTCAAAGCGACGAAGAACGTCTCCATCAAATGGCCGCTCGATGAAATCGTGCTGGGTAAAGGTTCAGTGGATGCCAGCACGTGGGCGGATATCGAGCCTCTCACCGATGATCTTAAAAACGTTACCAATGCTTCCGCTATTCGCTGGGGCAATGATGCGCTTGAGGATGTTACGCCAACGGATAATGGCTGGTTTACGGTCAGTGTGAAGTTTGGTGAGAAGAGTGATGCGGCGTAAGTTTTGCCTTTACTAACGCAACGCCCGCCAGTAGAAAGAAAAGAACATATTTTAGCCTAATGGAGATGACCTATAACTGCGTATTTACATTTAAATGATCTTCCTAATGACCTGAAATTAGACGGTGATATTGCTATTGATAGTGAAACAATGGGCCTGAAACATGCGCGTGACCGCTTGTGTGTGGTGCAGCTTTCTAATGGTGATGGTGATGCGCATTTGGTGAAGTTTAATGGCCATGATTATAGTGCGGCAAATCTCAAGAAATTGCTGACGCGGCCAGATACCACCAAAATTTTCCATTTCGCGCGCTTTGATGTGGCGGTGATGAAGAAATATTTGGGTATTGATGTTGAGCCGATTTTCTGTACGAAGATTGCCTCGAAACTGGTGCGTACCTATACTGATTCGCATGGTTTGAAAGAGCTTTGCCGTGAATTGGTAGGTGTAACAATGTCTAAGCAGCAGCAAAGCTCGGATTGGGGCGCTGCGGAGCTTAGCAAGGAGCAGATTGAATATGCGGCATCGGATGTACTGCATCTGCATAAAATCCGTGATATCCTGAGAGCGATGCTCGTGCGTGAGGGCCGTTTAGAAATGGCTGAAGAGTGCTTCCGCTTTATGTCCACCCGTGTGGCGCTGGATTTGGCGGGATGGGATGAGTTTGATATATTTGCGCATTAGCGGCGTCTTATGCCGTCATCGCGAGCGTAGCGTGGCGATCCAGGAGTGTTTCACAGGCTGGATTGCCACGTCGCTACGCTCCTCGCAATGACAATAGAATGATAAAATACAAAAGATGACCATTATGAAAACCACAGAACACTCCGTAACCTCCAGCAGCTTCGATTCCGCTAAGCGCGTGTTCGAGCAAGAAATTAAAGGCTTGGAAGCCTTACGTGATGCGCTGGATGAGCATTTTGCGCGTGCGGTGGATGTGATTGCAGGGCTTAAGGGCCGTTTGATTGTGAGTGGTATGGGAAAAAGTGGCCATATTGCGCGTAAAATTGCTGCGACAATGGCCTCTACGGGTACGCCTGCATTGTTCGTGCATCCTGGGGAAGCTAGTCATGGTGATTTAGGCATGATCACGCGGGATGATGCGGTGATGCTGTTATCTAATTCTGGTGAAACCTCAGAATTGCGTGATATTATCCATTATACCCGTCGTTTTAGTATTCCACTTATCGGCATGGCGCGCCGTGCGACGTCGGCGCTTATTGAGGCATCGGATGTGCCGTTAGTGTTGCCTGCCGTGCCGGAAGTATCGCCTGTGGATGCGCCCACAACATCAACCACGATGATGCTCGCACTTGGTGATGCGCTGGCGATTGCGCTATTGGATCGTAAAGGCTTTAGCCGTGAGGATTTCCATGTGTTCCACCCAGGTGGCAAGCTGGGGGCTGCGTTTTTGCATGTGAAGGATTTGATGCATAAGGGCGCTGCTGTTCCGCTCGTGCAGGAGGGGACGAAAATGTCAGAGGTGCTGATCGAAATCACGTCCAAAAGCATGGGATGTGCAGGGGTTGTGGATGCGGAAAACCGATTGTTGGGCATTATCACCGATGGTGATTTGCGCCGCCATATGAGTGCGGATATCACCACCAAATTAGCCCATGAGGTGATGACGAAGAATCCCGTTGCTACCACAGCACATGCGCTTGCAGCGCAGGCGCTGAGTGTGATGAATGATAAATCCATCACCAATCTTTTTGTGCTAGGCGAGGCGAAAAAAGTAGAGGGGATTATCCATATTCATGATTGCTTGCGGGCGGGTGTAGTGTAGAATAGACACTAAAAGGAGCCGCCTTATGTCAGTTACCGCCCACGCACGGTTTGTTGTCCAAGCAAAGAAAGTCTTGCTGGTGCTGGCCTGTGTGTTGATGGTGGCGTTGGTGGCATGGCCGTTGCTTAATAAGGAAGAAGAGCAGTTTACCTTAACCTTCTCTGGCGTGCAGAAGGATGGTGAGGATAAACCCAGTATGATTAATCCCCGTTTCCAGGGGATTGATGAGAATAAGCATCCGTATAATATCCTGGCAGATAAAGCCGTTAAAGAAGATAAAATCCATATCACACTGGTAAAAGTAGAAGCCGATATGGTGCTTGATAAAGATGGCTGGATTTCTATTATTGCGGATCACGGCGATATGAATACGGAGAGCCAGGTGGTTGTATTGACAGGCAATATTGATATGTTCTCGCATGAGGGGCTTGAATTCCGTACTGAAAAAATGGAATTACATCTCAAAGAAGGCAAAGCCTATGGCCCAGGCGCTATTGAAGGCCAGGGGCCAATGGGGACGCTGAATGCGGATTCTTTTGAAATTGATCAGAAAAATAAAAATATACGTTTCCAAGGAAATGTAAGGATGGTACTCTATCCTGATAATTTAGAGTAAGGTGTAATTATCTGTCATTCCAGCGTAGGCTGGAATCCAGCGCAATATTTGTGAACGTAGTGAACACCGTATTGTTGCTTTATATTTTAAGAGGACTGGATCCCAGCTTTCGCTGGGATGACAAGGTTGAGAATAAACGAATGCATATTATGTTAAGACAATTATTACTTTTTAGTGCCATACTATCGTTAAGTGTGCCAGCATATGCTGCTGCTGCGCTGGACGGGAAAGCGCCGATTGAAATTACCTCGGATACGCTGGAAGTCGATCAAGAAGCAGGTACGGCTACATTCATCGGTAATGTGGTTGCTATTCAAAAAGATATCAATTTGAAATCACAAAAAATGATTGTGCATTACGTAAAAGATAATCAAAAAGGTGCCAATGATGGCAATAATAGCATTTCAAAAATTGAAGTGATTGATAACGTTTTCCTCTCCACGCCTCAAGAGGCTGCACAAGGGGATCGTGGATTATATGATGTGGTGAAAGATACTATTCATCTTTCTGGCAATGTAGTACTCAAAAAAGATAAGAACATCGTGCGCGGTACGGCGCTTGTGTATAATATGAAGACGGGCAAAAGCACAGTCTCCAGTGGAGGGACAACGCAATCAGGCTCTTCAGGTGGGCGCGTGAAAGGGCTGTTTGTACCAAAACAATGATTGTTGATTTCTTCTCCAAATCGTCACGTAAATCTAAAGCATCATCTGGCCTTTATATGCCAAATGTGGGCGAAAAGCCTGTGTTGGTGACAGAGAATAAAGGGTTGCAGGCCAATAACCTTGGTAAGAGCTATGCCGGCCGGCCGGTGGTGCGTGATATTAGCCTTTCGGTGAATCGCGGCGAGGCTGTAGGGTTGTTAGGGCCAAATGGTGCGGGGAAGACGACGTGTTTTTATATGATTACAGGTCTTATCAGCCCGGATTATGGCCAGATTCTGATTGATCAGAATGATGTTACCAGCCTGCCAATGTATCGCCGTGCGCGGCTTGGTGTGGGCTATTTACCTCAAGAATCTTCGATTTTTAGAGGGTTGACGGTAGAAGAAAATATTATGGCCGTGCTAGAGGTAACCGAATCTTTGCCTGAGCGCCGCCAGATTTTGCTGGATGAATTACTCGCTGAATTTTCCGTCACCCATCTACGCCAAGCGCCTGCTTTAGGCCTTTCCGGTGGTGAGCGCCGCCGTGTGGAAATTGCGCGGGCGCTGGCCTCGAACCCGTCTTTCATTCTGCTTGATGAACCATTGGCAGGGATTGACCCTATTGCTGTTGCTGACATACGCGAAATTGTGTTACACTTAAAATACCGTGGGATAGGGGTGCTGATTACCGATCATAACGTGCGCGAGACGCTGGAATTGATCGACCGTGCTTATATCATTCACGATGGAACTGTATTACGCGAAGGCACACCCGAAGAAATCGTAGGCGATGAAGCGGTGCGCCGGGTGTATTTGGGGAATAAGTTTACGTGGTAAAAAAGAGGGCGGGATTCAGGATTCAGGATTCAGAGGGTAAAAAAATCCCTGAATCCCGAATCCTGAATCCTGCTCCCTAATAAGGAGAAGATACCGATTGCCTCAACCTAGCCAACGTTTAGAGCTAAAACAATCGCAATCCCTTGTCATGACGCCGCAGTTGCAGCAGTCGATCAAAATCCTGCAACTCTCTTCCATTGAGCTTTATTCGTATATCAACCAAGAAATTGAACAAAACCCACTCCTCACCAAAGAGGAAACCCTTGCGCAGGAAACCTCTATTGAGAGCGAAGGCCAGGAAGAAACGCCAGCGCCTGAGCGTGATGAGGCGTTTTCCTGGGAGGGTGAAGAGGGCTATAGCGCGGCTGTCTATGAACGTGATAGCCAGCCGATGGATTATAGCGGTAATGGCGGCCACACCGATTTCAACATGGAAGACCGTCATAGCGAAGAATTAAGCTTACGCGATTTTGTAACCGATCAAATTAATCTCGATATTACTGACCAAAAAGACCGGATTATTGCACTGCATCTCACCGATATGCTCGATGATAATGGCTATCTCAAAGAAGATATCGCCCTATTAGCCCAGCAATTAGGATGTGAGTTAGAGGATGTGGAGCGTGTGCTTATACAGCTTCAGCGATTCGACCCGCCGGGTGTATTTGCCCGTTCGATTGCAGAATGCCTGGCTCTGCAACTCAAAGATAAAAACCGCTATGACCCCGCCATGGAGGCGCTGCTTGCGAATTTGGAGTTACTTGCCAAGGGCGAAGTACAGGCATTGCAGAAAATTTGCGGTGTGAATCAAGAAGACATGCAAGAAATGATTCACGAGCTTCGCCAGTTGAACCCTAAGCCAGGGCGGAATTTTGCGACGGATGTGGTGCAATCCATCCAGCCAGATGTATTCCTGCGCAAAAATCATGAGCAAAAATGGCTGGTGGAGCTGAATCATGATACACTACCAAAAGTGCTGCTCAACCGCCGCTATCACGCTGAAATCGAGCAAAAACCGCTTACCAAAGATGAAAAGAAATACATTGCTGATCAACTGCAAACCGCGAATTGGCTGATTAAAGCGCTTGATCAACGGGCGCAGACGATCTTGAAAGTCGCCACTGAAATCGTCCGCCAGCAGCAGGATTTCTTTGATTATGGGATTCGTTATTTAAAGCCGCTCACACTGGCAGAAATCGCTGAAGCGATTGAGATGCATGAAAGCACCGTCAGTCGTGTGACCACTAATAAATATATTGCGACGCATTTTGGCCTCTACGAGATGAAATATTTCTTCTCGTCGTCGATTGGTTGTTCTGAAGGCGATGGCCAATTCTCCAGTAAAACCATCCGCTTTATGATTAAAGAACTGATCCAAAAAGAAGAGCCAAATGCTATACTTTCTGATGAGGCCATTGCGGAGATGCTCAAAGAAAAAAATATCGACATCGCCCGCCGGACAGTCGCCAAATACCGCGAAGAAATGAACATCCCAACCAGCGCTGTGCGCAAGCGGGAGAAGAGGGTGCGTTGATGAAGGGGAGGTGTGTATGAAGATGGCATCAAAAATAATAGGTCCTGCTACAGCTAAATATGTTAATGAGGTGCTGCAAAATGGATTATATTATGCTGTAGATGCTGTATGGTCGCATACCAGCCTCGCAGGACATATCGAAGAGCAATTAAATTACGCAAAAAATAGCTGTCAGACAATACTCGCACAGAGCAAAAGATCATTAGGCCCGTCAAAGGGGCCAAGGTCTCTGCCGCCGCGCTGATAGGGTGCATCGGAGAGGCTTCCGTCAGCGCGAGCGTAAGCATGGCGACTTAAAGGACAGAAATACCCGTCCTGGATTGCCACGGCTACGTTGTGGCCTTGCAATGACGAGGCTTACTTTGTCATCCTTGGACTTGATCCAAGGATACATCCTAAACAGAGAGCAAGAATACGGCTCTGAATAATGCTATGTATGTTGGATGGATTCTTGGATCAAGTCCAAGAATGACAGAGAAATCCTACCTCTGGATCGCAACGGCTAAAGGCCTCGCGATGACAAAGGGTATTCGTCATTGCGAGCGGTATAAGCGTAAAGAAAACAGCGAAACTCAAATCCCAAAATAACAGAGTGCATACACGTCTAGCTTTTTACTTTCTATTTTAGTAATCTTGCCTCAGTAACATAAAAAATAAAGCAGAGGTAGATGTGTCAAAATTCATAGGATGGGCTGCTGGTAAAGCTGCGGGAATGGTTGCTGGGCCTTTAGCAGAGGCGGTTCTTAATACGAATACAGCACAGCAGCTTCTGGATGTTGCAAAAACAGGTGCGGCAAATGCTGCGGAGAAAGTTCTGTCTCCTACAGGTGAAGTCATCGAAAGGAAATGGTGGCGCGGGCCTGATAATGGGGGCATGGATATACAAGATGTGAGGGCAACACTCCGTCATACAACGGTAAAAAACGGCTCTCTGGCATTTGCTTATACCTCCTCATCCTTGGATATTACAGGTGCTAAGTTTAAAAATATGAATATGGCAGGTGCCATTCTGATGATGGCTTATACCTGTGAATGGGAAAAAAAACGGGTGTTTTCTCCCCATGTTACTAGGAAAATACTTCAGCCTAATGAGGGGCAGCCCTATTATATGCGGCCTATTATCTCTTTTGCTGATGCATTGCCATGGCTTAAAAGTGCGCTAGAAACGATCAACGCAGGTGAGGCGGGTGTGGGAGAGTTGGCAAAATGGTCGCCTACTGTCAGATGCGAAGTAAATCCGTTATATTTCTTAGGCCGGATTATTGCTTCTGGGAGGTATCTCCAGCAACAGGAAATAGCAGACTATCCTGCTAAGGAATTGGCGGTAGATATCACAACATTTAATCAGTTAGCGGATGATTTACTAGTTAAAGCACCCGAACTGGTGCCTTATGCGAATCCATTGGCATTAGATGTTTCTATGAAAGTGACATCATATGGCCCTATAAAACTCATAGAAGATTACCAGCCCAAAACCTTTCAACAAAAGCTTGATGAGGCTAGGGCTCGTGAAAACGAGGCGGAAAAGCGTGCCAGTGAAGCGGAGACTCATGTAAAAGTTGTCGAGGAGCGTGAAAGGGCAGCGCAGGCAGAGCTGAAGATGGCACAAGAGCGTGAACAAGCCGCAAATGCACGTGCAAAAGAAGCCGATGAGCGCAGAACAAAGGTAGAAGAGGAGCTAGCAAAGCGTGAGGCAGCGCAACAAGCACAGCAGCAGCAAAAACCAGGAACAGGAAAGCGTTCTGGTAATAAAGGAGCCGGCCGCTAAACCCACATACATTTCCTCAAAAAACTCCGTGACAAAGCCTTTCAGAGGTTCTATAACTCAGAAAAGAAGGGTGTATTGTGTGAAGTACGATACGCTAAGTATATTATTATTTATCTAAAATAAACAAGAGGTTAGTGATGGCTAATGCGACCCAAGTTACCGAGACAAAAAATAACGGTCTTGCTCGTGAATTTAAAGTAGTTGTGGATGCATCGCAAATTGCCACAAAAGTAGATCAACGTCTGGAAGAAGTAGGCAAAACCGCAAAAATGGCTGGTTTCCGCCCTGGCAAGATTCCTATGAACGTGCTGCGCAAGCGTTATGGCCAGTCTGTGATTGGTGAAGTGCTGGAAAATATGGTGCGTGATACTTCCCGTAAGGTATTGGAAGAACGTAAATTGCGCCCTGCATTGCAGCCTAAAATCAACATCACTACTTTTGACGAGAAACAAAACCTGGAATATGTGATGGAGTTTGAAGTGTTCCCTGAGACCCCTGATGTAGCATTTGACAAAATCAAATTGCAAAAATGGAAAGCTGAAGCGGCTGAGAAGGATATCAATGAAGGTCTGGATCGCGTTCGCAAGGCGCATCAAGGCTTTGAAACTGCTGGCGATGCTAAATATGCAGCGAAAGTAGATGATGCCGTGCTGATCGACTTCGTGGGTAAAGTAGACGGCGTGGCATTTGAAGGCGGCTCTGCGGATGATTTCCGCCTAGTGCTTGGCTCTGGCCAGTTCATCCCTGGTTTTGAAGACCAATTAGTGGGTGTTAAAACCGGTGAGAAAAAAGATGTGAAAGTGACCTTCCCTGAGGCATATCATAGTGCTGATCTGGCAGGCAAAGCATCGGTATTTGAAGTGACTGTAAAAGATGTTCTGAAGCAAAAACTGCCAGAACTGAATGACGAATTCGCAACCAGCGTTGGTTTTGAAAGCATTGATAAGCTCAAAGCTGCTGTGAAAGACCAAATCGAGAAAGATTATGTGAATATTTCCCGTTCACGTCTGAAGAAAGAATTGTTTGATATTCTGGATAAAGATTACGCATTTGAAGTGCCTGCGACCATGGTGGATATGGAGTTCAACTCTCTGTGGCAGCAAGTAGAGCAAGAGCGCAAAACCAATCCAGATATGGCGAAAAAGTCAGAAGACGAGCTGAAGAAAGACTTCCAAAAAATGGCTGAACGCCGTGTGCGTCTGGGTATCTTGTTGGCAGAAATCGGCCGCAAAAATAACCTGGAAGTGGGCCAAGATGAGATCCGTCGTGCGGTGTACGAACAAGCACGTATGTTCCCTGGCCAAGAGCAACGCGTAGTGGAGTTCTACCAAAAGAATCCGGATTCTATTGAGCAACTTAAAGGCCCAATTCTGGAAGAAAAAGTAGTCGATTACGTACTTGAGAAAGTTTCTCTGAGCGAGAAGAGCGTTTCTTCTAAGGAATTGCTTGATGCTTTCGCTGAGTTAGAGAAGAGTGTTGCGTAAAGGTTAATTTGTTAACCTAAGTAACTGATTAATCGAGCTATTAATCAAAAATTAATAAAGAGTAGGTTATAGTTAATACATGGGTAGAATAGATGGCATAAAGAGAGTTTTGAATACAGTCCGTAGACAAAAACTTCTGCCGTCTATTCGGGATTGTTTCGGCATTTCCCTCCTGCGTGAGCAAAAAAAACAGATTTTCGAGCATCGAAGCGCAGCGTACACATCGTATGTGAGCATCGAAGTGCAGAAAAATGCTTTTTGCAGCCAGGCAGGAGGGAAAGGACGATACAATCTTAGGCTTTTCTCCTTTGACATTATGGACTATCGCAAACCGGTTTTAGTGCCGTGTATTGTGCATAATCCATCCTTCAAACGAAACCGCTTTACTAACTCTTCCTACCATTCCTATTCTATTCGTCAACATGCAAGTCAAGAGGGGTATTAGCATGCATGATCCTACAGAAGTCGCTATGAATCTTGTGCCAATGGTTGTTGAACAAACCAGCCGTGGCGAGCGCGCTTTCGATATTTATTCGCGCCTGTTAAAAGAGCGTATCATTTTCCTCACAGGCCCTGTTGAAGATAACATGGCGAGCCTGATTATCGCTCAGCTCCTGTTCCTGGAAGCAGAAAACCCTGAGAAAGATATCGCGATGTACATCAACTCCCCTGGCGGTGTGGTGACAGCGGGTCTGGCGATTTATGATACAATGCAATATATCCGCCCGAAAGTGTCTACACTGTGCTTAGGCCAGGCGGCATCTATGGGTTCCTTGCTCTTAGCAGCAGGTGCGCCTGGTATGCGTTATTGCTTACCAAACGCCCGTGTGATGATTCACCAGCCATCAGGTGGTTTCCGTGGTCAGGCAACGGATATCGAAATTCATGCGCGTGAAATTTTAGACTTAAAAGCACGCCTCAACCAAATTTATGTTGATCACACCGGCCAAAAACTGGCGACGATCGAAAAAAATATGGAGCGTGACAATTTTATGCCTGCTGAAAAAGCCAGAGAATTCGGTCTGGTTGATCATATCGTGACCCATCGCGCTGCGACTGGTGGCGATGATGATAAGGGTGGGAAGAAAGTCAAATAAATGTTCTTGAAAAGAGGCTCTTTAGCCTGTAATCAGAGAATATAGTGTTTTTCCGATTCTCTTATTGTTAAGAGAAAAAGTAAGGCTCTAGGTTAACTGTAGTGTTTCTGCTTTTTATTTACGTCTAATAGAAATGAAGAACACTATACACGAAAAGGAAGATAGATGAGTAAATCTGACGGTCAAGATTCAAACAACACATTATACTGCTCCTTCTGCGGAAAGAGTCAGCATGAGGTGCGGAAACTTATTGCCGGTCCCACAGTATTCATCTGCGATGAATGTGTAGAACTTTGCTTGGATATTATTCGCGAAGAAAGCAAATCGTCATTGGTTAAAAATGGCGACGGTGTACCTAAACCTTCTGAAATTTATAAAGTATTGCAGGATTATGTAATCGGCCAGGAACATGCAAAACGCGTGTTATCTGTGGCAGTGCATAACCACTATAAACGCTTAGCGCAGGCAGAAAAAAGCTCTGAGCTTGAGTTAGCAAAATCAAACATCCTGCTGATCGGCCCGACCGGTTGCGGTAAGACATTGCTTGCTCAAACCTTGGCTCGTATTCTCGATGTACCATTCACCATGGCGGATGCCACCACATTGACTGAAGCCGGTTACGTGGGTGAAGACGTAGAGAATATTATTCTGCGCCTGTTACAGGCAGCTGATTACAACGTAGAGCGTGCGCAACGCGGTATCGTTTACATCGATGAGGTGGATAAGATTTCTCGTAAATCAGACAATCCGTCCATCACACGTGACGTATCCGGCGAAGGTGTGCAACAAGCGCTGTTGAAGATCATGGAAGGTACTGTTGCTTCTGTTCCGCCGCAAGGTGGCCGTAAGCATCCACAGCAGGAGTTCCTGCAAGTGGATACCACCAATATCCTCTTCATCTGTAGCGGTGCGTTTGCTGGTCTGGAAAAGATCATTGCAGCGCGCGGCCGTGAGAGTTCTATTGGTTTCGGTGCAGAAGTGCGCGGTCCAAAACAACAGCAACGTACAGGTGAGTTGTTCCGCCAAGTGGAACCGGATGACTTAGTGAAATTTGGTTTGATCCCGGAATTCGTAGGCCGTCTGCCAGTGGTTGCAACCTTGGATGACCTAAACGAAGAAGCCCTGATTGAGATTCTCACATCGCCGAAAAATGCGCTAGTGAAGCAATATCAGAAGCTGTTCGAGATGGAAAATGTTGAGCTGAAGTTTACTGATGAGGCGCTGACAGCAATTGCTGACCGTGCGATCAAACGTAAAACCGGTGCTCGTGGCTTGCGTGCTATCATGGAAGGCATCCTGCTGGATTTGATGTACGAAATTCCTGGCAGCAAAGGTGTCTCTGAAGTGGTGATTACGGATGAAATCGTAAAAGGCACAGAAGATTCGCTCACAGCGATTCCAGTGAAAAAAGAGAAAGAAAAAGCGCTGGCGAAACCTAAAGCTAATACAGGTTCATAAACTTACGCTTAAGTGCTTATAAGAAAGAATCCCCAGTGCTGTGAGGTGCTGGGGATTTTTTTGTGATTGGTAAGGGGTCGGAAGTGAGATAAGGTATGTTTATGTCATTCTTGGACTTGATCGGGGTTGTTGCATGGCTCACTAACATAGGATTCTGCCGTCATCTACTCATATGTATATTTTTTTGCATAAAAGTATTTGCGCTGTCATCCTTGGACTTGATCCAAGGATCCATCATAGATAGAGTGCAACAATATGGCGTTGAATAATGCTATGTGTTTTAGATGGATTCTTGGATCAAGTCCAAGAATGACAAAAAATATATAGCACCGTCATCTACTCATATTTATAATTTCGCCGAATAAAAATATTTACACTGTCATTCACCGACTTGATCGGTGTTTGACAAAAGTAAAAAACATAGTTGATCCATGCAAAAGCATCAGTATTTTTCATATCAATATACTGCTATAATCTCCCTCATTATATATGGAGGGAAATATGAAGAAGGTTTGGTTGGGAATAATAGCGGTTGCATTATGGGCTGTCCCACCTTTGGCGCAGGCTAATGAGGCAGATGCGGTGAGGGCGGCGTATAACGCTTGGACGGTGGCGATTGCAAGCAAGAAGCCAGAGGCGGTGGTGAAGCTCTATGAGCCGAATGCACGGTTGCTTTCAACATTAGATGCCGCGCCCTTGGATACACAGGCAAGCCGCTTGGCCTATTTTGCGCAGCTGATGAGAAGAGATGAGTTGCAGATTAAAACCACAGAAGAAAATATCGTTTTGCTTGATGCTAATACTGCTTTGGATAGCGGTATCCATGCCTATTCTTATAAAACGGCTAATAAGACAGTGAATGTAATAGTGCGTTATAGTTTTGTATTTGAGAAGCGCCAAACGGGTTGGATGATTGCGCATCACCATTCATCAATGCTGCCTCAGTAAACGCTTTAGTATCTATCTCTGCTTATCATCCTGTTGCGGTGCTTGAGCAGTTATCCGGTGTCTCCAACCTATATATTTATCTTCGGGCTGTTGGCGTGGCTGGTTTGGCGTTGTGGCTTTTACCCAAGGGTAAAGCGGACGTTCGTGTTTTTCGCGATTGGTTGGAATCGTACTGTTGATGTGCTTCATCGCTTGGATAAATGGATCATCTTGCGATAATAAATCATCCAGGCTTGAGAGAATCTCGCTGGCTGTTTGCGGTTGTGTTGTATCGTTGGAAGAAGATAAATGTGATGATGCAGTGTTGCTGCGAGGGGTAGATGGTAACGTAGGCGTGTTATCCAGTTCCTCGCATAGAGCATCAAGGCTAGCCATCTCAGCTGTAGCGGTTGCAGATGCAGAGGCGCTAGAGGCGTGGAACCCATGGTAAATAGTAGCGAGGCGTTTACGCGAAGGTGTGGTTGGCAGGTTGCTTTTATCGATAAATTTTCCCACTTCAAAAGGCCCATATACTTTAGCAGGGGCGGTGCCTGAAAAGGACATATATTCTGCAAGTATTTGTGTTTTGAGTTCGACGATGGTGTCTGGATCTTCTGGATCGTAGTTATCAATAGCTTCACGTAGACCGGAGCGCTGGAAATGATCAATCAGTGCGGTCACATCCGATTTTAACCGGAATTGCCGATCGCCTCTGATACTCGAAAGATGTTCTGTAATGTCCTTGATCATACGCTCACGTGTTATTTTTAACTGGCGTTCATTACGTTCTGCGAGTTCTTTTTCGCGTTCTGTCCGGGTATTATCATCTGTTCTGGGGTTTTCTAAATCAATGGCGCGGAATAATACATTCATAATACGGTTGATGGCATTACCAAAAGCCTGTCCTTTTAGGTCAATAAGAGAATGCGGAGGAGCATAGTTCTTAAGTGGTGTTTTTTTATCAGATGCTTTAACGGATAGGTCGAGATCTGTTCCAGCAGCGATTAATATGCTCATTAATTCTTGATCTTTGAGATCATAGGCAATTTCAAACGGGGTTTTGAATTCATAACTACGAATATTAACATCGGCATTAAGGGATACCAATAATGTGACCATCTCGTAATTACGCTCACGGACAGCTTTATGAAGGGCTGTTTCATGTTTGCTATCAACCCAGTCAATATAGTCAGCAGGCTGTAGCTTATAATATTCTGCATAGCGTAATAATAACTGTACGCAGGTAATATCGCCAGCTCTTGCCGCGTGATGAAAGGGTGTTTGCCCGTCTTTATCGCCGAGGTCAATGCGTGTAGCAGGCTGTTGATTAGGTGTTTTGGAGCGAGGAAGTTGCAGCAGTTTCTTGACATTTTGTTGAATAAAACCATATTTTGCTGCGGATATTTCATCCAGGTTTTTACCATTCTTAAGCCCTGCTGCTCCCATGACAAGAAGGTGCAAAACCGTGTGTCCATCGCGGTTTTGTGCATTCACGTTGCATAAAGGGCGATAGGTTTTTTTATCAGATAGCGCTAATAATTGCGTAAAAGGCGTGCTATTGCTGGTTTTCAGGCAGCTGAACACGGCCGTATGCAGAGGTGTGTTTCCCTCATTATTCGGCGTATTGAAATCAAAGCCTACTTCTTGTGCATGTCGGACGAGCAATTCAAAAAGTTCTGTAGGATGGTTGCGCAATACATTAGGAATAGACGGGCTGGTGGCATAATAATGGAATACGGTGTTTCCATTGAACGCATTCTTATCGCGGATAGTATGGGGGGCAAGTGCTAATAGAGCGCTTGCGAGAGTGGTTGTATATAATGAGGTGTTAGTGGGTGATTTAAGACAATCATTTACACTACATGCCAGGGTAAGTAAGGGGGTATTTCCTGTCGAAGGGTGATGTTCTGTATGGAATTCAGGAGGCAAAGCACGGAGTATACGAGTGATATAGTCTGCATGCAGATCAAATGAATAAGGAATAGTCGCAAAAGGCTCTACAAGCTTTGCAACGGATGCTTGATAGCGTTGCACATTGACGGTATCCAGGGCGGGTAAAGCGTTAGGCAGTAATTGTGAGAGGTGTTGTAAGGCCTTTGCAATTTCATCGAGGCTTTTTTGATAGGTTTCAATGTCAATTCTAGGGGTCTTTTTGGTGCTTCGAGGGGAAGATGACGTATCCAGTGTCTTTTGAGCAAGAGTGAGTTGGTTTGTAACCGTTTTTACGTTGTCTGCGATCTCTTTAAAAACAGGAGCAATATGCTCTTGCACATATTGGTACAGGTGCTGGGCATGTGTTGCGAAGGGTGATAAGAGGGCCATTTTAGATTGGCGTGCAAAGCCAAGCAGATTAGAAAATTGCTCAAAATTAGAGAGCATATCTTCCAGCTCACGGCGGAACGATTTTGTGGCTTTGTCTATGGCGTTCAGTAAGGATTCTAGCTCTTGCTTATCTGATTTCAGGTTGGGTGACGTAGAGAGGGCATTTAAAGTTGTAATGAGAGTATGAAGATCGGACGTATTCGCATTAATCGCGGCAATAAGTGCAGGCGTGCTTTCGCTATGTGATTTAGCTTTGCTGGATGTGGGGGAGGAGGAAGCCTGTGTTGAAACTCTCTTCTGTAAGAGTTCTAGTTTTGCATGGCAATCCATAAACTCTTTGAGCATATCATCTGCTAATGTTTTGAGTTCTGTGGCTGCCAATTTTTCCTTATCGCGTGTTGTGAATGTATAAGGATGGAGTTGCAGAAGATAATCAAGGATGGTATGTCCGGCTTTATCTCGTTGTTTTAGATCAAAGAAGTCATTCGCCAATAGAAGTACTAATGCTTCTATATAATTATGGGAAGCTAAAATATGAGCGGCATTTTGTGCTGTGCCTTTATTCGAGAATGCGCTTGGTACTGCTTTGTTGGATGCTTGTAAAAGTGGTTTGATGGCGTCATATACCTCATAAGAGGTAAGCGCTTTACCCTCTGTAATAGTATTCATGAGGTCGCTAAAGTGTTGATCAGATGTTTTAGCCATAATATATAACTGTGTTTCATGTTGATAAGTGGTATGAATAATGGTTTGAAATCTATCAGATTTTCATTACAGTTTCTTTAAGAATTAATGAAAACTATGTGGCATTTATTATAATTTAAGTATTTTTATATAAAACAGAGGGTTATGCTGGCGTTGCGGTTGCAAAAGGGGAATGAGAAAGAGGTTCTGAAGGGGTTTCCTTGGGTATATGCTGGGGATATGGTGGAATCTTCAGAATTATTATTCACCGAACCAGGGGAATTAGCCGAGCTTTATAGCGCAAAAGGCGATTATATCGGCACAGGCTATTACAACCACCATTCTAAACTGGCCTTCCGCCTGTTAACACGGGATAAAAAACAGCCGATTGATCAGGCATTTTTTGTGCAACGGTTTAAGAAGGCGTTGGAGCGTCGTGAGAAGAAGATTACTGTACCGTATTACCGCTTATGCCATGCTGAATCAGATGGATTGCCAGGGCTGGTGATAGACCGGTTTGGCGATACGGTCGTCTGCCAAGTAGCGACGGCTGGGATGGAGCGTTTACAGCCCGTCTGGATGGCGGCATTAGAGGAGGTTATTGCGCCTCATGCAATGGTTTTACGCAATGATATTTCTTCCCGCACGCTAGAAGGGTTGGGACAGAAGGTGGAAGTCATCAAAGGCGAGGTGCCTGCGCTGACCCATGTCTCTGAGAATGGCGCATGGTATGTAGCGGATCTGATCAACGGCCAGAAAACCGGCTGGTTTTATGATCAACGGGAGAGCAGGGCCTATATGGCCAAGCTTTCGCAAGGGAAGTCGTTTTTGGATGTGTATTGCCATTCGGGCGGATTTGGGATTGTAGCGGCAAAGCAAGGGGCGGCTTCAGTGACTTTTGTGGATAGCTCCGCGCTTGCTCTGGATTTGGCGATGCAAGCAGCAGCGTTAAATGGTGTAGAAGCCCAATGCACGAAGCTCCAAGGCAATGCTTTTGAAGTGATGGAAGCGCTAGCCAAGCAAGGTAAGCGATATGAGGTTGTGATTGCCGATCCGCCGGCTTTTGTGAAAACCAAGAAAGATATTGCTTCTGGCATGAAAGGCTATGAGAAAGTGACGAAATATGCAGCTGCATTGGTGGCGCCAGGTGGATTGCTCTATGTAGCATCCTGTTCCCACCATGCGCAGCGTCATGCTTTTGCTAAGGCGGTAGAGCAGGGAATTAAAAAGGCAGGGCGCGAAGGGAAGCTCATCGCCACTCTCGGACATGCCGCAGATCATCCCGTGCATCCACAATTACCGCAGAGTGAGTATTTGAAGGCGGTGGTGTGGAGGTTGGAGGGGGAGGCGTGATCCTTCATCATGGGGTTTGACCTAAGAATGACGAGGAATATATAGTCCCGTCATCGCGAGCGTAGCGCGGCGATCCATGTGTCCTACATAAAGGATAGAGAAATCATAAACATGGATTGCCACGTCGCTACCGCTCCTCGCAATGACAGCGAACCATGGACCAATGCTGATCAAGTCGGCATATGATATACCCTTTTTGCCTATCCAACTACTTTCTTCCCAATCTCATACGCCTTCACCACCGCTGGCCGTTGTTGGATTTTCTCGAACCAGCGTTTGAGATGTGGGAAATCATTGAGGTTTTGTTGTTGGATGTCGTGTGGGACGATCCATGGGTAGATGGCTATATCGGCAATCGAATAATCACCTGCCACCCATTCTTTCCCCTCTAAATGCTTATTGAGAACGCCATAGAGACGGGCAGTTTCTTTGGTGTAGCGTTCTATCGCATAAGGCACTTTTTCTGGTGCATATTTATTAAAGTGATGATTCTGCCCTGCCATGGGCCCAAGCCCTCCCACTTGCCAGAAGAGCCATTGCGAAACAACGGCTTTCTCACGCGGGGAATGGGGGATGAGTTTTCCTGTTTTCTCCGCGAGATACCATAAAATCGCACCCGATTCAAATAACGCCAGTGGCGGCTGGTTATTGGGAAGCTCGCTATCGA
Source organism: uncultured Rickettsiales bacterium (assembly GCA_964574415.1). GTDB lineage: Bacteria > Pseudomonadota > Alphaproteobacteria > Rickettsiales > CAZNNM01 > CAZNNM01. Next base: position 59,188 of record CAZNNM010000003.1, on the reverse strand, counting down.
CAATAGCGGGGATTTTATTGTTAGGGTTGATAGCTAAAAATTCCGGCGTGAATTGCTCATTTTTACTGATATTTACTGGATGCAGATTATAGGGCAAGCCTGTTTCTTCAAGGAAAATAGTGATTTTATGGCCGTTTGGTGTGGCCCAGTAATAGAGATCAATCATGGTGAATTCCTTTTGGATTGGGTTGTATAAAAACTTCGGCGTCATTGCGAGGCCACAACGTGGCCGTGGCAATCCATATTTATGATTTCTCTGTCCTTTATGTAGGAGATATGGATCGCTTCGCTATGCTCGCGATGACGGGAGAGTTTGGGAAATTAAATATTTATTCCGCCAACTCATACGTATCCGCCACACGGCGGTATTCGCTGTCGGACATGATGCTACAGCTTTCCGTATCAGGATCAAATACGATAACTATGGCGCCTTTTGCAAGTTGGGTGTTAATATGGTTGGCTTGCTCGTCGATATTCATATCATCGCCCACGCCGCTGCGGGTGACATATTCTTCAATAATATTACGAAGTGTTTCAGGAGCGAGCTTTTCGTAAGGTATTTTCATAATCCTACCTCCAATAAATATAAAACTATTTGCTTTTAGCCGAAATCATTGTACACCAAAATACCATAACTACGTCAGAGAGAGTAGATGTTTCATGGCCGAGCCTACACATCGTTATTTAGCCCAGAAAACCAAAATACGCGGTCATATCCGCCGTATTGGCGTGGGGCTGGGTGTTATGTTGGTGGCAGTGATCTTTGCGCTGTGTGTGGAGATATATACAATCGTCACCTATTATTCTCCAGGATTGCAAGCTAAAGATATCGCTACGATCAGCTCTACAAGGGTTGATCCGCGCCAGGATGGCAAGCTGGTTTATCTTACCGGTAAGGTTATAGGGCAGGGTGTGTTGCGTGATCCGCTGTTTGGTGTGCAGGAATCCGCATTGGCGTTAGAGCGCCATGTGCAGATGTATCAGTGGGCTGAGGATAAAGCCGGGGCCTCCTATCATCAAACCTGGCTTGAAAACTTGCAGTCATCTTCAGCCTTTAAAGTGCCAGAAGGGCATGCAAATCCTAGCAAAATGCCCTATATGACGAAGCGTTTTATTGCCCCTAAAGCCAGTATAGGGGCGTTTGAGATTGCGCCAAAAGATCTCATGCAGATCATGAATACTACATCCTATCCTGTGTCGGATGAGCAGTATGCGCGTATGCATCCTATGCTGAAGGAATATTTCTCCATTCAGAATGGCCATTATTATTTTGGCAAAGACCCGAATGTGCCGAATGTGGGAGATACGCGGATTTCTTATACTATTATGCGTCCTGTCCATATCAGCATGGTGGGTGTGCAGCGGGATAAGCGTATTGTGCCGCATATATTTGCATCCACTGGTAAGCCGATGGTAGAAATTGGTCAAGTTCCTTTAGAGGAATTTATGGAAACGCCATCCTCTGTGCCACCTATTGCGCAAGCAACCACATGGATTTTGCGGTTGGTTGGGTTTGTGGTGATGTTCTATAGTATTCGTCATATCACTATTCCGTTACGTCGTTTAAGCTATCTCAGCCCTGGTATGGAGCGGATGTTTAGCCGTGGAAATATCCTGATTGCTAGTATGGGATCAGTGGTATTATTTAGTATCGTTGTGGCCCTGTGCTGGGGTGTGCATTACCCTTTATGGGGGGTAAGCGGAGCGGGAGTTTTGATCACACTGCTCGGAATATACATACTTAAACATCAAAAACGTATATAAAACCCTTTCCCTGACGATCATTATTCTCTATAGTGTTCAATATGATCCTGTGTAAATGCATCGGAATGCAATTTTCTGGTGTATGTGCTTGATGTCACACTTTCTCTCTAGCGCTCTGTTTTTTGCTTAGAAATGCAAAAAATCATTTTACGTTCTCGTGTTATTATGTAATCTATAGGAGCATATTATGCATTGTATAACAATCTATGGGTGTGCGATAAGATATCGAATAAAAGAGATTGCATGTATGGCCCAACGTGGTATGTATTGGTACATCTATTAATATTGGTAATTTTATAAATAATTGTTAACGCAATTGGCGCTATAAGAAAATGATCCGTTTTGCACGAAAATCATCCTTGGTTACACAGCCTATGCAGCCCGTAGTGAGTGCGTGCTTAGCGGCTGTAAGCCAAGTACTTTATAGCCATAAAGAGGCAGATGATCAGATGCCGCAAGTGCTTGCGCGATTGCTAGCAACGCAATGCGGTGCCAGTGGATGTTTATTTTATAGCCATGCGCCACTCGTATTACAGGGCGCTTATCATACGATACGCTCTCCCTTAGTTATCGAAAATGAAGAAGAGCTAGAGGCATTAATTGCTGATGCCTATAAGTTGTCACTTTCGGCATCTGATTACAACCTCCTCGCGCCCGAAAGCGCGAAACGCTTTAGAATGATTGCCAGCAAAACTACATTTCATGATGCTATGAATGGAATGATTATTCTTTATAAGCCGATAGCGAGTGAAGAATGGTCTGAGGAGGTGGGGGCCTTATTGGGAGTGGTGGTGCAATTATATACTATGGGTCTTATAATGCGCTTATCACAGCAACGTTTAGGGATGCTGACGAAACAGAATGAAGAACTGACCAAGGCGTTGGCTGAGGAGCGCCGTGCTACGCGTATTCAATCCGAGTTTATCTCAATGGCTTCACATGAATTCCGCACACCGCTTGCGATTATCAATGCTTCGACCGAAGTCATCCGTCGCCAAACCCCTGTATTGCATCTTGCGCCAGAGAATGAGGAAGCTGTTAAAGCACGGCAGTTTCTGCAAAACCAGCTAAAGAAAATCAATAAAGCGGTGGTGCGGATGAGCCAGTTGATTGATAGCACGCTCAATCTTTCCAAAATTGAAATGGGAAAAATTGAATTTGCTCCTCAACTGTGCCGGTTGGATGAATTGCTTCATGATATCATGTCTTATACGGAAGAGGCCTATCCGCATGTGCAGTTTTCGTATAATGTGGGTAATGTAAATACCTTAGTGCATGTGGATAAGGATTTATTCCACCAGGCAATCGGCAATTTAATTGCCAATGCAGTGAAATATACACCGAAAAACCCTGTGGTAGTGATTATCACCCGTCAGTTAGAAACCCATTGTGAGATACGTATTGAAGATAACGGTTCCGGCATTCCGCCTGAAGATTTACCACGTATCTGTGAAAAGTTTTTCCGTGCTAGCAATTCATTGGGGATTGCGGGTACAGGTTTGGGGCTTTATCTGACCCATTATTTTATTGAATTACACCGTGGTAGCTTGCATATAGAAAGTACGCTTGGCAAGGGTACAACGGTGCGTATTTTACTTCCGATCCACCTAAACGAGATAGCATCATGAGCAAAATTTTATGTATTGAAGACGAAGCGGATTTCCGTGAAGATATCGTCCGTATTCTGCAAGATGAGGGTTATAAAACGTTGGAGGCCAGCAATGGTAAAGAAGGGTTGGACGTCATCACCCACCAGCATCCTGATTTGGTGTTATGCGATATTAATATGCCTATCATGTCAGGTTTTGAGATTCTCAAGAAGTTGAGAAGCAATAATCCAGAAGATGCCGCAATCCCTTTTGTATTCCTCACCGCTATGGGCCAGAAGAAAGATATTCTGCATGGGATTGAGCTATGTGCGGATGATTATATGATCAAACCGATTGATTTTGACGTTTTGCTCGCCACAGTGCGATCGCGTTTGGAGAAATACCGGCTACTCAGAGAAAATTTTAGTGCCAGCAATGTTAATGCCTCTCCCTCTACGCGCAATAATCGGCTTTTGCTGAGTGAGATTAAAGAGTCGATAGAAGATATTACTGAGCTTTCAGATGTGATGCGCCATGAGGCTTTTGGGGCGATGGGGCAGCTGAAATATAAAGAATGCAGCCAGCAAATTTATACCGCAGGTTTTGATCTGGTTAGCCTGATTAATGATGCTATGCTGCCTAATTATCATGATACTTCCAGCTTCACATCTCAAATGTTAGGTGAGGCGGTGAGTGTGCAGATGATACTTGAAGATGTGACTAACCAGGTGCAGCCCCTTGCATCAGCTCGGCAGATTACCTTCCATACCTCTGTCCAGAAACCCTCGTTGATGCTGCGTGTTGAAGGCCAGGTTTATACTAAAGCGCTGGTAAGCCTGCTAACAGAAATCATCGAAAATGCAGCGCCTTATGCAGATATATCTATAAATGTCAAATGCTTAGACGGTGGGAGGGTGCAGGTGGTGTTGCATGGTGCATTTGAGTCTATGCAGGCATTTACCAATGTTAATATATTGTTCATGCAGGATATTTTGTTCTTGCATGGCGGTGAGGCTATGGTGGAATCATCGGCGCGGTATTGCACTATAGAAATGGTGTTTCCGGCAGAACGAGTCGCATAAAACCTTGCCTTTTTACCTCATCCAGGGGTATAAGGAAGCCTCTAATGCAAGAGGTGCATATGTCAGATACAGTCAATAAACCCACACGAGAAGAAGCCGAAGCGGCTGTGCGCACGCTTATCCGCTGGGCGGGGGATACTCCAGAGCGTGAAGGCCTGCTCGATACACCATCGCGCGTATTGCGTAGCTATGAGGAGTTTTTCTCCGGCTATTCCCAAGATCCACGTGAGCTTCTGGAGCGTACCTTTGAGGAAGTCGAAGGCTATGATGAGATCATTATTTTGCGGGATATCCGCTTAGAATCCTATTGTGAGCATCACATGGTGCCATTTATTGGGAAGGCGAGTGTTGCTTATTTACCAGATAGACGTGTCGTTGGTATCAGCAAACTCGCGCGCGTCGTTGACATTTTTGCTAAAAGACTGCAAATTCAAGAGAAGCTTACCGCACAAATTGCGTCTACCATCAATGAGATACTCCGCCCGAAAGGCGTAGCGGTGGTGGTTGAGGCGGCGCATATGTGTATGACGACACGTGGAGTGCATAAAACGGATGTGATGATGCAGACTAGCCAGCTCTTGGGTAAGTTCCGTGAAGATCGTTCAACACGCCAGGAGTTTTTTAGCCTGATAGGCAAATAACTAATATGTTTGATTTTAGACCTATTTTATTGGTACTTGGCGTATTGCTGATGGTGCTAAGTGCGGCGATGTTGATTCCGGTGGGCATTGATCTCTGGTATAACAACACCGATTGGCAAACTTTCCTGCTTTCAGCCTTTTGCACGGGATTTGTAGGTGTATCCTTTTTTCTTACCAGCCGTGGCAAATTCCCTCCGCTAACGGTACGGCATACTTTTATTCTCACCACGGTGAGTTGGGGTGTGCTATGTGCTTTTGGTGCGCTGCCGTTTTATTTTTCCGTACTCAATCTTACCTATGCAGCCTCTTTCTTTGAGGCAATGTCTGGCTTAACCACGACGGGTTCTACGGCGATTATCGGCCTGGATACGGCTCCGCGTGGTATTTTGATGTGGCGGATGTTGCTGCACTGGCTGGGTGGTATCGGGATTATCGTAGTTGCGATTGCGATTTTGCCAATGCTCAAGATTGGTGGGATGCAGCTCTTCCGTACAGAATCCTCCGACAAATCCGATAAAATCCTGCCACGTGCGCGCCAAATTTCCTTTGCAATTGTGGTGGCGTATACGTTAATGACCGTCACCTGTACGATAGGTCTTTATTTTGCCGGCATGAATTTCTTTGATGCGCTGTGCCATGCGATGTCTACGGTTTCGACGGGTGGATTTGCCAATTATGATCAATCGGCGGGGCATTTTGATAGTCTGCCAGTTGAAATCGTGCTGACAGTATTTATGCTGCTCAATTCCTTACCTTATGTATTATTCGTGCTTGCGCTGCGTGGCAACCCAATGGCGTTGGTGAATGATCCGCAAGTGCGTGGCTTTTTTGCTATTGTGCTGTTTGTAATGGTGGTGTTGGTATTCTGGATGCATTTAAACACGGCTATGCCTATTAGTGATATCCTGCGTAATGTGACGTTTACTGTGGCAAGCGTGATTAGTACCACGGGATTTTCATCCGTTGATTATTCCGTATGGGGGCCGTTTATAACAATTATGATTTTTCTTATTACGGTTACAGGGGGGTGCACAGGTTCAACATCAGGTGGGATTAAGATTTTCCGTTACCAAATCTTGGCAGCTTATGCAAAAACTGAAATTCATCAACTGATTCAGCCGCATGGTGTGTTTCGTCCTATGTATAATGGAAAGTTTATCAGTGAAGGTGTCACAAGCTCGGTGATGAGTTTCTTTGTATTATTTGCTTTTAGTTTCATGGTCATTGCAACATTATTATCGCTGACGGGGTTAGGATTTATTACAAGTTTAAGTGCGGCAGCAACCGCATTAGCCAACGTAGGCCCTGGATTAGGGCCAGTGATCGGGCCAGTTGGGAATTTTGCCACTATATCGCCAGAAGCGCAGTGGATATTAAGTGCTGCAATGCTGCTGGGGCGGTTGGAGTTGTTTACTGTATACGTGCTGTTCGTGCCGTATTTCTGGAAGGATTAGTGCTATGGATACAAGTGGAAACTAGATTCCACCTGTATCAGAAATAAATTCTGTCATTCTTGGGCTTGCTGCGTCGCTGTAGCTTTATTTTTGCTCTTATTATAAGGATGGATCCTTGGATCAAGTCCAAGGATGACAAAGTTTGACAACAATCAACCGCATACTAGAAGCTTGCTCTTCTAGCCTTATTTGCTTGCTCATTGCGTTGGGCGAGTTGTTCCACAAAAGAAGAAGAGCTAGTTACTTCACTTGTGTGTGTTTGTTCGGATGATGATAACTCTGCGTCATTAGCAACAGTAGCAGCAACAGCCTGAGCAACCGCAGGGGAGGCTGCAATAGCTGGGCTATTATTTTCGCGTGTCCCTCCGATATAGCTAGCGGTTACAACTCCCGCAAACGCGTTTGTTGCTAGTGATGCGACACCGATGACAGCAAGAGTAAAATAGCCATATCCGGATGAGATAAATGTTTGCAGGCCTGCTGAAGGAGTGACAGGGAGTTGGTTCGTCACTAAAAGAACCCCTGCTGTGAATAGACCATTCACAATAGCAGCAGCGGCAATAGATTTTATAGGGGTACTAGGGCCAGACATATCAATATTCCTATCAAATGGGGTGTTATTTGTATCAAGTGATAGGACTGTATATTAATTTTCCCAATAATTCAATTAATATATTAATAATTAATTAACTATCGTGATGATGTTGCTATTTTAGTGTTTTTATTCAATGGAGTAAGGGTAATGGCAAATCCTGCTTATGCTGCTATTTTAGCAGTGCTATTTAACCATATAGCCAAATCCTGCAACGCCCGCTCCGCATAAGCCGCCTTCCGGTCACGCTTGCCTACGCGTTTCTCAAACGGTGGGAACAGGCCGAAATTGATGTTCATCGGCTGGAATGTCTCACGCTCTGCGCCTGCTGTAATATGGTTAAGCAATGCGCCGAGAGCGGTGGTGAGTGGTGGGGTGTGGATGGGGTTGCCTTGCAGTTCGGCTGCGGCGAAACGCCCGGCGAGCAATCCCATCGAGGCGCTTTCCACATAGCCTTCCACACCAGTCACCTGGCCAGCAAAGCGAATATGCGGGGCGGATTTGAGGCGCAGTGTGGGGTCAAGCAGGCGAGGGCTGTTGATGAACGTATTGCGGTGAATGCCGCCTAAGCGGGCAAATTCGGCATTTTCCAGGCCGGGGATTTTGCGGAAAATATCGGTTTGAACGCCATATTTCAGTTTGGTTTGGAAACCGACGATATTATAAAGCGTGCCGAGTTTATTATCCTGGCGCAGTTGCACGACGGCATAAGGTTTTTCCGGATTATGCGGATTGGTCAATCCCACAGGCTTCATCGGGCCAAAACGCAATGTCTCACGGCCACGCTCAGCCATCACTTCAATCGGCAGGCAGCCTTCAAAATATGGGGTGCTCTTTTCCCATTCTTTGAAATCGGTTTTTTCGCCTGCAAGTAATGCATCGATGAAATCGTAATATTGTGCTTCAGTCATCGGGCAGTTGATGTAATCCTTGCCTGTACCGCCTGGACCTTCTTTATCATAGCGCGATTGGAACCACGCTTTGCTCATGTCGATGCTATCCCGATGCACAATCGGCGCAATCGCATCAAAAAATGCGAGGCTTTCTTCGCCGGTATGTTCCAGAATGGCTTTAGCCAGAGGCTCGGAGGTCAGAGGGCCGGTGGCAATCAGCACAGAACCCCATTCAGCGGGAGGAATGCGGGTGATTTCTTCGCGGACGAAGGAAATATTTGGATGATTCTCCAGCTTACTATGCACAGCCTGGGAAAAACCATCGCGGTCAACTGCTAGCGCACCGCCAGCCGGGACTTTATGTTCTTCTGCACATTGCATAATCAATGAATCGCAACGGCGCATTTCTTCATGCAACAGGCCGATGCCGCTATTGACGTCGTCATTGCGGAAGGAGTTGGAGCATACTAATTCAGCGCATTTATCGGTCGAATGGGCTTCGGTTTTGCGGGTTTCGCTGCGCATTTCATGCAATACCACGCGCACACCAGCCTCCGCCGCCTGCCACGCCGCCTCGCTGCCAGCCATTCCGCCACCGATGATATGTAATGTTTTTTCTGTCATAGCGGTGGGTTATAGCATAGGTTTAGCGCGAATGCGAGGGGTGTTTTGAGGGATTTGGAGCTATCGCGCTATTCCACGTTGAACCGGTGCAACATGAGGGCTGTAGGGGGTGTTGCGGGTAAGCAATTGATCTTTAAGATGTGCGGTGAATTCATACAGGTTGTCATAGGATAAAGGCTGTTGAGTGGCAGGGCAGGTGAGGACGATATGACTTGCATCATTGGAAAGACCTAAGCATGGAAAAACACAGTGTGCAACGATGGAAACGAAATCAGAGTAGCCATAGGCTTGATCCAAGGTGTAGTGATGTTTCTGGAGCATGAATGCCATACCCCAATAAGGGTTTTGGTATGTTTCATGTCTCAAAGGAAGAGGATGGGCTAGTAAATTTTCTCTGAGTATGTGAGCTTGTTCATTTGTGTGGGTGCCTATATAGCTATCTATAGCATGATTTATGCCCTGTTCAAGCTGTTCAGCAATATCGCCTGTTGAGAAAAAATAGATGGTACGGTGATTGAGGGTAAGGACTTGTGACATAGGATTCTCTAACGTGAAATATGTTTTTCAGGGATATTGAGGGTTTTTATTAACCGCTCAAAGAATATTGATGATGTTTTAGAGAGAGGAGAAAGATCGGTTTTGAGGGTTATGCTCATCTCTGTAAGACCGCTTGTGGCGCTCTGGTCTTGCATGGCTGTGTTGGCAGCTATGGTGACGCGAGGTGTATTGGGTGTGTTATATTGTCCTGTAATCTGGAAATAGTCGATTAATGATGTGAAAAAATGCTGGTGGGCTTTAGTCGCTGGATGTCGTGTGAAAAGGTCTTCTGAAAGCCTGTAATTGCCCTTTTGCAGATGGCTCATCAGGCCATTAACAAATCGGTCGCGTTCGTCTGTGTTGATATTCTTAAGGATTTTTGATTCGCTCCACCCAAATGCGCTTGCTGCGATATGGCCTACGGCGTGATTATAGGCTTTGATGCAGAAATCTTCTAATGTTGCTTTCTGATGGGTGTTTAAGGCGGTGATTAACGCTTCAGGATCCCATTTATCTTGCAGTATTACGGCCTTGTCTGAAAGGCTAGGCATAATGCCAGGGTCGCTCATTGCTGCGCTGGCGGGTTTGGTGACGGTGTGTTGGTTGATATTGGTATGTACCCCTGTCACTTGAAAGCAATCTCTAAGCATAGTGCGGAAAGGGTGATGAGTAGGGGAGGTGAAGGAGGTATGGTGGAAATCCCAGAAAACGCATTGTTTCGTCTCTTCAAGGGCGTTCATTAGGGTGGTAATGAATCTTGCACAGTCGCGAATATTTATTCTTTCCTGTATTTTAGCTGCATTCCATCCAAATAGTGGGGCGGCGATATGCGCTACGGTATCATGATATGCTTGTGTAAAGAATTGATACTGGGCATTTTGCTCAGTAAGGTAAGAAGTGAATGCAGGTTCTGATGCCCGTGCATCAGGATAGCGCTGCTTGTTGGCATCATATTTAGATTGCATAAAATAACCCATACCCTTTTATACTATAATAAATTAACTTTCTTATAGGGCGTTATAGGGTAAAAGTAAAGGTGAACTTTACATCCCAGCGGGTGATAGTTGAGCTGCTGTTGCTGGACTCACATAAGGAATCCCTGCAGAAGAGAGGGCTTTGCGCACTAGATTGCCATAAAAATTCTGAGCCGTAGAACCAGATGGAGGAGCGGCAAGGGTTATAAATTTTTCTTTTTTACCGGTAGTAGAGTTGATTCGCTTCTGAATCTCCATATAAGGCGCTAATGCTTGCGCAAGGGCTTGTGTAAAGCTTGCAGAGAGCGCTATGTCATTAGCGATATCTAACGGCACGATGGTTTGATCGAATGTCGGTATAGCTTGCCGAAGAATCGCATTCCCTTCCACAGATAAGCTTTGTTTTTTAGGGAATGCAGCATGGGCTGCTTGGGTAAGTGCGTTAGGAAGTAGGCCCAGGAGATGTTGAGAAGCTTGTGCAATCTCGATCATATTCTGGGTAGATGATGATGAGCTAGGGGCTGCTTGTGGTTGCTGCACTTTATATGCAAAACCAGGATATTGTGGAAGTATAGCATTAGAAAAAGGCAGAAGTTTAGGTACTATCGCAACATTTGCATAAGGCGATACTACTCCATTCGATGAGCTTGGTATTGCAGCAGAGGAGGGGCTGGCAACGGGTGTAGCACGGCTTGGAAGTTGTGCTACAACGGGCGTGCGTTGTAGCAGGCTGTGATGGCTAATAATCGCCTGCAATTCTGCATCAGGCATCGCCCATTCATGTATCTCCACCACCACTTGCCCCGCACCGGCTTCAGCGGATTCTTTTTGTTTGGCGGCGATATAGAGTGGTGCTATCTGCTTGCTATAATCTATAAAAACAGCGCGCGCAAATTGGAGGTAAAGCGCAAGGTGTTGCGGGTGATCTTGCGGGAGGGGAAGGCTGTGGCTGGGGTGGTTGCTGTCGAGAGACAGAGTAATATCATTTGTGGTATTGAGTGAGGAAAGTGTCTCGATATTCTGGTCAATAAATATTGCAGGGGGCGTGAGTCTGCGGGCTGCTGCTGCGATCATGTTTCTGATGTTCTGTATGGTCTTAGAATCCAGCGCCTTAAAAGCATCATATTTATTTTCCATCGCAACACTCCATCTATTTCTTTAATTTCGTAAGAGAAGGAGTATATACAGAAATTACATGTGATATGCAATGTTAATATTTAAATATTGAGGCGTTTAGTTTACGCGATAGCGGGTCAGTGCATAGGTGAAATAGATAATACCAGACATAACAATAATATATGGCAGTCCATCCGAACCAAAGAGATGCATAGAAATCCCGACCAATACCATCCCAATCACGCCACCTGTATTATTCATCAATGTAAAAGCAGAGTTGGCGGCGACCAGGTCATCGCCACGGAAACGTTCGCCCACCACCGCAAGGGCAACACTATAGGTGCCGCCACATACACCGCCCCATACGATAAGAAGAATCCAAGAGAGGTAGTCGGTGTAAATCGCAATCGGCAAATACGTGGCGCAGATGAGATTAAGCAGGACAGAGATCATAATCACATAACGGCGGTCAAAGCGGTCAGAGATACTGGCAATCGGCATTTCAAGCAAGATGCTGCCTGTCATAAACATAGTTAGTAAGAACGCAGCCGCTTGGGCTTCGAGGCCATTTCGCAGGCCATAGATGACGAGGAAATAGGTCAGCCCAAAGAACATAATTCCGCCAAACAAAGATGCTCCCATAACCGCAGGGACTTTTTTTATGAGCTTGATAAGATTCTGAGTAGCGCTGGCGGGGATCGGCGGAATAAGCCTTCCCACAAGCAACAGAGGAATAAAGGCTATAATAGCAAGCACGGCGCTTACATAAAAAGGAGTGGAACCATGAATGGGAATAAATTGCAGAATCACAGGCCCAAGCGCCATCGAGCCAGAAATCGAGGTGCCAAACAACCCAATCACCAGCCCGCGATTACGTGTAAAGGGCAGGGCGCTTAGGAAGGTTTGCAGCGAGATCAGGAACATAAAATAGCCAATCCCGTAGACGAGTACTAATCCACACCAGATAAAGAAGTTGGTGTAATGCGGCAGCAGGAAAAATACTGGTGCGCGCAGGATAGTTGCAATAAAGAGGGTTTTTCCCAGGCCAATACGGGAGACGATTTTATTGAGTACCGGAGTCACCAGCAACACCGCCCCAATTTCCATGGAAAGACAGATGCCGATCAAGCTGGTGCTAATGCCATTGGCCTGCAATGTCAGTGGAAAAATAACCGCACCAATGCCGACCGCCACATTGGCAATCACGCTGGCCAGCAATACGGCTGTAATGGCAATGACAATCTGGGTGTTATTATACTGCCGCATATAATGCTATGATTTCCTGATGTAGAGTTTTATCGCCTGTGGCTATCACACGTCCGTCGCTTTGTGCGGTGATGGCGCGGCCGTGCCAGTCGGTTATATAACCACCAGCCGCTTGTATAATAGGGGCTAATGCACAAAAGTCATGTGGTTTTAATCCAGACTCGATCACCGCATCAATCGATCCACTTGCCACGAGTGCATAAGAGTAACAATCGCCGCCATAGGCGAGGTATTTTGCTTTGGATTTTGCTTGCTCAAACAACCAGCGCTCAGCATCGCCGAATAAATCAGGCGAGGTGGTGGCAAGGATGGCATTGCTTAAGCTATTGCACGGTTTCACTTTGACGGGTTTATCGTTCAGTGTTGTAGGGTGATTGCTGCCGCCAATCCAGCGTTCGCCTGTAATCGGTTGGTCAATCACACCGAGGATTGGGATGGAGTTGTGTACTAGCGAAATCAGCGTGCCAAAAATAGGGCGGCCAATCATGAATGAAATCGTGCCGTCGATAGGGTCAAGCACCCATTGGTATTCGGCTTGTGGGTTTTCTTGGCCGAATTCTTCACCGCGAATGCCATGATGCGGAAGGTGTTTTTTAATATGCTCACGCATCGCCAATTCCGCTTCACGATCCGCCTGGGTCACAGGGCTGCTATCGTGCTTTGCATCAATATTCAGGCCAGAACGAAAATACGGCCGAATCACCGCGCCGCTAATATCTGCTAATTGATGAGCAAAGGAAATAAAATCAAACGTCATGATTAAGAATACCCATAAAAATATGGGATGATAGTAGAGAATTATTGGAGAGAGGTACAGCGTTATTTCGTGTGTTTGGGGATTGTTGTGATCCTTGGATCAAGTCGTTATCTACTCATATTTATATTTTTTGCATGAAAATATTAGCACCGTCATCGCGAGCGTAGCGTGGCGATCCAGGGGCATACTTAAAGGACAGAGAAACCATACCCATGGATTGCCACGTCGCTAACGCTCCTCGCAATGACGAGGCTTACATTGTCATCCTTGGGCTTGACCCAAGGATCCATCATAGATAGAGAGCAAAAATACGACGTATAAGACAGAATAATGCCATTTGGGTTAGATGGATTCTTGGATCAAGTCCAAGAATGACAGAATATATTTCAAGTTCTTTCAGTAGTCCCCTGGATCGCTTCGTTTAAGCTCGCGATGACAAGAAATCTTTACCGCACATCATTCTTCTTCTTATCTACAATCCCCGACACTTGCACCTCATTATCTCCTAAATCCTTGCTCAAACGCTGCCAGTTTGATGCGCTTTGGAAATACATGATGGCGTTGTCTATATCTGTGTTGGACACTTTCTTGGCTTCTTGCCATTGATTATCCTCTTTTACATAATAGCTCACTTCACTGCGTGGTTTGAGGATGGTGAGGGTGTTTTCGGTGAGGTAGCCGAGTTTTTGGTAATTGGAAATAAACGCACGTTTCGGCGGATTGCGCAGGATATCCTGGCCGTAGAAGCGGCTGTTATAAGAAATATCCATCAGGCCTAGCACTGTTGGTGTCACATCAATCTGGCTTGCCAGCTCATTGACTTTACCAGGCTTCACCCATTTCGGCGCATAGACCCAGAACGGAATATGGTATTTCGCAGGATCAAGCTCGGATTTACCTGCACTGCCGGCGGTATGATCTGCCACGATCACAAAGATTGTATTATCAAACCACGGCTTGGTTTGGGCTTCTTCTAAGAAGGCGTTGATGGCGTAATCCGTATATTTCACCCCGCCAAAACGTCCTGTATGGGAAGGGATATCAATGCGGCCGTCAGGATAGGTGAACGGGCGGTGGTTAGAGGTGGTCATTACCATTTGGAAGAAAGGTGTGCCTTTTTGATAGGCTTTATCATTCTCACGCAACACACGGCGGAACAGGCCTTCATCGGCAACGCCCCAGATATTGGTGAATTCGGATTCATCCGGTGTCAGTTCGGAGCGGTCTATAATGTGATAGCCATTACCGGAGAAGAAGGTGTTCATATTATCGAAATATCCATACCCGCCATAGATAAAGCTACTCTCATAACCCTGGCGGTTTAACACGGAAGCCAGTGAAAACAGATTGTCATTATTCGGCCGGCGCACAATCGCATTGCCAGGAATAGGCGGCATAGAGAGTGTTACAGCCGAGAGGCCATATACAGTGCGTGTACCCGTGGCATAGAGATTGGTAAAGAATAGCGATTTATCAATCAGCGCATCAAGATGCGGTGTGAGGTTCTGGGTATTGCCGAAGGTTTTTAAATAATCTGCACTCAGGCTTTCCACCATGATGAGTACCAGATTCGGCTTGGTATCGATTTTTTGGTTATCGACATGATAGGTAATATCATTCCATTGATTGCTCACCAGGCGTTCATTAGTATCATTATCCACCAAATGCTCACGCAAACGGGCGAGGACTTCTTTATTATCTTCCGTGCGATAGAAGGATGCATAATCCAATTCATTATGCATAAACGCAGCAAACAAGCTGTAGATACCATTCTTCGCGCCTTCATTCGCATAGCGGTTGGCGTTAAATTCGCTATAACGGTCTTGCGCAGCAACCAGGCTCACCAGCATAAAAGCGAGGCTTGCAGCAGCCAGGCTTATGCGTTGAGAGAAAATAATTGCTTGCGCGTGCGGTTTTTGTGTCAGGCCATACACCACAGCGCTTGCAAATGCAGCAACGCCAATCAGGCTGAGCAGTAATGGCAGTGGGTAGGATTCACGAATATTGCCTACGACTTCATCCATATAAATCAGGTAATCAACGGCAATAAAATTAAACCGCGTCGAAAACTCATCCCAGAACAGCCATTCGGCAATGGCGGTAAAATACATAATGAATGCGAAGATGCCAAAAATAGGTGTCTTAATATACCACGATTTGCGCGGCTCATGCCACGAAGCAGGCAGGGTAAGGAGAATAAGGCTGATAGGCAACATCAGGTAACTAAAAGTCACCAAGTCAAATAATGTACCCATGAAAAGCGATTGCAGGAAGAGAGTGATGCTGTGATCAAGATTGCTCCATTCACGGCTAAGCAGGGCAATGCGTATCAGTGTTTGAGTGAGAATAAAGCATAAAAAGAATGGCTTGAGCAAAGAAAACTGCGGTTTCTGCAAACCCATAAAACGCTGCATAGATACTCCTCTAAAAAATCTATGCACATTAAACTATAGGTTTCTGAAGAGAAGCTTAAGAGAGGGTTTTATGTTGTGGGTGCTTATGTTGCTGACTGGTTTATTGTCATCGCGGTGCTATATCCTCCGTGTCATTCTTGGACTTGATCCAAGAATCCATCTAAAAATACATAGCATTATTCAAAGCCGTATTCTTGCTCTCTGTTTAGGATGGATCCTTGGATCAAGTCCAAGAATGACAAAGCGCGTAAACAAGCAAACTATCACTCACCCTTCGTCCCAATAAACGTAGACGCTGGCACATAAGCATGGCTCAGTTCGTTGGCAACGGCTTCATAGGTCACACGGCCACGGTAGATGTTGAGGCCATTGCGGAAGTTGATGTCTTCTTTAAGCGCGGCGCGGTAGCCTTTATTGGCGAGGGCCAGAATATATGGCAATGTCGCATTTTCCAGTGCGCGTGAGGCTGTGCGCGCTACGGCACCTGGGATGTTGGTCACGCAATAATGAATCACCTCATCCTGAATGAAAATCGGATTGTCATGGGTGGTTGGGCGGCTGGTTTCAAAGCATCCGCCTTGGTCAATCGCCACATCGACAATGACAGAGCCGCGCTGCATTTGCTTCACCATCTGCTTATTTACCAATTTCGGCGCAGCAGCACCAGGGATAAGCACAGCGCCAATAACTAGATCAGAGGCTAGCACATATTCTTCCAGTGCTTCTTGAGTGGAGAAGATGATGTTGACGTTTTTGTCGAATACATTTTCCAGTGCGCGGATGCGGTGTAAGGAGCGTTCAAGGATGGTGACTTCGGCTCCTACGCCTGCTGCAATCAGCGCCGCATTCGCACCCACCACACCGCCGCCAAGAATTGTTACTTTACCCGCCGCAACGCCAGGCACGCCGCTTAGCAACACGCCACGTCCGCCTTGGGATTTTTCTAAGCAATGCATACCTGCCTGCACAGCCATGCGGCCAGCCACTTCGCTCATGGGTGCTAAAAGCGGTAATCCGCCTCGACCATCACTAACGGTTTCATAGGCAATCGCAATACAGCCGGAGGAGAGGAGTAATTCAGTGATACGGGGTTCGGCGGCTAGATGCAGATAACAAAACAGAATCTGCCCTTCCTGTAACATCTCACATTCCACCGGTTGAGGTTCCTTGACTTTGACGATCATCTCGGCGCGTTTATATACTTCCAGCGCCGATTCGGCGACCAGTGCGCCAGCGGTCATATATTCCGTGTCATCAAACCCAATCGCGTGACCAGCATTGGATTGCACAATCACCTGATGCCCATGCCGGATGAGTTCGCGTACACCTGACGGTGAAATACTCACACGGTATTCATGGTTTTTAATTTCCGTTGGAACCCCTACTAGCACGGTCTTTCTCCGTTGTTTTTATTAATATAAAGAGTAATACTAACCCAGGTATTGCTAAGAAAGTGCTAAGAACGAAGAATTTCACCCAGCCGAGCTGTGTTACAAACCAGCCAGAAGGGGTGGAAAGGAAGGTGCGCCCCACGCTTGCTAAGGAGCTTAGCAGGGCATATTGAGTTGCTGTGTAACCAACTCCACATAAGTTGCTGATATATCCAACAAATACAGCTGATCCAATGCCTCCGCACAGGTTTTCGACAGAAATAGTCACCGCCAGGAACCATACATCATGGCCCATATGGGCCTGAGCGATAAAGATTAAATTGGACAGCATTTGTAAAATTCCTGCAATCCATAAGGAGCGCATATAGCCTAAATATTTCACCATCCCGCCACCAATAAATAAGCCGACAAATAATGCCAATAGGCCTACGCCTTTGACAACCGTCGCAATTTCGCTTTTGGTGAATTCCAGAGAAATAAGGAATGTATTGGTCATCACCCCTGCAAATGCATCGCCAAACTTATAAAAAAGGATGAAAAGCAAGATAAGCACCCAGGCTTGGTGTTTGCCGAAATCCACAAAAGGGTTGATCACATGATGGGTAAACCATTCACTGGCGGATTCTTTGGGGGTGTTATTGTTACTGGCAGCCGGTTCACCAGCAAAAAAGGCGGTGATCATGCCGACGACTAAGAATGCAGCCATAACAGCATAAGTGACCTGCCAGTTGGTGGCTTCTGCCAGGAATAATGCACCCGCACCGGAAGTGAGCATACCGATACGATAGCCCAATTGCGTCACTGCTGCACCTGAGGCTTGTTGGTCGGAGGTAAGGAGTTCGACGCGGTAGGCATCGACGACGATATCTTGCGTAGCAGAAAGTGCGGCCAGTGAGAAGGCAAGAATAGCGGTAAGCCAGATATTGGTGACAGGATCGTTCATCCCAAGAGCGACAATAATGGCCATTAAGGCGATTTGTGTAGCAATCATCCACGAACGGCGCTGGCCGAGCAAGCGGCCAAGGACGGGTATCCGCGCGCCGTCTACGATAGGTGACCAGAGGAATTTGAAGCTGTAGGGTATACCAACGGCAGCAAATAAGCCGATAGTAGTGAAGTCTACGCCTGCCTCCGTCAGCCATACTGATAATGTGCTGGCCGTTAAAGCAAGCGGTAACCCACTGACAAATCCTAAAAATAGCACGGCAATCAGCTTAGGGTGAAAATAGACGGAGAGGGCTGGAAGAATACGTTGCAACATGGAATATACTGGCATATAAAATAATAAGAATTTTTATCCCGTCATCGTGAGTATAGTTCTATCTTTTGTCATCCCAGCGAAGGCTGGGATCCAGTTATACACTGGTGAGCAACGCGAACACTTTACAAATAGAGAGTTCGCTACCGCTCACAAGCCTTGTGCTGGATACCAGCCTCCGCTGGTATGACAATCTCGATAGTTCTCGCAATGACAAAAAACTTTAATCACTCTACCGCATAACCCCTAGTTACCACAAGCAGATTATGGCGCATCACAATACCTTAATTCTTATCCCAGCCCGTATGGCTTCTACCCGTTTGCCGAATAAACCGCTGGCTGATATTGCTGGCTTGCCGATGATTGTGCAGGTGTGGAAGCGTGCGCAGGAAGCGGGTGTGGGGCTGGTAGTAGTTGCCTGTGCTGAGCGCGAGATTGCGCATGCGATTGAGCAAGCTGGTGGCCGTGCGATTTTGACCAACCCAGATCATCCATCCGGCACGGATCGTATTTACGAAGCGCTCTGTGAGATTGATCCTGAAAAGCGGATTGAATATATCGTCAATGTGCAAGGTGACCTGCCCACGCTTGACCCGCATTTAATACGCGAGGCGTTAACGCGTGCTATGCAAGAGGGTGTTGATATCGCAACACTGGTGGCAGAGATTAAAGAACAAGAAGAGAAAACCAATCCGAATGTCGTCAAAGCCGTACTCGCCCATACAGGTCGTGCGCTCTACTTCACCCGTGCTACAGCGCCGCATGGCGATGGCCCGCTTTATCATCATATCGGGCTGTATGCTTATAAGCGCCAGGCTTTAGAGCAATTCGTAGCACTTTCGCCTAGCCCATTGGAGTTACATGAGAAATTGGAGCAATTGCGTGCGCTGGAGAATGGGTTGCGGATTGATGCTGTGGTGGTGAATACGGTGCCATTAGGGGTGGATACGCCGGAGGATTTGGAGAAGGCGCGTAAGATATTGGGTGCAGTGTAAATAATTGTCATCCCGGACTTGATCCGGGATCCATTATTATGGCAGCATAATCTATAAAAATCTAGATGAACGCGCCACTCTTGGTGGATGCCGGATCAAGTCCGGAATGACAGTATCAATATAGGAGCAAACACATAATGCATATTATTCTAGCGCAACCACGGGGATTCTGTGCTGGTGTTGAGCGGGCGATTGAGATTGTCGAGCGTGCGCTGGAGCGCTATGGCGCGCCGATTTATGTGCGGCATGAGATTGTGCATAATAAATATGTCGTGGAGGATTTACGCCACAAAGGCGCCATTTTTGTGGATGAGCTGGATGAAGTACCAACCGGTGCGTGGACAGTATTCAGCGCCCATGGCGTAGCAGAAAAAGTGGAAGCCGATGCAGGTGCGCGTGGTTTGCCCGTGATTGATGCTACATGCCCTTTGGTGACCAAAGTCCATCGCGAAGCGCAGCGTAATGAGCAAGATGGCCGCCAAATCATCCTCATCGGCCATGCGGGCCATCCAGAGGTGGAAGGCACGTCAGGCCGTGTGAAGAATCCGGTGTTGTTAGTGGAAACCGCTGAGGATGTAGCAACGCTCACGGTAGCTGACCCTGAGCGCCTGGCTTATGTCACCCAAACCACACTCAGTGTGGATGACACCAAAGTCATTATTGACGCCCTCAAAACCCGCTTCCCGCATATTACCGGCCCTGATACCAAAGATATCTGCTACGCCACCCAAAACCGCCAAAACGCGGTGCGTGAGCTTGCCAAGCAGGTGGATGTAATTTTTGTGATTGGGTCGAAGAACAGCTCCAACTCTAACCGCTTACGCGATTTGGGCGAGGAGATGGGAACGCCGTCTTATCTGATTAATGACTCCAGAGATATTCAGCCGCAATGGTTGGAGAATGTTGCCACTATTGGCATCACCGCAGGAGCCTCCGCGCCAGAAGTGTTGGTGGAAGATGTGATCGATTATCTGCGCGCTAATCACGGTGCTACGGTTGGTATTATGCAGGGCATTGAAGAGAACGTGAAGTTCAAACTGCCGGTGCAGGTGGTGTGATAGTAATAATATACTGTAATATAGGTATATTATTAATTTATAGCTAAAATTGCTATTTTTTGTTATTGGTGCTATAATGAAGTATTATAAGGAGATAGGCATATGAATGTTTCTCTGACACCAGAACTTGAGCAATTCATTGATACAAAAGTAAGAAGCGGTCTTTATCATTCGGCAAGCGAAGTGATTCGAGAAGGATTACGTATGCTTGCGGAGCAGGATGCAATAAAACAAAAACGTTTGGAAATGCTCACGCTAGAGATTGATAGAGGATTAGCATCCTTGCAATCGGGTGAGGTTATTTCAGGTGATGATGCATATCGGCAATTGATCGAACGCCGTCAGTCATAATGCGTGATTATAATCTAACACCAGAAGCGCGTGATGATCTGCTTCATATTCACGATTTTATTGCCCGTGATAACCCACATGCTGCGGCACGGGTGATAGATGAGTGCTTTGATATATTTGGGAACCTAGCTGAACACCCATTTATGGGGCATAAGCGCGCTGATTTAACAGCGCGCAATGTGTATTTTTGGAGTTTCTATTCGTATCTTATTATCTATGAAGCCCATACAAAACCCATCACTATTGTGAGGGTTCTAAGCGGGTTTCGGGATATTGTCTCGATGCTTTAAGGTTAAGCCGCCTTATCCAGCTTCACCGTAAACGGCGCTTCTGTCTTAGCTTTAATCTCCTCCACAGTCACATCCGCTGCATGATCCACCAAGATCAGCCCGCCAGGGGTGATGTCGAACACGCCGAGTTCGGTGATGACGCGGTCTACTACTTTTACACCTGTTAGCGGTAAATCGCATTTCTTCACGAGTTTTGCGCTGCCATCTTTGGCATTATGCTGCATCAGCACGACAATGCGCTTAGCGCCTGCCACCAAATCCATAGCGCCACCCATGCCTTTGACCATTTTGCCAGGAATCGTCCAGTTGGCCAGATCACCTTCGCCGGAGACTTGCAGCGCGCCAAGAATCGTCAAATCAATATGCCCACCACGGATCATGCCGAAGGAGTAGGCACTATCGAAATAGCTGCTATCAGGCAGTGCGGTGATGGTTTGTTTGCCGGCGTTGATGAGATCAGGGTCAACTTCTGCTTCTGTTGGGAATGGCCCCATGCCGAGCATCCCGTTCTCGCTTTGCAGGGTGACGTGGATATGCTCAGGAATATAGTTTGCCACTTCCGTTGGCATACCAATCCCTAAATTGGCATAAATGCCGTTATAGAATTCTTTGGCTGCAATTTTGCACATGTCTTCATTGGTCCAGGGCATGGGGGCTCCGTTTAATTTTCTGTGGATTCTAAGTAATTTAATTTGCTGATAATGGGTTTTCCAGTTTTACTTTCAAGATCTCTTCGTGCATTTCCTGCTACATTCCCACCTTGTTGTGCGGCGTCATGATTTTCTTTAAAACCTTGCGCATCTGTGTTGCGTGCAATTTCAGTAGTTGAGGCCTCGCCAAGCATTGAAAAGATTAATTCAAGATCTGTCATGTGATCACGCAAGTTTTCACGTTTTAATCCTTTGTGTGCTTTATATTCAGTTGGCGTCATACCAAAAGCAGCTTTAGAAATTTCAGCCGTTAGAATAGCAAACTCTTTATTTTCTTTGATTCCACGCTTTTGCCATTCATCCGTTAGTTCTTCACGAATAGCAATACTGCGCATACGTTTCTCAATCCAATCGTCAGGATAGCCTTTTGCTTGATATAGGTTACGCGCTCGTGTGCTGGCTTGTTCTGGGTCTTCAATTTCTTGAATGCGCTCATAGCCTACTTTTGCAAGCCATTTCTTGAAAGGTTCTGCTTTTGGGGATGGTATAGATTGAATAATACGGAAAATGCCTTCTGTATTCGCGCAATTTACCTTCTGTCGTCCACCTTCTGTTTCCAGCCCAAGGGGGGTGACAATTTGTCCCCACCCTTGGGATAATTCTTTGTCACGGCTACGTATTTTCTTGATATATCCCGATGGATCTATGCTATCTGTTAATACGTGAACAATATCGGCTACAGCAAACCACCACTCTCCGTTATGTAATGTTCTACGGATTGTTTTCTGTCCAAAAATAGCGATTCTTGAAGTGGTGGACTCTATGGCCATTTATGCTGCTACCGTACGGCGTTCGATGCGTTTTTGGTATTGTGTGCCTTTGACGAGGCGTTTGACGTAAATGCCAGGTGTATGGATTTCATCTGGATCAAGCGTGCCGGCTTCAACGATTTCTTCTACTTCTGCCACGGTAATTTTAGCGGCCGTTGCCATAATTGGGTTAAAGTTACGCGCGGTTTTGCGGAAGATGAGATTGCCAGATGTATCGGCTTTCCAGGCCTTAACGATGGCTAAATCAGCAAACAGGCCACGTTCCATCACATAAGTTGAGCCATCAAACTCACGAGTCTCTTTGCCTTCGGCAACTACTGTACCTACGCCAGTTTTTGTAAAGAATGCGGGAATACCCGCGCCACCCGCGCGGATGCGTTCGGCCAGTGTGCCTTGCGGGTTCAGCTCTAATTCTAACTCGCCGCTTAAGAATTGCTGCTCGAAGGTTTTGTTTTCACCGACATAAGAGGAAATCATTTTCTTAATCTGGCGGCTTTGTAGCATAATGCCAAGGCCAAAATCATCTACACCGCAATTATTGCTAATAACAGTAAGACCTTTTACGCCCGAATCATAAATCGCCTGAATGCAATGTTCTGGAATCCCGCACAGACCAAAGCCACCGGCCATGATGGTCATATTATCATGCAGTATATCTTTGAGCGCATCTGCCGCACTAGCATAAATCTTTTCCACAACATCCCCTCTGTATTGGTATATAACTACTCTTAGTAGTAGCAAAAAAATTGCACGTTGTCATCCTTGCTCTAACATAGTCATTCCAGCGCAGGCTGGAATCCAGCATAATGATATGAATGTAGTGAATGCCATATTTTTGCTTTATGTTTAAGAGGACTGGATCCCAGCCTGCGCTGGGATGACAATAGAGTGGTAGTAAAAACATGAATTACGATAATCTATTAGATGCAAGTGGTTTACGATGCCCAATGCCAGTATTAAAGGCAAAAAAAGCCTTACAGGCTATGGAGGCAGGGCAGGTGTTAAAGGTCATCGCAACCGATGCTGCCGCCGAACATGATTTCCCAGCTTTTTGTGAGATGACGGGGTACCGGTTGTTGGATATAAACCAGGTAGGTGGTGTGTGGGTGTTTTTTATCGAGAGATAATATTCACGATTTACTCGACAAAAAAATAATATTACCCTTCTTGCTCCATTAATATCTTGATGAAGAGGGGGATATGGCGGCAGAAAAAATCACGATTACAAGGCGTATCTATAAAGAAACTGGCCATTGTTTTAGCGAAAATGTCTATAAGGTTTTATTTCCTACTACACCGCCTACAGAGCAGGATATTCAGATTCTTATTGATAATATTAATGCTTTACGTGGCTTGGGCATCGCTAATACTTCTATCAAAACAGCCATCAAAACGGATACGCTTTTTGCGAGTATCATCCTGCAACCTCGTTGCACAGCAGAGTTAGATAGCGATTCATTGACTACGCTACGCGATTTTCTTCATGAGCAATTAAAAGATAAAAAAGTAGTAGCGCACGGACAGAAGCTGTTTAGTCAAAGTATTGTCTCAGAGCTGCCACCAGAGCATTGGAGTCGTGTGAAGTTAACCCTATGGGGGATTGAGGGGTTTGATATATTGCGTGGTGTGGGGGAATGGTCAACGCGCATTGCAGGGAAAGGCGATAGAAGTGTGTGTTGTGCGCGATAAATAAGCGAATAATTTGCAAATCCTGCCCGCAAGTGTTAGTCTGACGGCCATTGTATTTTTTCTACAAGGAACTGCCCATGAAAACGTTTGTTCAGCTCTGTGCTATTGCTATAGCTATGGGGTGTTCGTTAGCCTATGCTGCGCCTGCCACTCAGAAAACGCCAGAACCTGCTGTTGTTGAAACAACCTATAAAGATCCAGGTCATATCGAACGCATTCTGCCTGAATTTACGGAATATGCCCAAAAAGCCATGGAAGATTGGCACGTGCCAGGGATTGCAATTGCGATTATAAAGCCAGAGGGTACAGTCTATGCCGAAGGATTTGGAGTGCGTCGCATGGGTACGGCGCATAAAGTAACGCCTTATACGATTTTCCCGATTGGCTCGACGTCTAAAGCTTTTACTACAACACTTGCTGCGATGCTGGTGGATAAAGGCCAGTTGAAATGGGATGATAAGGTAGTAAGCCATTATCCTAAATTCAAAATGTATGATCCATGGGTGAGCAAAGAATTTACCGTAGAGGATTTGTTTGCTCAGCGCAGTGGCCTGCCTACCCGTGCAGGGGATGTTCAGACATTGCTAGGGTATAACCGTGATTATATTCTGAATTCCTTGCAATATATCAAACCTGTCAGCAGCTTCCGCAGCAAATATGCCTACCAGAATGTATTCTTCATGCTCGGTGGGCAGGTGTTCCAGAAAGTGACGGGGGAAACCTATGAGAACCTGTTACATAACCGTATTTTTGCGCCATTGGGTATGAAATATACGACGGTAGGGTTCGATGGGTTTAAAAGTGCAGGTAATCTGGCAACTAGCTTGCATAATAATGAAAGCGGTGAGCTAAAACTGGTGCCGCGCGATCATTTTCATTTGGATCCGTATTACACCTATGCGGCTGCCGGTGGCATCAACTCCAATGTTAAAGACATGGCAAAATGGGTGCGTATGCAGCTGAATGAGGGTAAGGTGAATGACGTGAGTATCGTCAGCAAGGCCAATCTCGATTATACCCGTGCGCCGCATATTCTAACCGATGCTAGCTATTTCAACCGCCGCCATTTCTATGGTTTGGGGTGGGCATATACCGAGTTCAAGCCAGCGCCAATTCTCTGGCATACCGGCCAAGTGAATGGTGCAACCTCATTGGTGATGATGGTGCCTGGGGAGAAGGTTGGTCTGGTGATTTTATCCAATAGCAGTAGCGATTTACCGATGGCGCTGGGTTATGATTTCATCGAGCGTTACTTCGGCAAAACCCAGCATCAATGGGCTAAAACCATGCGGGTGACACCACTGAAGGCACTCGCTGCTGCTGAGGAAGAGGCAACCGTGCCGCCGCATCGTTTGAGCTTCTATGAGGGTAAGTATCATAATAATATTTATGGCGATATCACCATTCACGAAAAGCGTGATCAGCTGCAATTTGTGCTGGGGCCAAAAGCAATCCTCTTCCATCTGCGTCCGCATCGCCAAAATACGTTTACACTCCATGCCGAGAATTTAGACGGCGAATTTGGCAAAGCCACCTTCACATTGGATGAGCGCGGTAAAGCTGAATCTATGCTTATCGATAGCCTGGCGGAAGAGGGTGATGGCAATTTTATGCGGGTGAGAGAAGAGGATTAGGGATTCTCTCCTGGGGCAAATGGGTCTACTGGTCGGTAACCTGTCAATGGGGCTATAGTTTTCCCTGTCATTCACCGACTTGATCGGTGAATCCATCCTAAAAAAATAAGGCTATGTATTGGGATGGATACGCCGATCAAGTCGGCGTATGACAGAGTGCGCTTGCGATGACGGTGGTATGCCTCTGTCATCCTTGGACTTGATCCAAGGATCTATCATAAACAGAGAGCAACAATACGGCTTTGAATAATGCTATTCATGTTGGATGGATTCTTGGATCAAGTCCAAGAATGACAAAAAGCATTCCCTATCACTGCTGCGGCTGCTGTTCCTGCTCTTGTGCTGTGGCGAAGCCTTTGAAGGTCATAAGAGCGTTCAGGTCGAATTTGCGGGTGTCGGGGTTGTGGACATTGCCGCTTAACAGGAATTGTGTATTCACCGTTTGATTGCTTGGTGGTGCCATAAAAGCAAATTGGGTGAGGGTGTTCATCAGGCCGTTATTGAGATCAAAACGCCCCGTCATCACACCCGTTGCGCGTGAGGTGGCGAGTTGCAATCCGGTTATATCTGCAACACCATCATTAATCACCACTTTGCTATCCGCGCTTTCAAACACGGTGCTGCCTGTCGTGGCGGCTTCTTGGGCGATTTGATTGAGGGCGGCAACAGTATGGGCTTCCAGACCTTCTTCGATGAGTTGATGCAGATCAATGCCTTTAACTTCGGCAGAACGTGCTGCAAAGGTCAAATTGCCTTTGAGGGATTTGATATAATCTGCACGGGTTTTTCCTTGGGTGGAGATACTGCCCCCTAAGCTCATATAGCCTGTAAATTTGTCTTTTATATCCGGCCACAGAAGTGGCGCTATTTCTTCAATGCCAAAATTGCTGAGCGCAAAAGAAATGGCATAGGATGGGCCAGCAACGTTGATGATACCATTGGCATCCACTTCGCCATATTCGCCTTTGCCTTTGAGTGAGCTGAGTTGCAACATACCCTCTTCAAGCCGTCCATCAATAGTAAGTTCTTTGAGGGTGAGGCTTGGGTAGATGACATCTTTCAAGAATAGCTTGAACGTGCCATCCATACGGTCTAAGCCCCAGCCAGAAATATCAGGTAGAAGCCATGGATAGGCTGTCGTAATAGTCTCAGCATTCCCATCCTCGCCTGCGGCGGGTTCAATATCATTATAATTACCGTTCCACGAGGTTTCTGTGGCGGTAGGGTTTTCTTTAGGCGCTATGGTTTTGGTTTCGATGGTGGGGGCGAATTGGGTTGTGTCCATATGATCGATCATCACATTCACATCAATACGCGGGCGGAAGCTGGTGATATCCATCAGCGCATAGCCATCCAAAGTGAGAGAATCTGATACGAAGCCCAGTTTCTCAACATTAAAGTTACCAGGCCCAGCAGAAATTACCACATTGGCATTTTTATAATGTTCTTTATTGAGCAATAACCGGTCGCAGATCAATTCAAAATCCACCTCCATACCCAAACGGCGCAACCAGCCGAAGTTCTGGGTGTTTTTCTTGTTCGGATCGCCGATGTAGTATTGCTTAATAAAGGCAGCGAGTTTATCCGTTACATTATATTGGTCAAGATTGAGCATATTGCTACGGAAGGACGTGCTGACCTTATAATGATCTTGCCCACGGCGCACCATCAGCGAGCCGCTGATTTGCACATCATCCACCATCAAATCAATGCCTGAAAGATAGATTTTCTGTGGCATGATGGTGATATCACTACTGGTTTTAAAGCGTCCTAAAAGCTGGGTAGGAACAGAGCTTACGTCCACCCCAGCCCAGGTTAAGATACTGCGCGCGCCTTCACCGGAGAGTAATACTTCGCCATTAAACCGTGGGCGTACATCGTTGGAACTCATAGTGCCGTAAATCTCTACCACGCTTTTGCCTGGTAAATAAGCGGTGAATTGATTGATCACCATCTCGCCATTGAACATATCGGCCTGGAGGATCAGTTTTTCGATTTTATCTTGCTTATAGACCAGTTCATTGATGGAAATATCCGCGATAATATTCATTTTCTTGGCAATGGCGGTGCTGGCGTCATTAATGACTTTGTAGAGGCCGCCTTGGTCAATCGCATCGTTGAACATTTGCTCAGCAGAGAGATTGGCTTTATCTTGCTTGCGGTGGCTGGCGGTTTCGAGGAAGCTGTTAATGTCGATCCGGTCAAATAACAGGCTGATATCCATTTCCGGCATATCACGCGATAAAATCACCTTCACATCACCTTTGCCTTTTAAACTGCCAGAGGAGAGGTTAATGCCGGAGAAGCTGATCACTTTGCTGTTGATGCGTAAATTGGAAGTGAATTCAAAGGATTCTTGCGCTTTTTCATTGCTTTCAAAGCCTGCGCTATTGCCAGAGAAATACCCCAGCAAGAAAGTTGTCACATCATCACCTTTGCCGGTTACATGGCCTGTAAGGGTGTCTTCGCCATTAATGACAGCTTTGCTGCCGTTAAAGGTGAGGTCGATATAATCGCCTTTTAATGTCCATTCAGCTGTTTTTTCGCCCGCATTAGCTGGCACTTCGCCTTCAAATTGGAAGGTATTATGATGGGCGGTAAAGCTACCATCAAATTCGGTGCTGGTTTCGCGGGAGGAGAGGTCGATTACAGTATTAATATCGGTAATCTGCTCTGCTTCTTGTTGCTGTTCACGGTAAAAATGCAACGTACCTTGCCGGATAATAATCTTTTTAGGCATATTGCCTGCACCTGATCCAGCCATATCGCGTTCTTGTAAGCGTCTGAAGCTACGCCAATCTGCAGCGGGTTGGGTGAGGGTGAGAGTGCTAATTGTGGTGCTGCCGCTCAGTAATGCAATAGGAGAAAGCCCTACTTCCAGGGTTTTAATGGTGGCGAATTGGTGTTCGCTATCGCTTTTCTTGGTAGCCGCAGCATCGGCTGCGGTTGGGTAGAAATACACATCATTAGCGATTAATTTCGGGAATGGTACATAGACCATCGATAATTCCCCGCGCACGGCGGCTTGCTGGCCTGTGGCTTTGGAGAGGGCTTGGGTCAGTTCTGTACGGTATCCTTCACCGGTATTGATGGCAAAGGGTATGGCATAGAGTATACCAAATGCCAACATTATGATTCCAAGTAGAAATTTAAAGAAATTAAACGATTTTCTTTTTCGCACCGATATTTCCCCACCAAACAAAGCTTCTCTCTTTATTCATAACATAAGCTACTGGTAATTGAAAATAGGATTAAGGGTGAGGGGGTGTTTTTCTGTGTTTTGGGAGAATGTCAAAATTGTCATTCCAGCGAAGGCTGGAATCCAGCTGCTAGCTTGTGAGCAATAGCGAACGCTCTATTTTTAAGGAGTTCGCGACGCTCACCAGTATATAGCTGGATTCCAGCCTTCGCTGGAATGACGGATTCTTTTAACTATTGAGTAATAAAAAAACCGCCCAGTAACCCAATACCAGGCGGTTTTCTATCTGTTTAGAACCATCTTAGTTCTTATAACGATACCCACATGAGGTTTCGATGTCTTTGAGTTGTTTTTCAGCTGCTTCTTTAGCAATGCCGTAGTTTTCTTTCACTTTACCAAAGAATTCTTCGCGATGGCCATTAAGCAGAGCAATATCATCATCGGTGAGTTTGCCCCAGCTTTGCTTGACTTTACCTTTAAATTGCTCCCAGTTGCCTTGTACCTGCTCTTTATTCATATTACGTACCTTTCTTTAAAGTTAACGTACTATTCGACGCTTATGAATTCATTATAACGCTTGAATTATCAGGATTCTGTATGGATGGGCTGATGAAATATAATGATCCTATAAGCCTATATTCCCCTTATTTTTTATTAAGATGCTGCACATCGTATTTTAGTACTCTGCTTGCTATTCTCTTTAAGACAACGATTGAGTTTGAGGTAACCATAATGAAAATAATCTGGGCATTAATTGCGGGTTTTCTAACCGGCGTTTTTAGCTGTAGAAAAACACACCGTGAATGTCTGCATGAGCAGAAAGAATTGCGGGAAAATTTAAGCGAAAAACAGATTGATAAAATGGTCGCCGATAGCTTTCCCGCCAGCGATCCACCTAGCACTTACTAAACTAATATAAGGAGATGAACGATGAGTATGTATGCATGCTTTAAAAAAGATCACCGTCACGTTTTAGACGTGAGCGCACAGATTCTTACCCCTCGTAACCCTACGCGGCGTAAGGATGTTTTTGACGATATGTGTCAAGAGATATCGCCTTTAAAACCCCTATCAACCCATCTATAAGGAGGACGTTATCATGGCAACACCACTCCATCATGATCATCATGTCGATACTGAGCATCAGCAAAACCGCTATATTGGGCGGGTGATTTTTGCATTGGTTATTTTTGCTGCGGTTATCTATGCCGTGTATGCAGCCTATACGACCTATAACTACCCAGATGTTGAACGTCTGGATCTGGATAGCCAAAGAGCTATTACAGCACCTGATACGAGCAATCCTAACAGTGTCAATAATACGAACCAAGTAAACCAACCACCGCGAGATTAATATTTATTAACGAGGAGATGATTATGAATAAATATTCTTTACAGGTAACAGCGCTTGCGCTGGCAGGCCTTGTTGCAACGTCTTACCCGCTGATGAGTCAGGCGCGGGATAATGATTACCAATCCCAACGCGCCCGTTCCACAAGCGGTGCAACGGATACTGCAACGCCTCCCTTTAAATACACCGATCCCAACTACGATGCCGATGTTTGGAATCAGCAAAACCAATATTGGAGCGCCAATTACGCCACGCGACCCTATTATCAAAACAGTATGGACTACGCCGATTATGAGCCAGCCTATCGTTACGGTATGGAGATGTTCAATCGCAACCCAGGCCGGAGCTTTGAAGATCTAAACCAGGCAGATTTGCGTAATGGCTGGAACAACCAGTCAGCTAGCGCAAACCTCAGCTGGGAAGATGCACAAGGGGCGGTGCGTGATGCTTATACACGTATGTATGAGAGCGATCGCGGCAATAATTCTGCCACCAGCCGGAGCAATAATACCAAAACACCGGCCTCCAACGCCACTACACGCCCTAGCGCTTATCCTACTTCTAACTACCGTTAGAAACGAGGATGTGGATTGGAGCATAGCTTTTTACCCCGCTTGGTATGCTCCAATCTTTCTTTTTATGAGTGTAGTCATTGTCATCCTAGGATTTGATCGGCGTTGTTGATGGTTCTTGCTCTTGTCATTGCTCCCATAACAGTGGATCCCGGATCACGTCCGGGATAACAAATAGCAATAGGTTATGGAGCCATGCAACAACGCCAATCAAGTCCAGAATGACAAGGCTCATATACATCGAGCAACTCGGTGTATGACAAGGTAATAGCTACCCCCCCTAGAAAGGAGTCTTATCATGCAAGTCAGAGAAGTTATGAGTACCAATTTCAAAATTATCGCCCCTACTGCAACCGTGCAGGAGGCGGCGGAATATATGCGGGATTTAAATTGTGGTTACCTCCCGGTAGGTGAGAATGACCGTCTTAAAGGGTCGATTACCGATCGCGATATCGTAATCCGCGCCGTTGCCGCTGGCCATCACCCGGGTGATGTGACGGTAGATGCCTTTATGACGGAGAAAATTATCTATTGTTTTGAGGATGATAACCTGGAAGCTGCCACGGCGCATATGAAGAAACAACGCATACGCCGGCTTGTGGTGCTTAACCACGATAAACGTATGACAGGGATCCTAAGCCTGGGGGATATTGCCCGGGCGTCTAACGATAATGATTTAACAGGCGATGTAGAAACCGCTTTAGCGCAGGTTCCTTAGGGTATTGAAATACCGTTGTTTATTATAATTATATTAATAAATTAATGTAATGTATGGTTTTTTCATAATTTATTAATTAATAACCGTCATCATAAACAAGACATACAGGCCGATAGACGCCAAGGGAGGCGGGTCTGGAATGCAGTTTGGGAGGCGGTACTATGGGAGAGAAAAATAGCGATGCTATGAAGGCAAGCGTATCGATGCTTGTCAGCGCTATTGATCGTTGGAAGCAAGAGGGCAAAATCGATACCTTATGGCTTCCCCATACCACTCCCCAAGAAGCATGTGTGACGAAAACCATGCTCTCCGAATATTTCGAGCTGAAGCATTTGGATCAATTAGGTGGTGTTGTGGTTGTCTATGACAATATCGAAGTGCTATCCCAAAAAATCCGCAGTGAAAAAGTGTGCTTGCAGTTCGATGATGCCTATCGCCGTGCGATAAAGGAATGGGAAGTTAATAAAGCGGATTCCTCCATCATACTGGAATTTTCCACCGAAGAAGAAATGCTCTTCGCCCGCCATGTGCTTGCCGCACGTTATGGCTTAAATCATGCCAATATCAAACAACGCACGAAATTGGAACTCGAAGGCCATTATGTGCGTAGAACGTTGCAGAAGCGGAGTTCAGGGCCGGTGTTGCATTAGGGGGGCGGGATTCGGCATTCAGGATTCAGAGACTTTTGTTATTATAAGCTCTGTCATTCCAGCGAAGGCTGGAATCCAGCGCAATGCTTGTAAATGAAATGAGCGCACTATTTTTGCTTTATGTTCAAGGGGACTGGATCCCAGCCTCCGCTGGGATGACGAGAATGACCAAAATTACAACACCTCAACCCCTTCCAATGCACGAATATCATTCATCACTGGTGGTGTGATTGCATAGCGGTTTTTGAGTTTGATGGTGATGGTAGCCCCATCATCCAGCGTTAGCTGTAATGATAATGGCACTTTGCCTTTTCCTTCTTCGCCAATCCGGTCTTTGAGTATAGGTAATGCGGTGATATTATTGATCCTCACCGTCACAGGCTGCGCCTGGTTAGCGAGAGTATCATCCAGCGCACTAAACGATGTGGCTATCATGCGTACGCCGCCTTCGTCTTTACGGGCATCTACTCCTAAGGATACCAGCGTGCCAGGCTCCAGTAAATCATTGCTGCCTGTCAGCAAATCTTCATCAAATATGGCAACTTCATACGCCCCTGAAGAATCCGACAATCCCACATAGGCAAACCGGCCTTTTGGCGAAACACGGATGCGTTTGCTGGTGACGACGCCTACCATCCGAATCTGCGATGTACCGTCTGATAGTTCTTCCATCAACTCCGCACATCCTACAATCCCAGCCTTTTCCAGCACCTCGCGGTAATCGTCGAGCGGATGGGCGGAGAGGTAGAAGCCTACGGCGTCCAATTCATTCCCCAAACGCTCCGATCCATTCCAATCCACCACTTCTGGTAATGGCGGTGGTGGCGCATCTTCACTGCTTGCAGCATCGCCAAACAGGCTAATTTGGCTGCTGGCCTTCTCACGCGCGATGGTGGCGCTGTAACGGGTTACGGTGTCTACGGCTTCCACGAGTTGGCGGCGGTTCGTATGTAATGAATCAAATGCTCCTGCTTTCACCAGCGATTCGATTTGGCGTTTATTGGTGATTTTGCTATCGGCACGGCTCGCGAAATCAAAA
The DNA here is from genome assembly GCA_964574415.1 of uncultured Rickettsiales bacterium. GTDB lineage: Bacteria > Pseudomonadota > Alphaproteobacteria > Rickettsiales > CAZNNM01 > CAZNNM01. The sequence continues at coordinate 25,810 of CAZNNM010000003.1, read as the reverse complement.
ATATCCTTAAATGGCCCGCCTTCATTGCGGATTGCCACCATATCTTCCATCGCTGTCAAACCAACGCCTTTAAGGCCTGCCAAACCATACCGCACCGCACCGTTTTCCACTGAGAACCAGGCTTGCGATTGGTTGATATCCGGAAGCAATAACTCTACACCGGAACGTAGCGCATCCTGTTTAAACAGGTTGATTTTATCCGTATCGTGAATATCGAGGTTCATCGAGGCCGCGTAGAATTCTACTGGATAATTGGCCTTCAGCCAGGCTGTCTGATAGGAAATCAACGCATAGGCAGCTGCGTGGGATTTGTTAAAACCGTATCCGGCAAACTTCGCCACCAGGTCGAAAATCCCATCCGCCTGTTTGCCGTCTACCTGATTGGCCACCGCACCATTCACGAATAACTCGCGCTGGGTGTCCATCTCTTCTTTAATCTTCTTACCCATCGCACGGCGCAGCAAATCCGCACCACCCAGCGTATAGCCCGAAAGCACCTGCGCAATTTGCATCACTTGCTCTTGGTAAATAATTACCCCGAATGTTTCTTTGAGAATGCCTTCCAGCTTTGGATGCAAATAATCCGGCTCTTCTGTACCTTGCTTACGGGCGATATAGCTTGGGATATTATCCATTGGTCCTGGGCGGTAGAGGGAAATCAACGCGATGATTTCTTCTAAGGTATCAGGTTTGAGTTTCCGGAGCGTATCACGCATCCCGGCACTTTCAAGCTGGAACACACCGACTGAGTCGCCTCGCGATAATAGCTCAAAAGTTTTAGGATCATCGAGCGGGATGGTGGCGATATCGATCTTCTCACCTTCTGCCTTGCGCTCATTAATAAGCTTGCATGCGCGCCAGACGACTGTGAGTGTCTTCAACCCCAAGAAGTCGAACTTCACCAGGCCTGCTTCTTCGGCATATTTCATCGAATATTGCACCACCGGCATATCCGAACGCGGATCGCGGTAGAGGGCAACAAGTTGTTCTAGTGGCCGATCCCCAATCACCACACCTGCCGCATGCACTGAGGCATGGCGGTTGAGTCCTTCGAGCTTCAAGGCGATATCAATCAGATGCTCAACATCCGTATCTTCGGCTTTTGCACGTTTCAGATCGGGGTTGAGATCAATGGCTTGCGATAAAGTCACCGGATCGGCCGGATTATTCGGTACCATTTTACAAATCTTATCGACTTGTCCATAAGGCATCTGTAATACCCGCCCTACGTCACGAAGCACCGCACGGGCTTGGAGTTTTCCGAAGGTGATGATCTGCGCTACGCGGTCATGGCCATATTTTTGCTGCACATAGCTAATTACCTCACCACGGCGATCCTGGCAGAAGTCCACGTCAAAATCGGGCATGGATACACGTTCCGGATTGAGGAAACGTTCAAAGAGTAATCCAAATCGTAACGGGTCAAGATCGGTAATTTCGAGTGCCCAGGCTACCACGGAGCCTGCGCCCGAACCACGACCAGGCCCTACGGGAATATCGTTGCGTTTACTCCATTTGATAAAGTCCGATACGATCAAGAAATAGCCCGGATATTGCATCCGGTTGATGACATCCAACTCAAATTCCAAGCGCTCGCGATAAGGCTTCGTTATCTCGTCCTCGGTCATTCCTTGCGCATCTAAGCGCATTTGCAAACCTTCACGAGCCTGTTGGCGCAGCTCTTCCGCTTCATCACGGCCTTCGCCGGTGCTGAAATTCGGGAGAATAGGTTTGCGAGAGTTGCACATTGTGGCGCAGCGCTTTGCTATGACTAAGGTATTTGCAATTGCCTCTGGCACATCGGCAAATAGTGCCAGCATTTCTTCTGGCGTTTTGAAGTAATGCTCTGGCGTGAGTTTGCGGCGGTCTTGCTCGGAAACATAGCGGCCTTCAGCGATACATAACAGCACATCATGCGCTTCATACATATCCTTGGTTGGGAAATAGACATCATTGGTTGCTACCAGTGGAATCGTATGCTTATAGGCAAATTCCAGTAATTGCGGCTCAATGCGCTCTTGGGCTTCTAAACCGTGGCGTTGAAGTTCGATATAGAGGCGGTCACCGAAGGTATTTTTAAGCGTTAACAATGCCGCTTCTGCTTCTTTATGCTGGCCAGCTACGAGGAGGCGGCCGACGGTTCCTTCTAAGCTGGCTGTAAGGGCTATCAGACCTTCTTGGTATTCGGCAAGCGCGGCATAGGTAATATGTGGTGGCAGCGGGTCTTCGCTTTCTACGAACGATTTACTCACCAGCTTAAACAGGTTCTGCATTCCTGTTTCATCTTTAGCATAAAGCACGATTTTATCGAAGACTTGCGCTGCAAACTGTGTTTGTTCCATCGCAAGCGACATCACGCAACCGACAATCGGCTGCACGCCTTTGGAGGAGGCGGCTTTAGAGAATTCGAGCGATCCGAACAGGTTACCCGTATCCGTAATCCCCACTGCTGGCATGCTGTAACGTACACATAAATCCGCCATCTGCCCAGGCTTAATCGCGCCTTCGGCAAGGGAATAAGAACTATGGACGCGTAAATGAATGAACGAAGCGTGGGGCATATTGACCGTGTTGTTTTTGACGAGAAGTGATTGTAGCGAGGGAGGGATGGGTGGTCAATAGGGATGGTGTTGGGGTACTGACTCATTTTGAAATAATTGTTGTCATTCTTGGACTTGATCGGCGTTGTTGCACGGATCTGAGATGTCCCGTCATCCCAGCGGAGGCTGGGATCCAGTCCTCTTAACTATAAAGCAAAAATACAGCGTTCACTTCGTTCACAAGCATTGCGCTGGATTCCAGCCTGCGCTGGAATGACAAAAAAGTGATCCATGCAACAACACCGACTTGATCCAAGAATGACAGAGGAACTATACCATCGTCATCGCGAGCGCAGCGCGGCGCGGCGATCCAGGGCCTGCTTAAAGAACATAGAGTCTGCCCTTGGATTGCCGCGTCGCTATCGCTTCTCGCAATGACGAGGAAGTTATGGGATAAAATGCTGTGATCTAACTGCCTGTCCCCACACCGATGAACTTGTATTTCACATCATCATAATGTTTCTCAGGGTCATAGATAGGTACGTTGAGTTTTAAGTCGCCGGCTGTTAACACACCCATAACAGCTTGCAAATTATACATTGCCACAATCTCATTACGTTTGGCGCGGATGAGGTTGGATTTGGCAACGAAGAGTTCTTGTTCTGCATCGAGTACGTCTAATGTTGTGCGCGACCCCACTTCAGCTTCCTGGGTCACACCATCGAGTGCCACTTGCGCAGCATCGGCGGATGCTTTGGTGGAAACGATAGTTGCTTTGGCAACTTGATAGTTCTCCCAGGCGCTAATAGCATCTTCAACGGCACTATTATCAGCATCATCAAGCAAGAACTTACGTTGTTGCTTGGTTTCTTTGGCTTGACGGATGCGGGAATATTCGGTGCCGGATTGGTAAAGCGGCACGGTGACATTAAGAGCAATCGTTTCTGAACTATAATCTTGCCCGCCATAAGCAGCAAAACCATCATCATCGCTTTTAGTGCCTACTAAAGCCACATCTGGCAATAACTCAGCTACGTTAGCATTCACATCATAATGCGCGACTTCTAAGGAGTATTTCGCCCGTTTTACAATAGGATTATATGCCTTAGCGCGTGCAATTGCCTCATCTAATGTTGTTGGCAATGCAGGCAGTACTGTTGGTGATACAGGGTTAGAGGGGGCAACGCCTACAACGCGTTTATAGGTCGCTTGAGATGTGGAAAATTGCCCTTCTGCCTGTGTACGATCCGAAATCGCGCTGGCTAAGCGTGCTTCGGCTTGTGCAACGTCGGTACGGGTTACTTCGCCGAGGCGGAAACGTTCTTGGGTGATTTCCAAGTGTTTTTCTAGGACAGAGACGTTATTGCGGCTTAATTCAAGCACATCGTGATCACGGATCACGTTCATATAAGCGGTAACGGCATCCAGTAACACACGTTGTTCTGTGACTTGCAATGTCGCACGGCTTGCTTTAATGGCTTGAGTGGCACGGTGAGTTAAGGCTACGGTGCGTCCGCCATTGAAGATGGGCTGTTGGATACGCCAGGTCATCGCGGTGGTGCTATCGCTTTGTTCAGGGCGGGAGCCGATTTCTACCTTCTCATGGCCTTTATCATAGCCAAAGGTAGCTGTAGGCAACCAGCCAGCAAAGGCTTGGGCGGCTTGTTCGTCAATTGACGCCAAGTTCGAGCGCTCAGCGGCGAGTTCTGGGTTGGTTTTATAGGTGGTTTCCAGTGCTTCTTGCAGCGTTGCGGCAAAAGAAGACAGTGGCGCTAATAACGTGGTTGCTAGCGCTGTGTAAGTTATAAAACGTTTCATGACTATGCTCTTTCTTTAAAGGCTGCCAGTGTTGCGACACTAGCATCAAATAACCGGCGTTGCAGGAAGGTATCTCCCTGGCGTTCGTATAACACGGCATATCCTATATGCGGTGTTACAGCGATGACGCAAGCCAACCGTCCGCCATCAGCCAGTTGATCCAAAATGCCTTGCGGCACTTTGCTAACAGCGCCGTTGATGATAATTGCATCATACGGACCGCCATCAGGATGGCCATTGGTGAGATCGGCGCTGATGATAATCGTATTGGTAATGCCCAATTGATTAAGCGCAGATTTAGCGGTTGCTGCCAGTTCATTGTCTTCTTCAAGCGCAATGACCTTATGAGCAAGCGTTGCCAGAATGGCTGTGGAATATCCCGATCCACAGGCAATATCGAGTACGACGCTATCGCTGGTTATGTCTGCTTCCTGGATCAAACGTGATAAAACCATCGGGTTTATCAGATAGCGCTTATTGCCGAGCGGCAAATCGCTATCAAGATATGCTACTGACTTCAAATCACGCGGAGCAAAGTGTTCGCGTGGGATAGAAGTAAGAGCTTCAACCAATGGTTGACTGGTAATTTTGTTAGGAAGAATTTGATTATGCACCATATTGATGCGAGAAGTTTGAGCGTTATTCATAGACACTACTATAGACTTTTTAGGGTTATTACTCTACTTATAGTAGAGTTACCCTATAAAAGTTAAAATGGGATTAACGACGTCGGTATGTTTTTCGTATATCAAAATAGCGTTTGATGCAATGAATATCACTTGACCCACGCTATTTTAATACTATATTGCCTTATACATCACTTAAGGCTGGGTAGCAAAGTGGTAATGCAGGGGACTGCAAATCCCCTATGCGTCGGTTCGATTCCGACCCCGGCCTCCAATACTATCTGGTAACGATATGCGTTTGCTCTATGTAGAAGACGATGTGATGCTTGGTGAAGCCACCACCTATGCCCTCAAAGAATGTTATACAGTTGACTGGGTATCCTCTGCTGAGGATGCAGATCATGCCTTGGCGACTACGGAATATGATCTTGTGATACTGGATGTAAAACTTCCAGGCATATCAGGATTAGAATTGCTGCATCAATTACGCCGTGGCAAGAACTCGACTCCGATATTATTACTCACCGCCATGGATGACCGCTCAGACCGTGTGAAGGGGCTGGATGCGGGGGCGGATGATTATCTGGTGAAGCCATTTGATCTTGAGGAACTCTTTGCCCGTATCCGTGCTTTACTCCGCCGTAGCCATGGGCGCGCAACGCCAGTGTTGGAACATGCAGGGATCACCTATGATGTAGCGGCGCAATTGGTGACCTATCAAGGCAAAACGCTTTCGCTTTCCGCCAAGGAATTATCGCTTATTGCGGTGTTCCTTGAGAATATTGGCAAAGTACTCAGCAAATCCACATTAGAAGAAAAGCTCTATGGCTGGAATGAGGAAATTGGCAGTAATACCATAGAAGTCTATGTTTCTTCATTGCGCCATAAGCTGGGCAAGCAGGTGATTAAGACCATTCGCGGGGTGGGGTATATTATGGAACGCCAAGAACATGCCTAAGGCTATTCCTCTTAAGCGCCATTCTCTTACTAAACGGTTTTTCCGCCTGCTGATGATACCGCTGGGTTCTGCGTTAATGCTAATTGGCGCGGTTGCCTATGGCAGTATCTACCACGAGGCGCATGAGATTTATGATGCGCAGCTTGCGCATTTTGCGCAGATTATTAGCTCTCTACTGCGCAATGAGATCATCGATGATTCGGGCGAAGTGCTGACCTTATCGCTTGATCAAGATACGATTTTTCATGGTGATGCCAAAAAGCTCTCCTATCGTGCGTGGTATCATGGTCATGCTGTGATTGTCTCCCAAACAGCAGCCAAGTTTACGGATAGCGCCACGAAAACAGGGTATAAAGATGTGGTCGTTGCTACCAAGCATTGGCGTAGCTTTACCTTGGTGGATGATGCATCTGGTATTAAGGTGGAAGTCTCCGAACGCCGCGAGGTGCGCCGTGAGATTGTGATTAGCCTGATGCTGAGCCTGCTGATGCCTGTGTTATGTGCTATACCATTTATCATACTGCTCCTCTGGCTTGCTACACGCAAGGGATTTGCGCCCATTACTACTCTTTCTGAAGATGTTGGCCGTCGTTCGGCGGAAGATTTAAGCCCGCTTGATGTATCCGATATTCCACAAGAAGTGGCGTCGATTGTTGAGGCTATTAATGGGCTGATGTATCGTGTGGAGCATAGTATTGCGCTAGAAAAACAATTTACTGACAATGCTGCCCATGAACTCCGAACTCCCCTTGCTGTGCTAAAAACACAGGTGCAAGCTATCTTATATACGCATGATACCACCACGCGTGATAATTTGCTCAAAGAACTGGAGAAGGGCATTACGCGTGCCACTAAAATGGTAGAGCAACTCCTCACTCTTGCAAGGGTAGAGCATAATAGCCAGCCGTTCCAGGCAGTTAATCTCTCTATTCTGATCCAAAATTGCATTGCAGAACTCGTGCCTCTGGCGCTACAGAAGCACATTACGGTTACGGCTGATATTACTCCTGATATTATGCTGGATTGTGATGCTAATGCGATAGAGATTGTGATGCGTAATCTGTTGGATAATAGTATCAAATACACACAAGCCGAAGGCAGTATCCACGCACAGCTTTACAAGCAAGATCAGAGCGTTATTCTGCATTTAGATGATACTGGCCCCGGGATTCCTGTGGAGGAGCGCAGTGAAGTATTCCAGCGCTTCTACCGCCTCAAACGCGAAACCGCTTCTGGTGCAGGGCTGGGGCTGAGTATCGTGCAAACCATCATACAACGCCACCATGCGCAGTTGGTGCTAGGGGATAACCCAGCAGGTGAGGGGTTAAGGGTGACGGTGCGGTTTTAGGGGCGTATCTGTTGTATGTGCGGTGTGTTTGTGTCATGTGCCGACTTGATCATCTTATTGCATGGCTTATTTTTTGTCATTCCGGGTCAAGCCCGGGATGACAGAGCTTGAAAACAACCAAAATTTCAAATTGAGTCAGCATTTAATACAGACTCTGTCATCTACTCCTATTTATATTTTTTAGCACTGTCATCCTTGGACTTGATCCAAGGATCCATCCTAATAGAAAGCAACAATACAGCATATAAAAAGAATAATGCCATTGGTTTAAATGGATTCTTGGATCAAGTCCAAGAATGACAGAAATTATTTCAAAATGAGTCAGTACCTTGCATGGCTTATTTCCTGTCATTCCGGGCTTGACCCGGAATCCATCGAGACTGGCGCTACGAACCTAAATTTTATCGACCACGCTGCTATAACAGTGGATCCCGGATCAAGTCCGGGATGACAAGGATCAATAGGTTAGCGATCCATGCAACAACGCCGACTTGATCCAAGAATGACAGAGGACATAATAGCCCCGTCATCGCGAGCGTAGCGTGGCGATCCAGGGAATACTTAAGGAACGGAGCAATCTGTCCCTGGATTGCCACGGCCGCTCCGCGGCCTCGCAATGACAGAGAGCCATGCAATAATGTTGATTAAACCCAACGATAACAACAAAAAACACGCCAATCCAAAGAGTGGCGTGTTTTGGTTTATAGGTGGTAGTATCGCTAACGACTAATTATCGATTTTCTTATCTTGCTCTACCACTTTCCCATTCACGGTTTTGGTGCGGGTGGTTGTGGTGGTGCTGTTCATCAGGCCTTTCGGGTCAACGGTTTTCTCGGTTTTTGCTACGGTTGTAACATTACCTTTGCTATCGACTTCGAGATCGGTTGTGGTGACATAGGTTGTGTCTGTGCCATTAGCATCTCTATGTTTGCTTACTGTGGTTTGCGTGTAACCACCGCGATCTCGTTCTTTAATTTGGGTTTTGACGGATTCTTGTTTTTGGTTCATGAGACCTTTGGGATCGGTTGTTTTGACATTCTCAATGGTTCGGCTCACGCGGCCATCATCATCCACATCTACATCTACGTTATATTCAGATGATTGCTTAGTGCCGCTGGCATTGGTGCGCTCAGAAGAACGTTCTGCCTCGTAGCCGCCATTATCTTTGTAATCGATAGATGATTTATTTTTTGCGGCGGGATCATTGGCGTAAGCCGTAGTTGCAAGACTCATGAGAGTAGTTGCAGCAAGGAGTGTATATATGTTCTTCATAATAGACCTTTCAATAATGTTAATGAAGGTGATGCTTTAAACATCGCTATATTATTTAGATGTAACTCAGGTGAAATAAGAAAGAAAAACGTAAGATGATGGAAAATATAAGGAAAGTGAAAGGGAGCGGTTACGTTATCATTGCGAGGCCGCAATGTGGCCGTGGTAGTGGATACGCTGTCATACGCCAGCTTGACCGGCGTATCCAGCCTAATACTATAGCTTTATATTTTTGAGATGGATTCACCGATCAAGTCGGTGTTGTTACCTGGATCTGAGATGTCCCGTCATCCCAGCGGAGGCTGGGATCCAGTCCTCTTAACTTAAAGCAAAAATACAGCGTTCACTTCGTTCACAAGCATTGCGCTGGAATGACAAAAAAGCGAGCCAAGCAATAACGCCGATCAAGTCGGTGAATGACGGTGACAATGGCTGAGATATTTATTCCGCCTGCGCCGGTAAAGTAATAGTAAAAATCGCCCCACCTGTTGGGTGGTTTTGTACCGTCACTTCACCTGAAAGTGTTTTCATGATATGGTTGCAGATCGCCAACCCTAGCCCTACGCCGTTATTTTTTTTCTCAGGGCTAGAGAGGCGGGTGTATTTTGAGAAAATCGCTTCCTCTTCGCCAGGAGGAATGCCAGGGCCGTTGTCATGTACGCGTATAGAGGCACGGCGATTGGCAACGCCGTATTTTACGACGATGGTGGGATGAGTGCCGGCATGTTTTAATGCATTTTCTAGCAAGATACCCACGGCGCGGCCCAAAAGTGCAGGGTCGGTGTAGAGGATAGTATCTTCTTCAATTTGACGTAAGGTAACATCCCCTTTTTCGCGACGTGCGCCCAAGCGGCTTAAGCAATCTTGCATGATGGCATTTAAATCCGCCCGTTCTGTATTGGTTTTGACCATACCATTCTCAAGCTTGGCCATATCCAATATATTGGTGATAAAATTATCCAAACGGTAGGATTCCATCAGAGCAAGATGCACCAGAGAGTGGCGTTTTTCTTTGGAGAGGGTTTCATTCATCCGAATGCAGACTTCTAACGAGCCAATAATAGCGGCTAACGGTGTTTTTAAGTCATGTGAAATGGTGGAGAGCATCTGGCGATGGATTTGTTCACGCTCTTCTTCAAAGCTTTGTAGATGAGGTGGGAGGTGGGAGGATAAGGTTGGATCAGTCATGGGGGATACCTATTAAATGCCGCTCGGTTTTAGGATAGGTTACTGGAAGCGTTGATTTACGTATATGCCAATCAGGAATAGCCTGTTTTCGTTCGCTATACAACAGTGTTAAGGGTAATGACTCTATATCCCCTACTAAAATGTTTCGAGGATTCCTCTGTGCTTTGCGGAAAGAAATACGCTCACTCATGGGCAATCGGTTCATTATAGATGGCTCCTTTAGTGGTTATTTCATTTATAGTAAAATCGACGCTGCAAAGTTACAGTATAGAGGGCGGGGGAAGATATAAGAAAGGCGTAAGGGAGAGGGCTAGAGTATTGTCATTAACCTCACGCCGCTTCCTTCACCAGTGCCTTAAGCTTCGATGCTAAAATATCCGGATGTATCGGTTTGCTCATATAGTCATCCATTCCCGCAGAAATGCAGCGCTCACGGTCGCCTGCTAGGGCGTGGGCGGTGAGGCCGATGATGGTGTGGTGGATGTTTTGGCTGATTTCCCATTGGCGGATGCGGCGTGTGGTTTCTAGCCCATCCATGCCGTGCATTTGCATATCCATGAGAATGGCGATAAAGTGATTGGCTGGGTCTTGAACGGCGGAGATGGCATCGCTACCATTTTCTGCTACTTTGACAGAAAAGCCCATATCCTCCAATAGCATACTAGCAACCATCACATTCGGGGCGTAATCTTCTACAATCAATACGGCCTTACCTTTGGTGGAGATAGTTGTCTTCGGTGCGGGTACGGCAATCGGCGGAATTGGGCATTGCTGGTTGGTGGCTTCCATAAGGATTAAGGTGACAATAAACACCGAACCTTCACCAGGTGTGCTTTCAACACGGATCGTACCACCCATGAGTTCCGCTAAAGATTGCACAATAGAAAGCCCCAGCCCAGACCCACCAAAACGGCGGGTAATGGCGCTATCGGCTTGGGTGAATTTGTCAAAAATAATTGGGATTTTATCCTGTTGGATACCTATGCCAGTGTCGCGTACTTTCAGTGTAATTTCAACGCGTCTATCATCAATAGGCTTAGATTCTGCGCTGACGTAAATTTCCCCTTGTTGGGTAAATTTCACGGCATTGCTTACTAGATTCATGACAATTTGCTGCACACGTGTGCGGTCACCCAGGAAGATGTGGCCGGCGGTGGCGTCGTGCATACGGTAGATGAGCTGTTTGGTATTGGTCTGATTGGCAAACATTAAATGCACATCGTCGAGGATCGAGGAGAGCGTGAATGTGCCAGATTCCAGCTCTACTTGGCCAGCCTCAATACGGCTGATATCCAGCAGATCATTGATAAGGCGTAGCAGCAGATCGGCATTATTGCTGAGGGTTTGTAGGATCTTGAGCTGTTCTTTATCCAGTTTCGTTTTTGCAAGCACGCTGGTGAGGCCGATGACGACATTCATAGGCGTGCGGATTTCATGGCTCATTGTGGCCAGGAAATTGCTTTTAGCCTGATTGGCCGCTTCTGCTTTTTGCTTGGCGCATTCTAGTTCATAACGTTGTAATTCATTTTCACGCTGTAACCGCTCACGCGTAAAAGCGGCTTGCATGATGGCAGGGAGGAGATCTAAATAGGTCTGCCCAATATCTTTAATCGCATAATCCGCCGCGCCATTTTCTAGTGCAGAAAGGGCAACGCGCTCATCGCCACTGGCTGTCAGCACAACAGCGGGCGGTGCTTTTGAGAGTTCTTTGAGGGCAGCGAGCATTTCCAGCCCACTCATGCCTGGTAGGTTATAATCAATCAGCAATAAATCATACTGATGGGTTTTAAGCCTCTCAAGGCCTTGCTCTGCTGAATAGGCAAGATCAACCGTGAAACGTTGCTGTTGCATACGTTTCTGCAATAAACGGGCTAAGCCTTCATCATCTTCAATATACAGAATAGTCTGTAGGCGTGTATGTGGCATGGGGAAACCTTATTGCTCTTTTTTAATATCAAGTTGTAGGCCTAGTGTACGTATAGCATCTGAGAATCTGCTATATTCCACAGGCTTGGTGAAATGAATGTCGCATCCTAATTGATAACAGCGGTCAATATCGGTAGGGTTATCGCTGGTAGTGAGGACAATAACTGGAATTTCCTTAGTGCGTTCTTCGGATTTCAAATGGCGTAATACTTCATAACCATCTATTTTCGGTAGGTTAAGATCCAGAATCACCACGGTATGGTCAGGGTCAAGATTAGAGTTTCCCTGCGAGAAAAAATAATCGATAGCCTGCATCCCATCGGTTAAATGCACAACAGGATTGCCAACGGAAGCGCGCCGGAGGTTTTTCTTCACAAGCTGAGCATGGCCCTCATCATCTTCAATCATGACGAGGGTCACGGCTGTATGGTTTTGAGCGTGTTTTTTCATACATTATGTCCTTGTAGTCACGTATTTAGGTAAACGGAAATAGAAAGTCGTGCCATTATCCACTGCTGATTCGCACCAAATACTGCCTCCTAATTTCCGTAACGTTGATTTCACAAACGCCATGCCCATCCCTAAGCCACGAATATCGCTGGCATTGCGGGCGCGGCGGAAGATAGCAAAGATTTTCTCGCGGTCAACATCGGCAATGCCGCGTCCATTATCTTGAATAACAAATACAAAATCGGCATCATTTTCTTTTGAAGAGATGGTGATTTTGCCTTTGCGGGCGTCGTGTAAATATTTCACGGCATTATCGAGCAGATTGCTAAATACATGCTCAAGTGCCACTGGATCAGAGGTAACTTGCGGCAATGGTTCGCAGACCACTTCCACCTCACGCCGTGCAATTTCATAGGCTTGTGCGGCTAGGCATTTTTGTACAATGGCTTGGGTATCCACCGGAACGGAGATATATTCGCGCTTGCCGATATACGAAAGATCAAGCAAGGCAGTGATGAGGGTTTCCATGCGGTCAGTGGCTTTTTTGATAAAGCCAAGTGCCTCTGGCACATCATCGGTGAGTGATTGGGTGAGAACCTGGCGTTCGATTTGGGTCAGATTCGGTGTAACCCCCTCCATAATAGGTTTAATTTTCTCCACCGAATGCTCCAACTCACGCACGAAGCCTTTGAGGTTAACCAGTGGCGAGCGCAAGTCATGCGAGGCGATATAGGTGAAGGTTTCCAAATCTTCATTGAGCTGTTTAAGCTCTTCCTCACGTTGTTTTTGCTCGGAAATATCGGTATGTGTTGCTGTGAAGCGGGTCATTTTATTCTGGTTGTTCCAGAAGCCTACTCCGCGCGATAAAATCCACCGCCAGGTGCCGTTTTTATGGCGTATGCGAAACACAATAGTATAATGCGGAATCTCGCGGTTTTGGTATTTATAGAAATTATCCATCACACGGTTATAATCATCAGGATGGATAAGGGATTTGAATGTATCAAAACTATCTGGATGATCAGCATTGCTATAGCCTAGCATCTCTTTATAGGCAGGGGAGTAATAGATACTATTATTCTCTAGATTCAGATCAAAAATCTCTTCATTCAGCGACCCAACAATATCTTTCACCCGCTCATTAGCGATAAAGGCTTCACCTTCTATAATTTGGTTGCGGGCAAGTAGGCGGATGACGGCAGTGGTTGCAAGCAACATGGCGCCAATGGTGAGCGCTGTGCCGATAATGAGAATATAAAGGAAATTATGCTGCTCTGTCCGCGAGGCGCCAATTTGACGGTTTGCACGATCAAAGCGCTGGATAATATCGCTTTCTAGCATCGTACGCATAATTTCTAATTCGTGCTTATGATATTTTAACATCATTGTGGCTATAGCGGTGCGGTTTTCAGGGCTGACAATATTCATTTGGTTAATAAGCAGATCATGAAAACGTTCGTTCTTTTTAAGCCAGGAGTTAATTTTGTGGTAGGCTAATTTATCATCCTGGGTCAGATTGCGAATGGCCTTGATTTTATCCGGAAAGGTTTTCAAGGCGTTATTATAGGTTTGGAGGTAGGTTTCTTTGCCAGTAAGCAGATACGACAATACGCTCGTTTCCATCTCGGCGAGATTAAACAACACCAAGTCGCTTTGACGAACCACTTCATAATTATACAATGCTGCTTCATTAAGCTTTTGAGCGTCCTTATAGTGCCGGTAGATTACCAGGCTAAAGATGAAGAACAACGTGACCCAGATAATAAAGATGGCAATAAAGTACTTTTTACCGCGCGCACGCGGAGTAATGCGAATCATAAAGAAACCGTTCTAAAACCGTAAAAGTGAGAGCTTCTATTTATGACTATCAGCTGATTGTTCGAGCTTCTCACCGCCACGTTGTATATCCTGGCCCACCCCTTCCATCGTATTGCAGGCGGTTATGAGGGGGCTGCTTATCACTATAAGCATCATAATAACAACGTGTTTCATATATACTCCTATGTGCATAAAAAATACAGTCTTTCCCTCGTTATAAACCGATCATACTCTATCTTGCGATAATAAAACGATAAGTCCCTAGGGGGTTAGCTATAAAGAAATTATAAATATAATTGTATATCAGTGGTTTATTTTGAAGAAAGTGTATCGTTAAAATCGATAAGAAAGCGTAACAGCGCCAAAATGCTCTGCATCTTCTTGCTCATCGAACTCTTTTGTCATCATAACATCAGTGAAAGAAAGGCGGACGTCTTTATACGTAAGTACAATACCCATTTGTAGGCTGCCGACGAAATATTTCTTATCTACACTCGGGCTATCCTCAAATGTATTCCCATCCAGGAAAATATTGCGTGCAACGCCGCGCCCTTCAACGCCTACGAACATATATCCTCCTAATTCCTGAGTCGGAACGAAGAAATCAGAGCCAGGTAGGCTAGGGCGAATGCGGGGCGGGCCATAATCGGCGGGAAGGTCATACCCAAACCGCACCGTTGCGCCAACGGAAGCATCGGTATTAATATTCCCTAAATTAGTGCCGATATGCGGTGTGACATCAACACCCAACCCATAGGGCGAGAACTCATACATAGAACGCCATTTGCGTTCCATGGTCAGAATAATGCCCAGTTCATCATGCAATTGATTATCCCAACCTTCAGGGCGGGGGGAATCAACCACGCGGTGAATAAATTTTTGTGTTTGATCGGCATAAGAGCTTGGCCCGACCATGCCTAGAGTGAGCATCACGTTATCTAACCGCTCGCCCGTATCGGACACCATGCCTACAGAGCCATAAAGCCAGCCGGCATAAGGCCGGTCATCAGGGATGGGAGCGCGTGTGGAGAGGTCACGAGGTGTATACATATTCTGTCCAATTGCCCAACCAATACGTTTGCGGCCTTCTTTAGAAAGAGGAAGAATATGGTCTGCTATCCAACGTGACCAGCGTGGTGTATTGGTTTCAGACGAAAGCACTGCTAGGCGGATGCCATTGGTGTAATTCTGGTCTGTGCCTTGGAATATATCATTTTCATAGACCAGGCTAATACTGGCTTTATCATCCTCAAAAACAGGTTGTCGTGCATCACTGTTTTGAGGGAAGAGGACTGTCATGAGCGCAAGCGCTGTGATGCCACAGCTATGGAAAGAAATATTCTTATACATCAAAAAACTACCGCTGTGTCTGTTTTGTCATTAAACCATCTATAAAGGCATTGACCGCATTCGTAACAGGCCCACCCATAGCAACAGGTGATGGGACTATACTATTTTTCATTTTGCATAAATAATGGGAAGTAGCCCATAACAGAAAACCAAAAAAGGCTATAAGAACGGCTTCAGCAAGCAGAAACGCTGCCTCAGAAGACATGCCTGATTCCACCAGCTGGGTATATCCCATCCATAACAAGGTGCAGAGGATAAGCACTAAAACAGTAGAGGCGGTGATAAGAAGCATGGCAACTGCTGCTATGTTTATCAGCAACCGGTCTAATAATATCGAATGTGATGAGCGTACTTTGCTTAACGCTAAGAGCGCTATTAGGCGGTTGAGAATAGTCATAGCAGCAGTTCCTTTAATAGAGTCGTATCATAGTATTATAGGTATTTTAAATAATGTTTAACGACGGCATAATGCGCCGAGCACAAAACCAGCGCCAAGTGCGATTAAGCTCGCGCGTACAGGTTTGTTGCGGATTTCAGTCGTCACTTTTTGCGCTGCATTGCCGACTTCTGTGCTGGTGGTAGAGAAGAATTGGCGTACTTTTTGGCCGGCATTATGAGCATATTCGCTCATCGCATCCCCTGCATTCTCAATAGTATTCTGCGCATCATTTTTCATTGGGTTTACATTCTTTTTCACATCAGTTGCTGATTGCATGGAATTGCTCCTTTTTTACGTTAGTACAAAGATAGGATGTCCTATCCGTCTTAGTTAAACGTAACCATGGTTTTGTTATGAAGCGATGTGTTGGGAGGGGGTGGAGTATAAAAAGGGGGTAAAAATCTTTTGTTTATCTTGTCATTCCGGGCTTGACCCGGAATCCACCAAGACTGGCGCTAAGAGTCTCATTCTTGTAGATCACGCTGCCATAACAGTGGATCCCGGATCAAGTCCGGGATGACATTATCGATAAGGCAGCGAGCCATGCAACAACGCCGACGTGATCGGCGTATCCATCTTCCTAAAAGCTATATATTTGGATGGATTCACTGATCAAGTCGGTGAATGACGGGTTTTATTTAAGCAGCAACAATGCTTTCATCACTCTCGCTATTGCTTTCATTGCTGCTAGCAGGTAATGGCGCATTTGCATCTACTGCTTCCATACGATAACCAATTGCTGCTTCGGAAATAATCAGCTTGCTTAAGCCAGGTTTTACTTCCAGTTTACGGCGGGTTTGGCCGATATAGACGCGTAAATATTGCGTATCCTCCACATGCGCAGGGCCCCAAACTTCTTTGAGGATTTGCTTATGTGTCAGCATACGGCCGCGGTTGATAAGCAGATAGCGCAGCAAGTCATATTCCTTTGGTGTGAAGGCAATTTTTTCACCATCGACGAAGACTTCATGACGCACCAAATCCATGCGGATCGGGCCGTTGATGATATCTGGCTCGCCTACTTCACGTACAGACCATTTGCGCAAGTTGGCATTAATGCGTGCAAGCAATACATCGGCATTGAATGGCTTGGTAATATAATCATCCGCACCCAGATTAAGCGCCTCAGCCACTTCCTCATCTTCGGAACGTACTGTTAGCACAATAATCGGCACATGCGACCATTGGCGAAGTGCAGATAGCACTTCTTTGCCGTCCATATCAGGCAGGCCAAGATCCAGGAGGATCAAGTCGGGTTTAACGGAAGCTGCCATGCGCAATGCTTGTTTCCCTGACTCGCTTTCTGCGACTTTAAAGTCAACGATGCCAAGGTAGACATTTAACATTTTGCGGATTCCTTCTTCGTCATCAACAACTAAAATGGTATTTTTTCTCTCTTGCATAGTGACTCTCATTTCAAGAATTAAAAACTAAATTATACTCATAGTAGTGGAAATGCTTCTATAAAGCAACTCGGTGCTACCATGCGTATCTATAGTATCAGTAAAGTATATATAAAATTAAAAACCAGTGATAGATAGGGCGTGAGGTATAAAGAATCCATAAAAGTGCACTTTATATCAACGAAAAAAGAGGCAAAACGCTTGCGCCACTGTGGATAACTACCTATCATTATCAGGATT
The DNA here is from genome assembly GCA_964574415.1 of uncultured Rickettsiales bacterium. GTDB lineage: Bacteria > Pseudomonadota > Alphaproteobacteria > Rickettsiales > CAZNNM01 > CAZNNM01. Next base: position 8,434 of record CAZNNM010000003.1, on the reverse strand, counting down.
TGACTCGTGATCCTAATCAGGAATAGATGAAGCATTATAGTATTTTAATTTTTGCGGCTATACTATTTATCCTCGCTTTTGAAGGCGCGCAAGCGGCCTCTTTATGGCCGTGGGCGGAGAAGGGCATTCGTTATAAAATATCCATCGATGGTGCAGATCACGATATGCAAGCATGGATGCAGGAGTTACAGCTGGATAAGCCAATCAAGGTTAATTCTCCTAAGGATATGGATGCATTAGAACTAGAATCCAATGCCTTAGCGCTACGTGTTAAGAGAGCGTTGAATGCGAAAGGATATGTGGAATCGCGCGTTGAGGCGGGGCTTGATAGCAGTCATAAGAAACCAGTGATCCAGATTCGTGTTATACAAGGAGTGCGTTATCCTATATCTGCGATTATCTTTGATTGGGCTGATGCGCCTCTTAAGGCACTTGATGTCAATGCATTGCAGAGCAAAATAAATGCGCCTGTCGATATGGGGTTGATACAAAAAGATGCTGAGATGTTGTTAAAGGATATTGGTACAAGTTCTTGTTTATTATCGCTCTCGGTTGATCCAAAATTACGCCTCTATAGCAAACGCCAGCAAGCTGAAGTCGTATTTGCCATTCAGCATGGCCCAAAGGCAAATATGGGTGAGGTGGTGATTACGGGTGCGGAGCGGGTTAATCATGAGGTGATAGAACGTTCTATTGCATGGAAGGACGGCGATTGTTTTGATAGCGCTCGGCTGGAAAAAACCCGTGCTGGTTTGATGCAAAGCCAGCTCTTTGCGACGGTGGATATTACACCTTCACAGATTGTCGATGCAGAAGGCAAAGCGCAGATCACCATTGCGGTGAAAGAGCGCGCACCGCGTACGGTTTCGGCAGGTGTGGAATACAGTACCGACCAAGGTATGGGTGTGTCTTCCGGTTGGGAGCATCGCAATTTCTGGGGTGGGGCTGAGAAGGTGAATATCAATGCATTGCTAGCAGAAAATAAGCAATCGCTTGCAGGCACATTACGGTTACCGGCTTTTATGCATGATAAACAAAGTTTGGTGTTATCATCTGCCCTCAAGAATGAAGATTCAGATTCCTATCAAGCCCAATCCTTTGAAGGCAACGCTACCTTGGAGCGCAAATTGGCTGATAAGCTTACGGGCGGTTTAGGTGTAGGGTATACGCTCAGTCATACAGAGGATGATGTGACGGGCGAGAATGATTATGCCTTACTCTCTTTTCCTGGATTTTTAGAATATGACTCACGCGATACACCGCTTGATGCGCGAAAAGGTATCTATGGCCGTGTGGCAGTAACGCCTTACACGGAAACCATTGGTGATGGCGGTCAATTCATCAAGATGCGGGCAACGGGATATCATTATGTAAGTAGCGATACTATGGCACTCAAACCGACACTTGCTACACGGGCATCCGTGGGCAGTATTAAGGGGGGTACGGGTAGTGATATTCCAGCCGATATTCGTTTTTATGCCGGGGGTGGCGGTTCGGTGCGCGGGTATAGTTATGAATCCCTCTCGCCACGGCAGGGTGATGATCCTATCGGTGGTGCGAGTTTGGTAGAAGGCTCGGCAGAAATACGGCTGCGCTTTTCAGAAGAGATTGGTGGCGTTGTTTTTCTGGATGCGGGTAATGCCTATGATAATGCAGAGCCGGATATCGGTGAGAAGCTGTATTATGGCGCAGGCATTGGCGGGCGGTATTATTCTCCGGTGGGGCCATTGCGTGCAGATATTGCCTTTCCACTTAATGGAGGCGATATTGATCAAACAGGATATGCATTATATGTGAGTTTAGGGCAGGCGTTTTGATGAAGAGAATCATGCGATATAGTCTGATCATGCTGATAGTTTTATGCCTGCTGGTTGGAGGTATAATTGCTTATCTTTCTAGCCATGCTGGGCGGCAATTTTTGGCGGCTAAGATATCAGAGCTTGCCAGTTCGGAAGGGCAAGTGATTACTATCAGCAATCTCCAAGGCAGCCTATGGGGTGATCTCACTATTGGCCAGGTAACGGTTGCGGATACGCAGGGTGTTTGGTTCTCAGTTTCTGATACAAGAGTTGTTTATGATATACTGAAATTCCTCGATAAACAGCCTCCAATTATGCAGGTGGATGTGCGGAATATAGGGGTGGTGCGTTTGCCTCACACTACGGCAACAGAAGGCACCTCAACGCCTACCGAAATCCCCTCTCTGCGCGAAATGGCGGTGTATTTACCGCAGCAGATTGCTATACATGATATTACCATCGCCCCAGCCATCGCCGGCACTGCGCAGCGTTTAGCAGTGCAGGGGCAGGGTGGTGTGGAAGGGTATAATCTTCAGGTGAATACGCTCGAAGGTGTGGAAACCAAACTGGATGCCGTTATTACTCCCAATGAGCGGGATTTTATGTTGAAACTGGTATTGGATGAAATGCCAGGCGGTGTGCTGGGTGGTGTTTTATCGTTGCCATCAGAGACAGAGTTACATGCAAAGGCGGATATAACCACCGATATAGACGGCAAAATGGAGATACATACCTTTTATGCCAAAGCAGGGGAAACATCACTGGAGGCTATTGGGCAATATGATGTAAAGAGCAGTGTGGTGACCGGCAATGCTTCTGCCCATGTGCCTGATATGGCCATTATCCAGTCATGGTTGCAGCAGCCTGTGCAGGGCGATGTGGATGTCGCAGTGGATGTGACGGGAAGCCTCAATGCCATGCAAATGGAGGTAACCGTTGAAAGTGGTGCATTAACATTCGATACACATCACCTTGAAAAAACCACTCTACGCACAAAAGGCATGGTGAATCTGGTGGCATTGACGGGGAATACTACGCTTGCTGGTAAAACAATCTATAACGGCAAGCCAGTCACACTGGAAACGCCAGTGGAGCTTACCAAAGATACGCTGACATTATCAGATCTCAACGCAGCTTATGATGCATTCAGCGCCAAAGCGCGTATTGTTGCACAAGGTACGCCGAGTGTTTTTGATCTTACTACCGATGCCACACTCACAACTCCTTACGGCGAGAGCCAAGTGGCATTAAAAGGGGCAGTGGATACTGTAGCACAGGGTTACCAAGGAGAGGTGGCGGGCCAATTTGCCTATCGCAAAGAACGCTTTACACTAACCACCCAACTCGATGCAACAGCCGAGCAAGCGACTATAGAAGCGCTTTCCTTACAAGGGCCGGGTGTGAATATCAAAGGGCAGGCAGAGGTGAATATAGTGGAGTTGGTGGCCGATGGTGTGTTGCATGTGCAAGCCAAAGACCTAGCACCGCTAGGGCGTTTGCTCCAACAACCGCTGCGTGGTTCTGCGCAGGGTGAGGTCACCTTATCCTCTTCCCAGGGCAAGCAAAAAGCGCAAGTGCAGGCGGTTGTAAAACAATTACAGGCCTTTGGCTTCCAGGCTGCGCAGGCTGAGATTCGTGCGCAGGCGGAGGATGTGAAAACCATTGATGCAGTATCAGCAACCCTCAAAGGCCAAGGGATTATGATGGATGCCATTCGCATCGAGCGTATTAATGCTACAGCTAAAGGTAGTTTGCAGAAGAATGTCGCAGTAACAGTGGAAGGTCAGGGTGTATATCAAGAGGCCAATCCATGGGGTGTTGTGCTTGCCGCCGATGCTGCACGGCCGCAAGATAATACATTCCGTATCGCATTCCGCACCCTGAAAGCCCAGTATGCCGGCCTGCCAATACAGTTACAAGCGCCCGCCACATTTGTTATGACATCAACGCAATATAGCATTACGCCACTTACATTAGAGGTGGCGGGTGGTTCTGTGCAGGCAGAAGGAAAAATCACTGAGACGCAGGCGCAAGGTGAGGTGCATATTCGTGATATAGCATTCGCGCAATTGCCACTCCCTTCTCCATTACCGGAAGGCACAATAAATGCCACATTAACCCTTAAAGGTACAGCCAAAGCGCCTATATTGGCATGGGATGCAAAAGGAAATATGCAATCCAGTGGCCAAGAAGTTGCGCTCACGGCAATAGGTGGATGGCAGCAAGGTACTTTGCAGACAAAAGCCCATGCACAAGTCGAAACCGCACAAACCGATGCAGAGCTAAGCTTAAAAGCACCTTTAGCGTTGATTCCGTTTACCCTAGGTATCGATGCCACAACCCCCATCGCCGGCAATATCAAAACCCATGTGCCGTTGGAAATCTTTAATGCTTTCTTGCGCCCAACTGGCAATCATGTAGAGGGTGTAGTTTCTGGTGATGCTAAAATTTCAGGCGTAATGGGCCGGCCGGTGGTGGAAGGCGAGTTTACACTGGCGGAAGGAAAATATGATCAGAGTGATACGGGTATGTGCTTGCGTAATATGGAGGCAACATTGCGCGGTACAAAAGACCATGTTGAGTTGGTTAATTTCCAGGCAATTGATAGCGAGCAGAAAAAACTGACGGCAAGTGGGCGTATGCTGCTTGAGGATATTCCTCGCTTTAGCGGAGAGGGGAAATTTGATCATTTCCGGCTCTTCTGTGGCGGGCTTGCTAGTGGTGAGATTGATGGCGGCGTTTCACTCTCTGGCACGGCGCAAGCTATGAATATAGCGGGTAAGCTTATCCTCGGCCCACTCAATATCCAAATTCCAGGCGCGCAAGCCTCGGCGAATATTCCAAGTGTAGAAACCGAATGGGTCAAGCCAACACGTAACAATAAACCTGAAGAAGAGGAAAAGCCGGGCGTGATAGGGTTGGATGTATCTATCCAGGCGCCGAATCAATTATTCGTGCGAGGGCGTGGATTAGAGGCGGAGTTTGAAGGGGATGTGCATATTACAGGCACTGCCATGAAACCTCTCATCAACGGCCAGTTCTCCTCACGTCGGGGGAGTTTTACGCTTCTGGATCGCGAGTTAAATGTGGATCGGGCTGTCTTCAAATTCCAAGGTGCTATACCACCTTCGCCTTATGTGGATGTAAAGGCTGTATCAAAAGTGAAGAATACAACGGTGACAGTTACTATTGGCGGCAGAGCATTAAAGCCGAGCTTTACGCTCGCCTCCAATCCATCGCTGCCGCAGGATGAAGCATTGGCGTTACTCTTATTTGGCAGGCAACTCTCAACGATTTCTCCGTTTGAAGCCATAAAACTAGCCCAGGCAACCCGTGTGTTAGCTGGAAAAGCGAGTGAAGGGCCAGACTTATTAGGCTCTGTGCGAGAGACATTAGGCTTGGATGAGCTGGATGTTGGGCTAGGGGAATCGAATAATGTTACGGTTAGTACAGGAAAATATATTACCGATAAAGTCTATGTAGGCGTCTCCCAGGGCGCTACGCCAGAGGATAGGGAGATTGTAACAGAAGTGGATATCAGCCCTTCTGTGTCGGGTAAGACGACAGTGGATGGTAAGGGTAATCAAGGATTTGGGGTGGAGTGGAAGAAGGATTATTGATGATTCTATGAGTTTGTCATCTACTCCATATGGCCATTTTTTGCAAGAAATTATTTACGTTGTCATTCCGGCCTCCGAGCCGGAATCCACTAAGACTGGCGCTAGAGACTCTATTTTTTATAGATTACGCTGCCATAACAGTGGATTCCGGGTCAAGCCCGGAATGACAAAGTTCTATTCGTCATCGCGAGGAGTCGCGCTGTAGCTTTAGCGAAAGCGGACGACGCAGCAATCCATTCATGGTGATACATTCTTTGTCCTTTATGGAGTCAACATGGATCGCCACGCTGCGCTCGCGATGACGAGAGTAAGGAGTGTTCGTGGTAGTGATAGGATGTGAGCTTACGCTGCCTTCTCCTTGCAAGACTCAATCTTCTCTTCCGCCTGTGCAATCGCTTTCTGGCGGTGATCGGCATCGATATTGACGCCTTCAGCACGAATGAATTCTACATCGTGAATGCCTAAGAAGCCAAAGACGGTTTTTAAATAGGCCTCTTGATGATCAAGCGCTGCGGCGTTGCCTTCGCTATAAAAGCCGCCGCGTGATGATACAATAATCACCTTCTTCCCACTTGCCAACCCAACAGGGCCTTCGGCTGTATAGCGGAATGTTTTGCCAGCAACGGCGATGCGATCGATCCAGGCTTTAAGCTGGCTGGAGATAGAGAAATTATACATTGGCGCGCCGATGACAATAATATCTGCCGCCAAAAACTCTTCCATGGTTTGCGTGCTAACATCTGCTTCATATTGCTGCTCCGGTGTACGTGCAGCGGGGTCAGCCGCTTGGGCGGCAAATACGGTAGCAGATAAATGATTAATCGGTTTTGCTGCCAGATCATGATAAGTCACGCTATTGGCGGGTAATGTATTCTGGATTTTCTTTACCAGTTTGGCAGAAAGCAAACGCGATACCGAATTATCGCCTAAAATACTAGAATCAAGGTGTAAAATGTTCATGATGTATCTCCTGTTGAGTGTCTATATGCTGAGTGTATAGAATTCTTGGGAGATGATAATATAGAGAGATGGAAGATCATTCGTTCTGTTTTGGAACTAATGATCTATACGCGGCATTTGATCATCCTGTTTTGAAGCTTTGTCATCCTTGGACTTGATCCAAGGATCCATCGTACTAATAAGCAAGAATACTGCTTAGAAGGGTTATATGTTTTAGATGGATTCTTGGATCAAGTCCAAGAATGACAAGGAATATATTCAGCATGGCAAGCAAGAAAATCAATCCTTACACCCAAACGGTGTAGCTTTGCAGGCTTCGGCGAGCCATTCTACCAGCATTTTTACTTTGGTAGAGCGATAGCGGTTTGGGGGCATGAGGGCGTTGATTTGGCTCATCGGATAGGTTTGATAACCTGGCATTACGCGCACAAGCTGGCGTGCTTGCAGATGGCTTGCGATGGAAAAAATCGGTAATAATGCAATCCCCACACCATCAAGCGCAGCTTGTAGCATCATTTCGGCCGTATTGGCTTTAAACGATGCCTCAAAGCGCAAAGAGCCACGTTTTCCGCTGGCATCTTTATAATTCCATTCACCTGAGCCGCCGTGATGGGAAAAGAGAATGAAGCGGTGATTTTTGAGTTCAGCCACTGTTGTGGGTATGCCATGTTCTGCAGCATAATCCGGCGAGGCCACAAGATAAACAGGGCAATCGGCTAAGTGTTTGGCCACCAGGCTGGAATCATTCAGTACACCAATCCGCACCACAATATCAAACCCTTCTGCAATCACATCGACCTTACGGTCTTCGAGCGATACATCTAGCCGGACATCAGGATATTTTTTCGCAAAGCCAGAAAGCGCAGGCAAAAGATGCATATGGCCAAAGGAGAGCGGAGCATTAACGCGTAGTACACCTTGCGGTGTGGCGTTCATGTCATGTATTTGGATGGCGGCTTCTTTAAGCTCTTCAATGGCTAAACGGGCGCGTTCATAGTAGATTGCACCTTCATCAGTAAGGGTAACTTGACGGGTGGTACGGTGGAGGAGTTTAATGCCAAGTTCCTCTTCAAGCGCCATCACTTGCTTACTCGCCGCCGGCCCTGTCATACCGAGCGCATGGGCGGCTTTAGCAAAACTTTGATATTTCACCACTTCTAAGAAGATTTCAATGCGTCCGAGCGAGTTCATATTAGTAACTATATAGAACTAATCTAATAATGACAATGGGTATTATATTCTTATCCAGAATGGGTATAATGAACCTATGAACCCATAAGAGGAGATAAATCATGTTAACTGTATATTCTTATGAAACCTTAGGACATGCCGATCATGGCTGGTTGGATGCGCGGCATCATTTTAGTTTTGCCCGTTACCGCAATCCGGCACGTACCGGTTTTGGTACATTGCTGGTGATTAACGATGATAAAGTAGCGGCTGGCACAGGCTTTAGCGCGCATCCGCATGATAATATGGAAATTATCACTTATGTCCGCCAAGGTGCGATTACGCATAAGGATAGTATGGGTAATGAGGGTAAAACGGCGGCAGGTGATGTGCAGGTGATGAGTGCGGGTTCGGGGGTGTTCCATTCGGAATTTAATATGGAATCAGAAGATACCAAACTCTACCAAATCTGGATTTTACCCAATGAACATAATGTCGCACCGCGCTGGAAAGCCAAGGCGTTTCCAAAGGAGTGGGTGAAGGAGGGTGGTTTACCAGTACTCGCCTCCGGCCAGGCGCAACATGCAAATAAAGGGGCGTTGTTTATTCATCAAGATGCAGCGATTTATGGTGGACGGCTGGAGGCTGGTACACAACTCACTCAGGAAATCACGCATCAAGCCTATATATTAGCGTCCTCTGGGCGATTTACCATCAACGGCCAGGAGCTAAAAGCAGGCGATGGTGCAGAGGTGGTTGGTGAGAAGGCATTGGTAATCAATGCGCTGACGGATGCTGAGATAGTAGTGATTGATGTGCCGGTGCGGTAGGGTTCGGGATTCGGGATTCGGGATTCGGGATTCGGGATTCGGGATTCGGGATTCG
>CAZNNM010000002.1:107470-392388 GCA_964574415.1 uncultured Rickettsiales bacterium | reverse complement strand
TGATGAGTTCATCCAAGGTGGCTCCTTGCTCGCGCTTTAGCAGGTTGATGATAATCGCCTGTTTGGTTTCGCGTTTGGGTGCCTCCACCGGTGCAGTTGCTTTGGGCTGAGGCTTCGCTTTGGTTTTGGTTTGCTTGGTCATGATGTCCTCCGTTGATTAAAGTTCCGGGCCTTCGACAAGTGCTGCGCTTTTCTGCAGCACAAGGATGGCGTCAAAAAGTGTTTTGAGGTCGCCATATTGATTGTCGCTGCATAGCAGCGCTCCGATAGCGGCGTTGCGGTTGCCTTCGATTATATCCTGCTGGGCGGTTTGCACGTTGTGCAGCATGTCCTGCAGATACATCTCCATAATCGTTAGGTTGCTACTGATCGCTTCATCGACCGGGTTGGTATTTTTCATGGGTAACTCCTTGGTTTGGTTAATGTTTTGCCCCGTAAGGACAATCCCATGAATGCTTGGAACCGGGTGCTTATCAAGTCAATTAGACAAGAAAATCAAAGAATAAGAGAGCGTTAGATGACCACGTCCTATCCGGTATCCACCATCGCCAAATTATTCGGCCTGACCGAGCGTCGGGTGCAGCAATTGGCCAAGGATGGCATCATCCCGAAACCAGAAAAGAACCAGTATGAGCTGGTCGGCAGCGTACGTGCCTATATCAATTATTTGCAGCAACGCGCCTTCGGCAAAGGAGCCGCCCCGCGTGACACGCATCTGGAGCGTGCGCGGCTGATCAAGGCGCAGGCCGATATGGCCGAGATTGATCTGGCAGAGAAAACCGGTGCGCTGGTGACGGTGGATCGTCTGGAGGCAGATTGGATGGCGATGGTGAATGCCTGCCGTTCCAAGCTGCTCTCTATCCCCACAAAGGTGGCCTACCAGATTTCCAACCTCAAGGACCCGGAGGAGATTGAGAATTTCCTCAAACGCACCATCCATGAGGCACTAACCGAATTAGCCAGCTATGAGCATGATGACAGCGAAGACCTACAGCCAGATGATCAAGACGGTGATATCGGCTTGGACGCCGCCACCGGAATTGACGGTGAGCCAGTGGGCCGATCAGCACAGGAGGCTTAGTCCCGAGGCCAGCAGTGAGCCGGGTCGCTGGGTGACCGACCGCGCACCTTATCAGCGCGGCATGATGGATGCGGTAAATGAGCCGGGTGTGTCAGAGGTGGTCTATATGACTTCCTCGCAGATCGGCAAAACCGAGATTCTGAATAACATCCTCGGTTATTTCACGCATCAGGACCCGTCACCGATGCTGATGATTCAGCCCACGCTGGATATGGCCGAAACATGGAGCAAGGACCGCCTTGCCCCGATGATCCGCGACACGGAAGTATTGACCGCGCTATTTAAGGACCCAAAATCCCGCGATAGCAACAACACGCTGCTGCATAAGAAATTCGCCGGTGGGCATATCACGATGGCGGGTGCTAACAGCCCGTCCTCACTGGCCAGCCGTCCGATACGGATTGTGCTGCTGGATGAGGAAGATCGCTATCCGTCCTCCGCAGGTGCGGAAGGTGATCCGGGTTCACTGGCGCAAAAACGCTCCACCACGTTCTGGAACCGCCTGCTGGTCACGGCCAGCACGCCCACCATCGAGGGCGAGAGCAAGATTGATGCGCGGTATCAGCAGAGCGACATGCGCCGCTATTATGTGCCATGCCCGGAATGCGGCACCTATCAAACGCTCAGCTGGGCGCAGGTGAAATTCGATAAGGAACACCCGGAAAGCACGCGCTACGAGTGCGAACACTGCAACGTCAAGCTACAGGAAAGCGATAAGATATGGATGCTCTCCCACGGAGAATGGCGAGCCGAGGCACCGTTTAATGGCGTGGTCGGGTTCCATATCTCCGAGCTGTATAGCCCATGGGTCAAATGGTCGGACATGGTGGTCAGCTTCCTTAAGGCGAAGCGATTGCCGGAAACGCTCAAGGTTTGGGTTAATACCTCGCTGGGCGAGACATGGAAGGACAAAACGGAGGGTGTAGACCCGTCCGGTTTGCTCAAACGCAAGGAAAACTGGGGTCGTATCGCGCCCGAGGGCGTGATTGTGATCACCGCCGGTATTGATGTGCAGGATGATCGGCTGGAAGCGGAAGTCATTGGTTGGGGCTTGGCGCAGGAAAGCTGGTCGCTGCAATATCATGTGCTGCATGGTGACCCGGCGCAGAATAAAGTCTGGGAAGATCTGGACAATGTGCTGCACCAGACGATCCAGTCTGCGGATGGCCGGACATTATCCGTTTCCGCTGCCTGTGTGGATTCCGGCGGTCATCAGACGCAGCGCGTCTATGAATATTGCAAAGCGCGGGAACATGAGCGCGTGTTCGCCATCAAAGGTGCCAGCCAGATTGGCAAACCGTTGGTGAGCAAGTTCAGCAAGAACAATAAGCTGCGAGTGAAACTGTTCACCATTGGTACCGACACGGCAAAGCAGATGCTCTATTCGCGGCTGAAAATCCATCAGCCCGGGCCGGGCTACTGCCATTTTCCGGCAGATTATCCGGAGGAGTATTTCAAGCAGCTCACCGCTGAGCGAATCCAGACAAAATTCGTCAATGGCCATCCCACCCGCGTCTGGGTTATGCCCAAAGGCAGGCGCAACGAGGCGCTGGACTGCCGCGTCTATGGCATGGCGGCGCTGCATATCCTGAATCCGAACCTCGATGCGCTAGCACAAAGCCAAGAGCGTGAGAAGTTGACGAGGCAAGAAAAACAGAAAACCAAGCAATCCCGAAGCTCCGAATGGATGGGCTACGAGGATTGGAATTTTAACTGAGGCAATCATGGCACTGACATCAACACAGGCACAAACTGCGCTAGACGCATGGATTGCTGCTGATCTGGCTGTAGCCAAGGGCCAGAGCTATTCGATGAACGGACGCTCGCTGACCTTGGCCAATGCCAAGGAAATCCGCGAGCAGATACAATATTGGGAGCGGCGTGTGGCGGCATTTGCTGCCGGTTCAACCGGAAGCGCTGCCTTAGCGGATTTTAGCGATGCGTAATATTTTCGACAAAGCAATCGAGGCACTCTCACCGCAGACGGCACTGCGGCGTGATACCGCCCGCAAGATACTGGCGGCGCAGCGTGCCTATGAAGCGGCACAGCCTTCACGCCTGCGTAAAACCAAAACCGATCCCGGCTCTGGTGACGCCATTGTTGAGCGTGCGGGTGAGTCGCTGCGTCTGCAAGCGCGGCATCTGGATGAAAATCACGATCTGGCCGGTGGCGTGCTGGACTGTCTGGTGGCCAATGTGGTTGGGCGCGGCATTACCGTTGAACCGCAGGTGAAGCTGAAAAACGGTGAGCTGGCCAAGGAGATCAACGACCAGCTGGTGGAATTATGGGAAGAATGGATACGCTTCCCGGAAGTGACATGGGAATGTCACTGGAATCACATGCTACGCCTGCTGGCGCGGCACTGGTTCCGCGATGGTGAAGTGCTGGTCAAACATATCCAAGGGACCTCGGCTAATCTCGACCATGGCACGCTGGTGCCATATTCGCTGGAGCTGATCGAAGCGGATTATCTGCCCTTTGATTACAATGATCAGAAGCGCAATATCATCCACGGCGTGGAAAAGAATGGCTGGGGTCGGCCCAAAGCCTACCATCTCTATAAAGACCATCCCGGTGACGCGCATGTATTGGCGCTCAAGCAGGATATAAAACGCTTCACGTCTGATAAAATCCTGCATCTCAAAATTACTAAGCGCATCAGCCAGACACGCGGCGTGTCCATCTTCGCCAGCGTGCTGACGCGCATGGAGGATATTAAGGATTACGAGGTGTCCGAACGCTTGGCCGCAAAGGTCGCTGCCAGCATTTGTGCCTATATCCGTAAAAGTCTCGACGGCCCGACCTCAGGGCTGCAGATGGATGATGCCGGCAACCGCTTGATGAAAATGCAGCCGGGCATGATTTTCGACAATCTGCTTCCCGGTGAGGAAGTCGGCATGATCGATAGCAACCGGCCCAATGCCATGCTGGAGCAATTCCGCAATAGCCAGTTACGTGCGGTTGCAGCAGGAACAAACACCAGCTTTTCCAGCATAGCCAAGGATTATAACGGCACTTACAGCGCCCAGCGGCAGGAACTGGTCGAGCAATCGGTGCATTACGCGGTGCTGCGTGAATATTTCATTGAACGCTGCGTGCGCCCGATTTGGGAGCGGTTCGTGGATATGGCCGTTCTATCAGGTCAGCTGAGTGCGCCGCAAAGCGCGATTAACCCGCGCACACTCAAGAAAGCCGGGTTCCAAGGGCCAACCATGCCGTGGATCGACCCACAAAAAGAAATCACTGCCGAAGAAAAAGCGGTGCAGTCCGGCTTCAAATCCCGGGCGCAGGTCATCCGCGAGCGCGGCGGCAATCCGCAGGACGTATTCGAGCAAATCAAGCAGGAGCGCGAGCAGGAAAACGAGGCCGGGATCAGTTTCACCACCTCCCAACCTGCCAAGGCTGCTGCCGATAACCCTTCACAGGAGAATGAAGATGAGCAAGACACAGGCGAAAAGCCAACCGGAAAAGATGCCGCAGGAGCTGCTGACAAGGCAGATTGACCTTAACCGCGACTCCATCATTGACCCGGAAAGCCGCCTCGTGCGGCTTTCTTTTTCTTCGGAAGAACCCGTCACGCGCCAGAGCTTTTTTAGCGAGCCATGGATTGAGGTGCTGGGTCACGGTGATGGCGAGGTCGATTTTGAGCGGCTGAATAACAGCGCACCGCTGCTTTACAACCATGACCGCTCCGAACGCGAGAACCGCATTGGCGTGGTTGAGCGTGCATGGGTGGAAAAAGGCCGTGGCTACGCCGAAGTGCGCCTTTCCAAACGCGCTGAAGTGGAAGGCATCTGGCAAGACGTGCGCGATGGCATCCTGCGCAATGTGTCAGTCGCTTACCGCATCAATGAGCGGAAATTGAGGCAAGAAAACGAAAACACACCAGACCTCTATCGCGTGACCAGCTGGACACCGATGGAAATCTCTCTGGTCGATATTCCCGCCGACGCATCCGTTGGCATTGGCAGGAAACTGGAGGAGCGCATCCTCCCTTCACAACCCCAACTTAAGGAGAAACCTATGCCTGAGGCTACAAACGAGTTGCCCGAGCGTGCCGCGTCAGTGGAAATCATTGAGCCGCGCAAGGGTGAAATCACAAGAGGCGCGGAGTGCGTCAAGCACGACAGGGAAACCATAATGTCTGAAGGTGCCAAACGGGCGCTGGAATCTGAAAAACTGCGCCGGAGTGAAATCCGAGCGCTCTTTACCAACTATGACGACCATACGGAGGTGCGCGATCAATGTCTGGATGATCCGGCTATTGATATCAACGAGGCTCGCAAGTTGCTGCTCGAGGCAATCGGCAAGCAGGAGCAGCCAACTGCCGCCGGTCAGCGCATCGAAATGGGCGAAAGCGATGTCGAGAAATTCTCTCGCGCCGCTGGTGATGCCATCGCGTTCCGCGCAGGCATAGCTCCCAAAGACGCCAAACCCACCGATCTATGCGGCTATACGCTGCTAGAAATGGCGCGTAAATCCTTGGAGCTGCGCGGTATTCGTACCGAGCGCATGGATAAGCGCGAACTGGTAGGACGTGCCTTTACCCATAGCACCTCTGATTTCCCCAAAGTGCTGGAGAACAATGCGCGCAAGGCGATGCTCCGGGGCTATGAGGAAGCCGAGGAAGTGTTCCAGCGCTTTACCCGCTCCGGAAACCTGTCCGATTTCAAACAGCACACCCGCGTGGGTATGGGCGTGTTTGATACGCTGGATGAGGTTAAAGAAGGCGGTGAATACAAGCATGGAAGCCTTGGTGAACGGCATGAAACCATTCAGCTGGCCACTTACGGCAAGCTGTTTTCCATCACCCGTCAGGCGATCATCAATGACGACCTGACTGCCTTTACCGACATCCCTCGCAAGATGGGTCGTGCGGCGGCGCGTACTGTGGGTGATCTGGTGTTCAATGTCATCACGAGCAACCCGACCATGTCGGATGGTACGGCGCTATTCCACGCCGATCACAACAACCTTGCCGGTTCGGGTGGTGCGCCATCTGCTGCCACGGTGGGCGCTGGCCGGACAGCCATGCGCACTCAGAAAGATGGGGTGGCTACGCTCAATATCAGCCCGTCCTTCTTCCTTGTGCCTGCGGCGCTGGAAGATACGGCGCGTGTGTTGATGGTATCCGAAACAGACCCCAGCAAAACCAACAGCCGGATTCCGAACCCGGTGCGCGGCGCTGCTGAGATCATTGTCGATGCGCGGCTGGACGCGGATTCCACCACAGCGTGGTATCTGCTCGCCAATCCAAGCATCTTCGACACGATTGAAGTGGGCTATCTCGATGGCGTGGCGGCTCCGTTCCTTGATCAGCAGGATGGCTGGTCGATTGACGGGGTGGAATACAAAGTCCGTATCGATGCCGCAGCGGCTCCGCTGGAATTCCGCACGCTCTACAAAAACCCCGGCGCTTAATCTCAAACCAACAGGAGAAAACCTATGGCTACCAACTATGTTCAGGAGGGCAAAGCCCTCAATTACACCCCTTCGGGCGCGGATGTGTCCTCCGGGGATTTTGTGCTGATCGGTACAATCGGCGCAGTTGCTAAAACCAACATTGCCGATGGCAAAACAGGCGCGGTGCATGTCACCGGCGTGTTTAGCGTGCCGAAAGCCAGCGGTGCGGTCACCCAAGGCGCGAAGCTCTATTGGAACAGCACCAACAGCAACCTGACCACTACGGCATCGGGCAACACCATTGTCGGCGTGGCGGCAGAAGCCGCAGCATCCGGTGATGCCAATGTCAAATTACTGCTCAATGTCGGACTGTAATCATGGGCTTCATTGATGACATGGCCGAACACCACCTCTCTATATTGGACAGGCTGGATGGGCGCGAGATCACTTATACTCCCCTTGGCACCCCAAATGGCGGTGCGTCTCGCGTTCTCTCCGGCTTGTTTCAGGCATATTCCGAGCTAACCGGTGGTGAAAGCGTGGATGTGGTGATCAGCAGCCCGGTGCTGTCTGTGCGCACGCAGGACATTCCCGAGATCGCGGTGGGCGACCAGTTCACCATTGATGCCCAAGATTATGAAGTGGCCGTCATTCGCCCCGATGAGGAAGGCATTACCGAATTAACGCTGGAGAAATTATGAGCCACGCGCGCACACAGATACGACAGGCAGTGATTGCGCTGCTCAAAGGCAATACCAGCGCGGGTAATAACGTGTTTGAAGCGCGTGTCTACCCGATTGATGACCCGAAACTGCCTGCCTTGTTGGTTTACACCAAGCTGGAAACACTGGGCGAACAATCCATGTCACGCCCACGCACCCAACAGCGGGAACTGCGCCTGAGCATTGAAGTCTATGTCAAAGCCCGAGGCAAAGTGGATGAGGATACAGACGCGCTGGCCTTGGAAATCGAGCAGATGATCGCCGCCGATGTCACCTTGGGCGGTCTGGTCAAAGACATGGTGCTGGATACCACCGAAACACAATTTTCTGATGATGGAGAGCGGCCTGTTGCCGTGGCGGTCATGAATTACGCCATTCTCTACACCGTCAAAGAACATCAGCCTCAAACGCCCGTCTGACGCTGCTGCATTTAATCAACCCACAACTGGAGAAACACTATGGCCACGCACGCCGGTAGCGAGGGTAAGGTCTTTATTGGATCAGACCAAGTCGCTGAAATTAAATCATGGTCGATGGAGATTACCTCCGACACCGTAGACGCATCCATCATTGGCACTTCATGGCGCAAAAACCAAGCCACCATCAAAGGCTGGTCTGGCAGCTTTGACGGTTTCTGGGATGAAACGGATACCGCTGGACAGGGAGCGCTCTCTGCCGGAGGAACGGTCACGCTCAATCTCTACCCTGAAGGCGATGACACGGGTGCTACCTACTGGAGCGGTGACGCGATCATCACCTCCATTTCCTACAACGCCTCCTTTGATGGGCTGGTGGAAGCCTCGTTCAGCTTCACCGGCACCGGGGCGCTGACTGAATCAACTGTTGTCTAGGAGGAGAATATGAGTGTTATTAATCGTGCTACTGCTCATTACGCGGCACAGGAAAGGCTGATCATCTCCGTTCCCGAATGGGGCGATGAATCCGGACCACTCATGATGCATGTGTTCCCCATGACCATGGCCGAGGTCAATCTGATGCAGAAAATTGCCAGCAAGAAAGCCAGTAATATTGAGCAGGCAGCTAATATCATCGTGGTGAAAGCCAAAGATGAGAGCGGCAAGCGCATCTTCAGTGTCAATGACCGCGATAAACTGATGCAGGAGGCTGACTACCGTGTCGTTTCCCGCATCGCTGAAAAGATCGAGGAACATTTCTTCGGTGATCTGGATACCCATAAGGGAAACTCAGACGCGACCCCTTCCGACGCAACCAGCTAGCCCTGTCATGGCGACTGAGCCGACCGCTGGCTGAGATCGAAGCCATGGATACCCGTCAATTTATGGAGTGGGTCGCATTTTTTGAACTTCAAACAGAACAGATGAGTAAGCAGCATGGGAAGGTTCGCTGAGGCCAAATTTACGATACGTGCGATCAACAAGACGCAGAAAGCCTTCGCGGAGATCAATAATAACGTGTCGAATATGGATCGCCGCTTCTCCAAGCTGGGGCGCGGGTTGAGCCGTATCGGTGGATTGATGGCTACGGCCTTTGTCGGCAGGCAACTGGTCGATACTATTACCAAGTTTGAAAAGCTGGAAGCGTCGTTGCGCACCGTTACCGGATCGGCTGATAAAGCAGCGGTCGCCTTTGGTTTTATTCAGGATTTTGCTTCTACCACGCCGTTCCAACTGGAAGAAGTAACCGATGCCTTCATCAAACTGAAAGCGCTCGGACTGACACCGTCTGAGGATGCACTGACCTCTTACGGCAATACCGCCACCGCCATGGGTAAATCGCTCAATCAGATGATTGAAGCGGTAGCCGATGCCACAACGGGTGAGTTTGAACGCCTGAAAGAATTCGGGATCAAGTCCAAGAGCCAAGGCGATCAGGTGACCTTCACCTTCCAAGGGGTAAGCACCACCGTTGGCAAAAACGCCAAGGAAATTGAAGGTTATCTGCAATCCATTGGCAATGTGCAATTTGCCGGGGCGATGAAAGAGCAAGCAGGCACGCTGAATGTGGCTCTGTCCAACATGGGTGATGCCTTCTCCAAACTGGTGAAGGCCATTGGCGATGCTGGGCTGACCGATATTCTGATGGCGGTTGCCAATGCCATCAAATGGCTGGCTGAGAAGATCACCGCTGCCATTCCGCTGTTCAAGCTGGGCTTTAAGGCCATTGTCGCGGAGGTGATCAAGTTCGGCAATCTGTTCGTCGCTGTATTTAAAGGTGTTGGGCGGGCGTTTCAGGTGTTTGGTGAAACCATCTCCGCTCGCTTTGAGGCACTCGGCAAAGACCTTGCCGCCTTCATTGAAAATCCGCTGGGCGGCGTATCGTTTGAGAATACCCGCGCAGCACTGGAAACCGGCCTGCTGGATGCCATGGGCAGTGCCTTTGACCAGGCGCTCACCGAGGCTCGGGAGTTTAACGCCGCAATTGATGCGGAAATTCAGGGTGCTGCGCTCAAAATGGCTGAGGCGCGTCAGGCAAAGAATGCCTCGCTTGCCAGCCTATTTGAGGAAACGCAGACACCGGAAAAGACCAAGGAAACCAGCAAAGCAACCGAGAAATTTACCAAGTTACAGCGTGAGGCGCAGCGCATCATTGAATCCACGCGCACGCCGTTGGAACGCTACAATAAGGAAATGGAGCTGCTCAATAAGCTGCTCAAAGAAGGCCATATCAATCAGGAAACCTTCGGTCGTGCCATGGAACAGGCGCAGGAACGCCTGCAGAAATCCTCCGAAAAAGTGGGCGATGTGATCGAGGGTGAATTTGCCGATCTGGGCAAAACTATGGAAGGCAGCATTGCCGATTCACTCGATGCCATTAATGGCCGGTTTGATAGCTTTGGTGATTTTGCCAAAGGGTTCCTGTCTGATCTGAACCGATCACTGCTGCAATTTGCACTTAAAGACCTCGGTATCACCGGTAAAGGCGGCATTATTGATGGGCTATTTGGCTCTATCGGTGGCCTGTTCAAAGGTGGCGGTGGCTCTGGTGGAGGGTTTGGAAGTCTGCTTTCGAGCGTAGGCAGCATGTTTGGTGGCTTCTTTGCCGATGGCGGCACGCTCAAAGCGGGCCAATTCGGCGTAGTCGGTGAGCGCGGGCCGGAGCTGGCCTTCGCTGGCAATTCCCCGATGCATATCATGCCAAATGGCATGGGCGCGGCACCGGTCAATGTCACCATGAATATTCAAACCCCTGATGCGCGTGGGTTCCGGCAAAGCCAAGGCCAGATTGCCGCTGATATGGCGCGTTCGATTGAGCGTGCGAGGAGAAATCTATGAGTTTTGTTGAAGTCCAGTTTCCCACCGATATCAGCTACGGCGCAAGCGGTGGGCCGATATTCATGACGGATGTGGTCGCCACCGTATCAGGTCATGAGCAACGCAACAGCAAATGGAGCCAGTCCCGCGCCAAGTATAATGTGGCATCCGGCATTAAAACCGAGGCGCAGTGGCAGGCGTTGATTGCTTTCTTCCGCGCACGCCGGGGTATGGCGATTGGTTTTCGTTTTAAAGATTGGAGCGATTACAAGGCTGAAAACCAGCCGCTTAAATCGCTGGGCGGCAATGAGTATCAGCTGGTGAAGCAATATGTCAGCGGTGCGGCGGTCTATGAGCGCGAGATCAGCAAACCCGTCACCGACACCGTAAAACTCTATGAAGATAGCATCCTGCAGGCCAGTGGTTGGAGCATCGATACCGCTACGGGCATCATTACCACCAGCCTGTCCGGCACGCTTAGCGCAGATTTTGAATTTGATGTGCCGGTGCGTTTCGATACGGACGAGATGTCCATTTCCATGGATAGCTTCGATGCCGGAAACTGGGGCAGCATTCCGCTGATCGAGGTGCGCGTATGAGAGTGATTTCACCACAATTAGAAGCGCATTTTTCCAGCGGCATGACCACGCTTGCCACCTGCTGGCTGATCACGCGCAGTGATGGCACCGAGCTTGGCTTTACCGATCACGATCAAAACCTGACCATCGAAGCGCAAGAATATGACTCCATCGCCGGGTTCACACCCACCACGGTGGAAAGCAAATCCAATATGAGCGTGGATAATCTGGATGTGGAAGGCCAGATATTCCCATCCAAGATCACGGAAGAAGATCTGCTGGCGGGTCTGTACGACTATGCCGAGATTGAAATCTTCGTGGTCAATTATGCCGATCTCACCCAAGGCAAACTGGTCGTCAAACGTGGTCGCTTAGGCGAAGTGACACTCAGCAGCCAGATGTTTCAGGCCGAAGTGCGCGGACTCACCCAGCATCTTTCGCAGACCATTGGCGAGGTATTCTCGCCCTCCTGCCGCGCTATCCTCGGTGATAGCCGCTGCAAGGTGGCGCTGGCCAGCTTTACCGTATCGGCCACGGTGACCGAAGTCACCAACAACCAGAGTTTCAAAGCCTCTGCGCTAACTCAAGATGCAGGTTGGTTCACCGGCGGTGAAGTCGAATGGACTGGTGGCAATAATGACGGGCGGCGCATGGAGGTGAAGGAATTTGCCTCCACACAGGTGGTGCTGGCGCTGCCGATGGGTAAGTCGATTCAGGTTGGCGACACGTTCGACATCATCGCCGGGTGCGATAAGACCCGCGAAACCTGCCAGAGCAAATTTGCAAACATACTCAATTTTCGTGGTGAGCCGGATGTTCCGGGAACGGACAAGCTGCTCACCACCGCAGGAACCATGGATAAGACCAACAGAAATGGCTGAAATTAAACCCGAACAGATTGTCACGCAGGCACGCACATGGCTTGGCACAAAATACCATCACCAAGGGCGGCTCAAGAAGTCAGCGCGTGGCCCGGGCGGCGTGGATTGCATCGGGCTCATTATTGGCATGATTGATGAGCTGGGCATTCAGGATGGCAACGGCCATTCGCTGGTTGCCGCAGATGAGTTCAATTACTCCATGTATCCTGAGCGCGGGCGGCTGGTGGATAGCATTTCCAAGCATTTGCGAGAGGTGCCACTGGATGATCGCCGCATGGGTGATGTGCTACTGTTTCGCACTTTTCGTGACCCGCAGCATGTCGGCTTGCTAACCGAATATCCCAGCGGCGGTGCGGGGCTAATACATTGCAATTCCAGCGCCGGTCAGGTGGTGGAGCAACCGCTTTCCGATACATGGCTGCGCATGCTGACCCATGTCTATCGCTTTAAAAAGAAACAACTGAAATCGTTAAAACCTCATGGCTGATATTGTTCTTCCTGTAGTTGGTGGCACCGTAGGCTTTGTGCTGGGTGGCCCAAGCGGCGCTATTTTGGGTGCCAATCTGGGCGGCATGGCGGCGGGTGCGTTCTTTCCCAAAACGCAGCGCGTGCAGCTGCCAACACAGGAAGGCCCACGCCTTGGTGATTTGCGAGCGCAGACATCGACCTACGGAAACATGATCCCGAAGGTCTATGGCACCATGCGGCTGGCAGGCAATGTCATCTGGTCCACCGATATCAAGGAAGTCAAAACCGAGAAAACCAGCACCCAGACCAGCTCTGGTGGCGGTAAAGGCGGCGGTGGCGGCAAAACCACGACCAGCCAGACCACAGTTACCTATGAGTATTTTGTCACGCTGGCCATTGCCATCTGCGAAGGGCCGATTGATGAGGTCATCCGCGTATGGGCTGACAGCAAAGTGCTGACCGAAGATGTGCTCTCCAGCGCTCAGGGCAAATATAATGTGCATCTGGGCGATGAAGAGCAAACCGTTGATGACATCATGGCTAAATACCTGACCGCAGGCACGATCCCTGCCTATCGGGGCATGGCCTATGTGGTGATTGAGGATTTTCCGCTGGCAGAATATGGCAACCGAATTCCCAATTTTACCTTTGAGGTGCGCCGTTCGGTCAAATTCACGCCTTCGGTTGAGGATAAGATCAAGGACATCGTCATTATCCCCGGTGCTGGCGAGATGGTCTATGGCACCAGTGTCCAGACCAAGCAGGATGGGTATTTTGCCTACTTCGGCGGGGCATTTACCCCATCGGGCGATAAGAAATACATCAACATGCATAATTACGAAGGCAAAGCCGATGCGGTGGTGGCCATCGACCAGTTGCTGGATGTGCTGCCGAATCTGGAATGGGTGGCGGTGGTGGTGACCTGGTTTGCTACCAGCATTGATGCCGGAGCCTGCGAGATTATCCCGAAAGTCGAATTCCAAGGGACAACGCAGGTGTTGCCACAGGACTGGGCGGTAGCCGGATATACCCGCAGCACCGCGCAAAAGGTGCTGTTCTTTGATGAGGATACACCGACCTATGGTGGCACGCCGTCCGATCACACAGTGGTGCAGATTGTCGATGAGCTAAAAGCACGCGGCCTCAATGTCATGCTGTATCCGATGCCGTTCGTGGATACCATTACGCCAGTGCCGAAGCCTTGGCGTGGTCGGATTGAACCGGCCAATGCCACAGATGCCGCCAGTTGGTTTACCAAAACCAACGGCTACAACGCCTTCATCACCCACTACGCCAATCTGGTGAAAAACAAGGTGGATGCGTTCATCATTGGCTCAGAACTGATCGGCATGACTGGTTTTACGGATTCACCCGGGAGCTACCCGGCAGTGTCGCAGCTGGTCAGCCTTGCTGCCACCGTCAAAGGCATCATGGGCGGCGGCACGCAGATCACCTATGCCGCTGACTGGAGCGAGTATCACAGTACCGATGGCTGGTTTAACCTCGACCCACTCTGGGCCAGTGCCAATATCGATTTTGTGGGGATTGATAGCTATTTTCCACTCACGCCCGACCTGCCGCAGATTCAGATCAATGAGGACAATATCAAGGAATACTGGGAGAAAGGTGAAGGCTGGGATTATTACTGGAACGGCGACCGTACTGTGCAAACCAGCTATGGTGGCGACCCGACCTATGCATGGAAAAACCTAGAGCATTGGTGGAACAGCACCCATACCAATCCCGATAGCAGCGGCACCAGCTGGACCGCCAAGATGAAGCCGGTCTGGTTTACCGAGTTTGGCTTTCCGTCCGTTGATGGCGCAGCCAATCAGCCGAATGTGTTTTATGACCCGACCAGCTCGGAAAGCTATTATCCTCGCGGCTCCAAAGGCCGTGTGGATTTTCAGGCGCAGCGCGAAGCCCTCAACGCCACGTTAGATTATCTGGAGGAGCGAGGCCAAGAAGCAGGTAATGCCAATCTGGTGCCGCGCCGGTTCCTTTGGACATGGGATGCTCGCCCATTTTCCTTCTGGCCTGATCTGGAAGGTGTCTGGCAGGATTCCATTTTGTGGGCAACCGGTCACTGGGTGCAGGGCAAGCTAGGCAACTCCACCCTCGGTGCCATTGTGGGTGAATTGCTGCAAGCGGCTGGTTTGACCGCCAGTGATTACGATGTGTCCCGCCTGACCGATACGGTGGAAGGGTTTATTCTCGACCGTCCGATCACGGTGCGTAACGCCTTGGAGTTCCTCACATCGGCGTTTTTCTTCGATATTGTCGAAAGTGACGGCATCCTTAAATGCGTGCCTCGAGGCGGTGAATCTGTCAAATCGGTGCCGGAGGATGATCTCATCCCAAGTGCCAAGAAAGGTGTGCAGGATGTGCTGGAGATCAATTACGCGCAGGAATTGGAACTGCCGCAGCGCGTGAACGTCACCTATATTGATCGGCCTTTCAATTATGACCCGGTCACGCAGGTATCGCAGCGGCAGGTCGTGCGTGCGGTGGATCAGGTAACGATCAATCTGCCCATCGTGATGGGAGCCACGAGAGCCAAGCAGATTGCCGACATCACGCTTTATGGCACATGGAAGGAGCGCACCAGTTTTACACTGACGCTGCCGCCAAAATATGTGCGCATTGAGCCGACCGACATCATCACGGCCACCGTCAATAATGTGCCGCATGAAATGCGCGTGCTAAAAACTGATATGGAAGCCAATGGTGTCATGAAAATCAGCGCGGTAGCTGAGGATATCAGCTCCTATGATTTTTACACGCCGCCCGGTGAAACCAGCAGCAATCTGCAGCCGCCGGTATTGGTGCCGGAAACACTAGTGCAGTTTGTGGATGCGCCGCCACTGCCAACGGACACCGTACCGAACCAAGGCTTGCTGCGCATTGGCGTTGCCGCTGACGGTAACAACTGGAATGGTGCCGCGATCTATCGATCCGATGATGGTGGTGAGGCTGGAGGCAATACCTTCCAAGTACTCGCAGGAATGGATGGCGCTGCTACCTTTGGTGCGATTATTACCAACTTAGCCGCAGGTCCATTTGAAACATGGGATCGGGTGAATGAGGTGGAGGTCATCCTTACTTCCGGCTCCTTGGCTTCGGTCAGTGAATTGGCGGTGCTGAATGGTGCCAACGCCGCGCTGATTGGCAATGAGCTCATCCAGTTTGAGAATGCGCAGCTGATTGGCGAGAACACCTACAAGCTCACCAAGCTATTGCGCGGTCGTCAGGGAACGGAATGGGCGATTGGCACGCATGCGGCGGGCGAGCGTTTTATGGCGCTCACTCCAGCGCTTTATACCACGGCCATTGCCAATAACCTGATTGGACGGCAGTTGTTCTACAAGGCCGTTAGTGTGGGCAATTCACTCGGCAATACCGATGAGTTGGCCTTCACCTATACCGGGCGCAACCTGAAACCCTTCGCACCGGTGCATGTCAAAGGCGCTCGAGATGGTTCTGGCAATCTTATGATCAGCTGGATACGCCGCTCCCGTGTGGATGCGGAATGGCGCGATGGCGTGGGTATTCCGCTCGGTGAGGAGTCCGAGGCTTACGAGGTGGATATTCTGGATGGCAGCACCGTGGTGCGCACCATCGAGGTCACCAGCCCCAACGCTAGCTATAGCGTAGCCGATCAAACCACTGATTTTGGCAGCGCCCAAAGCAGCGTTGCCGTGAAAGTGTACCAACTATCGGCAATAGTTGGGCGCGGATATGAGTGCGAAGTTTTAATATGACAAAAACGCGAAAAGATTGCGGGTGGGAGTTGACCAAATGAAAATAGCGATGTATAATCAAACGAAATTAAGGAGCAGACAATGGAAGAAAAGGATATTTTTGACCTATCAGACCTGTCGGATTTGCCGCAGAGCATTAAGTCTGACCTTAATGTCATGAAGCGAGATGAATTTGAAAAAAAAATCATCGAAGTTTTTCGCAGAGCAAAGCGTGACATAACTCTTGACGAGGTGACTGTAGGGTATTTCCGGCTACATAATGAGCAGAAAGAACGTAAGCAAATTATGAGCAAACTATACAATATGTCGCGCAACAACAGACCGGCTATCGAAAGTGTAGCAGGTAAGAAAGGCGTGTATCGACTAATTTTGGAGGATGACGAATGATCCCCCTAAATGAATTAAACCACCTGCGCTAACAGGTGGTTTAATGGAGAGTGGGAAACCCACCCTACTGATAGTCAGTAAGAATCAGTATATCGGGCTCTCCTTATTTTGTCAATGTACGAGCTGGTGTTTCCCCCAGTTCAAATGACATAAGGAGTTAAATTATGTCTAAATTCTCTATCTTTCAAGGTCGTAACGGCCAATACTTCTGGCGTTTAAGAGCCTCTAACGGGGAAACACTCTGCCATAGTGAAGGTTATACGGTAAAACAATCAGCCCAACGAGGGATTGAGTCTTGCAAGCTCAACGCTCTGACCGGAAGGTACACAATATTTCAGGGTAATGATGCTCAGTTCTATTGGAATCTGAAGGCCGCTAATGGTGAAACTTTATGCCATAGCGAGGGCTATACTACGAAACAGTCAGCTGAATATGGCGTTGATGCATGCAAGCGCAATGCTCCAGCAGCTCGAATTGTTGATGAAACGTTAGTTGGTGCATAACCGCTAGCATCTAAAATCTTACTGCTTTGAGGGCGCACAGGAAACTGTGCGCCCTTTTTTGCACTATAATCGCGAGTTAGTCATGCCAAACTCTACAAATAGATTGTCCTTACCTTACATTGTTACCTCGCAAGCTCAGAAGGAAGTAACGCACAACGAGGCGCTAAACCGTCTGGATGCGTTCGTCACACCTATTGTGGCCGATATTGCGGATGCGCCTCCGGGTAGTCCGACCTTGGGAGATATCTATATCGTTGGCACCAGTCCCACCGGTGATTTTACAAGCCATGCGAATGAGCTAGCGCAATACCTCGCCGGCGGCTGGGTTTTTTACGCGCCGTTCAAATGGATGGATGCAGTGGTCGAGGCACTTGGAACCCGCATGGCCTATGACGGCTCTGCTTGGGTGCCGTTTGGCCTGATCATGAAGGATAGCGGCGAGTATCTGCGTGTGCAGAGCTGGCAGGAGGATGTCGATTTAAGCACCGACACCAGCACGACCACCAATATTCCTGACCGTTCCAGCGTGATTGCCGTCAATACGCGGGTGATCACCGCCATCACCGGCACCGTGACCACGTTCGGTGTGGGCGTATCGGGTGACACCTCCCGCTACGGCAACGGTATCGGTAAGGCTCAGGATTCCACCAATATCGGTATGAGCTACCACCCGGTGACCTATTACAGCGACACGCCACTGCTCCTCACACCGGACAGTGGTTCTTTCAGCACCGGCGTGGTGCGCCTGAACGTCCAGTATCTCAAGCCACACGGCCCATGGAATTGGTGAGGTTGTCATGGATGAAGAACTTAAAAAAGCGATCCGCACAGCAGTGCGTGAGGGCATCGAGGATGCTTTGACCAAATACGGCGTGGATACCAACGATCCCAATGCCATGCAGGCCGACATGATCTACCTGCGCAAATCCCGCACCGGGTCGGATGAAGTCATCAAGTGGATTAAACGCTCAGCCATTACCGCCGCGCTTACCGGAGCGCTGGTGGCGCTGTGGCAGGGCATAAAAACCATCATGCAGGGAGGCTGATATGATCACATTAATTGGAGCATTACTGGGGTTTATCAGCTCGGCGTTTCCAGATCTGCTGAAAATATGGCGCGATGCGGCTGACCGGAAGCATGAGCTGGCGATCCTGCAAATGCAGATGGAACAACAACGCCAAGGTCACACGAACCGCCTCGAAGAAATTAACGTGCAGGCCGATATTGCCGAAAGCCGAGCACTCTACAAAACTTATCACACCGGCATCAAATGGGTGGACGCACTGATCGGCACTGTGCGCCCTGTCATCGCCTACAGCTTTTTCATTCTTTATGCCGTGGTAAAGATAATGCAGTTTTCTGCCGATCTGCCTTGGCTGCTCTGGACAGCAGAAGATCAGGCGATCTTTGCAGGCATTATCTCCTTCTATTTTGGCCAACGCGCCATGAGCAAACTGCGTCAGGGGCGATGACATGCGCCAGATCACCAAACAAGGCATTGATCTCATCAAGCGGTTTGAAGGCTTTGAGCCGGAAATCTATCTGGATGCCGCCGGACTGCCCACCATTGGATATGGCCACTTGCTGCGTCCGGGCGAGGCCGAGATGTTCGCAGGCGGCATTTCCGAGGCGGCTGGCGAGGCGTTGCTGATCAAAGACGTTGGCATCGCAGAGCATGCTGTCCTGCGACTGATCAAAGTGCCACTCACAGACGGCCAGTTTGATGCGTTGGTGTCATTCACCTTCAATCTCGGCTCCGGCGCACTGCAGCGATCAACCCTGCGCCGCAAGGTCAATCGAGAGGAGCATGAGGAAGTCCCAGCCGAGTTCATGCGCTGGGTCTGGGCCGGTGGCCGGAAGCTGCGAGGGTTGGTGCAGCGGCGAGAGGCTGAGGCTAAAATCTATGATTTAACCAACTAAGCAGCCTTTGATAGAATCAAAGTCTTTGCAGAACGAGCCAATTCACGAGCCTCTATTCTGTCCTCTACGGAGGTTTTTACCATATCTTCAATTTGTTTCTTATGTGTTGATGATTTGGGGATAGGTAAAAGCAACTCATTAACTCGTTTCCCGAGTGTATCAATAATGTCTTGAGTAAATCGCTTCGCCTTAATTTGCATTAAAACTGGCTCACATGACAAAAGGGCTAGTAGTAGAAATGGAGAAAGAACCTCTTTTTTGTGTATACGAATTTTATAAAGATGGCTCTGATATACCATTTTCTCATCATACTTTGATATATATGCACAAGCGCCTATTAAATAGGTTCCATCACGAACCATTAGCAAGTCACCTTCCCGAACATCCTGTCTTTTCGATAAGGACGAGTAGATTTCCTCGGAAACTCCATGTTTTGGGTCTAGCTTTACCTCCCAATTAGAAATATCCGAAGTCCTTACAAAAGGAATTGGCCCCGTTCCGTAGGCCAATTTACCCACTTCATCACCTGTTGAAAAAGAGATAACGCCATCTCGTACTAATTCTTCAATAGAGATAATATCATGTGTTTCTGACAATAAGCGCATATTCTCGATTGGCTCTGGATTATAATATCTTGGGGCTAAAATATTCTCTCGAATATCATCCTGTGCGACCATATAACCTGTATGGCTGTATGACTTATCACTTTCTTTGCGCTGCTTGTAATTTTTCAACGTAATCGGCAAATCATTATTGGGGATTTTATTTCCTCTACTATCATGCCCACACCACTGAGCTTCAGCCATAAATACGGAATTATTTGTGCCTTTCTTTTTGGATGATTTAGTTGCAATCAATAGGCATGTTTTAGTATGAGTTCCACCTTTGCCACTTGTTTTGAATAAGGACTCTGGCATGCCGCATACAGCTGATATTTGAGCATTATCACGAATATACTGAACTACATAACTGGTTGAAGAGTTTGATATCATGCTTTCGGGAACAACGATTCCCATTCTGCCACCTGGCTTGAGAAGCTTAAGGCAGAGTTCAATAAATAAAATTTGAGGTGGTGTATTTGTTTGCAAAATATCAGTCTTGAGAATTCTACCTGTTTTCTTATCTAATTTCCATTTATAAGCCAGGTCAAAAGTTTTTCTAACCTCCTCGGAACCCGTTTTTATTTTCGCTCCAAAAGGCGGATTTGCCAACACAACATCAAATTGCCCCTCCATATCTAAACTGAGGCGATTTCCTTTATTATCTTTTTTCTCTATTGAATCGGCACAAAAAATATTCGCCTTTTCTAAGGTAGCCATCGCTATGTGAGCATTAGCTAGTTGCGAAAGATACTCATCTTTTTCAATGCCAAATAAATTTGCGCTAACACTTTTTCTATCAACACCGCTACGTAATAAAAATCTTGCTGCATAGCTGAGAAAACCTCCTGGTCCGCAAGCAGGGTCTATTACTTTCTCACCGGGCTTTAAATCTATTGCTTCAACAAGCCATGCTATAGCTGGATGGGGGGTAAAAAACTGACCTTCCGCCATACGCATATCAGAACCAATAAATGCCTGGTACAGTTCACCGAGAGGGTCTTTTTGCGGGTCAGAAAGATTTAGTAACGATAACTCTCTATCAACGTAGCTAATAGAAATAGGATCTAGTAAAATTTCTTCGTCTTCACCGAAGATATGAGGAAGTCTTTCTTTAAGATTAGAAAATGATTTGCGATAAGTTTTTGCGTTCTCTTCATCGCTTCCCGAGAGTCCTTGTGCGAAGTTTTCCGATAATTCTATTTTGCAGAAAAGGCATTTGACTACTTCATGGAGCAACGCTTTATCTCTAGTTATGCCAATAACTCTACCTGCAAGATAATTTCTTATTCTTCGGTAAACCTCATGCATTTCAACATCTGTGGATAAATCTAGCTGAACCCCTTTCATAGCATGCCTCTCGATTTGCAAATTTCAGTTTATGTTTTTCATTTCATCAAAAACATAAACTGTTTTTTTAGAAGATTCCAGCAGAAGTTTGTCTTTTTAAGATTGATAACAAAATTTCAGCCGTCTTTTGCCACTTCTTGATTAACAATGGCAATATGAGAGCCTCCAAGCTCTATCTTTCGTTGCATAATCTTATCTAAGAGTTCGACTATCTCTTCTATCATCAAGTCTCCTTGAATACGGTTTCCATCGCAAGATTGCCAACAAACATTTTCACCATCATGCCTTCCACCTTTTTTCAGCGGGTGTAAGTGGCCGACTTGATAATCAGATCTCCCGTGAACAGCAGGATTTAGGAGCACAGAGAATTGTAGTGGCTCTAAGGTAACCGGACATCGGCTTATTGCAAATTCAGTTTGCACGCCATTCTGAATTAATAGCTGCTTTGTATCTTGTGGAAAGCCTTCAAATCCAACTAATTCACCAAGAAGCTTTCTTTCAACACTCCAGCACTGGGTCAATGAAGCGTGCTGGAAGTCTGCTGATAATACTTCCCACCTTTTGGCACGATTAGTTTTGTCTTTGCCAGTTAAGGCCCTATCAGTTTTGTAAGTTTTTGTCTGAATTTTGTCTTTTTGTTGCTTTGTTAAGCAAGGCCAGATAATTGGTCGTGCCGATAGAAGCCACTCTATGTCTTCATTAAACACCCAGGATACGTTTGATTTTACATGAATAGGAAATAAAGCTGTGTCGACATAATCAAATACAAACTCATAGGGAAAACTCGTAGTAGCGGATAATTGCTCAAGCTTTGTCACAAGTGATTGATCAGAAGAAACTTTTTCCAATAATATTCTTATGCAGTTTACAAAAACCGCTAAACAGTCTTCAAAGGAAGAGGACCTAGGATCGTTACCTGGCTCAAATGAGCCTTGGATTGGTTCAAATGATCCATCCTGAGGCATCAAGATAAGTCCGGGTAGCCATCTGGTTTTCATTTTTGTAGACCCTACCGTTAAGTTGGTCAGTTCAATAAGAAAAGAAAACCGTATCAAATTTCCTATGGAGCTTCTGAAAAGCTTTGCTGGCAAAATAGCCTGGCATCTTTTTATAATTTCAGCAAATTCACAATTATGATCTTGGGCGTTATAGATTAGTAAGTCACGTATTCTTGCGACAGAATAGCTTTTGGTGTTCCCAGACGCTTTTGCGCCTCCAAATGCATTGCTAACTGTAGAAACTTCTTCTTCCTCAAGGCTACGCTTGAGCAATTCTTCAAGGCTCATTTTTATATCCAGCAAATTGTTCCATGTTAAAGTGCTGATTATAGTGACCTAAGTTGTTTTGTATACACTTCTTATAAGCTTAAAATTAAGCACACCGGCATCATGGCCTGAAGCTACCAATCATGCCGGTGTGGATGCGTAAACGGTCAGCGAAAACTCAAGCCGACCTAGTGGGCTGTGAACGGGTTCGCCGTCATTCCCACCACCGCACTCGCTCCATGACCGGAGCACATCCCCGAACGGCTTCTCCTGCGGTCCCGGCGCTTATGGGTCCCGGTCCCCGTTAAATGTGATTCCAGCGTCCAGCCCGCCCACACATTCCTGCTTCAGCTACGCCGCCTTGCCACCATCCAGCGACGTAATCTCGGTGATCTTTTGAAACTCGGAGAGCATTTCCGGATGATGCTGGGCAAGGTAACGCACCACACGCGCATTACCGAGCAACGACCCAAGATAACCTTTGGCAAGCGTCAGATTCAGCACATCTGTTCCGTAGTTTTCTTCGATCAATCTGTATTCACGCTGGAGACTGGCCATTTCGCTCTCCATGCGTGCCATCTGTTCCGCGTCCAGCCCCTTAATCCGCTTTGGTTTATCTGGCTCTACTAGCTGATCTTTGGGCGTAGCCGCGAGTAATGCCTTGGCGTATGACACGGAATAAGTGCCGGTATCGTTCATCAGGGTGATGGCATCAATCTGACGGTAGGCTTTCATGCGTTTGAGAATCGGGAACACGCCGTTGGCCACCATCTTGTCTTTCAGCATCTCAGAGGCTTCTGGGCAAATGCCGTCCAGTAATTTGCGCTTCATCACAATGCTTTTCACATCAAGACAGAGTGCCTTAGCGATCTTCTCCTCCGGCACACCACGCTCAACGGCACGCCGGATCATACGGTGCTCCTGAATGGGAGAAATGCGGTTGACGTGCTTGTTATAGGTGAAGGCTTCATCGTCAGAGGAAATCAGACAGACTACTTCATCGCTGCCCAGCTCCTTCAGCGCCTCGATACGCATGTGGCCATCAAGCAGAATGAAGCGTTCCTTGGATTTTCCTTCCGGTACCACAACGGGCGGTTCGATCACGCCCACTTCACGGATGGAGGACAGAATCTGCTTATATTTAGAGCTTTTTTGCAGCGTGTTGGCCACCACCTTGATCGGCACGATCTGGTCGATGCGGAGCGTAACCATGTCACTATCAAAACCGATGGCAATGCCTCCATCCGGTAATGCGTTGATCTGTTTGTCTTTGGTCATTTGGCCTCCAATAATGCGGAGAGTTGCTTCGGCATGGTTGTCAGCCCCTCAGCTTTCAGCAGCGTGGTGAAATGATCTTCCCTGTAAAGACGGCGCAACGCCTCGGTGATGAACAGCATCCGGCTGCTGACGGCATCCGCTTTGCGCGTGAGCAATCGCTTGCGATCCACTTCCTTCTGATAGATTTTGAGGACATCCTGCGAAGAGATGGCACCGGCCTTGCGGCTGCGGCCACCTTTGCCAGATTGATGGCGAATCCCTTTGCCGCGCTGCTTGCGGGTTTCCAGTAGGCGCTTCGCCATTTTCAGCTTGCCGCCGCGCAGCTCGTTATTTTCATAGGCTTCCTGCAACGCTTTCTGCTCGTCATTGGGCGAATTGGCAATGGTAACAGCCACGCTGACCGGCATGTGACCAGCTTCCACCGCAGACAAAAGCCGTTCTTCCCCCAGCTCCAATAAATCCAGCACCGCTTTGGCATAGTTTTCAGTGAGGCCAGTTTTCTTGGCGATGGTTTTCGCATCATAGCCTTTTTGCTGTAACACCTCGATGCCATGCAGCAGATCAAGCGAGCGATGCTGCCTGCGAGCCAGATTCTCCACAAGACTCATGATGAGCGCTTCTTCCTCTGAAGCATCAATCACGATTGCCGGGATGTGCGTTTGCCCACAAGCCTGAAATGCCTCGATCCTTCCTTGGCCACACACCAGATCATATTCTTTTCCTTCACCAGCAGAGCCGGTGGGTGTTACGGTGATCGGGCGTTTCAATCCCACCTTGGTGATATTCTCTGCCATATCGACAAAGATTTTCTGACTCCGTACACGCGGATTCAACACGTTGATCCGTTCAATGGGGATCATCTTAATTTTAGCTTTGCGGTCTTTTTGTTTCATGCGGCCTCCCTGATTGGTGTGCGTTCAGCCAGCATCAGGAAGTATTCGAGATCATCAAAGCGATAGGCATCAAGCGCCAAACCGTTGTTTTCTGACAGCCGAATCTTCGGATTCTCAATGTCCAATGATGGCAATAGGTAATAATCCAGTGGATTTTCGTTGCAGGCATCCATGCGTATGGCCACGGTGATGTCTGGCTCCAGCCCGCTATCTAACCGTATCTTCCAGCGATAGGCTCCGGTGGGTGTCTGTATGCAGCGGCAAATGATAATGGAAACGGTCAGCTCATTATTGAGATAGAGCAAGTCCGAACCCACCTCCCGGTGGATGGATGCGCCCAGATCGCGTATCTTGCGAATGGTGTCCTCGACCGTTTCTGCGTAAAGTGTGCGCAGACGGCGGTTGATCTCGATATAGCGATAATCCCGGTCAGGGGTATAGCCGATCAGCTTGTAAGCTCGAAGCAAACTTCCGAAACGATGCTGGTATGCACTGCTGGATGGCATATCCTCTTGCTCGTCAATGATAATGCCAGAGAGCCAGCCTTGACGCTCATGCAAATAACGCAATTTTTCCAACATCTCGTCATCGGAGAACCTGCGGCTGCGCTCGCGTAAAATGCCTTGCACTGTGTAAAAGTCGCTGGGATCGACAATCGCGTCGAACACGCCATCGGCACGCACCCACATATCCGGTGAGTTTTCCACTCGGCGCTTTTTCAGCTTATGCGATGTGCGGTTAAAGACGTTGTTGCCAATATATTTTTCATTGGTGAGCACCTGATGCACTGTGCCGCGTGTCCACGGCCTGTCCAAATCCGTGAGAATGCCCCGCTGATTCAGGGAATGGGCGATCTCTGTTTCTTTCATGCCGTCATGAATGAAGGCATGGTAAATCCAGCGCACGATATTGATTTCCTCATCAGGACCGGGGATCAGGACCACTCGATCCGTTTGCAGGCTTTTATGCTCACCTTGTTTCAACTCCGCTTTGGGATTGCCATGCTCATCAATCAACAAGCGGCGCAGGCCGAAGCCAGCGGGACCACCTTGCCGGAAGCCTTTCTCGATTAGGCGGCATTGACCAGCGAACACCTTGTTGGATAGCTCACGGCTATACTCGCCAGCCATTGAGCGCTTCACGCTTTTTACAATGTTGGATACTGGGCTGCCGTCATTTTCAAACTGCTCGGCCACATACTGCACGTCAATGCCAGCGCGGCGGCAGATATACTCATAATAGGCGCTTTCATCCGCATCCTGAAACCGTCCCCAGCGCGTGACATCCAGCACTAAAATCACTTTGAACTCGGCACGATTATTCTGCACATCATCAATCAGGCTTTTGAGCGCATCACGCCCCGCCAGATTCAATCCACTTTTGCCTTCATCGGCATAGGTCTTAACGATATCCAGCTTTTTGCGTTTGGCATATTCCTTGATCGCTTCGGCCTGATTTTCCGTTGAGTATTTCTGGTGGTCAGTGGACATGCGCACATACATCGCCGCCATGTTGATCGACGGGGTTTTCGTATCTCCGTTTGCCAAGCCAAATAAATCTCTCAACTGAATGATCCTGTTTTATATGCAATTCTTCGGCATTCACTGAAACGCCAGCGAAAATGCTCCTTTCCATCATTTTAACAAAAGGAGCGATTACATGTCTTTTCAGAATTTTAGCCAAGTTTTACTATCGTCTATTGATGACCAATCAGTGGCAACCATGGTGGCCAACGCCCTGCGTCACGAGCATCAGGATGACACTTCCGTGGTGAAAGAAATTGGGCGCATTACAGGCGCTAATTTGCACACAATCAATAAGTGGTGTCAGGCAATCAATGCGCCGAAATCCGCGCATTTAATCATGCTGGCCGGAGTGTATCCGCAGGTGCTTAAAGGACTGCTGGAGATGATCGGTCGTGCGGATGTGTGGGAGGTTTGTTTAGCCGAAAACATACCCGAAAAAATGCACCCTAAAACGGCACTTAGCAGACCGGAAAACCCAGTTTATAGGGACAAATATGTCCCTATAAATGTGATGGTCAATCTGGATGTGGCTATCAAATTGAACCATCGTCAGCTATGGTTCATCGGTGAATTACAGAGAGGAAAGAAACTAAAAGCCGATGATATTGCCACGCAGTGGTGGGTGAGCCATAAGACCGCCAAACGTGACATCGCCAGCATGTTGGAGCATAACGCTATCTGCTACAACGGGGCGCGGAAGAACGGATTTTACACTGTTACATAGCTGAATTCATCCAAAAACGAGTCTATCATCTTCATGGGAAACCCGCGCTCCGGTAGCGCGGGCAACTTCCTCTAGTCAGGACAGGGCTTTGCGGGTATTGTGGTGTCGAGGTGGTTCAGTTGTATTTGAGTCTATCCACCGGGATAGAATAAAACCTGAATTCACGATACCAGCCCAGCAATATTACCAGACACCTGACCGGCGGCTTGTTTGATCGGGTCGGACATAAGATGGGCATAGCGTGCCGTGGTTTGCACCTGTGTGTGGCCGAGCAGCTTTCCTATCATAGGCAGGCTCATGCCTTGGCTAACTGCATAGGAGGCAAAACTATGACGCAGGTCATGGATGCGCACATCTTCCAGACCGGCACGCTTGCGGATGCGCCGCCACGGCTTTTGCATATCAGTGAGGTACGCCCCCTCAAGCGTTCCGTAAATCACATAAGGATTGTCGGCAGGTGTGTCAGGGTGCGCTTTGATAGCCCGCAGCACGTCCAACACATGCTCACCAGCATAAATGACTCTCGCGCCGGTTTTAGAATCAGGCAATTTGATCGTAGAGTCAGCCCAGTCGATGAATTTCCATTGCAGGGTTTGTATTTCGCTCAGGCGACACCCGGTCAGCAACAACAGTTTGATGCAGTTGACTGCGGAGTGCGATTCCACGCCTTCTGCATGCATCTGTTTCAGCGTGGCACCCAAGCGCTTGGTTTCGTCCGGGGTCAAAAACCGTTCGCGCTTCTTTTCAGGGTATTTCTTGATATGGCGACGAGGATTGGTGCCATCCGGACGCAGCCCCCACATCTCAGCCAGATTAAACATTTTGGATATGATCTCCAAACACCGGTTCGCCTCGTAAGGCGATTTGCGACGCGTATGGTGAAATGCCGATATATCGGCTCGCGTCACATCCGTAATCTTCAGATGGCCAATCTGAGGCAGGATGAATTTCTTAAGGTTGCGTTTGTAGCCATCAGCAGTGCGCGGTTTCAAATGCACATCCACGTGTTCCTCTATGAATCGCTCCGCAAGGTCGTTGACGGTCAGTGCATATTGCTTGGCGCGTTCCTCTCCGACAGGATCATCGCCCGATTGCACAGCCGCCAGAATTTTGAAGGCTTTCTTCCGAGCTTCCTCCAGCGGAACCACTCCATGCATACCAAGGCTCTTGCGCCGAATCTTTTTTCGCTCGGCCCGATATTGAATCACGTAGGACTTACGGCCCGATGGCATGACCCGCACCCCAAAGCAGGGCAGCTCGGAATCAAAGATGAAATAGTCTTTGCATTGTATTTCTGCGGCATCTATAAACCGCTTGGTCAGTTTTGGCATTGGCAACCTCTTTTCGTTTCAATTATGGGCTGCGGTTGCCTGCTTCCGTGGAAGCACTATGGAAGCAAGAGGCAGAAAATCACGGCGCAGCCGGTAGAAACACTAAGCGCATGATAACTGCCATTTATCCAGTAAAAACAACGCTTTGCAGAAACACAAAGAAAACAAAGTAAGCGGGGAGAAATGCCCCAAGCACCACTCATAACCTGAAGGCCGCAGGTTCAAATCCTGCCCCCGCAACCAAACTTACTTCCAAGTACTTCCAAATAAGATTTTAAATCAAGAAAAAACAGCATATTAAAGTGGCTTTTAGTCCGTGTGGATACATGTGGACACGTCCGCATCTTGCATTTTTTAGGGTATATGATAGGGTATGGGGTATGAATATACCCTATAGAAGTGCCCGCTATGCCAAAGATAAATCCTAAGCTTCCTGAAACCGCTATTCGTGGCGCTAAACCTAAGGATACGCCTTATAAGCTCTATGATGAAGGTGGTTTGGTATTACTGGTACGACCAAGTGGTACTAAAGTCTGGCAGTATCCC
Organism: uncultured Rickettsiales bacterium; assembly: GCA_964574415.1. Lineage (GTDB taxonomy): Bacteria > Pseudomonadota > Alphaproteobacteria > Rickettsiales > CAZNNM01 > CAZNNM01. The sequence goes on along the minus strand of CAZNNM010000002.1, from coordinate 363,937 downwards.
TACAAATTTAATGGCAAGTATAACATTCTCACTATTGGCCAATACGGCAACACAGAAGGCAAAATTAGCCTCACAGATGCACGGCGCTTAAAGGATGAGGCAAAAGCGCTTCTCAAAAAGGGTGTAGACCCGAATATCAAAAAGAAAAGTGACCATCAGCAGAAAGTCACAGAGAGCGCTAACACTTTTGAAGTAGTTGCTCGCGATTGGTATAAGAAACAAGTGTGGGCACCAAAGCATGCCAAGAATATTCTAAGCCGGTTAGAGAAAGATGTGTTCAGCGTTATCGGCTGGAAGCCTATCGCTGAAGTGAAAGTGCCGGATATTATGAGTGTTCTCAAACGCATTGAGGAGCGCAAAGCTCCTGATGTGGCAAAGCGTATCAATCAGTATTGTACGGCTATTTTTGAACACGCTATTGTGCAAGGGTTATGCGATATGAACCCGGCGCTTGGCCGTTCAAAATATATACAAGGCAATAAGGTCAAAAATCGTGACCATCTGCGTGAAGACGAATTGACCGAATTCCTACAACGTATCGAAGACCCAGAAAATTATTCCCTAATGCAGCTTGCAGTGAAGCTCCTTGCGCTGACCTTTGTGCGTCCCGGTGAATTACGTGGCGCAACATGGTCTGAAATCAATGAGAAAGAGAAATTGTGGGTAATTCCTGCTTCGCGTATGAAAATCGAGCGTGAGCATATGGTACCATTATCACAGCAGGCACTTGCCACCATTGCGGAAATACGAAAAATTACCGGCGATGGTGATTTGCTCTTTCCCGGCAGAACACGTGCGAAAAAGCCTGTTTCCGATGTAGGGCTTATCAAAGTGGTCAAGAAGCTCACCGCCTCTAAAGCAACGCCTCATGGTTTCCGTCATACTGCCAGCACCATATTGAATGAAAAGGGCTTCAACCCTGACCATATCGAAATGCAACTTGCTCATGTGGAAAAATCCAAGGTACGCGGTACCTACAATAAGGCAATCTACCTCGAAGACCGCAAGAAGCTCATGCAGTGGTGGGCGGATTTCCTTGATACAAAACTCAATGAGGAAAAGCGTGAAGCCGCATAAGACCGATGATATTTGCCACATTGAAGATGTGTTCGTGCATACAGTGCTTGGCCTCCAATATGAAGCATCATGCATTATGCACGAAGGAAAGCTGCAATGGTGCGCGAAGCCAGTACCCAAAGACGCTGAACCCAACCTTACGCTTGTTGCGGAGGCACTGCTTAGTCCCCACCCCCTACACCCTAGAATTTTAGACTGGATTGCGGGGTTGTTCGATAAAAATAGAGAGGGGGGCTATAAAATTGAGAGGCTGGTGAAACGTACGTCTGGCCCAGCTTATCGCGGAATTTTTGAAAGTATAGAAATCGCGGAGTTTGTAGAGAATTTCATCGCAGATAAGAAGGAAGAATATCAGCACAATTCCAAGCATCCAAAATGGAGAGCCATAAGAAAAGAGGCAATACATGCGGCTCGGCTACATTTTGGCAAAAAAGATAAGGCCGGTAAGCTGATAAAACATGGGGAAGCCAGCGTATCGAAAATAGAAGATGCGCTAACCGCATACAAAAAAGCAGTAAACGAGCATGACCGCCTGAATGCTGAACAGCTATCCAACACTGTTTGCGCTTTGGCCTCAATATCTTTTGTTTGAGCCGCGGTAGGTGTAGGCCACGGGAAAGTGTTGTAAACTAGCGTATTAGAATAACGAAAATCACTTTTAATTCTACCGCACACATAGCGCATCCATGTCATGTGCATGGCGGAAGTAATAATGCCGAAGTGGTAAAGAGTGGCATCAGGAATACAATTACAGCTATCAGCAACTATGCTAGCTGAATCAAAAAAACCAAATGGGACGTAATTACGATTCTCGGATGTATGGCGAGGTATAAGAATGTAACTACCGGTTGGTTGACGAATCTCTGAGAATAGTGTCGGTGTATTTGCTGTTTCGCGTGTAGGCGCTTTCTTACTAGCTAAACGAAATTTTTTTATCGCTTCAATACGTTCCATAACCTTCGGCAGATTGTATAACTCAGCGGGGGCTGCATCTTTTAGCCACAGACACCAACGATTATCCCCATGTAGATATTCTCTGGCACTAAGGAAAGGGCGGATAAATTTTTCGGCGCGTGGCTCGATAGCAAGAAAATCACCCTTTTCTTTGTCTGTGAAAAAGAAATTTCCATTATCCACAGGTTTATTACCAAAAATCATTTCTGGTGAATTGCATAACGGCTTGCTGCGCTTTGGGATTACAAAATCGTCCCCCTCAACCAGATATGGTGCGATATTACGCACCTGCATTTCATGCGCTTCTGCCTTTGGTGTATCATAATCATAAAGCAATTTGTCATCGCTGTCATAAGCAGAAAAGCCAATAATAACACAATAAACAGCCGCTTTGCCTCTGGCTTCACTGCTCCATGCAAAGGTACGATGCGCGAAATGAATCTTAACATGGTAACGGCTAAATAATTCCTGCCATAACACCGCTACTTGCTCGCCTTGTGTAATGGAATTTGTGGAAACAAAAGCACATCTGATATGAGTGCCTTGAATATACTGAGCGGCTTTCAAATACCACGCTGTAACATAATCAAGAACCCCTGCGCCATTTACCCCGTGAAACAGCGTATCAATTTCTGTGCCTTGTTCGTCGGTCATTAAGTGCTTGGCTATAAATGGTGGATTTCCGAGAATGTAGCTCAATTTCTCCGGAGCTATGACTTCTTTCCAGTCTAGCCTTAACGCATTATCATGATGAATATGTGCAGATTTTCTTAACGGCAATCGTACATAATACACCCCGAACATTTCTGAGAGGCGGATATTCATTTGATGATCCATGAGCCACAGCGCAACTTCTGCTATTTTTGCAGGGAATTCTTCTATCTCAATACCGTAAAATGCATCTACGTCGACGCGTGATAACTGGCTAACATCTAACACCTGCTGTTTATCGTCGTGTAGGGCTCTAAGTAACTTAATTTCAAGCTCACGCAGTTCTCGGTAGGCTAGAATCAAGAAGTTGCCACAGCCGCAAGCTGGGTCAAAGAATGTAAGTTTAGCGAGCTTGTCATGAAAGGCATGCAGTTTCTTTTTATCCTTTTTGGCCTTCTCAAACTCCTCATGAAGTGCATCCAGAAACAGTGGCTTCAAGATTTTCATGATATTCTTTTCGGTAGTGTAGTGAGCACCTACCCCGCGCCGTTTGTCTTTATCCATTACCGATTGAAACAGCGAGCCAAAAATAGCAGGAGAAATACGACTCCAATCGAAATAACATGCACTAATTAACGAATTGCGCATGGTGCTATCAAAAGCAGGAATAGGAAGCGTGGCTGCAAATAAGTTGCCGTTGATATAGGTAAAGGAGTTAAGTGCTTCATCAAGATTTTTTTGACGTTTCTCATGTGGTGTGTTTAGCGCTTGAAATAGTGCAGAAAGATGCATTCCTAAATCGCTGCCATCTTCCTTGGTTTTGGTTTCAATGTAATACTGAAACGCACCTTTTTCAAAAATAGTGGTGTCTTCCGCGAATAGACAGAAAAGCAGTCGCACTAGAAAAAGTTCAAGTTCGTGACCTGTATATCCTGCATCTTTGAGCATATCGTGCAGCTTGCCCATGCGCTCGGATGCTTCGATATTTACGGGGTCTTGGTCTTTGAACTCACGTTTCTGGTAGCCCGCGATAAAACCAAAGAGTTCAACGTTTTTATGCAATTCAGCAAGCATGAACTTGTTTACTGCTTTTGTCTCAAGGTCGTATAGCTCGAACCGTTGAAAATCAGATACGAGGATATATTTTGGTAACTCTTCCTCTTTCAGGTTCGGGAAATAATCGAGTGCTTGCGTATAGGCTGCATCTAAATCACGGCCGCTTGATTTTTGTTCAATCAGCAATACGCCTTTCCAGAATAAGTCAATGCGTCCACGTTTATCGCCTAATTTTCTAACAGGTTCTTCAAACGCGGCTACGCGACGACGTGAAATACCGAATACGTTGAAAAATTCGTTGTAGAATGATTGCGTTTCCGCATTTTCTCGCGTCGCATCCACATATTCTTGTGCAAATTCAATTGCACGTTTGCGTATCTCGTTCCAGCTTAGAGGCATAATTCATCTTTATAAATTGTTGTACGCATCCTTTATAAAACTTATAGTGGAATCGATCAATAAACATAGCATTAGAAGCATGTTATTTTTACTTCACGGGTATGGCTATGTGATACAAAGACATACAAGTTTTAAGTTGGAAGTTTAGGGATGTATATATCTAAAGTTAATATTGAAAATTTTAAATGCTACAAAGTTAAATTCTCCTTAAATCTTAATAAGGGCGCAAACATCCTTGTTGGCAATAATGAGGCCATTTTGTAAAAACAATCCACCTATCGGTAACGTCACAAAGGAAGAGTGGAAGGATAAGTATTATGGAGATGTGAGAGGATAGCCTACTCTACTCCAGTGACTGTTATTGATTACCTTAGTTGGAGATGGAAATAGATACCTCCTCATAGCGCCTTCGAACAATTTGTCTGGATGTGAAAGGGAAAATACAATAAAAATCAAAATAAAGTACCTTTAATAAGGATGATGCATTGCGTACAATCAAGATTGACGAGACTGCAGATAAAATTAGAGTGGCTCGATAGTGGAGCTCTTTTACGATGCTAAATCAGAGAAAATTGCAGAACGGAGATACACATGGGAAGCATTACCTCTTTAGAAAAAGTAAAGGACATTGGAGTCTTTCCTAACTTCGTCTGGCCAAATGATTTGGAACATTTCAAGGTTTTCAATCTGGTCTATGGTTGGAATGGTAGCGGTAAAACCACATTATCGAGGCTATTACGCTATCTGGAGGACAACAAATTTCTGCCAGAAGATTGGCAACCAGAGTTTAAAATTAAAACCGGCACAGGGTATGTAGAACACAGCAATCCCGACTTTCTCTCTGGCTCTATATGCGTGTTTAATGTGGATTTTGTTGAAGATAATATCAAGTGGGGCGAAGGAAGAACCAAGAAACTGTTAATCGGCAAAGTAACCCACGAATTGGCCGATAAACTTTCCGCTGCCCGTGCAAAACTCCAAGAAAATAAAGATGAGAATGCAAAGGAGGGCGAATCTCTTAAAAAAGCAGAGGGCGCATGGGACACATTTCTAACGAAACGCGCCAGTGAAATAAAGAAACGTCTTACTACCAATGTTCAAGACAAGTATCAGAATTATAACCGTAACTCGCTGCAGAATAGCCTTTCCACATTAGAGAATCAGGATACCTCAGCGCATACACTGGATTCGGATAAAGAACAAATATTGAATGCTGAAATTCAGCAGAATGCTATGCCAGAATTACCCTCTGTTTCGTTTCCCCAAGCAATTGACGTTAAGTTATTAAATGAAGCCAAAGAAATCCTGCAAAAATCTCCCGGATCTTCCTTTATAGAGGTACTGAAAAAAGATGCTGACTTAAATGCATGGGTAAAAAAAGGTTATGACATTCACACCGAGCGGAAAGAACCTACTTGTCAGTTTTGTCTACAATCTCTTCCTCATATGCGTATGAATGAGTTGGAAAAGCACTTCAGCGAGGAATACAAAAACTTTATTGCTGAAGTTGATCGAGTAGGAGTGGCGGTAAAAACCTGCCGCGATAAATATGCCGGAATTACTCTTGTGCATTCAGCAGACTTCTATAAAGAGTTTCAGGAGGAATACAAAGCGCCTCAAGATGCATTCTACAATGCAAAAGGCCTATGGCAGCAAAGGATTGATGACCTCTTGGCAATTCTTCGGCAAAAGCGAGAAAATCCCTTCGATGTGTTAGAAGAAAGTTTTGCCGATGGTATAGCGCAGCTTGAGACAGACATTCAGTCTAAGCTATTGTTGGTGAACGCATTGGTAGAGAAGCATAACCTTAAGGCCAAGAATTTGAACAGCCATATTGTTAAAGCAAAACAGGATATTGAAAATTCTATCGTAGTAAAGCTTTTGGAAGAATACCGCATCCTAGGAAAGAACATCAAAGCATTAAAAAAGCAAGCAGAAGTACGAGGAAAAATCATTGCTGACCTGACCAAAGAAGTCGAGGAAACAGAAGCAAAGGTTATTCAGCCTAAAATCGGTGAGAGCAATGTCAACAAAGATTTAAGCCGCTTCCTTGGTAGAGATGACATCAAACTTCAGTACGAGCAAGATGGGTACACCATTACACGTAACGACAAAAAAGCCAAGAACCTTAGCGAGGGCGAAAAAACAGGAATTGCCCTGATATATTTCTTTTCCAAAATCCGTGAAGGTAAGCCTATTGAAGAAAAAATCATCGTTATTGATGACCCAATTTCGAGCTTGGACAGCCAATCCACGCATTTTGCTCTAAGCTACATCAAAGATAACATCGCCTCCGCGAAGCAGGTGTTTTTGTTCACGCATAACTTCTACTGCCTGAAGGAAGTCAAGAAATGGAACCGACGAAAAGGATTTAAGAAAGATGACCTTGCCCTTTATATGCTGGATTGCCTCACCCCAAGCGGTAAATCTCAGAGAGAAGCTAGGTTAGGAAACATTGACCCACTATTGAAGAAATACGACTCGGAATACCATTTTCTATTTTCCAAAATTTACGAGTGGCACTCAAAAAAAGATGTGATGACTTTGGAACACATGTACCCATTGGCAACTATGGCGAGAAAAGTATTGGAGACATTTCTGGCCTTCAAAGTACCACAAACACAAACAGCGGAAGAACAACTGCGGCACCTTGGTGAGCTTAAAGACGACGAACGCAACTGTTTAACACGATTCTTAGACGTTTCATCGCATGCTGATGCGCCAGACCGTATCACAGAATTTCCTCCCTCATCGGTAGAGGAAATGGGGAAAATCATAGATAGCTTAATTTACCTTATCCAGAAAACGGATAAATCACATTTTAATGGGATGAAGTCCGTTGTGGATAGCCAATCTGGCAATCCTCAAGCAAAGGCCGTAAATGTTGCTGTGTATTAATAGCGTATACCCACTTGTGCGTTGGCTATAGTGGTGTATTATGCACATTGCTGGTCACTTCTGTTGTGAGCGGATAGACCCAAAATCTTTAGGGTATATTTCAGGGTATAAAAATAAATTGAACTAAATTAGATTATTATATTTCAAATACTTATTCATTAAAATCAAATCCTGCCCCCGCAACCAGACCATCTATAGTATTAAGATAGTTTTTGCTTTTCTACGCTTTGAAGTGAGAGGAGGGCTGGGTGGTGGGTGTGATGCAAAATCATGTGTCCTTATCCGCTTATATTCACCTAAACACACATTATAAAGCAGCCAGTAAAAGCGTATAGCGGCCTACTTTGCCAATTGTCACTAAGAGGATGAATAATAGGATATGTGTTCTCAGCATGCCGGCAACGAGGGTAAGTGGGTCGCCTATAAAGGGCAGCCATGCGAAGAGTAGTGTCCATATGCCGTATTTTTGGTAGAGTGTGGTGGCTTTATCCAGTGTGGGCTTTTTAATGGGGAACCATTTTCTATCGCTAAAATGGAGCAGGTAACGGCCTAGTAGCCAATTCATAACTGAGCCCAGTATATTGCCAAGGCTTGCTACTATCAATAATGTTGCAGGAGAATAACGTCCTGTTGCATGGAGGCTGATAAGTACCAGTTCAGATTGGGCGGGGAATAGGGTTGCGGCTAGAAATGCAGACGAAAATAATAGTGCTAATTCAGTCATATGCTTCATCACTTGTTATGTTATAGCTACATGCCTGTAGCCGTTCCAACATATGTTCTGGGGGTGGTGCTGTCACGGTAATGGGGGTTTGTGAATGGCGTGGAATCGTCATCGCTCTAGCGTGGAGATGCATGAGGGGGCGATTGGGATTATCGCCTTCTATTCCATACACCTTATCTCCCACAATTGGTGTTCCAATTGCCTGGCAATGGACGCGTAGTTGATGGGTGCGGCCTGTGCGAGGGTGGAGTTCTAGCCAGGTGGTGTGGGGTGTGCTTCCTAGCACTTTATAATCGGTGAGCGAAGGTTGCCCATCGGGATGGGGCATCATCCACCAGCGGTGTTTGAGAGGGGATTGTTTACGCAAAGGGATATCGATATGCCCTTCGGCAGGTGTTACATTGCCGTGGACGATGGCCCAGTAGGTTTTGGTTATGCGCCCTTGTGAGAAGAGGCGGCCGAGATGGCGTAAGGCCTCCGGTGTTTTGCCTAGGATAAGGCAGCCGCTGGTATCTTTATCGAGGCGGTGCGCCAGTGCAAGTGGTGTGGAAGAGAGTGTGCTCAGATATATTTCCAGATTCTCTCCGCCACCTGAACCAGGATGTACAGGCAGGCCGGCAGGTTTGTTGAGGATGAGGAGGGTGTCATCCTCGTAGAGTATGTGGGAGTGATCAACCATAATGTTTTTCTTGGGTGGTGCTGTGGCATCGATGGTATTCTTTCAGCAATTCCGTTAATTGTTTTGATGAGGAGTAGATTTTACCCTTTACAGTGTCTCTATCAACTTCGGTAAGTGCTGACGTATTGCCGTCACAGGCATAGAATGTGTAGCGTTGTTTGGTATGGGCTTCTAGGGTCTTTGCAAAAGCATAGGCTTGGAGGCAGCTTTGTGTGTTTTTAGGATTCACAACAATGCCGTCAATTTCATCCCGTTGATAACGGAATAAACCTTCTGTCCATGGTACAGAGGCTTCTTGAGGATCGAGGTCTTCTTGTTGGTATTGTTTTACAAAACGGCGATATCGTGTGCGTACGGATTCTGCTGCTTTATCTTCGGTCGTGAGGATAAATTGATTATCAGTAAGGCTGGTTTGAAAGGAATCTGGGGTATGCTTTACTTTAAATGTAGCGTTTGATAATGCGCACCGGTTGCTATCACGCCAATATACATTGCGTGGTTGTGTATAGGGGCGGAGGATGATGCCAATATTTTCGTCACTATCATAGCTTGTAAACAATCGTTGTTTTACGCCTTTTGTGATGTAGTGGAAAGCCGATAGCTCTGTAAAGTGCGAAGGTTGTTGATGTGAGCAATAAGGCTGCTGTTTATGCATGTCGGCATAGTCAAGCTGCTGGCGCTTTGCAAGGGTTTTTAGCTCATTCTTAGGGATGATAGTGCGGTACCAGGGCATAAAAATTTCTCCTATCAGCAGGTGGATATAGGCCGGCACTTTATCACGGAACTTCTCTCATCGCATGGTATTTTATGGTACTGACTCATTTTGCAATAATTGTTGTCATTCTTGGATCAAGTCCAAGGATGACAAAGCGTGAAAACAAGCAAAAATTTCAAAATGAGGCAGTACCTATTTTATGCCTATATAGACAAACCCCCTGTGCCTATGTTACACCTAGAATATAACGCAAAACGGAGGGTATTTATGCGTGTGATTGCTACTATTTCTGCTGTTGTGATGCTCGCATTATGTGTGAGTGCATGTAATACTATGCAAGGCCTGGGCCAGGATATTAAGCGTGGCGGGCAAAAACTCGAGAATGCAGCGGATAGATAATTAATCCTGTTGCCCCTGATCGGCGCGCACAACGGTGCGGCGTAGTTTAGGGGAAAGCAAAGTGGTGGTGGCAACAACAATGAGTGTTGCCACACCGCCAAATACCACAGAAGGCACCAGCCCTAAGAAACGTGCCGCCAGGCCGGATTCAAAAGCGCCAATTTCATTGGATGAAATCACAAACATACTGTTAACGGAAGAGACGCGTCCGCGCATGTTATCGGGCACGAGAAGTTGCATCAGCGTCGAGCGGATCACCATGCTGACGCTATCAAATGCTCCACTCATCGCAAGCAAAATCATCGATAGCCAGAAGGTATGGCTTAAGCCAAAGCCAATCATACAGACCCCAAATCCAGCCACAACCCATAACATCGTCGTTGCCCGCACAATTTTAAGCGGGCGTAAGGCAAGGGTGAGGGCGGTGATAATAGCGCCTAATGCAGGTGCTGCACGTAATGCTCCCAGGCCTTCGGAGCCTACATGCAATACTTGATCCGCATAAGCCGGCAGCATAGCAACTGCGCCGCCGAATAATACGGCAAACATATCAAGCGCCATCACGGAAAGCAGCACGGGATTATTCAGAATAAACACCCAACCTGCTTTAATGCTTTTTGCAGCGGGTTCGCGTGGACCTGTATTGCTGCGGTAATGACGTGGGCCGTGGCTGATGCTGAAGATCATGATGGCCGCAGTAATCATCAATAACATCGGTAATATCCACGCACCATGCGGGCCATAGCCACCATAGATAATACCCGCAATGGCAGGGCCAGTGATGGCGGCAAGCTGGAAGCCGCTACTGAGCCATGCAGAAGCAGCAGGCAGTTCTGCGCGTGGGACGATTTGTGGCAGGAGTGAGAATGAGGCTGGAATAATAAAACTCCGCGCTACGCCTGAGACAAAAATCCCACCATAAATCCACGGTAATATAGTGCCACCTGGTGCATCAATAATACCTCCGGCTAGGAGATAGAATAACGTTGTGTTGAGCGCAAGTACGCTAATACAGGTGAGATATACTCTGTGTGGTCTACTGATATCCACAATATGCCCTGCAAAAAGAGCGCAGATGATCGCAGGAATCGCTTCTGTTAGGCCGGTGAGGCCGAGCATGAAAGGGTCTTTGGTAATAGAATAGACCTGCCAGCCGACAATAACTGCCTGTGCCTGCAATGCCATAATCCCAAATACACGGGTGCAAAGCAAGAACCGAAAATCGCGTAATCGCAGAACGGTGATAGAAAGTGAGGCCATGTGTTTAGTTGTATACTTTGTGGGGGGGATTGGCAAGGGGGCAGCAGATTTGGTGCTGACTTATTTAGAAATAAATTCTGTCATTCTTGGACTTGATCCAAGAATCCATCTAAAACATACAGCCCTTCTAAGCCATATTTTTGCCTTAATATTAGGATGGATCCTTGGATCAAGTCCAAGGATGACATAGCTTGAAATTCTTGATTAACGTATCATCAACAATGCTTTGTCATACGCCAACGTGATCGGCGTATCCATCCATAATAACACTATATTTTGAAATGGATTCACCGGTCAAACCGGTGAATGACACAATTTCTTATAAGCTGCCAACTAAATTTGCCCATGGCAATGCTTATATTTTTTCCCAGAACCACATGGGCAATCATCATTGCGGCCTACTTTACCCCAGCTATTGGGGTCGCGTGGGTCGCGGTCTTCGGGGGCTATGTTGCTGCGGACTGTATTGATAATCATGCCTTGTGGTTCTTGCTCTTCTTCTGGGAGAAGTGCAGGGTCTTGGCGGCTTTCAAACATGGTTTGTTTTGGCTCAGGGAAGCTTAAGCCTGGGCCATCTTCTGGATTATTGTTGATTTCCAGATGCGCTAAACGGCTCACCACGATTTGCTTCAGCTCACCCAACATATTCTCAAACATGGCAAAAGCTTCATGCTTATATTCATTGAGCGGGTCTTTCTGGCCATAGGCGCGTAGGTTGATGCCTTGGCGTAAATGGTCAAGCGAAAGCAAGTGATCTTTCCAGAGTTGATCCAGTGTGATCAGCACAATGCGCTTCTCTGCGAGGCGGATGAGTTCTGCGCCATAGCTGGCTTCTTTGTTTTTGAAGTGGTTTGATACTGCGTCTTGAATGCGTTCCAGCATCAAAGCACTATCTATAAGTTCTTCTTTTGCCCATTGTTCAATCGGCAGGGAAATGCCGTAAATGCGGAAGAATTCCTTCTGCATGGATTCCACATCCCATTGCTCCACAAAGCTGCGCGCTGGGATATGGGTGTCAACGACGGCTTCATTCAGCTCTTCATACATCGCCGCCACCATGTCAGAAATATCATCATCCTGCATCAGTTCCAGGCGTTGTTCGTAGATCACTTTACGCTGATCATTCATCACATTATCAAATTTCAGCAGGTTCTTACGAATATCGTAGTTGCGTGCCTCCACTTTTTCCTGCGCTTTTTCAAGCGCACGGGAAATCCATGGATGGCGGATGGCTTCGCCTTCTTCCAGGCTTTTGCTGAAGATGCCTTTCAGGCGGTCTGAGCCGAAAATGCGCATCAGGTCGTCTTCTAAGGATAAGAAAAATTTCGTGCGTCCTGGGTCACCCTGACGGCCGGAACGGCCACGGAGCTGGTTATCAATACGGCGGCTTTCATGGCGTTCGCTACCAATGACATAGAGGCCGCCTGCTGCCAGTACTTTTTCCTTATCGCGCAATACTTCATCGCGGATGGCTTGTGCTTGTGTTTGGTCTGGGTTTTCGCCAAGTTCATCCAGAATCCGCATCTCGGCATTACCGCCGAGCATAATATCCGTACCACGGCCCGCCATGTTGGTCGCAATGGTAATTGCGCCTGGGCGGCCGGCTTGTGCAATAATATGCGCTTCACGCTCGTGATGACGGGCGTTCAATACATTATGCTGGATTTTCTTTTTCTTCAGCAGATTGGAGAGGAATTCTGATTTTTCAATACTGGCTGTACCCACCAGAATTGGCTGGTTTGCTTTATGGCGCTCTTCGATTTCTGCAATAATAGCATCATATTTCTCAGCCGCAGAACGGTAAATCGCGTCTTCTTCATCTTCACGACGCACTGGCATATGGGTTGGGATATCCAATACACCCAGATTATAAATATCGCGGAATTCTTGTTCTTCGGTCTTTGCTGTACCTGTCATCCCTGCCAGTTTTGGATACAGGCGGAAATAGTTTTGGAAAGTGATCGATGCCAAAGTTTGGTTTTCATTCTGGATTTGCACGTTTTCTTTTGCTTCCAGTGCTTGATGCAGGCCTTCAGAATAACGACGGCCATCCATCATACGGCCAGTGAATTCATCAATAATCACGACTTTACCGTCTTTGACGATATAATCCGTATCACACGCAAATAACTTATGCGCGCGCAGGGCTTGGTTGACGTGATGGACGAGAGAAATCGACTCGATATCGTAAAGACTATGCTCTGCCGATAACAGGCCTTTTTCCTTGAGAATTTGCTCTACGTGTTCGGTTCCTTCATCGGTTAGCACAACGGTACGTGCTTTTTCATCGATTTCGTAATCTTCTTTGGCAAGAAGCGGGATGAGTTTATCGATTTTAATATAGAGATCGGAATTATCTTCGGTTGGGCCGGAAATAATAAGTGGAGTACGTGCCTCATCGATCAAAATCGAATCTACCTCATCCACCAATGCGAAATTGAAGGGGCGTTGCACCAGTTGTTCTGCCATGAATTTCATATTATCGCGCAGATAGTCAAAGCCATATTCATTATTCGTACCGTAGGTAATATCGGCTGCATAGGCCTCTTTACGTTCGATATCATACAGGCCATGCACAATCACGCCAACGCTTAAACCTAAGAAATTATACAGCTTGCTCAAGGTTTCAGCGTCACGCTTAGCCAGGTAATCATTGACGGTCACTACATGCACACCTTTGCCTTCTAAGGCATTTAAATAGGCAGGAAGGGTTGCTACCAGTGTTTTACCTTCACCGGTACGCATTTCAGAAATCATACCGCGATGCAATGCTAAACCACCAATCAACTGCACGTCAAAATGGCGCAAACCTAAGGTGCGGCGTGATGCTTCACGCACGGTGGCAAAAGCTTCTGGGAGGATATCTTCTAAGGTTTCACCTTCTTTTAAACGATCGCGGAACCATTGGGTGCGGCTGCGTAGCTCATCATCAGAGAGTTTCTCTAGGCTCGGTTCTAAGGCATTAACTGCCGTAACTACACTATAAAATGACTTAATAATACGCTCACTTGAAGACCCAAAAATCTTACGCGCCAATGATCCAAACATGCTTTAGAATCCTTATATAATAAACCCTAGAGGTTGCTTATAGCCTATTCGCAGAATAAAAACTACCCCTATTACGTAAGATGTGATACAGGAATTTCAAGGGTCTTTAGAGAAGGAATAGTAATATGCGTTTCTGGGTGATTGTTTTTAGTGTTCTAGGTTGTGTATTGCCTGTTATGGCGCATGCAGATAATGTGGTGGCTACTATTGATGGCCGCAAGATCAAAGCGTCTCAAATCGAAGCGAAGCTTACGGAGGTATTTGGCAAAAAAACCTCACTGGAAGATTATCCTGTCAAAGAGCAAAAACAACTTATCCGCAGTATGACTGGCAAGATTTTGTTGGATGAAGCGATTGCCAAATCCGGCATTGCTGATGAACCTGCCACCCAAAAAGCGCTGGCGAAAATGAAAGAGGACTATATCCAAACCGAATATCTCAAACGCGCTTTATCCAGCAATATTGGGGATAATTCGGTTAGAAAACAATATAATGAGTCGGTATCCAAGGTAAGGGGAAAGAAAGAGGCATTATTTCACCAAGTGCTAAGCCCTAGCCGTCCGAGTGCTTTGCATATTGGGGAGGGATTGAAGGAATGTAAGCGAATTCAATCGATTATTGATAAAACGCCCCAAACCTATCAAACTGAGATTGGCTATGTGCAGGAAGGCATGTTGCCAGCAAATGTAGAGAAAATATTGTTTTCGCTCAATCCTGGCGATATTTCCCAGCCTATCCAGACATCCCTTGGCTGGCATACGCTGACGCTTTATGATAAGCGTGATATTCAGATTTTGCCTTATGAAACAGCCTCTTTTGGCATTCGCCATGAGCTTTCACAGCAAGCGGTGCAAAAATACATGGATAGCGAGCTGAAAAAAGCGAAATTTAGCCTTAAGCCTTGACTTCCTGGCTTTAATCTCCATATTAGATAGATGGTACTATAGAAAGGAGCTATTTTATGGCTTTAGAAACAACCGATAGCAATTTCCAGACAGATGTTTTACAGGCGACGACGCCGGTTTTAGTGGATTTCTGGGCTGAATGGTGCATGCCATGCCGTCAACTTTCGCCAATCATCGATGAGCTGGCAAATGACATGGAAGGCAAGCTGAAAGTTATCAAAGTAAATATTGATAAAAACCCTGATACACCGGCGAAATTTGGTGTGCGCGGTATTCCTACGCTGATTATTTTCAAAAACGGCCAGGCTAGCGCAACCAAAGTAGGCTCTATGCCGAAAAGCAGCCTGTATGAGTGGGTTGAATCCATTATTGCTGCATAATGTACGAAGGGGCTAAACGTGTTTGACGCACCGCCCCTTCATACAATTACCGAGGCCCAAAAACACCGCCTCTCTCACATTCTCTCTCAGTTTCATAATGAATTGCACTGTGTACCAGTGATTGGTGCGGAGTTGGAGTTCTATTTGTCGCCATTTCCTGCGAATGATGCCGCTATTGCGACGCTGTCAGATGCTATACTGGCTGCTTGCGAACAGGTTGGCACGCCGTTAGCCCCGCTCGAAAAAGAACGTGGAGCAGGGCAATTTGAAGTGCAAATGCCACATCACCCGGATGTGGAGGCGATTGCGGAGCATCTTACCCATCTGCCGAGTTTACTTCAGCATGTTACTGCGCAACAGGGCTATCATTTTGACTCTTCCGCTAAACCCTTTGAGGATCAGCCAGGCAGTAGTTTGCATATCCATATCAGCCTCTGCGATCCGCACGGCAATCCGTTGATGATGCGCGAAGGTGAGGGGGAAGGGCGGCAGGAAAGCACCATTATGCTTCATGCCATGGCAGGATTATTGGCCAGTATGCAAGAGGCTATGTGCTTTTTTGCGCCTACGGAAGATTGTTATCAGCGCTTCGTGGCTAAGCATGATGCGCCGACTACTATCAGCTGGGGCGGTAATAACCGCACTGTTGCGCTACGCATACCGGCCAGTAGTTGGGTATTAGAGCATACCCGCCATATCGAACACCGCGTCTCCTCCGCTTCTGCGCATCCATATGATGTAATTACGGCGGTGTTGGTGGGTGTCTATCATGGGCTTGTGCATCAATTGCAGCCAAGCCTGCCTAAAATCTATGGGGATGCGTCCTTGCCGATGTATCAGCTTTCACCACTGCCAGCATCGCTGCAAGAAGCGCAGGCATTCTATGTGCAGGGCGGTATTCTTAAGCCTTATTACGACAGCTTACACATTCCGGATCGCGTGGCAGAGTGATTTTGCGGAATTGTGCGGTGAGGGCGTTATAGGTGAGCAGTGTGCCTGCCAGGCTTTCACCTAATTGCAGAATTTCTTTGAGGGTTTCGGTGGCTTGTAATGTACCCATCACCCCTGCGATGGAGCCTAATATGCCGCCACGTGTGCATGTTAATTCATCATCAAATGCTTCGGGATGCAAACAGCGATAGCAAGGATAGTGGGTGCCAGCATGGGGTTTATAAACGGAGAGATAGCCTTCAAACTGGCGAATGGCCGCTGAGATCAGCGTTTTCTTTGCAGCAAGGCAGGCATCATTGATGACAAACCGCGTCTCAAAATTATCGCTACCGTCTAGTACGATATCGTAAGGCGCTATAATATCTGCTGCATTATCCGCAGATAGTCGAAGAGGGTGCAGGTGAAGGGTGATATCAGGATTGAGGTTATGCAGAGTTTTCTCTGCACTTGCTACCTTTGGTGTGCCAATGCGTTCTACAGAATGCATAATCTGCCGCTGTAGATTGGAAAGTTCGACCGTATCATGATCAACAATTCCCAATGTTCCAACACCTGCCGCTGCCAGATACATTAACACCGGAGAGCCAAGCCCACCCGCACCAATCACCAGCACTTTCGCCTGCAATAAATGATACTGACCCTCCGCCCCTACTTCTTTTAAGATAATATGGCGAGAGTAGCGTTCGAGTTGGGTGTCGGTGAAATGCATAATAGGATTCGGGATTCAGGATTCGGGATTCAGAAGAATGTCAGCGAATTTTATATAAATCCTCTGAATCCTGAATCCCGAATCCTGTCCCCTATATTATAGATCCGCAAACAGATCCGTAGACAGGTAACGCTCTGCGCAGGAAGCGACGATGGTTACGATCAGCTTGCCTTTCATATCCGGGCGGGCGCCTACTTCGAGTGCAGCGGCAATGGTTGCACCAGAAGAAATACCTGCTGGTACACCTTCAATACGCGCTACTTGACGCGCGATGGTGAAAGAGGTTTCGTTACCAATAGTAACCACTTCATCAATCACGCTTTGATCGAGTACATCAGGAATAAAGCCAGCACCAATCCCTTGGATTTTATGCGGGCCAGGTTTGCCGCCAGACAGCACTGGGCTATCTTCAGGCTCTACAGCGATGATTTTTACATTGGGGTTATAACGTTTCAGCACATGCGCGCAGCCTGTGATTGTACCACCGGTACCTACACCAGCAATCACGACATCCACTTTACCTGCTGTATCACGCCAGATTTCTTCGGCTGTGGTAGAGCGGTGAATGGCTGGATTTGCGGGGTTTTTGAATTGTTGCAGCATGATGGCTTTTGGATTGGTTTGCAGGATCTCTTCTGCACGCTCAATCGCACCGCGCATACCTTTTGCAGCCGGTGTTAATTCCAGGTCAGCGCCAAGTATTTTAAGCATTTTGCGACGTTCGATAGACATGCTCTCAGGCATGGTCAGCACCAAACGGTAACCTTTAGAGGCTGCGATAAATGCCAGTGCGATCCCCGTGTTACCGGAAGTCGGCTCCACAATCAGGCTATCAGCCTTCAAACGGCCTTCAGCCTCTGCTGCTTCAATCATTGAAAGCGCCAAACGGTCTTTCACGGAAGAGAGCGGGTTGAAGAATTCGAGTTTGGCTGTGATATCTGCCACGCAATTATGCTGTTTTGCTAATTTAGACAGACGCACCAGCGGTGTATTGCCAATGGTTTCGACGATGTTGGGATAGATTTTGCCGCGGCCTTCTGTGCTTGGCGGTGTGTAATTTCCCACAGTATTGGATACAGTATTTACTTTAGCTGTCATTATCTTACCCTTTATAATGGTTGATAAACAATATTATATATATGTCCCGTTGACGGGTTAGATCACGAAATCGCCTGATGTTTTTAACATCTCCACCACGCCTTTTTCATCCACTTGCTTCCACAGATCCTCTAGGGTGATACGTTGAAGGCGTTCAATCGTTTCGTCCTGGATATCTACCCAGAGCGGGACGATAATGGATTTGCCCAAAGCAGTATAAGTATACAGCTCCGTTTCGCTAGCTTCCATATCTTGCATCAGCAAGAATATATCAGCAAGCGTTATTTTGCGGCGCTCTTTGGCGAGTACATAGCCTCCCTTTGGCCCGCGTACGCCGCGTAGAATCTTGCCTTTCACCAGATATTGCAAAATCGGCTCCAGGTAACGTGTTGATACGCCGTGGTATTTGCAAATCTCTTTGCCGTTAATAGGCCGCGCCTCTAGATGGCAGGCAATATATAAGGTTGCCTCTAACGCAAAGAAAAACTTTTTCGGTAATGTGAACATAAACTGCGATAACTATGCCGTTTGTGCTACTTTTGCCTGAACGCCGGTAGAACCAAAGCCACCCGCACCGCGTGCGGTTTCATCCAGATTAGCCACAGGCTGCCAGCTAACTGTAGCATGGGCCGCAATCACCATTTGTGCAATACGCATACTGCGTGTGATTGTGAAATCTTCTTGGGATGCATTATGCAATATCACTTTGATTTCGCCACGATAATCAGCATCGATAGTGCCAGGTGTATTGAGTACTGTCACACCATTTTTAAACGCCAAACCTGAACGTGGGCGCACTTGTGCTTCATAGCCGATGGGAAGTGCAATGCTAATGCCAGTTGGCACTAAAATACGTTCACCTGCTTTTAGCACCACATCTTGCTCTACTGCTGCCAGTAAATCCATACCTGCACTTTGCGCCGTTGCATAAGAGGGTAACGGTAGGTCTTTTGAAGTGTCAGTTTGGGTAATAGCAACTGATAAGCTCATATAGGTAATCTCCTGATAATAACAATGGTTATCAGTCATAACCTGCTTCAAGAAGTTGGTCAAGAGGGAGCATAAAAAGGGCGGTTTTTAGCGTTGTTTGTGCTTTATGTGATATTGATATAGTAATGTATAGTGCTAAATATTTTTGTATTTTGTGATATTTGGTGAAATAATAAGGTGTTTTTAGAATGGGTATTTGTTGAAATAGTTTTTGTTATCCTTGGACTTGATCGGCGTATCCATCCATAATAATAAAGCTGTATTTTTAGATGGATTCACCGATCAAGTCGGTGAATGACAGGGGAAAATCAATAGCATCTAAAAGCAAGTCCAGGGATAACAAAGTGTGAAAACAAACAAGAATTTCACAATGAGTCAGTACCCCATTGCTAATCTTCTAGCGCTGCGATACTATTTATGTATGAGGCAGCATATTATTTTCGCATGGGCGATTCTTTTGGCTCTGGTGATACATACACCAGCATGGGCTGGTTCTATGCCTCGGGAATCGTTTTTTATTCTCACAAAGAGCGGAAAAACCTATGATTTCCAGGTGGAAATAGCAGATACTCCGCTTCAGCGTATGAAGGGCTTGCAAGGGCGTCATCATTTGGCGGAAGATGCAGGTATGTTATTTGTATTTGAAGAGCCACAATCGATTGCCATGTGGATGAAGGATACGCTGATACCGCTTGATATGCTGTTTATCGATACTACCAACCGTATCATCAAAATCCATACCGCCTATACACCAGGTTCATTAAAAAGTATCTCTTCCTCCGGGCCAGTTTCTGCTGTGCTTGAGCTTAATGCTGGTATTGCGAAGAAATATGGTATATCTATAGGCGATAGTATCCATCGCTCTGAGTGATCATGATTATACGTTTTAGCCTCTTAGTTATTACTTATATCGCTATTACCTGGTTTATCGGGCTGGTGTGGTTTATCAAGCAAATCCCTCAAGAGCCTTCACATGATTATAGTATCACCGATGGGATTGTAGTGTTGACGGGCGGGAGCATCCGCTTAAGCACAGCGCTTGATCTCTTGCAACAGCATCATAAGGGTAAGTTGCTGATTTCGGGTGTGGGTAAGGAAGTGACGATTGATAATCTGGAGCATGTGGAAGATATTACGGAAGATCAAGTGCGCCCGTATAAAAACCGTATTGTATTAGGCTATCTTGCGACAAATACCCGCGGCAATGCCAAAGAGGCTGCTATTTGGGCAAATTTAGAAGGCTATAAGAGTTTGCGGGTGGTGACCGCGAATTACCATATTCCGCGCTCTATGTTAGAATTTTCTTATGCTATGCCAGACCGCACATTAATCCCGCATCCGGTATTTCCAGAGCGGGTGAAAGTGCGGGAGTGGTGGCAGTATCCAGGTTCGGCCTTGCTTATTATCTCAGAATATACCAAATATATTGGCAGTTGGATTTACCATAAAAGCCTTTCACATATGTAATACTTATGATTCTTATTCGTTCTCTTTCGTTTAATCTCTTCCTCTATCTATGGACGGCCGGAGTGGCTGTTCTAGGGTTGCCTTGGATGTTTATGCATACTAAAGGGGCGATTCGTATCGGCCATATTTGGGCTAAAGGTGTGCTATGCGCTTTAAAGCTATTATGCGGTATTAGCTCGCGCATTGAAGGGGAAGAGCATCTTCCTGCGAGTGGGTCTTATATTGTTGCCTGCAAGCACCAATCGGCCTGGGATACGATTATATTTCTGGCCACACTTTCTGCGCCGGCCTATGTGTTGAAGAAAGAGCTGCTTAAACTCCCCTTCTATGGCTGGTATTTGCCGCGCATGGGGATGATTGCGGTGGATCGTAATGCGGGGGCGAGTGCGCTGAAAGATATGGTTAAACAAGCGCAAGACCGTATGCAGCAAGGCCGCCCGATTGTGATTTTTCCCGAAGGGACGCGCAGTGCTGTAGGGGCAGAGCCTACCTATCATCCGGGTGTGGCGGCATTATATAATAATACAGGTTTAACGGTGATTCCTGCGGCGGTGAATTCCGGTGTGTTGTGGGGGCGTAATGCATTTGTGAAAAAACCTGGTGTGATCACACTGCGTTATCTTCCGCCAATTCCAGCCGGCACAGACCGTAAAGCTTTTATGGGTGTGCTGACAGAGCAGGTTGAGCGGGCGACGGCGGAATTAGTGGCGGGTGCGCGGTAATAATGCTGTCATTCTTGGACTTAACCGGTTGTTGCATGGTTCTTCGTCATTGCACGGCCACGTAGTGGCTGTGGCAATCCAGGGGTTAGTTTCTCTGTCCTTTATGTAGGCTCTGGATCGCCGCGCTTACGCTCGCGATGACGGTGCTATATTTCTCTGTCATTCTTGGACTTGATCCAAGAATCCATCTAAAACCAATAGCCGTATTCTGCCTTATACGCTGTATTGTTGTTCTCTATTTGCGATGGATCCCGCTCTTGTCATTCCGGACTTGATCCGGAATCCACCAAGACTGGCGCTTTCACCTAGATTCTTCTACATTGCGCCCCCATAAAAGTGGATCCCGGATCAAGTCCGGGATGACGACTATCAATAGGTTAGTGATCCATGCAACAACGCCGATCAAGTCCAAGGATGACAATAGTAAAGACAACACGATGATGGCATTTTTAACAATGTAGATATGAGTAAAAGACGACACAGCAAGCGTTTACGAGAACCATTCCATACAAACCCCTTGCTTTTTTTATCATTCCTCAGCACAATCGCCATCAGTTGATTTAGAGTGAGCTTTATCCTTATGCGTAATGAAACACAAAATAGTATTGATCAAATCGAGCAATCCTTAGCTTTGCTAAGGAGGTATCTTTGACTGGGATAATGCCCTTAAACGTTTAGACGAACTCAATCAACGCGCAGAAGATCCTGAATTATGGAATGATCCTGCTAAGGCGCAAGTGATCTTAAAAGAACGTAATTACCTGGATGGTTCGGTCACGGGCTGCAAGAAGCTGATGCAGGCGCTTGCCGATAATATTGATCTCATCGAAATGGCTGAAAGCGAAGGCGATGCGGCGATGGTGCAAGAGGCAGAATCGGCTATTCAGGATATCGCAGCACAAGCTAAAGAACTGGAAGTCGAATGTTTATTTTCCGGTGAAGCGGATGGGAATGATTGTTTCCTTGAAATCCATTCCGGCGCAGGCGGCACCGAAAGCCAGGATTGGGCAGAGATGTTGCTGCGTATGTATACACGCTGGGCAGAGCGCCACCGTTTCAAAATCACATTGATTGATCAATTGCCTGGTGAAGAGGCGGGAATCAAATCGACTACTATTAAGGTGAGCGGCCATAACGCCTATGGCTGGGCAAAGACGGAGAGTGGGGTGCATCGTTTGGTGCGGATGTCTCCGTTTAATTCGGCAGGCAAGCGGCAGACGAGTTTCGCGAGTGTGTGGGTCTATCCGGTGGTGGATGATAATATCACTATCGAAATTAACGAAAAAGACCTGCGGGTGGATACATTCCGCTCCTCTGGTGCAGGTGGGCAGCATGTGAACACTACCGATAGTGCCGTGCGTATTACGCATATTCCTACCAACATTGTCGTGCAATGCCAAAACGACCGCTCCCAACACCGCAACCGCGCAGAAGCCATGCTGATGTTAAAAGCGCGTCTTTATGAGTTAGAGATTAAAAAGCGTGAAGAGGTGGCGGAGATTACCAATGCCAGTAAAACCGATAATGGCTGGGGGCATCAGATCCGGTCTTATGTATTGCAGCCTTATCAAATGGTGAAAGACCTGCGTACACGGGTGGAGAATACCAATACAGCTGGTGTGCTGGATGGCGATTTGGATAATTTCATCACCGCAGCGCTTGCTGCACGGATTTCGGGTGAAGGCTTAAAGCCGATGGAGGTGGAAGATGACATCTAAGATTGTGGATATCGTAGCACCGGCATCCGGTTCTACCGCAGATGAGATGTATGCTGCCTCGGCATTTTTGAAAGCGCAAGGCTATACGCCGCGTATTGCGGAAGTGCTGTTCCGTAATAAAGAATTCTATCATGCACAGACAGATGCGCTGCGTTTTGAGCATTTTAAGGAAGCATTGCTGGCGCCCGATTCGGATATTCTTTGGTGTTTGCGTGGTGGTTATGGCTGTGCGCGGTTAGTGCCAATGTTGGAGACGCTAAAGCCTACACGCGAAAAAACTTTGATTGGATTTAGCGATATCACCGTGCTGCATTTATTCGCCCGCCAACGTTGGGGTTGGAAGACGTTGCATGCGCCAGTGCTCTATCAATTAGGCTTAAACCGCATTGCGACACATTCGGTGGAGACATTATTCGGATTGCTGGAACACCGCATCAATAAATGCCAGTTTGCACTCACGCCTATTAACGAAGCCGCAAAACGGCAAGGCACGGTCACTGCGCCGATTACAGGTGGAAATCTCTCTATCGTACAAACCAGCCTGGCAACAGATTGGCAGATTGATGGTACGGATACGATTATTTTCCTGGAGGAAATCGGTGAGAAGGGCTACCGGATTGACCGTATGCTCAATCACCTCAAACAGGCTGGCGTGTTTGCAAAAGCTAAGGCGGTATTGCTCGGAGATTGTTTGGAATCGATGGATTCAACGGAGGAGGATGCAGGTGTAGTCTATGCGCTGCACCGCTTTGCGGAGACGATGGATATTCCAGTGTTACGCTTGCCGTATATCGGCCATGGCACACGCAATGATCCGCTGCCTTTTGGTATGCCGTCTACACTCACTTTGGGAGAGCAACCGCAATTGGTGAGTAGCTGGTTATGACACGGTCTATACGTATTGGCACACGCGGCAGCAAGCTTGCGCTTGCGCAAGCAGAAGAGGTGAAGAGGCGGTTGCTGGCGGTGCGCGCTGCGCTTGATATTACGATTGTACCGATCAAAACCACAGGTGATGCGATTCTGCATCAGAATTTGACGGAAATTGGTGGCAAAGGGTTGTTCACCAAGGAAATCGAAGAGGCATTGCTGAGCGGTGATGTGGATATTGCGGTGCATTCGATGAAAGATGTGCCAGCACTTTCGCCGGAAGGGTTGGTGATTGATTGTCTATTGCCGCGCGAAAATCCTCGTGATGCGTTTATTTCAAAGAAATATAAGACCTTGCAAGATATGCCAGCAGGTGCGGTGGTGGGGACATCCTCATCACGCCGCTTAGCGGCTATCAAAACCATCCGTCCTGATCTGATGATTGTACCTTTCCGTGGCAATGTGCTGACGCGCTTGCAAAAATTGGAAGAGGGCGTAGCGGATGCCACGATTCTTGCGGTAGCAGGCTTGAACCGGTTAGGAATGGCGGATGTGATCACCTCGGTGATTGATGATAACCTCCTGCTTCCTGCCGTGGCGCAAGGGGCGATAGGGGTACAGCGTTGTGAAGGTGATGATGCCGTAGCAGAGTTATTGGCGCTGCTGCATGATAAGCAAACAGGCATATGCGTCACCGCCGAACGTGCATTCTTAGAGCGCTTAGAAGGCTCTTGCCGCACGCCGATTGCGGCGTTTGCGATCCGTGAAGGAGAGGGGCTGTATCTGCGTACCAGTATTATGGCGCCTGATGGTGGTGTTACCTATAAAACTGAAAAACATGGTGCGATTTCAGATGCTTATGCGATGGGTCGTGAGGCGGCGGATGAGTTATTAGCACGTGGTGCTAAAGCGTTATTATCATGACCCTACATCTCCTCATCACCCGTCCACAGCCGGATGCAGAATTACTGGCCGCACGTCTTGCGCAATGTGGTATCACTAGCCTTATTCATCCGATGTTACGGATTGAAGCTGTGCCGCATGTGATAGCTGGGCAATATGATGGATTGATTATGACCAGCCGCAATGCTGTGCGTTATGCTGAATGTCCGAAGCATCTGCCTCTATTTTGCGTAGGCGAGGAAACGGCAAGCTATGCAGAGCACTGTGGTTATACGGATATTGCTGTTATAGCCCAAGATGCTGCCACGCTTTTGCCTCGTATCCCTGCCAATGGGCGGTTTTTATATCTCTCAGGTGCGGATATTTCGCGCGAATTTCCAGCACATGTGGAGCGTGTCGTTACCTATAAGGCACATAGTGTGACGGATGCCTCTCCAGAGCTTGAAAAAGCAATGGGATGTGAGAGTTTGCATGGGGTTATTTTGTATTCCATCCGTACAGCACAAACCTTTCATGCGATGGTGGAAAAATATGACTGGGATATAAGCAAGATGACGGCCTATTGCTTAAGCGAAGCGATTGCGGAAAGCTGCAAAGCGTATCCGTGGAAATCCATAGTGGCAGCCGATGCGCCAACTACAGATACATTAGTTGCGATATTGTGCAATTTTTGAGTTTATAATTTTGAGCATTGCGCTATAATCAGGGCAGCGAAACTTATTAAGGTACGATAAATGACTGATACACAAAATCAAACAGTTCCTACACCAGAGCAAGAATCTGCTGTAGAAGTGAAAACAGTGACGGTAAAACGTTCCGGTGCGGGTGTGGGATTTTTATTCCTCTTGCTGGTAGCAACCTGGGCTGTGGTGGCTTATGGCGGTAATTATTTATGGGAACGCTATGAGGCGCTGCAAGCGCAACTCTCTGAATTGACTGCATCTCCAGCCTCTTCTTCCTCCGGTGAAGGTGAGCAAGCAGCGGCAACACAAAGCTTGGTAGAGCGTGTGAATGTGCTTGAGGCGCAATTGACATCGCTGAATACCAATATTGCTTCTGTTGCGGGCGCTACTCCTGTAGGGGCGGAGCAGATTAGTCAGGAAATCAATAAGAACACAACGATTGCTGAGTTGAAGGCCAAGGTAGAAAAACTGGAAGGTCGTGTGTCTTCTGTGGATAAAGCAGTGGTGGCTAATACCCGTCGTAGTAATCTGTCTTCCTTAGTAGTAGCAGTGTCTGACCTGCGTGAGAATGTTAATAAAGGCAAGCCGTTTAGCGAGCAATTGGCATCGGTAGAAGTGCTGGGTGAAAGCAACCCGTTTGTGAAAACCAATGCACGCGTGCTGGGCAAATTTGCTGAAGGTGGTGTGGAGAATATTGATCAGTTAAAAGAACGTTTTAACCGTGAGATTATCCCACTGGCGAATCATGCAAAACCAGACAATGCTGAAGAGAAAACCACCACAATTGGTAGCTTAATTACCTCCCTGTCTGGCGTGGTGAAGGTGCGCAAAGTAGGTGAAGATACCAAAGGCACAACGTCCGAAGATATTATTGCCCGTGCGGAAGCAAAACTGCGTAAGAATGATTTATCTGCAGCTGTGCAGGAATTGCGCAATCTGCAAGGTGAATCCGCCGCAAAAGCAGCAGATTGGATCAAAGCAGCGAATAACTATTTCGTGGCGCAAAATGCCGTGAACACTTTATACACCAATGTCCTCAAAGGCAGCAATATAGAGGAGCCAGGGGTATAATCCTGTATACGTAATTTATGATCCGTATTCTGTTATTTATCACCTTTCTCTTCCTCTGTGCATTAGGGGGCAATTGGTTATTGGAGCATAATGGCGCACTGGCCATTACCTGGCTCGGTTATAATATCGAGACCTCTCTTGCCTTTGCAATCCTTGCTTTCGTAGTGCTGACAGGGCTTGCGACGTTTTTGACGTTGGCGGTCTATTGGCTCTATACGGCGCCGCGCCGTTACCGTAACTACCATAGCTTGCTCAAAAAAGACCGTGGTTTAGTAGCGCTTACACGCGGGTTTGCGTGTATTGCTTCTGGCGATGTGGCCAATGCTAAAAAGCTTATTCGTCAGGCAGAAGCAGGCCTAGGCGAAACATCACTGACATTGCTGCTGCGCATGCAGGCGGCGCAACTGGAAGGGGATGATACAAGCACAGAGCGTTATCTTTCTATGTTGCTGGATAATAAAGACACCGAACTTATCGGCCTGAAAGGCTTGTTATTGCAAGCGCAGAAAAAAGGTGATGTGGATGAGGCCTATACTTTGGCGGAACGTGCGAACCGTTTGAATCCACATGCGAATTGGGTTACTCCGGTGTTATCCAAGCTTTATATCCAGAATAAACAATGGTCACTGGCGATTGATGCGCTGCGTGGCACGGTGAAGCGTCAGAAATGGGCGGGTGAATCGCTGAAGCGTCAATATGGTATTCTGCAATTTGCGCAATGCTTGAAGGCGAAGGAAGCAGGTGATTTCACGGGTGCGCTGCATTATGCGGAAAGCGCTTATCGCTATATCCCTGACTTCGTACCGTTGACGGTTGCTTATGCGTATTTACTACTCAATGACGGTGGACGCAGCAAGGCGCTGAAGCTCTTGCTCAAAATCTGGAAACGCCACCCGCATCCAACTGTGGTGCCTGTCTATCTTTCAGCCTATTTAAGCGAATCGGCAGAGAAGAAAGTGCAGCGTATTGAACAGCTCACCAAAACACAGCCAAACCATCCTGATAGCCATTTGGCCATTGCGCAGCAATGTATTGAGGCAGGTTTCTATAGCAAGGCGCGTAACCATTTGAAAGTGGTGATTACGTTGCGTCCTTCTATGACGGCGTATAGCTTATTGGCGGAGATTGAGAAGCGCGAAAATGCATCGCCAGATATTATTCAAGAATGGTTGAGCCGTGCTGCAACGGCGCCTAAGGATTCATCCTGGATATGCGGGGAGTGTCATTATGACGCTGCGCTGGTCTGGACGGTGAATTGCAAACAATGCGATGCATTTGATAGCCTCATCTGGCAAACGCCTCAGCTACTGCCTCGCACCAGCCTATAGGATAATAGACTATGACTAAGCGCATTCTCCCTGCTTTGCTGTGGATTTCGATCGTGATCATCGCAACATTGGCATTAGGAGGGATAGCGCTGCATCGTGGTGAAGAAATCAATAGTATATGGCTGATTGTGGCGGCAGTCTGTGTGTATGCCATTGCCTATCGCTTTTATAGCACCTGGATTGCTGTCAAACTCCTCATCATCGATGAAAACCGCATCACACCGGCAGTGGCCTATAATGATGGGCGTGATTATGTGCCGACGAATAAATGGATCGTCTTCGGCCACCATTTCGCGGCAATCGCTGGCCCTGGCCCGCTGATTGGCCCAACACTTGCGGCACAGTTTGGCTATCTCCCTGGCATATTGTGGATTCTGGTAGGCGCGGTATTAGGCGGTTGCGTGCAGGATATGGTTATCCTGTTCTTCTCATTACGCAATAAAGGCAAAACCCTGGGCCAGATGGCGAAAGAACATTTGGGCATGATGGGCGGCGTTGCGGCGTTGTTTGGCACGCTGATGATTATGATCATCTTGATTTCCGTTTTAGGCCTGGTGGTCGTAAATGCTATGAAACACAGTGCCTGGGGGACGTTTACCGTAGCGGCAACCATTCCGGTGGCGATGTTTATCGGTATCTATTTGCGCCATTTACGCCCAGGGCGTGTGTTGGAAGCCTCGGTGATTGGTTTTGCGCTCATGCTAGGCTGTGTACTGGGTGGACAATGGGTGCAGGAAAATGATGTGCTACGCCCGTTATTTGATCATGATGGTTTAACGCTGGCTTGGGGCATTATTGCTTATGGTTTCTTGGCGGCGGTGATGCCGGTGTGGTTATTGCTGGCTCCGCGCGATTATCTCTCCACTTTCCTTAAACTGGGGACGATTACGTTGCTTGCTGTTGCCATTATTGTGCTGCGCCCGACCATCCATATGCCAGCGCTCACGCAATTTATTGATGGGACTGGCCCGATTTTTGCTGGGAAAGTATTCCCATTCATGTTCATCACCATTGCATGTGGTGCTGTGTCAGGCTTCCATGCATTGATTGCCTCTGGCACGACGCCGAAATTGATTACCAATGAAAGAGACATCTGCCTGATTGGCTATGGCAGTATGGCGGTGGAATCTTTTGTGGCGGTGATGGCGTTGATTGCGGCTACGATTTTAGAGCCAGGCGTGTTCTTTGCTATTAACAGCCCAGCAGGCATTGTGGGCGCCTTGCCGGCAGATGCGGTGGCGACGATTAATGGCTGGGGCTTTCCTGTGACTGTGGAGTATATGAATAATCTCGCCACACGTATCGGTGAATCCACCCTGTTCGGCCGTACTGGCGGCGCGCCGTCTTTGGCGGTGGGTATGGCGAGTATTTTTGGCAATGCGTTTGGGGATCATTTACTGGCGATTTGGTATCATTTTGCCATTATGTTTGAAGCGGTCTTCATCCTCACGACATTGGATGCTGGCACACGCGTAGGCCGTTTCATGCTGCAAGATTTACTTGGCAATATCTATGCTCCCCTCGGTCGTACCCATTGGTATCCTGCCGTCATTCTCACCAGCGCTGCGGTGGTGGCGGGCTGGGGATATTTCCTCTATGTGGGGGTGATTGATCCCAATGGCGGGGTGAATATGCTCTGGCCATTATTTGGCCTGTCTAACCAAGTGCTAGCGGGTATTGCGCTTTGTGTAGGAACATGTTTCTTAGTGAAAACGGATAAGCTACGTTATATAGGGGTAACCGTTCTACCGCTTACCTGGCTTGCAATGATCACCACAACGGCTGCCTGGCAGCGTTTAACGAGTGATGATACACGCATCGGCGTGCTGGCAAGCATTCGTGATTTATCGGCTAAAATGGCAGCAGGTGCATTGCCGCCTGAGAAAGCAGCCATTGCAGGGCAGTTGATGTTTAACCAATATGTGGTGTTGATTTTGAGTGTGGTATTTGTGGCTGTGTTATGGATTATCATTGTGGAGACACTACGCAGCTGCATGAAGCATATTGCGCTTGGAAAGGCATCCTATGCCTATGCTGTGGAATAAAATCTGGCAAGCGCTTCGCCGTATCACCGGGGATGATGCATATGAGCGTTATCTTGTACATCATCACGAACATCACCCTGACCAACCACCCCTAACCCGTAAGGCCTTCTACCGCCAATACCAGGCACGGAAATGGGAGGGGGTGAAGAGGTGTTGTTGAGTAGGATCCAGGATTCGGGATTCAGGATTCAGAGGTTTTTTTCGTGTTAAGAAGCCGCAGAAAACTTCTGAATTATAAGAGAAATAGTTGACCACTATTCTAGTTGTGCCACCCTCTCCTGAATCCTGCTCCCTACCCTCTCATCCTCCCCACATACCCCACCAAATACTCCTTCGTCTTCACAAACTCTTCACGGAGATTAGCAATAAGGGGTTCTATGCCGAAATAGATTTTGTTCATGGTTTTATGTTCAATATCGCTGGCGATAACTACCAGTGCATCGCAGCCTAGATAGCCCGCGGCGGATTTGAGCGAGTGGGCGAAATCGTGTAATTGGTCGTAGTGACGGTTCTGGATGAAGTGATCCAGTTGCGCTAAATGGCTTTCGGTATCATGGATGAAGCTCTCTACAAAGCGCTGGGCTTGTGCGCCAACCATCATCAGTGTTTCACTGAGAACTTTATCGTTCACCAACGGTGTATCAGAGGCAAATTTATCTGCTTTTATAGCATGGCCATTGCTATCATCTGCTTGTGGCAGCCACATATCCAGTTTGTTATAGAGTGTTTCATAGGATACAGGTTTGCGTAAGTAGTCATTGATCGTAGCTTCCAGATAGGCCATATTGCGAACGAATTCTTCATAGCCTGTCAGTGCGATAATAGGGACGGGGCCATGCTGGGTTTGTTCTTCCCAGCGGCGGATATCACGCGCAGCTTCCTGGCCGCGTTTATGGGGCATGTTGATATCCATGAGAATGAGATCAAAATGCTGTTCTTTTGCTGTAACCACAGCCTCATCCCCATCGCCTACTACCATACATGTCACCCCCATTTCTTCTAGCATTGCTGAGGTAATTTGCTGGTTGGTGGTGTTATCTTCTACGAGAAGTACGGTATACCCTGCAAAAGAGCGATGACCCATACTGGCATGGCCTAACACTTCACTAAGTGGGATTTCCATCACGATATTATAATCGGTATGCGTTTCTTGATGATGGAAGAAATGCACGCATAGCATCATGGGTTGATGTGCGTGGCCGTTTTTTATTTTATGGCATTTAATCACTGCACTGGATCGGTCATCCAAAGCAGCCTGCAATGCGTCACAGCCTTCTTGGGTGATGAATTGGCGGTAATAGTGAAGTATATTATCCTGAACTTCTTGTGTTGCAGCGATCTGGGCGAAGGCTTTATTGGTGTAC
This sequence comes from uncultured Rickettsiales bacterium, assembly GCA_964574415.1. Lineage (GTDB taxonomy): Bacteria > Pseudomonadota > Alphaproteobacteria > Rickettsiales > CAZNNM01 > CAZNNM01. Next base: position 332,873 of record CAZNNM010000002.1, on the reverse strand, counting down.
ACAATATCGGCCGCAGGTGTGCATAATGCTATCGGCGTCGGGAGATTTTGGAAAATATCTTCAATCAACAGCTGCGATGGAATCATATTATCTTCTTTGTTCACAATGTATACGAGTTGTTACTATAAGAGAGGATTGATTAATATTACCTTAACTTATAGGTTGTAATAATACAGAAGTCTATCAATTTCTTATTGTAAAAAGGCTAAAGATAGGTTACCAAGCTGACCGATGGATAATCTGATTTTATTGGCAATTGCGAGTCCACAAGATAAAAAAATTGTCTTACAGACATTAGCAGCCGCGCATTATGAAAATCTTTCCTTTGCATCCTCAAGTCAAGAGGTGGTGGATGCTGTTCGTCTGTTAAAACCGGAATTAGTCATCATCGATGATAGTTCTTTAGCGATTAATCCTCTGGAAATTGGCCAAGCTTTACGTGATGTTGATGTGCATATGATTACGATCACTGCACATACTAATTCCGAAAGCCGTGCGAATCTCTTTATGGCAGGTATACAAAATACACTGCATACGCCGGTAAGCAGTGAAGAGCTTTTAAGCTATTTGCATATGTGGAAAAAACAGCAAGTGCATATGCGGCATTTGCTGGCGCAGCAATCGCAAGCCCGGGCGGAACTTAATTATGCACGTTCTTTGCAATTTAGTTGTGTGCCGAAGCATGAAACCATTGAGAAATTGAGTGCGGCCTATCATTTCCAACTCAGCTATGTATTCCGGCCGTATAGTACTCTTGGTGGCGATTTCTGGGGAATGATCCCGCTCGATTCGGAGCATATGGGGTTGTTTATTTACGATTTCTCTGGCCAGGGCATACGCACGATGCTGAATATCAGTTTGCTGTATAGCATTATGATGGAAGAAAAATCTCAGGCCTATGATCCAGCAAAATACCTTACTGTGCTTAATAAAAAACTCAAACATATTCTGCCTTTTGGGATGTTTGCGTCGATGTTTTATGGGGTATATGAGCCTAAAACCCATACAATGTCCTTCTCCGGTGCAGCGGCGATGCCACCGCTGGTGATCCGTGCGCGTGAGCAGGTGCTGGAGTCACTGGATAGTACAGGCTTCCCGATAGGGGCGGTGAATGAGGCGGAGTATCATAATTCACAAGTGCAGATATTGCCTGGGGATGTGTTATTGCTGTATAGCGATGCACTCGTGCGCACTGCATCGCAAACACGGGCCAATGATGTGCTATCCTTCCTCACCAAAAATGTGCATAGCAGCCGCGATATTTCGTCTAATGGGCTGGTGAGTGATGTGATGCAGTATTTCTATGCTGAATACGAAGCGCATTTGGCGGATGATTTGACGGTGCTGGCATTTCAGGCGGTATAGGGTGCTTCATCGCTATTGATGCCTGGGTTTTTATCTTGTCATTCCGGGCTTGACCCGGAATCCACCAAGACTGGCGCTAAGAGCTTAATTTTTATAAATGACGCTGCCATAAAAGTGGATCCCGGATCACGTCCGGGATGACAAGTATCAATAGGTTAGACAGCCGACAACAATATAAACTTGATCGGCGTATGATAAGTGTAATTTTTTATGTGAAGAGTTCTATTCACACACTTTCAAAATAGCTGCCGTAATCGCGCTTAGTTCCTCAGCCGTAATGGTAAAACTCGGCATCACATAAATCACATCTCCAAAGGGGCGTAGCCAGATGCCTTGCTCGATAAATGCAGGTTTGAGAGGGCTGGTTTCGTGGTCGAGTTGTACTACACCAATCGCCCCTTTAACCCGCACATCCACAACGCCAGGCAGGCGTGCGCAAGGTTTGAGTTCTTCGAGTAGCTGGGCTTCAATGGCTTCAACTTGCTGCAAACGTGGTTCGCGCTCGAAAAGATCAAGTGAGGCATTGGCAGCAGCGCAGGCTAGCGGATTTGCCATAAAGGTTGGGCCGTGCATCAGCGCTTTATCGGGTTCATCGGCATAGAAAGTATCATAAACCGTATCAGTCACCAACGTGGCGGCCATGCCGATCATCCCGCCCGTGAGGCCTTTGCCTACACACATAATATCAGGCACAATCCCTGCTTCCTGGCAGGCAAACATTAAGCCTGTGCGGCCAAAACCGGTGGCAACTTCATCGGCAATGAAGAGGAGGCCGTGTTTTTTCGAGAGACGGTAAATTTCGGCCAGTACATCCGGCGAATGGAATTTCATGCCACCGGCGGCCTGCACTAAGGGTTCTATGACCACGCCTGCTGCATAGCGCGATACATCCTTAAACAGCCCATCCATTTCAGCAAAACTGTATTCATCCGTTGGCAGATCGATAACATATTGCATCGGAATATGCCCAGAGAAGAGCTTGTGCATACCCTCATCCGGGTCAGAAAGTGACATAGCGCCCATGGTATCGCCATGGTAACTATGGCGGAAGCATACAAATTTATGGCGGTTCTTATCGCCCTGGTTGCGCCAGTATTGTATACCCATTTTCATCGCTACTTCGACAGCGGTAGAGCCAGAATCCGAAAAAAATACGCGTTCTAATCCAGTCAACTTCGCAAGCCGTGTTGCCAAGCGATAGGCTGGTTCATGCGCCAGGCCGCCAAACATAATATGGGGTAGGGTGTGTAATTGTGTTTCGATCGCTTGGCGCAGATGCGGATGGTTATGGCCATGACAAGCGCTCCACCAGGAAGCAATGCCGTCAATCAATTCACGTCCATCGGCAAGCTTTAACCGTGTACCATCGGCCCCTACCACGGGCAGGGGATTCGCTGCTGTCTTCATCTGTGTATAAGGATGCCAGATATGTGATGCACCTTCGTTATACCAATCGGTCATTCCCAACAAATCCCCTCGTTATTTCTATTCCGTCATTGCGAGGAGCATAGCGATGCGGCAATCGAGGGCGGTTTTCTCTGTCGTCAACGTTGGCCCTGGACTGCCACGCGCTAAAGCGCTCGCAGTGACGATATTATATTTACGCTGCCGCCTTCACCTGCGCTGTTTCCTGATGAATCCCTAATCGTGCAAACAGTGCCTTATCCTCATTCTCACTTGGGTTAGCCGTCGTCAGCAATTTCTCACCATAGAAAATCGAATTCGCACCCGCGAAGAAACACAAAGCTTGCATCTCATCACTCATCGCTTCACGGCCAGCTGACAGGCGGACATAGGATTGTGGCATGATGATGCGTGCAACGGCGATCATGCGGATGAAATCAAACGGATCGGTTGCTTGTGCGCCTGTGAGTGGTGTGCCTTCGACTTGTACGAGCTGGTTAATAGGCACGCTTTCTGGATGTTGAGGCAGGTTGGCTAGGGTTTTGAGTAGCTCTACGCGATCCAACTCGCTTTCGCCCATACCGACAATACCACCACAGCATACATTCATCCCAGCATTACGCACATGTTCTAAAGTTTGCAGGCGGTCTGCATAGGTGCGGGTGGTGATGATTTCTTTGTAGTAATCTTCGGAAGTGTCGAGATTGTGGTTATAGTAATCCAGACCTGCTTCTTTGAGGGCGATAGCTTGATGCTGCTCAAGCATACCCAGTGTCATGCAGGTTTCTAGCCCCATGGATTTCACTTCATGGATCATAGACGCTACGGCTGGCATATCACGGTCATTCAAATTCCGCCATGCCGCACCCATGCAGAAACGGGACGCGCCAGCCTCTTTGGCTTTTTTTGCTTCGGTGATAACACGCTGCACTTCCATCAAGGGCTCTTTTTTGAGGCCGGTATTATAATGTGCCGATTGCGGGCAATATTTGCAATCTTCTGGGCAGGAGCCGGTTTTGATGCTAAGCAAAGTGCTGACTTGCACTGCGTTCGGGTCAAAATGCGCACGATGGGTGGTTTGCGCTTGGAAGAGCAGGTCATTAAAGGGAAGGTCAAACAGCGCTTGAATCTCTGCGCTTGTCCAGTCATGACGAATAGGGTGTACTGACATAAGGGTTCCTTGTATAGTGATGCACTATTGTCGCTTATATCACCAAACCAGTCAAAAGATAAATAAAAATGCCATCGCTGACATCATTTGCAAGGGAACATATTGTAATTGCTGAGGAAGCGAATCGCTTGCGGGTGCTGAAAACGACCGAGCGCCAGGAAGGTATAGCGGTGGTGCGCGGGAGTAAGCAACTGATTTCCTTTAGTTGTAATGATTATTTTGGGCTCAGCCAGCATCCGGATGTCATAAAAGCTGCGCAAGACGCAACGGCGCGCTATGGCGCAGGGGCGGCAGCATCACGTTTAGTGACGGGCAATCATCCTCTCTACGAGGAGTTCGAATCCCATCTGGCCCGCCATAAGCAACAAGAGGCGGCGCTGGTAGTGGGGAGTGGTTATTTGGCCAATATTGGCGTGATTCCTGCCTTGGTGGGAGAGGGTGATCTGATTATTGCTGATAAACTTATCCATGCCTGTATGATTGATGGGGCGAGGCTTTCGGGTGCTACGCTGCATCGCTTCGCACATAATAATCTGGAACGTTGCGAAGCCTTGCTGCAAAAACACCGCCATCAGCATAAGCACTGCCTGATTATGACGGAGACGGTGTTTAGCATGGACGGTGATCGTGCGCCAATAGCAGAATTGCTGCAATTGGCCGAGTGTTATGATGCATGGCTGCTTGCTGATGATGCGCATGGCTTGGGGGTTGTGCCAACACTTACGCATGAAAATTATGTGCAAATCGGTACGCTTTCTAAGGGGTTAGGAAGCTATGGTGGTTATGTGACGGGATCGCAGGTGTTGAAGGATTATCTGGTGACTACAGCGCGTAGTGTGATTTTTAGCACAGGTTTACCGCCGGCAGCCATTGCAGCCGCTGATACGGCGCTTGGATTGCTGACGCCAGAGCGCGTGGAAACGGCGCTGAGCAATGCCCGTTATTTTGCCTCGCTCGCCCAATTACCTGAAGCGCAAAGTACAATCGTACCCTGGGTAATGGGGGAAGAGTCGGCAGCGCTTGCAGCATCGCAAGCGTTAGAAGACGCAGGTTTTCTCGTCTCCGCCATTCGTCCTCCTACAGTGCCACCCGGTACGGCCCGCTTGCGGTTTACGTTCTCGTCGCTGCATACACGGGAGCAAGTGGAGAGGGTGGTTGCTTATTGTTGATAGTAGGCAGGTATGTCATTATTCCGGACTTTGTCATTCCGGACCTGATCCGGAATCCATTAAGACTGGTGCTTCCACCTAGATTCTTATAGACCACGCCCTCATACCAGTGGATCCCGGATCAGGTCCGGGATGACAAGTATTATGACAGGGCAAGCCTCATATGCAACGGCGCTTTCTCTCCAGAGAAGTCTCAACTCCTCCGATACATCTGCCGGTACGTCAACGCCTCTGCAATATGGCGTTTCTCTAGTATCGTTACTTCTTCTAAATCCCCAATCGTACGTGCCACACGTAAGACGCGGTTATAGCCGCGCATGGAGAGGCGCATTTTTTCGGCGGCTTGGTGGAGGAGTTCTTTGGCCGGGAGTTCTAGCTCGGCGGTATTGCGTAATAATTCGCCATCGGCCTCGGCATTGGTGCGGATGCCGGTGCCTTTATAGCGGGTTTTCTGGATATCGCGTGCGGCCAATGTGCGCTCGCGGACGGTGGCGCTGGATTCGCCTTCGGTCATGCGTTCTAGTTCTAACACATTGACAGCGGGTACTTCGATATGAATATCCATCCGGTCAAATAATGGGCCAGAGATGCGGGATTGGTAATCTTCGCCACAGCGTGGCGCTTTATTACAGGCGCGTTCGGCATCAGAGAGATAGCCACAACGGCACGGATTCATCGCTGCGACTAATTGGAAACGGGCAGGATAGGTGACATGCGAGTTCACGCGCGATACCGTCACTTTGCCGGTTTCAATGGGCTGGCGTAGTGCGTCAAGCACGTTGCGGGAGAATTCGGGGAGTTCATCTAAAAATAATACACCATGATGCGCTAAGGTGATTTCGCCAGGCTGCACAATTCGCCCGCCACCCACCATGGCTGCCATGGAGCACGAGTGATGTGGATCACGAAACGGGCGCATACGTTGTAATTTGCCATCGGCAATATTGCCGGCAATGCTTGCGATAATATTCACATAGAGCATTTCCTCCACATCCAATTCAGGAATAAGCCCAGGCAGGCGTGAGGCTAGCATGGATTTGCCGGAACCAGGCGGGCCAGACATGAGCATGTTATGCCCCCCTGCTGCTGCAATTTCCAGTGCGCGTTTGGCGCTTTCTTGGCCTTTAATGTCTTTGAGATCGGGGTAATGATAGTGGGTATTGGCATATTCCTGCACAGGGGCGGGGAGGATTTGCATACCTTTGAAATGATTGATTAAGGCAAGCAAATGTCCAGGTGCGAGGATCGAAATATGCCCTGCCCAGGCGGCTTCTCCGCCATTGCCTTCAGGACAGATAATACCTTTATTGCGTGCAATAGCGCCCATGGCGGCAGGTAGCGTACCATTGACGGGCATAATGCGGCCATCCAAAGATAATTCGCCCATCACTAAATAATCACTGATATCTTCTGCTGGAATCACTTCCATACTGACAAGCAAGCCGACAATAATCGGCAAATCAAAATGGCTGCCTTCTTTGAGTAAATCCGCAGGTGCTAAGTTGATGGTGATGCGTTTGGGTGGTAAGGAAAGTCCAATCGAATGCAATGCCGCACGCACCCGCTCGCGTGATTCGCCAACGGCTTTATCGGGCAGGCCTACAATCGTAAATGCTGGTAGGCCGGAGGAAACATGCACTTGCACTTCCACATCCGTTACATCCACTCCTTGAAATGCTAGCGTATAAATCTGCGCAACCATCGCCCCCTCCTTTCATGGAGGGTATACGGTGTTTAACGGTTGTAAAGCAAGTGCTAAAATGACAACTATTGGTTATGGTATGCTTGCTTAGAGGAGGATGAGCTGCGTGAATTCAGCAGTTTTATTTCCCAGTCTGGTGGCGGTTGATCGTTAGAAGAGCTTTTGGAAGCTTCTGTTTTGCGTGGGCTTGGGAATGCCAGTAAAGGCATTTTCTCCTGGCATTTTGCTAGATGTGTTTGGAACATATCATGTCCATCACGATGATAAATTTCTACCCACTGCTGCCATTTAGTGGCAGACATCGTTTCCTGCTGGTAATGCTGTATAATAGTTTGTGTCTCAGGTTTCAAGAAGACCTGTATCATAGGAGGATTGCCAGTAAAAGCAACGCCTGCTTCATTGCCCCATAAATCTATAAGGGTGTTTATATCCCTATCATCTTCGGGGGTTTGGTATCCAGAGGAGGATGCAGGCGAATGTGTAGGAGATGTGAGGTTGGTGATATAATCAGAGAATTCTTGTGGCGTTTTACTGGTACGAATAGCTACCCATTCCGTTAAAGAGATATGTCCCTGAAATTGTCGCATGATAGCCTGCGTAGCAGGTGCTAAAAGTTCGGATATAATAGCCGTATTTTCCTTATGAAAAAGAACATACTTTTTCAGAGTGGCTATGACAGGCTCCCATATTTCATAGAAACCTAAAATATGTGCAGCATGTTGGCAGGGATTGCTGTCTATGTGTTGAGCAAGTTCTTGGAGGGCTTCAGGATCTTCGTTATAGCATAATGCCACATGCAGTAACGGCATATGATGCTCTATGATAAGGCGCTGCACAGGGGTGGTGAGCATCTCTGCCCATTGTTTAGGGCTGATGCATTGTAATGCATAGCTTATTTCATTATCTATACGCGGATTATATTGCATTGTCTGCACAATGCCTGGATTAAGATGGTAAATGGGTATGATTTGATGCAGGAGGAAGGGTGCAATGGCGTTGTGGTGTTCACAAAGGGTTTGTGCCATTTTTTTGTCTTTTAGCGAAAGAACAATCACCTCCCATGGGCTAAAGGAATAGTGCTTTACAGCCTCTTGCGCTGCTTGTGATGCAAAACAGGCGCGAATATCATCGGTAGAAAGCGTGCTAATGGATGAGGCAGAGACGTTACATATCTTTATCAATTCACCCAGATGCGGCGCTGCAAAACTCTCTACCGATGAGAATGCAGGAGCATTAGCGGTGAACAATTTATATACGTTGCGGAATTGCTTCAGTGTAAAGCCATATTGACTAAAGAGTTGGCGGATATCATAGGCTGCTACGCTATTGTGCATAGTATCATGATAGGTAGCATGAGCGGTTAGGGTATAGAAGCATTCGGGATCGTTATAGTATAAGGAAGCTAATGTTTTAAAGGATATGCCCGCATATACCACCAGGCTTTGCGCTACAGGCTCTGCTAAATGTGCAATAGCATATCGTAGCAAACGCCCATTAGGGCAGAGGGTGATAAGCTTCTGTATTTGGTACGGTGAAAATGGGCTGGGTGTGTCTTCCAAGATTGCTGCGAAGATTTTCTTATAGATTAATGTGGGATCCGTATAAAATATTTGAACATAGGTCTCAAATAGATCGTGTGAACCACTGCATAGCTTTTCGGTCACAAGCTTGCTGGCAAAGGTGTATGTTGCACTACTAAGGAGATCAGTATCAGTATTAGGGCAACGATCGATAAGAATGCGCCGTAATGCGATAGGCAAATCATAGAAATCGTTATCTTCACTTTTTGCTAAAGCTGTGAGGATGTCATTTACAATGCCATAGGGGTTTTGCTGTGAAGATTGCTTGGCGCTGGTACGTTTCATGATGCTATTCTTTTTTTGGGATTTAAGGTGTTTTAAATTAATAATTTAATAATGTCAAGAAGTCATAAATAGCTTTGCTCTTCCTGTAACTGGTCGTATAGTAATGCCTATGAAAAATGCACCTATGCTTACGACCTTTAAGACCCGCTCGCGTTTTACCTTAGCACATATAGTATTTGTGCTGGGGGTTTTATTGCTTACCTTATTGATTTGGCTGATTTTACATCAAAGCCATAAGGAGCATGAGGCGGATTTAGAACAGGGGCGTTATCAGGCGGAGCAGCTGGTGCGTAGCTTTTCTGATCATATTCTCATGAACCTGCTGACCGTAGAGCAGACCTTGCAGCGGGCAGTTGACCGACAGTATTTTAATCATTTATTCGGCACTAAATTGCGGGAAGATATGCAATATAATCTCCAGCTTTGGGTGAGTGATGTGCCGAATATTGATGCGCTTATGTGGGTGGATGAGCAAGGGGTGATTCAGGCGATTAGCCAGAAGAAAAATGTCAATCTGACCGTATCTCCAGGCCAGACTTTGCCAGGCAATGCCTATAATATTATGGATAGCTCTCCCAATGCAACCGTGCTTTATGCCTTTTTTCCGGTAGATATTACCGGTTCACGCAATATTTTGATGGCAAAACGGATTACCAAGCTGGATGGAACCCCAGGCGGGATGATGATTGCGGTGATTAATGCGGATGATATTCTGCATTTCTTCCGCTTTATCCGTAACCATAAGCGCACCAGCCTGGTGATTAGCCTGTATGAAAAGCCGTTGATTGTCTCTAATCCTGGTGAGCAGGCGGCATTGACGCGGTTATATCATATTATTTTAGGCGATGTGAACCTCAAAAAGCCTAACCATGTAACGGTGGAGCAGCGCACGGTGGATGGGGCGATGCGGATTTATGCGCTTAAAGAATTGCCCAATTTCCCACTGATTACGACGGTGGTATTGCACGAAGATGATGTCTTTGCCTCTTCGCGTACTAACCGTGAGAATTATCTGCTGTTTGTGGTGGTGTTTGTTGGGTTTATTGCGATTGTCTCTATTTTCATTACCATGATGTCCCGCCAAATCCGCCAGGTACAAGCATCAGAGCGGGCGGCGATTTTGGCGAGCCAGGCAAAATCAGATTTCTTGGCCAAGATGAGCCATGAATTGCGCACACCGCTTAATGCCATTATCGGTTTCTCGCAGATGATGGATTCAGGCTATTTTGGGATGCTCAATGATAAGCAAAGTGAGCGGATTCATGATATTAATCTCTGTGGGAATCATCTTTTGGAGTTGATTAACGATATCCTCGAATTTTCCAAAGGTGAGGGTGGGAAGCTGGTATTATATGAAGGCGAATACCAGTTCCATGATATTGTCACCAAAGTGCTACGTATTATTGGCCAGCGGGCGAAAACGGCTGATATTAGCATTATTGATGAAGTGCCAGAAGATTTACCATTGCTGCGGATTGACGAGCGTAAAATCCGCCAGACATTGCTCAATTTGCTCTCCAATGCCGTAAAATTCACCCCGCGCGGTGGGATTATTCATGTCAAAGCCCTGCTGGATAAAGAGGGGAATTTTATTTTCTATGTCAGTGATAATGGTATTGGTATTGCGGAAGAAGATATCCCAAAAGCGCTATCCGCCTTTGGCCAGGTGCATAACCATATTAACTCCGAAGGCACAGGCCTGGGCCTGCCATTGTGTAAGATGTTTGTAGAGTTGCATGGCGGCGCGCTGGAGCTTTCGAGTGTGTTGAATAAGGGTACGGTGGTGAAGGTATGGATGCCTAATACGCGGGTGATTGTGGCGGGGTAGTGTATTCCCTTGTCATACGCCAACGTGATTGAGGTTTTTGCCTGACTCTCTTTTGTCATTCCGGGCTTGACCCGGAATCTACCAGGACTGGCGCTTCCACATTCAATGCTTATAAATCACGCTGCCATAACGGTGGATCCCGCTCTCGATTTCATCGAATCGCCATGTCCGGGATGACAGGAGTATATAGCACCGTCATCGCGAGCGTCAGCGCGATCCAGTGGCGGTTTTCTCTGTTCTTGAAGGACGAATTTCCTTTGTCATACGCCGACTTGATCGGCGTATCCATCTAAACAATAAAGCTATATTTTCACGATGGATTCACCGATCAAGTCGGTGAATGACAGAACAAAAAACATAGTTGATCCAGTGGCATGGCTCTCTGTTCTTTAAGTGGCTCGGGATTGCCGCGTCGCTAACGCTCCTCGCAATGACGGTGCGTCGTGCAATAACATCGGTCAAGGCTACGAATGACAAGAACATGTTGGAAAGCCTCTCGTATTTTTTTACGTTGAGGGCGTATTACCCATCAGATTTCCTTGCCTAAAAGCCAAGAGTCTGCTATTTCCAGAGTTTCTTTATTTATGAAATGAGGCGATGGTGATTAAACCTGGTTCGGTAATTGGTATTGTTGGTGGTGGTCAATTAGGTCGTATGACGGCGATTGCAGCGGCTAATTTAGGCTATCGCTCCCATATTTATACCCCTGAAAAAGCAGGGCCTGCGGAGCAGGTATCCCATCGTGTGACGATTGCGCCTTATGATGACCGCGAGGCATTGCGCCATTTTTCCCAGAATGTGGATGTGATGACGTTTGAGTTTGAGAACATCCCTTATGAAACCTTGAAAATGCTGGAAGCACAAGGCGATGTGCGCCCAGGTGCTAATGTGCTGCATATTGCCCAGCACCGTTTGCGTGAGAAAGGCTTTATGCGCGAGCGTGGTATTGCGACCACGCCTTATAAGGCTGTCACCTCAGCTGTAGAGCTCAAGCAAGGCTTACAAGAGCTAGGCTACCCGTGCATCCTGAAAACCGTTGAGATGGGTTATGACGGTAAGGGCCAGTTTGTCATCCGCGAAGGGGATGATGTGGAGGCGCTGTGGCGGGATAACCCTATTGGAACAGGAATTTTAGAAGCGTTTGTAGATTATGTGAAGGAAGTCTCTGTTGTGGTGGCGCGTGGGTTAGATAAAACCGTGCTTGCCTATCCTGTGGTGGAGAATATCCATAAGAACGGTATTTTGGCCAAAACCATTGCACCGGCTGAGATTGATCCTGTGATTGCTAAGAAAGCCCGTGATATCGCGTGCAAAATTGCTGAAGAGTTGGATTTATGTGGTGTGGTGGCGGTGGAGTTCTTTGTGCGCCGTGATGGCGAAGTGCTAGTCAATGAAATCGCACCGCGTCCGCATAATTCCGGGCATTGGACGATTGATGCTTGCGTTACCAGCCAGTTTGAACAGTTGGTACGTGCGGTATGCGGCTTGCCATTGGGTTCGGTGGATATATTAGCGCCAGCCGTAATGGTCAACTTAATTGGCCATGAGGTGGATAACTGGCAGCATTATCTGCAAGACCCACACGCAAAGCTGCATCTTTATGGAAAACTAACGGCGCGCGAAGGCCGAAAGATGGGGCATGTGACGACATTAGCACTGTCCAAATAAAAAAACTTCCTTCTTGTGCGTTTTGGCTATATGTTAGCCCGCATAGTTCATTTGTTGATAAAAAAGGTATTGCCAGGTGTTTAATCTTAAGCCCGTTCTCATCTCAGGAAAAGAAGTCTACCCTATTATTGAAGGGGGAAAAGGTATCGCCGTCAGTAGCGGCCGTACAGCCGGTGCTTTTGCCGCTGCTGGTGCTGTGGGAACTTTCTCCGGTGTGAATGCGGATGATTATGCTGCAGATGGCTCTATTCTCCCGCAAATCTATCACGGCACAACCCGCCGTCAACGTCATGATGAGCTTGTAGAGTTTGGTATTACTGGTGGCATCCGTCAGGCACGTATCGCCCACGAAATGTCCAATGGTGAAGGCCGTATCCATATGAATGTGTTATGGGAAATGGGCGGTGCAGAGCGTATTTTGCACGGTGTATTAGAAGGCGCTAAAGGCCTGGTGCATGGGATTACCTGTGGTGCAGGTATGCCATATCGTTTGGCGGAAATTGCGCAGCATTATAATGTATATTATTACCCCATCGTATCCTCCATGCGCGCCTTCCGTGCGTTGTGGAAGCGTGCTTACCATAAAGCGCCACAATTAATGGGTGGTATCGTATATGAAGACCCGTGGCGTGCAGGCGGGCATAATGGCCTGTCGAATAATGAAGACCCATTGCGCCCTGAAGATCCGTATCCACGTGTAGCAGAGCTTCGTGCCTGCATGAATGAATTTGGTTTGCAGCATGTGCCGATTATTATGGCAGGTGGTGTGTGGTATTTACGTGATTGGGCGAATTGGCTGGATAATCCTGAAATCGGCCCCGTGGCTTTCCAATTCGGTACGCGTCCATTATTGACGCAAGAAAGTCCAATTTCCGATGCATGGAAGAAGCGCTTGCTGCAAGTGCATAGCGGTGATGTGTATCTGCACCGTTTTAGCCCAACAGGCTTCTATTCCTCTGCGGTGCATAACCCGTTCTTGCGCGAATTACACGAGCGCTCTGAGCGCCAAGTGCCGTATGTAAGCAAGCCAGAAGGCGTGTTGACAGAAGCCTTTGGAGTAGGCGCGCGCGGCCGTCCGGTTTACCTGGAGCCGCAAGATAAAGCACGTGCGGAGATGTGGGTATCGCAAGGCTTTACTCAAGCGATGAAGACACCGGATTCTACATTGATTTTCGTGGCGCCTGAGAAAGAAGCAGAATTGCTTAAAGACCAGGTGGATTGCATGGGCTGTTTGAGCTTCTGTAAGTTTAGCAACTGGATGGATCATGATGAATATACCACCGGTAAAAAAGCCGATCCGCGTAGCTTCTGCATCCAAAAAACCCTGCAAAATATCGCCCATGGTGGTGATACCGAGCAGAACCTGATGTTTGCTGGGCATAATGCCTATCAGTTCGGGTTAGATCCGTTCTATAAAGATGGATTTATTCCAACCGTGAAGCAATTGGTGGATCGTATTCGGGTTGGGGATTAGGTGTTGGGCAAGATGTGTATCTTGTCGTAAGTCTCTGTCATTGCGAGGAGCGTTAGCAACGCGGCAATCCATGAGTATGGTTCTAGGATAGGTGGATCGCTTCGCTTGCGCTCGCGATGATGGTGGCATGGTTCCTCTGTCATTCTTGGACTTGATCCAAGAATCCATCTGAAATACATAGCATCATTCAAAGCCGTATTGTTGCTCTCTGTTTAGGATGGATCCTTGGATCAAGTCCAAGGATGACGGTGCTAAAAAATCTCAGCAATGGATAAGCTGAGGAGTTTAAACATAGCTAGTTAAACCAGCGAATCCCAACTCTCTGGATACTGAATCTCGAATCCTGCCCTCTTACTACACCGGAATCTCAGCCACACTCTCTGTCTGTGCTTTGCGCCATTGCTCAAGCTTCTGGCTTAGTGCGTTATCATTCAGTGCGAGGATGGAACAGGCTAGCAGCCCTGCATTCTTTGCCCCTGCCTTGCCAATAGCAACCGTGCCTACAGGAATGCCGCCAGGCATTTGTACGATGGATAGCAGGCTATCCATACCTTTGAGTGCTTTGCTTTCAACAGGCACGCCTAGAACGGGCAGGGAGGTGAGTGAGGCTACCATGCCGGGCAGATGCGCAGCCCCGCCAGCGCCAGCAATAATCACTTGTATGCCACGACTTTTAGCTTCTTTGCTGAAGCTAAACAGGCGCTCTGGTGTGCGATGGGCGGAAACGATGCGTTTTTCGTAGGTCACGCCTAATTGATCAAGCACTAAAGCGGCTTCCTGCATGGTCTCCCAATCGGATTGGCTGCCCATGATAATACTGATACGAGGGGTTGTGGTCATTATATAGCGTCTTTCTTGAGAGCGTCTTTATGGCGCAGCATAGGCTGAATTAAGCGTTCCATAGAGGAAATTGTATAATTGCCTTGCGCAATGATTTTGCCAGATTTATCAAGCAATACGACGTAAGGAACGCCGTTATTGTAAGTGATGCCGAGCGTTTCAAGGGTGGACATAAAATCCCCACGCGCTGCTTCGGCGATTTGATAATTGTTAAAAGGTATCTCGCCTTTACGGTTGAGGAATGCTTCAGTGCGGCCTGGTTCACTATCCACTGAAAGTCCCATTACAGCTAGCCCTGCGCTTTTATAACGCTCTGCCAATGCCATGGTTTGTGGAAAGGCGCGCTCGCATACGGGGCACCAGCCAGTATACATGAATACCAGTGTCAAATCCGCATTCTTGCGATAGTCCCGTAAGGTATTAGGAAGTTTAGTAGCTTCCAGCAATTCTAAAGTTTCAAGCTTACCTGAATAGGCAGCAGTATCATGGCGTGGCGTCAGGGAATCCAACGCAAAGCTTGCTATGATCACCACAGCAGCAATGCCAAAAAATATGAGATTGCGTTTAGAGAAGGGATTCATAGCCTACGCAATAATATCAGGATGGATAAGCGATTGTACTTGCGCAATACGGTCTTTAAGCCATAGCTTGCGCTTCTTAAGACGTTGTATGCGCAGTTGGTCAACAACGGTTTCTCGAGAGAGGTCTTGGATCGTGACATCTAGTTCTTTATGCTCTTTTAAGAGCATGTCCAGTTCACGTAACAACTTTTCCTGTTCGCCCATAGATTGCAAACATCCACTGATAGATAAAAGGTTATACCATTAGGCGCCTACATGGCACCTAAAAAGGGTATTATAGCGTAAACATTGGTTAATTTCACGCAAATAAAAGCATAGTATAGAAAAATTATGACGATTGCAGCCCCTTCCACCTATGGGCGAGCGCGTTATCGATATCAAAAAGGTCTAAAATCCGGCCGATAGAGTGATTTACTAAGCTATCTACATTCTTTGGCCGTATGTAAAAAGCGGGCAATGGCGGAGCGATAATGGCGCCCATTTCGGAGAGTTGTAGCATCGTGCGCAAATGCCCTGTATGGAACGGTGTTTCGCGTACCATCAGCACGAGTTTACGGCGTTCTTTTAACACCACATCGGCGGCGCGTGTGAGCAAGGAGGAAGTAACGCCAGTGGCAATTTCAGACATGGTGCGCACAGAGCATGGTGCAATCACCATCCCCATGGTTTTAAACGAGCCACTCGCAATCGTAGCGCCCACATCAGCCACTTGATAAACAACATCCGCCTTACGCTGCACATCTTCAAGTGAGAAGGGGGTTTCAGAAGTAATAGTCAGATGGGCTGATTTGCTCATCACCAAATGCGATTCGATAGAAAGCGCGCGTAAGGCTTCTAATAAAGCAATGCCATAGATAGCACCGGAAGCGCCACTAATGCCTACGATCAAGCGCTTTGGATGTTTGCTACTCATCTTTATCATCCTCACCAGGACGGTATTCATGCAATCCCATCTCAGTGAGTTTTCGGTAGAGCGTTGAACGGCCAATGCCTAGACGGCGGGCTACTTCAGAAATGCGGCCATTATAGAACTTCATCGCAGAGCGAATCACTTCCTCTTCCATTTTGCCCAGTGTCATAAAGTGACCAGAAGCATCCACGGTGGAAATCGCAGCTTCATCAGTATCAGATGAGCGTGTATAGGTCGCGATTTGCTGTGCGGTTTGGCGGTGTTGGGAGACTTCTAGCTGATGGACGATATGCGGGAAGTCGGCAACATCCAGATACTCATTATCGCTTAATACCACAGCACGGAAAATCACATTCTTCAACTCGCGTATATTCCCAGGCCATTGGTAATTGATCAGCACGTTCCGCGCGCGTTCGGTCACAGCGATAATGGGTTTTTCTTCTTCCGCGGCAAAGCGCTTGCAGAAGTAGTCGATCATTAATGGAATATCATCCTTACGGTCACGCAGTGGTGGAACCATGATAGGGAATACATGCAGGCGGTAATATAAATCCTCACGGAATTCAGCACGTTTGACACGTTCGGCTAAATCTTTATTGGTCGCAGAGATGACGCGGATATCCACTTTGACTGGTTGTTTGCCGCCAACGGATTCTACTTCGCCTTCTTGCAATGCACGCAAGAGTTTCACTTGGATATTAGGGCTTAATTCTCCCACCTCATCCAGGAACAATGTGCCGCCTTCCGCTTCGCGGAATTTACCGATGCTTTTTTCAATCGCCCCTGTAAATGCTCCTTTTTCATGGCCGAAGAGAATGCTCTCTACCAGGTTTTCAGGAATGGCACCACAGTTTACGGCTACAAATGGCTTGTGCGCGCGGTCACTATCGCTATGAATGGCCTGTGCGAGTAATTCTTTACCCACACCGCTTTCCCCTTGAATGCAGACGGGGATATTCGAGCGGCCCGCTTTTCGGCCCAGGGCAATGGTTTCGTTGATGATGGCACTTTCGCCAATAATATTAGAGAAGGTAACTTGCGCACCAATGCTACGTTTCAAACGCAGTAATTCATCGCTAACAGCATAAAGGCGTAGTGCATTATGGATGGAGGTTTGCAGTTTTTGGATACCATCTTGCTTGGTCACAAAATCCACCGCACCGGCTTTCATCGCTTCAACCGCAAGATCCACATCGTCATGTGCAGTGCGCACGATAATCGGTGGAGTGCGCTTGAGCGGTTTGACAGCACGCAGCACATCCATCCCGCTAACTTGCGGCATAGAGAGATCAAGCAGCACCAGATCAATAGTATGGGCTCGTTCAGAGCTAAGGATATCAATCGCTTCCTTACCGCCGCCTACGACAATGGTATTATATTCCATTTTATCGCGCAGGATATGCTCAGCAATACGTTGCTGATTCGGATCGTCATCAACAATGAGGATAGTATATGTCATTACTACTATACAATTCTAAAAGGCATTATACTAAGAAATGTATTACATTTTGGCCAATTTGGCAATTTGTAATTACAATATCTCCTTGTATTTTACGCCAAAGAGGGTAAAGGAAGCCTTAACTTTTTAGAGGGTGTGGCGTATTTTATATTATCGTAATGCCTTGATATTACTAGCATAGGCAGATTCACCACCTTTAAATACCGCAGAACCTGCGACCAAAACATTGGCGCCGGCTGCAATACATTGTTTGGCGGTTTCTGGGTTGATGCCGCCATCCACTTCCAGGTCAATATCTTTGCCTAGACGGTTGATTTTCTGGCGGATATGTTCGATTTTTGGCAATTGGGATGAAAGGAATTGCTGCCCGCCAAACCCAGGGTTTACGGACATGACCAACACCAAATCCAACTTATCCAGCACATAATCCAATACATCCGGTGATGTAGAAGGCACAAGCGACACGCCGGCTTTCTTGCCATGGGATTGGATCAGTTGAATAGTACGGTCTAAGTGGGTGACAGCTTCAGCATGGACGGTGATAATATCTGCTCCTGCTGCTGCAAATTCAGCAATATACGGGTCTACCGGCTCAATCATTAAATGCACATCAAAAACGCGCTCGCTATGCGAACGAATGGCTTTGACCACTAATGGCCCGATGGTCAAATTCGGCACAAAATGGCCATCCATCACATCCACATGGATATAATCTGCACCGGCTTGCGTAATAGCAGCCACTTCTTTGCCTAGCTGGGCAAAATCGGCGGAGAGAATAGACGGAGCGATTTTAACGGGAGTAGACATGGTGAGGCTTTCTAATAATCAGGATTCAGGATTCGGAAATCAGGATTCAGGGAAAGTGGCATAGCTAGCATAGATGTCAACATTTTTTTTCTGTATCCCTCTGAATCCTGAATCCCGAATCCTGCCCCCTTATTTATTCACAATCGGCAACCCAATAAACCGCGTATTCCCCCGTTGGCTGAGCAGGAGCAGCACAGAAGCGCGGCCTTGGCGTTTGACGTCGGTGAGGGTGTTGACTAAGGTGTTGATATCGGTGATAGCCTGTTGGTTGGCATTGAGAATCACATCGCCGGCCTGCAAGCCTTTATGGGATGCTTGGCTTGATTTCTCGACGCTCAGGATGAGCAGGCCTTCGACATTATTATTGATTTCATAATGTTGTCTCAAGCTATCATCCAATGGCACCAAGGTCATGCCGAGGATTTGTTTGGCATTGGTGGGTGTATCTTCTTGTGAGATGGCACGTTTAGAACCATTTTTCTCATTACGTTCATCAAGTGTGCCAATGGTGATCTCCAGGTTCTTCTTTGCACCCATGCGGAAAATATCCAAGGTGATTTTTTTGTTAATCGGCATACCGGCAACAATGGGCGGCAACTTACGCATGGTCTGGATAGTTTGGCCGTTAAGGGCGGTGATCACATCGCCAGGGATCAGGCCGCTTTTATCCGCAGGGCTGCCCGTCGTAACGCCTACGACCATGGCGCCTGTGGTATTTTTCAGGCCAATGCTTTCAGCAATATCCGGTGTGACTTCTTGGATTTTAACACCCAGCCAGCCGCGTTCTACATAGCCTTTATCACGCAATTGCTTGATTACGGGCATAGCAAGGGAGGAAGGAACGGCAAAGCCGATGCCGATATTGCCGCCGGATGGAGAGTAAATAGCCGTATTAATGCCAACTACTTTACCTTGCGCATTAAACATCGGCCCACCGGAGTTTCCACGGTTAATCGCGGCATCGGTTTGTAAAAAGTCATCAAACGGCCCTGCATGAATATCACGCGCCCGGGCGGAGATAATACCGGCACTCACCGAGCCGCCTAACCCAAACGGGTTTCCAATCACAATCACCCAGTCGCCTACACGTGTGTCATCAGAATCACCGAAAGAGACATAAGGCAGGGGTTTTTTACTTTCGACTTTGAGCAAGGCCAAATCGGTTTTGGCATCACGGCCGATGATGGTGGCTTCTAGTGTAGTGTCATCACTTAAGCGAATGCTCACATCTTCTGCATCGCCGAGCACGTGATTATTGGTAACGATATAGCCTTTAGGATCAATGATGAATCCTGAGCCCAGTGAAGTGGTTTTATCGGCAGAGTCATCATCGCTCGGCGGTGTGCCTGGGGCGGATGGGGGAGGGGTGACGACTTGATCGCTTGACACATTCACCACCGCAGGGCTGAGTTCTTCCACAAGATCAGCAAAACTATCCGGCATTGCGCGGGCATAGGCGGGGGCGGTGGTAACAAGCAGTGTCAGAATGACCAATATCCGGTGAAGCATACTTATCCTTTGTCGTAACAAGTGAGTGATGGAAAGGCCAGTATACTATATTTTTTAGTATGATCCTAGTGGGCAAATGGGGGATATAGTTTGGGGTATGGTCCCCCTTGAGCTTGAACGTTATAGCATGGTTTTCCGTCATTGCGAGGAGCGTTAGCGACGTGGCAATCCAGGGGCAGGGTAGGTCTAGATCGCCACGGCTAAGCCTCGCGATGACGACATAACAAGAATACGGTTTTGAATAATACTATTTGTTTCGGATGGATTCTTGGGTCAAGCCCAAGAATGACAGAGTATATATTGGCATCTGCCAGATTTATGCAATTTAGCGTGTGACAATAAAAAAAGAGGGGGTAATTACCCCCTCTCAAAAAAACTTACCTATTCTTCTCCAAATACTTCAAGAAATCACTGTCTGGTGATAATACCATACGTGTATGATCACTATTGAAGGTTTGGCGGTAGGCTTGCATAGAGCGGTAGAATGCGAAGAAATCGGCATCTTGCCCGAAGGCGCGGGCGAAGATTTTGGTGGCTTGCGCATCGCCTTCACCTCGGGTGATATTGGCTTCTTTGCCGGCTTCGGCCAGAATCACACGGCGTTCTTTATCGGCTTCCGATTTCGTACGCGCTGCTTGTTCTGCGCCTTCCGCGCGGGTTTGGCGGGCTTCTTTTTCATGTTCGGTTTTCATCCGCTCATAAATCGCATTACTGTTTTCTTCTGGTAAATCAGTACGGCGCAGGCGCACATCGACAATTTCGATACCGTAGTTTTTTGCCACCAAATTGGCATGGGTACGGATGTTTTTGATTACATCAAAACGCTTCTCCGAAAGTAAATCTACCAAATCAATACGTCCCACCTCCTCGCGCAGGCTTGATTCTAGCACTGGGCCGAAACGTGTATAGAGTGTCATCTCGTTTTGTACAGATTGATAGAATTTGAGCGGATCCGTAATACGGTATTTCGCAAAGGCATCAATAATCACCCGCTTACGGTCTTTCGCAATGACTTCTTGTGGTGAAAGATTGATATCCAAAATACGTTTGTCATAAAATAACACCGTATCAATAAACGGCACTTTGACACGCAAACCTGGAGTCGATTTCACATCCACCACTTCTCCCAATCGACGTACCAGGACGAGATCAGGCTCTTTGACGATATAGAGGCTGCTAAACAATAAAACGACGATAGCCGCAACAATAAATATCCATTTCTTCTGCATGACTATCTCCCCTCGGTTGTTGTTGTTTTCTTATTCAGCTCAGAGAGCGGTAGATAGGGTACTACTCCTTGGCTTCCAGCACTTTTATCAATGATGATTTTATCGATATTGGTCATAATCTCTTCCATCGTCTCAATATACATACGCTGACGAGTCACGTCCTTAGCGGATTTATATTGCTCATAGACAGCTGCAAAACGGTTTGCCTCCCCTTCAGCACGGGCGACAGCTTCGCTGCGATAGGCTTGTGCTTCTTGCACCATTTTTGCTGCCGCACCTTTGGCACGAGGAAGAACATCGTTGCGATAGGCTTCGGCCTGGTTAATCTCCCGCTCTTTATCTGCACGCGCGGTTTGCACGTCACGGAAGGCATTGAGTACTTCTGCTGGTGGGTCAATCGGTTTAATTTGAATAGAGGTAACTTGCACGCCCATATTATAGGAGTCTAGAATCGATTGCAGGAGCTTATGGGTTTTTTCTGCAATCTGCGCACGGCCTTCGCCGCCGATAGCTGCATTATAAGTGGAGTTCCCTACCACACTGCGCACAGCGCTTTCTGCTACGTTCTTAATAGTATTTTCGCCATAGCTATTACGCACATGGAACAAAAATGCATATGGGTCTTTAATATTCCACTGAATATCGAGTTTCACATCCACGATGTTTTCATCGCCTGTCAGCATTAAGCTTTCATTGGTGCTGCCGCGCATCATCGAGCCAGTTACACCAATTTCTTCTGTGCGGATGGAATCGACAGCTACTTTTTCTACGGTTTCAAACGGGTAAGGCAAATGATAATTCGGGCCAGGGGTGGTGGTGCGGTTATACGAACCTAAGCGTAACACCACGCCGCGATGGCCTTCATTGACAATATAGAATCCAGATGCCAGCCAAAATAAGATAACGGCCACAATAATAATACCAATAGCGCGTGGAGAGAAATCGCCTCCAGGTCTACGCGCGCCACCGCCGCCACTAAACACACGGCGCAGCTTTTCCTGGCTTTGCCGGATCAGAGCTTCCAGGTCATCTTGCGGTGGTGGGCTTGAAGGCCTGCGCCCCCATGGGCCTGGGTTATGATCGGATAGGCTGATATTTGATTCATTCGGTGTCATGAATACGCTTCCCTCTTTTGCGGCTATTCTGTATATATAGGTTCCTAGCTTGTGCCGGCATTCGCCTTCTGCGGGGCTACAAAAAGCACTTTTCTGTGCTTCAATGCTCACGTACTTTAAGTACGCTACGCTTCGATGCTCAAAAATTACTTTTTTCGCTCACGCAGAAGGCGAATGCCGACACAATCTATTAAAACTACACAAACATCTAGAATTTGCAAGATAATGTCGATGATTTCTAAAGAGCATATATTAGACGCGCTGAAAAAAGTGATTAATCCTGATAGCGGGCAGGATGTGGTAAGCGATGGATTGATCTCCTCCGTTATTATCCGCGAGCATTCCATCGGCTTTGCGATAGAGTTTCCAGCGGCAGAGCATTCCGCTGAGCGCGAGGCGCTGCGCAAGCAATGTGAACAAGCAGTGGCCAGTATTGCCAATGGCCATCGTGTTACTGCTGTATTGACCTCTCATATTAATAGCTCGCCACGTCAAGCCAAAGAGCAATTGAAAGATGTGCGCCGCGAACAAAAGCTACGCCAACTGCCAGCCGTTATTCCTGGTGTGCGCCATATTATAGCTATTGCCTCCGGCAAAGGCGGGGTGGGGAAATCAACGACGGCGGTTAATATAGCTATTGCTTTAGCTGCGCTTGGTTATAAAACCGGTCTACTCGATGCTGATATATATGGCCCATCCATCCCAACCATGATGGGTTTAAGCGGCAAGCCTGCGATTCAGGATAATAAGATGGTGCCCATGGATTGCGCAGGTGTGCGCTGTCTTTCGGTAGGGTCTTTAATGGGTGAGGATGTTGCCTTTATATGGCGCGGCCCTATGGTAACGAAAGCTTTGTTCCAATTATTCCGTGGTACGATATGGGGTGAGCTGGATATATTAGTGGTCGATATGCCTCCTGGCACGGGGGATACGCATTTAAGTTTAGCAGAAAACTATCCCGTCAGTGGGGCTGTTATCGTTTCTACACCGCAAAAAGTAGCACTGCAGGATGCGCGTAAGGCGCTGACAATGTTTGAGAAAGTGCATATTCCGATTCTGGGTATGGTAGAGAATATGAGCCATTTCGTGGATCCGGTATCAGGCAATAAGAGTTATATTTTCGGCGAAGGTGGAGCCAAAGAAATGGCGGATTCTCTGGGGATTCCGGTATTAGGTGAAGTGCCTTTAGAGATGGAAATACGCGAAAAAGCTGATAAAGGTCAGCCACTTGAGTTAAGTCAGCCTGTGCGTGCTATATATAAGGATATAGCAGAGCAGATAGCTAAAAAGCTTGGGTACTAATAAAAGCGCGTTAGATATAACGCGCTTTTTTATTTTTATACCTCCTTTTTGAGATTATTTTCCCCCCCCTTTCTCCTCGAAAATGCACACCTCACAACAAAAGATGCATTTTTCTTAAAAAAAGTTTTATCCATAAAAAACGAGAAAAACAGCGCCTTATCGAGTTATCCACGGGGTGTGGAGAAAAAAAATGATAAAAAATGTATTTTAGGTGTTGACGTGAGTCGAAGAAGGGCATATAACACCAATCCTCAGCGACGCAGTAATGCACAGCGAGACAAAACGAAAATAAGTTTTCAGCGAGAAATCGCAGCGAAAACAGCTCTTTACTAGTGTGAATAAAATCTGACATCATGTAATTGATTGTTAATTCCTATACTTATAATTAAGGAAACAAATATCTAACATGAGTCGATAATGTAATGTGACATAATTTGCGAGTGTACAGATTTAATTCTGTATATGGTGAATGATCTCAAGTTTTATTAAGCAATATAAGGGCATTTGGTGGATGCCTTGGCGTATGAAGGCGATGAAAGACGTAGCACGCTGCGATAAGCCACGGGGAGGCGCGAGCATCCTTTGATCCGTGGATTTCTGAATGGGGAAACCCACTGCTTCGGCAGTATCGTATACTGAATACATAGGTATACGAAGCGAACCTGGTGAACTGAAATATCTAAGTAGCCAGAGGAAAGGACATCAACCGAGACTCCGCTAGTAGTGACGAGCGAACGCGGACCAGGCCAGTGGCTTAAGTGTAAGAACTAAAATTGTCTGGAAAGGCAAACCATAGTGGGTGATAGTCCCGTATAGGTAGAAAGCATTTAAGTCCTCGAGTAGGGCGGGGCACGTGAAACCCTGTCTGAACATAGGGAGACCACTCTCTAAGCCTAAGTACTCTCATACGACCGATAGTGAACAAGTACCGTGAGGGAAAGGTGAAAAGAACCCCGATAAGGGGAGTGAAATAGTACCTGAAACCGGATGCCTACAAGCAGTCGGAGGGATTTTATATCCTGACGGCGTACCTTTTGCATAATGGGTCAGCGAGTTAGTCTATGCAGCAAGCTTAAGCCGTTAGGTGTAGGCGTAGCGAAAGCGAGTCTGAATAGGGCGATTTAGTTGCATGGATTAGACCCGAAACCGGGTGATCTAGCCATGGCCAGGTTGAAGGTGGGGTAACACCCACTGGAGGACCGAACCCACGTCTGTTGAAAAAGACGGGGATGAGCTGTGGCTAGGGGTGAAAGGCCAATCAAACTCGGAAATAGCTGGTTCTCCGCGAAAACTATTTAGGTAGTACGTCATATGATTACCACCGGGGGTAGAGCACTGGATGGGCTAGGGGGACTCACCGTCTTACCAAACCTAACCAAACTCCGAATACCGGTGAGTACAGTATGGCAGACAGACCATGGGTGCTAACGTCCGTGGTCAAGAGGGAAACAACCCAGACCGCCATCTAAGGTCCCCAAGTCATGGCTAAGTGGGAAAGGATGTGAAAGAACCAAAACAACCAGGAGGTTGGCTTAGAAGCAGCCATCCTTTAAAGAAAGCGTAATAGCTCACTGGTCTAAATAAGTTCTTTTGCGCCGAAAATGTATCGGGGCTAAAGCCATGCACCGAAGATGCGGGTGTACACTTTGTGTACGCGGTAGCGGAGCGTTCTGTAAGCCTGTGAAGGTGTACTGTGAAGTATGCTGGAGGTATCAGAAGTGAGAATGCTGACATGAGTAGCGACAAAAAGTGTGAGAAACACTTTCGCCGAAAGTCCAAGGGTTCCTGCGTAAAGCTAATCTGCGCAGGGTTAGTCGGCCCCTAAGGCGAGGCCGAAAGGCGTAGTCGATGGGAATGAGGTTAATATTCCTCAACCTGTGGGAGGTGACGAAGGTCGATAGTTGTACGGTCTTATTGGATTGATCGTGCAGCGTAGAACTTCCAGGAAATAGCCCCCACGTATAGACCGTACCCCAAACCGACACAGGTGGACTGGTAGAGTATACCAAGGCGCTTGAGAGAACGATACTGAAGGAACTCGGCAAATTGCACCTGTAACTTAGGGATAAGGGTGACCTCATTTTGGGCAACCAGAATGTGGTGGCACAGAGCAGGGGGTAGCGACTGTTTACTAAAAACACAGGGCTCTGCAAAGTCTGTAAGACGATGTATAGGGTCTGACGCCTGCCCGGTGCTGGAAGGTTAAGAGGAGGTGTGCAAGCTCTGAATTGAAGCCCCAGTAAACGGCGGCCGTAACTATGACGGTCCTAAGGTAGCGAAATTCCTTGTCGGGTAAGTTCCGACCCGCACGAATGGCGTAACGACTTCCCCACTGTCTCCAGTATCGACTCAGCGAAATTGAATTCTCCGTGAAGATGCGGAGTTCCCGCGGTTAGACGGAAAGACCCCGTGCACCTTTACTATAGCTTTGCAGTGGTATTAGGGATGAAATGTGCAGGATAGGTGGGAGGCTTTGAAGCAGGGACGTCAGTCCTTGTGGAGCCACCCTTGAGATACCACCCTTTTCATCTTTGATGCCTAACCAAGATTCATGAATCTGGATCTGGGACCCTGCATGGTGGGTAGTTTGACTGGGGCGGTCGCCTCCCAAAATGTAACGGAGGCGCGCGATGGTAGGCTCAGGCTGGTCGGAAATCAGCTTTTAGAGTGCAATGGCATAAGCCTGCCTAACTGTGAGACCCACAAGTCGAACAGAGACGAAAGTCGGTCATAGTGATCCGGTGGTTCTGCGTGGAAGGGCCATCGCTCAACGGATAAAAGGTACGCCGGGGATAACAGGCTGATGATTCCCAAGAGCCCATATCGACGGAATCGTTTGGCACCTCGATGTCGGCTCATCACATCCTGGGGCTGAAGCAGGTCCCAAGGGTTCGGCTGTTCGCCGATTAAAGTGGTACGTGAGCTGGGTTTAGAACGTCGCGAGACAGTTCGGTCCCTATCTGCCGTGGGTGTAGGAATTTTGAGAGGATCTGACTTTAGTACGAGAGGACCGAGTTGGACATACCTCTAGTGCACCTGTTGTCGCGCCAGCGGCACCGCAGGGTAGCTACGTATGGACGGGATAACCGCTGAAAGCATCTAAGCGGGAAACCCCCCTCAAAACTAGAATTCCCCATTAGAGTCGTGGTAGACCACCACGTTGATAGGCTGGGTGTGGAAGCGTGGTAACACGTGAAGCTAACCAGTACTAATAACTCGATTGGTTTAATAGTTCAAACGCTTAGGTCATTTTGCCATATACAGTGTTAAGCCTGTAGCATAAGCAAATTACACAAAGCATACACTCATGTTATATAAAGCATGATGTCAGATTTTAGGTTAACACAAAGAGCTAGGAAAGAGCTTGTTTGGTTAGCCTGGTGGTTATAGCTAAAGTGCCCCACCCGATCCCATCTCGAACTCGGAAGTGAAATCTTTACGCGCCCATGGTACTATGTCTTAAGGCATGGGAGAGTAGGTTGCTGCCAGGCTTATCAAGCAAGCTTTTTTCTTTTTTTATCGTTTTATATTCCTCCCTCTATTTTCTTTCTTATATTTTAGTTTCTTGCATCTATAGCCTATGCAACTATAGTTATTATATGCAATGCGCGTTTGTATCTGTGCTATTTTTAGCGTGCGCCATACATTCTTGAGTATGGCGAGTTCTATATAGCGTTATCCTCATCAGTATTGTCTTTCTTGTTACAGTAAGAAGCCATTATAGATAACTCATTTTAAAATAATTTTTGTCATTCTTAGGCTTAGGTAACTCTCCTCGTAGCTTTGGCGAAGGAGGGATGCAAGAATACTTCTGAACATAAAGCCCTTTTTAACGGTGTTTTTGAATGGATACTTGGATCAAGTAGAGGTTGCTGCATGGTTTGTTATCTTGCCATTTCGGATTTGATTCGGAATCCATCGTGACTGGCGCTAAGAGTTTAACTCCTATAGATTGCATTGCTATAACAATGGATACTGGATCAAGTCCAAGAATGACAAAGATGAAGGCAAGCCAGAATTTCATACTGAGTCAGTGCTGCTTTATGCAACCCTTGATAATAAAAAATAATGTTGAATAGTAATAATATTCAAAATTTATTCATCCCCTCTATGCTAAAAACAGCTCCGTAACAACAGAGGAGTAGAATGATGAGCTATAATTATAATGATGATTACGACTACGATTACGATTACGGTTATGAGGATGATTGGGATGACTGGGACTATGACCAGGGTGTTGATATAGATGGAACCTACCGGTCTGAACACATCGTCGGCACGGATTATAGCGATTTTATCAGTGGTGGCGGTGGTAATGACATCATTGAAGGTTTTGAGGGCGATGATAGCCTCTATGGTGATGATGGTAATGATCTCGTTATAGGTAATGAAGGCGACGATTGGATCTATGGCGATAGAGGTGATGATACTGTTTATGGCGGCAAAGGAAGTGATTATATTTTTGGCAATAATGGCAATGATGTTATCAATGGTAATCGCGGCCATGATGTTGTGAATGGTGATGCAGGAAACGACACGCTGCATGGCGGCCAAGGTAATGATTTTGTTATAGGTGGTTCAGGCGATGATCAGATATGGGGAGATCGTGGTGATGACGTACTCTATGGCGATAGTGGCAGCGATAGTTTCGTTTTTCTGCCAGATACAGGCGTAGATATTATATGGGATTTTGAAGGTGCAGGCACTCCAGGGGGCGATATGCTTTATATTGCTGCAAGCCTTGCTCCTTCTGTGCAAGATGTACTCAGCCGTACAAGTTATATAGATGCTGATGGGCAAGGTCTTCTTAATGATGCGCATATCGATTTTGGCCGTTCGGGTAGTATCATTTTATTAGATATTGGCCAGAATGCCTTATCGGCAAATGATATTCTGATAATATAAAAGCATCAAGAGCCGTTTTTTTGCTGCCCTGATGCTGCTGTTTAAGGAAGCGATATATAACTGTAGTAGAGAGATAAATGTGGTATTTATAATCTAAGCAATATTCATGATTCGTTCATCCGTATCATGCTAAAAGATCCACCTTGTAAACAGCAGAAAGGAGTTTTTCATTATGTCTCAGTATAAATATCAAGCACGTGATATCGATGGTAACGATAGTTCAGAACATCTGATAGGCACAACGGAGGATGATTCTATCGGCGGTTGGGGCGGTAATGATATCATTGAAGGGCTTGATGGGGATGATAGTCTTCATGGTGATGCAGGTGATGATTATATCAATGGCAACCGTGGCGCAGACTGGGTTTTCGGCGAGTCAGGCAATGATACGGTTTTCGGTGGCCGAGGTGATGATGTGGTTTTTGGTCATGATGGTAATGATGTAGTCAATGGCAACCGTGGAAATGATAGTGTCAATGGTGATGCTGGCAATGATATTGTTCATGGTGGCCAGGGTAATGATATTGTCGCCGGTGGTGCGGGTGATGACCAAATCTGGGGTGATAAGGGCAATGATATATTATATGGCGATAGCGGTAATGATAGCTTCGTATTCTTGCCAGAACTGGGTTTTGATACTATCCGGGATTTTGAGGGTGCGGGCGCTCCAGGGGGCGATATGCTCTATATCGCTGCGGCTCTGGGTGGTTCGGTGCAGAATGTACTTAGTCATACAAGCTATGTTGATGCAGATGGTATAGGTGGTGCTAATGATGCGCAGATTGATTTTGGCAGTTCAGGCAGTATCACATTGCTTAATATTGGCCAGAATGCATTAGCAGCCGATGATATTGCGATTATATAGAATAGCGTAAGCATGCAAGAAGAAAAGGGGCTGTGTTTTAGCCCCTTTTTTAATGTAAAAATCAGTCGATCACCTCTGCCATCTGCAACAGCAATTTCTTCCGTGCTGAACCTGCGCGCCAGGCAAGTCCGATGGTGCGGGCAGGTGCGGTGTTTTTGAATGGAATATAGACAACGCTTGGCATATCACGGAACACGGCTTTTTCTGGCATCAGTGTTACGCCAGCGCCAGAGGCTACCATATGGCGTAATGTCTCCAAGCTGGTGGCGCGGAAATTGGCGTTTTCTAAGGCGCCTGCTAATTGGCACACTTCCAGTGCCTGATCGCGTAAGCAATGGCCTTCTTCGAGAAGCAATACACGCTCGCCCACTAAATCATCCTGAGTTACAAACTGGCGTTTAGCTAGCGGATGATGCACGGCAACGGCGAGGTAGAAAGGTTCTTCATAGAGTGACGCGGTTTCAAATGATTCGCCCTGGATTGGCAAGGCTACGATCATTGCATCGAGTTTGCCCTGGCGTAATTGCTCTGTCACCACATGGGTTTGTGCTTCAACAACAATCAGCTGTAATTTAGGGAAATGTTGCTGTATTTGTGGCAGAAGGCTGGGCAGAAGATAGGGTGCAACGGTTGGGATAATGCCTAAGCGCAATTCGCCTGCTAATGGGTCATTGGCTTGTTTAGCAATTTGGCGGATATGCTCGGCATCACGTAAAATACCACGTGCGACGGCGACGACTTCTTGGCCAATAGGTGTGATAAATACTTGCTTATTGGTGCGCTCCACGAGTTGGGTGCCTAAATATTCTTCGAGCTTTTTGATTTGCATACTTAAGCTTGGCTGGCTCACAAAACTGGCGGCTGCCGCTTTACTAAAATTACGGTGATCGGCCACAGCCACCAGATATTTAAGGTCTTGTAAGTTCATTGTCGTTTACCATAGGGAAATGCTATTATCACTATATATACAATATATTTTACCTCATGTTATAAGGGCGCTATTGTGAGTTGCATAAAAGCAGGAGAAACAGCGTAATATATATCATGTTTCCCTATTCTATTATAAACATTAACTATTATACAAGGAGAATAATAATGTTAAGTGTTGGTTCAAAATTCCCTGCGTTCAACCTCAAAGCAACTGTATCTAATGATCTTAAACATGCGTTTGAAGATGTGAATAATGATAAATATAAAGGCAAATGGCTCGTAGTATTCTTCTGGCCGAAAGATTTCACTTTCGTATGCCCAACGGAGATTGCAGAATTTGGCAAACTGAACAAAGAATTCGCAGACCGCGATGCGCAAGTTCTGGGTGCAAGCACGGATAGCGAGTTCGTACACTTAGCATGGCGCCAGCATAAAGAAGAGCTTAATGCTCTACCTTTCCCAATGCTTGCGGATGTGAAGCGTGAGCTGAGCGCATCGCTGGGCATTATTGATGAAGCTGAAGGCGTGGCGCAACGTGCAACTTTCGTGGTGGATCCTGAAGGCATTATCCGCTTTGTGATGGTGACCGACTTAAGCGTGGGTCGTAACGTGAAAGAAGTACTCCGTGTGCTTGATGCTCTGCAAACCGATGAGCTTTGCCCATGTAACTGGGAAAAAGGTCAAGAAACCTTGAAGGTGGCGTAAGCAGCCTGTTCCCGTCATTGCGAGCGCGAAGCGCGTGGCAATCCAGAAATCTTTCAGTAACGCTGGACTGCCACGTCGCTACGCTCCTCGCAGTGACGAAGAAACCACATAGTATAGGAGTAACCATGTCTCTCGAACAATTACGCGATCAATTGCCTGATTTTGCAAAAGATATCAAATTAAACCTTGGCACCGTATTAAGTGAAACCGGTGCGCCGGAACTAAGCCGTAACCAAATTTTCGGCATCGCATTAGCCTCTGCCTATGCAACCCGCAATCAAGCGGTAATTAATGCGATTGCTGGTGAAGGTGGTTTGTCAGACGCGGAAGCAAATGCGGCTAAAGCAGCAGCAACGGTGATGGCGATGAATAATGTTTATTACCGTTTCGTACACTTAGTGCATGATAAAGAATTCGGTGCTATGCCTGCCAAACTCCGCATGAATATCATCGGCAATCCTGGTATTGAGAAGCACGATTTCGAGCTCTATTCTCTGGCCGTATCGGCAATCAATGGCTGTGGCATGTGCATGGAAGCCCATGTGCAAGAGGCTGTGAAAGCAGGCCTTAGCAAAGTGGCGGTGCAATCGACGATTCGTGTGGCGGCTGTGGTAAATGCTGCGGCGCAGGCCATTGCGATTGTGGAGCTGGATGGTGGCGTGCTAGAGGCGGCTGCGTAAGTAATTGCGTTATCTCCCCTTATCATCCTTACCGGTGCGTGTAGTGTTGTTGACTTCACTGTGATCTGGGGAGAGAGGCTGGCTATGGTCTGCATAGCTAGCCGCACCGGCTTGAAAGCGGTGGAGTGTTTGAATCACGTTTTTAAATATCTCGCTCTGGAAAATCGCTGCGAATTTGTGCTTATCTTTGTTTTTCTCTTTAAGCTTTTCATCAATCAGTGCGCCAAGCATTTTGATCTCTTCAGGGTCAAGCCACTGATAAATCATCTCATTAAAACGCTCCATCGAGCCATATAGTGCTTCAATGGCTTGGATCAGCACGGTACGGTTATTCCGCTCGCCCCCTAAATGCGCATGAATATGGTTAGCCAGGGCTTCGGCGGTGTTATCGATAGTGGTGTGAGGAGTATGTTTCTGAGGCATAGAGTCTTTATAGCAGATATCTGGGGCTTTTTCTATCTTTGTTAAGCTCTTTTCTTGTCATTCCGGGCTTGACCCGGAATCCACCCAGACTGGCGCTTCAACTTATAGATCACGCTGCCCTAACAGTGGATCCCGGATCACATCCGGGATGACAAGTATCAACGTCATGCAATGACGAGCGATCAAGTAGATGTTTGACAAGGAAAAAATACATAGCCCCTAGACATAGCAGAGTAATCCACGTATAAAGAATATATGCATATTATGACACTCAGCGGATGGGGACAACACGCCGACTCGCTTGCTTCACTGGTGGAAGCGGGCGACCATAAAGCGTTGCATATTCACTACCGCAATTTCGAAGGCCCTAAAGAGCTATTTCCTTTTATCAAAGATAAACCCTGCGATGTGCTGATGGGCTGGAGCCTGGGTGGGCAACTGGCCGTGCGGGCGGTGCATGAAGGGATATTGAAGCCGAAAGTGCTGGTGTTAGTCTCAACGGCGTTTACTTTTATTTCCGAAGAAGATGGGATGCCGCTGAAAACGTTTAATACGTTTGAGCAGACGATGTATAAACAGCCTGAGAAAACCCTTCGCCGGTTTGCAAGCTTAGTGGCGCAAGGGGATAGTAAGGCCAAAGAAATCACCAAAGTGCTAACAACCCCAGAACTTGCACCTGAAGGCTGGTTGTTGTGGCTGAAAGAGTTGCGTCATTTTTCGAGTGAGTCTGTTGATTTCGCTCATTTTCCTAAAACCTTGCTGGTGCATGGTAAAAAAGATGGGGTAGTTCCCGTCAAACAATCGCATTATTTCCACGCGCTGTTGCCACAATGCCAGATGGTGGTGCTAGAAGATGCTGGCCATGCGCCGCATTTGCATAATCCAGCATTTATCCGCCAGCGTATTAAAGAAGAAATACAGTCCCTCGATCATGAACTCTCCGCTGTTTGATAAACGCCTCGTCCAACAGGATTTTAATAAGGCCGCGGCGACGTATGATAGCTATGCGGTGGTGCAGCGTCATGTGTCTGAGCAGCTTTTTGCCCGGTTTATCGAGCAGATAGGCGAAGAGGCACATGTGCTGGATGCTGGCTGTGGCACCGGATATTTCCATGAGCTATGCCGCAAGAATGGCTATCGCTTCCCAGTTTTGCAATATGATTTGGCCTATAATATGTGTCATTTGGCGGCAAGCTATGCCTCGGAACCGCCTTATGGTGTGACATGGACGATCAATGGCGATGTGGAGCAATTGCCCCTGCAATCGCAGAGCATCGATGGCATTTTCTCTTCGCTTACTCTGCAATGGGTGAACCGGTTGGATGCATGTTTTAGCGAGATGCACCGTGTGTTAGTGCCAGGTGGTGTGATGGCGGTGGCAACCTTATTGCCTGGTACGCTTAAGGAGTTGGAAGCTTCGTTTGCTTATCATAAGCTACAAAATCCTGTCAGCCCGTTTGTATCTCTTAATACCGTCTATGACCATATGCAACATGCTGGTTTTACGCAGATTGAGGTGCAGCATGAAACCTATAGCCAGTATTTTACAGCCCTGCCAGATTTACTTCATAGCCTTAAACATATTGGCGCCCGCAATAAAAATGCAGGTGGTAGGCCTGGGTTTATAGGCAAATCCACACTGCAATCGCTCAATGCGCATTATGCGTCGGAGTTTAATACGCCTAAAGGATTACAGGCGAGCTGGCAGGTGGTCTATCTGATAGGAAAACGGCCATGACGGCGTATTTCATCACGGCCATTGGCACAGATAGCGGCAAAACCTATCTCACCACCGCACTCTGCAAATCACTCCGCGCGCGTAATCAGCAGGTATTCGCACTCAAGCCAGTGATTTCCGGTTGGGTGGAAGAGGTAGCGCAGAATGATACGTTGCGGTTAATCGAAGCGTTAGGGCTTGCTAGAGATGCTATCGACACCCTTTCCCCCTGGCGTTATCAGGCTCCCCTGGCTGCACCAATGGCGGCGGCGAGAGAGGGTAAACGGGTGGTGTTTGAAGAAGTGGTGGCGTTTTGTCATGAGGCTTTGGAGCGTTATGACGGTATGCTATTCATTGAAGGTGCAGGTGGTGTGATGTCTCCGCTGACGGAGAAAACCACGTTCCTGGATCTGATAACCGCGCTGGAAATCCCTGTGATTCTGGTGGCTAACACCTATCTCGGCGCTATCAGCCATACGCTGACTGCTTTGATAACCCTTGAACAGCAAGGGGTAGTGGTGCGGGCGATTGTGGTGAATGAGGTGGAGAAGGGGGCGCTTTCTGTGAAAGAGATGGCGGAAGCGCTTAAAGAGTATACGGATGTGGCAGTGGTGAAGGTGACAAGGAATGGTGCGGTGGATGAGGTGTTGGGGGTGCTGTAGTTAGTTATCATCCTTGGATCAACCTATTGATCCTTGTCATCCCGGACTTGATCCGGGATCCACTACTATGCTAGCGTGATCTATAAGAATGCAGCTCTTAGCGCCAGTCTTGGTGGATTCCGGATCAAGTCCGGAATGACAAGAGCGAGAGCCATGCAACAACGCCGATCAAAGTGGGCGTTTGGCAATGATATACTTGTCATCGCTGTAAAACTACGAAGCGTCCCTAATCACTTCCAAAAACGCAGCTCCATAACGCTCAATTTTCACTTCCCCTACACCACTAATCGTGCGCAGTTCATCTGGGCTTTGTGGTTTGCTCTGTGCCATTTCGTGCAATGTCTTATCATGGAAGATAACATAAGGCGGTACGTTTTGCGCCAAAGCGATTTCGCGGCGTTTGGCTTTGAGTTTGATGAGTAGGGTGTTGTCGTGTGAGGAGAGGGTGATCTCTGTGGCTTTGGCCTGCCCTTCGGGTTTCTTCTTGGATTTTGTGACATAACGGCGCAGACGTAACTCGTGCTTATTTTTGAGGAATTCGCGACCTTGTGCGGTGATCTTTAAACCACCATGTTCAGTGATATCCACCATCAGTAAATTTTGCGCTACCAACTGGCGGAAGATACTTTGCCATTCGTTTTTGGTAAACTCTGTGCCGATACCAAAGGTGCTGACAGTATGATGGCGGAATTGTTGGATACGGTCGGTGGTTTTGCCGAGTAATACATCGGTGAGGTACGCTACACCGAAGCGTTGATCGGTGCGGTATACGCAGGATATAGCTTTTTGCGCTGCAATTGTGCCATCGAAAGTTTCGGGCGGTGTATCGCAGGTGTCGCAATTCTTGCATGCTTGCCCTGAATCGCCGAAATATTCGAGCAATACCAGGCGGCGGCAACATGCTGCTTCGCAGAGGCCCAGCAAGGCATTGAGTTTCTGATGTTCAATACGTTTTTGTAGGTCTGGCGCATTGGAGCCATCAATAAAATTCCGCTGCATAGCAGCATCGGCCATGCTATAGAGCATCAGCGCATGTGAAGGCAGGCTATCGCGTCCGGCACGCCCAGTTTCTTGGTAATAGGCTTCGATGTTTTTGGGGATATTCATATGCACCACAAAGCGCACATCCGGCTTATCAATTCCCATTCCAAACGCAATAGTGGCCACCATGATTACTTTCTCACCGCGCAGGAAGATATCCTGATTGCGGCTGCGATCGGCGGTGGGCATGCCGGCATGGTAGGGATAGGCTTCAAAGCCTTGATCGCAGAGAAATTGCGCAGTTTCTTCTACTGCATCGCGTGAGAGGCAATAGACAATCCCACATTCCTCCGCATGGCCTTGATCGCGCAGGAAGCTTAGCAATTGCTGCTTAGGGCTGTTCTTTTCAAGAATGCTGTAGTGAATATTAGGCCGATCAAACCCCAGCACAAAGGTTTTGCCCTCTTGCAGATGTAAACGCTCGACAATATCTTTGCGCGTTGGTGCATCGGCGGTAGCGGTAAGTGCAATACGAGGAATGCTAGGGAAGCGTTCGGCCAGTAGCGATAATTGCGTATAATGCGGCCTGAAATCATGCCCCCATTGCGAAACGCAATGGGCTTCATCAATGGCAAATAAAGCGATAGGGGATTCATCCAGTAAGGCCAGAAAATCATCCATCAGCAAACGTTCTGGGGCAACATAGACAATATCAATCTCGCCCTGCATAATCAGCCGTTTGGTTTCGGCGATATGGCTGGCAGCCATGCTGGAGTTAATCGCAGCAGCACGCACGCCTAGCTGGGTGAGGGCATCTACCTGATCTTGCATGAGGGCAATCAGTGGAGAGATCACAATTCCTACGCCATCACGGCATAAAGCAGGAATTTGATAGCATAAAGATTTCCCACCGCCTGTCGGCATCAAGACAAAAACATTCTCACCCGCAATCACCGCATTAATAATAGTTTCTTGCTGGCCACGGAAATATTTGTAGCCGTATATTTTTTTTAGAATATCAGAGGGATGTCTCATTATATGCCTAAGAACTATAATATAGCGTCCCACGATAGCAGTAAAGTGCACAACCAGCAATCCTTAAGCTTGGCTTCATAGTTGTATGGTAGGGTCTTTTATATAGAAGAGGAGGCAAATATGCTGTTCAACACTACTCGCCATTATGGTTTGATTACCAAAGGTTTACATTGGGGCATTGCCCTATGTTTAGCATGGATGTTTGCAAGCGGATGGGGGCTTTTGCCTAAAGGCGTACCGCATATCCATAAAGCATTGGGGATAACGGTGCTGATGCTCGTGGCGTTCAGGGTAGTATGGCGTATCATGGCAAAAGTGCCTGTGCCTGTGCCCTCGCTCAAACCGTATGAATATAAAGCTGCGCATGTTGTGCATATAAGTTTATATGGTTTTATGCTGGCAATGCCGATCACAGGTTGGCTAATGACTTCTGCTTATGGCAAAGCGGTATCGTTCTTTGGCATATGGAATGTGCCCGTTCTTATGGCCAAGAACAAACCGGTTGCATCGCTTATGAATGATCTGCACGAGATAGGTGCTGTAGTGTTTATTATGGTGATTGGCGTGCATATTGCAGCAGCGCTTTATCATCACGTGATACGTAAAGACGAAGTGCTGCTGCGGATGTTATAATTAGCGGGCTTGTTCTTTTGTTGTAGTAACGTTATTGCCTTGCGTTGCAGGGCCGGTTACACCGCTCACATCTTTGGTGCCAGAGACATCCTGTGTTGCCAGTCTGTTTGCAGTATCATGCATCGTATTGCGCATAGCATCATTGGTCTCTGGCGGGTTCTTATCCATAGCGCTACGCAAACCTTGATTATCAGGGCTGCGACGGTCTTTTTCTTTTAAGCCAAGCACTTAAGCTGCTTTATCAGGCACGCCATTGTCTTTGGCAACTTGTGCAAGGTCAATAGGCGTGTGTTCTACGCCGAGGGTTTCTGACAATGTCCGGTCGATTTCATTGGCACGTACAGCCTTGCTCAGGTTTTTTAGAGCTTTTGTAGGCTCGCGGCGTTCAGCTTCGCTACTGAAGAAGTTGCTGATTTTTTCTGCCAGGTTGGAGAAGAATTCTTTCACAGACTCCCAAGTGCTTTTGCTTTGCTTTGTTTCAGACTCTTGTGCTGGGCTATGCTCTACTTGGTTGGATTGAAGTTGTGCATAAAAAACATCCATACGATCTGCTATGCGCCCTACTTTACTGCGTTCTTCAACTTCAATATCGCCATTAATAGAGCGTAACTCTGCGATACCTTGTTGCAGTGCTGCGCGATCTTTTTCGCTGTAAAGATGTTCGATCATTGGAGGGATTTGATAGGAGGATCCTTTATGCATAGCATAATCCCCACGTGTTCCACCTTGGTTAATGGCCTTAACCCATGCTTCAATAAGATCGCGATCGCCTTCTTCAAGACTGTTACCTGTGGCTAAACTACCGTTTGGTGCCAGAGGGTTGCTAAAAGGTTGGTCGTTAGTAGCAGTAGGTGCTGTAATAATATCATGCAAACGTTCCACAATATCTTCACGTTTTTTTTGCAATTCCAGACCGGCTACGTTTTCTTCATAGCCTACAAGTTCAAGGTATTTTGCTTCTAACAGGCCTTGATTTTCTGGATCATTTGCTTTTTGTAACGCATCCACTTCAGCACGTGCTTCAGCTATCATTTTTGTGCTAGTATCAAGTGCTTCATCGCGATACCATGTTGTATCTGCCGCGCGTCCTATTTTGCGGATGCCTGGGGTGTTATGGTTGCTTCCATCAATATAATCATTTCTATTAATACGTGGCATGGTTTCTTTCCTTCTATGAGTATTTATCTAGTCTGAGATTATACCATATATATTAAAGGCTTATTACAAAAATATCACATTTTTATAACAAATAAAATCACAGAAATACAGCACCATAGCAACCTATTGTTCATAATTTCTATGCTATAATCGCTTCGTTACTAGCATGAAAAGGATATGATGATCACACGTGGCGCAGGGCTTATCTATGGGCTGTTTGCATTGCCGCTGGCTTTTATTGGCTTAGCGATCTATGGTTTTGTGCCTAAATTCTATGCAGATCAGTATGATATGCCTTTATCTGCGTTGGTTATTGTGTTGCTCGTAACACGGGTGGTTGATGTGGTGCAAATGCCCTTTATTGGCTGGTTCAGCGACCAGCAAAACCTCCGCCCACGTTCGCGGCATCAGCGCATTTTTACCGTGGTGCCCTTGTTGATTCTCAGTGTTTATGCGCTGTTCCATCCGGTGGGATATCCGGTAGTGTGGATGGTGGTGAGTTTGTTGTTGGTTCATGCATTTTATAGTGTCGTGGTGGTGCATTATTACAGTTTGGGGGCAGAGCTGACATCGGATTATGATGGCCATACACGTATCACAACCCTACGTGAAGCTTGTGTATTATTGGGGTTGTTGCTGGCGGCATTAATGCCCTTTGTTTTTACCAAGGTGACTATTCGCAATGATGCTATCAGCATTGGATTTGGGGTGTTTGTGGTGTTGATATTGGCCTTGTTTTATTTCTCTGCGCCTTCGGCAGAAGTAAAAGCGACGAAGCAGTTTTCGCTGGTGGAGGGGTTTGAGCGGCTTGCATCTAATAATCGGGTGTTAATATTATTGCTGGTAGTGTTGCTCAATAGTATTGCCATCGCATTGCCGATGACGAGTATGGTATTTTTTGTGGAAGAGGTGCTTCATGCATCGGAGCATATGCCGTATTTTATAGCATTGTTCTTTATCAGCGCCATGCTTGCCATGCCAGCATGGGCTGTGTTTGCAAAGCGTAAAGGCAAACATATTAGCTGGCTGTGGGCTATGGGGCTGGGTGTCTTAGTGCTGTTGGCGATGAGCCAGTTGCATGAGGGGGATATCTGGTGGTTTTATGTGCTATGTGCTTGTGCAGGTATATGCATCGGCGCTGATTTTGCACTGCCGACGGCAATACTCGCGGATATTATTCCTGCGCATGAGCGTGTGGGATATTATATGGGCTGTCTGTTTTTCATCCTCAAACTGAGTCTGGCGCTGGCGGCGGGTGCGTGTTTATGGATGGTGGATGCTGCGATACAGGTGGCGTTTGTCTATGCGGTGATTCCGGCTATTGCTAAGGCTTTGGCGGTGGTGGTGTTGATGGCCAGTTCGTTGGGTAGGCGGTAGCCTCTGAACTTCTACCTATTAGATAATTTTCCCCCTATTTTTTCCCAATAGGTTGTGTTGCTTTCATAGCTGAGATGTTATAGTATTACTGGGCATTTTATAGAATCTCTTGCCATGAAGGAGCCTATCGTGAAGAAAATTTTACTTGGTATGTCTGTGTTGACATTGCTCTCGCCAGCTGCATTTGCTGCAGAAAAATACACTCTCGATCCTGCGCATACCAATGTGGTATGGCATGCAAACCATTTTGGTTTTTCTAACCCATCTGGGAAGTTTGCCGATGTAAAAGGTACATTAGAGCTGGATGAAAAAGATCCTGCAAAAAGCAAACTGAATGTGGTGATTAAAAGCGCAAGCATTAGCACAGGTAGCGCGGAGTTTGATAGCCATTTGCGCAAAGAGAATTTCTTTAATACCGATAAATTCCCAGAAGCAACCTTTGTGAGCGATAAAATTATCGTGACCAGCAAGGATAATGCCGATGTGCATGGTTTCCTAACCTTGCTTGGAGTGACCAAGCCTGTGGTGCTTAAAACCCGTTTGAACAAAATCGGTGAAAGCCCAATTACCAATAAGAAAACTGCTGGTTTCAGCGCAACTGCGGTGATTAAGCGTTCTGAGTTCGGCATGACATATGCTGTTCCAGGTGTATCAGATGATGTGCAGTTGGAGATCGAATCTGAAGCTATTCTTGACGCAGCGCCGGTGAAACCATAATGCGTTTTCGTAATACAGCAGAAACCTATGGGCTAGTGGCAAAGACGTTGCACTGGCTCATAGCTTTAGCCATCATCACTATGGTGATTATGGGCTTCGTTATGGATGGTATGCCGCTTGGCCCGCAAAAATTGCAAGTCTATGGCTTACATAAAGCGACAGGGATTGTGGTTTTGGGGCTGGTGGTGTTGCGTTTATTATGGCGTTTTACCAATCCTACGCCGAAACTACCCTCAACCATGCCCTGGATAGAGCGCCTTGCGGCCCATGCAGGCCATGCGGGGCTTTATCTCTTGATGCTTGCTATGCCGCTTTCGGGGTGGATGATGTCATCTGCGGCGGGTTTTCCGGTGTCGGTTTATGGGATTTTCACTATGCCGGATTTGGTGGGCGTCGATCAGGCGATACGCAAATTCATGCATGATGCGCATGGGATTCTTGCCTGGGCTATTATTGGTTTGGTGAGTGTGCATGTGTTGGCGGCGTTGTGGCATCATTTTTATCATAAAGACACAGTATTACGGAGAATGTTACCATGGGGAAAACTGGAGTAATTGCGGCATTATTGCTGCTATTTGTGCAGTCTGCCTGGGCAGAAGGGCCTGCGGCACATTTCTCTGCGGATAAAGAAAAAAGTACGCTGAGCTTTGAAGCCATCCAAAACAGCGCGCCTGTGATGGGGAGTTTTAAGGATTTTGATGCGGATATTTTCTTCGATCCTGATAATCTCGAAAACAGCCGTGTGCGTGTGGTGATTAATACCAATAGCATCACCGCATCCTATGATGAAGTGACCACAACGCTTAAAACCCCAGATTGGTTTGGCGTGGAACTATTCCCACGTGCTACGTTTGAGGCGCGGAAATTCATTTCGCTGGGCGATAAAAAATACAGTGCTGATGGTGTGCTGACGATTCGTAACCAGGCTAAGCCGGTGAGTGTTACATTTACGTTGGATAGCTATTCTAAAGACGCTGCCAGTATCACCGGTGATGCACTGCTAAAACGCACCGATTTCGGTATAGGCCAAGGGCAATGGTCGGACACGGGTGCGATTAAGGATGATGTGAAGGTGCATATTGTGATTCATGCGGTGGGGAGTGCGTTTTAGGACTTCTTGTCATTCCGGGCTTGACCCGGAATCCATCATGACTGGCGCTTTCACCTAGATTCTTCTACATTACGCCCCCATAACAGTGGATCCCGGATCACGTCCAGGATGACAATTATCAATAGGTTAGTGGCCATGCAATAACACCCTTCAAATCCAAGGATGATGAGTATATTCCTTGTTGTACGCTGGCTTGACCGGTGAATGGCATAGATAAAAAAAGAGGTTCAAACGAACCTCTTTTTTTCTGAGCATTATGCTTCGTTAAGTATTCAAGAATCCGCGCAGTTTGCGTGAGCGGCTTGGGTGTTTGAGTTTACGTAGGGCTTTAGCTTCGATTTGGCGGATACGTTCGCGGGTGACCGAGAATTGTTGGCCCACTTCTTCCAGTGTATGATCGGTGTTCATGCCGATACCAAAACGCATACGCAGCACACGTTCTTCACGTGGTGTGAGGCTGGCGAGGATGCGGGTTGTGGTATCACGTAAATTGGCTTGAATCGCAGCATCCAGAGGAATAACCGCATTCTTATCTTCAATGAAGTCACCTAAATAGCTGCCATCTTCATCCCCGATTGGGTTTTCAAGGCTGACGGGCTCTTTAGCAATCTTCATTACTTTTCGCACTTTATCCAAGCCCATATTGAGGCGCTCTGCTACTTCTTCAGGGGTCGGTTCGCGGCCGATTTCATGGAGCATTTGGCGAGAGGTGCGCACGATTTTGTTAATCGTTTCAATCATATGGACTGGAATACGGATAGTACGCGCTTGATCTGCGATAGAGCGGGTAATCGCTTGGCGAATCCACCAGGTTGCATAGGTCGAGAATTTGTAACCACGGCGGTATTCAAACTTATCTACGGCTTTCATCAAACCGATGTTACCTTCTTGGATCAAATCCAGGAATTGCAGGCCGCGGTTGGCATATTTTTTCGCAATCGAAATCACCAGGCGCAAATTCGCCTCGATCATTTCTTTCTTCGCGCGGTTGGAATCACGTTCACCTTTTTGGACGCGGTTTACTTGGTATTTAAATTCGGCTACATCAATGCCGATTTCGCGCGCAATAGCGGTGATTTCTTCCAGCAAGCGCTTTAACTCATCAGAGGCATTAGGAACAAAGTCTTTCCAGCCTTTATCTTTACTTTTAGCGGCTTTCTCAACCCAGTTAGGATCAAGTTCGGAACCTTGGTAATGGGTGAGGAAGCTTTGGCGGCTGACGTTGTAATTTTCTGCCAGGCGCATCATCTTGCCTTCGATAGAAATCAGGCGTTTATTGGTGGTGTAGAGATGGTCGATCATATCTTCCACACGCAGTTCATTCAAATGAATATCCTGCACCAATTCCGCCAGTTCGCCGCTGAGTTTGGTGATTTGTTTGTCATTAGCATCCGATGCAGTGGCTTCGCCCAGTTTAACGAGCAGGCGTTTTTCATGGAGGGCTAAGAGCTTTTCGCAAATCTTGGTGATTTTGCCAAAGTTTTCAAGAATTTTTGGCTTTAGAGCTTGTTCCATTGCAAGGAGGGAGACATTATCTTCGTACTCGTCCTCTTCCTCGTACTCGCTGCCTTCTTCGCCTTCGCTATCTTCTTCCTCATCGTCTTCCAATTCTTCTTCAGACTCTTCATCTTCAGATGCTGCGCGGGTTTTCTTCTTTTTCTCTTTAGGTTTTTCTTCCTCGAAGAAATCATCTTCCTTCGGCTCGGCCGCAACGGCTGGTACATTCGGAATACCATCCTCGCTCTCGGCGCCATAGGTGGCATCAAGGTCAATAACATCACGCAGTAACAGGCTGTCATTCGCCAGGCCATCATACCAGCCAATGAATTCACGCATCGCGATAGGGCTTTCGCAGAGGGCTTTGATCATCATTTCGCGGCCGGATTCGATACGTTTGGCAATCTCAATCTCGCCTTCGCGGGAGAGGAGTTCCACATTGCCCATTTCACGCAGATACATGCGCACAGGGTCATCAGTATGGCCTAGATCGGTGGAGATGTTGGTGTCATCTTCCTCTTCTTCTTCGCTTTCAAAATCGGTGACTTCATCATCGTCATCCGATTCAAGATCAAAATCGAAATCTTCATCTTCTTTGCCATCTAAGATGGTGATGCCGGCATCGGTGAGGGCGGCCATAGCTGCATCCACTTGCTCAGGCGCTAATTGGCCAGCGGGGAGTACGTTATTCACATCATCATAGGTTAAAAAGCCTTGTTTCTTGCCGAGCGCTAAGAGTTGTTTGACGGCAGCTGGGCTGATGCCTTCTCCGGCAGAGGCAGTGGAATCTTTCTTGCCCGCTTTTGCAGGGGCATCAGCCTTTACTTTTCCTGCTTTTGCAGCAGGAGCTTTTGCTTTAGGGGCTTGGCTTTCTTCTGCCCAGGGCGCTTCGTCTGCTTGTTCTGCGGCAGGTTTTTTGGCTTTCTTATCGTTTTTTATCTCGTTTGCCATAGTCTGTGTTTTTGTTGTTTTCGATGCGGGTTTCTCAGATGTTTTCACGGTTGCCTTTTGTGTCGGTGTTGCCTGCTTCGGTTGAGGCTTGGTTGGTTTTTTAGCGGCTACTGTTGCTTTTGTTTTAACAGGAGCAGGCGCTTTCTTTGGAGCGGGTTTTGCGACAGGTTTTGCTGCTTTGGCGGGTTTGACAGGTGCCTTAGCTTTAGGAGCCGCTTTCACTGTTGTTTTAACAGGGACAGATTTTTTCGCAACCGTTTTCTTCGCTACTGGCTTGGCTTTTGCAACGGCTTTAGCAGGAGCGGCCTTTTTAGGAGCTGTTTTTGCCTTCACAGAAGCTGCTTTTTTCGCAACAGGTTTAGGCGCTGCCTTCTTAGGAGTTGCTTTCGCTTTGACAGGTGTTGCTTTTTTCGGCGCTGCTTTTGCAACAGGTTTTTTCGCCGCTACGGTTTTTTTCCGCTGCTGTCTTTTTGGTGTCTGTTTTTTTTCGGCGCCATAAGTACCTGTCCTACTCGTGTTCAATATGTAAAGTCTCACGTAATTGCTCAATATGGTGTTTGAGCGCAAACGCCCGTTGTTCAGATTCTGGAGTCAGCTCGGCAAGTATCCGCTGGTATTCTGCTTCCATAGAAAGCATTGTATGTAAGGCAAGTGTGCGTTTCCATCCCATGCGTGCGATGTCTAAAGAAGCATCGGGCAGCGCAAAAGCATCAAGAAACCCTTTTTTACCTTCCAGCAATAATGCCAACTCACGTTCCATGCCTTTGGCTTTGAGGGCGTCATACATGGTTGAACGATCAAGTTGTGCTTCTTCCGGATACATCCGAAAATCTTTTATTTCTAGAATAGTTAGACGTATTTTGTCAAGGGAATTACTATAAAACTCCCGATGCCCAAACTCTTCTTCGATCGTATAATCTTCCAGCAGTTCTGGGTGGTTAGCAATGGTTGCTACCAGAATCGCCTCACAAAGCTCTTGTTGCTGGAGGGAAGGGAGGTGGGGTAGGGCGGTTTTAATAGTGGTTGCAGCGCGCCCTGTTTTGGTGGGGGTGCTGCGCATATCTCTCTGTAATTCCCAGAGTTTTGATTTGAAGAAACGGTCGTAATAACTCTTCACCGTTGCATCGCGCATCCGTTCCACGCTGGCCTTGAGGGCGGCTTCTAGGCCT
This sequence comes from uncultured Rickettsiales bacterium, assembly GCA_964574415.1. Classification (GTDB taxonomy): domain Bacteria; phylum Pseudomonadota; class Alphaproteobacteria; order Rickettsiales; family CAZNNM01; genus CAZNNM01. Next base: position 287,959 of record CAZNNM010000002.1, on the reverse strand, counting down.
GCTAATTGTTCTGGTGTTGCAACCGGATGGGTATTTTTTTCGCGCATCCAGAGGACTTCTGAGAGCGGTATGGTCTGCGCTAGCACTTCTTTAAGCGCAGCTGGCCCTTGCGCTTTAACCATATCATCAGGGTCCATACCAGCTGGCAACAGAGCAAATTTTAAGGAACAGCCAGGTTTCAGGAGTGGGATAGAGAGTTCCGCTGCCCGTAACATCGCCCGTTTACCTGCCGAATCCCCGTCCAGACACATCGTCGGCTCTTGCGCTACTTGCCAGAGCATGGCTAAGTGTGATTCGGTGACGGCCGTGCCAAGTGGGGCCACGGCATTGGTGACGCCTGCTTTATGGAGCGCAATCACATCCATATAGCCTTCTGCTACTACAATTTCCTTCGCATCATAGGCTGCCTGCCGCGCATAAGCCATGCCGTAGAGGAGTTCGCCTTTGTGGAAGAGTTCGGTTTCCGGTGAGTTCAGGTATTTGGGCTGGCCTTCGCCTAAAATACGTCCACCAAACGCCACCACGCGGTTGCGGATATCGGTGATCGGGAACATCAGGCGGTTGCGGAAGCGGTCATAGCTGCGGCCTTGATCGTTAGTGATCAAGAGGCCGGCTGCTTTCATTAAGGCATCTGATACGCCTTTTTGCCGTAAATAGGTGCTAAGTGCCGTGTGGTTATCCGGTGAATAGCCCAGGCGGAAGCTGGCTAATAATTCACGTGGAATGTCACGTTGTGCGATATAATCACGTGCATGTTTGCCATGCGGTTCCAGCAATTGCTTCTGAAACCAGGCGCAGGCCATTTCCATTACATCATAGAGGCTTGCCTCTTGCTGGATGCGTTTTTGCTGTTCCTGGGTGAGCTTTGGCAGTGGCATGCCGACGGACTCTGCCAGCCGTTCAATCGCTTCTGGATACGACCAGCCCTCTGTCTCCATGCTAAACTTAATCACATCCCCATGCGCGCCGCAGCCGAAGCAGTGATAAAAGCCTTTGGTATCATTGACCGTAAAAGACGGCGTTTTTTCGGTATGGAAAGGACAAAGCCCTGTAAATTCACGCCCTTTGCGCTGTAAACGTGTGCGGCGGTTGATGACTTCGGAAAGCACCAGCCGGTTGCGTAATTGGTCAATGAATTGAGGCGGAAAGCGCATAATCTAATATGTTGCTCCCATAAATTGCGCGATACACATCACCGCGCCAACGCTCAAAGGAATGCTGAAATTATCGTCTATTTTGATGCGGTTAGAGATGAGTTCTACATGGGCTGAAATGACGGCCGCGAATAGCCCTGCAATATAAAATCCTATATGCGCCTGGATAATCAACCCAATCACCATAATCACTATCATTGCCGATACCATGAACGCCACCGTACCTTCTACCGTTTTATCCACATACGGATGCTTGCCATAACGCCGTCCAATAAGTGCGGCAGCGGTATCGGAAACCGAGAGTATGGCAAAGGCGGTGATAAAAACAATCTTTGGTAACAGCACTAAACATAAACAGGCTGAAAGTAACATATAACTTGCGCCCGAGAGGCGGGTGCTTTCATGTTCCCGCAGCATTTTGCCAAATACAATTGCTGTGAGTGCGGCCAAGCGTTTGTTCTTTCTGCGTAATACATCGCAGAATACCCATAGGGTTGTCACCGCTAGCATGATTTCGAGCATGGTAAACGGGTCGATAAACGCATAGAGAATAGGGATAACCAAACTTGCTAAATGTATGGTTTTTCGGAGTAATTCTTGGGAATAGGGAATAGATGCCTGGCTCATTGTATATCCTTATACTATAGTAATATATATAGGATGCAATCGAAAAAAGGCAAAATATATATTGACATACGGCGCCGTTTTTCATAGCTTCGGCCAACTCCATAGGAATCATTTGAACTAAGAAAACTGAGGAACCATGTCTTCCGAACATAACCTCGCAGATGGCCTTGCGCCTAAGATAAATGCAGCACTCGTTCTCGCTGACGGTGCTGTTTTTTTTGGCCAAGGGATAGGGATGGTGGGCACCACCTCCGGTGAAATCTGTTTTACTACCGGCCTGACAGGCTACCAAGAAACCCTCACAGACGCCTCATTTGCAGGCCAAATCATCAATTTTACATTTCCGCATATTGGGAATGTTGGCACCAATGATGAAGATGAAGAATCCATCCAGCCTTATGCGCGCGGATTGGTGATCCGTGAGCCGATTTCTGAGCCATCAAATTTCCGTAGCGGCCATACATTTAATGACTGGCTGGCAAAGCATCACTTAGTGGGCATCTCCGGTGTAGATACCCGTGCCATCACCCGTCATATCCGCCTCAAAGGCGCACAGAATGCGGTGATCTGCCATGTGCAGCAAGAGAGTGATCTCGATATTGAAGCCTTAAAAGCCCAAGCTAAAGCCTTGCCTTCGATGGAAGGCTTGGAGCTGGCGAAGACCGTAACCCGCCAAAACCATGATACATGGACTGTTACCAGCTGGGAACTCGGCAAGGGCTATGGTGCCTTGCATCAGCCTGAGTTTAATGTGGTGGCGATTGACTACGGCGCGAAACACAATATTTTCCGTAACCTGGCAAGCTATGGCTGCCATGTGACGGTTGTGCCTGCTGATACCAGTGCAGAAAAGATTCTGGCGCTCAATCCCGATGGCGTATTCCTCTCTAACGGCCCTGGGGATCCAGCGGCTACAGGGCAATATGCGCTCGATGTGCTGCGCGCGATTTTGAAGACGGATCTACCGGTATTTGGTATTTGCTTAGGCCATCAATTGCTGGCATTGGCGCTCGGCGCGCGTACTGCGAAATTAGGCCAAGGCCATCGTGGTGCGAACCATCCGGTGAAAAACCTGGAGAATGGCACGGTGGAAATCACCAGCCAGAACCATGGCTTCGTGGTGGTAAAAGAAAGTCTGCCACAAGGTGTGGTGCCAAGCCATATTTCCTTGTTTGATGGCACAATTGAAGGTATCCGCGTGGAAGGCAAACCTGTCTTCTCCGTGCAATACCATCCAGAATCCTCCCCTGGCCCGCATGACAGCCAATATCTGTTCGAGCGTTTCGTGGATAATATGCGTGCGCATGCTAAGCAGGCGGAAAAGAAGAAAGTAAAAGGGTAACTATCTGTCATCCCAGCGCAGGCTGGGATCTAGTAATTACTCGTGAGCGTAGTGAACGCGAAATATAAAGCGCTCACTAAACGTTCGCAAGCGTTGCGCTGGATTCCAGCCTACGCTGGAATGACATAAAAAAGAGTAAAGCGAAGGTCACTATGCCTAAACGTACTGATATAAAATCCATCCTCGTTATCGGCGCCGGCCCTATTGTGATTGGCCAGGCCTGTGAGTTTGATTATTCGGGCACGCAAGCGTGTAAAGCGTTGCGCGCGGAAGGCTATCGGGTGATTCTGGTGAACTCCAATCCAGCAACCATCATGACCGATCCGGATGTGGCTGATGCAACCTATATTGAGCCGATCACGCCGGAAATCGTTGCAAAGATCATCGAGAAAGAACGTCCAGATGCATTGCTGCCAACCGTAGGCGGTCAAACTGCATTAAACTGTTCACTGGCATTGGCGGATAACGGCACGCTCGATAAATTCGGCGTAACAATGATCGGCGCGAATCGTGATGCGATTGAGAAAGCGGAAAACCGCGACCTGTTCAACCAAGCTATGGCACGTATTGGCCTAGAAACACCACGCAATGCGATTGTGCATTCACTGGAAGAAGCCTGGAAAGCCTTAGAAAAAGTAGGCCTGCCTGCGATTATCCGCCCTTCCTTTACACTCGGCGGTGCTGGCGGTGGTGTGGCCTATAACCGTGATGAATTTGAGAAAATCGTATTATCGGGCCTGGATGCCTCTCCGACCAATGAGATTCTGATTGATGAATCCGTGCTGGGCTGGAAAGAATATGAAATGGAAGTAGTGCGCGATAAGAATGATAACTGTATCATCGTCTGTTCCATTGAAAATATCGATCCAATGGGTGTGCATACGGGCGATAGTATCACCGTAGCCCCTGCCATGACCCTCACCGATAAAGAATACCAAATCATGCGCAATGCATCGATTGCGGTGCTGCGTGAGATTGGTGTGGAAACCGGTGGTTCTAACGTACAATTCGCGGTGAATCCTAAAGATGGCCGCCTGCTTGTGATCGAGATGAATCCGCGCGTATCACGCTCTTCAGCTCTGGCATCCAAAGCTACTGGCTTCCCGATTGCCAAAGTAGCTGCGAAATTGGCGATTGGGTATACGCTTGATGAAATCACCAATGATTGCACCAAAGCAACTCCTGCCGCATTTGAGCCGGTGATTGACTATGTCGTCACCAAAATCCCTCGCTTCACTTTCGAGAAATTCCGCGGTGCGAAGAATGATTTGACCAGTGCGATGAAATCCGTAGGTGAATCTATGGCAATTGGCCGTAACTTTGCTGAGTCGCTACAAAAAGCCTTACGTTCATTGGAAACGGGCCTGAAAGGCTTGGATGAGATTACCATTGATGGCTTTAAAAATAGCAATGATTTAAACCCAGTACGCGCCGCATTATCGCGCGCTACACCGGATCGCCTGCGCGTGATTGCGCAAGCGCTGCGTTATGGTATGTCTCGTGAAGAAATCCACAGCATCACCAAATACGACCCATGGTTCTTAGAGCAAATCGATCATATCGTGCGCGCTGAAAACCATGTGAAAACACATGGTTTACCTAAGGATAAGCGTGATTTCTTAGCACTTAAGAAACTGGGCTTCTCCGATGCGCGTTTGGCGGTGTTGACAGGTAAGTCGACCGCTGATGTTTCTGCTGCACGCCGTGCGCTGAAATTACATCCAGTATATAAACGTGTGGATACTTGTTCCGCTGAGTTTGAGGCGATTACACCGTATATGTATTCCACCTATGAAGGTGATGGCATTACGGAGCCAGAATGCGAATCCAACCCGACCGATAAAGAAAAAATCATCATTCTAGGCGGTGGGCCTAACCGTATTGGGCAAGGTATTGAATTCGATTATTGCTGCGTGCAAGCCGCATATGCGCTTTCGGATGCGGGCTATGAAACCATTATGGTAAACTGCAATCCAGAAACCGTATCCACTGACTATGATACGTCCGACCGCCTCTATTTTGAGCCGCTGACGGAAGAAGATGTAGTGGAACTGGCGCGCGTAGAGCAATCTAACGGCACGCTTAAAGGTGTGATCGTACAATTCGGCGGCCAAACACCACTCAAGCTTTCGCATGCGCTCGAAAAAGCGGGCATTCCGATTATTGGCACATCACCTGCTGCGATTGATCTAGCAGAAGACCGTGAGCAATTCCAACAATTGCTGCACCGCCTGAAGCTTCGCCAACCGGAAAATGCGATTGCGAATTCTAATGAAGAAGTGCTTAGTGCTGCTGAGAAAATGGGCTTCCCATTGGTAGTGCGCCCGTCTTATGTACTGGGTGGCCGTTCGATGGAAATTGTCTATGACACTACCGGTCTGAAAGATTACCTCCACCGCACCGAAGCCGCTTTTGAAAACGGCCCATTGTTGCTCGATAGCTTCCTGCAAGATGCGATTGAAGTGGATGTGGATGCGCTGTGCGATGGCAAAGATGTGGTGATCGCAGGTGTGATGGAGCATATTGAAGAAGCCGGTATTCACTCTGGTGACTCTGCATGTTCTCTGCCGCCTTATTCCTTAAAAGAAGATATCATCGCCGAAATCAAACGCCAAACCCGCGAAATGGCGATGGCGCTTGAAGTGAAGGGCTTGATGAACGTGCAATATGCTATTAAAGATGGCGTTGTTTACGTCCTCGAAGTAAACCCACGCGCGAGCCGTACTGTGCCGTTTGTGGCAAAAGCTACCGGCCTGCCAGTGGCAAAAATCGCAGCACGTATCATGGCGGGCGAGAAGTTAGCGAGTTTTGATACATCAGTGACAGAACGTCCACTAAAACATGTGGCTGTGAAAGAAGTCGTCTTCCCATTCGCACGCTTCCCAGGCGTGGATATTATCCTCGGCCCTGAGATGAAATCAACCGGTGAAGCGATGGGTATCGATACCACGTTCGACCGTGCTTTTGCGAAAGCACATATCGCCACCAACAGCCGCCTGCCAAAAACGGGCAGTGTGTTTATCTCTGTGAAAGACAGTGATAAAAAACACGCGCTAAGTTTAGCACAAGATCTAAGCCGTTTGGGCTTTACGATTGTTGCCACACGTGGAACAGCGCAGTTTATTGAAGCTGCAGGTGTTCCAGTGAAGACCATCAATAAAGTCATGGAAGGCCGCCCACATATTGTTGACATGATGAAGGATGGTGATATAAGCTTGCTCATCAATACGACAGAAGGTGTGCAGGCTATTGCCGATAGTTTTGGTATACGCGAAACCGCTCTGCTCAACAAAATCCCTTACAGCACCACAATTGCAGGCTCCAAAGCATTGGTTCAAGCAATCGAGCGCATAAAGGAAGATGCGAGCTTTGACGTGCGCCCGATTCAACACTATGTCGCAGCGTAATTGGATGTAACGAGGGTTAGTATGGATAAGTTCCCTATCACCACACAAGGTTTTGTTCGGATGGAAGAAGAGTTGAAAACGCTCAAAACCGTCGATCGTCCTGCAATTATTATCTCCATCGCCGAAGCGCGTGAACATGGTGATTTATCCGAGAATGCGGAATACCATGCAGCCCGTGAAAAGCAGGGCTTCATTGAAGGCCGTATTGCAGAACTCGAAGATAAAACAGCGCGTGCGGAAGTGATTGATGTCTCAGCCCTTTCTGGTAATACGATTAAATTTGGTGCGACCGTAGAGTTGATCGATGAAGACACTGAAGCAGAAGTGACCTATCAAATCGTAGGCGAATATGAAGCGGATCTGAAAAAGAATTTGATCTCCATTGTCTCTCCACTTGCCCGTGCCCTTATCGGCAAATCCGCTGGCGATACCGTAGAATTCCGTACTCCAGGCGGTAATAAAAGCTACGAAGTCGTGAGCGTCACTTACAAATAACTTTTTCTCCTAATGCACCCGTAGCTCAGTTGGATAGAGTGTCAGATTCCGAATCTGAAGGTCGTACGTTCGAATCGTATCGGGTGCACCACCCGCTTTCGTATAATTTGGCTTTGCCAAATTATAGCTACAGCGTGGCTACGCAGTAGCCATGATGAAGCGTATGAAACGGAGTGCCTCGCTGTAGCTGCTGCAGTGTAACGAAAGCAGCGTAAGCGGGTTGCTATAATAAACATTATAGATTAATGTTTATTTATGAAATATGTTTATATCCTGCAAAGCATTATAGAACCAAACCGTTTCTACGTTGGCTGCACAGTCGACTTAAAACGGCGCCTTGCTGAGCATAATGCTGGCCACTCTATTCATACAAATAAATATAAACCGTGGAAGTTACGGACTTATATTGCATTTGATGATCCTGAAAAAGCGGAAGTGTTTGAAGAGTATTTAAAAGCAGGGAATGGGCGGTTATTTGCGCGGAAACATTTTTAAATATTGGAGCTTACTTTGCTTGATTTAATTACAAAAAATAATACTCATATTATTCTTTTTATTGTTATATGCTCAGGCATATTTGCCTTCATAAAATGGCTTGATTCCAGAAAGCAGACTCTAAGAAACGAACGGTTTAAGAATTATATAGAACTAATAGGAATTCTTGCAGGTTCAAAAAATAGCGCAGGCATAACACGATGCATGACAGAGCAAATCGCAGCCGCCTGGCTTCTTCTTGAATATAATGAGTATTATAATATTACGCTAAAAATACTTGATAACAGCGATTTAGAAAAAATGAGCGATGAAAACTGGAAAGAGTTTGTAGCACCTCAAGTTAGATATCTTGTTACTGAAATTGGAAAACGAATCCAACACAAAAAGAGCATTTTTCATCAATCGTATCGGGTGCCTCGCCGATAGGCGAGAATGGCTGTCATTCGCACGGCCAGTAGTGAAAAATATAGCTTTGAAGTTTAGATGGATTCTTGGATCAAGTCCAAGAATGACAAAGGGTATTTGCTACCGCCCCACCACCACTCGCCGCCACCCAATCAGCGAAATCACCACCCCATTAGCCGCCATCGTCGCTACTAAAAACGTCAACGTCGTCCACGAATAATGCTCCAGCGCCAGTATCGCTAATCCATTGCGCACTGACATCAGCACATACATCAACGCCTGCTCTTCATATGGTTTATGATAGGCTTTGCGTAGCGTGGGTGCATAGCCAGTAAGATCAATCGCTGTCAATAATAATACGGCGGTTAGTGCATTGGCGGTGATATACCATGCCGGAATGGCCGACATGGCTATTACAAAGAACACCCAATCCATGCGGGTAATCGTGCTATCGCCTTTCTTTTGATAGGCCAGGAATGCAACATAAAACGTAATTACTCCTGAAACTCCAATAGGCCAAGCACCAGCACCACCGTTATCGGAGAGTTGGGCTAAAAAAACGGTGAAGGTAGACGTTCCCCAAATCACCCAGGAAAACACATGCGGGCGAGTGGTGCCGCGCAATATGGAGCGGATATAGGGAATAAACGCGCAAATGCTGAGTAAGGTGGCGGAGAAGCCTAGTAGGAGTTTGAGGGTGAGCATTAGAGTTTTATTCCTGGGCTGGTTGCTTGCTCTGCTATGATCTTGGCCTGCCAGCCTATATTTTCTACACAACGTCGCGCACGAATAATGTTAGCAGCGTCTGCAATTACCTCTGAAATATCACGCAACGGTTGGTAGATATCGCGTTCCAGGGATTTTCCATAATGATGTGAGAAGGTTTCTACGATAATATTCTTTACTATCATTTGCCCTTCAGGGGTATTGCAGAGCCGGTCGAGATGCAGGACGGCTTCTTCCTTTACCTCTTTACGGCGTTTAATCGCCAGGCCTGATAAGTCCATCCCTGGGAAAATAGTGCCGACGGTGCCATCGGTTAACTCTTTGACAAGGTTGTCTTTCGACTCCGGTAATTGCATGCTGCATAGCTCATGATCAATCGATACATAGCGACGCTGACCTTTTTCATTTTTGGGACCCAGAGCCAGGTTCTCCAGATTTGCATCTGTTTCTCCTAGTAAGCGCAATACGATTTTGAGCATAATTCGCCCGGTTACTTCTTGTGGCCCTTCGGTAGGATGGTTAAATAGGGTATATCCTGTTTCTGGATTAACAGAGAAGCGGTTTTCTAGATCTGGCACCTGGCTAAAAGGCTCAAAATTAGGAATAGCCGATGACATCACATAATAATTCTCGCCATAAGGCAGCAGAGAGCCATCATCTAGCGAGTAATTGCTTACAGCAACCGCTACATGCTCAGGCGCTTGGTGTGGGGCCATATGGCCGACCAGCCGGGTGATGAATACTTCGCGTTGTGTCAGGCGGCGTGCTAGGTCTCTTGCATCGGTTACCACCTCTTCATAAGGTACACTTGCACCTTGGCCTTGCCAGCGTTGGATTTGTGTGGCTAGGGTGAATTCGGAGATATCTTTGATAAAGCACGTCTTGCCCCACGGCTTATAATAGCCTTTCCACATTTCATGCCGGCCACGTTCGCCAGAGCGCTCGATATCTTGGCATTCAGATAGTAGAATCGGTGGCTGGTATCGGGCATGGGAAACCATAGAGGAAGAGGTTGAAGCAGAACGGCGGCTTGTCTTTGGGGTGGTATGTGAATGCGGAAGTCTCTTAGGAATATGGGGGACGAAATATTTTGCTAGCATATGACAGGCCTTTTTTGAGTCAAAAGAATACACTAGTAATCTATTCCCATCTTGACAAGTCAAGAGAGCATATTACTGTATTAAAAGTTTTTATTCAGGAGTACGCCATGACATTCCCCCGTCCTATCACCAAACGGCTTGCCGAACTCGGCATTGAGCTTCCGGCGTCTAATCCGCCTGCGGCGAATTATATTCCTTATCTTATTACGGGCAATTATGTGCATATTTCTGGCCAGACATGCAAATGGAATGGTGAAGTGCAATATGCTGGAAAGCTTGGGAAAGAGTTTACGCTAGATGAGGGAAAACAGGCTGCGCGTGTATGCGGTTTGAATGTATTGCTTCAGTTGAAGAGTGCATGTAGTGGCGATTTGGAGAAGGTGGTGCAATGTGTGAAGCTAACCGTCTATGTGAATTCCACCGATAGCTTTGCTGAGCAATCGCAGGTGGCTAATGGTGTATCGGATTTGATGGTCGATGTATTTGGCGAAAAAGGTCGCCATACACGCACGTCCGTGAGTGCTAATAGTTTGCCATTGCATAGCGCGGTGGAAGTTGATGCTATTTTTGAGATTGAATGATGAGCTTTGCCCCGTTACATCCCAGTGTGATTGCCGAGGCGCATAAGCGCCTTGCGCCGTATATTCATCATACACCACTCCTATCGTCACAGCTGCTTAACGAGATGCTAGGGCATGAGGTGGTGTTTAAAGTCGAGGCTATGCAGAAAATTGGTGCATTTAAAATTCGTGGTGCGCTGAATACGATGCTGATGCTTAAAGAGCAAGGAAAGCTGCCGCAGGAAGTGGTTGCCTATAGTTCAGGCAATCATGCGCAAGCTGTTGCATTGGCGGGGAAGTTATTAGGAGTGAAGGTGCATATGCTGCTGCCTGGCAATGTATCTCCTATCAAAAAACAAGCCACAGCCGCCTATGGCGCTCATGTGATTGCGACGCAGACCCGTCAGGAAGCCGAACAAAAAGCAGCAGAAATGCAGGCGGCGGGCATGTATCTTATCCCGCCTTATGATCATGATGGTGTGATTGCGGGACAAGGGACCGCGTGTTATGAGGCATTGCAAGATGGCGCAAAGCCTGATGCGATTTTTGCGCCATGTGGTGGTGGTGGGTTAATGTCTGGTACATGGCTTGCTGCGCAATTGCTGGCGCCGGATGCAAAAACCTATGCGGCAGAGCCATTAGAGGCCAATGATGCAGCGCAATCATATAGGCAAGGCAGTATCGTCCGTTTTGAGGAAGCGCCCAAGACAATTGCAGATGGTGTGCGTACGTTGGCGATATCAGAACGCACGTTCCATTATCTCAAACAGCTGGATGGTTTTTATGAAATCAGTGAGCGCGATATTGTCTATTGGACGCAATGGTTGATGCATCTGTTGAAGGTAACCGTTGAACCAACCTCCGCGCTGGGTATGGCGGCGGCATGTGCGTGGTTTAAAACGCAAAAGCAGAAACGGCGCGCGCTGGTGATATTATCCGGCGGCAATCTCGCACCGGAGACATACCGGGCGGTGTGGGAGAAGGATTATTTGGTGGATGTGCCGAGGGGGTAGTTTAGGTTTTCTGTCATCCTTGGATCACGTCGGCGTTGTTGCCGGGCTCACTAACGTATTGCTATATGTCATCCCGGACGTGATCCGGGATCCACTGTTAAGGCAGCGTGATTTATAAGCATTGAATGTGGAAGCGCCAGTCCTGGTGGATTCCGGGTTCTGCCTTCGCTAAAGCTACGGCAAGACTTACGCAAGCCCGGAATGACAAAAGAGAGACATGCAATAACACCTATCAAGTCCAAGAATGACAAGAAGCTTACACTACATCATCTCTGCACATGCCACAAACCCTTCCCACGGTAAATCATCTTCAATTGCCCAGCAGGCGGCGAGTATGGCTTGGATGAAGGCTAGTTTGCGTAGGTGTTCACGGTCTATGGTGAGTGTTTCTGCAAAAATATCTAGACGTTTCGCTATGATGGCCTTGGCGTTAGGGTGGTGTTGCAGAAGCGGGATCGGGTTATAGATGAAGGTGGCAATATCATATCCAGGTTCACCTACAACACCTTTTGGATCAATGGCTTTCCAGCCTTCTTTGCTTTCCAAGATATTATCATGATGCAGGTCACCATGCAGTAATACGACATTTTCCGCAGGCTCCATCGTCAATTCCATTGCCCAGGTGCGGGCGCGGGTGAGGAGAGGGTGGGGGATGATGTCATCACCTGTGTGATAGAGCGTTTCCAGCCATTCTTCTAACGTGGGAAAGTCATCAAAAGCAGGTGCATGATGTAGGTTTGATAATAGATTTGCTGCAATACGGGTTGCCTCTTCATCGCGCTCAGGGAAATATTCGCGTAAAGGGGTGCCAGGGTTGAGGTATTCTAACAGCAAGGCACGGCGGGAAATATCATGTTCTAAAAGTGCTACGCAACCACGTCCGGCATAATGTTCCAGCGTTGCAAGCTCGCGCTCGATATCCAGGCCTAATTTCAATACAACATCCCTATCACCCTGGCTTGCAGTGGCGACATAATGAAAAGAAAGGTTCGAGAAAGGTTCGATATCTTCCAGCTTCCACTCTTGCGCTAAGGCTTTGATTAATTGGGGTAAGGCATTAAGCCACCGCGCACCTTCATCGCCCCAGGCGGAGGTGATAGTTTCGCGGAAAGAATCTGGAATCTGCATAAAAATCTCCTATAATATACGGGTATACTATAACAATATTACAAAACTGTATAGTTTCAGAAAAACTGCTGTTATGGCCGTGGAGGTAAAGTAAGATCATACAAGCACGCAGGGTGCGTGTGCGTCAGACAAGTATTTATAAAGGAGACTATAATGAAAACATTACTTTTAGTATCAGCATTAATTGCAACCCCTGTTATGGCATTTGCAGCCGATAGAAGCGACATCCGTTTGCTGGCTGAAACTAAGATCAGCCTGGTGCAAGCGATTCAAGCAGCAGAAAAGCATCAATCGGGTAAAGCTATCGATGCAAGCCTGGATGATGATAGCTTCAAGCCTGCTTATGAAGTGAGCGTGGTAAAAGATGATCGTATTTTCGATGTGCAAGTAGACGGTGTGACCGGTGAAGTACTGGGCGCGCGTGAAGATATCGATGATTAATTAACCGCAAACTATAATAGCCCAGGGCCTTATTCCCTGGGCTATTGCCTGTGTGATATATGAAGGGATCATCATGCGCATTCTGTTAATTGAAGATACTCAAGAAACGGCTGATTACATCATCCGTGGTCTACAAGAACATGGCCATACGATTGATCACGCCAAAGATGGCCATGAAGGCCTGATGATGGCGGGCGATGGGGCGGTGTATGATGTGATGGTGATTGATAGAATGCTGCCGCGTTTAGATGGTCTATTACTGCTCAAAACCTTACGCGAAAGCGGGGTGAAAACACCGGCGTTGTTTTTAACGGCGATGGGGAGTATTGATGACCGTGTAAAAGGTCTGGAATCCGGTGGTGATGATTACCTGGTCAAACCTTTTGCCTTTGCAGAGCTTTATGCGCGTATCTGTTCCTTAGGCCGCAGGCCGCCACTGCATGATGTGCAGACGACACTGAAAATTGGTGATCTTGAGATGGATCTGATCCGCCGTATTGTCAAACGTGCAGGTCATGTTATTGAATTACAGCCGACCGAATTCCGCTTGCTCGAATATCTCATGCGCCATGCTGAACGCGTGGTGACGCGTACCATGCTGTTAGAGGGGGTATGGGAATTTCATTTTGATCCGAAAACCAATATTGTTGAAACGCATATCAGCCGTCTACGCGCCAAAATTGACCGTGGGTTTGATAAAGAGTTGATTAAAACCGTGCGCGGAGCGGGGTATAGTATTCATGCCTAGGCTTTTACGTACTGCTAATTTCCGGTTAGCGCTTATCTATGCTGTTATTTTCAGCCTCTCCGTGTGTATTGTCGGAGGCATCGTTTTTTTTAGTATCCAACATTCGCTTGAAGAGCAAATACGGGAACATATCCAATCCGAAACCAACCAACTCTTGCGGGATTATGGTGATGATGGGTTGGAGGAATTGCGCCATGATATTCGCGAGCGCTTGGAAACACGGGCATCTAAGCGTCTGCGCTATGCCGTGCAATCGCCGGATGGGAAAATGATTTTTGATAAAATGGCGCGTATTCCCGCGCCAGGGTGGCATGTGGTGGATCAGCCGCTTCCTATGTTATTGCTTTCCACAGAATTAGATGGCGGTTACCGCCTGGCCGTAGCAGGGGAGTTGACGGAGATTGAGGATATCCAATCGGCGGTGCGTAATGCATCCATATTGGCATTGCTGGTGACGTTGATGCTTGCGGCGATTGGCGGTGTGCTTGTCAGCTGGCGTTTCTTGGCGCGGGTGGATCGTTTGGCTAAAACCGCAGATCGCATCGGCAGCGGCCAGCTTTCACTTCGTGTTCCATTGCAAGGTGGTGGGGATGATTTTGATCAGCTGGCTATTATTATCAACCGTATGCTAGAGCGCATTGAGCAGTTAATGGCTGATACGCGTAATGTTACCACTAATATTGCTCATGATCTACGCACACCGCTGGGCCGTCTGCGCCAGCGTTTAGAGGCGATTAGCGAAGATGTGCCTCAGGTAGAGGAGGCAATAGTATTGCTTGATGAAACCTTGGAGACCTTCTCTGCTTTGCTCCGTATTGCCGATATTGAATCCGGCGCACAGCGTGCGGGTTTTTCGGAGATTGATATGTCAGCGCTGGTGCATCAGGTGGGGATGATCTATCAGCCTGTGGCAGAAGATAGCGGGCATATACTCAACGTGCATGTTGCAGAGCAGATACGTTTGCAGGGCGATAAAAGCCTATGGATGCAATTAATGGTGAATCTGGTGGAAAACGCACTGCGCCATACACCAGCCGGCACAGTCATTGCACTGACACTTACCAAGGAATCGCTCTGGGTATCGGATAACGGGCCAGGTATTCCCGCATCGGCGGCTGAGGATATTTTAAAGCCTTTCTACCGCTTGGATCACAGCCGCTCTACGCCTGGCAATGGCTTAGGCCTAAGCCTTGTGGCTGCGATTGCCAAGATTCATGGGGCTGTGGTAGTATTGAAAGACAATAATCCAGGGCTTAAGGTAGAAATACGATGGCAAAACAGCTAGATGCAAGTTGGAAAGGGTGGCTAAAGGAAAATTTAGACCGCCAGTGTGATACTAAAGAATTACGGGATATTTTGCTGAGCCATGGTTTTGCTATCAGCTCAATCAAAGAATGCATGGGCAGCCAGTTTCCAGCAGAAGAAGCGCCGATTGATTATGAAGCGCTTAGTAACGTGCGGATTACCCATATTGCACAAAAAGTACCAACCGATAAGCTCCAGCTTTATACGCTTGAACATTTCATGACACCAGAGGAATGCACGAAGCTGTTGGCGATTGTGAATAAACAATTGCGTCCGTCTACCATTTCAGGTGATGCAAATGACCGCTATTTCCGCACCAGTTCTACCTGTGATTTGATTTATACCAATGATTCCTTTGTGGAAGAAATCGATCAACGCATCGCCAAGACATTAGGCATTAGCCTGGCCTATTCCGAGCCTATCCAGGCACAGAAATACCAGGCGAGTCAGCAATTCAAAGCCCATACGGATTATTTTACGCCTCATACCGAAGAATATAAACAATATGCCAGCCGCCAAGGCAACCGTACCTGGACATTCATGGTCTATCTCAATGAGGGGGTAGAAGGGGGCGGTACGGGATTTGTGGAGATTGATACAATCTTCTATCCAACCCTAGGCATGGCGGTGATCTGGAATAATCTCTATCCTGATGGCACGCCCAATCCCTATACATTACATAGCGGTATGCCGGTGCATTCGGGGGAGAAGAATATTATAACCAAATGGTTCCGCGAAAAAGGGACGGGGCCGATGGTGTTGGAGTAAGGTTGGTTTGGTCTTACGCCGAGCACGTTGGCGTAGGACATTGAACGTATCAATCTAGAAGGTAGTGATTCATTTTGAAATAAGGGTTGTCATTCTTGGGCTTGATCGGCGTTGTTGCATGGATCCCGCTCTTGTCATTCCGGACTTGATCCGGAATCCACCAAGACTGGCGCTTTCACCTAGATTCTTCTATATTACGCCCCCATAACAGTGGATCCCGGATCAAGTCCGGGATGACTACTATCAATAGGTTAGGCAGCCATGCAATAATGCTGGTCAAGCCCAAGTATGACAAAGGTATAAACATTTCTTATGTTTAGAATGCCCTCTAGCTTTCCCTCGTTGATAGGAGTATAGTGACCCATTATGTTCAATGTCTCATTACGTGTGCCATTTATTTTGATTATCGCAAGCGCGATTGCGCTGGCGGTGGCCTATATTTCGCAATATTTCTTTGGCCTAGAGCCATGCCATTTATGCCTCTATCAGCGTATTCCTTATGCGGTGATTATTATCCTCGCTATTCTGGCATTGCCACTGGCGCGCTATAGGCTCTGGCTGGTGCGTTTAGCGCTGGTGGCGTTGGTGGTCAATATTGGCATAGCGGGCTATCATGTGGGTGTTGAGAACCATGTGTTTGAGGGGTTGAGTAGCTGTAGTGGTAGTGATGTGTTGCCCAAAGATGCGAGTATTGATGATTTACGCAATCAGCTGCTCGGCAAACAAGCGGTGCGTTGTGATAAGCCAGCTTTTGTATTCTTAAGCCTCTCTATGGCAGGGTGGAATGTGGTGTATATGGCCCTTGTGCTGTGTATAACGGGGGTTGTGTATGTACGTGCCAGAAGACGATAAATTAGAGCGCATTATCCGTGTAAACCATGCGGGTGAATATGGTGCAAAGCGGATTTATGAAGGCCAGCTTGCTGTGCTAAAAAGCAGTAAAATTGGGCCGGTAATCCAGCATATGAAAGATCAGGAGCTGGAGCATTTAGAATATTTCGAGCAATCCATCGCCAAACACCATGTGCGCCCAACCGTCTTGCAGCCATTCTGGCATGTGGCGGGTTTCGCGCTAGGGGCTGCGACGGCATTGCTGGGTGAAAAGGCGGCTATGGCGTGTACGGTAGCGGTTGAGGAAGTCATTGATGAGCATTATCAACAACAGTTAGAGTCCCTCGGCAATGAGCAACCTGAACTCAGCGAAAAAATCGCCAAATTCCGTGCGGATGAGTTAGAGCATCGTGATACGGGATTAGAGCATCATGCAGAAGAAGCGACTGCCTATCCGGTGCTAACCCGCGCTATCAAAGCTGGCAGCCGCCTGGCAATTTGGCTTTCGACGCGGGTGTAGGTGTCATATGCCCATCAAGGTCTGGCTCTTCGTCATTGCGAGGCGCGTTAGCGACGTGGCAATCCAGGGCGGATTTCTCCGTTCTTTATAGAGGCTCCTGGATCGCCACGCTTGCGCTCGCGATGACGATAGGGGGTCTTGTCATTTACCGATCAAGTCCAAGAATGACAAAGGAATATAGAGAGGGATGACCGCATTGTGTATGGATTCTCTAAGACCTTTTTATCACATTCTCCAAAATCGTATACCAACACCCATCCGGCCGTTTTTTAGTGCCTTGCCAGCCAGCAATATACAGCTCATCCTCTGCGCGTGTGAGGGCTACGTAGAGTAGGCGGTAGTATTCTTCGGTTTGTTCTTGTGATTGCGCGGTGCGTAGGGTGGTGCAGAGTGCATTTTCATTGGCACGTCCGCCAGGCCAGAAGAACAAGTCATCCTGCCAGATAAATTCGCCTGGTTTGTTATAAGGCATTTGGGTGGTATCAGGTAGGAAGACGATAGGAGCTTGCAGACCTTTAGCGCCATGCACGGTCATAATGCGCACTTCATTGCTGCTTTGTTCCATATCGCGTTTGATTTCCACCGGAGAGGTTTTAAGCCAATGTAAAAAGCCTTGCAGTGAAGCGGTATGGCTTTGTTCATAGGTGAGGGCGAGGTCTAGGAATTCGTCAAACGGATCATTCACCTCATCACCCATGCGGGCAATAAAATCAGTACGGCCTGCACGTATATCCAGCACATAGCTATACAGTTCAAACGGGGTGATGGCATCTACACGCTGTAGCAGATCGTGAAGATAGCTATAGGCTTGAGGATACTCCGCCTGGCGCTCTATCAGCCGGCTCCAAAGCGATTCTTTGCCACGGTCATGTGCCAGTGTGAACAGGGCTTCTTCGCTTAGGCCAATAAGTGGAGTTTTGAGAAGGGTGGCGAGGGTGAGGTCATCCTGCGGGAAAAGCAGGAATTCGCCGAGTGCGATGAGATCCATAATGGCGATATGATCGGTGAGGACTAGCCTATCCGTACCTGCTACAGGGATGTTGCGCTGTTTAAGCGCACGTACCATTGCATCGACAAAGTGATTACGCCGTCGCACCAGAATCATGATATCCCCAGGCTCCACAGGCCGGCCGCGTGAAGCAAGGGGGCGTTTGCTGTTGCGCCAGTGATGAATCGTCTCTGCGATCTGCTCTGCCACGCGTGTGGCGGGGTCTTGGCTGTGGCGGCGGGTGATTGGTAAAGGCCATGGGTCTACGGTTTCTTGCGTTTCTGCCTCTATCACGGGCCAGAGTTCGATAATGCCTGGCTGGTTGGTGCGGAATACATGGTGATGTATGACGGCAGTGGTAGGGCTGAGATAGGGTTTTAGCACCGGATGTGCGCAGATGGCATCCACTAATGTTAGCACCGCCTCGGTAGACCGGAAGGACATATCCAGCGAAAGCGATTGCCATAACGCATTGCTTTGCAGCGCTTGCGTTTCATAGGTGGCTTGCATGGTCTGGAACATTTTAGGATCAGCGCCTTGGAAGCGGTAGATCGATTGTTTTTCATCGCCTACGACGAAAAGTGTGCGGATTCTGCCGCCAATGGATTCTCCTGCAAAGAATTCGCTGAGCAATTGGGTGATAATATGCCATTGGTCAGGGCTGGTATCTTGGGCTTCATCGACTAATATATGATCAATCCCATTATCCAGCTTATACAGCACCCAATCCATCGCCACCGATTCGGTGAGCAGTTTGCGGGTGCTATAGATCACATCGTTAAAATCCATATAGCCATAACGTGTTTTCAGCTGGTGGTAATGTTCCAGCAAGGCATGGCTAAGGCGGAGGACATAATGGGTAAAGCTTGCGGTGCGGACGGAGCGTATATGTTCCAATGCAGCGAGGATGCGCTGTTGTTCTTCGGCCAGAGTATCGGCAATATGTGGTGCGCCGTCCATAATGGCTTTGCTGCATAATTTATCACGCGCTTTGCCTTCTTGGGTGACAAAAACACTCTGATACGCCTCCCACCCTATTACGCGTTCTTCGGCATCGCTATCCAGCCAGGTTTTGATGGCTTGGCCGTATTTCTGATCGGTCTTGCCGCCTTCAAACAGAGTGCTTACGCAAGCATAAAGGCCGGTTTGGTCGGCATCAAGCGCATAATCGGTAAGAATCTGTGCCTCGGTTTCGTGTTGCTGTACACCAAGGGCGCTATACACACGGGCAATCACGTCGGCAAGTGGTGTATTTTCCAGCAAACGGCCTAAGCGGATGCTTTGGTTAATGATAGTTTCCAGTAGTTCCAGGAAATTGCTTTCATGCAGACGGCAGGCCAGTGCTTTGATGGCTTCAGCCAGGGCTTTATCCTGTGTGCGTGCCATCAGAAGCCGCATTTTAGCTTCACTTAGCAATTCATGGCGGGTTTGGTTATCCATGATAGTCGTATGCGGTGCAATCCCAGCTTCCAGGGGGAAGCGCGAGAGGATATTCTGGCAGAATGCGTGAATCGTCTGGATTTTGAGGCCTTGTGGCGTATCAAGCACGGTGGCAAATAAGAGGCGGGCTTGGGTCAACATCGCATTGCTAGCGGGTTCTCCCGTGAGGGCTTCTAATTGTGTCTGTAATGTTGCATCATCAGCAATCACCCAATCGCTCAAGCGGCTGTGGATACGGGTTTCCATCTCGGCGGCGGCGGCGCTGGTATAGGTGAGGCAGAGTATATGTGAGGCATCTACGCCTGATAGCAGCAAGCGCAGCACACGATCCGTCAAAACCTTGGTTTTGCCAGTTCCAGCCGAGGCCGCAAGCCAGACGGAGCTTTGAGGGTTGGAGGCCTGATGTTGAACCTTAGTCATAAAATCCTTAAAAAACAATGCTAGGAGCATAAACCAAATGAATAGTTCCGCCAAGCCTAAATAAATCCTTTGACAAGACGTATTTACCGTTTTATAGATACAACCCTTCGCAGTAAACAACGCGTTTCGTGAGGGCTCGTAGCTCAGGTGGTTAGAGCGCACGCCTGATAAGCGTGAGGTCGGAAGTTCAACTCTTCCCGGGCCCACCATTCCTAGAATGATTATGGTTAAGCCGGTATCGGAAATATCCGGTCATACGCCCAGTTATAGATAAACGCGTATACCATATAAAACACCGCCACACCAATATCCATAATCAGTGCTTCCCACAGGCTGATTTTGAGATACCATGCAATCAGCGGCATCAGCACAATCAGCAACCCGCCTTCAAACAATAGCGCGTGCAAGATGCGCAATGGCACAGATTTATAGGTGTGTCCTTTATAATGCTGCATGATGTGGTCGAAGATAAGGTTGTAGAGATAATTCCAGCCTGTAGCAATAAGCGAAGAGCCTAGGGCAACAACGCCCATATCTGTTGCGGGCAATCCATAAACCCAAGCGCCGAGCGGTGTGATAAGGCCGAGGCCGATGAGTTCAAAGCAAATAGTATGGCGGATACGATCGCGAGTAGTGCGCATGAGAAATACCAATGAATATATTACACTGGGTCGTCCCAGCACCTATGCCCATGATGGGGGAGGCCGTTCCTCACGGTGGGTAGCATTTCATATTTTGGGATGTAGTGCAAGGAGGAAGGTGGTATTTTGTCCTTTTGTCGTATCACTTCAGTTATACTTATTGTCATCGCGAGCGTAAGCGCGGCGATCCAGGGCCATCTTAAAGAACGGAGGAGGTTGCCCTGGATTGCCACGGCCACTATGTGACCTCGCAATGACGAGTAATATGCAGCAATATGGAATCGAATTTAAGCAGAGACGGTGCTAATAATCCGCTCCACCAACCGCTCCGCCATTTCTGTTTTACTCAGATTATCCCAATGAAGCGTTTGTTCAGCGGTAATCAGATGTACCGAAGTACGATCCTGTCCAAATACTTGTCCTTTAGATACATCATTGGCCATAATCCAATCGCAGCCTTTAGAGGCCAGTTTATTGCGGGCATTGGTGAGGAGATTTTCGGTTTCTGCCGCAAACCCAACTACCAGTGAGGGGCGTTTGGCATGGTGGCTGAGATGGGATAGAATATCAGGGTTTTTGATGAGGGTGAATGTTAGCTCGTTTTGATCCTGTTGTTTTTTGAGCTTGTGAGGCGCGATGGTTTTTGCGCACCAATCGCTGACGGCGGCAGCGCAAATCGCGATATCACACGGTAGCTCACGCTCGCAAGCGGCAAGCATTTCTTCGGCCGTTATAACATGTACCACACGCACGCCTGCTGGATCGGGAATATGAACGGGGCCAGAGATCAACACAACCTCTATTCCACGCGCAGCAAGCGCTGCTGCAATAGCATGGCCTTGTTTGCCGGAGGAATCATTGCTGAGATAGCGGACGGGATCAATGCGTTCTTGCGTTGGGCCGCTGGTGACGAGGGCTTTCATCGTAGCTGCGCCGTAATCGCCTGCACAATAGCCTCTGGCTCTGCCATACGGCCTTTTCCGGTTTCGCCACAGGCTAAATCACCGTCTACAGGCTCAACGAGAATTGCGCCATCATTCTGGATGCGTGCGACATTGCGTTGCACTGCCGGATGCTCCCACATACGCACATTCATCGCAGGGGCGATGAGGACTTTTTTATCGGTGGCAAGCAGCAGAGTGCTAGCAAGGTCATCTGCCAGGCCTTGTGCGAGTTTGCCGATGCTATCGGCACTGGCAGGTGCAACCACTACCAAATCTGCCATGCGCGAAAGCTGGATATGCCCCATTTCAATTTCATCGGTGAGGGAGAACATATCCGTATAGACTTTATTGCCAGAAAGTGAAGCAAGCGAAAGCGGTGTCACAAACTGCTCAGCCGCGCGCGTTAGCACACAAGTGACATCGATTGATTTTGCTTTTAGTTGGCGGATAATGTCATAGGTTTTAATCGCCGCAATACTGCCTGTGATGATGAGTAAGACATGTGCCATATTATGCTCCGCCTTTGAATAAGCCGTTTACCACGAATCCTACTAAGCCAATTGCGCTTGCTCCTGTGCTGCCGACGAGGGTGACGAGTACGAGTTCAGGTAAATGGAAACCAATATGCGGGCCAAACGCCTCTAACACGAGAATCAGCGCTGCAATAATTGAATACCATACCAAATATAAATATACCTGCCGTGCATATTGAAAGCGCAGACGGCGGTTGGCTTTGCGGTCTAGGTTCTCTTCGGTGATAGAGCGTGTGCGTGCATCATTATAAGCGCGCGAAGATTCCAGTTGATCGAGTTGATCCGGCTCGGTTTTTTGCTCGGTCAGAGCGATGGCGGAGCTGAGCGCGTCGCGGGTTAATACATCCGGTAATGTCATGCTTGACTCTCAACCTTATTCTCAATCAGTGAGCAGAAATAATCGCGTATATCGTTATCAGGTATAGCACGATTTCTCCCTGGTTCGTAGCATTTCTTCCATGGGCTGCGCTCTTCATGGGTGATGGCAGACAGCTTGAAGGCTGGGAAGTGGCCATAGAGTTGCCATACGCGGGTGATCAGCTCATCTTCTTCTGGTTTAAGGGATTCGCGGGCATATTCGCCAGCGCCAGAAACACTGGGCGTATCATCGCCCCAACGGATCATCTCAATCACGGGTGTGGGGCCGTAGAATTTAAGTGCATCATAGAGACGGCGGTATACCGTGCCATAATTCCATGCTTCCACCGATTCTTCCACCAGCGGAGAATTATTTACTGCCAGGTTAAACCCATGCGCCAGATATACCAATTTTTGCAGCTGCATATTCGTCAGCGGCTGTCCGGCTTTGTTAGCGCGGTCGATGAATTCATTGGCAATAGCAAGTGATGAGTAAGGCATGATACTCTACCTAGGGGTTGTTCGTTTCCATTATGGATAAAGAGTATAGCAGATCGTTAAGAAAAAGTAAGTGTTTTAGTGAGGGGCGATGAGTGTTGTCATGCCAGCGTAGGCTGGCATCCAGCGCAATGTTTGTGAGCGGTAGCGAACACTTGTCCTTTAATAGGGAGTTCGCTATGCTCACCAGTAATAACTGGATTCCAGCCTCCGCTGGAATGACACTATTGTCCTAACTTTTCAAATCCCCCCACAATTCCTTCACCTTCTTAAAGAATCCTTCTGATTCCGGTGAAGAGCCCGTTTCGGCGCCGCTTTCAAATTCTTGTAGCAGTTCTTTTTGGCGTTTGGTGAGTTTTACCGGTGTTTCGATTGTGGCATGGATATACATGTCACCACGATTCTTCGAGTGGATAATGCTCATACCTTTGCCTTTGAGGCGGAATTGGTCGCCATATTGAGTGCCAGCAGGGATAGACACTTTTGCGCGTGTGCCGTCAATGGTTGGCACTTCTACGCTGCCGCCTAACGCGGCTGTTGTCATGGTGAGTGGAACGCGGCAATGGATATTGCTGCCATCGCGCTGGAAGAGCGCGTGTTGTTTTACATCGATGACGATATATAAATCGCCGGGTGTGCCATTGCGTATGCCCATCTCGCCTTCGCCTGCTAAGCGAATGCGTGTGCCTTCTTCCACGCCGGCTGGAATGGTGACGGATAAGGTTTTCTCACGTTGCACGCGGCCTTCACCACGGCATTTACCACATGGGTCTTTGATCGTTTGGCCAACGCCATGACAGCTTGGGCAGGTGCGTTCAATGGTGAAGAATCCTTGTTGCGCGCGCACTTTCCCCATACCGTTACAGGTTGGGCAATTGGTAACGCCAGCACTGCTTTTGCTTCCTTTGCCATCGCATTCATCGCAGGATGCAAGGGTATTAGGCGTTTGGTGAGTTTTACCGGTGTTTCGATTGTGGCATGGATATACATGTCACCACGATTCTTCGAGTGGATAATGCTCATACCTTTGCCTTTGAGGCGGAATTGGTCGCCATATTGAGTGCCAGCAGGGATAGACACTTTTGCGCGTGTGCCGTCAATGGTTGGCACTTCTACGCTGCCGCCTAACGCGGCTGTTGTCATGGTGAGTGGAACGCGGCAATGGATATTGCTGCCATCGCGCTGGAAGAGCGCGTGTTGTTTTACATCGATGACGATATATAAATCGCCGGGTGTGCCATTGCGTATGCCCATCTCGCCTTCGCCTGCTAAGCGAATGCGTGTGCCTTCTTCCACGCCGGCTGGAATGGTGACGGATAAGGTTTTCTCACGTTGCACGCGGCCTTCACCACGGCATTTACCACATGGGTCTTTGATCGTTTGGCCAACGCCATGACAGCTTGGGCAGGTGCGTTCAATGGTGAAGAATCCTTGTTGCGCGCGCACTTTCCCCATACCGTTACAGGTTGGGCAATTGGTAACGCCAGCACTGCTTTTGCTTCCTTTGCCATCGCATTCATCGCAGGATGCAAGGGTATTAAAGCGGATTTTTTCTTGTTTGCCTGCAAAGGCTTCTTCGAGGGTGATATTGAGGTTATAGCGTAGATCAGAGCCACGGCTACGTGCCGCTTCGCCGCCACGTCCACCGCCGGCGCCACGGCCGCCCATTTCACCGAAGAGATCGCTAAATATATCTGCAAAACTGCCATTAAAATCAAAGCCAGCATTGCGGCCGCCGCCCATTCCGCCCATGCCACCATTCTCAAATGCTGCATGGCCATAACGGTCATAGGCTGCGCGTTTTTGATCGTCTTTTAAGACGTCATACGCTTCACTGACTTCTTTGAATTTTTGCTCGGCGGCGGCATCGCCAGGATTGCGGTCTGGGTGGTATTGCATCGCAAGTTTGCGGTAAGCTTTTTTAAGCTCATCCGCATTCACACCACGTTGCACACCAAGTAGGCTGTAATAGTCTTGTTTACTCATAATATTTTCAGGATCCAGCATCCAGGATTCAGGATTCAGGGATTTTTTCCCTCTTCCTGAATCCTGAATCCCGGATCCAGACCCCTAATGCTTAAGACGCTTTTTTATCGTCTTTCACTTCTTCAAAATCAGCATCCACTACTTTGCCATCTTCTTTGTTATCAGCATCGGCAGCTTGTGCTTGCGCATCAGCAGAGCCTTCGGCTTGTTGGGCTTTATAGATTGCTTCGCCGAGTTTCATAGCGGTTTGTGTCAGGCTTTCCGTTTTGGCTTTAATCGCCTCCACATCATCGCCTTCCAGCGCTGCTTTTACATCAGCAACAGCGGATTCAATCGCACCACGCTCATCAGCGCCGATTTTATCGCCGTATTCTTTCAAGCTCTTTTCAGTAGAGTAAATTAAGCTATCGGCTTGGTTACGCGCTTCTACCAGCTCTTTGCGTTTTTTATCGTCGCTTGCATGGCTTTCGGCGTCTTTTACCATTTTATCGATATCGCTATCGCTCAAACCGCTAGAGGCTTGAATGCGAACATTCTGCTCTTTATTGGTAGCCTTATCTTTCGCGCTCACATTCACGATACCGTTGGCATCAATATCAAATGTCACTTCGATTTGTGGCATACCGCGTGGAGCCGGTGGAATATCTTCCAGATTAAACTGGCCGAGCAGTTTGTTGTCCGCTGCCATCTCACGTTCACCTTGGAATACGCGGATGGTTACAGCTGATTGGTTATCATCAGCGGTCGAGAACACTTGGCTCTTCTTGGTAGGGATAGTGGTGTTACGCTCAATCAAACGCGTGAACACGCCGCCCAGGGTTTCGATACCGAGTGAAAGTGGGGTTACATCAAGCAGCAATACATCTTTCACATCGCCCTTTAACACGCCACCTTGAATCGCAGCACCGATGGCCACTACTTCATCCGGGTTCACACCTTTATGTGGTTCACGGCCGAAGAATTCTTGTACGCGTTGTTGTACTTTAGGCATACGGGTCATACCGCCCACCAGTACCACTTCGTCAATATCGCTCGCTTTCAAACCAGCATCTTTCAGCGCTGCTTTGCATGGATCGATAGTGCGAGCCACCAGATCATCCACCAAGCTTTCCAATTTTGCACGGCTCAGTTTCAGTGTTAAGTGTTTAGGGCCGCTTGCATCAGCGGTGATGTATGGCAGGTTGATATCGGTTTCTTGTGCGCTAGAGAGTTCAATTTTCGCCTTCTCAGCCGCTTCTTTCAGACGTTGCAGCGCTAAAGGATCTTTACGCAGGTCAATGCCGTTGTCTTTTTTGAACTCATCTGCGAGGTATTCGAGAATGCGGATATCGAAGTCTTCACCACCAAGGAATGTGTCACCATTGGTCGATTTCACTTCAAACACGCCATCGCCGATTTCGAGGATCGATACGTCGAATGTACCACCACCTAAGTCATATACCGCAATGGTTTTACCATCGGCTTTATCCAGGCCATAAGCAAGAGCGGCAGCGGTTGGCTCGTTGATGATACGAAGCACTTCAAGACCAGCAATTTTACCCGCATCTTTGGTTGCTTGACGTTGTGCATCATTGAAATATGCAGGCACGGTGATCACCGCCTGGGTTACTTCTTCACCCAGGAAACTCTCAGCAGTTTCTTTCATTTTTTGCAGAATGAACGCACTGATTTGGCTTGGAGAATATTTCTTCTCATGTGCTTCTACCCATGCATCGCCATTGTCGGCTTTCACGATAGAATACGGCACAATTTCCGCATCTTTTTTGGTTGTTGGGTCGTTGAATGTACGGCCGATCAAACGTTTAACCGCGAAAATAGTGTTTTTCGGGTTGGTTACAGCCTGGCGTTTGGCAGGCGCGCCGACTAAGCGTTCGCCACCTTCGGTGATGGCAACGATAGACGGGGTGGTGCGGCCACCTTCGGCATTTTCTAATACGCGGGTGTTCTTGCCCTCCATAATGGCAACGCAGGAGTTTGTTGTTCCTAAGTCAATTCCTATTACTTTTCCCATTTTTTCCTCATTATCAGTGACTTAATTATTTCTGACGCAGGTTGCGCTTATCTCTCAAAACTTATATAGGGATGTTTGGCGGGAATATCAAGAGGGGCAGAGGAAAAAAGTGGGTAAGCTTGCTATTGAAGCGAATTATGGCTATTATACGCCATTATGGCCCATAAAAAAACACACAAAGTCCAGCAACGCCCGCCGTTTGAATGTATCGCCTTGCTTTTGCAGGGTGGTGGTGCGCTTGGGGCGTATCAAGGCGGTGTCTATGAGGCGCTGGCGGAAGCGGGTATCCATCCGGATTGGGTGGCAGGTATTTCTATTGGGGCGATTAATTCGGCTATTATTGCCGGTAATCCCGAAAAAGACCGTGTCAGCAAGCTCCGCCAATTCTGGGAATCTATCACATCGCCTTCCTGGGCGCAGGTGGAGTGGTTCCGGCCGGATAGCGTCACACGTGGCATCATGAACCAACTATTTGCAGGCGAGATCATGGTTAAAGGTGTGCCAGGATTCTTCCTGCCGCGCTTGCCTGTGCCATGGCTACAGCCGCATGGCACAGAAGGGGCGACGAGTTATTACGATACCAGCCCATTATACAGCACTCTAGAGCGCTTTATCGATTTTGACCGCATCAATGCCGATACCACCCGTTTTAGTATAGGCGCAGTGAATGTGCGCACAGGGAATTTTATCTATTTTGATAATACCACCCATACCATCATGCCAAGCCATATTGTGGCCAGCGGTGCATTGCCGCCAGGGTTTCCGGCGGTGGAGATTGAGGGCGAGTATTATTGGGATGGTGGTTTGGTATCCAACACGCCGCTTGACTGGGTATTAGAAAGCCGTCCGCAACACGATACGCTCGCATTCCAAGTGGATTTATGGAATGCGCGGGGTGATATGCCATGTGATATTGCTAAAGTGATGACACGGCAAAAAGAAATCCAATATTCTAGCCGCACACGCGCTAATACGGATCGCTTTAAGCGTTCACAGAAACTGCGTTATGCAGCAGCAAGTTTGCTGGATAAACTGCCGAAAGAGATGCAGGAGCTTCCTGAAGTGGAGCTATTGCGTGAGGCGTCGCAGCGTAAGGTCTATAATATTATCCAACTTATTTACCATACACAAGGTTACGAAGGCGATTCCAAAGATTACGAATTCTCCCGCCAGAGTATGGAGGAGCATTGGAAAGCGGGTTATTACGACACTGTGCGTACTCTGCGCCATACCGAAGTGCTGGAGCGTCCGAAAGGTGAGGAGACGGTGTTTACGTTTGATATTGCGAGGGATGGAAGGGATTAGTCTATTTTCTGAATCAGGCTAAATTTTTGCTTTATGGTTAAGAGGACTGGATCCCAGCCTTCGCTGGGATGACGATGGAGTGTGGATTTTCTAGCCCAAGAATAACAAAAGGCTGGTTTCCCAGCCTTTTTCTGAATCCTGCTCGCATCTTAAGCGGCATCACTATCTGGTGATTTTTCTTTGCGCTCGATATGTTCACGCGCTGATGGGCTGAGCTGGATGTTTAGTTCACGAAGTTGCTTCACAGTTGCTGTCGCAGGCGCGCCCATCAGCAAGTCTTCTGCTTTTTGGTTCATTGGGAAGGCGATAACTTCGCGGATGTTTGGTTCATCTGCAATAAGCATCACCATACGATCCACCCCTGGAGCCAAACCGCCATGTGGAGGTGCGCCGAATTTGAATGCACGGATCATGCCGCCGAAGCGCTCATCCACGGTTGCTGCATCATAGCCTACGATCGAGAAGGCTTTATACATAATCTCCGGCTTATGGTTACGAATCGCACCGCTGGAAAGCTCTACACCATTGCAAACGATGTCATATTGGTAGGCCAGAATCTTGAGGTAATCTTCTTTGCTCTTCGCATTTTCCAGCACTTCCAAACCGCCTTGTGGCATAGAGAATGGGTTGTGGCTGAAATCGATTTTCTTGTCTTCTTCGTTCCACTCGAAATATGGGAAATCCACCACCCAGCAGAATTTGAAGATGTCTTTTTCCAGCAGATCCAGCTCTTGGCCTAAATGATCGCGCACTTTACCGGCCAGTTTTGCCGCTGCATCTTCCATATCAGACGAGAAGAACACGGCATCGCCGTTTTTCACGCCAGTAGTTTCTTGCAATGCTTTGAGTTTCTCAGGGCTCAGGAATTTCGCGATGGGACCTTTGGCAGAGCCATCTTCAGCGAAGGTTACATAACCCAGGCCAGCAGCGCCGAGTTCCTGTGCGAAGCTGACCATCTTATCAAAGAAGCTACGCGGACGTTCTGCGACGTCAGGAGCAGGAATGGCGCGCACTACAGCGCCTTTAGCGATATTGTTCTTGAAGATACTGAAATCCGAATCACGGAAAATTTCTGTTACATCGGTGATAATCAACGGGTTGCGCAAATCTGGCTTGTCGCTACCATATTTCATCATCGCATCGCGATAGGTAATGCGTGGGAATGGTGCTGGAGTCACTGTTTTGGTGCCATAGGTTTTAAACAGTTCATAAAGCACGGGCTCAATGGCTGCAAACACATCTTCCTGTGTCACAAACGACATTTCAATATCGAGCTGATAGAATTCACCAGGCGAACGATCGGCACGTGCATCTTCATCGCGGAAGCATGGGGCGATTTGGAAATAACGGTCAAAGCCCGATACCATCAGCAATTGCTTAAATTGCTGAGGTGCTTGTGGCAATGCATAGAAATGGCCCGGATGCACACGGCTCGGCACCAAATAGTCACGCGCACCTTCAGGTGAGCTGGCTGTCAGAATTGGGGTTTGGAATTCCATAAAACCGCTATCAGTCATACGTTGACGCAGGAACGAAATCACTTTCGAGCGCAGCACGATATTCTGATGGAGTTTTTCGCGGCGTAAATCCAGGAAGCGGTAACGCAGGCGTGTATCTTCTGGGAATTCGCGGTCAGCGTTGACTTGCAGTGGTAGAGTATCGGCAAGGGATTCTACATGTAATGTCTCAATCACCACTTCAATGGCGCCAGTAGGCAGGTCATTATTCACCGTTTCTGCTGAACGTGCCACCACTTTACCGGTAATGGTCACCACGCTTTCATTGCGGATGGCGGTTAATTGTTCCAGGAGTGCTGGATTCTCTGTCACGCATTGTGTCAGGCCGTAATGATCACGCAAATCAATAAATTGCACATTCCCATGGTCGCGCTGGCGGTGTACCCAGCCAGACAGGCGAACGGTTTGATTGACGTCTTTAACAGTCAAAGCACCGCAATGGTGCGTGCGAAACGGGTGCATAGAATCCTCATACTATAATGTCTTTTATCCGTATAGCTAAAACTAGGTGACAAGTAAAGGATGTATCGCATATCAGGTGGTTATAATAATGTATATACAATGTTGACACATTTGGGTTTTTGCTGTATAATCAATCAAATACTACAAGGAGTGATTGCAATGCAGGTGACAATAAAAAAATGGGGTAATAGCCCAGCGGTAAGAATTCCAGCGCATGTGATGCAGGCAGTGCATTTTGAGGTAGATCAAATGGTGGAAGTGCATGAAGAGAATGGCCGCGTGATTATTGAACCTGTGAAGCAGGAAGAATATACGCTAGAGGTATTGCTTGCTGGTATCACAGAAGAAAATCTGCATCACGAAGTATCTATCGGCCCGGCAAAGGGTAAGGAAATATGGTAAAACGTGCCTATGTGCCGGCAGCAGGTGATATTGTCTGGCTGGAATTTGATCCACAAGCTGGGTATGAGCAAAAAGGGCGCCGTCCGGCATTGGTATTAAGCTCTGAGTTATACAATGAAAAAACAGGGCTGATGATTTGCTGCCCTATGACAACAAAAAGCAAGGGCTATCCATTTGAAGTGCGTATTACGAGTGAGCGCACCAGTGTGGTGCTTGCGGATCAAGTAAAAAGCCTCGATTGGCGGGTGCGTCATGCGAAACGAAAAGGTGCTGCGACTGCTGCTGAATTAGATGAAGTGCGTCAGAAACTTAAAGTATTGATCCTGTAAGAAACCAGGTGACAAGTAAAGAATAAGTGCTAGAGTAGCAACACTTTAGACACCATAAAAGCTGGTATTATGCCCTTTGAAAAACTAGTCACCACTACGGAAGCGCTGGAAAAACATTGCCAAGCGCTTGAAAAAGCGAAATACATTACGGTGGATACCGAGTTTTTGCGGGAGAAGACCTATTATCCATTGCTCTGTTTGATTCAAGTCGCAGGGCCGGAGAGTGATTTTGCGGTGGATACGCTAGCGCCTGGCATTGATCTGAAACCGCTATTCAAGTTATTTAATAATAAGCATATTCTTAAAGTCTTCCATTCTGCGCGGCAGGATTTGGAGATTATCTATAAACTCTCTGGCAAAATTCCTCATCCGCTGTTTGATACACAAGTAGCCGCGATGGTGTGTGGGTTTGGTGAAGCGGCAAGTTATGAAACGCTGGTGCGCAAACTGGCCGATGCTGAAGTGGATAAAAGCGCGCGTTTTACCGATTGGTCGCATCGCCCGCTTACCGAAAAACAAGTGCGTTATGCACTATCGGATGTGACCTATTTGCGTACTGTTTATGAAAAACTGGTGGGGCGTTTGGATGAAACAGGACGTAGCCATTGGTTAAAAGAAGAGATGGAAATTCTCACCGATCCTGCCACGTATAGTGCTTTGCCGGAGGATGTCTGGCAGAAAATCCGTTTACGGGGTGGAAAATCGGTTAAATTTGTCAAACGTGTGCAGCATCTGGCCAAATGGCGTGAAGAAACCGCGCAGAAACGGGATTTGCCGCGTAATCATGTATTGAAAGAGCAAATATTGCTCGAAATCGCAGCTTCCGCGCCGAAAACCATAGAAGCATTGAGCCATATTCGTGGTTTTTCTAAGAAAATGGCAGAAGGTGCATGGGGCAAAGAGATTCTGGATATTATTCTTCATGTCGATGCTTTATCGGCCGAAGAGCTTGAGAAAGAGCCGGTGGAAAAGCCAAAAGTGGTGAAGAGCAGTTCGGTTGCAGAATTACTGAAAGTATTGCTGCGCATCCAGGCGGATGAGCATGATGTGGCGGCAAAATTGATTGCTGATAGTGATGATATTATGATCATTGCGACTGAAAAAAAGCCCGATGTGCCTGCTATGCATGGCTGGCGCTATGAGGTGTTTGGCCAATATGCGCTGGCACTGAAAGAAGGGAAAATTGCGCTTACGGCGCATGGAAACCGGATGAAGATGGTGGAGTTGGGGTAGTCGTCCGTATTGCTTGTTATCCTTGGGTCAAGTGGGCATTGTTGCCTGGCCCTCTTTTGTCATTCCGGGCTTGACCCGGAATCCACCAGGACTGGCGCTTCCACATTCAATGCTTATAAATCACTCTGCCATAACAGTGGATCCCGCTCTCGATTTCATCGAACCGCCACGTCCGGGATGACAAATAGCAATAGGGTATGGAGCCATGCAACAACGCTGATCAAGTCCAAGGATGACAATGAATGTTTTGTTCATCGCCAGCAAAATGTGGCGATCCATGTATCCTACATAAGGAACAGAGAAACCCTAAACATGGACCGCCGCGTCGCTACTGCTCCTCGCAGTGACGATCAGGCAATGCATCAAGCCCAAGAATTGCAAGGATGTCTGCGCTTTGCTATCTCCTCATAACAACCCATCACTCCTCCTGCAATCCGTTATCCGATAACGCTAGCGTTGTCATTTTCGTATTCCCACCTAACGCCCGATACAGTGCCAGAGCGGCTACAAGGGATTCTTGTTTGGCTTGGGTGAGGTTTGTATGGGCTTGGAGTTGGCTGCGTTGTGTGTCAAGCAGGGTTTGGAAATCAATCGCACCGGCATCAAACCGTTCGCGGGCGAGATTATAGGCATTATCTGCTTCGGTTGCTGCGGTGGTGAAGAGAGTGTAACGCGTATCAGCTGCCTTGTTGGCAGAAAGCGCATCTTCTACTTCTTTAAAGGCAGTTAGCACGGTTTTCTGGTAGTCTTGCACCAATTCCATCTGCCGCGCGGTGACGCGGTCAAGATCGGCTTTTAACCGGCCACCTTGGAATAAAGGGGCAACCAGTGATGCGCTAATAGAGGTTACGGCTTCGGCAGGATTAGCCAGTGCAGAGGCGCTGGCGCCTAAAGTAAGGCTAGGGAAAAGTGCGGCCCGTGTGGCGCTGACATTGGCGCGGGCGGCAGCAAGGGTGGCTTCTGCGCGTTGTATATCGGGGCGTGCGGTGAGTAAGGTTGCTGGCAGTGTTGGTGCAATCTGTGGCGCGGTAAGCTCAGCCAGTGTTTCTGTGCGCAGGTTAAATTCTTGCGGGGCTTTGCCGAGGAGGACGGCAAGCTGTGTGAGTGATGCATTGCGTTGATCAATAAGCGCGGCTCTTTGGGCTTGAGTAGTGGCAAGCTCGGTGCGTTGTTGGGAGACTTCCAGCGCCGAAACACTGCCCTCTTTAAACCGTGCTTCGATAATATCCAAAATTTCTTGCGCATTGCTCACATTTTGTTCGGCATCCTTGATTTGGTCATCAAGAGAAAGCGTGTTGAAATAGCTGGCAGTTACATCAGAAGAGGTAATGAGATCAATCGCCTTTTTATCGTATTGGCTCGCACGGAAATTAGCATCGGCTGCGTGTTTGAGGGATAGGTTTTTGCCGAATAAATCCAACTCATACGCAACGCCGAGCTGTGCATTATAACGTTCGCTGGTACCATTGATATCGCTATTATTCTTTGATGCGCCGCCCGTGAGATTCAGATTCGGCCATAGGCCTGCACCACCAATCACACGGCTGGCACGGGCTTGTTCCACGCGTGTAATGGCAGCTTGCACATCGTTATTATGTGCAAGCGCATCGGTGACTAGGCTATTAAGCTCCGCATCCTGAAAATTTTCCCACCAGGGCGCAGTGGTATCGGGCAAGGCTGGCCCAGTGCTTGCAGTAGGTTGTTGTTTCCATTGGCTTGGGATGGCCATTGCTGTCAATTTTTCCATAGAGGGAGTGCAACTGGCAAGGCTTATCAGGCATGTAGTAAGGAGAAAGGGGCGTATCATAACTACTCCGACGCTAGTGCAACAACAGGATCAAGCTTGGCGGCTTTGCGTGCAGGTAGATAGCCGAATACAACACCTGTCAGCACAGCACATGAGAATGCAAGCATGGCGGGGAAGGGTGAAAACAGCACAGAGACGCCAAATCCTTGCAGGATAAATCCGCCTGTGAATCCGAGTATGAGTCCTAATACACCGCCGACAGTACATACCACCGCTGCTTCCGTATTAAACTGCACCATAATATCCCGCATCCGTGCGCCGGTGGCCATGCGTATGCCGATTTCGCGTGTGCGTTCGGTGACGCTTACCAGCATAATATTCATCACTCCAATACCGCCTACGAAAAGTGAAATTGCGGCTACAGCACCAAGCAATACGGTGAGCGTGTTTTGAGCGGTGGAGGCCATGTCGATAATCGAGGCGGAACTACGAATGCTGAAATCTTCTGTGCGATGGCGGGCTTTGAGCAGTTCGGTGATGTCTTCTTGGGTTTTATCGATATGTTTT
The DNA here is from genome assembly GCA_964574415.1 of uncultured Rickettsiales bacterium. Classification (GTDB taxonomy): domain Bacteria; phylum Pseudomonadota; class Alphaproteobacteria; order Rickettsiales; family CAZNNM01; genus CAZNNM01. The sequence goes on along the minus strand of CAZNNM010000002.1, from coordinate 253,514 downwards.
AGGTCGGTCACTTTCACCGTAATGGAGTTGAGATATGGCAGGCCGAATAGGCGGATAATGCCTGTAGTATAAGGAATAACCACCGCATCATCCTGATCACCACCCCAGCCGGCGCCTTTTTCATCCATAATGCCAATCACTTCAAACGGTACGTTGCGGATGAGGATATATTCGCCAATGGGATTCTCGCCATTGGGGAATAAATTGTTGAGTACGGTTTTACCCAGTAGTGCGACTGGTGCATAGCTTTTCACATCGCGCTCGGTGAAGAAGCTACCTGCAACAACCTGCCAATCACGCGCAGCAGAGAAGCCTTCGCCAACGCCTTGTATGGCGGTGGCATAGTCGATATTGCCATAGCGTACCGTGAATCTGCCGCCACGTTCTGGCACGGCGATTTCGACATTATTGATATGGGTAATGGCTTCTGCATCATCAGGAATGAGGGTGATCACATCGCCACCACCGCGTATCCCTGGCGCGCCAGGGCGTACACCGAGGAGATTGGTTCCCATAGCTGAAATTTGATCCAGCACTTTTTGTTTACTGCCATCACCCACGGCGAGCATAATAATCACCGAAGCGACACCAATAATAATGCCCAGTAAGGTAAGGGCGGTGCGGAAGAGGTTTGTGTGTAGGGAGCGCATTGCCATTTTAATCGCTTCGCTAATATCGCCGATACTATCGGCATGGGCGAGGTGGTGTTTGGTGGCGGTGATCTGTGGGTCGGTGATAATTTTTCCACTTTCTTCAACGATCTTCCCATCTTGAATACGGATGATGCGTTCTGCGTTAGCGGCGACGTTTTCATCATGGGTAATCAGGATAATTGTGCGGCCTTCGCTGTGGAGTTCTTTGAGCAATGCCATGACTTCTTCACCGCTACGGCTATCCAGCGCACCGGTGGGTTCATCGGCGAGAATAATCGGCGGGTTATTCATCAAGGCACGTGCAATAGCGACACGTTGTTGCTGGCCGCCGGAAAGTTGGGATGGTGTGTGGTCACTACGGTCACCCAGTCCTAAGCGGGTGAGCAGTTTGCGCGCTTGTATAACGCGGGATTCTTTGGGCTTTCCAGCATAGATAGCAGGAATTTCTACGTTCTCTTCGGCAGTAGCGGTGGCAAGCAGGTTATAGCGTTGGAAGATAAAGCCAAACGTATCACGCCGCAGTGCAGCCAGTGCATCACTATCGAGCGTGCTGGCTTCAATACCGCGCACTTTATAGCTGCCTGAGGTTGGCTGATCCAAGCAGCCGATGATGTTCATTAAAGTCGATTTACCCGAACCCGATTGCCCCATAATCGCCACAAATTCGCCAGGGTAAATGGAAAGCGATACGTCATCGAGCGCGCGGACGGTGGTGTCACCACTGCTATAAAAACGCTTAATATGGCTAATTTCCAGCAATGCGCTCATATGCGTGGCCCGAATCCGCGTGGGGTTTGGCCGGCTGCTTTATTGGCGCCTAAGGGTGCAATTACAGTGTCGCTCTCTTTTAAGCCCTCAGTCACCTCCACAAAATTACGGCTCATCAAACCGGTATGGATCACTTTCATACCAGCAGGTGTGCGCACTTGGTAGGCAGTGCCTTTTTCACTGTTTTCTTCTGGCAGGGCTTTGCCGAGTGCGGTGACGGGTAGGAGTAACACATCCTCTGCCTTGCCCAGTTCAAAGAACATTTGTGTACTCATCCCGCTCATTAATTGGCGGTCGGCATTATCGACATCGACGAGGGCGTTATAGAGGACGACATCGTTGATGATTTCAGGTGAGGGGAGAATCTGGCGGATTGTGCCTGTCCAACGGCGGTCAAGGCTGCCGAGTGTGGCGAAGGAAACATTCATCCCAGGCTTGAGGCGCATCACATCGGCTTCAGCAACTTGGGCTTTGACGGTCATAATATCAAGATTGGCTAGTTGCACGATGACCGGGGCGGTTTGGTTGGCATTGACGGTTTGGCCTTCGCGGGTTGTAAGCACCACCACCGTGCCATCCATCGGGGCATAAATTTTCGTATACTGCAAATTCGCCTGATCACCTTCCAGGGTGGATTGGGCTTCATCGATTTGTGCCTTGAGAGAAGCTACACGGGCTTCGGCTACTTTTTTGGCGGTTTGGGTGTCTTCTAAAGCCTCCTGGCTAATGGCTTTTGAGGCAATTAGGCGTTGATTACGTTCTAATTGCTGCTGAGCGAAGCTGGTTTCAGCTTCTTGTTCAGCCAGTTGGGCTTTGAGCGTATCAAGTTTCGCTTGTGAGGCTTTTACGCGGGCTTCATAGACCTTGGGGTCGATTTCGGCGATAATATCACCTTTTTTGACAATATAGCCCAAATCCACATGCAGTTTCTTGAGCTGACCTGATACTTGTGCGCCGACATCCACATATTCTTTCGGCTCCAATTTCCCCTGTGCCGTTACCGTTTCCTCAATCGTGCCACGGGTGAGGGTAACATGGTTGGTGGCAGAAGCTTCCGTGCCGGAACGGCTGGTGATATACCAGGCGGTAAGGGTGGTGAGAATGGCTAAGATACTGATAGATATAATAAGGGTTCGTTTGTTCATAGGGCAACCTGGTAATATGTATATAGGTTTATACGTATGAAAAGCGGAAAGTCTTCGGTAGTATAGCAGAAAAAGCAGGGAAGGGGTGGTTTCTGTGTTATGTGTTGGCTTGATCGCCGTTGTTGCGTGGTTGCTCGTCATTGCGAGGCCACATAGTGGACGTGGCAATCCATGTTTATAACTTCTCCGTCCTTTATGCAGGAAATATGAATCCTCCTACGCCCTAAAGGGCTGTGGCGAGACAAAGTCGCTTCGCTAAAGCTCGCGATGACGGTGGTATGGTTTCTCTGTCATTCTTGGACTTGATCCAAGAATCCATCTAAAATACATAGCATTATTCAAAGTCGTATTGTTGCTCTCTGTTTAGGATGGATCCTTGGGTCAAGCCCAAGGATGACAAAGTAAGCCTCGTCATTGCTAGGAGCGTTAGCGACGCGGCAATCCATCTAAAAATATAAAGCATTTATTTGTGATGGATTCTTGGATCAAGCCGGTGAATGACAAGAGTGGTTTTTATAATATGCTGTTATTCCTGCATTATTATTAGTAAAGAAACTGTAACTTTCCTTAAAAAACAAATTATGCTATACTTCTTTCAGCTTTAAAGGGAGTTGTGCTATGAAAGATGGAGTTGCTGCTGGTGTTGATATGGGAGCGGTCATGTCGCAGACTCAGGCCGCTAAAGGGATGGGAAAATCCAGCCCAACTGCTCAGCTTGTGGGGCTTGGTAATGCCTTTCCTGCCATCACAGGAGGGTTTAGCCTCCAGATTATGTCATTTGCGCGGGTAGATTTAGGTGGTTTGGCGCCGCAATCCAATATTGCAAAAAATATTGGGCAAGGTTTCGGGCAAGGGTTATTCTCTAGTGGCGGTGGCAGTGCCACAGGTGGTTCATCGGGCGGAGGCGATAATCATGCTATGCCTGCTCCTATTCATACCGGTGGCGATGGCGGCTGGTCGCGCTAATAACGTATAAAGCGTTGCTTAATGGGCAGCGTTTGCTGCCTCTCCATTCATGTTTTTCCATGCTTTTTCGTAATGCACAGGGCTAGTATCAAGCGCCTTGGTGAGGTAGCTTTTTGCTAAATCCTGGTTATTGGAAAGCTTGGCATAGAATCCCAGATTATTATAGAGCGCTGCCTGTGAGAGATACGGGCGTGCGGTGTTTTCGGCCTGTTCCATCCGGCCTGATATGCCATAGACTAAGGCTAAATTTAGATCCACTTGCTGTTTGCGTGGATCTTTATCACGCAGGAGCTGGCTGGCGCGGTTAAGGGTGGCGATCGCCTCCTCATGCTTGCCGATTAAGGCTTGCAGCAGGCCCATATTGTTGAGGACGATGGAGCTGTTTGGCTCGAATTCCAGCGCGGCATTATAATATTGCATCGCTTCATCACCACGATTGGTGAGCGCTAAGGCTACCCCAATTGCATTGATGGTACGCCAGCGTGATGCATCCTTGCTTAAGATGGTATTGAAAATACCAATCGCCGCATCAAACTTGCCTTCTTCCATCAGGCTTAAGCCTTTGCCTTCAAAAGCATCGATGGAGTTTGGGTCAACCTCCAGCGCTTTTTCATAGGCCTCCCGTGCATTCACGGCTTTGCCATCTAGGCGCAGAGAATCTGCATAGCCAAGCAGGAAGCGCATTTCTTTCGGTTTCTGTTGAATGAGTTGGTTGTAATATTGCGCTGCTTTGGCATATTCGCCTTTTTTAAAGGCGGCTTCGGCGGATGTTACTACAGAATCACTGATCGAATCCACTTTAGGGCCATCTAATTGATCCAGGATTTTTTCGCCGCTCATAGGCTGCAACGGTTTTTTCGGATCAGCAGAGGTGACTTCAAGCTTTTGTAACTCCGCGCAGGCGGTGAGCGTAGTGAGGAGAAGCACAGCAGATACAAGACGTTTCATAGTAAACCCTTATCATTAATCTGAACGTACCCTACTCCAACTGATGGGATTAGTCCATATAAAGTGGATAGACATCAAGTATATCCGCTTCATTATCCTGCGGATAAGGGCGGTGTGGGTAATACTGGCCGTTATATTCATAATAGCCCGAAGAGGGATAGACATAGCTGCCATCCTGATCGCCAGGATATTTACTTGGAGTGCCATTATTATAGCCATGCGGCGGGATATAGTCGCTATCATTATCCACCGGCACACGTGGGCGGTAGGGCTTCCACGGGGCGATGTAATCGGCATCTATATCATTGGGCAGTTTGTCAATCGGGATAGAATTAGTCGCAATTCCATCCGGAATTTTCATAAAACATCCGGGCAGCATGCATAGAGTAACAAGAAGAAGGCTATAACGCAACATGACCTGCCTCTATTAATAATAGAGTGGATAATAGTCCTCGTCATTATCGCGAGGATAGTTGCCTTCAGGATAGTAATACGGGTCAGCTTGTGGCTGAACATGTTGTTGTGGATAAGGAATATGCTGGCCTGGCACGGGCATAGGCATTGGTCGTGCTTGTGGCGGAGCTACAGGTGCTGGGACAGGTGTTGCATGGGTTGGGCTAACATTATCTTGCGCGTTCCGATCATTGCCGTAGTAATATTCGGTATAATACGCATCGTTATCCACTGGCGGGGTTTTGGCCTCCGGTTGGAAGTAATAACCGTTGTCGCTTTGGCTGGAAGTGGCATCTTCGGGGGTGTATTTATTGTAGTAATAATCTGCATCATTATCCTGTGGATATTGCTGTTCTGCCTGGGCAATGGCGAGTGGCAGGCAGCACAAAAATACCGCCCCAAGAGAGGCGGTGAATAACGTTCTTAGAGACAAAAATGGGTTTTTTGTACGTAACATTATTCGCTAAGTGACTCGATTATAAAAAAACACGAAAAAGCATTGTAGCAATTTTGGGTGCTGGCTGGCTAGTAAATTTTTATTTATTTTGCTGTCGTATGGTGAGTGCAGCAGAGGGGGATTTGTAGTTAATATGATAATACCCCAGACGGTATAAATAAAAATATAGATGATTTATTTGTTTATAGATTGCATATAATCGTGTCAGGCTGTAGCGGCGTTGTCGCATGGCTCATCGTCATTGCGAGGCCACGTAATAGCTATGGTAATCCAGGGACGGGACTCTCTGCCCTGGATCACCACGCTTATGCTCGCGATGACAGTGATATGGTTTTCTCTGTCATTCTTGGACTTGATCCAAGAATCCATCTAAAACCAATAGCATTATTCAACGCCGTATTGTTGCACTCTGTCTATGATGGATCCTTGGATCAAGTCCAAGGATGACAGCGCACATACTTTTATGCAAAAAAATATACATATGAGTAGATGACAAATAGCAATAGGTTATGGAGCCATGCAACACCCAGGCTTACTCACTCACTATCGATAACCCCACCGCACGGCGTTTTTCAGCGTCGGTCATGAAGCTACTGTTTTCCACGCGGTTCCAGATGGTTTCGCGGCGTGGGGCGAGGGCGCTGATGGTGTTTTCGTTATAGGAGATCAGCAAGTCATGGTCAAACCGGCGGGAGAGCCAGTTATTGAGCGCATCGGCGGTATTATCTAAGAGTGGCAGAATGGTTTGCTCCCATAATGCCAGGCGTGCTTCGGCGAGGTTGCTATAGGTGTTATCGCCTGGAATGCCTAGCAATTGTGGTGGCACACCAAAGGCCAAAGCGATATCACGTGCAGCACCGTATTTCATATCCATGAAATCCATATCTTTTGGCGAGAGGCTCATCTCTTTCCATTCGAGTCCGCCTTCCAGTAATAATGGTCGTCCGGCATTGATACTGCCGCTATAATGCTCATCCAGTTGTTGTTTGAGGCGGTGGAACTGGTCATCGGACAGCAGGCCGGTTTGGTTGTCTCCGGTTTTGACGATGAGTGCGCCACTTGGGCGTGCACCGTTTTGCAAAAGGGATTGGTTCCACATGCTGGCGTGGTTGTGTTGATCGATACTATAGGCAGCCGCCTCAATCGGCGAAAGCCCATACCAGTCATTCAGCGGGTGGAAGCATTTGAGGTGGAGGATATCGCTATAACCGCTGATGCGGTCTACAAAAAAGTCACGGCTATAATTGCCGACAGTATAGCGATACCCTTCCGGCATACATGCCCCACCGGCAATGATTTGGATGCGGTCTGGCCGGAGTGTGTGTAATTCATGCGGGACGAGGCCATCGGGCGCAATGGCTTGGATGTAGCTATTGCCACTGATGAGTTTATAAGCATAGACCGACTCAAAAAACTCTGCCCCACCGCAGCACGGATTCGGATGTTGGAGCAAGCGCAAAAGTGGATGTTCTTGCACAACATGGCGGTTGCCTTCAGCATCCACGCGGTAAAGCACCCAGTCTACACTGGCGGCACTTTGAGCAATCATGGTGATAGCGCGGTAGGCGATGACGTTACGCGTATAGGCCTCATCGGCAAATTTTCCATATTCACGTGGCATCCAAACCGGCTTGCCTGGCGTGTGGAACAGGGATTGCATACTGGCGGAGTTGCTATTAGCTGATTCCAGCCATTGATAGGTGTTTTTCTTCTTAAACTGCGGCAGCCACTCCTTCCAGCTACGTTGTGGCCGTTGTTTTTGACGAAGGGCTTTGCGGATTTTTTTGGTTGCGACGGGCATGGTGCGATCCTTTTATGAGGTTAATAAGGATAAGCCTATGATGAGATGGGGAAAGCCGGAAGGGAGTTTTTTGTGGTTTCTAGCTGAGGCTGTAATAACAAAAACCGTCATCGCGAGCGTAGCGTGGCGATCCAGGTGGTATTTAAGGCGCAGAGAACCCCTAGAGATGGACTGCCGCGTCGCTATCGCTCCTCGCAGTGACGAGCGCCCCCTGTCATCCTTGGATCAAGTCTAAGAATGACAGAGAGATGCTGCCGTCATCGCGAGCGTAGCGTGGCGATCCAGGTGGTATTTAAGGCACCGAGAACCTCTAGAGATGGCCTGCCCGCGTCGCTAATGCTCCTCGCAATGACAGTAATGCCCATTTCTCGGCACTGACTCATTTTGCATTTTTGTCATCCCGGACGTGATCCGGGATCCACTGTTACGGCGGCGTGATCGATAAGAATTTCCGTAGAAGCACCAGTCTTGGTGGATTCCGGATCACGTCCGGAATGACAAGCGAAATAAAAAAACATAAAAATTTCAAAATGAGTCAGTACCCCATTTCTCATCCCCCTTGCACAAAGCTATGATGCTCTATACTATCCTTCGTGTTTTACTCTCTAATGATGACGTCTATACTTATGAGCCTGCTTCGCGTTAATCTTTCTGCTCTTTGTGATAATTACCGTTTCCTCAAAAACCGTTTACGCCCAGGCAGTATATGTAGCGCTGTGGTGAAGGCGGATGCGTATGGTTTGGGGGTGGCTCCGGTTGCGCGGGCGCTTTATAATGCAGGATGCCGTGATTTTGTGGTGGCAACCCTTGATGAGGCTGTGGAGCTGCGTGGCATTATAGATTGTGTGAATATCTATGTATTACTGGGTGTGCAGGCGGGTGAAGAAGAACTGTTCGTGCAACATGGTCTGATCCCTGTATTGAACGATAGTTATCAATATGAGCTATGGCATAAATACCGCGCAGGCTTGCCTGCTGTGATCCATGTGGATACGGGCATGTGCCGGCTGGGTTTTTCGCTGGTGGATTTTTTGGCAATGTTCCCAAGCATGTGCGAGCATTTGGATATTCGTTATGTGATGAGCCATCTGGCTTGTGCGGATGCGCCGGAACATTTCTTAAACAGCAGGCAGTTGCACCGTATGCAGGATATACAGCACCATGCTGAGAAGCATAAGATCAGTTTTGCGAATTCTTCCGGTATTTTCTTGGGAGAAGAATACCATTTTGATATGGTGCGCCCTGGTGTGGCATTATATGGCTGTAATCCTACGTCACAGCAGCCAAACCCGATGAAAACGGTGGTGACAGCAACAGCGCCGATTCTTCAAATACGTTCGATCACAAAAACCAAAACAGTGGGTTATGGTGCAACCTATGAAGTACATCCGGGCAATAAAGTGGCAGTGTTGGGTATTGGTTACGCCGATGGATATTTCCGCGCGTTTAGCAACAAAAATCATTGTTATCTCGCAGGATACATGTTACCCGTAATAGGGCGTGTTTCTATGGATTTGGTCACGGTTGATGTAAGCGATGTGCCGGATTCACTCTTGCATATTGGTGCAGAAGTAGAGCTTATAGGCGAACATCGTACACTCGATGATGTGGCAAAACAGGCGGATACGATAGGATATGAAGTACTGACATCCTTGGGCAAGCGCTATAAGCGGGAATATGTAGAATAGAAAAGTGAATAGAGGAAAGAAAGCGTCGATGAATTTTCTAGCGACTATTGGCCAAGTGGTATTGGCGTTTTTACAAATGACCGGGAAATTAGCGATTTTTACAGGGAATTCGCTCTATGCCATTATCCGCCCACCGTATTATTCACGCCAGATTTTACGGCAGGTGTTGGAAGTCGGATATTACTCCCTGCCTGTGATTGGCTTAACAGCGATTTTCACCGGTGCGGTATTGGCACTGCAATCCTATAGCGGATTTTCCCGTTTTAACGCGGAAAGCTCGATTGCAACGGTGGTGGTATTATCGATTACCCGTGAGTTAGGGCCGGTATTAGCCGGCTTAATGGTGGCAGGTCGTGTGGGTGCGGCGATTGCGGCGGAAATTGGGACGATGCGGGTGACAGAGCAAATCGATGCGCTCTCCACGCTTTCAACCAATCCCTACCAATATCTGGTTGCTCCGCGGTTGATTGCGGGAATTATCACTCTGCCATGTTTAGTGTTGGTGGCTGATATTATCGGTATTTTCGGTGGCTATATGGTGAGTATCCATAAGCTTGGATTCGTGCCTGGGTCGTATTTACATAGCACATTCCAGTATCTGGAATTCCGTGATGTGTTTTCTGGTTTAGTGAAAGCGGCGGTGTTTGGGTTTATTATTACCTTGATGGGATGCTATCAAGGCTATCATTCCCGTGGTGGTGCGCAAGGAGTGGGGGCTGCAACGACCAATGCGGTGGTAACCTCTTCTATCCTCATTCTGTTATCGAATTATCTCATCACCGAACTCTTCTTTGCACGGTAATTATTATGCCTAAAATTATACTTGATAATGTATGCAAATCCTTCGGTTCCAAACAGGTGCTGAAAGGCATTAATCTGACCATTGAAAAGGGCGAGTCGCTGGTGGTGATTGGTGGTTCGGGTAGTGGCAAGTCTGTATTGCTCAAAAGCATTTTAGGATTGATGCATCCGACTAGCGGTTCCATTCTGATCGATGGCGAAGAAACCGCACAAGCTCGTGGTACACAGCGCGACCGGATTATGGAAAAATTTGGTATGTTATTCCAAGGCGGTGCGTTGTTTGATAGTTTGCCGGTATGGGAAAATATTTCCTTTAGCTTACTGCAAACCAAAGCACTCACCCGCAAACAAGGCCGTGAGCTGGCGCTCGAAAAATTAGCATCTGTGGGCTTGGGCAAAGAAGTGGCGGATTTGTATCCATCCGAATTATCGGGCGGTATGCAAAAACGTGTATCCCTTGCCCGTGCGATTGCACGTTCGCCGGAGATTATCTTCTTTGATGAGCCAACCACAGGGCTGGATCCGATTATGGCCGATATTATTAACGACCTGATCATAAAATGCTCCGAAGAACTGGGTGCAACCACACTTACCATCACCCATGATATGCACAGCGCCCGCAAAATCGCGAACCGTGTGGCGATGCTTTATCAAGGTGAGTTCATTTGGTGCGATACGGTGGAAAATCTGGATGAGACAGATAATCCGTATGTGCAGCAGTTTATTCATGGCAAGGCTGAAGGGCCGATTAAGATGCAGATTCAGGATCATTAATGGAGGCTGGGGTAAGGTGTCATAGTCTTTGCTATGACATTATGTTGATAGATTCCTAGTCCCTAGTCCCTTCATAAAACTGTTACATCTTTCTGTTATATTACTGTTCATTATGAACGAAAAAGACGATCAAACTCAACCGCCCGAAGAACGGGATAAAGCCAAGGAAGAGCAGCAGGAGAAGCGCTATGCCGGGCCAGATCGTCGTGGCCAAGACCCTACGCTGAAGCGGTTGCGCCAAGAAATTGGTGATGAGAAAGTTCTTGAGGAAAAACAGCGGGAAAGCGTGTTGGGGCGCTTCTTTGCGGGCATGTTTAGGATACGCAAAAACAAAGGCTTACGCCAGGTGCTAGGCGGAGAGCAAGCGATTCTGGATGAAGAAGCCCGTGCGAGTGTGATTGCAACGATTTATCACAGTATCCAACAGTTTTTCAAAGCAGGGGTGAAGGTAGCCAAGGAAGAGGTGGAGCCGCAAAAAACCGCGCAAAAATCCTTCGTAGCTCAAGTGCAACGCGAACGCGAAGCGCTTGATCAACAACAGAAAAAACGATAAAACAATAGCTTATAACTTTTACGCTGAGGGGGCATTTTTATAAAAATTTTTTTATAAAAATATGATATACTTAAGAATATGCGTAAAGAAACATTCACTTGCTGGTCACATGGTAAAAGCATTCTGCTGATGGTGGGGTGTTGTGCTGTATTGTCAGGATGTTACAGCAGTAGCTGGGCATGGTTAAAACAGCCTGTGGATACGAAGCAAGGCAGTGTATACTCCCCAAGCCGGCCATTCTTAAAACTACCGCAAGGTGATGATCCTTATAGCCAAGGGATGCGTGCAGGTTGTGAGGCGCATCTGTCGATTGTGGGTGCAGGGGTTTTGCGTACGATGAAGCCGCAAATTGATGGATATACATTATCCAAAGATCCGATGTATCTACGCGGTTTTGCGGATGGAAGCTCATATTGTGCATACTACTTAGACTGGGACTTGCACTAAAAGGTAATGAAAATGATCGTCAGATCGCTTGCCATGATGATGTTAATAGGGATGCTTACGGCGTGTAGCAGTGGTCATGCCCAATTTAACTGGGCAAAGCCTGCGAACTTAAACATGGTGCCGCCAAAAGGCCCGCCAGAATATGAACAAGGCTGGAAAGATGGCTGTCAGAGTGGATGGAAAGCCTATGCTACCCAGTTTAACAAAGTCTGGGGTTCGTATAAGCAAGACCCGATATTGGCGCAGAATCCTGTGTATTATCAAGTATGGAAAGATGCCTATAGCTATTGCTCCGTCTATGCGCTCAGTATTGGTGAGCATGGTTTGATGGATTATGATGGTGATGGCCGTGGCGGTGTGTTTGATACCTTTGGTAAATGGGGCGATCAAACCATGCCAGAATACCGCAACCCGTGGGCTAATGGTGTAACCGATATGTGGGTTGATCCCTTCAAAAGTGATAGTGTGTTATGAAACTATTATCGATCATCCTCTCTGCTGTATTCGTTCTCACCTTGCTTACAGGGTGTGACTGGAAACCACGCGTAGGTTCGCCGTTTGGTGGAAACCAGAAAATGCTGTTTGAAGGCCCTCCTGGCCCGCCGAATTTTAAGCAAGGCTGGAAAGATGGCTGTGAGACGGGAATTTCGGCAACGGCTAACCAATATCAGAAAATGTTCTATAAATTTAAGCAGGACAGTGCCTTAGCCCAAGACCCAACCTATTATACTGGGTGGAAAACGGCGTTTGATTATTGCCAGCGTTATATGTTCCAATATCTCAAACGTGAGTTCTTCTAGAGGAGATGGGAGTATGCGGTATCTAGTCATTATAGCCTGTATTCTGATGCTAAGCGCCTGTAGCTCCAAACTGGGTGGGCCGAAGGCATTTGGTATGGGCGATGTGCCAGATGGGCCGCCAGATTTCCAGGAAGGTTGGAGAGATGGTTGCAAAACCGGTATGGGTACAATGGCGCCAAACTATTATAAAACCTTCTATAAATTCACGCAAAACACGCATAAAATCCAGAATAAGATGTATTATCAGGCCTGGAAAGATGCGTATACGTATTGCCGTCAATATACCTTCCGCTTTACGTTGTGGAAGTTTGATGCGGTGGAAAGTTGGTAGGCTATGAAAACACTGATACTCGCAATAGTTCTAGTGATGGGCTTAACGGGATGTGCATCCACCTTCCGGCCGCTCAACCGCTTGTTTGATGATATGCCGAAAGATGCCTCGCCCGATTATAAGCAAGGCTGGACAGAAGGCTGCGAAACCGGGCTTTCGCACATGACCAACGCCTATTACCAGACCTTCTATAAATTTAAGGTCACTGAAGCCAAGATCAAAATCCCTGATTATTATCTGGCGTGGAAGGATGCCTCAGCCTATTGCCGGCATTATGCCTATTCGGTGCTGCGTGAGGCAGATATGCGGACAACGCTACCGAATGCCTCTGGGGATATTTTCAACAGACCGATTGCAAACCCAACCAATGCAGCAAGTTTAAACACTTTGCCAACCGGACACGGGCTAGCAAGCTGGTAAACCACGAAAAGCCCTTGCCAAAGGGGGATATCTACGGTAATACCTTCCTTTAGGGGGCGATAGCTCAGCGGTTAGTAGCAGGGCGCTCATAACGCCTTGGTCGGGGGTTCAAATCCCTCTCGCCCCACCAGCCTACGCTCTGCGAGCTATGTCTCGGCAAGCCTTTTTTAGGCTTGATGAGATGGAGAGCGCAGCTAAGCGCAGGCGGGTTGGTGCAAATACTTCTCTCTTGCAAAAGTGTGTAAAAAGTGATACACTTTCAAAAGATAGGGAGAATACCATCATGGCAACAGAAAATCCTAGAATTCAAGTAATGCTTGATCAAGAAACCAGCGGGTTATTGGCGCATCTTGCGGAGCAACAACATCGTTCGATCTCTGCAACCGCTGCTGAGCTGATTCGTGAAGCATTGGAGCTTCATGAAGACATTCTGCTCTCTAAACATGCTGATGAGCGCTTTGCTTCTGCTAAGAGGTGGGTAAACCATGAGGATGCGTGGAAATAATCTATGTGGCAGATACGGTATGCAGAAAGCGTTGTTGCTGATGATATCCCACGGCTTGATCATGCTGTGAAACAGCGTATCCGTAAAGCAATAGAAACCAAATTGACCATTGATCCGGTGCGTTTTGGTAAGCCGCTTCGGCATAGTTTACACCATTTGCGTAGTTTGCGAGTGGGAGATTATCGCATATTATACCATATAGATGTGGATGCGAGGGTGATCTCGATTGCCTCTATCGGCCATCGCCGTGATATTTATGAGGGGTAGGCAGCCTTTTTCCCATAGATTATTTGCATCCCATACAGTATTCTCTTCTGACGAATTATATATTCTGAGGGAAAAATCATGCATATTGTCGCATTCGCAGGCTCACTGCGTAAAGATTCATTTAATAAGAAAAATGTTAAAGAAGCTATCCGCCTAGCGCAGGAGCTTGACGGGGTGACGGCGGAATTTGTGGATTTGCAGCCGCTTGATATTCCTATTTATGATGGTGATGTGGAAGATAAGAGTGGTATTCCTGCTGATGTGCTGGCGCTTGCGGAAAAAATCACTAAGGCTGATGCGCTGATTATCTCTACGCCTGAATATAATGGCTCAATTTCCTCTCCACTCAAGAACGTGGTGGATTGGCTCTCCCGCCAGAAGCCCGTATCAATCACCGGCAAGCATTTGCTGATTTGCGCAGCCTCTACCGGTGCGCTGGGCGGTGTGCGTGGGTTATGGCATACGCGGATTCCGTTTGAAGTGCTAGGTATGCATGTCTATCCTACGATGCTTGGATTGCCGAAAGCTAACGAGGCTTTTGATGAGAATGGGCGTTTGAAGGATGAAAAAGCACTTAAGAGCTTGGTAGAGAAATTTGTGGGGTTTGTGAAGGGGTAGGATTCGGGATTCGGGATTCGGGATTCGGGATTCGGGATTCGGGATTCGGGATTCGGGAAAAGAGTGGCATAACTAGAATAGCTGTCAACTTTTTTCTTATAGATCAGATGTTTTTCAATACAAAAATCTCTGAATCCTGAATGCCGGATGCTGAATCCTTTCCAGAAAACCTCTGGATCCTAAATGCTAAATCCTGCCCCCTAACTACTCCACCACCTCCAACCGGTACCCCACCCCAGCCTCCGTCTTAATATACACCGGATGCGTAGGATCAGGTTCGATTTTGCTGCGTAATTGGCGGATGAAGACGCGTAGATAGGCGGTGTCTTCGTTGTAACTTTCGCCCCAGACTTCCCGTAGAATATGTTGGTGCGTTAGCACTAAGCCGGCATGTTGCACCAGTAATGTGAGGATGTGGAACTCTTTTTTGGAGAGATGCACTTCCTCGCCTCTGAGGGAGACTTTTCGGCGCACGAGATCTACCACTAAATCGCCTGTGCGGAATTCCGGTTCGATATCTTTCCCTCGCATCTGCCGGCGGAAGCTGTTGCGGATGCGGGCCATGAGTTCGCCGATGCCGAAAGGTTTGGTGATGTAATCATCTGCGCCGAGATCGAGCGCTTGGATTTTCTCTTCCTCTTTAGAGCGCACCGACAGCACGATAATAGGAATATTACCCCAGCTACGCACCTGGCGAATGACTTCTTTGCCATCTTGATCCGGCAGGCCGAGATCGAGGATGATCATATCGGGTTTATAGAGGGCTGCATGGGTGATGGCTTGTTCGGCATTTTCGGCTTCGATGCAATCATAATTGCTGGCTTGCAGAGCAACGCGGACGAAGCGGCGGATTTGTGGTTCATCGTCCACAATGAGGATTTTAGCTATGGGATTGCTCTGTGTCATGCTCATCATCTATGGCAGGTTCTTTATGGTAGGGTAGCACAACGGTAATTTTAGTGCCAATACCATTATTGCCCACATCGCTGCTGATACTACCACCATGGGCGGCCACAATCCCGCGACAAATGGAAAGCCCTAAGCCCGTGCCAGCGGTTTGTTTATCGGCGGCGTTGATGCGGTAGAACATATCGAAAATATGCTCACGCTCCTCTTCAGGAATCCCGCGGCCTTCATCCACAACTTCAAGGGTGAAATGATCCATCACGCGGTGGACAAGAATCCAGATTTGCGTGCCATCGGGGCTGTAGTTACAGGCGTTATCGAGCAGGTTCACTACGACTTGCTCAATAAGCACAGGATCGACATATAGCAAAGGCAGATTAAGCTGTAGCAAGGTGCTGATTTTGCGATGGCCAACGGCTTTATTGATCCGGCTTAGCGCTGAGCTGATAATATCGCTTGCTTCTACCCAGTCATAATTTACTGTCAGCTTGCCAGATTCATGGCGGGTCATATCGAGTAGGTTTTGGATAAAGCGGTTGAGGCGTTCGGCTTCTTGGTAGATGCTGTCTTGCAGATCCTGACGGGTTTTGTCATCGATAGTTGGGCCGTATTTCTGTAAGCTGGTAATGCCGCCAATAATTGAGGAGAGCGGTGTGCGGAAGTCATGGGAGATGGACGATAACATCGCAGAGCGCAAGCGCTCTGTTTCGGCAGAGAGGCGGTTTTTTTGCAAATCATCCAAGAACTGGCAGCGTTCAATCGCAATGGCTGTCTGATGGGCTAAGGCTTCAAAGAGTTTGCGTTGCGAGGATGATACGGCTTGATCACGCTCGGCAAATTCGATACCTAAGACGCCAATCATGCTATTATCTGTCGAGAGTGGCATGAAGAACCAGGTGGAGCCTGGTAGTGTGGAGGTTAGATATCCTGCCGGTTCATTTTTCTTCCACGCCCAATCTGCTGCGCCGCGTGAGACATCATCTAAATGCGGGAAGCCTGCTTTTACTTCCAAGCGGTTTTCTGCCGGCATGAGTAAAGTAGCGCGTTGATCGGTCACTTCGGTGATGTGGAATACGGCAGCTTGTGTGACTTCATCAATATCGTTAGAGACGGATACTTTCTGGCTGAAGGAATACAGGTTGGAGGTACGCAATGCGTTTTGTTTTACAATCTCAACCTGGTTATGAATTTGCGCCGTCAGCCTGCTGATAGCCCCTGCTACTACGATAAAGAGCGATAGGCTAATCCAATGTTCTTTCTGGTTAAGTGCAAAGCTAAAATGGGGTTCCAGGAAGAAGAAGTTATACATCGCAAACGTCAGCAAGATGCTGTAAAGCGATGGGAGTAATCCATAACGAATGGCTACAAAAATCACCGCGAGCAGGAAAATCAGTGAGAGATTATAGATATGCAATGTAGATTGCGCCACATAGGCCAATCCGCCAGAAATAGCGCAGGCAATCGTAGCAACGATATAGCCCATAAATGGGCCAAAACCGGTGAAGGTTTTATTTTTCACGCGGCGTTCGGCGACTACGATATCTTCGGTGGGAACCACGACAATTTTGAATGTATCATTCCGGTCGCATAAACGGTTAGACAATCCACCGCCTGTAAAACGTTGCCAGAATTTCTTGCGGGATTTACCGATAATAATACGGGTGATGTTGCGTGAGCGGGCGAAATCGAGGATTTCTTTAATAATATCATTACCTGCAAGTGTGACAGCTTCACCGTTGAGTTCTTCTGCTAGCTGTAAGGCTTTGGAAGCATAATCCGTATCTGAAGACAGCATGGTTTCTTTAGTCGTATCGACATGCAGTGCAATCCACGGCGCTTTCCATTGATCTGCTGTTTGGCTGCAACTGCGCACCAGTTCTAATGCACCGTAATCATTGCCTACACAGAGCAACAGCCGCTCCCGCGTTGGCCAGCTTTCCTCCACGCCTTGCACTTGCATGAGCTGGAGCATTTGCTTGTCCACACGCTCGGCAGCAAAGCGCAGAGACATTTCCCGCAAGGCTGTGAGGTTACTCTGGCTGAAGAAGTGATTAATCGCCCGTTGTGCCTGTTCAGGAACGTAGACTTTGCCTTCATTCAGGCGTTTTTGTAGTTCTTTGGGTGGGATATCGATCAATTCGATATCATCGGCCATGTTAAGAATACGATCCGGTACTGTTTCCTTCACCTGCACGCCGGAAATGCGGGTGACGGTATCATTCAGGCTTTCGATATGTTGGATGTTGATGGTGGAAAATACATCAATACCCGCTTCGAGGATTTCTTCAACATCTTGATAGCGCTTAGGATGGCGGCTGCCTTCCACATTAGTATGTGCCAGTTCGTCTACCAGCACAATCGTAGGGCGACGGGCGAGGATGGCATCAATATCCATTTCCTCGAAAGTTTTATCGCGGTAGTCGATGATTTTACGAGGGATGACAGGAATATCGCGTAACCGCGCTTCTGTTTCCTTGCGGCCATGGGTTTCGACAACGCCGATGACAACGTCAATGCCTTCTGTCATTAGAGCATGGGCATCTTCAAGCATGGTATAGGTTTTGCCTACACCAGGGGCGGCGCCTAGAAAGATCTTCAGTTTCCCGCGCCCTTCCTTCTTCGCCTCAGCAAGCAAGGCTTCAGGGGAGGGGCGTCGAATTTCTTGCGGGAAAGGGGCCATATGCTAGTTGTTATCTTTCTCGGACGGCTTTACGGCTTCGTCTTTTTTGTCTGCATCCTGCTTTAAACCTTCGCGTAAGCTACGCAAACCTTTGCCGACATCCCCCATCACTTGCGGTAATTTGCCCGCACCAAAGAGTACGAATACAATCACAAGAATGAGCAGCAGTTCGGTGAACCCAATGTTCATGGTTTGATTCCTTTTATCAGAGTTGCTCGATCCTTGTCATTCCGGACTTGATCCGGAATCCATTGTCATGGCAATACGATCTATAAGAATAATCGTAATAGCGCCAGTCTTGGTGGATTCCGGATCAAGTCCGGAATGACAAGTTTATAAAGCAACCTATTATTTTCTATCGATTGGATAGTCTTTATCCAATGCCAAGTTCACTAATAGCACATTTACGCGCGGTTCGCCAAATATTCCTAATGTTGGATGCTCAATATGTTTATTTACCAGTGTTTCAATCGCTTGCGCATCGATATGGCGCGCTTTGGCGATGCGCGGGATTTGGAACAGAGCGGCTTCTGGGGAGATATGCGGGTCAACACCACTAGCAGAATCCGTAGCTAAGTCCATAGGCACTTCAGCTTTCGGGTTTTCTGCTTGTAAGACTGCGATACGTTTCTTCACCTCATCCACCAATGCTGCATTGCTTTGCGCACGATGCGGGTTGCCATTAGGGCGGCCATGGAAATAACGGGCCTCGGTGAAATTCTGGCCAATCAGTTTGGAGCCTAAAATAACACCGTTATGTTCAATCAAACTACCATCGGCTTTATACGAGAAAGCCGTTTGGCCGATACCAGTCATGATCATAGGGTAGAGTATCCCAGTGAGTAGGCTTAGACTGATAAACAGCAAGAATGCGATACGAAATGTTCTAAACATCATTCAAATCCTTTTCTTATACAAGGTGCAATAGGTTCACGGTAAGATCAATGATCTTAATGCCGATAAACGGAGTGATTAACCCACCTAAACCGTAAATCCATAAATTACGGCTCAGCAATTTCTTGGCAGGTAGTGGTACATATTTCACCCCTTTAAGCGCCAGTGGAATGAGGCCGATGACGATCAAGGCATTGAAGATAATTGCCGATAGAATCGCACTCTCTGCTGACCCCAGTTTCATAATATTAAGTGGTGCAATGGCTGCATAATGGCTGATGAACAGTGCTGGGATGATCGCGAAGTATTTGGCAACATCATTGGCAATCGAGAATGTTGTCAGCGCGCCACGGCTCATCAGCAATTGTTTGCCAATCATTACCACTTCGATCAATTTGGTTGGGTTGCTGTCCAGGTCAATCATATTGCCAGCCTCACGTGCTGCCATGGTGCCTGTATTCATCGCAATTCCTACATCTGCTTGCGCAAGGGCAGGGGCGTCGTTGGAGCCATCACCGCACATCGCAACCAGCTTGCCGTCAGCTTGTTCAGTGCGAATCAGTTCCAGTTTTTTCTCCGGTGTTGCCTCAGCTAAGAAGCCATCCACACCTGCTTCAGCGGCAATCGCAGCAGCGGTGAGGGGATTATCACCTGTGACCATCACGGTGCGGATACCCATTTTGCGTAACTCATCAAAACGTTCTTTGAGGCCGGTTTTGACTACGTCTTTCAAGTAAATCAAACCGAATACACGGCCATCTTGCGCCACGGCAAGCGGTGTACCGCCTTGGTTGGAGATGGTTTCGACGATTTTTTGGACGTCTTTACCCACCCGTGCTTTCTCGGTTTCGCCGACGAAATTCAGCAGTGAATCAATAGCACCTTTGCGGATCACGCTGGTTGGCGTATCCACACCGCTCATACGGGTACGTGCAGAGAATTCGACGAAAGTGAGATTGGTTCTATCAACGGTGGTAGCATTAAAGCTAAACAAGCGCTCAGCCAGTGTAACAATGGATTTCCCTTCTGGCGTGTCATCACTTAAGGAAGATAGAAACGCTGCTTCGGCCAATTGCTTATCTGTCACCCCATTAAGCGGGAAGAATTCAGATGCCATACGGTTACCGTAAGTAATCGTGCCGGTTTTATCAAGTAAGAGCGTATCCACATCACCCGCTGCTTCCACTGCACGGCCAGATTTGGCGATCACGTTAAACTGTACTAATCGTTCCATCCCCGCAATACCAATTGCCGAAAGCAGGCCGCTAATAGTGGTTGGGATGAGGGTGATGAACAGGGCTACCAGGAATATAACAGGGAGTTGGATACCGCTATAATTCGCAAATACAGCCAGTGAAGACGTAACAAATAAGAAGATAATCGTCATGCCTACCAGCAAAATGCCAAGCGCTACTTCGTTGGGAGTTTTTTGACGTTTAGCGCCTTCCACCAGGCTAATGATTTTATCCAGGAAGGATTCACCTTGGCGGGTGGTGACGTTGACAATAATAGCATCCGATACCACACGCGTACCCCCTGTCACCGCTGAACGATCCCCACCGCTTTCGCGGATCACCGGAGCGGATTCACCGGTGATGGCGGATTCGTCAACCGTGGCGATGCCGACTACAACATCACCATCCGCTGGAATCAAATCGCCTGCTTCTACCAGCACTAAATCCCCGATATCCAACTCTGTCGCAGGAACAATGCGGAAGGATTTGGGGTTATCGATGGAATCGATTTTTTTAGCATTGGATTGCGTTTTAGTATTACGTAAACTAGAAGCAATCGCCTTACCACGGCCTTCAGCAATACTCTCGGCGAAATTGGCAAACAGAATGGTAAACCACAGCCAGAGGGTGATTTGGATGAATACTCTCAGATACTGGCTTGTGCCAGTTGCAGCTTCATAAAGCACGCAAAGCGTACACAGAATCGCACTGATCTCTACAATAAAGATCACCGGGTTGCGAATCAGATTTGCAGGATTAAGCTTGCAAAATGCCTGCTTAATCGCATCGCCAAGGATCTCACGATCAAAAAAGTGGCGTTGCGGGCGGGGATGATGTGTCATAATAGACCTCTTAGAAACTATGGCCAGCCATCAAAGAGAAATGCTCTAAGACAGGCCCAAGCGTTAAAACAGGGAAGAAGGTTAAACCACCGACAATCAGGATAATGCCAATCAACAAGGCCGCAAATTGCACGCCATGGGTTGGGAATGTACCTGAAGAGGTTGGGATGATTTTCTTTTCAGAGAGTGAACCGGCAATTGCCAGGATCGGCAGAATCACCATAAACCGCCCAATCAGCATCGCAATCGAGAGCATGATATTCTGATATGGTGTATCTGCACCAAATCCACCAAACGCTGAGCCGTTATTGCCCGTTGCAGAAGTATAGGCATAGAGAATCTGCGATAGGCCATGTGGGCCAGGGTTGCTCACTGAGCTTAAGGAAATAGGCAGAATTGTGGCCAGTGCGCCTAAGCCCAGAATGCCAATTGGCACAGCTAGCAGTGATACAATTGCTAAGGTAATCTCACGTGCTTCGATTTTCTTGCCGAGATATTCCGGCGAACGGCCAACCATAAGGCCGGCGATAAATACGGTAAGGATCACGAAAATGATCATACCATACATACCAGACCCCACCCCGCCGAAGATCACTTCGCCAAGCATGATATTGACCATCGGAATCATACCGCCAATCGGGCTGTAACTATCTAACATGGCATTGACCGAGCCGTTAGAAGTAGCGCTAGTAACAGTCGCCCATAGAGCAGAGGAGGACGTGCCAAAGCGCACTTCTTTCCCTTGCATTGTAGTATGTGCAAGCAGTGGGTTGCCGTAATCTTCAGCAAAATAGGTGATCGTTACACCGGCAAGTAACACCACCAGCATTGCTGCAAATATCGTCCAGCCCTGGCGCATGTCTTTGATCATTGCACCGTAGGTGAAGGGCAGTGCAGCCGGTAATAACAGGATGAGCAGCATCTGGATGAAATTAGATACGGGTGTAGGGTTTTCATAAGGATAAGCAGAGTTTGCGCCAAAGAATCCGCCACCATTGCTACCCAATTGCTTAATCGCAATCTGTGAAGCCACAGGGCCTTGTGGGAGGACTTGTTTGGCGTTTTCTACTGTATCAGCCGAAATATAATGGCTCAAATTTTGTGGCACACCTTGCGAAATCAATACAATCCCGAAGATAATCGCCAGTGGCAGCAAAATATACAGAGTCGAGCGGGTCAGATCGACATAGAAATTCCCCAGGCTTCGGGTCTGTTTCTGCACAATCCCACGAATCAGCGCCACCATCACGGCAATCCCCGTTGCTGCAGAAACGAAATTCTGCACGGTCAGGCCAATAGCTTGGCTGAAGTAACTCAAAGCTGCTTCACCACTATAGGCTTGCCAGTTGGTGTTGGTGACAAAGCTAATAGCGGTATTCAGTGCTAAAGGAGTGCTTAACCCTGCTAAATGCTGAGGATTGAGCGGGAGGAAGAATTGCAGCTTTAACACTGCAAACAGGAAGGCAAAACCGATCAGGTTAAAAGCAATTAATGCGCCTGCATATTGCTTCCAGCTATGTTGTTCGCGCGTATTAATCCCGCTTACACCATATATCACACGCTCAATGCCGCTAAACAGCGGTGATAAAAACACCCGCTCGCCAGAGAGCACTTTCGCGCAATACATACCAATAAACGGTGCAGAGACCAGTATCAGCAAAAAATACAAAATAAATTCGGGCATCACGTAATGCATGATCATGCCTCCTAGAAATGTTCAGGTTTAATAAGGGCGTAAAATAAATAGCCCAATACACATAAGGCAGTAACGCCTGCTATAACTAATTCCACCATAAAAAACTCCTTTTCATGCCAGCCACTATCGCATGTTTGGGCGTATAGATGATAGAGCAGAGGAAGTGGTGAGATCGTATAGTTTTCGTATAGTTTATGATGATATATAAAACAATATGTTAATAAAATTTTACATACTATATAACGGCGTTTTGTTTACGAAAAATTAGCAAGAGAGGTGTAGGGTAAAGAAAGATCATAGTAGCGATATTAGAGGGAATCATGACGCTAAAACAAAAAAACATCTGGGTTTCTAGCTTATTTATGCTTGTAGTAGCTTTGTTGCTAGTTGCAGGATGTTATGCGCTGCATCAAATCCAGAAAAAAAATGATGAGGTGGATGCGCGTTTCCAGAAATATAATGATGCCGTAGAGTTGCGGATGATTGCGCTGAATCTAAGTTTGACGGCTATAGATTCGATTGTAGACCGTGGAGAAGGCATTATCCAGCCAGAGCGTTTGGCCTTTTTAGCCGAGGCTGAGCAAAAAGTTAGCACAGCGCTGGATCATATTGATGATGATGTAACAGATGATGAACGGCAAACGATTACTAAGCTAAAAGGCGAGTTCGAAAAACAAATTCGTTATATCAAAGTGGATTTGAGAAATGCCATTGAAACACAAGCGGATATTTCCGTATTTGAAGCATTAGATGACCGGATCGATAAAGAAACCGATGTGGTTGTCGATATGCTGGGTGACTATGATACGGTGGTTGCCAATAAAATGGATTACGCCTCCGATCAAGCGGACCGTTTTGTGCGTCTTGCAACCATAGTAGCGATTGCTATGCTTATCGGTCTTATCGTTGTGGCGATGCCTGCCTTTATTTATATCCAGGTGTGGATATTCAATAGCATTAAAGCTAAAGCTAGCCAATTAGAGCATATTGCTGCGGGTGATCTGAACGAGGAAATTACAGGTACTGAGCGCCATGATGAAATCGGCCAGCTTTCTCGAGTGGCGGAAATGCTGAAAGATTATATCGTCAAAGGCAAAAATGCTGAGCGTGAAAAAGAAGAAAGCCAGAAGAGAGCCGAAATCGAACGTAAAGAAATGGCGCAGAAACTGGCCAATGACTTTGAGCAACGCGTGCAAGTGATCGTGCAAACTATCGGTTCTGCTGCGACAGAACTCAGCCAAAGTGCGGCGGTGTTGCAAGATATTGTAGCTAAAACCCAAAGCAAAGCATCCAGTGCGACCAATGCTTCCACCGATACCTCCATGAATGTGCAGACCGTAGCATCTGCAACAGAAGAGCTTTCTGCTTCTGTGAAAGAGATCAGCCAACAGGTGATGATGTCGAATAACCTGGTGCGTCAATCGGTAGAGAAAACCCAACAGGCCGATAGTGCCGCGCAAATGCTGGATAACACCACCAGCAAAATCAGCAGCATTATCGATATGATCAATGAAATCGCAGGGCAAATCAACTTGCTGGCGCTAAACGCAACCATCGAATCCGCACGTGCCGGCGAGGCTGGAAGAGGGTTTGCAGTGGTAGCAAGCGAGGTGAAGAATCTGGCGAGCCAAACATCAAAAGCAACAGAAGATATTACGCTGCAAATCCAAGAGATGCAAAATGCGGCTAAGGATGTGGTGGCGAATCTGACCAATATCAGCCAGTCTATCGGTGAAATCAGCCATGTCACCAGCGGTATCGCATCCGCCGTGGAAGAGCAAAGCGCAACCACCAACGATATTTCCCGCAACCTCACCCAGGCGGCGCAAGGCACGAATGTGATTACGCAGGATTTACGTGAGGTGAATGATGTCTCCACCGAGTCCAAACGCGCAGCAGATCAAGTACATGCAGCGGCAGAGGATCTTTCTAAGCAATCGACACAGCTGAGTGTGGAGCTGAAGAAATTCTTGGATGAGATTCGGGGCGTCTTAATCCAATTATGACAAGGAGAGTTTCTCGTCATTGCGAAGCCACGCAGTGGCTGTGGCAATCCAGCGGTAGAGCGGATATCTCTGACGGCTGGATTGCCACGTCGCTAGCGCTCCTCGCAATGACGGCGATCTATGTGACAATGCCGATCACGTTCAAGAAAGACACCAACGTGATTGACGTATGCTAATACTTCACCACTGCCGGATCCACCAAATCTGACCATGCATCAATTCCGCCGGCCATATTCTGTACCTTGCTAAAGCCCTGTTGCTGTAAAAAGCCTGCAACGCGTGCGCTGCGCATGCCGTGATGGCAATAGACGATGATATGCTGTTCAGGGTCTAGCTCGCTGAGGCGGCTAGGGATGGTGCCCATGGGAATGAAGGTAGCGCCTTTGATATGGGCAATGGCGTGTTCTTCAGGTTCGCGGATATCGAGTAAGCAGAAATTATCCTTACGGTCTAGTTTGCCTTTCACATCTTGTACTGAAATCTCAAAATCCATGATGACATCCTTTCTCTCTATTTTCAGGATGTATATAAGGCAAGAAATGGGTATTGTATAGGGCTACAATGCGCTGTTGCGAATAATTAGCCGCATGGTGTCGCTTGCGCCTTTGGTGACTTCTAGCTCAATATTGGCTTCAGGGGAGGTAAAACTGGCGGGTTTTTCTTCTACAATCGCAGTTTGCAGGCCTTGAGGCATAGAAACAGCGAGTTCCTTGAATAAAGAGAGGCTGATTTGCTGATAGCGGCTTTTGGCTTTATGGCGGCTATCTTCGTCATTGGCATGTAATACGAGATAAATATGGGATGCCTTATCTTCGGATTCAGATTCGACGTAATAGGCAATATTCGTTGATACAGGAGGTATATCGCCAATGGTGAGGATAGAGGCGGCGCAGCGGTATTCTCCCCACATATCTTTCTTCCATTGTGATGATACGGGCATACCATGTTTATCAAGCAGGCTGCAAATTTGCTCAGGCTTTTTTAAGCTGGATTGATAGGCAAATGCTGATGTGGTAAGTGCGAGAGTAGAGGCAGCCAGAACGAGGCCAGTAAAAAACGTTTTCATGATAGTCACCCTTCTACTTCTATAGTGTCAGGGAACCGGTAAATAAAACGTTTAGTAGGAGAATATTTTTCGAGGTTTTTGTCAAAAAGAGTGAAGAAAAAACCAAGAGTCATGATGTTATCCTAGTTCAACGCGCAGAACTGCTTTCCAGCTTTTAAGAATTTTGCAGGGTTAAGAGGCACGTCATTGAGGCGCACTTCATAATGCAAATGGTTGCCTGTAACACGTCCTGTACGGCCTTGATAGCCCACGAGTTGCCCTGCCGGAATGGTTTGTCCTTCATGCACGGTGCGCTTGCTTAAATGCGCATAACGTGTGGTTAAGTTCATGCCATGGTCGATAATAACCATATTGCCATATTCTCCATGCATGCCGGAATAAACAACTTTTCCTGCTGCCGTACTATAAATAGGAGGGGAGCCCTGGCCTTGGAAGTCTATGCCGCTATGGCTAGCGGTGCGGCGGTTGATGGGGTCGCGTCTGAAGCCATACCCGCTTGTGACGCGACCATCTGGCATAGGGATGCCCAATGGTAGAGCTTCATGGATGTGATCCAGCGTAATGAGCTGGTTGAGAATGCGTTTAATATCGGCATCAGATGGAGCGAAGGTTTCTGCTGGCACGAATGGGCCGCCTTGTCCTGCCGTATCAGGATATGTCATACCTGCGCGCATATTTTTCTTCACCACCGGGATGGGGGTATTAGCTGCAGTTGAGAAACGTTTATCAAGCCCAGGCGCTTTGAGGCCGGTTGCACTGATGGTATTGCGTAGGGAGAAAATACGGCTTTCTACGTTTTTGGCCACTGTATAAGCAATTTCTTGCTTAGCTGCGTCGGGTTTTTTGAGCAGAGATTCCCAGTAATCGACATTAGCTTCATTGATAATAGGGGTGAAGTTATTATTGCGTTTGAAGGTGTCGCCTTTTTTGATTGAGGCTGGATGGCAGTCAGAGGCTTCTTCTGGGAGTTCAGCAACCAAGTCTAACAGGTTGTGCCGAATAATAATATCCGCTTCGCTTGGTGGGATAACTTGTGCCATTTCTTTTTTTATGGTTGTAATGCGTGGATGTTTCCACTCGGTATAAGACGGAGGTGTAGAGGTGCCGCAAGCATTGCAGAGCAAAGCTAGTACAGCAAGGCATAGAATAAGTTTGGTGCGTGAAAACGCTCTAAATAACAACTCCAAAAGCTTCCCCTCTTCAATTGGATGTACTATTAAAAATCTATATGTACTTGTTTAAAAATAATTCTTACTTACTTTACCCTAAATGCAAAAAGTAAACATATCGTTTACAAAGCGGCCTTTCCCTCTAGATAATCAGAGGCTTGGTTAATGAGTTCTTGTAAAATAGTGGTCGTCGGTTCTTCCCGTTTGACCATTCCAACGCTCTGTCCGGCCATGACAGAGCCGTTTTCAACATCACCATCAATCACTGCGCGGCGCAGCGCGCCAGCCCAGAAATGTTCGATTTGTAGCTGGGCTGCTGCTTTATCCATTTCCCCGCGACGGTACGATTCTATCGTATCTTTCTGAACTTGCAAGAATTTTTGTGAGGCTTTATTGATTAATGCCCGCACAGGGATCACGGGAAACTCTGGATCAAGCTGTACAGAAGGCATGGCATCGCGTGCATTGCCTTTAATAAATGCGTGTTTAAAATTCGGATGGGCGATGGATTCTGTGGCGCAGACAAACCGTGTGCCAAGCTGGCATCCGGCTGCGCCCATTTCTAAATAGGAAGCAACCGCTTCGCCACGCCCAATGCCACCAGCAACGAAAATCGGTACTTCTTTATGCAGTTCCGGCAGGATTTCTTGGGCGAGGACGGAAGTCGCCACGGGGCCAATATGCCCGCCTGCTTCCATGCCTTCGATCACTAGCGCATCAGCGCCGCTACGTATCAATTTCTTACCAATCACCAGTGCAGGTGCAAAGCAAATGGCTTTGGCACCAAAATCTTTAATGCGCTGAATGCTCTCTGCTTTCGGCAATCCGCCTGCCAGTACCACATGAGTCACGCCGGTTTCTTTGCAGATATCGATGAGCTGATCCAGCTCAGGGTGCATAATAATGAGATTCACACCAAAAGGCTTTTTGGTTAGTGCCTGGGTGGCTTTGATTTCTTCGCGTAATAAATGCGGAGGCATAGCGCCACAGGCGATTACGCCAAATCCGCCGGCATTGGAAATAGCCGATACTAAATTCCGCTCAGACACCCATGACATCGCACCGCCTAGAATGGCATAATCTGAGCCAAGAAATTCGGTGCCGCGTTGCCAGAGTGAATGGAGCTTTTGATGTGCCATTATGCTTATTTTTCCTGTTGAGCATCAAGGCCATAAGCAGTGTGCAGAGCACGGAGCGCTAATTCAATATATTCTTCTTCGATCAACACACTGATTTTGATTTCAGAGGTTGAGATTACCAGAATATTAATGCCTTTATCAGCTAAAGTTTGGAACATGGTCTGCGCCAAGCCAGCATGGCTGCGCATACCTACGCCAATCACTGATACTTTCGCTACATTGGAATCCACGCCCACGGCTTTATAGCCCAAGGTTGCTTTGGCTTTTTCCAGTGCGTCTACCGAACGTTGCAGATCATTCTTTGCTACGGTAAACGTAATATCGGTGCTTTTGCCATCTTCAGTGATGTTTTGCACGATCATATCGACGTTGATTTCTGCTTCAGCCAGTGGGCCGAATACATTCGCTGCCACGCCTGGTTTATTAGGCACAGATGTTAGGGTAATACGTGCTTCATTTCGGCTATATGCAATGCCGGTTACTAATTGTCTTTCCACAATTTCCTCCTCGTTGACCAGCAAGGTGCCGGGTGTATCGCTAAAACTGGTGAGAACCTGTACGCGGACGTTATGTTTCATTGCCATCTCAACCGAACGCGTCTGTAATACTTTCGCGCCGAGCGATGCCATTTCGAGCATCTCTTCATAGGCAACCGTATCCAGCTTACGTGCTTTTGGGACGATGCGTGGATCGGTGGTGTACACGCCGTCTACGTCGGTATAAATATCACAACGCTCTGCATCCAGCGCAGCTGCAAGAGCTACTGCAGAGGTATCCGAACCGCCACGGCCAAGGGTGGTAATACGCACAGAGTCAGGATCAATTCCTTGGAAACCGGCAATAACAGCTACTTCGCCCGCATTAAGTGCTTTAAGCATAGCTTCGGTATCGATATCTTCGATACGTGCTTTGCTGTGTGTGCTATCGGTTTTAAGCGAAATCTGCCAGCCCAGCCATGAACGGGCTTTTAAGCCCATGGATTGCAATGTCAGCGCCAAAAGGCCGGATGTCACTTGCTCGCCAGATGAGACAATGCTGTCATATTCGGCCAAATGATCATTGGTATTAAGTTTAGACACTTCATTAGCCCAACCTACCAGCTGATCCGTAACACCGGACATAGCAGATACGATCACCGCCACTTTATTGCCTTGATCTATCTCTTTTTTCACGCGGTTAGCCACGTTGCGAATACGCTCGATATTTGCGACAGATGTCCCGCCAAATTTTTGAACTATAATAGCCATATTTATCAAAAAAACTGTTTCGATGTTTCAAAAAATCCCATAGATTTATACAAACTTATACGGTAATGGGAAGCAATTTTTTTAGAAAAGAACAATTTATGTCTCTGTATAGCGCCAGTATTGATGCTGCTGAAGTGGAAAAATTTACCAAAATGGCAGAGGATTGGTGGGATGTGAATGGCCCGTTTAAGCCGTTGCATAAGTTTAATCCAGTGCGGATTGGGTATATTCAGGAAAGTATCAAAAGCCATTTTAGCGTGTCAGATATAAAGAATATCCGCATTCTGGATATTGGTTGCGGTGGCGGATTGCTGGCCGAGCCATTAGCGCGTTTAGGGGCAGAGGTGACGGCGATTGATGCTTCTGCTAAAAATATCAGCATTGCTTCTATTCATGCCGAGAAAATGGGCGTAAAGGTGGATTACCAGCATACCAGTGTTGAAGACCTAGCGGCAACGGGTGTGCAATATGATGTCGTGCTCACCATGGAAGTAGTGGAGCATGTAGCGGATGTGGAGAGTTTTATGCATGCTGCTGCAACCTTGGTGAAACCAGGCGGATTGTTATTCGCAGCGACGCTGAACCGTACACTCAAATCCTTTGCATTTGCGATAGTAGGAGCAGAATATGTACTCCGCTGGCTGCCGCGCGGTACGCATGAATGGAGCAAATTTTTGCGTCCATCGGAGTTGGAGTCCTATATCGGAAGCCAGGGTTTGGTATTACAAGACCTTAAAGGTGTCACCATGAACCCGCTGACGGGAGAATGGCGGTTAAGTGGGGATGTGAGTATTAATTATATGATAAGGGCGGTGAAGGTTTGATTATCGTCATCCCGGACTTGATCGGCGTATGACAATGCAAATTATGTCATTGCGAGGAGCGTTAGCGACGCGGCAATCCATTTCTATAGTTTCTCTGTCTTTTATGTAGGATACATGGATTGCTGCGCTTATGCTCGCGATGACGGTGTTATATTACTTGTCATTCTTGGACTTGATCGGCGTTGTTGCATGGCTAGCTAAGCTATTGATAGTTGTCATCCTGAACTTGATTCAGGATCCACTGTTATGGAAGCGTGATGTATAAGCATTGAACGTGGAAGCGCCAGTCTTGGTGGATTCCGGGTCAAGCCCGGAATGACAAGGTGTATGCTTACACCATCCCCAACAGCCCCGCCCGATAATCCGGATAGTGCAGCCTTACCCCTAACTCATCCTTAATCTTATCATTGCGCATCCGCCGTGAATTGGCGTAAAAACTTCGTGCCATCTCCGAAAGCTGTGCCTGCTCAAACGGCACAAGTGGTGGCGGTGGAGCGCCGAGTAGATCACAGGCATAGGTAATCACCTCCGCTTGTGCGCAGGGGAGGTCATCTGCAACATTATAAATAGCGCCTGGATGGGGTTTTGCAATGGATGCGCAGAGCGTTTGCACAATATCCTCCACATGAATCCGCGAAAAATACTGGTTAGGTTTATCAATCCGCTTAGCCGTCCCATCGCGCACGCTATCCAGTGCGGATTTGCCAGGGCCATAAATGCCAGAAAGGCGGAAAATGTGTACAGGCAGGCCTGTGGATGCCCAAGCATTCTCCGCATCTACCCTACGTTTGGAGCGTAAATTCGGTGGGTTCACCGGCGTCGTCTCATCCACCCATCCGCCTTGGTGATCGCCATAGACGCCTGTGGTGGAGAGGTAGCCGAGCCATTGCACTTCCTCGTCACTGCGAGGAGCGTTAGCGACGTGGCAGTCCAGGGGCATATTTCTCTGTTCTTTAAGGTTGCCCTGGATTGCCACGCCTTCGGCTCGCAATGACCGGTAAATCTGTAATACCGGATCGCCTGCCTCTTCCGGTGGAATGGAGTGCAGGATATGGGTGATCCCCTCCGGCAGTGTTTCTCCAAACACGATGGCCTCAATGTCCTCTGCGCGCAGTTTCTGCTGCTTCTCGTGCGAACGGCATGTGCCCCCCACACGCCATCCTTGCGATTGCAGGTGCTTTGCGAGATGGAGTGCGGTGTAGCCAAGGCCGAAGCAGAAAAGATGCATGATAATAGAGCCTTCCGGGTAATAAGGTGCCGTCCTATCCTCTTTATAGAGGGAGGAATACTATGAGACACGCAACATTACAGTTACTTGGCCTGAAAAACCAGCAATTGCTTTCACAATGCTTAAATTTGGGCTTTATCACGGAAGCGCAACACCTGCAACAGGTGGATAGAGCCTTAATCGCCTTGCTCCTTGAGCATAAGATGTATGGCGGCAGCACGCATTATATCTGGCGCACTCAGGAAGATGATAAAGTGCGCCTCTCTCATGCAGCTAATGATGGCCGGCTATTTGCTTGGGATACTCGTCCGGATACGGGGCATCCAGGTGAGGATTATAATTGTAGATGCTGGGCGGAGCCTATTAACGCGCAGGAATATGCGAATCAGATGTTGATTGGTGAGGTGAATGATAATCCAAGGCGGTGGACGAATGGGGATTTAAATGATTACTATAATAGCGGCAATGGAGGTGTTCTTACTTTATCGCAAATAGGGTATTTAGGGTATGTGATAGATCATTTTGCTAATAGCGTGGAAACAAGTGATGGTTCCACAGGCGGTTATCAGGCCGTAGAGAAGCAAATTATTGCTGAAGCTAGAAGAGTTAGGAACGGCCCTGTTCCTTATGGTTTCAGCAGCTCTTATCCCTTTGGCAATACCATAGATATTGTCACTGATACGATTAATAATACAGGTTATTATAGTTTTGGTGAATCCACTGTTGAAGGGGTCTTTACAGGTGAAGTTCGAGAGGAAAAAGGATTTCTGGTAATTAGCGGTATTATGGATTATGAGTTTAGTGACAAGTTTAAAGATCGCTTTCAAGTAGTAGAAACCCTTGATACATTCTTTTTCTTAGATCGGGAAGAAGCTGAGGATTTAGCGGATGAATGGTTTGGGGTAGGTCAATCTGACAAAAAGTCTTTTGAGATAAAAGGAAATTGGCGGACTAAATTTAATGCAACAGTGGATCGGTACAATCATACAACAGACTAAATGCTACCCCCTCAAAACCCTATTAAAGTGGATAGTAATTACCTATGTCATCTTTGCTGCGCTGGTAGGTACAGCCTTTATGGGTATAGTCATAAGTTATCCACTCATCCGCTTAGGTTATAATCATTTTGCCCCTGCTCCTATGCCTATCTATTTGCCGAATGGTTTTATCTATGACAGTGATTCTGAGCGTCAATATGCTGCACCTCATGCTATTTATGACAAGGATTGGTACAATAAAGACAGGGAAAGAGTGGTGATGGGTGATGTTAAGGATGTTATGTGGTATAGAGATACTATTTATGGGTTTCGGCAAGGTCTTGCGAGAGAGCCTTATTATTATATTTGTACCTATGGGGATGACTGTTCCGACTCACAACATCTAAAAGAAGTAGACTTCATACGTATATTGAAAGAAAAAAAGTTACCGGCATATGACTCTCATATTGCAAAAACGTATGACCAACTACTACGAGAGCAGTCCAAAACAAATATAGGTAGGCATGGTGGATAATAGAGAATAATGGCGAATAAAATTTGGAATTCCTCGTGGTAGAGCAGAGGAGTTGGTGGGTGGTTCTGGCGATATTGCATGAGTGGTCTATGATATTACAGGGACGTGGAAGACAAAATTTAATGCGACGGCCAGTGCGTATGAATGAGTAATGATCCTACTAACCCAAACAAATACAGCACCCCACACCCAAACGGTATAAAAAACGCAATAATGATATTGCTAAACCATTTTCCTTTGAACGTGTTGCCTAGGGTGCGTATTTTACGTTTATGTATAATGCGCCAAATGAGTTCGAGGAATCCAACATAGGCTATGGAGGGAACCCACCCCAGGAAAAAAAGCATCGCAGCCCTTGAGTCATTATATTTTTCAAGGTGAGGATAGCACGCTTCGTTTCGTTCAGGACTCATATAGCGGAGCGTGCTATTAGCATAACATTCGTTATAATTTCTCCAGGCTATGGCATGGCTTGTTTGAAGCGAAAAAAGAATAAACGCATACGCTGAAGCACAGGCCAGCACTAACCGCCAGAAGCGCATCCACTGAGGTTTTTCTGGCTGTACAGATAGCACTACTATAATCGGAACAATAGCAACAAACCACGGCCATATATCAAACGGCATATATGAAAGCAATGTAAGAATCGGCTCAATCAGAGGCTTGATACTATCCCACATCACATACTTACTAACTCAACTTCTTCTTCAACAACTCATTCAGAATCGCCGGATTCGCTTTGCCTTGGGATTCTTTCATTACTTGGCCAACGAAGAAGCCGAAAAGTTTATCTTTACCGGATTTGTATTCGGCGATTTTATCAGGGTTGGCGGCGAGTACGGCATCGACGATTTTTTCGATAGCGCCCGTATCGGTCACTTGCTTTAAGCCTTTTTCTTCGACGATTGCGGCCGCATCTTTGCCAGTCTCAAACATGATGTCGAACACATCTTTGGCGATTTTGCCGGAGATGGTGTTGTCTTTGATGAGGTCTAGCAGGCCGGAAAGTTTTTCTGTTGATACCGGAGAGTTTTCAATGCTCACGCCTGCTTTATTGAGGCGGCCAAAGAGTTCAGCGGTAATCCAGTTTGCAGCCAGTTTGGCATCGTGGTTTTTAGCGACTTTCTCGAAATATTCCGCCGTTGCTTTTTCTGCCACTAACACGCCTGCATCATAGGCAGAAAGGCCGAGTTCGTTGGTATAGCGGTCTTTCTTTTGGTCTGGGAGTTCTGGCAAGGTTGCTTTGATTTTATCCACAAACTCTTGGCTGAATTCCAGTGGCAAGAGGTCTGGATCAGGGAAATAGCGGTAATCATGCGCATCTTCTTTGCTGCGCATGGTGCGGGTTTCGCCGTTAGCGGCATCGAAGAGGCGGGTTTCTTGGTCGATCGTGCCACCGGCTTCGATAATATCCACTTGGCGGCGTGCTTCGTAATCAATCGCGCGCATTAGGTTACGTACGGAATTCACGTTTTTAATCTCGCAGCGTGTGCCAAAAGGCTGTGTGCCTGCGCGGCGCACGGATACGTTGGCGTCGCAGCGCATACTGCCTTTTTCCATATCGCCATCGCAGGTGCCGAGGTAACGTACGATCGAGCGCAGTTTTTTCACATATTCACCGGCTTCTTCGGAGCTGCGCATATCGGGTTCGGAGACGATTTCCATCAGGGCAATGCCCGCGCGGTTGAGATCAATGAAGCTGTAGATTGGGCTGTGTTCATGCAAGCTTTTGCCAGCATCTTGCTCTAAATGCAGACGGGTCACGCCGATCGTGCGGGTGCTGCCGTCTTTCATATCGAGGATGATTTGGCCTTTGCCGACGATAGGGTCCAAAAATTGAGAAATTTGATAGCCTTGTGGCAAATCGGCGTAGAAATAGTTTTTACGGTCGAAGACAGATCGCAGATTGATCTGTGATTTGAGGCCAAGACCTGTACGCACCGCTTGTTCCACACAACGTGCATTGATGACAGGTAGCATGCCTGGCATGGCTGCATCGATCAGCGAAACATTCATGTTTGGCTCCGCGCCAAAATCATTCGCGCTGCCTGAGAATAATTTGGATTCAGTGCTGATTTGCGCATGGACTTCCAAGCCAATCACAATTTCCCAATCGCCTGTATTGCCTTTAATGATTTGTGTCATGTTTTTCTCTCATTTTCTATTTCCGTCATTGCGAGCCACGTAGTGGCGTGGCAATCCAGGGCGTATTTCGCTGTTCTTTAAGATGGCCCTGGATCGCTTCACTTCGTTCGCGATGACGTCTAACGTGGAACCATCCCCTTAACCCCCGCAGCGTCTTCAATCACGCTTGCGACGTTAAATAGAGTTGATTCATCAAATGCTTTGCCAATCAATTGCAGCCCCAGTGGTAAACCATCAGACGAAAGCCCCGCAGGAACCGCCATGCCTGGCAGGCCGGCTAGGCTTGCTGGGATGGTGAATACGTCGTTGAGGTACATGGTCACCGGGTCGATTTTCTCGCCAATCGCAAATGCGGCTGAGGGTGTTGCAGGAGTCAGAATCGCATCAACTTTACCGAAAGCATCATTGAAATCCTGCGCAATCAGGCTGCGCACGCGCTGGGCTTTTTTGTAATAGGCATCATAATAACCGGCGGAAAGTACATATGTACCAATCATAATCCGGCGTTTTACTTCGGCGCCAAAACCAGCCGCGCGGGTTTTTTCGTACATATCATCCAGCGAATCGCCGTCTTCCATTACGCGCAGACCATAACGTAAGCCGTCATAGCGCGCGAGGTTGGATGAAGCCTCGGCTGGAGCGATGATGTAATAGGTTGCCAGCGCATATTTAGTGTGCGGCAGGCTGATATCTACCAGCTCTGCACCCGCGCTTTTCAGCCATTCTTTGCCTTGTGTCCAGAGTTTTTCAATTTCTGGGGACATGCCTTCCGCGTGATATTCCTTTGGAATACCAATGCGCAGGTCTTTTACATTGCCCGTAATCGCTTTCTCAAACGATGGAACAGGCTGGTTGATCGAGGTTGAATCCTTCGGATCATGACCGCAAATAGCTTCGAGCATAATCGCCGAATCGCGTACAGTGCGGGTGAATACGCCGGCTTGGTCGAGCGAGCTTGCAAACGCAATCATACCCCAACGCGAGCAACGGCCATAGGTAGGTTTAATCCCTACAATACCACAGAAAGAAGCCGGTTGGCGGATCGAGCCGCCTGTGTCGCTTCCGAGTGCACCGAGGCCTAAGCCTGCTGCAACGGCCGCCGCCGAACCACCTGATGAACCGCCTGGCACGACTTCTGTGCCATCTTTGCGCTTCCACGGATTCTTCACTGGGCCGTTATAGCTGGTGATATTGGCCGAACCCATCGCGAATTCGTCCATATTGGTTTTGCCGAGCATCACCGCACCGGCTGCAAACAGCTTGCTGCTCACGGTGGATTCATAAGGCGGCACAAAACCATTAAGGATATGGGAGCAAGAGGTGCTGGAAACGCCTTTGGTGCAGAATAAATCCTTCACACCAACAGGGATGCCTTCAAGCAAGCCAGCATTGCCTGCTTTAATCTTTGCATCGGCAGCTTTGGCTTGTTCTAGAGCAATCTCAGGGGTT
Source organism: uncultured Rickettsiales bacterium (assembly GCA_964574415.1). Lineage (GTDB taxonomy): Bacteria > Pseudomonadota > Alphaproteobacteria > Rickettsiales > CAZNNM01 > CAZNNM01. The sequence continues at coordinate 217,081 of CAZNNM010000002.1, read as the reverse complement.
TCGATGATATAGGCGTTTAAGTCCTTCGCAGCAGCAACTTTTTTGCTATAGGCTTGGGTCAGTTCCACGCTGGTGAACTCACCTTTCTTCAAGGCATCACGTGTTTCAGCCAGGGTTAGTTTGGTTATATCACTCATTATCAATTACCTTCGGTACAACAAAACAGCCAAAATCTTTCATCGGGGCATTCGCAAGCACATCGGCCTGACGATTCCCATCGGTCACTTTATCCTCACGCATAGGTAAGGTAGCCGAGACAACGCTGGTCATCTGCGGTACATTATCTGTGTTGACCTCTTGCAGTGTATCGACGAAATGCAAAATTTTAGAGAGTTCTGCGGTATAATGCGTCACTTCCTCTGGTGTCACCCGAATACGCGCTAATTTGGCGATTTTAATGACATCTTTTTCTGTTAAAGACATAAAAGCCTCTTTCCAATAAACAATTCTTCATCGGTTTTACGGTGTTTGAGCAGGAAAGGCAAGAGGGAGTTGATGGCGGGTAGTGTCTCAATGTGAATGTGTTCTGCCACATCGGTGTTGTTGCATGGCTCTCCATCATGTCCGGGATGACAAGTATCCATAGGTTAGCGAACCATGCAACAACACCGATTATGTCCAAGTATGTCAGTCAAGCTAGTGTATGCCGGGACACTACCGGGTATGGGTCGTTCTACGCGAAGAGCGTCTGTGATGGTGTGATGTCTCTGAAGTTTCTTCTGGTTTTTCTCCTGGAGTTTCATTTGGTTTTTGCCGTTTGCGACGTGCTTCTTCTTGTGCAACATAGGAGGGAGTGGGTGTCGTATCGTCTGTTGAACGTTTCCTAGAAGTTCTTGGTACTTCTGGTAAAGAATGCTCTTCTGTTTGAGGTTGGGGTTCTTGTGTTCTCTTGGTCGGGCGGCCTTTTCTGCGTTGCGGAGGAGTCTCTTGTGTAGAGGAGGATGCGGTTTCTTTCTGCCGGTTTAGGTTAGGGCCGCTTAGGTATATGCTATTGTTAACGACTTGTCGTGTAACACTATTTGAATGTTGCATAACACCCCAGATCATTTCCCACATTGAATATATTTGATCCTCTAATTGAACAATACGCTCTGATTGGTGCTGAAGTTGTTGCTGATCACTCTGCTGTTGAACTTGTGTGTTCTGGAGATTTTGTACCATTTGTTGATGTTCAACACGGTAAAAGAGGTGTTGATGTTTGAAGGGTTGTGGAGTCTGGGTTGAGACAGTGGAGGGCAGGCGGTTCTCAGCGTCGTATTGCAGAATATCAAAATTATAGCGTTTTAATACTTCTACCATGCCTGCTAAGTTCTCAAAGGTAATGCCTTGGATTGATGCAAGTTGATGATAGATTGTGCTGCCATTGATCGGAGCTAGCAATGCATAAGCATATTGGCTTTGCAGTAACGCTTCTAATTTTTCTGCGGGGTTAATGAGGCTAGGTATAATAAAGCCGCAGATATGATAGTCATGCTGAAAATCGATATTATCCTGCGCTAAGAGCCATTCCCAGTCCTGTAGTGAACCTTTGTAAGCTATGTCTTGAGGAGAGCGCCAGTTAAGCTGAATCTCTTCCAAGGGTGTGATGTTTATATCTGCTACGGGAGTGTAATAATCATAAGGTAATTTTGCCATGGTAATATCTCTTATTTAGGGGGTAAAGGAGAGGATGTACGCAATACAGGGGAAGAGACAAATTCTGCCCAGGAGTTGTTGGATGATAAAGGGGGTTGTTGTAGTTCTTCTATCTGTTGCTGTAACTGCACATTCTCTGCTTGTATTTGAGCAAGTTGTTGTTTTAGCGCTGTGTTCTCGGCCATGATTTCGCTTGTATCAAAGATGTTCTGTCGTATGCCTGTTATCTGCACCTGCATAGTATCCAATGCGCTGTGCAAGTCGGCATTATTAGCTCCGAGTATATCAATGTCTGTTTGCATACGTATTTGTGTTTCCAATGCATGGGCGGCAATATGAGGTGGGCAGCCATAGGCTATAGCATCTAAATAACCCCGATAATGTGGGTTGGCGCAATAATAGCTTGGCAACCGCCCGTATTGGTCTACATTACTGAATGGAAATTGATGCATGAGTAATACATTCATTACATCTAAGAAGGATGCAACCGTTGGGAAATCATTGATCTTTCCTGCAATGGCATGAAGCAGAGGGGCGCCTTCGTAATAATATGCAGAAGACACTGCTCCTGCATAGCGGGATTGCAGTAATGCAGCGAGTCTTTCGCCACCTTTGCCATCTTCATGCGTGATCGCATTAAGAATAACATCCGCGCCATAGGCGTCCCTGAAATCAAGGTTCTTAAATTTTTTCAATAGGTATTTCCAGGCGTCAACAGAACCATTTTCTGCCACATGATGCAAGGTCGTGTAGTGGTTATTATGGAGTGATGCGTTAATATGGATGGCATTATCTTGCCGTGTGAGGCTGTCCAGAATGGCTTTATAATGCTGAGGGGCTGGTGGTATGGCTTGGAAAGCGTAAATAGGAGCATCCGTAATAGGGTCTGGATATGTCTCATAGGGTTCAATACCGAGCCATGTGACGAGGCCGGCAACAAGTTCAGGAGAGTCGATATAGACAGCCAGACGTAAGATAGATTCTGTAATATCATGCTGTTTAAACTCTTCAGCCGTGCCTGGTACGTCCTTTATCGCTTGGATCAGGTTGTTGATATCGGTGCGATTATGGGAGAGGTAGTCATCAAGGAGTGTAAAGACTTCTTTATAAGCAGCGCTGTTTTCTTCAAGAGAGGGTTCTTCATCACTCGCTTCGCTCTCATCAGCGGGTAAGGGAGTGTTCTGGGTAAATAATGCTTCGCTGTCATCTTCTGGGTTTTCTACAAGTTTAGGGCGTTTTGCAGCCGGAAGTGAAAAGTCATCATCTGCTTGCTGCTGTGTTTCCCCTGGTATTTTAGAAGGTGAGAGGTAACGTGGTTCTTTTGACATAATACGCTTTCCTTAATATATAAAAGGTGGCTAGTTATTATATTAATAACTTTGCATTATCAACGTATTTATTTACTAAATGCGCAATGAGATCCCCTATGTCGATTTAGGCTGAAAGACAAGGGGTTGCAATGCAACCCCCAGTGGTTTCTTATCGATGTCTTTACTCAAAATGGTACAATGTCTATTAGCGGGGAGGAGGGAGCGCGCCTGTGAATTTTTGGGTTCTTTGCAGGCCTATACGCTCTGTATATATACCTAATGAGGCTTCTTGTGTTGCCAAGGGTGGAGTTGGTTGCTGCTCGGCAGGAAGAGGAGGTGTTGGAGAGCGTTCCTGGGTTTCCTGTGAATGGGTGTTGCAACTATCGAGGCGAGCCTGGTGCGCTTGGAGTGAGGTGGGGCATGTCTTGTGTATTATCCTGGGTTACAAAGTTAGTCCAGTAGTGATCATCCTCCATCACGAGGGTTGTACCTGTATTTTGTGGATAAGGAGGAATAGCAGGTGCCTGTATAGGGCTTGCCATAGGAGGAAGATCGGCGGGTACACCATTATTGAGAGGTGGCTGTTGTGGGTCAACAGGTGCTACAGGAGGGCCAAATACAAAACGTCCAAGCTGCTGTATTTGCTGTTGCTGCATATTCATCATTTTATGCTGATGGATTAACATAGAATATAAAGAGCGATTCTCGGCTTCAAGTTGGCCTATGCGGACATTTTGTCGTATGATCTGTTCGTGCATAAAACCTAATTGTAGCCCGATATCGGTGTGAGGAAATTGCACTATGTTTTGCAGATGTTGCGCATATTGTTGTTGCTGCTGGTTGAGGTAGCTCGTCCATTGCTGCTGAGCAGGGGGTGGGGTTATGGAGGCTGGTGCCTCTGCATATTTGGCCCGTTTAGCGGCAGGAGGTGGTGTCATTGTAGCTGTTTTTGGTGTGTTGGCTGGGTCAGGGGTGATGCCTTCGTTGTGACGTTTAAGCGCTGTCTGGCGTTGATGGTTTTTCATAAGCAGTTCCTTTGCCGTGTGTAAAATACGATTGCTATGATTTAATAATTAACAGAAATATACAATAATTTTACTAAATCAAGCGTTTTTTCAAGATAATACTGTATTTTTCACTCAACTTCGTGTAGATACACTATCTCTGACTTTTTAGCTATGTGAATGACTATGACCGATATTTCCTTACTTCGTAACTTCTCTATCATCGCCCATATTGACCACGGGAAATCCACCCTGGCAGACCGAATTATTGAATTCTGCGGTGGCCTGGATGCGCGTGAGATGAGTGCACAGATTCTGGACTCGATGGATATTGAGCGTGAGCGCGGTATTACGATTAAGGCGCAGACGGTGCGTCTCAAATATAAAGCCAAAGACGGCAAGACCTATCACTTCAACCTGATCGATACACCAGGCCATGTGGACTTTGCTTATGAAGTAAGCCGTTCGCTTGCTGCTTGTGAAGGGGCGTTATTGGTGGTAGATGCCAGCCAAGGCGTGGAAGCGCAGACATTGGCGAATGTGTATCAGGCATTAGATAACAATCTGGAAATTGTTCCTGTTCTCAATAAAATCGACCTGCCAGCCGCTGAGCCAGAGCGGGTGAAAGCGCAAATTGAGGAAGTGATCGGCCTGGATGCCAGTGGTGCTTTGCCGATTTCGGCTAAAACCGGTATGGGCGTGCCTGAGGTGCTGGAAGCTGTCGTGAAGTTACTTCCACCGCCAGTAGGTGATGCTGATGCGCCATTACAGGCGCTGCTGGTGGATAGCTGGTATGATGCGTATTTAGGCGTGGTGATCCTGGTGCGTGTGAAGCATGGTGTATTGCGCAAAGGTGCCAAGATTCGCATGATGGCAACCGGTGCGAATTACCAAGTAGAAAATGTGGGTATTTTCACACCGAAGAAAGTGGATACCGGCGAATTACGTGCGGGTGAGGTAGGCTTCTTTACGGCGTCTATTAAGCAAGTGTCGGATTGTAAAGTCGGGGATACGGTAACAGAAGAGCGTAACCAATGCACCGAAGCATTGCCAGGCTTTAAGCCGAATCTGCCAGTGGTATTCTGTGGTCTTTATCCTGCGGATGCATCAGAGTTTGATCACTTACGTGACAGCCTGGCCAAGCTTCGCCTGAATGATGCAAGTTTTGAATATGAGACAGAGACATCTGGCGCGCTTGGTTTTGGGTTCCGTTGCGGTTTCTTAGGGTTGTTGCATTTGGAAATTATCCAAGAACGCCTTGACCGTGAATTTGACCTTGATTTGATTACGACGGCGCCAAGTGTGGTATACCGTATTCATTTGACCGATGGCACGATCAGCGAAGTGCATAACCCTGCGGATATGCCAGAGGTGACCAAAATCCGTCTCATGGAAGAGCCATGGGTGAAGGCGACGATCATGGTGCCGGATGAATATCTCGGCGCGGTGTTAGCACTCTGTCAGGATAAGCGTGGTATTCAAGATCAGCTGACCTATGTCGGCAATCGCGCGATGGTGGAATACCATCTGCCGCTTAACGAAATTGTTTATGACTTCTACGACCGCCTGAAATCCTGCACTAAAGGTTATGCGAGCTTTGACTGGCATTTGGATGGCTATCAGGAAAGCGAATTGGTGAAGCTTTCAATTCTGGTGAATGGTGAGCCAGTGGATGCACTGTCTATCATCGTGCATCGCAGCCGCGCCGAAGGCCGTGGCCGTGAATTATGTAAACGCCTGAAAGATCTTATTCCAAGACAACTCTTCCAAATTGCGATCCAAGCATCCATTGGAAGCCGCATTATCGCCCGTGAAAGCGTGAGTGCGATGCGTAAAGACGTGACGGCTAAATGTTACGGTGGTGATATTAGCCGTAAGCGTAAACTGTTAGAGAAGCAGAAAGCCGGTAAAAAACGGATGCGTGCGGTTGGGAATGTAGAAATTCCACAAAGCGCGTTTATTGCGGCGTTGAAGATTCGGGATGAATAGGAGAGGGGGCGGGATTCAGGATTTGGGATTCAGAGAAAAAGTAAAAACCTCTGAATCCTGAATCCCGAATCCTGAATCCTAATAATTATGCTCTACAACACCCTACCCGATTTCCTTTCCACCCTCCCACCTGCCGGCCGTTTACTCGGCTTGGATGTAGGAAGCAAACGTGTAGGTGTGGCGCTGAGTGATACGACGCGTGTGATTGCTACAGCCTATGGCACGATCGACCGTATGAGTTTTTCTAAAGATATGGGCAAGCTCAATGCGCTGATTCAAGAACATGCGATTGTAGGGGTGGTGATTGGGTTGCCAAAGAATATGGATGGCAGTGAGGGTGAATCTTGCACAATGGTACGTGTGTTTGGTGATAAGCTGCAAAAGAAATGCCCTGATACGCCCATTTTCTTTCAGGATGAGCGTATGTCCACCGCCGCTGTTAACCGCACGCTCCTTGAAGCCGATCTCACCCGCAAAAAGCGCGCCACCTTGGATGACAAGATGGCGGCGGCGTATATTTTGCAAGGCGTTCTGGATGCAGGGCGCTTAGCGTCTTGAAACGTTACCGGTAGACGGTGTTGCAACTGCTTTTTCTAGGCGGTTTGCCCATGATTTCTGTGCTTCAAGAGATTGTGCGAGGTACTTCTCTAGTGATTCAGCCGTTGCTTTATACCCCCGATCATGTGCTTGGCTGAGTACGTCATCATATATCTGCACTTCTATATCAAGAGGAGGCGCGCCAAACATCCCGATCCGAGATGCGGTCACATAGTTATTAGTGCTGTAAAATGCTTTGAGTGTGGGATCAGCTGCTTGTGTTGCTGCTGAAACGGGGCGGTCAACGGTATGAATGGCTCTTTTATCCTGCGCAAAAGCATCAATGATAATGGATAGCGCAACATCGGCCTCTTCATCATATTGTGCTGGCAGTTGTTCAAGGAAATGGGAGATATTGTAAATATAGGGCATGGTAATAACCTTAACGATTATGGGTTTGGGTAGGTAGTTGTTCATTGTCAATGCGCAGGCTCCAGAGTGTTGCTAGGCCTTCTGCTGCGTCGTGTGTCTCGGTGGCTATCAACTCATCATAATCCTTAAAAATGGCCTTGATCTCATTGGATGACTGCGCAATAAGTGGCTGAAGCGCTTCTTGATGATTGCGGTAATGGGCATATCCTTTGGGAGTGCTGAGAAGCAATAATGCAGTGCTGGCCTTATGTTCGTTTGGAAGAGCGGAAAGTAAGGTGAGTTCTAATAAAGAGCGCCCTTGTCTATCTGTGACATCCATTATAGTAGGGTCTTTTTGTATGCAATGCTCGACAAAGTAACTTGGTAATGTTTGTCCGGTTCTCAATTGGTAATACATTGCATGTACGTAGAGCGAGCGGGGGTAAGAAGCTTGGGTTGCTTCAACATAAGCGTCCACTATCGTGCAGAATGTTTCTGCCGGTACGGTCGCAATATGTTGCATGAGATAGTGCATAGGCGTTCTGCTATATCCATCTTCTGTATTCTTCATACCATGTTTTGCACACTCGGTTAAAATAGTGAGATTATCTTCTAACGTCAGGTGAGATATGTTTTGTGCCCAATAATGCAAGCTATGACGTTTATCAACTGGGTTAATGGCTTTGAAAGCTTCAGCGAATTCTTCAGGGCGCTGCTCGGATAACACACGTAATTGTGGAATGCAGGTTTCTGTTGTGTTTTTAGCAAGGATGGCATGAACAAGGTTATTACTCTGTGCATCCATAGTGCCGTAAGAGATTTCGGGGAATTGGGATACCATGAAAGAAAAACATTCCACGTTATAGGTATGGGCAGAGAAATGTAACACATTACTGACCAGGTTAATCTGTTCGTTACGTTTAGTAACAACGCTTTGAGTAAGATTGATATTATGGGCTCTAAAGATGTTTAGAATGGTGTCATAGTTCTGTATGTTATGTGATGGGCAGAACCAAGGCAGTGCGTAAGGTTGCGTTGCAGAGTCGAAATCAACCAAGTGATATGCGCCAAGCCGGTTGATTTCTAATAGACGTTCGACAATACGTGGATAGCCAGCGCGTACGGCTTCGTGGAAGGCTGTATGGTCAATGGCAAGGATGTAAGGATTTCGCGTGTCGAAAGCATGTTGTGCCTCAAATGCCATTCTCTCAGATTCGAGCTTGGCTTTATAGGACAAAAGCTGCGCTCTTGTATCCTGGGCAAGCTGGGAATGGGTGAGTTCTAAGGTAATTTGCATTATTTCTGCGTCATAGGTCATAATTTCGTTATGAACGTTGAGTTCCTCAGAATAAAGCCGCAAACTTTCAAGGAGAGTATTTTCCGCCTCCTGGTCATATATATGTGTTGGCAGGGTTTGAATAAGGGCCGACAGTAAGACAACAGGTTTAGGGATGAGCGGTAAAGAGGGGAACATGAATAGATTCCTTTGGTGCGTTGATATTAGGCCGCATATTACAGAATTATCCCGATTAATAAAGTAAATTTATTAAAAATATTGCGTGTATGTATATGAATTTGCACAACTTTTATTGTTGTTATATCGGGGGTTGTATTTGAGGGCTGGGGTGTTTCAATGTAACACAAGGAGGCAGAGCGTAAGCTGTCATCTACTCCTATCTACGTGAAGGTATGTATCTTGTCATCCTTGGGCTTGATCCAAGGATCCATCCTAAGAGAGGGCAACAATACAGCTTTGAATAATGCTATGTATTTTAGATGGATTCTTGGATCAAGTCCAAGGATGACAGAGGGCATACAGCACCGTCATCGCGAGAGCAAACGAAGCAATTCACATAATGGCATAAAAGTAACAGAGTGCAGTGTATCGAAGGGGCTACAGGGCTTGCTTAATCGCTGTAATAGCCTCGCCGATCTTGCTGCCATCTGGCCCGCCGGATTGCGCCATTTCAGGGCGGCCGCCGCCGCCGCTGCCGCCCATAGCAGCTGTGCCGGCGCGGACTAAGTCTACAGCGCTGATTTTTCCTGTCAGGTCTTGGGTAACGGCTACAACAAGGGATGCTTTACCTTCAAAGCTGCACGCAACAGCTACAACGCCGGAGCCGATTTGGGCTTTAAGGTCATCGGCGATGCCGCGTAATTCTTTAGGTGGCATGTTTTCAAGTGCCTTGCCGACGAAAGATACACCGTTGATAGTCTCTGCATTCTCATTGCTCGCACCACCACCCATAGCGGCTTTGCGTAATGCATCGGAGAGGTCTTTTTCCAGCTTCTTGCGTTCATTGACCATTGTATCGATACGTGCAGGTACTTCTTCTGGCGCAATCTTAAAGCGGCTAGCGACATCCGTCAGCACGCGCTCTCGGCCACGTAGATAATTGAAGGCGCCTTCAGCGGTATAGGCCTCAATACGGCGTACACCGGAGGCAATCGCGGTTTCAGCGATAACGACGAATAGGCCAATGTCACCGGTACGTTTTACGTGTGTACCACCGCAGAGTTCGATGGAGTAATCGGCTTTATCATTCAAGCCCATATTCACCACGCGCACTTCTTCGCCATATTTTTCGCCGAATAATGCCATCGCGCCAGCTTTGATGGCTTCTTCTGGCTGCATCAAGCGTGTGCCGACTTCGGTGTTTTGGCGGACGAGGTGGTTGACGAGTTGTTCGATTTTTTCGAGTTCTTCTGGCGCTACGGCTTTTGGATGGCTAAAGTCAAAGCGCAGGCGGTCTGCGGCAACGAGAGAGCCTTTTTGTGTCACGTGATCGCCGAGTACATTGCGTAATACAGCATGGAGCAAGTGGGTTGCAGAGTGGTTAGCACGCAGGGCGTTGCGGTAATCGTTATCGATTACGGCAGTCACCACATCGCCGACTTTCACTTCGCCTTTTTCGATTTTACCCTTATGGATATGCAAATCACCCAATGCTTTTTGGGTATCTTGTACGGCAAGGAGGGCGTGATCGGTAGAAAGCACACCACGGTCACCCATCTGGCCACCGGATTCACCATAGAACGGGGTTTGGTTGAGGATGATGGATACTTCTGTACCAGCGCTTACGCTTTGTACAGGCTTGCCATCCACTACCAGCGCTACAATTTTTGCCTGGGCTTGATCATGTTCATAGCCTAAGAATTCGGTAGCGCCATTATCATTGCGGATATCAAACCAGACTTCGTCCGTTGCTTTCTCGCCGGAACCTTTCCACGCAGCGCGTGCGCGGTCTTTTTGTTCTTTCATGGACTGTTCAAAGCCCGTTTCATCCACATCCACTTCGCGGCTGCGCAGAATGTCTTTGGTCAAATCGAGTGGGAAGCCATAGGTGTCATAGAGTTTAAACGCGGTTTCGCCGGAGAGTTTCTGGCCGGCTTGCAGATGCTCGCTTTCTTGATCCAGAAGTTTGAGGCCACGGCCGAGGGTTTCTTTGAAGCGTTCTTCTTCGAGCTTCAGAATCTCGGTGACTAATGCTTGCGCACGGGTGAGTTCTGGATAGGCTTTACCCATTTGATCCACCAGGGCAGGGACAAGCTTATACATCAACGGGTCTTTACAGCCCAATTGATGCGCATGGCGCATGGCGCGGCGCATAATACGGCGCAGCACATAACCACGGCCTTCATTAGAGGGCATCACGCCATCAGCAATCAAGAAGCAGGAAGAGCGTAGATGATCGGCAATCACGCGGTGCGATACGGCGTGATCAGCATTGCCAGAGAAGGATTGGGAGGCTTCGATCAATGATTTGAATAAATCAATATCATAGTTATCATGCACATGCTGCAAAACAGCCGAAATCCGCTCCAAGCCCATGCCAGTATCGATGGAAGGCTTCGGCAGGTTGATGCGCTCGCCGGAGGCCAGTTGCTCATATTGCATGAATACGAGATTCCAGATTTCGATATAACGGTCCCCATCTTCATCCGGTGTGCCAGGCAGGCCGCCAGGGATGTGATCGCCATGATCATAGAAAATCTCAGAACACGGGCCGCACGGGCCGGTGTCACCCATTGCCCAGAAGTTATCGGAGGTGGCAATGCGGATGATCCGGTCATCGCCAAGGCCTGCGATTTTTTTCCACAGGGTGTGTGCGTCATCATCGGTGTGATAGACGGTCACATAGAGTTTGTCTTTTGGCAGGCCGACTTCTTTAGTCAGGAAGTTCCACGCAAGAGTAATCGCTTGTTCTTTAAAGTAATCTCCAAAGGAGAAATTGCCCAGCATTTCAAAGAAGGTATGGTGACGGGCGGTGTAGCCTACGTTATCCAAATCATTATGCTTACCACCGGCGCGTACGCATTTTTGACTGCTGGCCGCACGTTTATAGGGGCGTTGTTCGACTCCCGTAAAGACGTTCTTAAACTGCACCATCCCCGCATTGGTGAACATTAATGTCGGATCATTATGCGGCACTAATGGACTCGAAGCCACTGATTCATGGTCGTTTTTCTTGAAGAAATCTAAGAAGCTACTACGAATGGAATTAACGCTCTGCATACTCGCCATCATTGCTATGTTATGGGTCAAGAAGCGGCATTATAGGGGGATTGGTGGATTTTGCAATAGATTAGGATTCGGGATCCAGGATTCGGGATTCAGAGGTTTTTCTTCTCTGAATGCTGAATCCCGAATCCTGCTAGCTTTAAGCCCCTTCCTTCTCCATAATCTCCTTCACTTTCCCTGCTAATTGCTTGAGGGTGAAGGGTTTGGGGAGGAAGTTGAATTTGCGTTCGGTGCCGTAGGTTTTGATGAAGGCATCTTCGGCATAGCCGGAGATGAAGATGACTTTCATATCAGGGTAGGTTTTGTTGACTTCTTCTATCATGGTTGGGCCATTCATGCCTGGCATGATGACGTCGGTGATGATCATTTCGATTTCGGCACCGCGTTCAGCTACCACGCGCAATGCTGCCTCGCCACAATCAGCTTCCAGAACGGTATACCCCTTGTTGGAGAGCGCTTGTGCGCTGAAGATGCGCACTGGGGCTTCGTCTTCTACTAAGAGAATTGTACCTTTGCCGGTTAAATCGGCAGAGATAGCTTTATCGGCGATTTCGCTTTCTATAACAGGCTTCTCAGCATTCTTATTATTGGCATAGCGTTTCAGGAAGATGCTGAATTTTGTGCCTTTGGGTGTGCTGGAGACGTAGATATACCCGCCTGTTTGCTTAATAATACCGTAAACAGTCGCCAGGCCCAAACCTGTGCCTGATCCCATTTCTTTGGTGGAGAAGAAGGGCTCAAAAATCTTGCCGATAATGTTTTTCGGAATGCCATGGCCGGTATCGACTACATCCACCAGCACATACTCGCCATCTTCAATATTCTCATCCTCAGCCGGAGGTACGAGGTCGCGTTCGATGGAGTGGTTTTTATCAACCGTCACATTGCTGGTTTGGATAACCAGCGTCCCGCCTTGCTGCATCGCATCGCGGGCGTTTACGGCGAGGTTGATGAGGACTTGTTCAAGTTGGCCTTGGTCTACTTTAATCAGGCCTAGATCACGGCCGTGATTGATCTTGAGTTCGATATTTTCACCAATCAAACGGCGGATCAAGTTAGAAAGCTCAGCCAGTACATCGGTAATATCCAGAATTTCCGGCTGTAATGTCTGCTTACGCGAGAAGGCCAGAAGCTGGCGCACCAGGTTGGCCGCGCGGTTGGCATTCTGTTTAATTTGCATAATATCCGCAAAAGATGGATCTCCAGCTGGATGGCGCAGGAGTAATAGGTCACAGAAGCCCATCATCGCGGTCAGCAAGTTGTTAAAGTCATGCGCAATACCGCCTGCCAACTGGCCAACAGCCTGCATTTTTTGTGAATGGGCGAAACGGAGTTCGAGGTTTTTCTGCTCGGTTTTATCGATAAGATAGGCTACATAACCGGTGACAGAGCCATCGGTTTCATACAGAGTGTTGATATCAAGAGAGGCCGTCATACCATCATCGCCTGCGATTTTAATATCGATGGAGCTACCGTCTTTGCTGCCGTTTTCTTTGAGGAATTGTTGTAATTCACTCGCACCATAGCTTAATACATCGCGCAAGTTATACTCGTTGCCCAAATTCGGATGGTATTCCTCCAGAATCGCACGGAAGGCTGGGTTGGATTGTTGTACATTGCCTTCTTTATCCAGCAATGCTACGGCAATAGGTGATTCTTCAATAAAATACATCCAGCCTTGTTCCAATGCCTGTGGAACATTATCGACAGATGGCTTGGTAATCGGCGTCATATCTGGGAAGAGGAAACCATAACGTAAGGTTTCGTCATTATCATCGGTGAATTCTACATGATTGAGTAGCATCGGCTTACGGCCAGATTTCGTCGCAACAATCACGCTATCGGAGAAATAGCCTGTAATGGTCTGGCTCTTATCCAGTGCTTCGATGAGTTGAGGGATGGTGACCTGGCCCATATCAAATTCATCTGAACTGTATTCCACCAAACGGAAAAATGCCTCATTAGCATGGCGGAAATTGCCGGATGTGTCCGTAATATATAAAGGAAATTGTGCCTGGCGTAGCAAGGGTTCAATGCTTGGGCGGGAGTTTTCTTTGCGTACCGCGCGGATGAAGATGTAGCCATCAGGGCGGTTAATCGGCACGATATTGAGTGCCATTTGCTCGCTACTATCTTGGCTGAGTGTTTGGCGGACATTAATAGGTTCAACTACAAGGGAGATTTGGTTGGTGCCGCCTTGCGGATCTTTCATAGAGAACGGAATATATTCCGAATCGCCATTGGCAAGTGCGCGCAGCAGGCGGTTTTTGTTTTCTTTGCTCAAACCTTCATGGGCCAGCAATGCATCTAAGCCCCATAGGCCTTCATTGATAAGATGGGAGAATTTGCGGTTATATTTGATATCGGAATAGATGATAGTGCCATCTTCTTTCACGATCAGCGTGAATTCGGTGTTCAGCCGTGCTGCGCCTGCAAATAATGCATTCTGGAACTCGGTTGCCATGACAATATCGAGGTTTTTATGCAGGTAGATGGCGGTGAAAAGTACCAGGAATAAGAAAGCGCTGATGACGATGGTGCCAGTCACTGCAAAAGAATCAGGGGTAAGAATCTTTAAGGAGGTAAGCGTAGCAGCAAGCACGCTGATGAAAACGACCACTAACCAACGCGGCGGAAATTTATGCCGTCGGCGGACGAAATCAGGAATGGTTTTTGCAAAGTTCTTGCGATTTACGAAGCGTTTTTCCATGGATATCTACAATTATTCAGCTAGCTCTAAGGTTATTATTATGAAACTATCATTAAATTACAGTTAAGATTTGGGGGCTAGGGACTCGGGGCTGAGGACTAGGGGGATTGCATTAGACATAGTCCAGAAATAAAACTCCTAATTCCTAACCCCAGTTCCCAGCCCTTTTCATACACGCATTCCCGTCATCGTGACAAGCTCAAATGTAGCGTTAATGCCGTTATCTTCAGAGGGGAAAAGATGTTGATATTGTGTGGCAATGGTGAGTAGGCGCTGGCGTGAGGTGAAAGATTTATGCCGTTTGCTTAGGATATTACTTTCTCCCATGCCGCGCAAGTCATCCATCAATTGCATCGCATCCGTATATTCAATGGTGATTCTCTCACTATCGGCAACAGGCATAGAGAAACCAGCACGTTGCAACAGCATTCCAGCATCTTTCACATCGATAAACGGAGAAATCCGCGGGCTTAAGCCCTGTTCGGCTTCGGCTGCGAGGATGGATTGGCGGAGTTCCTGCAAAGTTTGTGTTCCCCATAAAGTTAAGAATGCAACGCCATCGGGTTTAAGGCATTGGCGCAACTGAATTAACGCGCCAGGCACATCATTTACCCAATGCAGGCTGAGATTGCTGATGATGAGGTCAAAGCTTTCGGGGGCAAACCCCAGGAGTTCATCATCCATCACCACGCGCGGGCCGTGTGAGGCTTTTAGCATCTGTTCGGAAAGATCGGCTTGGATGATTGGGCCTTGTATAGAGGGTTGCTGTGCCAGCATATCGGCCAATTGCCCTGTATGGCTGCCGATGATGAGTATAGAAGAGAATTGCCGATGGGTATCGTTCAGCCGGTCTGCTAGACGTTCTGCGACTTCACGTATCAGAAAATCATACTCATGCATCCGCTTGGCAGCGCGGTTGCGATGGTGTATTAATGCTTTGCGGTCAAAAACAATAGGGATCATTGTGCTATCATGTCGTTAGGGTTAGAATCTGTTTTACACGCTTTGCCGCGATCTGCCAGAACTTTTCTACGTGGCTGTGCAAATATTCTCTTTCCGCCGGCGTGTTTGGCCTGCAATGAGCTGGTAGAACAACAGGGTGCGCTGTGTAGCGAGTGTTGGAACCAGATGGAGTTTTGCACGGGATCGGCTTGTGATATTTGTGGCTATCCGTTTGAATATCAGATGGATCATCATACGATATGCGGGGCCTGTATTCAACAACCACCACCTTATAGCCGCGCACGGGCGGTGTTTCGTTATAACCATGTCAGTAAACAATTGGTTACCAGCCTAAAATATCACGATAAAACCCATATCGTACCCTATGTGGCCGAATGGATGGTGCGGGCAGGGCAGGATATTCTGGATGAGGCGGATTATATTATCCCTGTGCCACTGCATCGCAGGCGCTTATGGGCAAGGCGCTATAATCAGGCGGCCTTGCTGAGCAAACATGTGAGCCGTAAAACGACTGTGCCTGTCTTCTATAATGCCTTGCAGCGTATGCGCTACACTCCGCCACAGGCCGGGCTTAATTATAAGCAGCGTATGAAAAACGTGCAGGGCGCGTTTCAGGTGGAGGCGAAATGCCGTTTTCGTATCAAGAATAAGCGTATTATACTGATTGATGACGTGCTGACAACGGGAGCAACCGTAAAAGCTTGCGCCCGTGCCTTGCTCAAAGCTGGTGCACAACGCGTGGATGTGCTTACGTTAGGGCAAACGATAAAAGGAGATTTTGAGAATGACGGTATTTAAAGCGGCCTGTGTGCAAATGAATAGTGGTAGCGACATGGCAGCTAACATCGCCACTGCCGACCGCCTCATCCGCCAAGCCGCTGCACAAGGGGCGGCGTTTATTACATTGCCAGAAAATGTCTCCTTAATGAAAGAACACGGTACGAGTTTTGATGGGCATATTTATAGCGAAGCAGAGCATCCGGCATTGATCGGGTTTGCCAAAGTGGCGAAGGAATGCAATGCGCATGTGCTGGTGGGTTCGCTTGCGGTGGCGAAAGGTGATAAGCTGGCTAATCGTAGTTATCTCATTAATGCACAAGGTCAGATTACAGCGCGTTATGATAAGATTCATCTCTTTGATGCAACGTTATCAACGGGTGAATCTTACATGGAATCCCGCCGTTTTGCGCCAGGTGATGAGGCGGTGGTGGCACAGCTGCCTTGGGCGAAATTAGGGATGACGATTTGTTATGATCTGCGCTTTCCAGTTTTACACCGTATGCTTGCCAAAGCCGGTGCGCAGATTCTCACCATCCCTGCCGCCTTCACCCGCCCAACTGGCGAAGCACATTGGCATGTGCTGCTGCGCGCACGGGCGATTGAGACAGGGTGTTATGTCATTGCACCTGCGCAATATGGTGTGCATCCAGGCGAGCGCAAAACCTATGGGCATTCGCTGATCATAGATCCATGGGGGAAAATCATTGCTGAAGCACCAGCCGAAGAAGAGGCGGTGATTGTGGCAGAGATGGATGTGGCGAAAGTGAGTGAGGCAAGAACGCGTGTTCCGGCGTTGGTGCATGAGAGGGTGTTTGAGGTGAGGATCCAGGGGACGGGATTCGGGATTCAGGAAGAATAAAAAAACTCTGAATCCTGGATGCTGAATCCTGCACTCTGGCAAAAAAATCTCTTGCAGATTCCCCCCATCCTGATAGAGTCAAACCACGATAATTTTGTACTCGAAAAGATAGGAAATAGGTGATGGATACGAATAAGCAAAAAGCTCTGGAATCGGCTCTCAGTCAAATTGAGCGTGCGTTTGGTAAAGGCTCGGTGATGAAGCTTGGTGAGCGTCCGGTGGAGAAAGTGCCAGTGGTTTCAACAGGCTCAATTGGCCTGGATATGGCCCTTGGTGTGGGCGGTTTGCCTTATGGTCGTATCATCGAAATTTTTGGCCCTGAAAGCTCAGGTAAAACAACACTGACATTGCATGTTATTGCCGAAGCACAAAAAGCTGGCGGTACTTGCGCATTCGTGGATGCGGAACATGCGTTGGATCCTGTTTATGCTAAGAAGCTTGGTGTGAATACCGATGAGCTTATCGTGTCACAGCCTGATACTGGAGAGCAAGCACTCGAAATTACCGATACGCTGGTGCGCAGCGGTGCGGTGAATGTGTTGGTGGTGGATTCCGTAGCAGCTCTTACCCCACGCGCCGAAATTGAAGGCGAGATGGGTGATTCTCATATGGGTCTGCAAGCGCGCTTGATGAGCCAGGCGCTGCGTAAGCTGACAGCTTCTGTATCGCGTTCTAACTGTATTGTGATCTTCATTAACCAAATCCGTATGAAAATCGGTGTGATGTTCGGCAACCCAGAAACCACAACAGGTGGTAATGCGCTGAAATTCTATTCGTCTGTGCGTTTGGATATCCGCCGTGTGGGTGCGATTAAAGATAAAGAAGATATCGTTGGTAACCAAACCCGCGTGAAAGTGGTGAAAAACAAGGTTGCTCCTCCATTCAAACAAGTCGATTTTGACATTATGTATGGCGAGGGGATCAGCAAAACCGGTGAGATTATTGATCTCGGTGTGAAGGCTGAGCTTATTGAGAAGGCAGGTTCATGGTTCTCTTATAACGGTACACGTATTGGCCAGGGTAAGGAAAACGTGCGCAGTTTCTTGAAAGAAAATCCAGCGATTTCAACGGAAATCGAAGAAAAAATCCGTAATAAGTCTGGCGTAATCGAAAATACTGCTCCGACAGAAGCGGATAAAGAAGAAGAGCTGGAGCCAGCGTTCTAGATTAGAAGGTAGAGATATTGTCACCCCGGACTTGATCCGGAATCCACTGTTATGGCAGCGTGAGCTATAAGAACCTTGTTGGAAGCGCCAGTCTCAGTGGATTCCGGATCAAGTCCGGAATGACAAAAGCTCACTTTACACAAACACTTCCCCAAACACATGCTTCAACACCGCATCTACTTCCTCCATCGTCGCCTTCACCCCCAAATCATGCAGTGAAGTGACGCCGTGTTCTTGAATACCGCATGGAACAATAGCTGAAAAATCGCGCAGGTCAGGATTGACATTAAGCGCAAGGCCATGGGAGGTTACCCATTTGCGGATTCTGACGCCGATGGCGCCAATTTTAGCTTCTTTGCCTGTTGGCAAAACCACCCAAATCCCTACGCGTCCTTCACGGCGTTCGCCTTTTATGCCGAATCCGGCGATGGTGCGGATCATCCATTCTTCCATCTGATAGACAAATTTGCGCACATCCTGTTCACGCTGGCGTAAATCTAGCATCACATATGCTACACGCTGACCAGGGCCATGATAGGTATATTGGCCGCCACGGCGGCTAGGGTAGACGGGATAGCGTTTGCCATCCAATAAATCCTGAACTTTGGCGCTTGTGCCGCCAGTATAGAGTGGTGGATGTTCTAAAAACCACACAAGTTCAGTTGCTTGCTGGTCAATGATTTGCTCAACACGGGTTTCCATCTGCTCCATGGCATCGGGATAGCCCACCAGTGTCTGTGATGTTTTCCACTCAATATTGTTTGTCATGATGCTAATTAATGCTTGCGAATTACTAACAGTGTTGGTATCACATCTCCACAGCAAAGTATAGTGCTCTCATTTATTCCTACAGGGCGTCGTCCTTCGGCTCATGTACTTCTTGTACACATCGCCTCAGACTCCTACTGTAGAAATAAATGAGTGTACTGTATCTATTGTTGTTTGTGCGGTCGTGGTGGAATTGGTAGACACGCAACGTTGAGGTCGTTGTGCCCTAACCGGCTTGGAAGTTCGAGTCTTCTCGACCGCACCATCCGCTTTTGCTTACGCTACAGCGTGATTGGTACAATCACGATGGGCGTTAGAGAAACGGATGCCGCGCTGTATCTGCTGTAGTGAAACGAAAGCAGAGTAAGCGGGCTAAATAACCTAAAAAATCCTGTAAAACCTACATTCTTTTAAGGGGGGGACAGCTAATGACTGATGAAAATAGCATTACGCCCTCAGGGAATGAATATGCGACTACTTCGCCCTATGGCTTAGATCATGCCTTGGCCGAAGCCATTCTGGCTGCCAGTGTGCAGGGGGATGGCGAGCTGGTGCGTGAGCTTCTGCGTGATGTGCATGAGGCGGATGTTGCGAGTTTCCTTTCCTCGATTGATTATGAAGAACGCGAACGCCTTGTAAAACAATTAGGTGAGGCGTTTAATCCAGATATTCTAGTAGAGCTTGGCCAAGAGGTGCGTGAAGAAGTCTTAGACATTCTCGGCACCAAGGAAAGTGCGGCGGCGATTACGCAATTAGAGCCTGATGATGCGCTCTATGTTATTGAAGATCTTGATAAAGAAGATCAGCAAGAAATTCTCGAAGCGATTCCTCAAGATACGCGTGCAGCGTTAGAGGAGGGCTTGTCCTATCCGGATGATAGTGCTGGCCGTTTGATGCAGAAAAAATTCGTCGCTATTCCTGAATATTGGACGGTGGGCGATACGATTGATTATCTGCGTTCTGACCAAGAAGAATTGCCGGAAGATTTCTATGAAATTTTCGTCGTAAACCCACGTTTCCAACCGGTTGGCACCTTGCTACTAAGCCGGATTCTGCGTATGCAGCGTGCGGTAGTGGTGCGCGAGATTATGGAGACGCAATTCCAAATTATCCCAACAGGCATGGATCAGGAAGAAGTGGCCTATCTCTTCCATAAATACGGCCTTGTTTCGGCGCCGGTTGTGAATGAATACAGCCGCTTAGTCGGGGTGATTGCGGTGGATGATGTGGTGGAAGTTATCGGTGAAGAGGCTGAAGAAGACATGATGCGCATGGGTGGTGTATCGGAGGTGGATATTAATGCCAGCCTGGTGGATACCGTAAAGCGCCGCTTCCCGTGGTTATTTGTCAATATCTTGACGGCAACTTTGGCCTCGTTGGTGATCAGTATGTTTGAAGGCGCGATAGCGCATGTGGTGGCGCTTGCGGTGTTGATGCCGATGGTGGCGTCGATTACGGCCAATTCGGGTACGCAAACTTCTACGGTAACCATCCGTGCGCTTGCGACTAAAGAGTTGACAATGCTCAATGCGATGCGGGTGTTGCGTAAGGAAATTTATCTTGGGGCGATAAACGGTGTGATATTTGGGCTGCTTGCCGCAGCGCTGGCCTGGATTCGGTACCAAAATCCAGCCTTAAGCTTGGTATTTGCAGGTGCGATGGTGCTGACAATGACCTTTGCCGCCTTGGTAGGATCACTTATCCCATTGATATTAGAGCGCTGCAAGGTTGACCCTGCGGTGGCCTCTGGTGTATTACTGACAGGGTTTACGGATACGGCCTCTTTTGCTATTTTCTTAGGGCTTGCGATCTGGTTTTTGGTTTAACCGTAAGAGCATAAAGTTTTATGTTGTCCACGCCGACTTGATCGGCGTGTCCATCAGAAACAGTGGCTTTATTTTTTGGGATGGGTTCATTAGTCAAGCCGGGGTTGTTGCCTGGCTCACTAACGTATTGATATATGTCATCCCGGACGTGATCCGGGATCCACTGTTATGGTAGCGTGATCTATAGAATTGAATTTGGAAGCGCCAGTCCTGGTGGATTCCGGGTCAAGCCCGGAATGACAAAAGAGAACCATGCAACAACGCCGAGCAAGTCCAAGAATGACAGAGTAAATATAAGGAATCCTTATGCATCGTTTTTTTAATCCAGGAAAAGTCTCACGATTCATTATGTTTATATTGCCTTGGTGTGCGGTGGTCACGGTATTGTCATTGGGGATTGGCACCTATATGGCGTTGTTTGCCTCACCTGCGGATTATCAGCAAGGCGAATCGGTGCGGATTATGTATGTGCATGTGCCGGCGGCGTGGATGGCGTTGTTTGCCTATACGGTGATGGCTGGATGCAGTGCGGCGAGTTTGATTTGGAAGAATCCCTTATCCGATATTATGGCACAAGCCGCAGCGCCGCTGGGTGCGGTGTTTACTTTTGTGTGCCTTACCACAGGTTCGCTCTGGGGTAAGCCGATTTGGGGGACATGGTGGGTATGGGATGCACGGCTCACCTCGGTGTTGATTCTGTTTTTCTTTTATATTGGCTATATGCTAGTGCTACGCGCCTTTGATACGCCGGAGCGCGGTGCTAAAGCGGCCGCTCTGGTAGCGCTGGTTGGATTTATCAATGTACCGATTGTAAAATTCTCGGTGGATTTCTGGAATACATTACATCAACCTGCAAGTATTCTGCGTTTAAAAGGGCCAAGCATTGATGCATCCATGCTGACGCCATTGCTGATTATGATTGCGGCCTTTACATTGTTATTTTTCACACTCTGGTTTATCCGCATTCAGGCCGGAATGTTGCAGCGCAAAAGATTACAGCGCCGGATAATCATGTGAAAAAGCCCTTTACTTTGCGTTAGTAAAAGTTATATAGAATCGTATAGGACGTTATTTTTCAAATAGGGGATATGTTATGGCTTATGTTGTTACCGATGCATGTATACGTTGCAAATATACAGACTGTGTAGAAGTCTGCCCAGTAGATTGTTTCTATGAAGGTGAGAACATGCTGGTGATTAACCCTGATGAGTGCATCGATTGCGGTGTATGCGAGCCAGAATGCCCAGCAGAAGCGATTCAAGCCGAATCTGAAGATAACATTAAATGGTTGGAACTCGGCCGTGAATATTCAGGCCAATGGCCCAATATCAGCACCCGCAAAGATCCATTACCGGATGCGGATGAATATAAGGATGTGAGCGATAAGTTCGAGAAGTTCTTTAGCGAGAAGGCGGGTGAGTAAGTAAGGCCAGCGATAGAATAGAGAAAAGGGAGGCTTTTGCTTCCCTTTTTTATTGGTGTTGTTGCCTGGTCGTTCGCCATCATAGCGAGGCCACATAGTGACCGTGGCAATCCATCTCTATGATTTTCTCTGTCCTTTGGATACATGGATCGCCATGCTGCGCTCGCGATGACGACAGAGCAAGAAGCATAAGAACCATGCAAAAAGCCCCGCATTGCTAGCGGGGCTTTTTTTGTAGTTTTAGCAATTAACGTCTGTTCCCCAAGAAATGCAACAGGGTCATGAACAGGTTGATGAAGTCTAAGTAGAGCGATAATGCGCCCATGATGGCTGCCTTGCCTGCGGCTTCGCCATAGCCTACTACTTCGTAATAGGTTTGTTTGATGCGTTGGGTATCGTAAGCGGTGAGGCCTGCGAATACGAATACGCCGATAATGGAAATGGCAAAGCTGAGGCCTTCGCTCTTAAAGAAGATATTGAACAGGCTTGCAATCACGATGCCGAACAGGCCCATGATCAGGAACGAGCCAAAGCCGCTCAAATCTTTCTTCGTGGTGTAACCATACAGGCTTAATGCAGCAAAGGAACCGGCACTGATAAAGAAGGTGCGCGCGATGCTTTCGCCAGTATAGACCAAGAAAATCGTTGAAAGTGACAGTCCCATCACAGCCGAATACGCCCAGAAGACGATTTGTGCTGTAGTAGTATTCATCTTCTGGATTCCAAAGCTTAATGCTAATACAAAAGCCAGTGGAGCTAGCATAATAACATAGGCCAGCGGCGTGCCGAAAATGGTTTGCATCAGGGCTTCTGAGGTGGAGGCAAAATATGCTACCAGACCGGTTACTAACAAAGCAATAGCCATGTAATTGTACACTTTAATCATATGTGCACGTAAGCCAGCATCGAAACTCGTTGCACTCTGTGCAGCGGTTTGCGCTTGCGGCTGGCCCATTCGTGTGAAATCTCTCATAAAACCCTCCCATTGGTGTTTTGACGTATATATTATATAGGTATTTGCGAATCTATTGCAATAGAAACCGGACAAGGGCGAGGATGTTTTTTCATATTTAATGGCTTGCATTTTCTGGATTTAGGCGCTATAAATACCCCTCTTTCGCGATGCAACTGCGGCTCTGGCATGCCCTGATTGCTCGTAAATTATTGTAATAACGTCTATTTTAGAGGTGAAAATGCCAAAGATGAAGACCAATAGCGGCGCTAAAAAGCGCTTTAAGCTAACTGCGACAGGCAAAGTAAAGTCTGCCCAAGCAGGTAAACGCCATGGGATGGTAAAACGTACGAATAAGCAAATCCGTAATCTGCGTGGTACAACTGTACTGTTTAAGACGGATGGCGAAAACATTCGTAAGTATCTGTTACCTAACGGTTAATATAAAGGAAATATCCCATGTCTCATGTTAAACGCGGCGTAACTCGCCATGCACGTCATAAAAAAGTTCTGAAATTAGCAAAAGGCTATCGCGGCCGTGCCAAGAATTGTTTCTCGATTGCGATTGAGAAAGTAGAAAAGGCCCTGCAATATGCTTACCGCGACCGTCGCGCTCGTAAGCGTGATTTCCGTGGTCTGTGGATCCAACGTATCAATGCCGGTGTGCGTGAACACGGCTTGGTGTATTCACAATTTATCAATGGCTTGAAGCTGGCTTCGATCGAATTAGATCGTAAAGTGCTGGCTGACTTAGCAGTGCGCGACCCACAAGCATTCAAAGCAGTGGTTGAGCAAGCTAAAGCTGCCCTGGATAAGAAAGCTGCTTAAGCAGCTTTTTAGGTTGTGCCGCCCTTCGTCTTCTATGCGGCTGCAAAAGGCGAATTTTCTGTGCTTCAATGCTCACGTATTTTGAGTACGTTGTGCTTCGATGCTCAAAAAACCTCCCTTTTCGTACACATAGAAGACGAAGGGCGGCATAACCTAGCTGATTCTTCTAAAAGGGCCTTCCCGTCTACGGTTAGGCCCTTTTTTTATCCGATGATAATGGTTTTTCTATGACACAGCAGGCAACACAATTGGCGTCTTCCGAAAACAACGTGGATTTTAATGCTCTTCAGGCTAGAAGCATTGCGGCGATTAATCAAGCAGCCGATTTGGATGGGCTGGAAGCATTGCGCGTCGAATACTTAGGCAAAAAAGGCCTCATTGCTGAACAAATGCAAAAGCTCCGTGATCTACCGCCAGAAGAGCGTAAGGATTTCGGCGCGCGGGTGAATGTGCTGAAGGATGCGCTGGCAGAAGCGCTGGATGCGCGTAAGGTGATTCTGAATGCAGCGGCGATTAATGCGCGTTTAGAACATGAAAAAATCGATGTGACCCTGCCAGTGCGTGCTGAGCAACGCGGTACGCTGCATCCGATTAGCCAAGTGGTGGAAGAGGCGGTGGCGATTTTGGGCAATATGGGTTTCTCTGTAGCAGAAGGGCCTGATATTGAGGATGATTTCTATAATTTCACAGCGCTGAATACCCCAGAGAACCATCCAGCACGTCAGATGCAGGATACATTCTATCTTCCTGCTGATGAGCAAGGCCAATTGCGCGTGTTGCGCACACAGACGTCTTCGGTGCAAATCCGTGTGATGACCTCTGGCAAACCGCCATTCCGCATTATCGCGCCAGGCCGTGTATACCGTAGCGATTACGATATGACCCATACACCGATGTTCCATCAAATTGAAGGCCTGTATATCGATAAAGGCATCCATATGGGGCATCTGAAGACCTGTTTGCTGGAATTCCTTAAAGTATTCTTTGAAGTTGATGATCTACCGATCCGCCTGCGTCCGAGCTTCTTCCCCTTCACCGAGCCATCAGCGGAAGTGGATATTGGGTGTAAGCGTGAGAACGGCGAGTTGAAAATCGGGGCAGGGGATAGCTGGCTGGAGATTCTTGGTTGTGGCATGGTGCATCCAAATGTGCTACGTAATGTGGGGGTTGATCCTGAGGAATATCAAGGCTTTGCTTTTGGTATGGGGATTGAGCGTTTGGCGATGCTGAAATATGGCATTCCGGATCTGCGCACCTTCTTTGAATCGGATATACGCTGGTTGAAGCATTACGGGTTTTCGGTACTCGATATTCCTGGCAAGTAATTAAATGTCATTGCGAGCCACAAAGTGGCGTGGCAATCCAGGGGCGTAACGAGAGATTCTTTAAGTATGCCCTGGACTGTCGCGTCGCTTTGCTCCTCGCAGTGACGTCCTGAATGAGAATGAGGAACAGATAAGATGAAATGCACCGTATCATGGCTTAAAGAGCATTTAGACACAACAGCAAGCGTAGAGCAGATTGCTGAGACGCTGACATCCATTGGTCTGGAAGTTGAAGAAGTTGTTGATAAAAGCAAGGATTTAGCGCCGTTTATCGTAGCGCATATTCTGGAAGCAACGCAGCATCCAAATGCGGATAAGCTACGCGTATGCAAAGTGGATAATGGTACGGAAGTGCTGCAAATCGTCTGCGGCGCGCCCAATGCGCGGGCGGGGATTAAAGTGGTGTTGGCGCCGGTGGGAGCGTATATTCCTGGTAGCGGTATCACGATTAAGAAATCGGCGATTCGTAGTGTGGAAAGCAATGGGATGCTGTGCTCAGCAGAAGAGCTGGGTTTGGGTGGTGATTCTACAGGCATCGTAGAACTGGCTGCCGATGCGCCGGTGGGGCGTCCGTTTGCGGAAGTCTTGGGCATGAATGACCCAATGATCGATATTGCGATTACGCCTAATCGTGGCGATTGCTTGGGTGTTTATGGTGTTGCGCGGGATTTGGCTGCGGCGGGGATTGGGACACTCAAATCCTATACTGTACCAAGCGTGAAAGGCAGCTATGCCTCGCCGATCAGCGTGCGTGCAGATAATGCGAGTGATTGCCCCTTATTCATCGGCCGTCATTTCCGCAATGTCAAAAATACAGAAAGCCCCGCATGGCTCAAGCAACGTTTGGAAGCGATTGGTTTGCGGCCGATTTCGGCGCTGGTGGATATTACCAATTATATCGCCTATAACTTTGGCCGTCCTCTGCATGTCTATGATGCCAAGAAACTGCAAGGCGGTTTAACTGTGCGTCGCTCTAAAGAGGGCGAGGCTTTTGCTGCGCTGAATGATAAGGATTACACATTGCCAGCGGGTCTTGTGGTGATTGCCGATGATGTGCAAGTACAGGCTATTGGCGGGGTGATTGGTGGGCGTGTATCGGGCTGTGAGCTGGATACAACGGATGTGTTCCTGGAGGTGGCGCTGTTTGATCCTGCTCGCGTAGCTGAATCCGGCCGTGCGCTTGATGTGCATACGGATTCGCGTTACCGCTTCGAGCGTAAAGTTGATCCTGCATTCCTGCAACAAGCTGTCGCTATTGCATCGCAGATGATTCTGGATTTATGCGGTGGTGAGGTGAGTGAGCTTGTGGTGGCAGGTGCTGAGCCTGCATGGCAGCGTAAGATCACCTTCCGCCAAGAACGTGTGAAAACACTGGGTGGTGTGGATGTGCCAGCGGATAAAATCCGTGCGATTCTGGAAGCGATTGGCTGTAAAGTTGCAGGTGATCAGGTGGAGATCCCTTCTTGGCGTAGTGATATTGAAGGCGAGGCGGATGTGGTGGAAGAAGTGGTGCGCCTCTATGGGTTTGACAAGATTCCGTTCGCGCCATTGCCAGTAGCGCCTAAATCTGTGGCCGTATTATCTCCACGCCAAAAAGCGACAGCGCTTGCGCGTCGTGAGCTGGCTGCGCGTGGGCTGACAGAGGTGGTGACCTGGTCGTTTATGGATTCGACCAAGGCGGTTTTATTTGCGCCTGTGAATGATGCGCTGCGCTTACTTAATCCAATTAGTAGCGAATTGGATGTGATGCGTCCGTCGATTATTCCGAATTTGATCGAAGCGGCAAAACGCAATGCGAATCGCGGTTATGCGGATATTGCGCTGTTTGAAGTGGGCAATGCCTACCGCGATGCACGCCCTGGCCAAGGGCAGGACCGGATGATTGCAGGTTTGCGTAGCGGGCTTGCAATAGGCAAGAGCCATTACCATACGAGCCGTCCAGTGGATGTGTATGATGTGAAGGCGGATGCGGGTGTGGTGTTGGCAAGTGTGGGTCTATCGATTGATAATATCCAAATTACGACGGATGCGCCAGGCTGGTATCACCCAGGACGCTCCGGCGCCTTGCGTTTGGGTAAGAATGTGATTGGCTATTTCGGTGAGTTGCATCCATCGCTGGTGCAGCATTATGATATGGAGACAGTACTGGTAGCTTTCGAGATTTTCCTTGATGCGTTGCCGGAACCTAAGCAGAAGAAAACCACCGCTAAATCAGCCGTGCAGCTCTCAGACTTCCAAGCCGTGAACCGTGATTTCGCTTTTGTGGTGGATCACACAACACCTGTAGAAACCATTATCCGTGCCATTCAGAAGGCGGATAAGCAGTTTATTGAGAAGGTGAATGTATTTGATATTTATACCGGTAAAGGTGTTGAAGACGGCAAGAAATCGGTAGCGGTATCCGTGCGTTTGCAGCCAAAAGATAAGACGCTAACGGATCAAGAGATTGAAGCGATTAGTAAGGCAATTATTGATGCCGTGCAGCAGCAGGCTGGGGCGGTGTTGAGGGGGTAGGATTCGGGATCTAGGATTCGGGATTCAGAGGTTTTTGTTATTCACCGACTTGATCGGTGAATCCATCCTAAATATAAAGCTATATTTTTTCGATGGATACGCCGATCAAGTCAGCGTATGACAAAGAGCTATGCAACAATGTCGGTTTGACTAATGCATGACAGAAACCTCTGAATCCTGAATGCCGAATCCTGCTCCCTCACTACTAATCACTCACTCCCAACCCCCATTCCTTCACCCGTGCCAGATGCCTATAATCGCTATAGGCTGGTGCTTTCTCTGGCCATGGTTCGGAGAGGTAGGCGGTGTTAGGGTCGTTGAAACAGGCGATGAGGGCGGTGAGGCCGGTGCGGGCCTCTTCACGTTTGAGGGCGAGGTCTTTGATCGAGGTGATAAGCCCTGCTGTGTCTCCGCCTGAGAGTTTCCAATATTCGGCTTGCGTGACAGGCAGATTTTTCGGAAGCCCTGCAAATCCTCCGTTTTCGGCAATCAACGCCTCTAATATCATTTGCGAGGCGAAGCCTAGGCTGATATCGCTATCATTTGGCACGGTTCCTGTTTTATAATCAATTAAGGTAATCGTGCCAGAGATACTCTGCTCAATGCGGTCAGCGCGGGCTTTGAGGGTGAATGAGCCTAGGGTTACGCTGCCTTTGCATTCGCCATAGAGTGTTGCAATATCGGGGCGGCGTGCGAGTTCATTTTCGACGAACCATTCGGCAATACGTTCAAAACGCGGCAACCAGAAAGCCAGTACGGCAGGGCGGTTGGCCATGTCTTGGAGGTAATAGTGGCCGAGGCGCAGCAATTCACGTAGATAATTCTCCGGCGCATAGCTTGTAAAACGGGTGAGGAATTGATCGAGCGCGCGATGGATAAACGTACCAAATTCCGCCATGCTTGGGTCTTGATCGAGCGGGGCGAGTGGTTTGAGTTTCAGGATGTGCGAAGCATAAATACTGTAAGGATCACGCATCCATTTCTCGACTTGCGTGGCATAAAGCTCCGTCGGGCGGAGCGCGACAGGTGGTGTGGGGGCAGGAGGCGCTAGGGTGATGCGCTCGGTAGGGGTGATAAGTGCTTGCATTTTTTCCTGCCATGAGGCGGATGCATCGATCATTCCGGCATGTCCTGCACCTTTGAGTACGGTTTCCAGGCGTAAGAGCCAGCGGGAAGGCGTGGTAGGTTTGCCGCCTTCTTTTTCGCTACGGGTGATGAAGATTTCAGGATTGCCCATGAGTTGCATAAAGATACTGGCCGTATGGCCAATGCTTTCTTCGCTATCAGGCAAACCAAAACGCTGGCGCATGGCGCGGTTCATCCAGGGTGTGGTGTGAGGTGGCTCAGGCCAGCTATGTTCGTTGCAGCCGGCAATAATGACGCGATCTGCCGATTGCAGCCAGGCTTCTTGTGGGCTGAGAATGATGATGCGCGGATCAGTGCCATAATGCGGGCGGAAGGCGGAGCGGCTAAGCAATGTATGCAGGATTCCCGCATAGGCGCGCGGTTCGATGAGGCCTAGCGCATCCGATGCATCACGAATTGCCAGCAAGGCGTCATGAAGCTGTACTCCGGTTTCATCTTCCCACAATGTGCTGGTATTGGTTAGAGTTTGGGCGAGTTGGATATGGTGTTCCAGTAAGGTGCGGAAGGCTACTCGTGGCTGGTTGAGCAGATCTATAAAGGGTTGGCAATGGTTTTCGAGCTGCTGTAGCCAGGTTTGGAGTGCTTCCACTTCAACCGGTTCATAACGCGAAAGCGTTTGATAGAGGCCCGTAAATCCTTCTGTAATACGCACACCTCGCAATACCAGGCGTTCTAAATGTGCAGTGTGTTCACGGTGGTGTGCGAGGAAGGGGTGTTTGAGGAGCGATAGCAATGGAACCGGCGCAAGCTGGGAAGACAGTGCTTCCCAGATCAGCATCATAAACGCTGCCGCAGGCACGTTGACAATCGGATAGCCTGCCGAGTCATCCACCTTGATATCCCAGCGTTGCATCAGTAAGGAGACTCGGCGCGCAATCGTGCGGTTGGCGGTGACTAATAGGCAGGTTTTAGTTTCATCTTCCAATGTATCCTTTAGGATCAGCGCAATGGTTTGTGCTTCTTCTTGGATGGTGCGGGTGGTGATGCTGTGCAATGCGGGCAGAATGGATGTGCAATCCTCTGTATGTTCTTGCCAATGATGGCTAAGCGTGGCAGGGCGCATGGTGTTGTGGAGGAGAGAGGTGCGGAGAGGGTCTTTTTTCTCCTGTGTTATCCATGTGGGGGCTTGTGATGGATGCTGGGCGAGATGGGTAAAAATATGTTTGATATGCCAATAAGGATGCCGCACATCCACTGCTTGCCAGTAGGCATCGCTTTCATGCAGTGGAGTAGGGGTAATCACCGCGCCTTCGGGCAAGGAGGCGATAATCCTTAGCAGTGTTGTAATAGCAGGATTAAGGGCATTAATGCCCGCAGCGATGACGGGATGGCCGGGTGGTTGCTGTTGCCATTGGCTGGCCATCTGTAAGATAGCATTGCGCCGGTAGGCTGCTGGGCTGACTTTCCCTTTTTCCTGTACAATAGCTGGCCAGTGTTCGGAGAGGATGTGTAAGAAAGAAAGCGTTTGCTGCCAATGGCTGGCATAATCTTGCGGGACAAGTTGGGTCAATTGGTCAAAAGTAACATCTGCCGTTTCAATTTCATGCAGTAAATGACTGAGTTCTAGGGCCATGTGAGTGGCTTGATCGAGGCTTGCGTTTTGTTCGCTATGGTGCTTTTGCCATTGTTCAATAAGGCGTGCCAGGAGCATGGTTTGCTCAAGAGGCGAAATGGCATGGTTTACTTCCTCCTGTTCGCCAAGATCGGTGATGGAGCTGATGCGTGGGCGTAAGCGGTGGCCGCGTTTGAAGAGTATGTCTTCTAAACTACGGCAGCTACGGCGGTTAGGAAGCAAGATATGCACTTGTGCTAGCCGGTCAGGATAACGCTCCTCCAGCCCTGTGGCGAGTGTGTGTAGAAACGGGGCGGTGAAGCCAATGGTGTAAATGCCTGTCATGCTCTGACTATAGAGCGTGGCGGTGTGGGCGTCAATAAGAGGGGGTATTTCGGTACTGACTCAATTTGCAATAATTTCTGTCATCCTTGGACTTGATCCAAGAATCCATCCAAAACATAAAGCCCTTTTAAGCAGTATTTTTGCTTTAGTAGTACGATGGATCCTTGGATCAAGTCCAAGGATGACATAGCTTGAAAAACAACCAAAATTTCAAAATGAGTCAGTACCGGGTATTCCCCCCTCTTATGCTATTGCATAGTACATACAGTTTGTGGTCGCCAGTTGCTGTATTGACCGTATTTATTACAGTCAACCGCCAGATTCATGCTACCAGCAGGATTCACACCTGGGCCAGAACATGACACCTTCTGACAATTCTGAACAACCACATTGTTTGTTCCTGCTTGCACGGTTGGCGGATTATCGCATTTATAAGTACAGGTTGCATCACAGTTACTTCCTGTTTTAGCGGTGAACGTGATATCTGTAAGTGCGAAGACTGCACCTACACCACCTTGAGGGTTACATTGAATTTGTACGCATCCTTTCGTGACGTTACCCCAGCTACCAGCAAGATTGATGGCATTTCCTGTTGCGGCAATACATTGACGCTCAGGTTTTTTATCTGGGTCAATCATAACCCATGGAGGTAATGCTCCATTGTTGAGAGTCATCTGCGTGTCCAAAGCAACACCATATCCAGGCTTACATTTTCCTGTGCCAGGCATAGCAGCGGCTTGATCGGTAGGATAGGCTGGTGAACGGCTCCAGTATTCGACATTATCGCTACCATCACTTGGATATTCCAACGGGCACATAATATCCGCTACTCTCACGCAATAGGATCGAGAATCAGGCGTTTCCAATGCTGCTTTGGCACGGATGGATTCGCCGCGATACATATCCGGTGGATAGCGGAAGCGTCCTGATGATTCGCACATTTCCTTAAGCTGGTTATCACTTTGCAGCTCATAACGGCATTCACCATACGTCGGCACAGGTGCTGCGCCACCTGTATAGTCAACATATGGTTTGACGATGACTTTGGTAGGGGCATTTGCACGGCGCAGTAAGACTTGTTTGCCATCACGCTCTACCACTAACTCACCACGCAATGCATCGGGTGCATAGCGGCGCATACCAATATCTTCCCCTTTATCATCATACTTACAGCTATCATTATCCACAATGTTGTAAGTGACGCTGCCATCAGGTTCAGCAACGGCAGAAGAGAGGCTCTTCGAGCATTCGCCTTCAATAGCGGTTTGAGGGTTAAAGTCTGCGTTGATGACGTTATAATATGTTGAGGTTGGAGTCATCAGCTCTAGCACCTTACCCAGCTTATCCGGTGGTAAGTTATTCACGCACAGGTCACGTTCATTGTATTCCAGTATCCCGTTACGGTTATTATCCTGGCGGGCAATACAATACGGATAGCCATAGAGGCGGTGGGTGAGATTCGCTACTTTGCCCATCGGTTTATCTGCACCAAATTGCAATGGATCAGGCGTATCACAGCCATTGAGTGGCACAAAGACGGCGCTGGACTGTACGCTATTAAAGAAAGCCGCTTTATCTGTGCCATCTATCGGATAGCTGTCATAATCAACATTCGCGGTAATACGAGGGTCATCGCGCAGCCATACCCATAATTTCGGGTTTTCTGCATTGCTGGTGCCATCGGTTGGTTGGAATACTTGTGGTAATGGCGGCGCAGAGGCGTAGGTGTTGTTCTTTTTCTTATAGGTGATAGGGCGGTCGACGCAATCGATCAGCTCTGGTTCTTCGCCTGGGCTCATATAAGGAGAAGCGGTAATATAAGCGCATACTTTATCATCAAGCGTTTCAGCTGCTACTGTATAACGAACCGTTGATCCTGCATCACCGTCTAATGGGATTTCGAGGGTCACACTGTTATTGGCGCGGTTATACATATCTACTCTAATCACGGCTGTTTTGACGAGATCGGGATCAGCTATTTCATGGGTAGCATCATCTGGATCCGTTCTATACGAATAGTCGCCTAAAATAATACCAATTTTTGGATAGAACCAATCCACATTTGATTGATAGCGCCAATTATCTGGGTTTTTAGTATTAGTGAGGTCTTGATAGGCTTTTTCAGGGTAAGAGCCAGCAAAACTTGCCAGTGGTTGTTGTAATGATTCAGCCTTTTGCAATTCACTTGGGTTGTTGATTTGAGTAGCACCAGAACGCAGGTTACTCACATTCACCACTTGTGGACGTGGTGGCGGGTTTACCAGCGTAGAGCAATACGGAGGAGGAGGAGGCAGGAGTGGTAGATCCACACATCCTAATGACATAATCACAACGTGGTTATAAGTAGACATAATAAGCGCAATCAATGGCCCAAAAATCGCACCCACAATCGCACCAATCACCGTACCTACGCCCGGTACGAATGTGCCTAAAATACCGCCAAGTGCTGTACCACTTGCCGCGCCATCGGCAACGGCCTTGCCCATATCACTTACACGTGGATATTGCTTATGGAACGGGTTGTGTTTGGAGTCGGTATCCATCCCGTCCATGGAGTCTTCATAAGCGCAGAGACGCACCTGTTCTTTTTTCGGACGGTTACATGTGCCGCCTTTATCGCGGTAGCAGGAGTCGTCATTATACAATCCCTCATAACCATGGGCAGGTTTGGTGAGGTCTTGGTTTTCTGACATAACTTTAAGACCAACAGGCCATGCATTCCGTGCGCAGAAGCGTAAGCCATACAGCCAATCGCACTCACCGTGTTTGAGTGAGGCGCTGTGATCGCCAGAGATTTCATACCAATTAACGAACAGACCTTGTGTTTTATAGGTCACCTTAATCGCAGGGTTAAAGCCATTGCTGGCATTACCGGCGGTTTCTGTCCATTTGAGGAAGCGGAAGAGGCCGATGTTGATCTCGCGCACTTTATTACGGCAGGCACACTCATTGGAATCAGGCGATGGGTCGTATTTGATGTTATATACAATACGTTGGCAATTTTTGAGATTATTGTTGTTGTAGTTATCGTCTTTACAGAATTCTTTTTCGCATTTATCACGGTTATCATTATAATATTCACCGCGTTCCGCGCATTTCTCTTCATCAATGGCAAAAGCAGGGCTGGCTGTCAGCACCAGCAATGCTGCTATACAAGGTAATAAACGAGTAGCAATGTATTTACTGATGTTGTTTACCATGCCATGCCTTTTCGTAGAACAGAGGAAGCCATGAAGCAGGGTCTTCGCTGCCTGCTTCAGCAATGCTTTCATTCATATCGAGAACGGTTGCTTCGCCGCCGGAGAGTATGGAGACAATATGATGGATATTATCAAGATCAAGCGCGGCTGCGATGGCAACATCGCCATGTTTTAAGAGGAATTGACGGCGGCTGCTATCAAGCGATTGCAGCATGAGCGTTTCTTCTTCCGTTAATCCCCAGACGGTTTGATAGCTAGAATCTGCACGGTATACCGGTAGGAAAATCTTGGTGGCAATACGTTCTGCAATTGTATGGGTGATTTTACGTTTTTCTAAATCTTCAGATGTCTCGGTTGCAAACACCACCATCGCGTTGCGGTCGCGCAGCGTATCCAGCCATTGCCCTAAACGTGGGGCGAAGATTGGGTTATTGATCAGCTTCCAAGCTTCGTCTAAGACGATAATTGTTGGTGTGCCATCGAGCAATAATTCAATGCGGTAGAACAGATAGGATAAGACGGGCCCTAACGTCACTTGATCTTGCACAATAGCGCTTACGTCAAAGGCCTGGATAGGGTTTGCGCTGGAGAAGCTGTCATCAGGATTATCAAAGAGTGCCGCATATTCACCCTGGCCATACCATGGGGATAATTGCGAGGCGAGTGTTGCATCTAAGCGTGTGGCCAGATGTGATAATTGGCGTTGCCCTTCTGGGAGTTCATAGGCAGTTTTCACCAGATGCGCTGTTGTTGCATCAATATCCACACCTTCTGCCGAAGGAGAAATCATCAGTAGATAGCTAAACCAGCGCTGTAAGAACAGGCGGTTGGTTTGCGTATCGGGCAATGCGAGTGGATTATAATGTTGGACGGTGCTGCGTTCTTTCGGTGTGAGTGTATAATAATCACCACCTAAGGCACGAATAAATACATTGCCGGCTTGCAGTTGATCAAAGAAAAACAGCCGTGGATGGAATTTGCGTGCTTGTGATAGCATGAAATTCAGCAAGACGGTCTTTCCTGAACCAGCCGGCCCCACAATTGTCGTATGCCCGCAATCTTCATAATGAAAATTGAAGAAATACGGGGTTTTATTAACGGTGCGGAATACGGTTACCGCTGGCCCCCAGATATTACCTGTAGCACGGCCAGCTGGGAAGTTTTGCAGCGAAGCAAAACCTGCTACTTGTGCGATGTTAATATAGCTTTGGCGGGCAATGAAAGGGAAGTTGGCAGGGAGTTGTGACCAGAAACACTCCTCCATCCGCACGTCTTCGCGGACGGTAATAATCCCTAAGGCATTTAATGTATCAATGGCCTTTTCCACCTGTTCTTCAAGCCCCTGGATATTATCTTCCAGGAAGAGAATGCTGATTTGCTGCCGCGCATAGGCAGAAAGCCCGCGTGATTGGGCGTAGATATCGTTGATACCCGTCATCTCACCCAGCATTGTATCGCCACTCACATCAATAATATATTTCTGATGTTCATAATTTTTCAGCGCTTTTTTCTTGCCTGCAAAAGTGAGGCATTGGGTAACGATGAATTGTTGTGGCAATTGCAGGAAGCTATCCATCGCTTCGCTGGAGAGGTCATGATATTCTTTTAAGGTAACGATAGCGCCGAATTGTTTTGTATCGTTGCCTTCAATTTCCAATGTGTTATTACCAAAAGCAATGCGGTGTGTGGCCAAATAATGCGAAATATCCATCACCGGCATTGGCATACGTTCTTCAACTAAGTGCATCACTTTGGCAAAGAAAGTGAGGGGTTCAGAGAAGACATTATCTTTGGTTGAAATAACCGTCAGCCGTTTTGCGCCGAATTTCTTGAGTTTCAGTAGCATACGTTCTGCTACTTCATTGAGTTTAACCCAGACGTTATCCAGGTATTTATCATGTCTCTTTTTAAAGAAATAATAGGAGAGGGTTAGCGTAAAATCACGGAAACTGCGGATTTTAAACGGCTGACCGTCATGGAGAATGGAGATATAGAGTTCGTTTACATACTGGCCGTCCCAGTCATGCTGCTCATTCCAGGTGGCGTTGACATCGTTTGCGAAGGTTTCCGTATAGGTGCCGCTAGGGGTAAGCGAGGCTTTGCGGCGGACGGTATGGAACCAGAGCGAGAAATCAGCACTATCCACACTTTCCAGCACGGCTTGGCGGATAATTTCCCGTAATTCTACATGTTCTGCGCCGGCTGCTTCATGCGAGAAGCCTGTAATTTTAATGATTTGTAGAAGTTCGCCGTTTTTAGTGAGGATGGTATTGGCATCATAATGGCAGGCATAAGGTACGAAATCGGGCACTGGAACTTCAAGCCGGACCTCATTGACTGTTGTTAAGGATTTTTTGAATGAAACCATAGGGTTCTTCTTTGCATTCCTTATAGGGGTTGTGCTGATAGTGAATAACTACCATTCGACTAGTTGTTTCAATGTTTTTTTGTACAAGGAGTGCGAGGCGAAGTGTAGTAAATCTACATGAGCCGAGCTACGACGCTGTACAAGAATACATTCAAACGACTATAACCTATATTATATTGCCATTTACTTTATGCGAGGTTAATCGCAGAAAACAGATACCAATATAATCCGTATAAAAGAGAATAAGGGAGCGATATCGCTCCCTTAACTCAAATATTTAGTGGATTAGCAGCTGCCGCCGTCACCACCGAGGATATTTACGATTTGCTCAGCACCGAAGATCGCACCGATACCGATACCAACCGCAATTGCCAGACCCCAAGACATTTTACCCAGGAACAAACCGATACCCACGAATACTACCGCTACAGTAGCAACACCACGGCCAACAGGGCCAGAGAGTTCATCTACCACGATGCAAAGTGTATCAGCAATTGGGCTGTCTTCATTAGCGTTTGCTGCAGCCAATGCCAAATCAGGAAGGATAGTTGCGATAACAGCGAGGCAGAGCATAATGCACAGTCTCCATGCCATATCATTATCCAGTTTAAAGTTTTTGAGTGCTACCATCGAAATTACTCCTTAAGTATGGTTGATAGTTTTTAAAATAACATTACGTAAAGTCTTACATGTGAACTTTAATTTAGAGTTACTAACATCCCCGATCTTACAGTTGAAATGCAATATTTGTCTATCGCTTTTCGTATATAATCTCAGATAGCAAGTAAGTTTTTTGGTTGGTATAACATAAAAGCTATAAAAACACCTGCCAAATTACTTCTCGTCCACTAAAGCCACCAAACTTTCTTATGACTCCATATTGCCATTTATAGCACAATAATGTTAAGGTTTTTTTACAGTTATCCTGAGTCGTTTGATTTTACATTTTCTCGGTGTCATTGCGTGGCTCATGTAGGTTTTCTACACTTCGCCTCTTATTCCTTGAGAAAAAGTAAACTGAAACGACTGTTTTGCATAAAAAGACCTAAAAAATAACGAAATATGAAGGCGATGGCGAAGGATTGCCAAATACTATTTTTTGGTGTATTACGGTATCATGAGCTATAAAAGGAGATAAAAATGACCAAAGAACAGAAACAAGCGCCAGCAGGTGTGGCTAAAAATACGGCAGAAAAGCAGGCTCCTAAAGTGGTTCCTGCGGCACAAGTGAAAGCAAAAGTAGAGGCAAAACAGCCTTCTAACACCAACCCGCAACAAGCGCAACCTAAGGTGGCTGCACGTAAAAATTCTGCTACAGTGAATGACCTCTTTTTCCAAGCGTTTGAAAATTATAGCAAGGCTGCAAACAGCTTGTTTTCTGCGGCTCTTGACGAGGTGCATGTGTTAATTAACACAGGCCCAACAGCGCCAAAAGCGGTTGATTATGAATCCTTAAGTGAGCAAGTGGTGCAAAATATTGATGAAGCATTGGCGTTTGGTCGTGATAATGTGGATGTGGTATTTGCATTGGGTCGTAAATCAAGCGAGGCTGCACAATGCTTGCAGCAGGAGCTGGTAGAGTATTATAACAATGCAGCAGAGCAAGCAACAGAAGCCTATAAATCCTTCTTAAATTGCCGTGATGTGCAGGATATTGGTGCGCTTCAGCAAAGTGTATGTGCTGAAAATGTACGTAATTATGTGGATTTCTGTGTGCGTTTCACCGAATCATGCATCCAGCAATCGCATGAAGCGTTGCAGCCAGTAGGCGCGCAAGCTGTGCGTGTGGCAGAGGCGGTAAGCAGCTCTTACGGGAAATTGGCTAGATAACTAGCTTTTTCTTAGTAAAAACAAGCCCTGGAGGGAGTGTCTTCCAGGGCTTTGTTTTTATATAATACTGTGATATTATTCAATATCATGCCCATGTTATTGTCCGCTAAGCCATTGATAGATTCCATACGCCGCACTTATCCTGTCCTTCGTGCGTGTCAAGCTATCGTCGCAGCCTGGGTGGCAACCTGTTTCTATGTGGGAAGAATTTCCCTTATACGGCCGTTCTTTGTAGCTATCAGCACCTTGGCGCTAGTGGGTGTAGTATGCCTCTTTATGGGCATGGGGCGCTCGCCAGTAGACTATGCGCGCAGTTTAATAAAGCTAGCCTTAGTGCTTTGTATGGTAGGTGGTTTTGCTGTGATGATTCATCGCAGAAGAAGCGATGGCGTGGATGTGGTGATCGACCAGATAGTGGGGCAATTATTATTGCTGGCTTTTGCCTTTCCTGGTGTGATTTATGCCTATTTTGCGGTGCATAGTGTGTTGTCTTATATGTGCAATCTCTATTTGTTTTGCGAGTGGTATGTCTATTATCTCGCGTATATCGTAGGCTTGCTGATACCGCTGTTGTTATTTAACGCCTTTTTATACCTGCGTCCATGGCCTATCAGCTGGTTAGACCAAGAGGCACGCAACACGGTTGGAACAATGCTCAATGACATTATTGCCGCATTTTACAGCCTGATCGTATTTTATCTCTTAGGCTTTATCTTTATGCGCGCCAATATTCCAGCATCATATAACTTTATTCTTCAGTTACTTACGATCTGATAGGTCAGGCCTATGTCAGCCACGGCGCATTCACCGGACGGCGTTCGCAAGGGTGGTCGGCCTGGTTAGAAGAGGCTGCTACGCAAGGGCTTTTGAGGTCTTTAGGTGGGCCGCTTGTGCATGCTCCTAAGGCCAATAATAGGCTTAAAACCGCTACAATACGCATGGTATATGTCTCCCTCTGTTTGGATAGATTCTTATGCCTATGATATAGACGGGAGCGGGGAAATGTCAAGACATGGAGCGGGAAGGCTCGCTGCGCTGTTTTTGCCGCAATAGCTCGGCTTCGACAAAGTGGCCACGGGTTTGAGATGGCTCCGGCGCTGAAAGCTCGGTATTCCGGCGAATAAAAAGCGCTTCTAAGCGCTCTAAATCCAGGTGATGAATGGTGATGATGCTGGTGTTATTTAGCGGTAGTAAATCGTGGTATATGTAAGGCGTGAGGCCGGATTCTTTGAGGTAGTCAATCGATTTATTGGCAAATAATGTATTGTCAGAACAGAAGGTTACCGTGCGTTTTGATTCATTGACAGTGGGCGTGTGCGGATGGTTAGGTCTCTCTAAGGCCTTGATCATAAAGCCCTGATTTTTCGCAATATGGAATTTATTCTCATTGCCATCGAGAATGCAGGTTTTTTGGTAGTTATCTTCGAGTAAAAAGCGTATTTTTTCAAAAGCTTCCGTGAAGATTTCGGAAGCATGAGTAATCGGAATGTCGCTGACGGAAGGCGGGGGATTGGGGGCGGGCTGTGGGCCAAAAAGAATATTCCGCAGTTTTTCAAACATGATCGACGTTGCTCCGCCCTCTAAGATGTGCTCAATAAAGGGCCGCATTGCGGTTGCGCTGTAAGCGCGCTACCAGCAACGATATGCCTCCTCTTAATAGGTATTCTACTATTAAAATAGTTAATATTTTATATACTAATGTGGTTTTTTTGCATCATGGGATGAAAGTAATAAGTATCCCCTGTCTAAGAGTCTGTATTTCATAAATATAAAGTAATTTTTGTGCGTGTGCGAGAAGGGGTGGTAAAAGAATCTCGGATGAATCGTGCATAAGTAGTGAATTTTCGCTTGACGTAAGAGACTTAGCTTACTAATATGCGCCACTCTCTATCCCTTTTACCCAAGTATTAGGGATAAGATTGTTTTGGATAAAAATTATTAGAGGATAACAAAAAACCTAGTGTTTTTTAAGGAGATAAGCGGCATGCCAACGACGAATCAGCTGGTGCGTAAACCACGAGTAAAGCAGACAAAACGTAACAAAGTGCCAGCGTTGCAAAGTTGCCCACAAAAAAGAGGTGTTTGTACGCGTGTATACACTACAACCCCTAAGAAGCCAAACTCAGCGCTCCGTAAAGTTGCGCGTGTGCGTTTGACCAACGGTTTCGAGGTAACAAGCTATATTCCTGGTGAAGGCCATAACCTTCAAGAACACTCCGTGATTCTGATGCGTGGTGGTCGTGTGAAAGACTTACCGGGGGTGCGTTACCATACCATCCGCGGAACATTGGATACACAAGGCGTTAAAGATCGTAAGCAGGGCCGTTCTAAATACGGTGCTAAACGTCCGAAATAATAGAATTTTAATATATTGGTTTTAATACAACAAGTAATAGGTTACACATGTCACGTCGTCATGCAGCAGCAAAACGTAAAGTATTTCCAGATCCGAAGCACGGAAATGTCGTACTGTCTAAATTCATGAACTGTCTCATGAAAGATGGTAAGAAATCCGTTGCAGAGAGCATTGTTTATGGTGCGCTGGATTCTATCGAGAAGCGTTATAAAGTAGACTCACTGCAAGTGTTTTCTGATGCGATTGACAATGTAATGCCTGCGATTGAAGTGCGTTCCCGCCGTGTGGGTGGTGCGACATACCAAGTGCCAGTAGAAGTGCGCAAAACCCGTGCTTTGGCATTGGCGATCCGTTGGATTATCGCAGTGGCGCGTAAGCGTTCTGAAAAAGAAATGCAACACAAGTTGGCAGTTGAGCTGTATGAAGCATCTCAAAACCGTGGCGCTTCTGTGAAGAAACGCGAAGATACCCATAAAATGGCTGAAGCAAACCGTGCGTTTGCGCATTTCCGTTGGTAGGATTTGTTGGCTGGTAGGATTTTTGTAATAGATTTTTTAGAAAGTTTGGATCATGGCTCGTACAACTCCATTAGAAAGATATCGTAATATCGGTATTTGCGCGCATATCGATGCGGGTAAGACCACAACAACAGAACGTATTCTGTATTACACCGGTAAGTCCCATAAGATCGGTGAAGTGCACGAAGGTGCTGCAACCATGGACTGGATGGAGCAAGAGCAAGAGCGTGGTATTACCATTACCTCTGCTGCGACCACCTGCTTCTGGAATGATCACCGTATTAACATTATTGATACACCAGGACACGTAGACTTTACCATTGAGGTGGAGCGTAGCTTGCGTGTACTTGACGGTGCTGTGGCGGTATTTGACGGCGTGGCTGGGGTTGAGCCTCAATCTGAGACCGTATGGCGTCAGGCGGACAAATATGGTGTTCCGCGTATTTGTTTCGTGAACAAGATGGACCGTACTGGTGCAAACTTCTATCGTTGTGTGGACATGATTGTTGACCGTCTGGGTGCGAAGCCTCTGGTTCTGCAGTTGCCAGTAGGCAGCGAAGAAAACTTCCAAGGTGTAATTGATCTGGTGAAGATGCAAGCAATCATCTGGAAAAACGAAGCTCTGGGTGCTGAATTCAGCTATGTTGATATTCCTGCTGAGCTGAAAGACAAAGCAGAAGAATACCGTGCTGCATTAGTGGAGGCTGCTGTTGAAACCGATGAAGCGGCTATGGAAGCCTATTTGAATGGTGAAGAACCTGATGAAGCGACATTGAAAAAATGTGTTCGTAAGGGTGTTACTGATGGTGCATTCGTGCCAGTAATCTGCGGAAGTGCGTTCAAGAACAAGGGTGTTCAGCCGCTTCTGGATGCAGTAATAGACTACTTGCCAGCTCCAACTGACGTGCCTGCGATTAAAGGTGTGAAAGCGGATTCATCTGAAGAGCCAATCGAGCGTAAATCTTCTGATGATGAGCCATTTGCTGGTTTGGCATTTAAAGTAATGACCGACCCATTCGTAGGTTCATTGACATTCGTGCGTATTTACTCTGGTAAATTGACCGCGGGTTCGACCGTTATCAACTCTACCAAAGACAGAAAAGAACGTATCGGCCGTATGCTCCTCATGCATGCAAACAGCCGTGAAGATATTAAAGACGCATCTGCGGGTGATATCGTGGCGATTGCAGGTCTGAAAGATACGACAACAGGTGATACACTCTGTGATCCGAATCATGCTGTAATCCTGGAAAGAATGGACTTCCCTGAGCCGGTAATTGAGGTGGCGGTTGAGCCTAAGAGTACAGCTGACCAAGAAAAAATGGGTCTGGCTCTGTCTCGTTTGGTATCTGAAGATCCGTCTCTGCGCGTATCTACCGATGAGGAAAGCGGTCAAACTGTACTGAAAGGTATGGGTGAATTGCATCTTGAAATTATCATCGACCGTATGCGTCGTGAATTCAAAGTGGAAGCGAATATCGGTGCGCCGCAGGTGGCATACCGTGAAACCATTACTAAAGCTGCTGATATTGACTTTACACATAAGAAGCAATCTGGTGGTGCGGGTCAATTCGCGCGTATTAAAATTACTTTCGAACCATTGGAACCAGGTTCTGGCTTCATTTTCGAAAGCAAGGTTGTGGGTGGTAACGTTCCGAAGGAATATATCCCTGGTGTTCAAAAAGGCTTGGAGCAAATTAAAGATTCCGGTGTTATCGCTGGCTTCCCAATGATTGACTTCAAAGCAACATTGACCGATGGTGCATACCATGATGTGGATTCGAGCGTATTGGCGTTCGAAATCGCTGCTAAAGGTGCCTTCAAAGAAGGTATGCCAAAGGCACGTCCAGCTCTGTTAGAGCCAATCATGGATGTGGAAGTGATCACACCTGATGAATATATGGGCGATATTATTGGTGACTTAAACAGCCGTCGCGGTCAAATCGGTGGTATGGAACAACGTGGTAATGCACAAGTAATCAAAGCAAAAGTGCCATTGGCAGCGATGTTTGGTTACGTGAACACATTGCGTTCTATGTCACAAGGCCGTGCGCAATACACCATGCAATTCGCACATTATGACCAAGTTCCGCAGAACGTTGCTGACGAAATTAAAGCAAAAGTTGCATAAGTTTTTTGTTAATTTTAACCTATTGAATATAGAGGGATAAAAATGGCTAAAGAGAAATTTGAGCGTAAGAAGCCTCACGTAAATATTGGGACGATTGGTCACGTTGACCATGGTAAGACGACATTGACAGCTGCGATTACGAAAGTATTGGCTGAACAAGGTCGCGCGCAGTTTAAAGGCTATGATCAAATTGATGCTGCTCCTGAAGAGAAGGCTCGTGGTATTACGATTAATACTGCGCACGTAGAGTATGAGACTGAGAACCGTCACTACGCACACGTAGACTGCCCGGGGCATGCTGACTATGTAAAGAACATGATCACCGGTGCTGCACAGATGGATGGTGGTATTCTTGTAGTATCTGCTGCTGATGGCCCAATGCCACAAACCCGTGAGCACATTCTGTTGGCTCGTCAGGTGGGTGTGCCTGCGCTTGTTGTATTCATGAACAAATGCGACATGGTTGATGATCCTGAATTGTTAGACCTGGTTGAAATGGAAATCCGTGAGCTTTTGAGCTCTTACAACTTCCCTGGTGATGATATTCCTGTAATCCGTGGATCTGCTCTTGCTGGTCTGGATGGCAAAGAAACTCCATTGGGTAAAGATTCTATCACAGCATTGATGAAAGCTGTTGATGAGTACATCCCTGAGCCTGAGCGCGCTCTGGATAAGCCATTCCTGTTGCCAATCGAGGACGTGTTCTCTATTTCTGGTCGTGGTACAGTAGTGACCGGCCGTGTTGAACGCGGTATCGTGAAAGTGGGTGAGGAAGTTGAGATCGTTGGTATCCGCGCTACCCAGAAGAGCACCTGTACTGGTGTTGAAATGTTCCGTAAATTGCTGGACGAAGGTCGTGCTGGTGATAACGTGGGCGTGTTGCTTCGTGGTGTTGGCCGTGAAGACGTTGAGCGTGGTCAAGTATTGGCTAAGCCTGGTTCTATTACACCACATACCCAGTTTGAATCTGAAGTATACGTATTGTCTAAGGAAGAAGGTGGTCGTCATACACCATTCTTTGCGAACTACCGTCCGCAATTCTACTTCCGTACAACTGACGTTACCGGAACTGTTGAACTCCCAGCTGGCACCGAGATGGTTATGCCTGGAGACAATATCCGTTTAGTAGTGAATTTGATCGTGCCAATCGCGATGGACGAAGGCTTGCGCTTCGCTATCCGTGAAGGT
The DNA here is from genome assembly GCA_964574415.1 of uncultured Rickettsiales bacterium. Taxonomy (GTDB): domain Bacteria; phylum Pseudomonadota; class Alphaproteobacteria; order Rickettsiales; family CAZNNM01; genus CAZNNM01. The sequence continues at coordinate 172,925 of CAZNNM010000002.1, read as the reverse complement.
GGCCGTACCGTAGGTGCGGGCGTCGTGGCGAAGATCATTAAGTAATATAAAAGGCTTAAGGAGGCTGGTTACAGACGACTTACAGGAGTGTAGCTCAATTGGTAGAGCACCGGTCTCCAAAACCGGGGGTTGCGGGTTCGATTCCTGTCGCTCCTGCCAACACTGTAATGTTTTTAGCCGATAGATTATAACAATGTTCTTAACAGAGTTTTTTAGTCAAGTACGTCAAGAAGTATCAAAGGTGACATGGCCGACCCGTAAGGAGTTGGTCGTGGCATCTGTAACAGTGTTCGTTATGACCATTGTTGCAGCTTTGTTCTTCTTGCTGGTTGATAAGGTGGTTTTAGAAGCCGTACAGCTCTTGTTAGGATTGGGGAGCTAGGGTCAAGTGGACTATAAGTGGTATATTGTCAACGCGCTCTCAGGACATGAGAAAAAAGTAGCGCAAGCTATTACAGAACAAGCCAAGAAAAAAGGCTTGGCTGATTATTTCCAAGAAGTGACTGTTCCTGTTGAAGAAGTTGTGGAAGTCAAAAAAGGGAAAAAAGTCAATGCAGAGCGTAAGTTCTTCCCAGGCTATGTGATGGTGAAAATGCACCTGAATGATGACACATGGCATTTGGTAAAGAATGTTGAGCGCGTGAATGGTTTCTTGGGCGGTAAAGGCAAGCCATTGCCTATTTCCGAAAAAGAAGTGGAACATATCTTCCGTCAAGTGAAGGAAGGTGTGGATAAGCCTAAACATGCAGTGAGCTTCGAAAGTGGCGAATCTGTGAAGATTGTCGATGGTCCATTTGAGTCTTTCGTAGGCGTGGTGGAAGAAGTCGATAACGATAAAAACAGGCTGAAAGTGGCGGTTTCAATCTTTGGAAGATCTACTCCAGTAGAGTTAGAATTCTTCCAAGTAGAAAAAATATAAGATTTCTCTTTACTGATAGGGATAGTTTTCAGTATAAGAGTGTCTCTTGAAAATTTTTATGGCGTTATGGTGATCATAAAGGAAGGAATACATGGCTAAGGCAAAATCAAATAAGAAGGTTACGGGTCTCATTAAATTGCAGGTTCCCGCTGGTAAAGCAAATCCTTCTCCCCCAGTAGGTCCTGCTTTGGGTCAACGTGGTGTGAATATTATGGATTTCTGTAAGCAATTCAATGCTGCTACACAGAACAAAAAGCCAGGCATGCCAATTCCTGTAGTGATCTCTGTATATGCAGATCGTTCATTCGATTTCGAAATGCGCGGTGCGCCAGTGACTTACTTCATTAAAGAAGCATTAGGTCTGCAAAGCGGAAGCAAAGAGCCAGGCAGAACATCTGCGGGCAAAATTACAAAAGCGCAATTACGTAAAATTGCGGAAGAGAAAATGGCTGATATGAACGCGAATGATATCGATGCGGCAGTAAGAATGCTGGCTGGTAGCGCGCGCTCTATGGGTCTGGAAGTAGTGGAGGCATAAGATGGCTGCAAAAGAAGGTAAACGTATAAAGGCTGCAAAAGCTTCCTTTGATAATACACAGGCCTATTCATTGGCAGATGCGGTAGCATTGGTAAAAGGTTTCCAAGCGCCTAAATTTGACCAAACAGTTGATATCGCTATTCAGCTGGGTGTTGATCCAAAACGTACCGATGAAGCGGTGCGTGGTACTGCGGACATGCCTAATGGTCTGGGTAAAGATGTGCGTGTAGCTGTATTTGCTAAAGGGGATAAAGCTGCTGAGGCGAAAAAAGCAGGTGCGGATATCGTGGGTGATGAAGATCTGGCTGAGAAAATTAAAGCGGGTGAAATCAACTTTGATTGCTGTATTGCAACCCCTGACATGATGCCTATGATCGGTCAGCAAGGTTTAGGTAAGGTGCTCGGCCCTCGTGGTTTGATGCCTAACCCGAAACTCGGTACTGTAACAAATGACGTTGCGCAAGCAATTAAAGCAAATAAAAGCGGTCGTGTAGAGTTCAAAATCGACAAAGCGGGTATCATCCATGCTGGTATCGGTAAAGCGAGCTTTACAGCAGAAGCCTTGCTGGAAAACATTAAACGCTTGCTGAGTTCAATTGAAGCAGCAAAACCTGCTGGTTTCAAAGGCGTATTTATTAAAAAGGTTGCAGTCAGCGCTACAATGAGCCCTGGCGTGTCAGTGGACACAGCAACGGTGTAATGGCTAGAAGTGGAGTATAGCAAGTGAATCGCGTAGAGAAAAAAGAGACCGTAGCTTCCATGCGTGAAGCTCTCTCATCTGCAAGCCTGATGGTGGTTGTGCATTATAAGGGCCTGACCGTAGCTGAAGTGACTGCGTTACGTAAAGAAATTCGTGCTAATGGTGCTGAATTCAAAGTAACAAAGAACAGCTTAGCGCGTTTGGCGTTAAAAGACACGAAGTTTAGCGAGCTGACAGACCTGTTCACAGGCCCTACAGCTATCGCACTTTCTCATGATCCTGTGGCGGCTGCTAAAGTCATTAACGGCTTTGCTAAAGGTAATGAGAAACTCGTTATATTAGGTGGTGTTTTAGATGAACAAGTCATGGATGCCAAGGAAGTTGCGCACCTGGCGTCTATGCCATCACTTGATGAACTGCGGGCGAAGCTTATTGCATTGATAAGCACTCCTGCAACCCGTATCGCTGGTGTAACACAGGCTCCAGCGGCACAATTGGCACGACTCTTTACGGCTTACGCAGACAAGAAGTAAAGATCTGGCTTCATTAATTCTATAACAATAACCAAGATAGGGTACTAAAATGGCTAATTTAGAGCAAATCGTTGATAATCTTTCCGCGCTGACAGTATTAGAAGCTGCTCAGTTGTCTAAACTTCTTGAAGAGAAATGGGGCGTATCTGCTGCTGCTCCTGTGGCTGTGGCTGCTGCTGGCGCTGCTGCTGGTGGTGCTGAAGCTGCTGCTGAGAAAACAGAATTTGACGTAATTCTGAAAGATGCTGGCGCTAACAAAATCGCCGTAATTAAAGAAGTTCGCGCTGCTACAGGCCTGGGTCTGAAAGAAGCGAAAGACCTCGTAGAAGCAGCTCCTAAAGCTGTTAAAGAAGGCATTTCTAAAGACGATGCTGAAAAGCTGAAAAAAGCATTGGCTGAAGCTGGCGCTACTGTAGAAGTAAAATAACTTCTGACAGGGACGTTACTAGTGGGATACTTTCGGGTATCCCACTTTTCCTGTTTGTAAAGCAGGGAAATACAAAAGTATCTCCAACAGCATAATGTTTTGTTAGTTTTATGTGTTTCGTATTTACGCTCTGTTCTTTAGTCTAAAGAATGGTTTTTGCGTCGGTGGGCGTGAAGAAAATATGAAAAACAAAATAGCGCATTATGGGTGGGGGATCAGATAATATATAGATGTGCTAGAGCATTTTTGCTTTTACTGTACACTAGGAGAGGCAGGAAAAATGTAGTTAATCTACATGAGTCCTACTTGGCGATGTGAGCGGTTAAATAAAAAATGGTCTAACAATAGCATAGACTATATCCATAAATTCATAGGGTAGGAGAGCGGAGTGGTGCATTCTTTCACTTCTCGTAAGCGGTTGCGCAAAAGTTTTGGTAGTATTTCTACAGTGGCGGAGATGCCTAACCTAATTGAAATACAGAAAAATTCCTATGAGGCATTCCTCCAATTAAATGTATCACCGGATAAACGTGGTGATCTTGGTTTACAAAGCGTATTCAAATCTGTATTCCCTATCAGCGATTTCGCAGGGGTTTCTACGGTTGAATTCGTATCATATGGCTTTGATGCGCCTAAATATGACGTTGAAGAATGCGTGCAGCGTGGTATCACCTTCTCGGCACCTCTCAAAGTGACGTTGCGCCTGATTGTGCGTGAAAAAGATGAATCTACCGGCGCATCGGTGATCAAAGGTATTAAGGAACAAGACGTGTATATGGGTGATATTCCGCTCATGACACAAAATGGTACCTTCATTGTAAACGGTACAGAGCGTGTGATCGTGTCGCAAATGCACCGGTCACCAGGCGTGTTCTTTGATCATGATAGCGGTAAAACCCATAGTTCTGGTAAATACCTCTACTCTGCTCGTGTCATCCCTTACCGTGGCTCATGGCTGGATTTTGAATTCGATGCGAAAGATCTGTTATACTTCCGTATTGACCGTAAGCGTAAGCTCTATGTTACCAGCTTGCTGCGTGCTTTAGGTTTGAATAACAAAGAAGTTTTCGATACATTCTATGATAAATTATTCTTCCGTAAGCGTAAATTAGGCTGGTCTGCTGAGTTCACAGCTGAATTAATGCGCGGTGTGAAGCTGCCTTATGATCTGGTAGATGCGCAAAGCGGTAAAGTGCTGCTTGAAGCAAACACCAAAATTACTCCTCGCCTGGCGAAGAAATTGCAAGCTGATGGCGTGAAAGAATATGTGGTAACACCGGAAGATATCCGTGGCCATTATATTGCAAGCGATATTATCGATGCGAAAACTGGCGAAGTCTATTTAGCTGCTGGTGATGAGTTGACATTGGATCATGTACAGGCCATTGAGAAGATGGGTGTGAATGAGATTCCAGTGCTGGCCATTGATAACATGCGCGTTGGCCCTTATATCCGTAATACTCTGTTACTGGATAAAACCAATACCCGTGAAGATGCGCTGCTTGATATTTATAAAGTTATGCGTCCTGGTGAGCCACCTACAGTGGAAGCAGCTGAAGCGCTGTTCAACAGCCTGTTCTTTGATGCAGAGCGTTATGATCTGTCTATCGTTGGCCGTGTGAAGATGAATGCGCGTCTGGATGTAAAAGTGTCAGAAGAAGTAGCCGTGCTGACCAAAGAAGACATTCTTGAGATAGTGCGTATGCTCGTGCAGCTCAAAGATGGTATTGGCGAGATTGACGATATTGACCATTTAGGTAACCGTCGTGTGCGTTCTGTGGGTGAGTTGATGGAAAACCAATTCCGTGTTGGCTTGCTGCGTATGGAACGTGCGATTATCGAGCGTATGGGTGCGGTAGAAATTGATACCGTGATGCCGCATGACTTGATCAACGCGAAAGTGCTTGGCGCGGTGCTGAAGGAATTCTTCGGTTCTTCGCAATTGTCACAATTTATGGATCAAACCAACCCATTATCCGAGATTACGCATAAGCGTCGTCTGTCAGCCCTCGGGCCTGGCGGTCTGACACGTGAGCGTGCTGGTTTCGAAGTACGTGACGTACACCCGACCCATTATGGCCGTATCTGTCCAATTGAAACACCGGAAGGTCCGAATATTGGTCTGATCAACAGCATGGCGACCTATGCGCGTATTAACAAATACGGTTTCATTGAAAGCCCATACCGTAAGGTGGCAAATGGCAAAGTAACCGATGAAGTAGTGTATCTGTCTGCGATTGAAGAAGGCAAATATACGATTGCTCAGGCGAATGCGGTTCTGGATAAGAGCGGTTCGTTTGCGGATGATTTGATCAGCTGCCGTCGTAACGGTGACTTTATCATGTCTGGCCCTGAAGGTATTGATTATATTGACGTATCGCCAAAACAGCTCGTTTCTGTAGCGGCATCGCTGATTCCGTTCCTTGAGAACGATGATGCGAACCGTGCACTGATGGGATCAAACATGCAACGCCAAGCAGTGCCGCTGGTTTACAGTGATGCTCCATTGGTGGGTACCGGTATGGAAGGTGCTGTGGCACGTGATTCGGGTGTAACCTCTGTAGCGCGCCGTAGCGGTGTGGTAGAGCAGGTGGATGCGACCCGTATCGTAATCCGTGGTACAGAAGATACTGGCGAATCCGTATCTCCAGGTGTGGATATCTACAATCTGTTGAAATATCAGCGTTCTAACCAGGATACCTGCATCAACCAAAAACCATTGGTAAAAGTGGGCGATGTGGTGAAAAAAGGCGATATTATCGCTGATGGCCCTAGCACAAACTTGGGCGAACTGGCACTCGGCCGTAACGTTCTGGTGGCATTCATGCCATGGAATGGTTACAACTTCGAGGATTCGATCCTGATTTCTGAGCGTATCGTGAAAGACGACGTGTTCACATCAATCCATATCGAAGAGTTTGAAGTTGTAGCGCGTGATACACGCCTCGGGCCTGAAGAGATTACCCGCGATATTCCAAACGTAGGTGAAGAAAGCCTGCGCCATTTGGACGAAGTGGGCGTAGTACACGTGGGTGCTGAAGTGAAATCGGGTGATATTCTGGTCGGTAAAGTAACACCGAAGAGCGAATCACCAATGACACCGGAAGAAAAACTCCTGCGTGCGATTTTCGGTGAAAAAGCGGCAGATGTTCGCGATTCATCACTGCGCGTGCCTCCTGGGGTGACAGGTACTATTGTTGAAGTACGTATCTTCTCTCGTCGTGGTATCGAAAAAGACGAACGCGCTCTGGCGATTGAGCAACAAGAGATCGAACGTTTGGCGAAAGACCGTGATGATGAATTGCGCATCGTGGAAAACTTCACCTATGGTCACTTGAAGACATTGCTGATCGGCAAAAAAGCAGCGAATGGTCCAAAAGGCTGGAAAGCTGGTACAAAATTGACTGAAGAGTTATTTGGCCAGTATTCTAAAGGCCAATTATGGCAGTTCTCTGTGGAAGAGGAAGCCGTGATGCAGCAAATCGAAGGCTTGAAAAAACAGCTGGATGAAGCTACAACTCGTCTGAACAACCGTTTCGCTGCGAAAGTTGAGAAACTGCAAAGCGGTGATGATCTGCCACAAGGCGCGCTGAAAGTTGCGAAAGTGTTTATCGCTGTGAAGCGTAAGCTGCAGCCTGGTGATAAAATGGCGGGTCGCCATGGTAACAAAGGGGTGATTTCCCGCATTCTGCCAATCGAAGATATGCCATATCTGGAAGACGGCACACATGTGGACATCGTGTTGAACCCTCTTGGTGTACCATCGCGGATGAACGTTGGTCAGATTCTTGAAACCCATTTGGGCTGGGCATCTGCAGGGCTTGGTAAGCAAGTTCGTGAAGTGCTTGAGAAGGCTAATGCGGGTGAAAGCTCGTTGGAGGATGTACGTAAGCATCTGCTTACCGTCTATAAAGACGAGAAAGACCAAAAGGAAATCAAGGCATTAAAAGAGCCTGAGTTGCGCGAATTGGCACGTAACCTGCAAAAAGGTGTGCCGGTTGCTACACCTGTATTTGATGGTGCTAAAGAAGATGATATCGTACAGATGCTTAAAGAGGCTAACCTCGATGCGTCTGGTCAGGTGACACTCTTCGATGGCCGTACCGGTGAAGCGTTTGAACGTCCTGTGACAGTGGGTTATATTTATATGCTCAAACTGCATCACTTAGTGGATGATAAGATCCATGCGCGTTCAATCGGGCCATACAGCTTGGTGACACAACAACCACTTGGTGGTAAGTCTCACTTCGGTGGTCAGCGTTTCGGGGAGATGGAATGCTGGGCGCTGCAAGCCTATGGTGCTGCGTATACATTGCAGGAAATGCTCACGGTGAAATCGGATGACGTAGCGGGTCGTATTAAGATTTACGAATCGGTCGTAAAAGGTGATCACACCTTTGAATCCGGTCTGCCAGAATCCTTCCACGTGATGATCAAAGAACTACGTTCACTTTGCTTGAACATAGAGCTTGAGCAGCACGAAGAGGAAGAAGAAGTAGCCGCTTAAACCACCGACTTTATTATAGGACGTCTCGTTACTGCGGGGCGTCCTTAACACGATCCTTTTGAAGTAAAAGGCAGGGAAATTTTATGACAGAGATAGCAAACTTTTTTGGCCAAGTTGAAGGTGCACAACAATTTGACCAAATCAAAATTACCGTTGCAAGTCCTGAAAAGATCCGTTCATGGTCTTTCGGTGAAGTAAAAAAGCCGGAAACCATTAACTACCGTACATTTAAGCCTGAGCGCGATGGTCTATTCTGCGCGCGTATTTTCGGTCCTGTAAAGGATTACGAATGCTTATGTGGCAAATACAAACGCATGAAATACCGCGGTGTCATCTGCGAAAAATGTGGTGTGGAAGTAACAACTTCTAAAGTGCGCCGTGAGCGCATGGGCCATATCGAACTGGCTGCACCGGTTGCGCATATTTGGTTCTTAAAATCCCTGCCATCCCGTATCTCCGTATTACTGGATATGCCACTCAAAAATATTGAGAAGGTGCTGTATTTTGAATCTTTCATCGTAACGGATCCTGGTATTTCTCCGTTCAGCTATGGCGAGTTGCTTTCTGAAGAGCAATTCATGAAAGCGCAGGATGAGTTTGGTGAAGATAGCTTCACTGCAATGATTGGTGCGGAAGCCGTGCGCTTTATGCTGTCATCCATCAATCTGGCAGAAGAAAAGCAAAAATTGCGTACCGATTTGTCGGATACCAATTCTGAAGCGAAACGTAAGAAATACGTGAAGCGTTTGAAATTAGTTGAGTCTTTCTTAGATTCTGGCAACCGCCCTGAGTGGATGGTGCTGGAAGTGATTCCGGTGATTCCACCTGAAATTCGCCCATTGGTGATGCTGGATGGTGGCCGTTTTGCGACCTCGGATTTGAACGAATTATACCGCCGTGTGATCAACCGTAACAACCGTCTGAAACGCCTGATCGAGCTGCGCGCGCCGGATATTATTATCCGTAACGAAAAGCGTATGCTGCAAGAAGCGGTAGATGCGTTGTTTGATAATGGCCGTCGTAGCCGTGTGGTGAAAAATGCCAATAAGCGCCCGTTCAAATCACTGGCAGATATGCTTAAAGGTAAGCAAGGCCGTTTCCGTCAAAACTTGCTGGGTAAGCGTGTGGACTATTCTGGCCGTTCGGTGATCGTAGTAGGCCCTGAGCTGAAACTGCATCAATGTGGTCTGCCTAAGAAAATGGCGCTGGAATTGTTCAAGCCGTTTATCTATGCGAAATTGGAACTTTATGGACTGTCAACCACGCTGAAAACCGCGAAACGTATGGTGGAAAGCGAACGCCCTGAGGTGTGGGATATTCTGGAAGAAGTGATCCGTGAGCATCCCGTGCTGTTAAACCGTGCGCCGACACTCCACCGTTTGGGTATCCAGGCATTCGAGCCGGTGCTGGTGGAAGGTAAAGCAATTCAACTCCATCCGTTAGTGTGCGTGGCGTTTAACGCGGACTTTGACGGTGACCAAATGGCGGTTCACGTACCGCTTTCTATTGAAGCGCAATTAGAAGCTCGTGTGTTGATGATGTCTACCAACAACATCCTCAGCCCTGCAAATGGTAAGCCAATTATCGTTCCTACACAGGATATTATTTTGGGTCTGTATTACCTCTCTATGGCGATCGATGGTGAGCCAGGTGAAGGTATGTCATTCTCTAATATCAATGAAATCGAACATGCGCTGCAATCCCGTGTGATTACGCTGCACAGCAAAATCCGTTGCCGTCGTCAGGCAAAAGATATTCATGGTGTGACCAAAACCGTATTGGCTACAACCACACCAGGCCGTATGCTGATTTCCCGCTTATTGCCAGATGATATCAATATTCCTTTCGAGCAAGTAAACCAATTGCTGACCAAGAAAGAAATCACCAAGTTGATTGACATGGTGTATCGTCATTGCGGCCAGAAGGCGACTGTGATTTTCGCTGACCAATTGATGAAACTTGGTTTCAACCATGCGTGTAAAGCCGGTATTTCCTTCGGTAAGGACGATATGATCGTTCCACAAAGCAAGGAAAAACACATTAACGGCACTATGGATGAAGTGAAGCAATTCGAGCAGCAATATGCTGATGGTTTGATCACCCAGGGTGAGCGTTACAACAAGGTGGTGGATGCTTGGTCACAATGTACAGACCGCGTTGCGGGCGACATGATGAAAGACATTTCTGGTGGCTTCAAAGATCGTAAGAAAGAAGGCAAGGGTGGCCAAATCAATGTAAACTCTATTTACATGATGGCGCATTCCGGAGCGCGTGGTTCTGCAGCGCAGATTAAACAGCTGGCAGGTATGCGTGGTCTGATGGCGAAACCTTCAGGTGAAATTATCGAAACACCGATTATTTCTAACTTTAAAGAAGGTCTGACCGTACTTGAATACTTTAACTCTACGCACGGTGCTCGTAAAGGTCTGGCAGATACTGCGTTGAAAACCGCGAACTCTGGTTACTTAACACGCCGTCTGGTAGACGTATCACAAGATTGTATCGTGGGCGAAATCGATTGCGGCACAACAGAAGGTCTGGTGTCTAAAGCGATTATCGAGGGCGGTGAAGTGGTGTTACCATTGGCGGATGCGATCCTCGGTCGTACCTCTGCACGCAATATCTATCATCCAGTGACCAATGAGCTGATCATCGGTGAAGGTGATATGATTGGTGAAGATAGCGTGGATGCGATTGATGCAGCGGGTGTGGATTCTGTATTGATCCGTTCAGTACTCACGTGCGAAAGCCAAGCAGGCGTGTGCGCGAAATGTTATGGCCGTGACTTGGCGACAGGTACATTAGTATCTGTGGGTGAGGCAGTGGGCGTTATTGCGGCGCAATCGATCGGTGAGCCAGGAACCCAGTTAACAATGCGTACCTTCCACATTGGTGGTGCGGCGCAGCGTGGTGCGGAGCAATCTAGCATTGAGTCAGCTTACGAAGGTAAAGTGGCGATGATCAACCGCAACATCGTTGTGGATAGCCAAGGTCGTAACGTGGTGATGAGCCGTAACTGTGAATTAGTGATCCTCGATGAGCGTGGCAATGAGCGTGCGCATTATAAAGTGCCATATGGTGCGAAACTCTATGTGGATAATGATCTCGCGGTGAAGCAAGGCCAACGCCTGGCGGAGTGGGATCCGTATACTATTCCAATCATCACAGAACGTTCGGGTCATATCGTATACCGTGACCTCGTAGAAGGTGTGTCACTCAAAGAAGTAACCGATGAAGCGACCGGTATTTCAAGCAAGGTAATTATCGACTGGAAACGTAAGAGTCATGGTGCTGACTTACGTCCGCGCATTACCCTGCGTGATGAGAATGAGCAAGTGATCATTCTGGCAAACGGTCTGGAAGCACGTTACTTCCTGCCAATTAATGCGATTCTGAACGTGCCGGATGGTGAGTTCGTGCATGCGGGTGACGTGTTAGCGCGTATCCCTCGTGAATCGACTAAGACCCGTGATATTACCGGGGGTCTGCCACGCGTGGCTGAACTCTTCGAAGCACGCAAACCTAAAGATCACGCGATTATCAGTGAGATCGAAGGGGTGGTGGAATTCGGTAAGGATTACAAGTCTAAGCGCCGTATCGTAGTGCGTCCGCAAGGTGCTGGTGAGAATGATGGTATGGAATACCTCATTCCAAAAGGCAAGCATATCACCGTGAACGAAGGTGACTATGTAAACCGTGGTGACTTGTTGATGGATGGTAACCCTGTACCACATGACATTCTGAAAGTAATGGGTGTGGAAGCACTCGCGAAATATATGGTGTCTGAGATTCAAGCGGTATATCGTTTGCAAGGGGTGAAAATCGATGATAAGCACATCGAAGTAATCCTGCGTCAAATGCTCCAGAAGATCGAAATCACTGATGCTGGTGAGACAACCTTCTTGGCAGGCGAGCAAGTAGACCGTGAAGAGTTTGATGAAGTGAATGCCAAGACTGAAGCTGAAGGCTTCCGTATTGCAAAAGGTCTCCCTGTATTGCAGGGTATTACCAAAGCATCACTGCAAACCCGCTCATTCATCTCTGCAGCATCGTTCCAAGAAACCACACGTGTACTCACTGAGGCAGCTGTGGCTGGTAAGATCGACAAGTTGCAAGGCTTGAAAGAAAACGTGATCGTGGGCCGTCTGATCCCTGCAGGTACCGGTTTCTTCATGAATGAAGTGAAGCGTATTGCAGCTAAGCGTGACCACGATGTGGTGACATCGCAAGTAAGCAATGAAAACCGCTTAGGCCAAGCGGCCGATTCTGCAGAGGCGACAGAAGGTGATTCTGATGCAGCAGTATCAGGCTTGCGCGGAGCGCGTGCGTAAGTAAAATTACGTCAAGAAATAAAAAGGCGGCATAGTGATATGCCGCCTTTTTTATATGATATTGGATGCCTTCATGCGGAAGCTCCATAGAAGGCATAGCACTTCTAGCCGCCATCCCAATTACAGCTGATGACCATGAGACCATTGTCACCGGAGCGTGATGTATAGGTCGTCTCATAACGTATACATGCACCAGCGCCTACATAGTTCCACCAGGTTCCTGGGCGCCATGCGCCGCTTGCCCAGCAATAGGATTCAGGTTGTCCGTTATTGCCGACCCAGTCATTAATCGCACCTCCCAGCCATGCGCCAGGTGATCCGCCGCCGGGTTTTGTTTGCCCTGCAGGAGCATCCCAACCGCGCCAGCCGATATTTTGCGAGAAGCTACCAGTTTTGAAGTAAGCCCCATCATCGTTATTCCATAACAACATACTTGGTACGCCATTATGCTGTTGGTCTGGCCATCCTTGTTCATTCTCGCGTTTACCGCCACGTACGCGTAAGAAGGAGTTCCCATTATAATATATATAGGTATCGTTACCTACGTCGCTAGGATTCCAGTTATAAGGCCCACCCGTACCCACTCCAACAGAGAATGAACTTGATGCTCCCGTACGGCCTTGGTTTGTCCAAAGAATGGCAGAACCCGATGCGCCGCCTTGGCCGGAGCGTCCAACCAACCAGTAATCTGCAGAACCTGCTCCACCGGCCCACATCCATACTGCGAAGTTATAGCAGCCTGTAGGTGGATAGAATGTATTATAGTTTCCACCATAGTAAATCACTTGATGGTATCCCGCTCCATCAGTATAGTTGTTTGAGGCATCTGAATAAAAACAGTCTGCGTTTGGAGCATAGGACACAGCACCCCATGTGCCATTGGCATTGCAATACCGTCTCACCGCACCAATACGCCCGCCTGAAGCGCATATAGAGCGTGTATAACCTCCGCCATATCCCGAATAGGTACCATAAATGTTAGGGCTATAAGTGCCAGGTTGTACGTCGCCATAATAGCCCCAGTTAATTTCACGAATATCCATACCGGCATGGCCATTTCCGGTGACGTTATTACCAGAGTCATTAACGTTGCAAGGACGGGCGCACGCACCGCCAGAGCGTGTCCATGAACCATCGGATTGGCAGGTATAGCGTACAGTGTTGAGGCCATCTGTGCCGTCAGAGTCATAATATCCGCTTTGGCACCCTAGTACTTGTGATGCGCCGACATTGGCTTTATTCACGGTGCCATTATAGCCTGTGCCAGGTGTATAAGCCGGGCACTGACATGAGCCTGTGATGCCCCCCCATGTTCCTGTTGAGCTACAGCTGCGGTAAGGCTGTCCGGCTGTGCTGGCCACCAGGCCCGATTTACATGAGCCTGCAACGTTGGTGCTATTTGCGGCTGTTGAGTTCCAGTTTGCATATTGGTTACCTGAGCTATAACCTGTCAGAGCAGGGCAGTTTGGTATGCACCCACCGCTTGTAGTGGTTGCTGCAAAGCCATTCTGATCTTGGCATAAGAAATTCACAGTGCCGGAATAACCTGTTGCATCACAGGTTTTAGCATAAGAGCTTCCTACAGCAGTACCTGCTGGGATGGTGAAGGCATTAAAACCTGTGCCTGCGGCAACGGATTTGGATTTACATAGACAGTTTTTTGGTAATGCACTAAGGTTTGCTGATGTGCTGGCAGTAAAGGAACCAGACACGGTTGACCATCCACCTGCTGCTGGAGGGATGGGTGTGGTTGGGACACTGTTACCATCATCCCCACGGCAATAACGTGTAATGGTGCCAGTATAATAGGCAGAGTTACAGGAGGCTGTTTGTGTTGTAGCGGTGCCAGTGCGTGTGGCAGGTGTATTTGTTGCGTTCCAAACACTCCCACTATACCAGTAATTCCCGCCGGGCATCGTTTGAGCAGGGCATGTGCATGATGATGTGCCAGTGGTACCCGTTGCCCATTCTGCTGCATTAGAGGTAAGGCTGGCATTACATGTACGTTGGATGGAACCTGTATAACACGTACCTGATGTACAGCTTGAGAATGTTCCGGTAAGAGGATCAACGCTTGCACCCTCGCAGCCTTTATATACAGTTTTGGGAGTAGGTGCTGTTGGATTTATGGAAAGATTCATAGCCGCAAATTGAGCGGGTGTATACGTCCATTCAATCTTACTATAGCCTGGCCCCAGGGTGAGGTTCGTGCCATTTGTGCCTCGATCAGGACACATAAAAGGCATCGTTGTTGAGCGTTCAATGATATAAAGGATATCGTCGAATGCGCTATCAGATGCTTTTTGCACAAACTTCAGATCGACAGAGGAGGGGCTGGTGAAAATATTGTCTAGCTCATCTACACTAGCAGAACCGTAAGGAATATGTTGTCCGTTTTTAGTATAACCACCATATCCATTTGGACCATAGCTGAGGAGGATGGCCATAGGGCCCTTATATTGGCCGCCATCAACCCGTTGTCCTGCAACAGCTTTATTATAGACTTCCAGCTCACCTGCACGATAGGAGAAATAAGAGCTTTGCGGTAAGAGGGAGGTAATATTACCCATATCTGTTGCCAGTGTTCCTTTATGGGCGAATTGTCTGTCGATGACATAGATAAATCGGCGTCCCCAGGCATCATAGATATAATCATTCGGCAGGTTTAAGGTACGTACAGGCACCATCCCTGCTACGATATTACTACTACCGCCCATACCCGCACTATCGCCTGCGCAAGCAGTGCCAGGGTTGGTGGTGGAGGCTGCGCTACCGACGGTGTTTGAGGTATCCGTGCTTACGCTTGGGCACGGGACGACGTTGTTAGCCGTAGCGAATTTCTCCAGTGCTGATTTAATAGCATCCATGCGTTGGAGAGTGATATTACGTAATGCCACATCAGAATCCGCACCGCTCACAACACCGCGCTGGAAGATGGAATCCGCTGCTAGGGCAGGTGAAATAGCAAGGATAAGCAAGGTTGTACAAAGGGTCATACCCGTAAAAAGGCAGGAAACCGTGCTAAAGAATGGTATGCGCATAATCAACGTCCTAACAAGATAAGCTATTATTATCTCATCATAAATTGTAATGCTTTTAGGTTAACAAGACGTTAATATGCGTTTTTTGGCTGTAGGTATGGCAAAGATATGTATTTGTTTTATAAACAAAATATCTGTGAATAGAAGAGGAGCGTATTAGTTAATGCACGGGTTGCACATTAACGTGACATGCTTTTGGATACTGGTTGGGGCGTGCTACACAATGCTTTCATGTTCGAGCGATAGCGTTATGGAGAATGGGGAACGTATAGAAAGCACAGCATCATACTGTGCTTTCTACGTGCAGAAAATGATTAGTTCACATCGCGGTTACAGCGGATGATAGCTGCGCCACCTTCACCTCCGCTATAGTACGATCCGCTACTACGTTTAATCGAGCAGCCGCCAGAACCGATACGGGTTTCCCATGTGGTGCCTGCTGTGGAGCAGTTACCATCGGCTGGGCCTTGTCCGCCAATGTTGGTGTTAAGTTCACCAATCCATTGTGGATTAGCGTAACCACCATTCTCACCACCGCAACAACCATTGCTGGCATCGTTCGCATCACTCTGGCCATTACCACCGCCTGCTTCACCGGTGCTTCCGCCTAAGATCAGGCCGTCAGGCTCAGCGCCAGGTAAGTTAGCGAGGCTATTATAGGTTGGCATTGTAATTTGGAAAGGTGGAGCGCCGAACGTTGTGGTTTTATCATAGAAAATACCACTACCTGCGCCACCACCATTATTTTCCCCGCGTCCTGGTGGGAAATATACGGAACGTGCGCTATCTAAATAATAAAACTCAGAACTGCCACCGCCTGCATCTTCATCATCAGGGTGATCTGGAGGACCGCCTAGGCCAATATAGATCAGATAGCTGTTACGGGTTTGGGAGTTAGACGGCCAGCCGTATTGTGTCCATACACCGAAATGCCCCATAGAACCTGCTTGCGCAGAATGTCCTGTACCACTGGTACCATAAGCACCACCGCCTGCCGCCCAGAGTTGGACGAAGACGTTATAACATCCCTGAGGTACGTAATAGGTCATACTTGTTCTGGCGCTAGGTGCTGATGTACTCCATCCAAGATTTTTCGATACATAAGGTTCACAATATGCGGTAGGCGCTGCCCATGTACCGTTAGCTTGGCAAGCACGCTGAGCATAGCCTATTTTCCATCCGTCGCGGCAGACAGACCGCATTCTTCCTGCATAAGCAGCAGAAGGTACACCATAGACTGTTTTTGAGGTGCCACGTGGTGTATTTCCATCACTGCCCCAGTTGATTGCAAATATATTATGGCCGCTTACAGTGCCTTGTGCGGTATTGTTATTAGCAGAGTTAGATACGTTACACGGTGTTTCACACGCACCACCAGAACGCACCCATGTACCATTGCTTTGGCAAGTATAAGTCACTTGGTTATTGCCATCGGAATCATAATAGTTGGAAGCACAGTTGATGTTTTGTGTGCCTCCCACATTGGCTTGGCCTACCGTGCCACTATAGCCAGTGCCTGGTGTCATAGCAGGGCATTGGCATGAGCCGGTAATTGCTCCCCAAACGCTCCCCGCTTGACAGTTGCGCGATGGACGGCCTCCTGCGCTGGGCACGAGTCCTGCTGAGCAGCTTCCTGCCACGTTATTGGTGTTGATCGCTGTCGTTGCCCAGTTGGCATACTGGTTGCCGGATGCATAGCCTGTGATAGCAGAACAGCCTTGTATGCAGCCTGTAGCTGAGTTAGCATAGCCATTATCTGCATTACAGGCAAATGTGACGGTACCCGTATACCCTGATGCATCACAGGTTTTGCTATAGGAACTTCCTACAGCAGTGCCTGCCGGGATGGCAAAAGCATTATAGCCTGTTCCTGCGGAGATACTTTTGGCTTTACAGGTGCAGTTATTGGTTAAGCTGCTGACATCTGCGATGAGGCTTTTATTGCCCGCGCCGATGATATTAGCATCTTCACTCCATCCGCCTGATAGGCCTGTGCTATCATCACCACGGCAGTAGCGGTTTATCATACCATCATAATAGGCTGGGTTACAGGCCACTTGCACTAATGTTCCTGCGGCCCCTTGTGCAGGAGGTGTTTGCGCAGCCCAGGTGCGGTTGCTATACCAGAAGTTTCCTGCTGCTGAGGTTTGTGCCGGGCATTGGCAGAGTGGGCTATTTTCAATACCGGATGTGTTCTATGAAGCATAGGTTTTATTTGTATCGGTGCTGATTTTACAGGTGCGTTGTAGGCGGCCTGAATAGCACACTGCACCATTACATGTAACTGCCCCCGTGGTAGCATTCACTGTTGTTCCCATACATGCCTTATAGAAGAGTCTATCAGCAGGGTTGCTGAGTGACATGGTCATGGCTGGATCTGCCCAAGAATAGGCTGGGTATCCCGGGCCTGCGGGTGTATTGCCATAGGCATTAAAGCCGGTGCCTCTATCCGGGCATAGGAAAGGCACATCCTCTAAGCGTGGGACGATATAGACGATATCATCAAACGTAGCGCTAGTGGGTGCTTTAACAAAATCAGTGATAACTGAGGTTGAAGAGGTTGCGATATTGGCGCGTTCATCTAAGCTTGCGGATGCATAGGAAATACGCTGCCCATTTTTGGGATATCCACCATAACCGTTCGTGCCATAGCTGATGAGCAGAGCAGCAGGCCCTCTGCCGCCAGTAATGGGTTGGCGTCCGGCTCCTGCCTTATCATAGACGATAAGATCGCCTACACGGGTATTGCTATAGGAACTGGTTTCGGTTGCAGAAGAGGTGAGGGTGCCTAGACCTTGAGCGGTATCACCCTTATGGGCGAAGCGGCGGTCAATCACATAGAGTATCCGGCGCCCCCAGGCATCATAAGCATAATCCATCGGGAGGTTGAGAGTTCTGACCGGCACCATGCCTTCCACAATATTGGCGTTGGTTGTTGTGCCCGCACTATCGCCTGCGCAAGCTGTGGTGGGAGTTGTCGTAGAAACGGCTGTTCCTAGGGTGCTAGCTGTGCTGGTGCTGGTGGTTGGGCAAGGCAGCACCTTATTCGCACGGGCGAATTTTTCAAGTGCGGCTTTAATATCATCCATGCGTTTGAGAGTCTCAGAACGCATGGAGATATCAGAAGTTATAGTATTATCATGTGTTGCACTACCGCGGCTGAGAATAGAACCTGCTGCAAGCAAAGATCCATTAGGCATCAAAAGCAATATGCCTATTATAATATAACGCAGAGAAGATGATATAAGTAAACGCATTATTTGCCCCTTTGTGTTTATTAATTTACGTCTCTGTTGCAGCGTACAACTACGCCTCCGCCATGGCCTCTGCTGTAGTAAGATCCACTGCTACGTTTAATAGAGCATCCGCCTGCACCTACCCGCCTATAGACATAGGCAGAATCTGAAGGTTCCCAACAGTCACCATCGCGTGGGCCACTGCCGCCAAAATCGCTCGCAAGTTCATTAATATATTGTGCATTAGAGTAACCACCCTGCTCCCCACCACAACAGCCGTTGCTTGCATCATTATTATCGCCTTGGCCATTGCCACCTGGTGCCCAGCCCATCGATCCGCCTAAAAGCAGGCCGTTAGGGTCAGAGCTCTCACTAAACGGTCTTACGACGCCGTTGACGCCTACCCATGGTGCGCTGCTACCATTATTTTCCCCTCTACCGGCTACGAAATATACGTCGCCATAGGTTGAATACACGAAGTTTGAATCACCGCCTGGTACTTCATCGTCTTCATGATCGGCAGGGCCGCCTAAGCCAATATAGGCTGTGAAACTATTAAGGGGTTGTTTAGAGGGGTTGCCATAATTAGTCCATACACCAAAATGCCCCATGGATCCTGCTTGGGCAGAATGCCCTTTACCACTTGTACCATAAGCTCCACCGCCTGCCGCCCAGACTTGAACAAAGAGGTTATAGCACCCTTCTGGAGCTGTATAATTAACGGTTACTCGTTGGCTTGGGCTACCACTTTGTCCGGCTGTATATTGCCATACATAAGCAGGGCAAGAGGAGGATAGAGTGCCCCATTGACCCGTAGATAAGCACTGACGCTCAGCATAGCCTACTTTCCAGCCCGCGCTACAAACAGAACGTGTGATTCCACCATAAGAGCTAGAAGGTATGCCATAGACACGTTTCGTGGTGCCGCGTGGTACATCGCCATAATTGCCCCAGTTAATGCCAAATATAGTATTGCCGCTCACAGTTCCCGCTGCTGTGCTATTGTCTACAGAGTCGGTAACGTTACATGGCTTTTCACAGCTTTGCACGACCGTCCATGTACCATTAGAGTTACATTGGAACCGTCCTTTGTTGCTGTTTGCAGCATTGTAGTATTGGCTACCTGTATTGCACGCAACATCTACTGTTCCGCCTACATCTGCTTGTCCTGTAGAGCCTGAATAGGCTGTGCCAGGATTATAGGTTGGGCATTGGCAAGAGCCGGTAATGGCGCCCCATGTGGAGTTTGATTGGCAGTTACGTGATGGTCTTCCGGCTGCGCTTGTTACAAGTCCTGTCGAGCAGCTCCCTGCTACGTTGTTCGTATTTATCGGTGTAGTTGTCCAGTTGGCATACTGGTTACCAGATGTATAGCCTGTGATAGCCGTACAGCCTTGGATACAGCCTGTTGCACTCGTATCATAACCACTATCTGTCTTACATGTAAAATTGACAGTTCCTGTATACCCGGGTGCATCACAGGTTTTGCTATAGGAACTTCCCATAGCAGTACCTGCTGGGATGGTGAACGCGTTATAACCTACGCCTGCTGCGACAGATTTGGCTTTACAGGTGCAGTTATGGGTAAGGTTATTGACGGTGCCAATCAGGCTTGGAGTAACGCTGACGGCAGATGTGGTTCTACTCCATCCGCCAGATATTGCATCTACATCATCCCCGCGGCAATAGCGGTTAATTTTACCATCGTAAAAGGCTGTATTACAGTCTGCTTGCGCTACATTACCAGCAGCGCCTTGAGCTGCTGGTGTTGTAGCAGGCCAGCTGACATTATTATACCAGTAGTTTCCTGCTGCTGAGGTTTGGCTTGGGCACGAGCAAACTGCTGGTGGTATGACATTGTCCATCCCTGCGCTACGCCACGCTGCTGCGGTTTTATTGGCATCTGCGCTAATGACGCAGCTCCGTTCCAACCTGCCAGAATAGCATATTTTCCCTGCCGCGCAGGCTGTGGCGCCTGTTGTGGCATTGACCACTCCTCCATAACATTCTTTGTAGAAGGTTTTTTCATTTGGATTGCGATCCAATGGCATGAGCATCGTAGGATCATTCCATAGCTGGAGAGCATAACCAGGCCCTGCATTAGTTTGGCCATAGCTTCCGGCCACTGTGCCACGATCTGGACACATAAAAGGCACATCTTGCATGCGTGGGATGATATAGACAATATCGTCAAAGGAAGAGTTCGTTGCTCTTTGCACATATTCCACAGATACAGCGGAAGATGAGAGAGAGAAATTGCTGCGCTCGTCCTGGCTTGCGGATGTTGATGGGACGCGCTGGCCATTTTTGAGATAGGCCCCATAGCCATTCGGGCCGTAACTGATTAATAATGCGGCCGGTCCATCATCCGGCCCTCCATCGACGCGATTTTTTCCTGATGCGGATTGGTTATAGACCTGAATATCCCCTGCGCGTGTTGTGTTATAGGAGCTGAGTTCTGTAGTGGATGAAGTCAAAGGGCCCAAGCTGGTTGCTACTGTGCCTTTATGCGCAAATCGTCTATCGATAACGTAGTTAATACGATGTCCCCAAGCATCATAAGCATAATCTGCCGGCAGGTTTAAGGTGCGCACTGGCACCATGCCTTCAACAATATTCGATGCTGTACTCATCCCTGTAAAATCCCCAGCACATGCTGTGCCTGGTGTGGTGGTGGAGGCGGATGTACCTGCTACCTTGGAATTGTCGGAGCTAAGGGTTGGGCAAGGCAGTACCTTATTTGCACGGGCAAATTTATCAAGAGCAGACTTGATGGCTTCCATGCGGTTAATGGTTTCAGTACGCAGGGCGACATCAGAGCCTGCACTACCGCTCACGACACTTCCGCGGCTTAATATGGAAGTATTAGCCGCATAACTTGGCATTACGGTGAGGACAACAACATAGAATATAATGACCAAATTATAAAAAAGTCCCAGAGATGCGGTAGTAGCAGTTCTAGACATAACAATAATCCTTTCAGTAGCGAAGCACGTGCTTTTGCTAGTGGAATTATAATTATCCATCATATTTATTAACAAATTAATAATTATGATTAAGAGAAAATTAACGAAAGAGCAATAATGCCAGGAAAAGTCCTGATTTTTATAATAATCAGGAAGCTATTGATGAGATAGCTTAGACGAGTGATGCGTCATGCATCTGTCCAGCGAGGATAGGTATTAATAGGTCGTACAGGATTCATTAGTCTCTACGTTTTATTAATATAGTTCAAAAAATGATATATAGGCTTGAATTAAGGATATTCCTCCTATTTCAAGAACTACAGCAATATTCTGTAATATATTTAACAGCTTTTTGCTGTGAAAGAAAGGTTTTTTTTGGTTTCTGTCTCAAAATATGACAGAAAAGCACGCCAAGGTAGAATTTTACATGTAATTACAGTGTATTAATGACGAGAGGATTATGCATGCTGAGAAATGTAATTTTCTGCCAATACGAGGCCTTCTGGCGTGCCAATATGTAGCCATTCACCTTGATGGATGATGCCTTTCATGCGGCGAAGCTGGTTGTTTTCTTGCTTGCGCTGCCAGTATATCTGGCTTAAGGAAAACGCACCGCTTGGGGCAGTATTCATAAAGCCAGGTGTAATAATCGAAAGTCCTGCAAATACAAACGGCAATTGCTCGCGTTTTTCAGGGCGAATGAGGGTGCCATCGGGCTGTAATATAAAATCGCCTTCACCCTCATAGCCAATTGCTTTTTCGCGTGGATGCAGTAAGAGCAATGCATCCATAATATCCGCATTCCACTGGCTGATGAGTTGTGTGAGGGCGGGGGTTGGGCCGTCGAGCCACATCACATCGCCGTTAATTACCAAGAACGGTTCATCGCCGAGTAGGGGTAGTGCTTTGACAATTCCTCCGCCAGTCTCCAAAATATCTTCTTCATGTGAGATGGTGATATGTGGATGACGTGGGCGGGTTTCGAGGCGCTTGGCGATATGGTTATGCAGTACAGGTGCAAGGTAATGGCTGTTAACCACAACCTGTTCGATACCTGCTTCATCTAATTTATCTAAGATGCGATCAAGCAAGGTAATACCATGCACAGGTACGAGTGGTTTTGGAATTGTATCGGTAATCGGGCGCATACGTGTGCCAAAACCGGCTGCAAGAACAATCGCGCGTTTAACCATGTTGACGCTCCAGGTGATCTGCGCAGAGTGTGGCATCATCGCGCTTGTTAAGGGGGATGTAGCTGTCGATCCAGTGTTTGACAGGCGCTAGGGCTGGGTGGGCTAAATCTATCGCTAAATAACGCCACATGCGGCCGAGTAAATGGAGATAGGCCGTCGTATTATCGCGGTAAATTTTGCGTGCTACAAAACCAATAATCTTACAATTACGCTGTGCACCGAGCATGGCATAGGCGGCTCTGAAGTCAGTCTCATTAATGGATGGATTGGCCTCTAGATAGCGTGTGATAAGGCGTTTTGCCAGGGTTTGATCGGCATCACGGCGGGCGTCTTCTAGCAGGGATACCATATCATAAGCGGGCGAGCCGGAAACGGCATCTTGGAAATCCAGTAGTCCTACTTTACGAATGCCTTCGCGTTTTGGCAGCCACATTAAGTTAGGGGAATGGTAATCGCGCAATGCTAATACGGGTGGCAGGTTATGGGCAAGCGGTAACACATTCTTCCAGGCTTCGCTATAGGCAAGGCGTGCTTCCTCTAAATGTGTACGGTCATGGATAATATGTGGCAGATACCATTCGGTGAGTAGGCTTGCTTCTTGCAGCAGGCGCTCATCACTATAGGCAGGCGTGCCAGCAGGCATGCCGGATTGATGGAGTTTGGAGAGGACATCGACAGCTGCGGTATAAAGTTCTTCTTCGGTTACGTGCGGTTGTGGTGCGGCAAGGAGTGCGCCGTAAACATCATCACCAAAATCTTCGAGCAGCATAAAACCGTTGGGGACATCTATGGCATAGATTTCTGGTGCGCTGAAATCGGCATTATAGAGGAAACGGCCAATGGTGATGAAGGGTTCGATATCTTCCACACCTGGAGGCGCATCCATCAGAATCGCGCTTTTGCCATTCTGTAAAACACGCTCATAGCGACGGAAAGATGCATCGCCTTTCACCATACGCCGTTCGGCATCGCCCCAGCCTTGCTCGGAAAGGAATTGGCGTATCTGATGTTCACGTGTGTTTGTCATAGAGTGTCCTATCGTATATTCTTAGTTATAAATTGACCTATTGTTCTGTCGTCATCGCGAGCGGTAGCGCGGCGATCCATTTATCCATCATAAAGGACAGAGAAGTCCGCTCCTGGATTGCCACAGCCACGTGTTCCGGCTAAAAACAGTTTCACTGTTTTCTTTACGCCTCCACCCTCGCAATGACGGTGAGCCATGCAACAGCCCCGGTCAAGTAGGAGTTTGGCGAAAAACACCCTCCCATTTCCCATGCGGTTCTATGTATACTTCTCTTTGCCCATCCTTATCACTAAACCGCAGCACTAGCCGTTCTAAGGGCAGAATGTCTTCGATAATTTCTGGCCATTCGATCAGGGTGAGTGCATCGTGGAAGGCGTCTTCTAGGCCTAGCTCGTGGGCTTCTGCGGCGGAGCGCAGGCGGTAGAGGTCGCAGTGCCAGATAGGGAAGGGAGCGTTGGTATAGGTATGCACCAGTGTGAAGGTGGGGCTGGTGACATCTTCAGGTGCATAGAGTAGATGTTGAATGCAATATCGGGCAAAGGTGGTTTTGCCGCTGCCTAAGTCACCTTGCAGCACAATCACGTCGCCTTGTGCTGCATGTTCTGCAACACGGGCGGCGAGGCGCTCGGTGTGGTCTATGTCAGGCAGGGCAAGTTTCATCCGTTTACCGATTCAATCGCACGGGGTTGTGAGGTTGAGGCAAATAATTCCGGGTTCTGGCGTTTGAAGATACAGGTGATACGTGTGCCAACACCCATGGTGGAATCAACTTCAATACGGCCCTTATGCAGCTCAACAAAGTTCTTCACCACCGATAACCCTAAGCCTGCACCAGGTTTATTGCTGGCTTTAGAGGCTTCGCTCTTATAAAATTTCTCGAAGATCACATCTTGCTCATCGGTTGGAATGCCGATACCCGTATCGGATACGGTAATGGCAATTTCGTAATTATCCACTGCATGTGCGCTGAGGATGATGACGCCTTGTGGCTCGGTGAACTTAATGGCGTTGCTGAGCAGTTTAAAGAGCAGCTGTTTAATCCGCCGTTCATCGCCATCCATATCGCCGATCTGTGGATCGCATTCTAGTTCAAAGCCCAGGCTATTCTCACGCAAGCGTTCGCTGATAAGTGGTACGACGGAGAGGAGAGTGTTGTAGAGGTTAAACCGTCCCACTTCCAGGCGCATATAACCGGCTTCAATGGAGGCCAGGTCGAGAATATCGTTAATGAGGGCCATTAAATAGAGTGAGGAGCTATGGATACCTTGGATATATTCCACCTGCTTGCTGGTCATATTGGCGATATGGTGATCTTTGAGGATTTCGGAGAAACCAATAATTGAGGTGAGCGGTGAACGTAATTCATAGGATACGTTGGCTAAGAATTCGGTTTTGAGGTGGTCGGCCGCTTCCAGCGCTTCGTTACGCTCGCGTAAGGAACGTTCTACGAGGGTGCTATCGGTGACATCCACATAGGTCATCAAAATCGCACCATCAGGCAGTGTAACGCAAATCCAATCCAGCACTTTGCCGTCTGTGCGTTCCAGACGTTGTTTGAAATGCTGCTGGTTGGTGGTTTGGGCGATGATATGTTCTTTGAACTCTATCCAATCACCGTCATGGTAATAAAGATGTTTGGTATGTTCTAATATCTGGGAGATATGGGGCTCACCTTTAAGCTGATCTGGCGCAATTTCCCAGAGGGTGGTATAGGCTGGGTTACTGAGTTTGATGCGTCCGTTTTGGCCAAACAGGGCCACGCCTTCGCGCAGGTTATCCAAGGTGGCGCGCTGTACGGCGATTAAGGTGTTATATGAACGTTCAATGGCTAAGCGGTCGGTCATATCTTCATAGGCAAACAGTAAACCACCCAGCGCATGTGGAATCACAATCACGCGGAGTGCTGTGCCATCGGGTAGATAGAAGAATTCGTTATGCGGTTCGATCAGTGTTTTGAAGAATTGTAAATGCTGGCGTTTGAATTCTGGGAAGTTGGCTTGTTCCGGCAATTTGCGTTTTTCGCGCATGGCTTCTAAGACTTCGCCATAAGTAGGCTTGCTGCTAAGCCACTGGTCATCCAGGCCCGAGAGTTTGAGGAAGGCGTTGTTGTAATGCTGTAGGCGTGTATCAAACCCATAGACCGCCATCGCGCTTGCGGAGCTTTCCAGGAAATCGGATTGCGCGGAGAGATGGCGTTTAATTTCATGTTCCAGCTCTTCGCGATAGGTTACATCATAGGCAAAGCCTGCAATCGTGCCATTATCGGGATTGGGAACTTCAATCACCTCATATAGACGGCGCTGGCCTTTGACGATGATATGATAATCATCCCGCACAATCGCCCCGCTGGTTTGTGCCTTATGGGCGAGGCTGGAGCCGTATTTGCCGAGTTCTAGACTCTCTAAATCGCCATAATGATCCATAGGATCTTGCAGATATTGGCCGTAGGTGAGGTTGTAATAGCTGATATTGAGGTCTTTATCGCGTTGCCAGATCGGGAATGGGGCGGCGTTGAGGATGTTGGAAAGGCTGTGTACTTCTTCCTTTAATTGCTCATTTTCTAATTCCAGGCGTTTGCGGTAGCGTTTGGTTTCGGAAATATCACGGAACCAGATGATAATGCCAGTATATGCCCCTTCGCGGTCGGTAACCGAATTGCCGAGAACTTCAAAATAACGCGCATGCGTCATAGTGATCGGGTCATTCTCGGTTTCGATTTCGAGCAGGAAATCATTTTTGCTGGTATCACTTAGCACATTGGTGCGCAGTGGCACGGTGAGTTTGATTTTGCGGTAATAGGAGGTAATATCACGCAGCGTATCAATCGCCTCTTGCAGGCGTTCGGCATCGTCTCTTTTGAAGGATTTGATGACGCCGGTGAGTGTGTCATCAGAAGGCGGATGCAGATGAAAAATATGTTTCAGTGTTGTCGAAATTTCCATCGCATTGGTTTGCAGGTTCCAATAGCAATAGCCTTCTGTCACCGCAGAATTGGTATAGGCTTTATGGGCATAAAGCGGTTGCATATATTCAATACGTTGTTCTGCTTGCCGCCAGCGATGATACATGAGGAAAGCAATACTTGCTGGAATGATAGCTAATAAAATGCTAATAGCGCCCCATGTGCCTATTTCTAATGGGCTATAGGCATAGGCGGGGAGTGGGACAAATAAAGAAAACAGCAGGAATGCTGTTAGATGCAGATGAAAGCCAGAGACGTCATTGCGAGGTTCGCGAGAGCCGTGGCAATCCAGGGGCTGGTTTTTCTGTCCTTTAAGGAGGCCCTGGATTGCCGCGCCTGCGGCTCGTAATGACGAGAAGAATTGCAGTCTAGTAACGATAAGCATCCGACTTAAATGGCCCCTGTTGTTCAACACCAAGATACTCTGCTTGTTTTTTGCTAAGCTGGGTAAGGTTGACGCCCAGTTTGGCCAAATGCAAACGCGCTACTTTTTCGTCTAATGCTTTTGGTAGCGTATAGACTTGGTTGCTATAATTTTTATGATTTTGCCAGAGTTCAATTTGTGCCAGCACTTGGTTGCTGAACGATGTGCTCATTACAAAGCTCGGATGGCCGGTAGCGCACCCCAAATTTACCAAACGGCCTTCGGCCAGAAGGATGAGGCGTTTGCCATCAGGGAAGGTGATTTCATCGACTTGTGGTTTTACATTCTGCCATTTGAGATTGCGTAATGCTTCCACTTGGATTTCATTATCGAAATGCCCAATATTACACAGAATCGCCCGGTCTTTCATGGCGCGCATATGGTCAATGGTGATGATATCAACATTACCCGTTGCGGTGACAAAAATATCAGCCATAGGTGCAGCTTCTTCCATGGTCACCACTTGATAGCCTTCCATTGCAGCCTGTAACGCACAGATAGGATCAACCTCGGTTACCAGCACACGCGCACCTTGGCCACGCAGCGCAGCAGCAGAGCCTTTGCCTACATCGCCATAGCCTGCCACAACGGCAATTTTACCTGCCATCATAATATCGGTGGCACGTTTAATACCATCCAGCAAGCTCTCACGGCAGCCATAGAGGTTATCGAATTTGGATTTGGTGACGGAGTCATTCACGTTAATAGCCGGCACTTTCAGCGCGCCTTTTTTCGCCATTTCGTAGAGGCGGTGTACGCCAGTCGTGGTTTCTTCTGAAACACCACGGATATCAGCGAGCAAAGCAGGGTATTCTTCGTGGATGATACGGGTTAAATCGCCGCCATCATCGAGAATCAAATTCGGCTTCCAGCCATTAGGCCCGCTGATGGTTTGTTTGATGCACCATACATATTCTTCTTCCGTCTCACCTTTCCAGGCAAATACAGGTACATTGCTGGCTGCAATAGCTGCTGCAGCATGGTCTTGGGTGGAGAAAATATTGCATGAACTCCAACGCACTTCTGCACCTAAATCGACCAGTGTTTCGATAAGCACAGCGGTTTGGATGGTCATATGCAAGCATCCCACAATCCGCGCGCCGTTAAGTGGTTGTTTGCCTTTATATTCTTCACGGATTGCCATGAGGCCAGGCATTTCGGTTTCGGCGAGACTAATCTCCTTACGCCCCCATTCGGCTAAGCCGATATCGGCAACTTTATAATCAGCAGAAGAAAGAGAAGATTTTGCAGGCGCAGTCATAATAATGGGTAACTCCTAATAGTAATATTGCCTATAGTAAACCATAGACTTAGCTTTGTAACAATCGATTTGTTTCATAGTGTTTGCATTTAGTGGGCAAACATCACTATCAAATTGCATCGTAACTCTGGTAGTGGTAGATTGGCGTATTGCTAACTCTAGTTGTATACACATCATGCACACCCTGCCACCGCTTATCATTTCTGTTGCACCGAATGGCGCACGTAAAACCAAGCAAGATCATCCAGCACTGCCTATGACAGCGCCCGAAATTGCGCGTGAGGCGAGGCATTGTATGGAAGCGGGGGCGTTGCTTTTGCATTTGCATGTACGCGATGATAATGGTGGGCATACGCTTTCTGCTGATAAATACCGCGAAGCTACCAAAGCGGTGCGGGCGGAAGTGGGAGATAAGATGATTATCCAGGTTACGACCGAAGCCGTGGGTATCTATAGTCCTGAAGAGCAAATGCAAGCTGTGCGCGATGTGCGGCCGGAGGCGGTGTCGCTGGGTTTGCGTGAGATTATGCCGGATGAGAGTTATGAAAAAGCCGGAGCCGAATTCCTGGAATGGGTGATGCGTGAGCGGATTATGCCGCAATATATTCTCTATTCAGAAGAGGATTTAATCCGGTTCCATGCGCTGGTAAAGCGTGGTGTGATTCCTGGGGATAAGCATAGTGTGTTATATGTGCTGGGGCGCTATTCCAAAGATTTGACATCCTCGCCGATGGATTTATTGCCGTTCTTATATCGCACCAAAGAATTGGGGTTATTTGAGGATCCATTCCGGTTCTTATGGAGTGTCTGTGCATTTGGTGCGCAAGAGAAAATGTGTATGGTCACTGCTTGCGGTTTTGGTGGGCATGTGCGGATTGGGTTTGAGAATAATCTCTATCTCAAAGCCGGAATGCTAGCCGATGATAATGCTTCGCTGATTTGCAGCTTCTTGGCCGCCATGTCTTCCGCTTCACGCCGTATTGCTTCGATTGATGAGGCGAGGACGATGTTGGGGTAGGGTGTTTCCTTAGATCAAGTTGGTGTTGTTGTATGAGATGTGTCTTGTCATACGCCGACTTGATCGGCGTATCCATCGCAAATAAATAGCTATATATTTTTAGATGGATTCACCGATCAAGTCGGTGAATGACAGCGTATCCTCCGTCATCGCGAGCGCAGCATGGCGATCCATCTACCCTATATAAAGGATAGAGGAATCCTACACATGGACTGCCGCGTCGCTAACGCTCCTCGCAGTGACGGCGAGCCATGCAACAATGCCGAGTAAGTCCAAGGTATAATAACTACACCAACCCCTTCACCTGCTTCGAGGCTTGAATCGCTTTTCCACTCACATAACCTTCATGGTTATCATCAATCTTGGAGAGTTGGTAGAAATAATTCACCATCATACCGGCGGATTGTTTGAAGCCTTTATCCGACGTATCCCCCAGCCAGTTGATCTGCTCCAGGCGGGAGCCGTTGGTGAGGTGGAAATGGGCAACGGGATCGAGTGCGCGGCCGTTTTTCTTCTCTTTCAGCAAATACTGCGCGCAGAGGCGGAGCAATATAGGCTTCAAGATTTCGGCCTGCTTAGTATCCTCATGCCAGGCAGTGGCAAGCACGGCTTTTAGGCCTAGTGTTGCTTTGCCGCTATTAGGGTCATATTTGCGCAGGGCTTTGATTTCTTGTGGTTGCAAGATCTCATCATCGCCTTTGGCCAGTAAGGGGTCTAACCAATGGCGGAAGCCTGGAACCGGTGAAAGTGTGGCGAATTGTTTGATCTGTGGGAATTCGCGGGAGAGCTTATCCACCACTTGCTTAATCAAGAAATTCCCAAAACTAATACCTGCCAAGCCTGGTTGAGTATTGGAGATGGAATAGAAAATCGCCGTATCGGCCTCTTTCACTGGAGATGGCGGCACGGTTTCATCGAGCAGGGTTTGGATACTGGTGGCGATGTTCTTCACCAGTGCGACTTCCACGAAAATCAACGGTTCGGTTGGCATTTTATAATGGAAGAAGGCAAAGCACCGGCGGTCAGAATCCAAACGGTTGCGCAGGTCATTCCAGGAGCGGATGGCGTGGACGGCTTCATAAGCGATAAGTTTTTCCAGTAGCGAAGCGGGAGAATTCCAGGTGATTTCCTGCATATCGAGCAAGCCGACATCAAACCAGGTGGAGAGCAGATAATTCAAATCTTTCTCTAATGCAGAGAGCGTTTCGTTTTGTTTAGCGCCGAGGCGGATTAAATCGGCACGCATATCCACCAAGAATTTGATGCCTTCTGGCAGGCCGTTAAATTGGCGTAAAATACGCAAGCGTGGCGGGTTGAGCATTTCGCGCAAGTCATGCTCCATCTCGGCTTTTTCTTCTTGTGTGCGAGCAAGGGCATAGTTTTGGATTTTGGCATAGACCTCATCGCGGTCTACATCAAACGTTTTGGCTAGAAGCTTCAAGAAGCGCTGTTTGCCTTTATCGCTGAGGTTAATATAGGTTTCGCCCAGCTCAATCGTATTACGCCGCGCGCTGACTTCGCCGCCTTTGGGGTCTAGGCATTGCGACATTTGTTTGAGCAAACGGTCTAAATCAGCTTGCGGCAAATCAGGGTCAATGGCGCCAGTAATCGCGCGCGCTGTGCCAGTAATCCCATCCCATGCCATGAGCATGTTATCTTTGGTGTAACGTTGCAATGAAGAGAGAGTGCGGTCAAAAAAGCTGGATTTGCGGATGGTGGCTGGTAGTTGTGTAGGATTATCTGTCATGTCTTGCTCCCCTGCATGAACATTAAATTATTCTCATTGTACGGTAGGAAATAGGATTTGGGCAAGGGGATTTAGAAAAAATCGATGGGTGTGGTAAATTTATTTAATAACTGGTGGCCATCATCCTCGCGCTTCATCTATTTTCTGGCGCATCGTATGAATAGCTTTTTCCAGCCCCATAAAAATGGCTTCACCCATCAGAAAATGGCCGATATTGAGTTCTTCCATTTGCGGGATGGCAGCAATTGGGCCTACGGTGTCAAAGCCTAAACCATGGCCTGCATGGCATTCGATGCCGAGTTTTTCGGTGATGAGGGCGCCTTGTTGGATGCGTTTAAGCTCCTCTGCGCGTGCAGCGCCGGTGAGGTGGCAATAACTGCCGGTGTGGAGTTCGACGATATCGGCACCGAGTGTTTTAGCCGCTTCGATTTGTTTAGGGTCAGCTTCAATAAACAGTGAGATGCGAATGCCGGTGGCTTTCAGTTCAGGAATGTAATCCTGCAAACGTGCTTTCACGCCAATCACATCCAACCCGCCTTCAGTCGTCACTTCCTCACGTTTTTCCGGCACGATGCAAGAGGCATTCGGTTTCGTTGCAATCGCAATACGCACCATTTCATCGGTGGCGGCCATTTCAAAATTAAGTGGCAGGGCGACTTCATTTTTGAGGCGAGGGATATCGGCATCTCGGATGTGACGGCGGTCTTCGCGCAAATGCGCTGTGATACCATTCGCTCCTGCTTTTTTTGCAAGCAATGCGGCTGTTACAGGATCAGGATGTATGCCACCGCGCGCGTTGCGGAGTGTGGCGACGTGATCGATATTCACGCCCAGACGGAGTAATGATGTCATGATTAATGCCTATAGCGCTCTACGGAGTGGATACACGATTTGGAGCGGAGATTTGCGATAATATTGGTTAAATGCCGTGAACCACGCACATCGACATCCACCAGAATCTCAAAGAAATCTGAGTTGCGGTGGACGATTTTGAGGTTGTGGATATTGCCTAAGTCTTTGGCAATGGTATTGGTGAGCTCTGCCAAGCTGCCTGTTTCATGAGAAATAAGCACTTTGATGCGGCCCAGATAGTTCTTCTCGCTGCTTTCACTATCCCATGAAACGTCAATCCAGCGTTCTGGGGTGTTGGAGAAATTCTCCAGCGTTTCGCAATCCATTGTATGGATGGTAATGCCACGGCCGGTGTTGACAATACCCACAATGCGGTCGCCTGGCAGTGGATGGCAGCAGCCCGCCAGATGCATCGCCATACCTGGCACCAGGCCTTTGATAAGCACCTTGCTGTCATCGCCGTCTTGGTTAATAGTGGTTTGCTGCTGGTTCTTTTGTTTCTTACCGAAGCTGAAGAAAGAAAGCCCTTTGCCTTTTTTTGCATTGGCAGGAGCAGGGCGGTTTGGAAGTACGGCTTTGATGACTTCTTCACGCTTAATTAAACCTTCGCCTACAGCGGCGAATAAATCTTCAGCGGTTTTTTTGCGGAAAATATCCAGCGATGGTTCGAGCATTTTGTTGGAAAGCTCGTAGCCCTCTTGGCGGATGGCTTTGGTGAGAATTGCGCGGCCTAAATTGACATATTCCTCACGCTGGCGTTGACGGGTAAAGCGGCGGATTTCCGCACGTGCTTTAGCCGTTACCACAAATTTTTCCCATTCTGGGGATGGGACTTGGGTTTTGGAACAGAGTATTTCTACCTGGTCACCGTTTTGCAGCGGTGTGCGTAGCGGAATAATCCGCCCATTTACTTTAGCGCCCACACAGGTAAAGCCGACATCCGAATGCACCGCATACGCAAAATCCACCGGTGTTGCGCCACGCGGTAGCGCAATCAAATCGCCTTTTGGGGTGAAGCAGAATACCTGGTCGTAATACATTTCAAGCCGTGTATTTTCCAGGAATTCTTCGGGGCCGGAGGCGCGTTCAAGAATATATAAGAGTTCGCGTATCCAGCGGTATTGCGTGCCTTGGGTGCGGTGGTAGTTTTCGTCTTGTTTGTAGCTCCAATGTGCGGCTACCCCTAATTCTGCAATCTCATGCATGTCATGGGTACGGATTTGGATTTCAATGATCTGCTGTTCAGGGCCCATCACTACGGTATGGAGAGAGCGGTAGCCGTTGGCTTTTGGAATACTAATATAGTCCTTAAAACTATCAGGGATCATATGGTAATGGGCGTGTACGGCACCTAAGGCTTGGTAGCATTGCTCGACGGAATCTACCATAATACGGAAGGCGATGATGTCGGTGAGCTGTTCAAAGCTAATATTTTTCCGCTCCATTTTACGCCAGATGGAACACGGTGTTTTTTCACGTCCGAGCACCTCAGCATTATCCAGGCCGGATTCTTTGAGCGTTCCTTGTAATTGTGTGACGACCTTGTCAATCAGTTCATTGCCGCCCCGGCTGTGTAAGTATTTCAGGCGGCTGGTGATGGAGTCATAGGCATCGGGATGCAGTTCTTTAAACGCTAAATCCTGCAATTCGTTTTTGATTTTTTGGATACCGATACGCTCAGCCAGTGAAGAATAAATCTCCATCGTCTCATGCGCAATGCGCAGGCGTTTTTCGGCGGATTTGAAGAAATGCAGGGTTTGCATATTGTGCAAACGGTCAGCCAGTTTGACAAGGAGTACGCGAATATCTTCCGACATCGCCACCAGAAGCTTACGGAAATTTTCAGCTTGGCGGATATGCTCTGGCTGGAATTCGATTTTAGTCAATTTGGTGACACCATCGACC
Source organism: uncultured Rickettsiales bacterium (assembly GCA_964574415.1). Taxonomy (GTDB): domain Bacteria; phylum Pseudomonadota; class Alphaproteobacteria; order Rickettsiales; family CAZNNM01; genus CAZNNM01. The sequence goes on along the minus strand of CAZNNM010000002.1, from coordinate 139,338 downwards.
AGATGGCTGATCTCTTTGCCGAAATCACGGGCGATTTCATCGAGGGTGACGTCTGTGTCTTCTACTGTATCATGTAAGAGTGCGGTGATAATGGTGGCATCATCCAGGCGCATATCAGCAAGGATGTTGGCAACGGCAAGCGGATGTTCAAAATAGGGCTCACCAGAAGCCCGTTTTTGTTTGGAATGGGCTTGTTGGCTAAGGGCGACGGCGCGGCGGACTTTATCGCTGTTGGAATCGGCGTTATACGCTTTTATTTTCTCGGCTAGTGCCTGCGCGGGGTCTATCATGATGGTATGTAATATTCCGTTATATTCTTCCGTCATTGCGAGCGAAGCGTGGCAATCCAGGGCCTACTTAAAGGACAGAGAAATCTGCCCTGGATTGCCACGCTTCGCTCGCAATGACGAAGAGTGATGGCAATAATGCAAAAATAAAGGCCGTAGATTACTTTATATCATCTACGGCTTTTATTTTATCAGATTAGAACTCGATTAGCAAATCGATATCTTAGTCTTCTACATCCAGATTATCATCGCTGAAAGACATGCCTGAATCTTCAAAATCATCATCTTCAGCAGTAGTAAGCGAGTGAACTTCATCAGCGATTTCTGCATTGGTCATTGCTTGCAGATCGGCATCGGTTTCTTCATGTTCCAGAATATCTGGTCTGCCACGGCGTTGCAGGTTTTGCACTACTTGTTCACGTAATGCGGTTACAGGAACGGTTTTTTCTGCAATTTCACGCAGGGCTACTACAGCATTCTTATCGTTATCACGATCCACCGTCAATTGCGCACCAGCAGCAATCGATTTTGCACGTTGACTAGCCAAAGCCACCAGCTCAAAACGGTTAGGAACCTCTAAAATACAATCTTCTACGGTAACACGAGCCATAGTAAAAACCTCACAATATGGGATTATCAATCTGCAATATACTGGGATTGTTGGGAAATGCAAGGGATTTATAGGGGGCGGGATCCAGGATTCGGGATTCAGGGAAGGGGAATTAAGCAAATATGCTCCCCCTCTGAATCCTGAACCCCGAATCCTGCCCCCCCCCTTTTTTACCGATACACCCGCCCCACCACCTCATTACCCACTCCCAGATATTCCATATGATCAAAGCTCATCATGCGGGCGAGGGCTATGCCGCGGCCGTTGGGGGTGGTGAGGCGGTCGGGGGCAATATCAATATATTCCATCCAGTTAAAGCCTTTGCCCTGGTCTTTAATGCGGATGGTGATTTCGCGGCGGGTGGCTATATAGGTAATAGAAGCGGCCTTATTGCGGTTTTTATAGAGATGCAGGCGTTGTTGGATCTCTTCTTGCCAGCGCCCTTCGCGTAAGAGGCTGTTTTTCTCGTCATAAGTGATCTCTAAATTGCCGTGTTCTACGGCGTTGATGGCGATTTCTAATATCCCAAACAGAACCCGCTCAGGATCAGGAAAGCGCTGCGCAATGAATTGGGAGAGTTTTTGCGCTTCTTCTAACGTATGAAAATAGAGATGGATAATTTCCATGCGGGTGCTTTTATGTTAACATTTTGTTATATAGTAGAAATAACTATAGTATCACCAATTCTTACGCTCATCATAATGCAATTATATTAATAGGGGGTGAACGCTGTTCTTTATATTGTTCAGAAATGATGATTTTTTGTACTGACATTGAGAATGATTTGCGATTTCATCTTGACATGTGGCCTTGAGAGGGCTATTTCAGAAGGAGAATTCTGTTCATTTTATTCGTCATAAAGGGGATTTTACTATGTCTAAAAAGCTTTTAAGTCTGGCTGTTAGCGTCGCTGTAGTAGGTGGTGTAGCCTATTTAGCGTTGAATAAAGCCGATACACCCGCTGAAAATGCTGCGGCTCCTGCGTCTGTAGTGGAGAAAAAAGTTGAAAAAACAGCTGCAACACTGACTTCTGTACAGCCGCAAGACGTGCTGAAAAGCTATTCACAGCTGGTGTATTTAAACTATAAAGCTGCTTATGATGATGCTGTGAAATTGCAAGATGCAATCAACGCCTTCCTGGAAAAGCCAAATGCGGAAACATTAGCAACCGCACGTGAAGTGTGGACAACATCGCGCTTGTCCTACGGTCAAACCGAGGCGTTCCGTTTCTATGAAGGCCCGATTGATTTTGTGAAAGAAGGCAAAGAAGGCCCTGAAGGCCGCTTAAACGCATGGCCGCTTAATGAAGCCTATATTGATTATGTAGATGGTAATGCCAATGCAGGTATTATCAATGATAAATCTGTTGAAATTACAGAAGAAAACATTGCTGGCAAGAACCAGCAAGGTGATGAGGCGGATGTATCGACCGGTTATCATGCGATTGAATTCCTGTTATGGGGCCAAGATTTAAGCGCTGAAGGCCCGGGCAACCGTCCGGCTTCGGATTATAATCCAGGCGAAGGCAATAATGACCGCCGCCGTCAATATCTGACCATCGTGACCAATTTGCTGGTAAAAGACCTGGCATTCCTGGTGGATTCATGGAAGCCGGATACTGCGGGCGATTATGCAGCAGAATTTGCAGCGCAAGATCCTCAGCAAGGCCTGTCTAAAATCCTGACCAGCCTGGCAACATTGAGCGGTTTTGAATTGGCATCTGAGCGTATGGCGACTGCGCTGGATAGCGGCGACCAAGAAGATGAGCATTCATGCTTCAGCGATACAACACATAATGATTTTATCTATAACATCAAAGGGATAGTAAATGTGTATAATGGTACATATGGTGATTACCAAGGTACTAGCATCGGTGCATTGCTGAAAGAAAAAAGCCCTGAACTGGCAGAGAAAATCAGTGCGAAGCTGAAAGAAGTGCAAGAAGCAGCAGCACAAGTGCCGCATCCAATCGATCAGCAAGTGCTGGCAACTGAAGCAGGCAGTGCTGGCCGTCAGGCGTTGGAGAAAGTGGTCACTTCACTACAAAATCTGGCTGATCTCTTCAAAGAAGCAGGTAAAGCACTGGGTGTTGAAGTAGAGATTCAACGTTCGTAATGACTCAACGGAGGGGAGGGTAGCAATACCCTCCCATACTATAAACATGAATTTGCGTTGGATGAGTATAGGAATCGTGATCGGAGCTGCCCTAATCGGGGTGGTCTCTTATCGTGTCTATGCGATACAAGAGGCGAAAGCCAATCTTGAGCAAACCACAACGCAAAATCGTGTACTTTCTGGCGGTGATACGACAGTATTTAATACGTCTTTGGAGGCCTTCGCCAAGCCAATCCCGAATATGCCAACCGCAAAATTGCGGGAATTTACTTTCGGGAATAAAGTTTTCAATACTAATTGGGTCACGGCGCCAGCCTCGGTGAAAACCTTGGATGGGCTTGGGCCGTTATTTAACCGTGTTTCCTGTTCTGCCTGTCATTTTAAAGACGGCCGTGGCCGTCCGCCAGTGGAAGGGGAGACGACGATGGATTCAATGCTCATTCGTTTGAGTGTACCAGGCAAAACCCCTGAAGGTGGGCCATTCCCGCATCCTGCTTATGGCGGGCAGTTGAATGATCGTGGTATTGTTGGCGTACCTGCTGAAGGCCAGGCGCAGGTGAGTTATACAGAACAAGCTGGCAAGTTCCCTGATGGTGAAGAATATAGTTTACGTGTGCCTGAATACCATTTCGTGAACATGAATTATGGCCCGCTGGGTGAGGATGCGATGTTCTCTCCACGTGTGGCGCCGGTTATGATAGGTTTGGGGCTGTTAGAAGCTATTTCCGATGAAACATTACGTTCCTTTGCCGATCCTGATGATAAAGACCAGGACGGAGTGTCTGGCCGTGTGAATACGGTATGGGATTTTGTGAATAAGAAGCAGGCCATTGGCCGTTTTGGCTGGAAGGCCAACCAACCGCATTTATTGCAGCAAAACGTATCAGCAGCACAAGGCGATGTGGGGCTTACGACATCACTGGTGCCGGATCAGAACTGTACGGATGTACAAAAAGAATGCAAAGCCGCACCAAGCGGTGGCAAGCCTGGCGAGCCGGAAATGAATGATATGTTTGTGCAACGCCTGACTTTCTATACCCAAACTCTGGGTGTGCCTGCGCGGCGGGATGTGGATGATCCGGTGGTGATGCAAGGCGAGAAGCTTTTTGATCAGATCGGCTGTAATGCGTGCCATAAAGCAAATATTAAAACAGGCGAACATCCAACCGTGCCGGAGCTTTCTAACCAGGTGATTCATCCGTATACGGATTTGCTCGTACATGATATGGGTGATGCACTTGCTGATAAACGCCCGGATTTCAAGGCTAATGGCAATGAATGGCGCACACCGCCGCTATGGGGTATTGGCCTGGTGAAAACCGTCAATCATCACACCTTCTTCCTGCATGACGGCCGTGCGCGTAATCTGGAGGAAGCGATTCTGTGGCATGGTGGCGAGGGTGAGAAATCCATGCAAGCCTATAAAGCCCTGACGAAAGAACAACGCCAGGCGGTGTTACGGTTCTTGGAATCGTTGTAGAAATATAGCATTTTCCATTTTCAATGTTTCGTCGTCAATGTTCGGCTCATGTAGGTTCACTACACTTCGCCTCCATTTCCTAGAAGCATTGAAAAGCGAAAACGCTATACTTGTCATTCCGGACTTGATCCGGAATCCACCAAGACTGGTGCTTCCACCTGCATTCTTAGAGATCACGCTACCATAACAGTGGATCCTGAATCAAGTTCAGGATGACAAGTATAATAAGCTTTAGAGTCAGCAACAGCACCGGCTTGATTGGTGAATCCATCTAAAAGAATAAAGCTATATTTATGTGCGATGGATACGCCGGTCAAGCCGGCGTATGACAACGTATATGCAACACCTAAGCCGCCAGCATATCTACAATCTCTTCCAACCGCACATTGCGCTCTTCGCCCGTAGCAAGATCGCGTTGTTTCACAATTCCTTGTGAAAGCTCGTCATCGCCGAAGACGAGGGCGGTGTTGGCGCCTGCTTTATCGGCCTTCTTAAAGCGTTTGCCAACATTACCGCTGAATGCCATATCCACCGCATAACCTTCTTGGCGGAGTTGGGCGGCGAGGGCGAGAGCCTGTTTCTCGGCTACTTCGCCGATAGGAATCAGGGCAATAAGTTGAGCGGGTTTGGTGTGATAGGCTGTGGCAAGAGCCGCCAGGCGTTCTACGCCACCAGCAAAGCCAATCGCAGGTGTGCTTGGGCCGCCCATGAGTTCGACAAGACCATCATAACGGCCGCCAGCTAATACGGCTTTGGATGTGCCGAAGAAATCGGTGGTGAATTCAAAGGCGGTGTGGCAGTAGTAATCCAGACCACGTACCAATTTTTCGTTCACATGATAGGCCAGGCCAATAGCATCCAGGCCTTCTTTGACGTGGTTGAAGAAATCCTGGGCTTCTGCGCTGTAATAATCTTTCAATAGTGGAGCATTGCGCACAATGGCTTGATCGCCTTCGTCTTTGGAATCCAGAATCCGCATCGGATTTTTCTCCAGGCGGATTTTACTTTCTTCAGAAAGCTGAGTGCGGAAGTCTTGGAGATATTCCACAAGTGCTGAGCGGTAGCTTTCACGGCTTGCGGTATCGCCTAAGGAGTTAAGCTCCAGCCTAGCGCCGGTATCTGCGCCTAATGCCTTGAGGATATGTGCAGCAAGGGAGATCACTTCCACATCGGCTTGCGGTTCTGCTGCGCCTAAGAATTCCATATTCACTTGGTGGAATTGACGGTAACGGCCTTTCTCAGGGCGTTCGTAACGGAAAATCGGGCCGGTGGAGAAGAGTTTTAAGGGCAGGGATTGGGTCAAGCCATTGGAAATAACCGCGCGCACGATTCCCGCTGTAAATTCAGGGCGTAAAGTCAGCATATCGCCGCCTTTGCTCTCAAACGTATACATTTCTTTGGTCACAACATCCGATGTATCGCCGAGTGTGCGTTTAAACACGTCGGTGAATTCAAAAATCGGGGTAGCCATTTCTTTGAAGCCATAGAGTTCGGCAGTTTTGCGGGCGGTTTCGGTCACAAAACGGTGCAGTGGATATTCATCCATCAGAATATCTTTCGTGCCGCGTGCAGGTTGTAGTTTTGTGCTCATGATATGCCTCGTTTATAGTGCTTATGTCGTGCTGTCATCGCGAGCGGTAGCCATAAAGGACGGAGAAATCTGCGCCATGGATTGCCCCGTCGCTAGCGCTCCTCGCAATGACGAAGAGGGGTTAGGTATACTAACGTGGGGATTTCAACAGAATTTCTGCCATTCTGCAAGGAATTCTTTTAAATGCGGCTTGGTCGCTCCGCTTTCCTCTAGAAACGATTGAATTTCCTGGATAGATTGCTCGTAGGAGTCCAAGCGGATATCGCCGCGGTGGAGCATGTAGCGTAGGTAGACTAAATAGGTGTTCAGCACATCGGTTTCGCAGTAATCGCGGATATTGCCTAATTCGCCACGGTCATAGGCAGGAGCCACATGTGAGCCATCCATGCCGATCTTGCCTGGGAAACCTAAGAGGGCGCAGACTTCATTGAGTTTAATACGGGCGGAGCTGCCAAAATCGGAGAGGGCTTCCAGCAGGTCACAGTGCCAATCCAGGCTGTAGCGCTGGGTATAGTTATTCCATTTATCGCCTGTGTGATAGAGCCATGGTGCGCTGATATTATGCAGCATGGCGCGGTATTTGAGGACAGGCAGGTCAAAAGTTCTGCCATTAAAGCTCACAAGCCGTGGTTTCATCTGGCCGACATGGTGGAAGAAGCCTTTAAGCAGGTCTTTTTCTGTAGCTTCTAATGTGCCGCCGGAGCGTAATTCCCGGAAAGAGTAATGCTCATGCATACCGTCACGCTCGATATCGGCAATTAAGAAGCTGATGGCGATGACTTTATGGAATGGTTGGCGGTGGAAAGCGTTTTTCCCATCGGTGATGCGAAGGTGATAATCATCCAACTCTTTGCGTAAAACAGCAATATCATCGGATTCGCAGCCTGTTAAGTTCTGCACTACATCCGTGTCCGGCACGGTTTCGATATCGAAAATGAACAGGCTTTGATGCTGCATAGGAATACTATATTAGTTCACATCACGAATGACGTTGCAGCGGTATTCCGTAAAATCGCTCTTACAGAGCAATTCAGCCTTCGCAGGATCAACAAATGGCCCAAGTTGAATGGCGATATTGGCTTTGCCGGCTGGCACATTATCCATCTTAATCATCCGCAGGCGCATGCCTTGTACGGCAGATTTGCGGCTGATGGCATCGGCAAATTGGGCGGCAGATGGTTCAGAAGCGAAGAGTCCAATATGCGCCCAGAAGACCACACGTGGCTTCACCACTAATTCTTCATTGAGCGGCAGCACAGGAATCATGCCAGGCTTAGCAGGATTGACGCGCACGGCTTCACCTACATCCACTTTACCTTGCGGTGCGGGAGCATCATCTTTCTTGAACATACGGGTCAGTGCGTTATCCGTAATACCACGTTTCACGTTACCAGCCCATTTTTCTAACCGGCTTTCATCTTCAACAGGAGTTGGAGCCGGTAGTTCTTCGAGGCCATTAGCGCCTAAATAGAGCGTAGGCTGGCGAGAAGGTGTGGTGGTTGGGCTTGGAGCAAGCCATGGCAATACTTCTTCATCCTGTGCGCGACGGGTGGATGTTGGGTATTGGGAAGGGTAATGCTGTTCTGTGTAATCAATTGAATCTACGTTTTGGATGGAAGGTAACGTCGGCGTATTCTCTGCTACAGTGGTTGTTGGTGTAGCAGTAGACGGTGTTTCAACAGATGCAGCAACGACGAAGCAATCCACTTTCTGTTTCCATAATGCAGAGCAGAGGCGGCTGGCTTGTGCTTTATCTTTAAAGCCACCTGCGCGGGTGCGGTAGACAGTTTTATTGTTAACGACAGCTTTATCGATATGTAATGTCAAACCGCCCAGGATCTGTGCATAGCGCTTTTGCATCGTTTTCCATGCATCTCTTGCTTGTGTTTCCGAGCCATGCGAGCCGACTTGGATGAAGAAAAGCCGTTCCATACGGCTTGGTGCAGGCGCTGGAGTGGCTGGTGTAGCAGATGCTTTAACAGGTGCAGGAGGAATAGGGCTACCCTCTTGCACCGGTGCGGAAAGGGCTAAATCGGTGTTAGGGGTTGCAGGAATAGAGGACATGATATCCTCTGCTGCTTCCTCTGCTTTAGTTTTTGGCTGGCCATCGATTGTAGCAGGCGGGATAAAGCTCATGCCAGGGGAAGCTATGTCATTGGATGGAGGTGGCGCAGGTGGTGTTGCTGCTTTCTCGAGCATATCAGCAACGCCATCAAAATCTTTTTGTGTTGCCACAGCCATAGCCATTTCAACATCCGGTGTCAGCCCTGTGACCACGCCATGATCCAGCAGGATTTGAACGCTTTGTTTATCGCCAGATTGCGCCGCGTTCACAATAGCAGATTCGCCGAGCGCATTGGTTTTATGGGCATCAGCTTTATTGTTCAGCAGGGTTTGCATGACGCGGTGGCGTTTGCCGATGGTGGCGCGCATGAGGGGTGTCCAGCCTTCATTATCGGTGGCATCGATATTGGCATTGTTTTGCAATAACAAGGCAACCACCTCATTTTCACCCTGGCGGGTGGCGAGATGCAGTGCTGTTGCGCCGCCAATATCTTGCGCATTGATATTCGCGCCCATTTTGATGAGTAGTTGCACGAGCCGTGCATTGCCACGAAATGCAGCGCGCATCAGTGGTGTTGTGCCGAATTTGCCAGGTGTGTTGACGCTATTGCCTTTTTTAATGAGTGCAATCACCGCTTGTTCATCACCACGATCTGTGGCATCGACCAGTGGATTATCAAAGCTGAAACTCTGAGCAGAAAGCGCGGCAGAAGGGAGCCATAGCAGGAATAAAACGATGAAAAGAATGCGGCGTATCACTAACGGCAACCCCAGTATATTCTGATAAGAACCATAGAGAACGCGCGTTTACACAACATCCCCTCTACTTCATCGTATGAAATATTGGCTGAAATTGCAATATGTATATGGGATTTGAGGGGAAAGTTTGTCATTGTGAGGCTTTATAGCACTCACAATGACAACGCTAAAGAAGAAGTCTAGCGACTTTGACTTTTATCAGCTTCTTGCGCATTATGTGGTGCAAGAGGGGCAGAGGTGCTGTTATTAGGTGTTGTTGACTGGGCTGCGCTTGCCCCACCTTTTTGGAGGCTTGCAATGATGCTGTCCATCTCATTGCTATGAGACTGTGCAGGCGCTGGCTCATCTTTTTTGGCGGTTGCGGGTGCTTTTGTATCAGGAGCTTCTGAGGCCTCTGCTTGCGCAGATGCTCTTTCTGCGGTTGGCTCTGTTTGTGCTGGAGTAGCTTGTTCTTGAGCAGGTGCTGCACGTTCTGTAGCAGGTTCTGCTTTTGCTGGAGCTTCTTTAGCATCTTTGGTGACGGCGGTTGTTTGCTCTTTTGGTTTTTCGACTAATGCGCCTTTTTCATCGAAACCATAGGTCTTGCCATCTTTGCCTTCGATGGAAATGCGGGAGAGGTCACCTTGGGCTTCTTTGATGACTGGTTTGCCATCTTTATCGAACTCATAGGTGGCTTTGGCAACGACAATACCATCTTTGCCTACATCGCGGCCAGCATTGAGTTTTTCAATATCATTAGCAATTTTATCAAAATTGGGATTCTCTTTATCGACACCGATATGTTCTGCAAAAGATTTACCCTCTTTCTCAATGCCTTCTTTCCATTGCTCAAAGGTTTGAGATTCTTTGGCCTTGCTATCTTTTTCAGCTGATTCCGGTTCTGCGCTTGGCACGGATTGGGGAGGAATACGCTTTTTCTGGGTGGTTACGCCATCTGCCTCTCTAGAGCTGGTTTGCAGCGCTGGCGCTTCGGTTTCCTTTGGTTCTTTTGCAGGCGTTTCTCTAGCGGGGGATTCTACAGCCGGTGCGTCCTGAGTGACGGTTGCGGTTTGGGTTTGTGCTTTCGATTGTTCGCGCACTTTTCCATCAACGGTGAGTTCACCTTTTTCAGTGAAGCCATATTGCTTACCATCCGGGCCTTTAAAGGAGAGTTTTTCTAAATCACCTTTGGCATCATGAATGACGATGTTACCTTGTTCATCAAAGCTATAGCTAACTCGGGCAACAATAACAGAGCCTTCTTTGCCAATATCACGGTCTTTATTTAATTCTTCAATTTCTGAGGAAATTTCATCAAAGCGTGGGTGTTTTTTCTTCACGCCTAAGACTTCTGCAAAGGACTGGCCTTCATTATTTGCCTCAATCTCAGCCCGCCATTCCTCAAAGGTTTGGGATGGGCGTTTCTTTTTCTTTTCTTCTTCGGATTCTGTAGAGCTATCGCTTGTTGCTTCAGGCAGAGAAGGAGCGGCTCCTTTTGCTTTGGAAGTTAGTTGTGCCAATGGAACAACAGCTTTTTCATCTGTTACAGCTACGCCATCTTGCACACGCTCTGTTTTTTCGGTTTCAACTGCGGGATTATCGGTTGCATCAGCAACGGGTGTGGTCTTGTTTTCAGGAGTTTTTGACATAATATCCTCACAGTTCCAGAGCATTTCCTAAGATTAATATCATACCATAGAACTTTAACAATAATATTACAAAAGCTAAAATTCTATGGTGTTGATAATTAAGGTTATTCCACCTCATGGTAGATTTTGCTGCCCATATCCTTAAATTTATCCGACATTTCCGCCATGCCTTGTTCCCGTTGTTTACGGGCATAATCGCGGACATCCTCGGTAATCTTCATAGAACAGAACTTTGGTCCACACATAGAGCAGAAATGCGCCACTTTGGCACCTTCGGCAGGCAGGGTTTCGTCGTGATAGGCGCGGGCGGTATCCGGGTCGAGTGACAGGTTAAACTGGTCATCCCAACGGAATTCAAAACGTGCACGCGAAAGCGCATCGTCGCGGACTTGCGCGCCTGGATGGCCTTTGGCGAGATCGGCCGCATGAGCGGCGATTTTATAGGTGATTACGCCGACTTTTACATCGTCACGGTTTGGTAAGCCCAAATGCTCTTTTGGAGTCACATAGCACAGCATCGCCGTACCATACCAACCGATCATTGCAGCGCCAATACCAGAGGTGATGTGGTCATAACCTGGGGCAATGTCAGTTGTCAGTGGCCCGAGTGTGTAGAACGGTGCTTCATGGCAGTGTTCTAATTGTTTTTCCATGTTTTCTTTGATCAAATGCATCGGCACGTGGCCAGGGCCTTCGATCATTACTTGGCAGTCATGTTTCCAGGCGATTTGGGTTAATTCACCCAGTGTCTCAAGCTCTGCAAATTGCGCAGCGTCGTTAGCATCAGCAATCGAGCCAGGGCGTAAGCCATCGCCGAGTGAGAAGCTCACGTCATAAGCACGCATAATTTCACAGATTTCCTCAAAATGCGTGTAGAGGAAGTTTTCTTTATGGTGAGCAATACACCATTTCGCCAGAATCGAACCGCCACGGGAAACGATACCGGTTACGCGGTTTTCCGTTAGTGGCACATACGGCAGGCGCACGCCGGCATGGATGGTAAAGTAGTCTACACCTTGCTCGGCTTGCTCGATCAGCGTATCACGGTAAATTTCCCAGGTCAGTTCCTCAGCAATTCCGCCCACTTTTTCAAGTGCTTGGTAAATCGGCACAGTACCAATCGGCACAGAGGAATTGCGGATGATCCATTCGCGGGTGTTGTGGATGTTTTTTCCGGTGGAAAGATCCATAATATTATCCGCACCCCAACGCGATGCCCAGACCATTTTTTCTACTTCCTCTTCGATGGAAGAAGTGACGGCAGAGTTCCCGATATTGGCATTGATTTTCACCAGGAAATTACGTCCGATGATCATCGGCTCGGATTCTGGGTGGTTGATATTGGCAGGGATAATCGCACGGCCACGCGCAATTTCATCGCGCACGAATTCAGGCGTGATGCGGGTTTGCTCAGTGCGGCCCATGTTTTCGCGGATGGCGATATATTCCATCTCAGGCGTGATAATGCCTTGGCGGGCATAATGTAATTGGGTCACCGCTTTGCCAGCGCGTGCGCGTAAGGGACGGGTATTAGGGAAGGGGAACTCTTCCAGCTTGTCGCTGCTTTGATGGGATTTCAGGCCGTTATCTTCCGGTTTTACCTGGCGGCCTTCATAACGCTCCACATCGCCACGCGCCTCAATCCAGCTTTCGCGTAGCTTGGCTAAACCCTTGCGGATATCAATTTTTGCATTCGGATCAGTATAAGGCCCTGATGTATCGTAGATACGCACATTCGGCTCATTGGCTTTTTCTGCCAATGTCACCTCACGCATGGCAACCTGAATTTCAGGGAATAACGTACCTTTTACGTAGGTTTTTTGCGAAGAAGGGAAGTTATCGGTGGTGATGCGAATATCTTTTGTCATAGCCATACTGATTGTTATATATTATAGGTAGGTTAGTATTTCTATAACAGTTTTAGAGTAAAGAAAAGCAAAGAAATGCACGATCGTCATGAGGGGACGGTAGAGGTGTTTTTGTTGGATATTTGGATTCGGTCAGTTTGTACATGGTTTTGATGTGTTGTCATTCCAGCCTCCGCTGGGATGACAAAAAACGAGACATGCAACAATAGTGATCCATTCAAAAGAGAGCAACTAAGAGGGAACGATCTAGCGTATGCTATCAGTAAAGAAACTTTGGACATGCTTTAAAGACGCATTCATGGATACCATCCAGCATGATGGTATTGAACATGCTGGGTATTTGGCATTTTTGGCTATTCTCTCGCTTTTCCCGTTCCTGGTATTTTTGGTGGCACTTGCAGGTTTCTTGGGGCAATTGGATATTGGCGCTCGTTTTGTAGAAATCGTACTCGGCCATATGCCGCATAAGGTGATTATTGCGTTGCAGCCACGTATTGTCGAAATCGTCTCTGGTCCGCCGCAAGGTCTATTAACAGTGGCGATTATTGGAGCGATTTGGACAGCGTCTTCTACCGTGGAAGGGATGCGCACAGCGCTGAATCGGGCTTACCGCGTGGCTACGCCACCGGCCTATATTTGGCGGCGGCTGCTCAGTATTATTCAGTTCTTGGTGCTAACGGCGTTGATTTTACTGTTGATGTTATTGGTGATTCTGATACCAGTGATTTGGCAGATGTTGCCGATTTCTGATGATGTGGAATCCTTCATCCGGCCGTTATGGCGCTATATTAGCTATGGCATGTTGCCACTGGCGTTATTCTGTTTCGTCACCTTATTTTATTTCGTGCTGCCTAATATTAAGCAACGCTGGGCGGCGGTGTTGCCTGGGGCGGTGATTGTGGTGATTGCGTGGATGATTGCTGGGCGGCTGGTGGTGGAATATCTCTCTGACTTTAATCAGGTGAACTTGATTTATGGAAGCTTGGCGGGGATTATTGGTGCATTATTGTTCTTTTATGTTATGAGTACGATCTTCATTTTCGGTGCGGAGTTGAACTATCATATTGAACGCGCGCTCGGACACCGTATCGAACAAAAAGAGCCTGTAGATGTCCTCCCTTCTTGATAGTGATATAGCCTTATTGCCGCTGGCCAGTGATGTGGAGGCAGCTGCGTATAACCGTAAGCGCTTGCTGGAATCATGGGAACATCCGCTTGAACATCTTTATAGCGATAGGCTGCTTGAAGCCATTTTCGGCAATAGCCCGTATTTAAGCCAGTTATTATTCAAACATACGAGTTTCTATAAATCTATTCTAGAAGAAGGGATAGAGCCGGTATTTGAGCGGATATTGGTGGATGTGAAACAGGCGGACAGGGCGGAGAAGTTGCACGATATTATGACGCAACTGCGCATCGCCAAACAAAAAGCAGCCTTGCTGATTGCAATTGCCGATATTGCGCGCTATTGGGATGTATTTGCTGTAACGCAAGCCTTAACACGATTTGCAGAGGCCACGTTGGCGGCCTCCGTGAATTTCCTATTACGTCAGGCAGAGCGCAATGGGGAATTGGTGCTGGCCGATAGTAATAATCCTGGTGTGCAATCCGGGTTGATTGTGCTGGCGCTGGGAAAACTCGGTGGTAAGGAGCTTAATTACTCCAGCGATGTGGATTTGATTATCTTCTTCGATCCTGCCGTCCCGAATTATCATGGCAAACGCACCTTGCAAGAGTTCTTCATCAAACTCTCGCATGAGTTAGTGAAGATTATGCAGGAGCGCACGCAAGATGGCTATGTATTCCGCATGGATTTGCGCCTGCGCCCTGATCCGGCTTCGACGCCGGTGGCGATTTCAACGACTGCTGCATTGCTCTATTACGAAAGTCTAGGCCAAAACTGGGAACGCGCAGCGATGATTAAAGCGCGGGCGATTGCTGGAGATATAGAGGCGGGTGAGGCGTTCTTAAAGCAGATGATTCCTTATGTCTGGCGCAAATACATGGATTTTGAGTCGATCCAGGATATTCACTCGATTAAGCGGCAGATTGATAGCAAGCAAGGCGATATGCCGGATAATCTGGCTGGTTATAATATCAAAATCGGCCACGGAGCGATTCGGGAAATTGAATTTTATGCGCAAACCCAACAATTGATTTGGGGCGGGCGGGAGCCGTTATTGCGTTTGCGTGCTACATGCAATGCGCTCCAGGCGCTTGCTAAAGCGGGTAAGATGGAGCAGAAGATTGCTGATGAATTGGTGCAGATTTATATCTTCTTGCGTATTTTAGAGCATCGCTTACAGATGGTGGCCGATCAGCAAACCCACTCTTTGCCATTGGAAGAAAAAGCGCTGGAGCAGATTGCTGTGTTTATGTGCTATCCATCGCTTGCCAGTTTTATTGCTGATTTGCGCGGCAAGCTTGCAACGGTGAAACAATATTACCATGCACTCTTTAAGGAATCGCCGAGTTTGGGGATTGAAGGAAGCCTGGTGTTTACGGGAACCGAGAATGATCCTGAAACCTTGCGTACCATTGAGCGACTTGGCTTTGGGAATCCGCAAGCGATTGCTGATGTGATTCGCGGGTGGCATCATGGGCGGTATCGTATCATGCGCACCAAACGTGCGCGGGAATTGCTCACCGAGTTAACGCCTGTATTGCTTGAAGCTTTTTCGCATACGGCTATGCCGGATGTGGCGTTTGTGCAGTTTGATAAATTTATCTCTGGCCTGCCCACCGGTGTGCAAATTTTCTCGCTGTTTACGGCGAAGCCGCAATTGCTTGATGTGATTGCAGAGTTAATGGGGAGTTATCCGTATTTGGCAGGTAGCTTAAGCCGCAAGCCGATTTTGCTTGAATATGTGCTGTATCCTGAATTTCTTGAGCCGTTCTATGAGTCCGATACTTTAGCCGATGACTTACAAAACTATGTAAGCCATGCCATGGATTATGAAGGTAAGCTCGATGAAGTGCGCCGCTGGGCGCATGATCGGCAATTCCGGGTGGGGATTCAGCTGATCAAGAATGTCATCACCGCCGCGCAGGCGCGTAAGGCATTATCGAAAATTGCAGAAGCCGTGTTAGTGGTGTTGCTTGAGCATGTATGTGTGGAATTTGCTGAGAAGCATGGGCTTATTCCAGGTGGTGAATGCATGATTGTGGCGATGGGCAAGCTGGGTAGCCGTCAGCTTACCTTTGCTTCGGATATTGATTTGGTGTTTGTGTATGATGTGCCGGATGCAGAAGCTATTTCTGATGGTGAAGAACCGCTGACAGCAACGCAGTATTATACGCGTCTCTGCCGCCGTTTTTTGGCCTCATTTACAGCGCCAACCACAGAAGGGCGGCTCTATGAGGTGGATATGCGTTTGCGGCCATCCGGTGATAATGCGCCGATTGCTACGAGCCTCCAGAGTTTTGATATTTATTATGACGCTTCCGCCTGGACATGGGAGTATATGGCGCTTACCCGTGCGCGGGTGATGGGTAAGGCATCGGCCTTATCGGAAAAAGTAGCCGCCCTCATCCAAAGCAAACTCACCACACCACGTGCGAAGGATACGCTTGCATCCGATATCATCTCCATGCGCGAAAAAATTGCGCAGCAATTCCGCACACAGAATATCTGGGATATTAAACATGTACCAGGTGGGTTGATTGATTTGGAGTTTATTGCCCAATATATGCAATTGCTCCATGCCGATAAACATCCTGAAGTGCTGAATACCAATACGTTCAAAGTATTCAAGAACCTCCACGAAGCGGGATTACTGGATGAGGACACCAAAGATGCCTTGCAAAAAGCATCACGCCTGTTGCTCGACACGCAAACAATCTTGCGCCTGATCGATGGTAAAAACTTCAATGAAAATACACTCTCGCCTGGGATGAAAAAAGTATTCACCAAGGCTATGCAGGCAGAGAGTTTTGAGGCGTTTCGGGAGGAGTTGGTGAGTACGGAGCAGTCCATTCAGCAATATTTTATGGAACTAATTGGAAAATCAGAATAATGTCTTTAAATACATTATCTAGACATTTGACTTAATTGTGTTAATATATCAACCATTATGTCGGCGCGCTCAGATTGTATGTGCGGTTATTATAGGATAATGCTATGGGCAAATATACATCACGATTATCTCTGGATTTCATTTCAATGCCAAGGGTCTCTTTAGAGCATTGTGGGAAGCTTTATGCTGCGGCAGCAAAATACCAGAAATCTTACGGCGATACAGCGCTGGTGGGCAGCACAGAAGTGCCTACGGATTATGATAGAATCTTGGCCGTGTTAAAGACGGCTTATGATAAAGCAGCGAAAGCGTTTATCAAAAAGCAAGAGGACGAAGAGCTTAAGAAGAAGCTCAAAGCACGTATGAAATGGGAGAGTTATCTCAAAGATCGGGATAATATTCTGGCGCCACTGGCGGATGTGTTCTCGTTATGTGCTAAGCTAATGTCTGCTAAAGGTGTAAAGAAAGCTTTACGCAGTGCTTTTAGAGCACGGTTATGTATCACGTCATGGTATTCTGGATACGAAGGGGCGTAATAATGTATGTGCGAATATTATAGAGACGATTGCAGAAGATTTCGGTGATCGGAATTCCGTGAGTAAGCTAAACGAGAAGCCTAAGAACCATCTATCGAAATACTATGATTTGCAGCGTTATTATAATAATAGCAATGTGAAGGGTAGATAGGGGCATTTAAGCCGTTATTCTTGTCATACACCGATCAAGTCCAAGAATAACAAGCGAATACTACTATTCCGCCTTCTCATCATCCTTCTTCGGCGCTTGTGGTTTGCTATCAATCACGTTAAAGAGATTGCGCAAGAAGCCAGGCGTTAGGATGGATAATGGGTTTACGGATACATCCGCATTTTCATACGTTCCCTTAATCTTATAGCGCACCGCTAAAATCCCTTGCCCCTTGCCGCCCATAAGCGCATCGGCAACGCCACCGAGTAGGGGGATTTTACCGAGGATGTTGTTGACGGTGTAGGATGGCACTACCGTGCCGGCAAGGTCGATATTTTCCTTGCGTGTGTCGATAAACCCTTCTGCCGTAAAGCCCAGCGCATCGCCATAAGCGCTGAGGTCTTTGACTTCTAGGGCGTTATCTTTGTATGTAAACGGTGTTTTTAGGCGTTTAAACGGAATACCATCACCGCTGACAAAACTGCTTACACCTTGTAGCGAACCAAGGGTAATGATTTTGGCGAGGATGGGGGTACGGACGGCTTTGAAGTCTTTGATATGTAAATCGCCTGCAATAATGTTACCTTCTTTTGGTATGGGCTTGCTGACTGTGGCATTCACCGTCAATGTGCCGCGCCGCATGTTTTCATAGAAATCAAAACCGCGTAATAACGCACCGGCATTGTTGCTTTCGATATGTAGTGCGCTTTGGGTATCTTGCGGGGTCATGGTAAGGGAGAGTGTGCCATTGCGAGGTAGATTTGTGGTGAGGGATGCGGTATGGCAGCGTATTGGGCTACAGGTGACTTGGCCTTTGGCCTGGGTGAATTCCACATTATTTTTCATGGTCACCGCGCCAATATCAAAACCTACATCCAGCCCGTAAGAGGAGGTTTCTACGGAGGATGAGAAGCTGCTTAGCACGATATTTTGCATGTTCAGGCGCTTGCCACCCAGTTTCATGAACACAGTATTATCGCGATAATCCATATCCATCGTCAAATCATGCCCTGCGAATTTCAGGGTGGAGAAATCGAGTTGTTTGAGGGTGGAAAGATCAGATGATAACAGACCGCTACCTTGGAGTTGATAAAGCGGTGAGCTGCTTTGAATGGAGCTAATGATAATATCAGAATCAGCAGAGGTTGCTCGTTTGCCTTCCACTGCAATATTCAGCGCTTCACCAGATTGCTTAGTGAGGCCGATACGGTTATTGCTGAAAGCAATAGGAGTAAGGTCGGCGTTGATGGTGAAATTATGGGCGGTAGGCTGGACGGTATATTCGGCCTTCACATGCGCGCTGCCGCTGATATTATCCGGTAGTGGAATCGATAAACGCAATGCTTGCTCAGGAGTAAGCGTGCCTTCTACGCTATATTGCCCTTCAAATTTTTGTGTATAGGCAGGCAAGTTTTGGGTGATGGTTGTGGTGACGGGGACGTTATTGACCGTGCCATCGGCCTTAATAGCCACTGATTTGCCATTGAAAACAAAATTACCTTTCATGCCGTTGGCAGAATATTTGCCCAGCATATTGGTGAGGCTTATATCGCGGATATCAGATTGTATATCCATCGCAATATGGTCATACACCAAATCATGGCGCAGAGGCACAGAAATGGAAACGCGGGTATTGGCAGTGCCAGTGATATCTTTAAGCGGAGTGCCTAAGGCTTTATCAACTTCTGTTGGGTCAAAGAAGGCAATACCATCGGCTACTGGGCCGGTGGCTTCACCAGCAACGGTGATATGCGTATCGTCACCGGCATGGAAATCAGGAATGGTGACGGTGGCTTTGGTGATGGTGGACTGTTCCATCTTGCCGCTTGTGGCATCGATATACATGCCCTTGCCCGTAAACCGCACAATGCCGCGCGCCTCGGTGACAATTGGCATGTCTGGATAATAGCTGAGCGAGGCATGCTCGGCTTGGATGCTAGCTTTCAGGCTTGATTCGGCGAGGTATTTATTAGCAATATCTTCCGGTGTAATATGAAGTTCGATCCAGGCTTCTGGAGAGATGCCATCAAGGATATTTTCGGCTACCCATTCATGCGCTGAATCCGCAGCCTGGCCGAGATTGGTAGGCCAATAGGTTTTGATGTGATCGGCAGGAACGTTATAAGAATGTGCTTTGAGATCAATACTGTTTAATGCACCGTCTTTGCGGGTAATATGCCCTGAGGCCACCAAGGCAGCGCCTTCGCTTCCTAGCTCCAGCCGGTCAACCACAATGCGGGACATGTTATCGGCAAAATAGATGCGGCCACTTAGCATATCAATATCAAACGGCGTTTTAAAATACACCGGATGGCTAAACGTGCCGCGCATGGAGCGTAACGTAATCGCGGTGAGTTCGGGGTAGGATGCATCGCGGATGAGGTTAAAATTGATATTGGCACTGGTGGTGAGGTTCAGTGCATCAAGTGCTGGAATACCAGGCAGGATTTCTTGCAGAATAGCGGTGGAGAAACGGTGTAAGCCTAACTCGGTGCGGATGATATTATCTTCAGCAAAATACAGGCTGATATCCGCCCGAATCGGTTTGCCTTCCAGATTCGCCTTAATATCACTTTGCACGAGCAAGCGTTGGCTTTGGCGGCTGAGGGTGACGTAGCATTGCTCGATATAAAGCTGCAATACCTGGCCATCGCGCTGCAATTCAATCGAAGCATCGCGGATGTTGAAGCTATTTTGGCTGTCTTTGCGGATGCGGATTTGTGCGATTGCCAGCATTTTGCTGACGAATTCTTTGTAACTCGCTTCAAACGCCTCGCGGCCTGCATCGCTGCCCGTATCAGGCAGGGTAATACGTAGGGCGGGGCTGCGGATCACCAGGTCTTGCGGTTCAATAATGCCTTCGAGGACTTGTAACGGTGTGATGCCGAGGGATAATTCAGGGATATTGGCAATAGGATTTTTCTTGTCGTCTTGCAGTAAAACATCCTTCACCCGCAAATCCACCAGCATACGGTCATTATCCCAGCCCAGGCTGGTATTGCCGATGTGGAAATTGACACCAGGAAGTTTGCCTTCAAGGATGGATTCAATGCGATCATTCAAAAACGATACCGACCGCGGCCCCGTCGCAATCCAGCTAAACACTAGCACGCTTGCAATAAGCACGGTTACAACAGTGAAAACTGCTATACGCAGAAAATAATGTATAGTTTTAGGTAACACAATGACTTATCAGAACAAATGACACAAAGTACTGTTATAACATACTCTCTCCAGGGGAGATAGTAAAATATCAGTATTATACGTGTGAGGTATGGGAAAGTCTTCGCAGGGGAGGGGAATTTTTTTGGTGGATGAGTATGGTTCCTGTAAATTCTTACTATATCGTCATCTACTCATATATACATGAAGGTATGCATACTCTGTCATCCTTGGACTTGATCGGCGTTGTTGCATGGATCGCTAACCTATTGCTATTTGTCATCCCGGACTTGATCCGGGATCCACTTTTATGGGGGCGTAATGTAGAAGAATCTAGTGGGTAACGCCAGTCCTGGTGGATTCCGGCTCGGAGGCCGGAATGACGAGACGCACGCAAATTAAAATATTATGCTCAATCACTCAACATAGTTGATCCATGGCCTACATAAAGAACCGAGACACCCGTCCCTGGATTGCCACGGCCACTATGTGGTCTCGCAATGATGAGGGGGCAGGCAGCAGTGTTGCTCACCCCCAATGATGATAAGAGTAATCCCTACCCACGCCGCCATTCTGTCACACCGCCTGGTTTATCTTCCAGGATAATCCCCTTATCGCTCAATTCCTGGCGGATTCTATCGGCTTCGGCCCAGTTTTTATCTTTTTTAGCCTGGTTGCGGGCATTGATGAGGAATTCTATGGTGTTATCGCTTTGATCACGGCCCAGCCAGGTGGCGGGTTTATGCTGTAACAGGCCTAACAAACCGCCAGCAATCTGTAACTCACTGGCGAGATACGAGCGTTTGTGTGAATCTTCTGCTTTATTAATGGCCTTGGTGAGTTGGTGTAAGATAGCAATGGCTTTGGGGGTATTAAGGTCATCATGCAATGCATCTGCAACAGTTTCTGGAATTTCTTCGCGGAACATATCGGTAGTATCCGATGCCAAATGCGGGCCAGCATTGGCTAAGGCAAGGTAGAAACTATCCAGCGCTTTTTTAGCATCGTCGAGGATTTTGGCGTTCCAATCGAGTGGTTTGCTATAATGGGTAGCAAGCAATGCATAGCGCATCACTTCGCCTTGTACGCCTTGCTCGAGCATATCATGGACGGTGACGAAATTACCCAGTGATTTGCTCATTTTTTCGCCGTTCACTGTTAGAAAACCATTATGCACCCAGTAATTAGCATAATGCGATCCCATATGCGCGCAGCGGCTTTGAGCGATTTCGTTTTCGTGGTGAGGGAATTGCAAGTCAGCACCGCCGCCATGAATATCAAAATCGGCGCCCAAATAATGCGTACTCATTGCCGAACACTCAATATGCCAGCCAGGCCGGCCTTTGCCCCAGGGGCTATCCCAGGAGGGTTCATCTTCGGCAGATGGTTTCCATAGCACAAAATCGCCAGGGTTCTTCTTATAAGGAGCCACTTCCACACGTGCGCCATCGAGCATTTCATCACGGCTGCGGTTGGAGAGTTTTCCGTAATCAGGGAAGCTGGTTACATCAAACAACACATGGCCTTCAGAGCTATAAGCATGGCGTTGCAGGATCAGTTTTTCGATCATCACGATCATATCGCGGATATGCTCCGTCGCCCGTGGTTCTACATTCGGGCTTAACACATTGAGGGACTCCATATCCGCATGGAAGGCCGCTGTAGTGCGCTGAGTGAGGGCGCTAATCGGCTCATTATTGGCTTTTGCGGCGGCATTAATCTTATCATCCACATCGGTGATATTGCGTACATAAGTGACTTGTGGATAATGGTGCTTTAGCACGCGGTATAACACATCAAACACTACCATCGCCCGTGCATTGCCGATATGCGCGCGGTCATAGACCGTTGGCCCGCAGACATACATACGTGCATGGGTAGGCTCTAGCGGAGCAAAGGCTTCTTTTTGGCGTGTGCGGGTGTTGTATAGATGCAGTGTTGTCATGAATAGGTACCCTCAGATTTATGTAGTGTAATATAGAGTATGTTGGAGAAGGAGGCAATTATAGTCTTCTCTTCATCTACTCAATATCTGCATTTTTTACAATGCACTCATTTGTTGTTTTGGCTATTGTCATCCTTGGACTTGATCCAAGGATCCATCGTACTACTAAAGCAAACATACTGCTTAAAAGGGCTTTATGTTTTGGATGGATTCTTGGATCAAGTCCAAGAATGACAGAGAAAACCATATCACCGTCATCGCGAGCGTAGCGCGGCGATCCATCTATCCTACTTAAAGGACAGAAAATCTTAAGCATGGATTGCCACGGCCACTACGTGACCTCGCAATGACGATATACTATGCAGTCAGGAGGAAAAGCTTACGCCTTTTCCCCATTCAACCTTTTTATCGCCTTCTCACGGCCAATTAACGGCAGTAGCTGTTTCAACTCTGGCCCATGCTCCATCGCCGTCAGCGCTTGGCGTATAGGCATGAACAATGCCTTACCTTTGCGACCGGAGGAGTTTTTCACTTGCTCAATCCACTCACCCCAGGTGTTTTCGTTCCAATCTCCCTCTGGGAGTAATTGGCTGGCGGCTTGGGCGAAGGCTTTGTCTTCGGAGCTTTCCAGCACTGGGTTCAGGCTTTCTTTGCAGATATGCCACCATTCTTTCACTTCGCGCAGGCGGGTGATGTTGTGTTTGACGATATCCCAGAAGCTTTCATCAATCGTGCCGAGGCCGAGTTCTTTGAGGCGGTCTTTCACAGTTGCAAATGGAGTAATCGCGAGCAAGCGGGCATTGATGCGTTCCAGTTCAGTAGCATCATAGTTGGTCGGTGATTTGCCGAAATGGCCAATATCAAACTCGCGCACTAGCTCATCGAGTGTTAAGCGTGGCTCGGCTGGAAGAGATGTACCTAGACGTGCTAAGAAGCTCGTAATCGTCATTGCCTCGATATTCTCATCATGGCGCAGGCTGTTAATATCAAACCCGCCGGTACGCTTAGAAATCTCCGCATCTTTGGTTTTCAGCAATGCCAGATGCGAGAAGCTTGGCGGGGTTGCACCCATGGCTTCAAAAATTTGGATTTGCACAGCGGTATTGGTCACATGGTCTTCGCCACGGATAATATGGGTGACGCCCATATCCACATCGTCTACGGTGGATGGCATCATATAGGTGTAACTACCATCGGCGCGGATGATCACCGGGTCGCTCAAGTGCTTGCCTTCAAATTGCGTCGGGCCTTTGACTTCGTCATTCCAGGCAATCACGCTATCATTCATCAAGAAACGCCAATGCGGCTTGCGGCCTTGTTGTTCAAAGGTGGCTTTTTGCTCATCGGTGAGTTTTAGAGCGGCGCGGTCATAGATCGGCGGCAGGCCACGGCCGAGTTGCATTTTGCGTTTGATTTCAAGTTCATCTTGGGTTTCATAGCAGGCATAGACACGGCCAGCTTTAATCAATTGTTCTTTGACATCATTATAACGCGCCAGACGGTCGGATTGCTGCATGTATTTATCCCATGTCAGGCCGAGCCATTCTAAATCGCGTTTAATACCATCCACATATTCCTGTTTAGAGCGCTCCACATCCGTGTCATCCATACGCAAGAGGAATTGCCCACCTTTGGCACGTGTATAGAGCCAGTTCACCAGGGCGGTACGGACGTTGCCCACATGGAGCAAGCCAGTCGGGCTGGGGGCGAAGCGGGTGAGAATAGTCATGTCTTAAATCCTTCCTCTGCGTACACGCGTTTTGCAGATCATATCGTGTACGGCTTTATGTTCACGGGTAAACGCTGCGGGAATATACCACAATAGCGCCCAAAGAAAAGTCACAACTATCATCGCAATGCTGAGCCATAAAATGGTGACTTTCACTAAATCGGGAGCTTGTGCGTTAACTGCCTCAAATTGCTCAAATCCTGCAATGTGTACGCTGATACTGACGATAAGAATAAAACTGGCTGGTATCGCTTTTGTACCCAAACGGCCCAGGGCGCGGGCGGGGCTGATTTTATGGTTATCAAACGTCGCGATATAAATATTCATCAGCCGCTTACCTGGCGTTGCTTGCCAGCCGGAAGTGACAAAGGCAATATCATAAATCACCACCAGCGCGCATACCACAATCGCTCCTGTGATTTGGGAGAGGGGTAATAGTTGTGCATGTACAAATACCCAGCTTAGTGGCCATAGAATAATCATATCAATCACTGCTGCCGCCACGCGACGCCAAAATCCGCTATATATCTGGAGATCTGTATTCATAAGCACCTTAGAACTGGAATTTCTGAGTGAGTGGGTAGCGTCTGTCACGGCCAAATTGCATCGTTGAAATTTTCACACCTGGTGCTGATTGCCGGCGTTTATATTCCGCGCCATAGACCAGCCGTGTGACTTTCTCAACAATATGTTTATCATAGCCACTGTTAATTATATACTCGCGTGAGCGTTGGAGTTCAATGAATTGATAGAGTATGGCATCTAAAATCGCATAAGGCGGCAGGCTATCTTCATCTTTTTGATTCTCACGTAACTCAGCGGTAGGAGCTTTGGTGATAACGTTTTCCGGCATCACAGGGCTTTGCGTATTACGCCAGCGGGAGATGGCAAATACATCGGTTTTGTAGATATCTTTCAACACATTATACCCACCGCACATATCGCCATACAAGGTGGCATAACCCACTGCCATTTCCGATTTATTGCCGGTGGTTAGTACCATATGGCCGAATTTATTGCTGAGTGCCATCAGCAAAATGCCGCGCAGGCGCGATTGCAGGTTTTCTTCGGTGAGGTCATGCGGTTTTCCAGCAAAGAGAGGCTGTAAGGTAGTTTCAAGCGCATCAAAGCCTTGGCGGATGGGGAGTGTATCGAGCTTCACGCCTAATAAATGGGCGCAAGCAGTGGCATCGTCGGTGCTTTCTTGGGACGTGAATTCTGATGGCATAAGCACGCACCATACCTTGTCTTTACCAAGCGCATCTACAGCCACGGCTGCACTGAGCGCAGAATCAATACCGCCGGATAGTCCCAGCACGATGCCAGGAAAACCATTCTTGGTCACATAATCGCGTAAGCCTAGCACCATGGCGTGGTATATGGTTTCTTCGCGTGACATATGGGGGATCGACTGTGGCGAGGTGCATGTCCATGCGCCATCTTTTTGTGTCCATTGTGTATAGGCAATCTGCTCTTTCCAATGCGGCATTTGATAGGGAATCGTGCCATCTGCGCTCATCACAAAAGAGCCGCCATCATAGACCACATCATCTTGCCCGCAGATTTGATTCACATAGATAAGCGGCGCACCGGTAATATGCACATTATCCTGCATACGCTCTATCCGGCGCTCCGTTTTGCCAAGCTCAAACGGAGAGGCGTTGATGGAGATGGTGAGATCGATAGATTGTTTAGCCACATAATGGGCGATATCCAAATTCCAGCTATCTTCGCAAATAATCGCAGCTAAACGCAAACCACGCCATTCAATAGCACTCGGTAAATGTCCTGGGTGAAATACGCGTTTTTCATCGAACACGCCGTAATTCGGAAGGTCGTGTTTATAGGTGATATGCTTAATTTCTCCGTGTTCTAACAGAAATAATGCATTATGCAATGTGCCTTCATCGTGCCAAATGCCACCTACGAGCAGAGCGGTTTGGCTTTCTGCTGTGGCGGCAGCGAGATGATGGATGCTTTCCATGGCGCATTGCTGGAAATATGGACGTAGCACTAAATCTTCAGGCGCATAGCCTGTGACAGCGAGTTCTGTGCAGATCAGCATATCGGCTTTCGATGCGCTGGCTTGGCGGTAGCTTTCTAGAATTTTTGCACGATTCCCCGCAAAATCGCCTACTGTCACATTTAATTGTGCCAAAGCAAAGGTTAGCATAAAGACCATCTAACTAACTACGTAAAAAAGCGGAGTTTAGCAGATAAGTTTTTCTTGTGAAAGGGGGAAAAGGAGGCTAGGGACTGGGGCTAGGAGTTGGGAGAGCTTTATAAAGTTCTCTATAATAAATGATGCAGCAACCCTAGTCCCCAGTCCCTAGTCCCCAACCCCCTATTTTCCTACTCTTTACGCACCGCAATACTACTGCAATGCACCATTTTTCTAAGCTGTTCAGAATCCAGTATAATTTGTTTATATGCATCGCAGCAAAACACCGTAAAGTCCTTATAAATCAATAATTTATTCAGTAAAATTGTTTACTTATAAAATAGACTGTGGTAATATTGCAACATGGGAGAGGATGTACAAGTCACTGTTAATAAGGCACCTCGTTAACAGCATCTTCTCCTCCAAGCGATACATACCCTGAAAGGAGGGCATGTTATGAAGCTAGACTACAAGAACTGGAGTGTTAAGGATTTAGGTCATATTGTGATAGTCTCTATCATCCTCGTGGTATTGATTACAATCATGATGCTGTTCGTTTCTCCTGTATTAACAACAGTATTGCCTATGGTCTTCACAACCAAGTTAACATTAACCGAAGTCTTATTATTCTTCGTGTTAGTCCGCCTTGTTGTGAACAAGTAAATACTGTTTACTCAATAATCTCCTTACAAAAGCCCCTGCTCTAACCCTTATAGAGTGGGGGTTTTGTATTTGGGGCTTTGCGATGTATTTCTGCACCGGTTTAACGCTTCAGAAATAAATGAAAAATCATGTATATCAATGTATTGAGCATTTAATTTAACAATTAATGGTTAAAAAATTAGTATTTTATTTATCGTGTTAGTAATTAGTTAAGGGGTAGTGAGGCATAATGAATTTAACAGTATAGGAAAGATGGGGTGCATTATGATACGGCAGCATCATATCCATATAATAACTATACCTTATGTCCGTTACTTAGCAGTACTAGCATGCGCTGGTTTGTTAGCATCGGGTGTGGGGTTAACCACTAATGAAGCAAGGGCCAATGTATTCGGGGCTTATGAAACGCAATCGCGTGATTTAAGCTCTTTTAAGAAGTGGACGGGTGTGCTTCAGCGTTATC
Source organism: uncultured Rickettsiales bacterium (assembly GCA_964574415.1). Taxonomy (GTDB): domain Bacteria; phylum Pseudomonadota; class Alphaproteobacteria; order Rickettsiales; family CAZNNM01; genus CAZNNM01. The sequence goes on along the minus strand of CAZNNM010000002.1, from coordinate 112,110 downwards.
AAACCAGTAGTACGCATGTCATAGGGCATGATTGTCGAGGCAACTCTTCTGTGGGGTGCCGCGTGCAGCAATGGCAAGCGTTCATCAATGATTTGGGACGCCGTGCTACGAGCAGGATGCAGGTCGTAAGAGAGGTTAATGATTATCTCAACCGTGTACCTTATGTAAGTGATGAGGATAACTGGGGGATGAAGGATTACTGGGCAACACCAGCAGAATTCTTCAGCCATGGCGGGGATTGTGAAGATTATGCCATAGTGAAATACCTATCACTGATGATGTTAGGATTTAATACCGATGATATGAGGATTGTAGTGCTAAATGATACGAAAGATAGAGACTTACACGCTGTGCTTTCTGTGCGTATGGGTCAAACCAACTTTATTCTGGATAATAAAGTAAAAGTGGTAAAACCAGATAATGCCTTTGCGTATTATAAGCCGATTTATTCGATTAATGATCGGAATTGGTGGAGACATAGTAGTTAGTGAGGATTCAGGATCCAGCATTCGGGATTCGGGGAAAGGGATAGCGGGAGTTATCCCTTCTTTTGTTGGTGAATGGCAAAATAGCCTATTAGCTCTGAATCCTGGATGCTGAATCCTGCTCCCTGACAACACCCAACACCACCTCCGCCGCTTTCTCACTCGGCAATTGTGCATCGCCTTGGCCTAATTGCATTAGCACGCGGGAGAAGGCAGTGGTTTGGCGGTTGGCGGCGTGTTGGTCGATGATTAATTCGCTGAGCGCATTGCTGAGTAATTCAGGCGTGCAGGCTTCTTGTAGGAATTCGGGGATGATAATGTCATCTTCGATGATATTGACCAGGCTGACATAGGGAATACGAATCATGCGCCGTATAATAGCGGCGCTGATCGCGCTGGTTTTATAGGCAACCACCATCGGCAGCCCTGCCATCGCCAGTTCAAGTGTGGCTGTGCCGGATTTAACGAGGGCCACTTGTGCAGCGGCATAGGCATCGTATTTCTCAGCACGTTCTGTGACCACAATCACACGCATCGGCCATTCGGCCACTTCTGCTTCCAGTGCTTCTGCTAAATGCGGCAGGCTTGGGATGACAATCGTTAGATTGCGCATTGTCTCAACCAGTTGAGAGGCTACTTCTTCATAAACAGGGAGTAACCGTTTGAGTTCGCTGCGCCGGCTGCCTGGCAGCATCAACACCACTGGGGATGATTCTGCAATCTCATGCAATGTACGGAATTTATGCCCATCGCCTTGGGCAATGGGTTCTTCAACGACGGGATGGCCAACATAGCTTGTGCGCAACCCTTCCTCTTCAAAATAGGGAGGTTCAAAGGGTAAAATGACCATCAGATGATCAAAAAGTGCTGCACATGTTTTTGCCCGCTCTGGCTTATACGCCCAGACAGTCGGCGCGACATAATGCACGAGTGGGATGTGGATATCACGCTTACGCAATTGCTTGGCCAGGCGTTTGGTGAAGCCTGGGGAGTCAATGGTGATCACCACATCGGGCTGGGTTTCGATAATCTGTGCGACGGTTTGTTTGAGACGTTTGAGAAGCCGGGGAATATGCGGTAGGATTTCGATAAATCCCATCAGCGATAATTCTTTCATCGGGAACAGGCTAGCCAAACCTTCTTCTGCCATCCGCTCACCGCCAACACCTGAAAAGCGCACCTCCGCCTTACGTTTAAGCGCTGCCATAAGCTTTGCACCTAGCGCATCTCCTGAGGGTTCTCCGGCAATGATAAAAATATGTTTGGTCATGATGGGGCAGTATAGGGGGAGAGGGGCGGGAGTGCAAGGGAGGATTCAACGCCGCCTCTTACGGCAATCCCGCCATAATGGCGGAAGGGAAATAGCGATGAGTAATATAGCAACCGGTACTAATCCAAGCGAGCCAAGATGCGCCAAAGATAGCGCGCCCACCACTCCGCCGATAAAGAATGTCATAATAATCGAGAAATGGAGGATGGCCTTTTGCTGGTTGTAATCGCTATTCTTTTTTGTACGCGATAACAGCGCGCGGCCAATTTCAATGCCGAGATCGGTTGTCATTCCGGTAATATGGGTGGTGCGGATGATGGCTTTGGACGCTTTGGTGATAAGCGCATTTTGCAACCCCATCAAAAAGCACAATAGCGCTATCACAACAGGAATAATAAATGCTTCTGTTTCAAAGACCTGATGCACGGCCATGATAACACCAATAAGCACCGCCTCAAGTAACAGCGGTATCGCATATTGCGCGTGCATATGTTTTTCGCGTGCTTTGATGACAATCACCGTAGTAAGGCTAGCCCCCACCAGAAAACTCACAATAAAGCCCAGCAATAAAAGGCTGGAAACATACCGCCCTAGCGCAATCTCATCCGCTGCGAGCGATATAATTCCTGTCATATGCGATGTATATTGCTGAATAATAAAAAATCCCCCCGCATTAATAAACCCCGCCACAAACGCAAGCACCCGCCCCAAATTCCGGTTAAGCGCATCTGTCCGATGCCGGCCGGTGAGTCTATAAAGAAGGGTGAGGGTGGGGGACATGGTTGGCGCCTGGGTTATGGGTAAGAGGATATGTTTATATTAGCGCTGGGGGTGGGGAAAGGCAATGGGTATGGAGATAGATACTGACTCATTTTGGAATCATTGTTGTCATTCTTGGACTTGATCCAAGAATCCATCCAAAACATAAAGCCCTTCTAAGCAGTATTTTTGCTTTATTACTACGATGGATCCTTGGATCAAGTCCAAGGATGACAAGGCTTGAAAACAAATAACAATTTCAAAATGAGTCAGTACCTGGAGATAATGATTGATACTTCTGATGATGTAGACGTACCACATATAACCCTCCAATGGGTTTTAGCCCCTCTTCGCTTTCCGCTACGCTACAAGCTTCGCCGGGCACTGCTTCGGCCTAACGTACTCCACGTGGCTGCGCCACGCGTAGCTCGAAGGGCGAAGCGTGGTGCCGATGAAGGGACTCGAACCCCCGACCTACTATTTACGAAACAGTTGCTCTACCAGCTGAGCTACATCGGCATGTGGGATGGATATGTGTTTTTAGTATGTTTTTTGGGGATGATCAATCAGAATTTGGAAGGATGGGGTATTCTTGTGATTTATTGCTCGTCATTGCGAGGCCACAAGGTGGCCGTGACAATCCAGAGACGAGGTTACTGGCCATGGATTGCCACGTCGCTGGCGCTTCTTGCAATGACGATCAGCCATGCAACAATGGTGTATAATCCTACTTCGCCAGCACCGTCACATTTCGCCAGTTGGACTGGGAGATAAGGTGGAAGTAGCCATAGGCTAGCCAGCCGTTTTTGTGCCAGGTTTCTAGCACATTTGCAGGCAGGTTGCGGAATTTTTCTTCGTCTAATACGGAGAAGCCGGATAGCACGTCTTGTTTGCCGTTTGGCAGCGTAAGAGTGACCTGGGAGGGTTTGAACAGGTTTTGTGCAGCCAGGGCTTGGGTGAATTCCAGGGTGCGGGTGTAATCTTGTTGGTATTGGTTGCAGAAATTCAGCGCATTCTGGGTGATTTCGGTGGGTTGATCATTATCGCTGAACAAAGGCGTGACGCCTTCGGCTTTGCCTTCTACTTTGAAGCGGTCGCTTGCTTCATCAACGCAGAGAATGAAGCGCTTGTTTTCAGTGTCTTCAGTGAAACCAAAGGGATAACGGCGCACATAGGCCGGAATATAATAACGGTCCTGCCATTCATTTTTGCTGTTGATAAACAGGTTCTTTCCATCGCTTAGGCCTACCAGTGCTAAAGGATGGTGGGTTGAGTCATTACTGAAAACGATCGGGTAAAATTTGCTGGCTTCTGCTAATTCTGGGCCGAGAATAGGAATGCTATTGGTATGGCGGGCGAAAGGCAGTTCGGTTGGTGATGTTGTGCGAATGCCTGCTGCTCTATGCCGTTCTGGATGGAGTGGTACGGGAGAGATGTAGAAGAGAGGCTGGTTATTATTCTCTGGGTGTTGAGCGCCGTTTTTAGTCACGTTAATATTCCCTCAATAAGTGTTTTGGAGTAGCGTACCCATTTGCGGCTTTGCTAAACGGATACGCTACTTCTTTTCAGCTATTGTACACACCATGATGCTGTATTGCTAGTGTCATCATTCAAGGTGCTTGCATCGCTCAAATAGGCATTCACCGTATCGACAGACACATTGCGGCAGCCAGTAAATGTTACATTCACATTGCCATCTTGGTTGCCTGTAGACTCACCACCTGATGCTGGTGCTAAGCTGCTTAACTGGCTTATGGTCAGCGGAGCAGGGGTGGTTGGAAGTTGGGTATAGGTGCCGCCGCTTAAGCTAATAGTATAAATATTGTTATTCGCATTAAACGGTTGATTTGCACCACCTAAGTTAAACACTAAATCGGCTGCTGATAATACCGGATTGGCCGGAGTATCTGCTGCATCACGTTGGATTTGTGACAGAGTTGGGTTTCCACCTGTATTGCCACCAGTTGGCGTTGGGGTCGGTGTTGGAGTCGGCGTAGGCGTAGGTACTGGTGTTGGAGTCGGCGCCGGAGTAGGAGTAGGAGTAGGAGTAGGAGTAGGAGTAGGAGTAGGTGTAGGTGTAGGTGTAGGTGTAGGTGTAGGTGTAGGTGTAGGTGTAGGTGTAGGTG
>CAZNNM010000002.1:0-107370 GCA_964574415.1 uncultured Rickettsiales bacterium | reverse complement strand
TCACACTGGCGAACTTCACTTCACCTAATGCTGAATCATCTACCACATCATGGATACGCGCCTCAATATCCGCATCGTTTGCCGCACCGGTAAAGGTCGCAGCCATAGCATCCACATCGGTTGTGGTGTTGTTCAACACGATATCTTCGGTTGCTGTGTTGTTAAACACGGTGTTGCCGATATTAAGATCAGTCGTGCCTGTACCATTGGCAAATAACAGGCCTACTGGCGCTGTGCCATCAAATGTCACATCGGTGAATGACACATTGGTCGCATCCGAAATCCCATCCAGTGTCATCGCAGAGTTGCTATAGGTACCGGTCAGGGTGACGTTATTTAACGTTAGATTGGTTGGCGCGGCTGTGGTTGCAGTGTAAATAATACCATTTTGCAGACCCGATAAGCCTTCAACTACCACATTATCCAATGTTACGCCTGAGCTGTTTGTATCGGTAATCTGGATACCATTCGTATCATCGCTTTGAATGCGCAGGTTGCTGATGGAGATTGGTGAAGTGTTGTTTATAGACAGAGCATAAGCAGCACCGCCGCCTGTGATAATCGTATCCACTGTTGCATCAGTGCCGCTGCCAGCGCCGATGATATCCATATTATGGGTCAGTGCAATGCTTTCTGTGTAGGTGCCACTGCCAATATGCAATGTTGAGCCATCTGCACCATCTGCCAGATCTGCCAAGGTAATCAAAGCATATATAGCACTACCCTGGTTGCCTGATGTATCGGTCACATAGGCTGAATGGGAGAAGGTGTTATTGCTGAGGATATCTGCAAACGCATTGGTAGCACTCGCATCACCATATTGCACCATATTTCCTGTCAGCGTGTTGCCTGTCACGGTAATGGTCGCAGTAGGCTGATATGAAATGACACCAATACCTCCTAGGCTATTGAAGATATTATTGCCTGTCACGCTCACATTATCTGTAGTAGCTGTACGGATTGGGCCACCTACGGTTCTACTTGCATCCTGAACGGTGATCCCGATAGAAGGGGTCAGCAATGATGCCAAACCACCATCAATCGTGTTGTTGGAAATGGTGCTATTGGTTAAGCCATCTGCCAGAATGCTATTAGTTGTTGCATTAGTAATCGTGTTGTTATCCATATCCACATTGCTTGCAGACAGGCCAAACAGATTTGGCACAGAAGCATCTTCAATGCTACCTACTGTGGCGTGGATACCTTTATCAACATCAGTAATGATATTGTTATTTACCGTTGTATTCGTCACACCTTCAGTATAAATACCTACACCAGTCATAGTGTCAATAATCGTACCATCTAATGGATTTGTGATTGTATAACCGATCATATTAGTGATCTCGTTGCCACTAATATCTACGGTATCAGCTGAGTTATAGCTAAGTCCTGTAAGAATATTTGAGCTATCAGAAGTAGATAGACCATAGACTTTAATACCCACCCCACTATTGGTAATCGTGTTATTGGTGATGGATGAGTTGGTGATGCCTGTGGCTTCTATTGCAATGACACCCATGTTATCAAAGGTGTTATTGTCGATAGTTAACTGATCCGCATGGTAAAGGATAGCGTTACCCGAACCTGTATCCGTCGCGCTGACATACACACCGGAATCCATATTGGCGATATCGTTATTGGTGATGGTTGTATTAACTGTATCCACATCCCAACCGTCGATCCAGATTGCAGCCGTATCGGTTGCACCTGGAACCGTGCCTAGGAAATGGTTGCCATCGATGGTGTTATTATCGGATGGGCCATAGAAGGAATCGGCTGATAGGTAAATACCGTTGGTTACAATGCTGTTAAAGGTATTGCTGGCAATATTCAAATTGCTGCTACCATAGGAGAAGATACCATCGCTATAGGTAAAGATATTTCCTTCAATTCTACCAGATGTCAGCGATTCCAGATAGAGGCCAGACAGACCTAGTGGCACACCCATAGTGGTGTTATCAATTGTGTTATTGAGGAATCGTACATTTGATGAGCTGGTCAAGGACGCTGCGAACATCTGGTTATCGATGAAGTCGTTATTGCGAATCAGGATAGATGGTGCGTTGTAGACATACATTCCCAAAATGGCGCCGTCGATTTTGTTGCCTAGGAATTTAACACCATTTGAATTCACAATATTGGCACCCATATTCACATCCACGAAACGGTTGTTTTGGATGGTGACATCATTGCTGCTTACGGTATAGGTATTTAAGTCAGGCATCACATAGATACCATCCACATAATGATTAGTTAAGGTTGAATCACCAATCACTCTGTTGCGGGTGACTGTCACACCATCGACCGCTGAAAGATAGATACCCACACTTAATCCAGGGAAGGTGGTGCCGTCATGATCCATTTGGCTGAATCGGTTATCATCCACTGTGCCGGATACTTCATACAGATATAGGCCCACATGCGTGTTACGCGCATCAACGCCACGGCCTCTGAAATCATTGCCTGTGACATTTACATTCAAGCCAGGGCCAGCCATGATAACGGAGTTGCTATCGGAATCTACTACCATGCTATTGGTCAGGTTCACGGTACGTGTCCCGCCATCATCGTTTTGTACGAAGATACCTGTGCCACCGAATGGAGATGTCGGGCCGTTAATGCCGGCTACGCGGACGTTATCAATGGTACCTGCGGTGTTGATATAACCAATACCGGTGAAGTAATCATTGGTATCGGCTTTGCTGGAACCATTTACGCTGATGCCGCTGATATTTACTGTGCCTGCATTGTTTACAGCAATCACAGGGCGTACTTCGGTGGTGCCGGTGTAATCGACTACGGATTGTGCGGTGATGTTATCTGCGGTTCTAATAATTGTATTGCCAACACCTGCGCCCTGTAAAGTGAGGGATTTGGTGATGATCAGGTTTTCGGCATAGGTGCCTGTAGCAACATTGACCAATCCGTTAGCCGCCACAAAATCAATCCCTTGCTGAACGCGGGCAGTATCTGCCACATTCACTTGGTTTGCCGTACCTGTTAATGTGAGCAAGCTGCCGCTAGTATTGGTAATAACAGCATTAAGATTAATAGTCGGTGCATCGAATGTCAGTTCGGAATCACCACCGCTGCTTTTTTTGACATTCTGATTGAGAGAAATGCTAGTATTAGCTTGGATATAAACGTTGTTACCATTGTTCAGAATGGTGTTGATCTTGCCTGAAGACACATATAAATCACCGTTTAGCTGATCGGTGTTATCCAGCATATTATCATTAATCATGGAGTTGTTGGTGCCATCGCCGCTGATGATCACGTTATCAGGGTCGAGCAATAATGTACCTGCCTGGCCTTTTACGGCAGTCATATCCACATCACCATAGAAGCCCAGATTTTGTTTGCCGGATACTTCGACGAAACCGCCATTACCGCCGTTCTTTCCGCCTCTTGCGAGAATGCTGCCGGAATAGACGGTGTTCTTATCCGCCCACACAATCACTGAGCCTGCATCCCCTTTATCGGTTGCATCGCTCACGATTGTAGCGCCTTGTGCTACCGTGGTATTTTGTGCAGTCTTCAGAGCGCCTTGGCCTTGTTTATTGCCACCAATACGCACTTTACCACCGCCGGTTTTACCGGAGGTGTTGATGTTTGCAGTGGAGGCGAGTTTGATGTTATCACCTGTAACAGTCACCTTGCCGCCTTTGCCTGCTTTAGATGCTGTGTTCAGTGTACCTGTAACGTTGACATTCGGGCCACCGAGGATGATCTCGCCGCCTGCTACAGTCGCAGAGCCTGCTTCAATCACACCATCCATATTGATCACATTATTGACCACATGTTTAGCGTCTTGCACCGTCAGCGCCACGCGGCCGCCATTGGCCTGAATCGTGCCTTTTTGCTCGACGATTTTGGCAGAGTCATTATCGCTGACTTCAAATTTCACCAGGTTATCGCCATATAAATCCAAGGTGAATTTATCACCTGCGGCGAGTTCTACTTTGCCGACATTGGCCACGATCAAACCATCGTTACGCACATTAGGCGCCACAAATGCGGCCAAACCGCCATCGCGGATAGTGATGGTGCCTTCGTTGATCACTTTCGCGCCCGCATTGCCTGGCTTGGAGAAGTGGTAATTACCCTTCATGAAGTCTTTATTATCAATATCGCTGGTGGTAGCAACCAGGCCGGATACGTCCACTTTAGCTGTCTTGCCAAAGAACACCCCATTCGGGTTGACAAGCATGACTTGGCCGTTTGCAGTCAGATTGCCGAGAATAGTGGAAGGATTCTGGCTGGTAACGCGGTTAAGAGCGATGGAGTTTTTATTCGGCTGCACAAACTGAGTGGTTTCACCTTGGCCGATACTGAAATCATTCCAGTTAATAATCGCTTTGTCTGTGGTTTGGTTAATGGTCACACGGTTAGGAACGGTGCTAATCGTCGCCTGGCCGCCTACAACGGTGCCGCCAGCTGGATTGGCATGTGCTGCCATAGGCACTAAGGCTGCACATACAAGTGCAGAGCTAGAGCAGAGATGCATCAGCGCAGAAGAGGCGCGTTTAGAGGCGGTTTTAGGAGCGGTAAAAGACATAATAGCTTCCTTCAATATCTATATAACTATCTGAAATACAAAAGAATTAACTTATTCAGACGCGGAGTTTTCCGCTTCTCTTATAGCGGAATTTCTGCGATTTTGCAACATGAAGTTTAAATTTTAACCAAAATGTAACAATTCTTAAAAACGATAACTTGTACCAAAGAAGAAGCGCGGATCATCATCGCCTTCGGAGGCTACTTCACGTGTCAGCGGGAAGGTCAGCTCTGCCAGGCCAGAAAAGGCATGGGTCGCGTTAAAGCGTACACCTAAACCGGTGGATGAGAGGCTTTGGCGTCTTTCTTCCCCTACAAGCAAGTCATTATTCCATACAGCACCGATGTCATAGAAGCCATAGAGCTGATATTCCTGGAAATAAGCCATATTGGTGCTATCACCATATTGCAGTTCCAGCTTACCTGCCGCACCGCTATCGCCGGTGATTTCAGAAGGATCATAGGCTTTGCCCATATAGCCGCCACCTAACGCGAATTCTTCTGAAGAGAGTAGGGCGTCAGATGATAACTGGCTATCTAACTCGGTCAGGAATGAGAAACCATGGCCTAATGGCTGTAAGCGTGATGCTTGGGCATTGAACTTCACGAAATCATTATCTGCATTGCCACGCGAACGTTTCGGGCCGGAATCACTGGCGCCAAATACATTTACACCGGCGCTTGCTTCTAAATCCAACAGATTTACACCTGCCCATGGGTCTACTTTATCATACCGTCCACCCAGGCGGAAGGCGCGAACATGGTCGTTGGAGAACTCCGAGTTCAGCACATCGGTTTCGTTATTATGGATGGCAAATTCTGCCCGTCCGCTTAAATTCTGTTCACGTGCGCGGATGAAAGGGTGCGATACCAGGAAATCCAGGCTCACGGCACGGCCTTCAATATCCAAAGGCTCTAATGTAGAGCCTGGGTTAGAACGTGAATATGCCACATGTGCTTGTAATTGTGTGCCTTCGCTATTGATAGGCTGGCTATAGGTGGCATCCACGAAGGCTAATTCATCTGGATCTGCCGTCACAATGCTGCGCATAGTAAGTTTTTCATACAGGCCGAGTGCGGAATTAATATCCACTTGTCCTGTCACTTGGTATGGGCCTAAATATTTGGTGCCACGGTTATCAAGTGCTACCATCCCGCCGATCATATCATTATTCAGATCAATCACCAGCTCACTGCTGCCTGGCTCTGCACCTGGGCGCAATGTGCCGCTGGCGGTTACGCCGGCTAAGTCATTCGCAAGTAACAGGTAGCGCTCCAGTTTTGTTGCTGTGAGGGGGCGGTCTGCTTTAAGTTTGCTTACAAAGCCATCAAAAATCCGTTCGTTTTTGATCTCGCCATTGATAATAACATTGCTGATATAACCTTCAATCACCTGAATATGGAACACGCCGCCGGAGATTTTCTGTGCAGGTACAACGGCACGGGAAAGCACATAGCCGGCTTTGCGGTAATGGGTGGTGATTTTATCAGCCACGGCGTACATATCTGCCAGTGATACTTTCTTGCCGATCAAGTTTTCATAGAGTGGCGCTAAATCGGTTTTAGAGAAAACACTGGAACCCTCAACGACTACATCATTCAGCACAAAGGTGATCTTATCCGCATTCGGAACAGGGCCGGTTTGTGGGGCTTGTGGAATGCTAATATCAGGTGTTACTTGTGGTGTAAGCGGTTGCTTAAAACGGCGCTCGATCTGCCCAGGATCCACGGAAGGCGGGATGACCTGTGCCAGTGCTGTTGAACTTACCATCATAGCACATGTAAAGAAGAGAATGTTTTTCACCACAATATCACCTATTTTCCTAGAGTCTAAAATGATTTATATTTACCATACACCATAAAGATGTAAAGCATCATTGCCGTTTTTTACGCGAGCTAACATCTTTATGTGACATAAATACATAGGAGTTTTATGACAGAGCAGGGACTTGTATGCGCCTACGCGTTGAATGGCAGTGGTGGTGCGCATCAGATTGCACAGCCAGATATGCTTGCTGAGCATCATGTGTATTGGACACACTGGCAGCGTATGCATCCTGATACGGAAGCATGGCTTTATGAGAAATCAGGGCTGCCGGATTATATTATTGAACCTCTACTCGAAGAAGAAACCCGTCCACGTATTGTGGAGACACCTGCGGGGATTTTGCTGTTCTTGCGCGGTATTAACCTCAACCCAGGGGCGGAGCCGGAGGATATGATTTCTATCCGCCTATGGGTTGATAAGCATCGGATTATCAGCTTGCGTTTTCGCAGGTTAATGGCGGTGCGTGATATTCGTGATGATTTAGAGAATGGTAATGGGCCATGCAATTCGGGCGATTTTATCGCGGAATTATGTGAGGTGCTGTTTAATCGTCTACAGCCGATTATTACGGATATTGAAGATCATATTGATGATATTGAAGAGTTGATGCTTGAGCATCCGAAGCGCGATATCCGCCAAAGAATCAATAAATTACGCCGCAGGTGTATCACCTTGCGCCGCCATCTCAGCCCGCAACGGGATGTGATGCTGGGGCTGATCAATGCCAAAGCGTCGTGGTTAAGCGATACCCACCGCGCGCAATTGCGCGAGAATCTGGATCAAATTACCCGCTATCTGGAAGCACTGGATGTCGCCCGCGAGCGTGCATTGGTGGTGCAAGATGAGATATCCAGCCATATGGGCGATGCGTTACAGCATAATATGTATATTTTCTCAATTATCACCGCTGTTTTCCTGCCGCTCAGTTTTTTGACGGGGTTGTTTGGTGTCAATTTAGGTGGAATACCCGGCGGACATGAGGATAATACCTGGGCGTTTGGGGTGTTTTGTGGGCTTGTGGCGATTGTGGGGTTGCTGGAATTTTGGGTGTTGAAGCGGAAGAAATGGTTTTGATATATGGCCTTTTTATATGGCTATAATATAACATTTTAACTAGTGCAACAATGCCTTGTAAACCCCCGCTGAAGATGGTATACCATCTGTCAAATTTTATGAATTTGCAGCTATAGCGGCCTATGGATTTTATATCGCATATTTTTTCAAACATACTGCCGTTTCTGGTGGTGTTATCTATAATCGTCTTCATCCACGAATTTGGCCATTATATTGTGGCGAAATTATGCGGTGTGAAGGTGGAAGCCTTTTCCGTAGGGTTTGGCAAAGAAATTTGCGGCTGGAACGATAAATCCGGCACACGCTGGAAAATCAGTTGGTTGCCATTAGGTGGCTATGTCAAAATGTTTGGCGATATTAATCCCGCCAGCGCACCGGATCCTAAATTGCAGTTTATGAGTGAGGAAGAGAAGCAATATTCCTTCCATCACAAATCCTTATGGAAAAAAGCACTGATTGTTGCCGCAGGGCCATTTGCCAATTTTGTGTTGGCGGTGGCGATTATGACGGCCATGTTCTCCTATTATGGCAAAGCCTATAATAGCACAGAAATTGGTGGTGTTTTGGAAGGTAGCGTGGCAGAAACAGAGGGATTGCGCGTGGGGGATAAGATTCTCTCTATTAATGGCAGCACGGTAGAGAGTTTTGCCGATATTAGCCGCATCGTGAGCTTACATCCTGAGATTGCTATTGAGTTCATCTATGAGCGCGAAGGTAAAGAAACCAAAACGAACATCACGCCAGCATTGGTGGAACAGAAAGATTTGTTAGGCAATAAAACCAAAATCGGCCGTTTGGGGATTACGCCAACCAAAACCGAACAGCATACATTGCCATTAAGTGTTCCTGAAGCGTTTTCTACCTCTATTACGGAAGTCTATAATATTTCAGCCTCCACGTTCACGGCGCTCGGCCAAATGATTACAGGCAAGCGTGGGACGGAAGATTTGGGTGGGCCGATTCGTATTGCGCAATATTCGGCGCAGGCTTATAAGCAGGGGCTTGTGACGGTATTATGGTTGATGGTAGTGTTATCAGTCAATCTAGGGTTGGTGAACCTGTTCCCTATTCCAATGCTTGACGGCGGGCATTTAATGTACTACGCCATTGAAGCAGTGCGAGGCAAGCCGATGGCGCAAGCATTCCAGGAATATGGTTTCCGCTTTGGATTGTTGTTATTGCTCGGATTTTTTATTTTTGTGACGATTAATGACGTCCTCTCACTCTTTGGTTTTTTTAAATAAATAGGCACGTTATGCTGAAGAAAATTTTTGCTCTTTCTGTTTGTCTCCTAAGCCTTGCCGCGCGCGCAGAAGCAGCGCCAATCAGCACGATTCAAGTGCAAGGCAACCAGCGTATTGAAGCACGTACGGTCGAATCCTATATGGCCATTAAAACCGGTGATGAACCTGATTCTGCGCTGATTAACAAAAGCTTGAAGCAATTATTTGCGACGGGATTGTTTTCCGATATCCGCATTCGCCAAGATGGCACAGCATTGATTGTAATCGTTAACGAAAACCCGATTATCAACCGTGTGGCGTTTGAGGGGAATAAACGTATTGAAGATAAAGACTTAGAAGTCGAAGTGCAATTGCGCCCACGTTCCGTATACACTAAAACCCGTCTGCGCGATGATGTAGAGCGTATTCAGAATATTTACCACAAAAGCGGCCGTTTCGCGGCGAAAATTACTCCGAAAGTGATTCAGCTTTCGCAAAACCGTATCGACCTGGTGTTTGAAATCGATGAAGGCCCGAAAGCGGCTGTGAAGCGTATTGATTTTGTCGGGAATGTGAAGTTTAGTGATAAAGCATTACGTAAGGTGCTGCAAACCAAAGAAAAACGCTGGTATCGTTTCTTCTCATCGAGCGATTCTTATGATGCTGATCGTTTGTCTTTCGATAAAGAATTATTGCGCAAATACTATATTGCCCGTGGTTATGCAGATTTCCAAGTGACGTCTACCAATGTGGAGCTGAACGCAGATAAAGATGCATTCTTTATCACCTTCACTCTGGAAGAGGGCGAGAAATATAATTTTGGTACGGTGGATGTAAAGAGCAGCTTGCCGAATGTGAAAGAAGCGGATTTTACACCGGTTCTGAAAACCAAATCCGGTGAAACTTTCAATGCTGAGCTGGTGGAAAAAACCATTGAAGCGATGGTCGGCAAGCTCAGTGATGCAGGTTATGCTTTCGTAGCGGTGGATCCACAATTTACCCGCAAACAAAAAGAAAAACTGATGGATGTGACCTATAACATCCAAGAAGGTGCGAAAGTTTACGTGGATAATATTAATATTCACGGCAACGTGCGTACCATGGATGAAGTGGTGCGTCGTGAATTCCGTCTGGAAGAGGGTGACCCTTATAACGCTGCGCTGATCCGCCGTTCGCGTGAACGTATCCGTAACTTAGGTTTCTTCGACAAAGTGGATATTAAAAACGTCCGCGATGAAAAAGCGCCGGATAAGATGGATATTGATGTGCAAGTATCAGAACGTTCGACAGGGGAATTGAATTTCGGTGCAGGATATTCGACCAGCGAAGGTGCGCTTGCTAATACCAGTATCCGTGAGCGTAACTTGCTGGGTAGAGGCCAAGACTTGAAATTGACCTTACAGGCTGCAGAGCGTGGTTTGCAGGCGGATTTAGGCTTTACAGAGCCTTATTTCATGGATCGTGAAATTGCAGCTGGTTTTGATGTATTCAGCATCACCCGTGACCGTCGTTTAGAAAGCTCGTATGACAGTAAAACCCAAGGCGTGACCTTGCGTGCAGGTTATGCGCTGAGTGAGTATCTGCAACACGCATTGCGTTATTCAGTGCGTACCGATGAGATTACGAATGTCACTGATGATGCATCGCGCTTTATTAAAGACCAAGAAGGGGAAAACATGACCTCTGCTATTGGGCATTCATTCACCTATGACCGCCGCGACAACCGTTTTGATCCTCGCAATGGTTACTACTGGCGCTTTAACCAAGAATTCGCGGGTGTGGGTGGTGATTCACAATATGTCCGTAACGAATTGCGTGGTGCATATTATATGCCTGTCATGAGAGATGATGTGGTGCTGCAACTTTCTGCAAAAGCTGGTAATATTTTCGGTTGGGGCAGTAAAGATGTGCGTATTAACGAGCGTTTCTTCGTAGGTGGTGATGATTTACGTGGTTTCCGTTCCGGTGGTATTGGCCCGCGTGATATTGACACCAAAGATGCCCTCGGTGGTGATAACTACTACACTTTCGGCCCAGAGCTGACCTTCCCATTAGGTCTGCCAGATGAACTTGGGGTTCGTGGTGCGTTATTCATGGATGCAGGTAGTCTGTTTGGGGTGGATGATACTGGCCCAGAAGTAGTGGATGAAAGCTCTTTACGCGTTGCCGTGGGTGGCGGTGTGGCCTGGGGTTCTCCGCTCGGCCCAATCCGCGTAGATGTGGGCTTCCCAATCAAAAAAGAAGATTTCGACAGAGAGCAAAATTTCCGTCTGAATTTTGGAACACGTTTCTAATTTAAAACATACTGTAGGTATATTATGACTTTTAAACATTCTTTCCGTGCGCTGACATTAAGTGCTATTATATTCGCATCCAGCGCGATTTTGCCTGCACATGCTGAGGTAAAACAAGCGCGTGTTGCTGTGGTGGATATTGCCTATATCATGAAAAACTCCACTGCTGCGCAAGGCGCTGCAGCACAAGTGAAAAGCCAGCTTTCTGCCTATGAAGCAGATATCAATAAAAAAGAGGCTGCACTTAAAGAAGAGCAAAAGAAAGTCGTGGGGCAACGCAATCTCTTAGCGGCGGATGCATTCCAGAAGAAACAACAAGAGTTTAAAAATAGTGTTGTAGCCTTCCAACGTGATATTCAGCAAAAGCGTGAAACCTTAGCGCGTGCGCGTGCGATTGCTCAGAGTGAGATTCATAAGGCACTGTTGCAAATCGTAGACGAGCTTGCCAAAGAAAAAGGCTTTGACTTAGCGGTGCCAAGCGGTGAATTATTATATGCAGGCAATGATCTGAATATTTCTCCAGATGTATTAGAACGTTTGAACAAGAAACTGCCTAAAGTGACATTGAAAACAGGAGCGAAACAATAATGACCGATAGTCGTTTTTTTAAGAATTCGGGGCCGTTTGATGTAAAGAAATTGGCTGAGGTTACTGGCGCACAATTGCGTTTGCCTAAAGGTGCATCGCGTTTGGATGCCTATGATAATAAAGTGCGTGACGTAGCGCCACTGGGCAAGGCGGAAGCCTATGAAGTGACATTCTTAAGCAACGCACGTTACCGTGAATTACTGGCGACAACCAATGCCGGTGTATGTATCATGCACCCTGACCTGGCCAGCCAGGCGCCGGAGGATATGGTGTTGCTGTTAACGCCGGATTCTTATGGCGCTTATGCCAAAATTGCCACTGCATTCTACCCAGCGCCTGCATTGCAGCCTGGTATTTCGCCTAATGCGGTGATTCATCCTTCCGCCACAGTGGGCGCCAACTGTCAAATCGCGCCTGGGGCAGTGATTGAAGAGAATGCGGAGATTGGTGAGAATAGTGTGATTGGTGCTAATACGGTGATCGGTACTGGCGTTATCATCGGTAAGAATGCGCGTATTGGTGCAAATGTGACGATTAGCTATGCGATTATCGGCGCGAATGCGATTTTCCATCCTGGTGTGCGTATTGGGCAAGATGGTTTTGGTTTTGCGCCTATTAACGGTGAGCATTTCAAAATCCCACAACTCGGCCGTGTGATCGTGGGCGATAATGTGGAAATCGGGGCTAACACCTGTGTTGACCGTGGCGCAGGCCCGGATACGGTGATTGGTGACGGTTGTAAGATCGATAACCTGGTGCAAATTGGCCATAACGTGCGTATGGGCAAAGGGTGTATTTTGGTATCG
Organism: uncultured Rickettsiales bacterium; assembly: GCA_964574415.1. Taxonomy (GTDB): domain Bacteria; phylum Pseudomonadota; class Alphaproteobacteria; order Rickettsiales; family CAZNNM01; genus CAZNNM01. Next base: position 95,000 of record CAZNNM010000002.1, on the reverse strand, counting down.
ATGTCAGGTATTGCTGGCAGCACGAAACTGGGTGACTATGTGATTGTGGGTGGTAAAGTAGGTATTGCTGGCCATCTTTCCATCGGCACTGGCGCGCAGCTTGCGGCAGGTAGCGGTGTGATCCAGGATGTCTTCCCGAATGAGGTGCAAGGTGGTTATCCTGCCGTGCCGATTCGCCAATGGCACCGTCAGAATATTGCTTTGAAGAAAATGGTCAAGAAGCAAGGTAATGAATAATACAAGGATGATCCGTTGTGTTTTAAGGTGCAGCGGATTATACCTATTGAAAGCCGCGCATATAAAATTTTCATCGTAATGCGTGAATATAGTAAGGAGTAATATTATGACGAATGCTTCCTCTGCCGGGGCTTCCTCCGTTGTGATTGATATTGATCGCATTTTAAAAATGATCCCGCACCGTTACCCGCTCTTGCTGGTAGACCGTGTGGTAGAACTCGTGCCGGATGAACGCGTTGTGGGTATTAAGAATGTGACCTTCAATGAACCACATTTCATGGGGCATTTCCCTGATAAACCGATTATGCCTGGCGTGCTGATTGTTGAGGCGCTAGCGCAGGCTTCTGCGATTCTGGTGGTGCAGACACTGGGCGGTGAGACAGAGGGCAAACTGGTTTATTTCATGTCCATCGAAGAAGCGCGTTTCCGCAAACCTGTTGTGCCTGGGGATACGGTATATCTGCATGTTACCAAAGAACGTAACCGTGGCAATGTATGGAAATTCAAAGCTGAAGCGCAAGTAGAAGGCAAAAAAGTAGCTGAGGCTACCTTCTCCGCAATGATTATGGATAGAGAATAATGACACAGATTCATCAAACCGCCATTATTCATCCAGGTGCAAACATTGGACAAAATGTTCAGATCGGCCCGTATTGCGTGATTGGCGAGCATGTGGTGCTTGGCAATGATGTGACGCTTAAATCCCATATCGTGGTAGATGGGCGCACAACCATTGGCGAGAAAACCATTGTATATCCGTTCACAACGCTTGGGACTGCGCCGCAAGATCTGAAATTCAAGGGTGAGCCATCGCAGCTGATCATCGGTAGAAATAACACTATCCGCGAAAATGTGACCATGAACCCTGGCACAGAAGGTGGTGGGATGCTCACAGAAGTGGGCGATAACTGCTTATTCATGGTGGGCAGCCATGTGGCGCATGATTGCAGAATCGGTAGCCATGTGATTATGGCCAATAATGCGACATTAGCAGGCCATGTGGAAGTGGGTGATTTCGCAATTCTAGGTGGGCTTTCTGCTGTACATCAATTCGTGCGCATCGGCCATCATGCGATGATTGGTGGGATGTCAGGTGTGGAAAGCGATGTGATTCCGTTTGGCCAAGTATCGGGCGAGCGTGCATCGCTTGTGGGGCTGAATCTGGTAGGTTTGAAGCGCCGTGGTTTTGAGCGTGATACTATTCATTCACTGCGCAGTGCGTATCGTTTGCTTTTCTCTCCAGAGGGAACATTATCAGAACGTATTCAGGATGTATCGCAGCGCTTTAATGCTGAAATTGCGGTGAAAGAAATCGTAGATTTCTTGCAAGGTGATACCAGCCGTGCGATCTGCCAGCCGAAAGCGGTTCCACATTCATGAAAAAACTGGGGATTATCGCGGGTGGTGGAGAATTGCCAGAACGGCTAATCCAGGCCTGCCACGATCAATCCCGTCCGGTTTTTGTGGCGGCTATTGAGGGGGAGGCTGAAGCTGAACATGTGGCCAAAGCGCCTCATGAGTTCTTTTTGATTGGTGCAGCTGGAAAAATTATCCAGGCGCTGAAAGCTCAGAATGTCGAAGAGCTTGTCCTTGCTGGCCGTATCAAACGTCCTGCTTTTTCTGCGCTTAATTTGGATATGACGGGCGTAAAGCTGATGGCGCGTGTGGCTAAAGCGCGTATGCAGGGTGATGATTTATTGCTGCGAACCATTGTGGCTTTCTTGGAAGAACAGGGATTCTCAGTGGTGGGGGCAGATAGTGTGTTGGGTGATCTGCTGATTCCGGCAGGCCCGCTGGGTCAGTTTTCGCCACAGGATGATACAGCGCGCAATGATGTTGCGCTTGGTATGCGTATTGCAAAAGCGATGGGTGATCTGGATATCGGCCAGGCTGTGGTTGTGCAGCAAAGCATTGTGGTGGGTGTAGAGGCATTGGAAGGCACAGATCAGCTTTTGGCGCGTGCTGGGCAATACCGTTTAGACGGTGCTGGTGGTGTATTGGTAAAGATGCGCAAGCCTAACCAGGAAGCCCGTGTAGATTTACCCACTATCGGTATCCAAACCTTGGAGAATGCCCATAAAGCTGGCTTGCGTGGGATTGCCGTGCAAGCCTACGGTGCGATTGTCATCAACCGCCAGGAACTGATCGAACGCGCCAATGCGCTGGGGATGTTTGTGGTGGGGGTGGAATAGGTTAGAGGGCAGGATTCAGAGATTTTGCTTATTTCCTCTGAATCTTACTTATCCTCCGGCTGTAACATCAGCCTCTCCACGCGCTTACCTTCAATAACATGTTTCTGAAGAATCTCATCCACATCTTCTTTGCTGTGATAGCTATACCATACGCCTTCAGGGTAGATAACCATGACGGGGCCGAGTTCGCAGCGGTCTAGGCAACCGGCTTGGTTAATGCGGGTTTTTTTAATGCCGAGTTTTTTGGCGCGGTCTTTCATGTAATCGCGTAATTTTTCGGAGCCTTGGCGCGCGCATGAGCCGCGCGAATGCCCGGCTTCGCGTTCGTTTAGGCAGCAAAATACATGGGTTTTGAAGAATAATTCTGGGTCATGAGAACTCATGAACGCTACTCCTTAATTATCGTGGCGTGGTCTATGCGATAGAACATACCAGAGGTGAGGTCATCTTCCTTTTCTAATAGGGTGAGTTTACCAGAAATCAGGAGTGGATCATAGGTAAAATCAATGCCCTCATCGAGGGTTATTTCAATTAACTGCGAAGGCCCAGCTGGTAAGCAAAAGGCGCAGGAAGGCGGATAGGCGCTGAGGAGGAAATGTTTTTGTTTTTCTTCTTCCTCAAGAGGAAACAGGAAGCCTTTGACTTTGACTTCCTGCCCACTCAGTTTTTTGACGTCATCAGAGAAGGTAGGCACCAGCAAAATCTGGTAGCCCCCTTCCACCTGGCGTTCGACTTCTTTTTGTGTGACCTTATCGAGCATTTGCCATGCCACAAATCCTTTGGGGACTTCAACAGGATCCATTTGACCGGGTAAGACAGTATCTTCACCGATTTCAAAACTCCATGCCATGAAGGGCAAAAACATTACACACAAAAAAACAATCACACGCATCATCAACGGGTCGCCAGTAAGGAGGTTATATCGGTACGATAGGCTTGAATAGCCGGAATCAGTGATGCAATCACGCCAATACCGCAAGCTGCTAGCACAATATATACTTCCTCAACGGAGAATACCAGCCCTGTTAAATGCATATCGCGCGCTTGGGCGATAGACAGGCTGAGAATATGCGTGACGCCATGCCCTAGCACCAAGCCGAGCAGTATGCCAGTTACGGTAATGATCAGCCCTTCGCAGATCACCTGCATCAATAACCGCAGAGGCGTTGCGCCCATGCTGCGCATGATGGCCATATCATAGCGGCGTTCTTGCATTGCATTATAGAGTGCGATGAACAGGCTAAGTGCCGCGGTGATGATGAATAACAGGCCGAAGGCGCGTAGTGTATCTAGCCCGATACCGAGCAAATGGAACAGACGTGCCATTTCCATCGCAGGAGAGGCCGCTTGCATATTAGTGCTGCTATTGATCAAGCGTGGCATAGAGACGGCAGCGGCAGGGGATTTATAGGTGACAAGAGCCGTTGTAATCTCACGCGATGTGGCGGCATGTTCTTCATGCTCTTCATCGTGGTCATGATCTTCATCACCATCATCGTGATGGTGGTGGTGATGTTCATGCACTTCCCATACGCTGTCTAAGGGGGTGAGGACGAGGCGGTCGATGACAGTGCCTGTTGGTTTTAATATCCCAACTACGGTATAAGGAAATTCGCTATGCTCTTCTCCGCCCGCTGCCAGGCCATGATTCCCAACAAAATGCTGGCCGAGGGTGAGGCGGGATTGAGCAGCAACATCGGCGCCAAGCACAGCGGTGAAGGCTTTGTCAAACCATACACCATCGGCTAAGGTTGCTTTGTAATGTTCGGGATAGGCACGCTCTGTGCCGATGATGCGGTATCCGCGATAGCTATCGCCTATGGATAAAGGAATAGCCTGTTTGACCATCGGGTTGGCACGTAGCGTATCAAGGGCAGTGAGGGGGATATTGCCGGTTGGAATATCTACATGATACACGCTTGAGAGCACAAGCTGTAACGGGCTGCCTTTGGCGCCGACGGCTAAATTAATGCCTTTTGCATCATTGGTGAAACGTTGTTGTACTTGTGTGCCAACCAGTAGGAGCATTACGAGTGTTGCAATGCCTAATCCAAGCAGGAGTATATTCAAACTGCTTGCAAGCAAACGCGCGCGAATATAGCGCAGGCTAAGAGAAAAACTATTCATGGCGTAACTCCAATACATGGGTAAAGCGTTGTTTCACACGGGCATCATGCGTGGCGATGATCAGTGTGGCATTGGCATGTGCGGCTTGTTCTTGCAACAGGCGGATCACATCATCGCAATGGGCATCATCAAGCGCTGAGGTCGGCTCATCGGCAAGGATGACGGCAGGGCGGTTGACAAGCGCCCGTGCAATCGCCACACGTTGCGCTTGGCCGTGGCTGAGCGTATGTGGATAGCTATGGGCTTTATCGCTCAGGCCTAGGCTGGTGAGGAGATGCTGAATATACGCATGATCCACAGGCACTCCGGCTAGGGTATTAGCGAGTATCAGGTTTTCGGTTACGGTGAGTGCTTTGACTAAATGCAATGTCTGAAAAATAATGCCGATATGCTTCCCACGAAATGCATCACGTGCAGTAGGAGGGAGTTGGGTGATGGCGGTATCAGCAAGTCTAATGGTTCCCGCTGTCGGTGTAACAAGACCGCTGATAAGATGCAGCAAGCTACTCTTCCCACAGCCTGATGGCCCTAAAATAAGCCAGTGTTCGCCTTTATTTACGTGCCACTCATTTAGCGCTAAAATCGGCTGAGAGCCAATGTTATAGCGGATATTCTCTATATGCAACATTGTATGCACCTCCTTAGATGATGTTACTATATAACATAACATTTTCAGGATGTCGCGTGTTTTTTTAGGGGGCGGGATTCGGGGGATTTACTTTTTTCTTATAGCTTAAGTGGTATATCGTTCTTGGTTTTCTATCTCTATGCCGTAACTATGATATAAAAAAGATACTGATTTTTGTCATTCTTGGACTTGATCCAAGAATCCATCCAAAACATAAGCCCTTATAAGCTGTATTTTTGCTGGTATTATTACGATGGATCCTTGGGTCAAGTCCAAGGATGACAAAGCTTGATGAGTCAGTACCATAAAAGGGGTAGTCTATGGCATGGTTCTCGCAGGTGGAATGGGCAGAGATTTTTCAGTTTGAGACACCGGTGCTAGAAATTTTTGTGCGCGGGAGTGTGATGTATATCATGTTATTCCTGCTATTGCGTTTGGTATTAAAACGCCAGGCTGGCGCGGTGGGGATCACGGATTTGCTGGTGATTGTGTTGATTGCCGATGCATCACAAAATGCGATGACGGATGATTATAAAACATTGCCTGATGGAATTTTACTGGTATCAACGCTGATTTTCTGGAATTACCTGCTGGAATGGCTTGGCTATCATTTCCCATGGTTTGATAAGCTCATCAGTCCTAGTCCGTTATTGCTAATCAAAAATGGGCGCATGATCCGGCATAATATGCGAAAAGAGTTAATCACAGAAAATGATCTCTTAAGCCAACTACGCCAACAGGGATTTGATGATATCAGTCAGGTATATAAGGCTTGTTTAGAGGGAGATGGGAAGATTAGTATTATTCCCAACGAAAATACAGAGCATGCCCATAAGCCACCGGAGAGGGCGGTGTAAGCGGTATTCTGTCATTCTCAAATGACAATCCACTAGATTATTCCACCATCTCCTATATATTCGTTCCAATACATAAGAAAGGAACGAAGATGAAGCCGAAGCATTCTATTGAATCAATAATCGAACGTGGCCTGTTTGCGAGCCGTTGGTTGATGGCGCCGATGTATGTGGGGCTGGTGGGTGCATTATTGCTCTTGCTGTTTAGTTTCATGCAGGAATTGGCACATTTATTTGCCCAAATTCCTGATATTACACCGAATGATGTCGTGCTGGGTGTATTATCGCTGATCGATTTATCACTGGCAGCGAATCTGTTAGTGATTGTGATTTTCTCTGGCTATGAAAACTTCGTCTCGAAAATGGATACGGGTGATCATGTGGATCAGCCCGATTGGAAAGGCTCGGTGGATTTCTCTACATTGAAGCTCAAATTAGTGGCATCGATTGTGGCGATTTCAGGGATTCATTTGCTGAAAGTGTTTATGGATGTCCATAAAACATCGGATGATCAAATCCGTTGGATGGTGATTATTCATTTGGTGTTTGTGGTTTCCGGTGTGTTATTAGCGCTGATGGATCGTATTGCTGCTAGCACGAAATCGCTGAAGAGTAAGTAATATGTATACACTCTACTATTCTCCAGGCGCGTGTTCGCTGGCGGTGCATGTGCTGCTGCAAGAGTTGAAGCTGCCGTTTGAGTTGGTGGAAATCAATTTGGGTGAGCGTAAGCACCGCACGAAAGATTATCTCGCCATTAATCCACGCAGCCAAGTGCCGGCATTGGTGGGTGATGGTGTGGTGTTGCTGGAGAGTGCAGCGATTATGCTTTATCTGATGGAAAAACATGGTAGCGCATGGCTACCAATATCAGCTATGGCGCGGGCGAAGGCGGTGGAGTGGTTGCTGTTTTGCAATAGCACGCTGCATCAGGCCTATATACGCAGTTTCTTTTTCCTCAAAACCATCAAAGATGCGGAGCAATTGCGGGAGTTATTAGTGGTGAACTCCAAAGCAATATCGCGCTTATGGAGCAATGTGGAAGAGCAATTGCTTGCGCATCCCTATATAGCAGGTGAGGCGCTGACAGCGGCTGATATTCTGCTGACGGTGATTGCAAACTGGTCGTTTGCTTTTCCTGATGCGCCGATTACGATAGGTGAGCGGACGAAACAACATCTCAAACATATTGCCAGCCTGCCAAGCTTTGTGAAAGCTATGGAGCGGGAAGGGGTGAGTTATAAGGTGGTGTAAGCGTAAAGAAAACAGTGAAACTGTTTTTAGCCGGAACCGCTGTAGCTTTAGCAAAAGCGGACGGCGTGGCAATCCAGAGCAGCTTTCTCTGTCCTTTATGTAGGATACATAAATCGCCGCGCTAACGTTCGCGATGACGGTGGCATATTTCTCTGTCATTCTTGGACTTGATCCAAGAATCCATCTAAAACCAATAGCATTATTCTTTGTGGTACGCTGTATTTTTGCTCTCTATTTACGATGGATCCTTGGATCAAGTCCAAGGATGACAGTGCTAGTATTTTCATGCAAAGAAATATAAATAGGAGTAGATGACGAAGGATGCTTGTTATTTATCAACCTAAACTTCCTCTCCAGCCGCTTTTTTCTCTCCTGATAATTTCGCTAGCTCGCGCATGATAATTGCTGTGGTTTCCTGCAAGCCTTGGTCGCTATATGGCTTGCCGCCTGTGCCCCATACAGGATTTGGCCAGGCGTTATCATCTTTGAAGCGGGCGATGATATGGATATGGAGTTGTGGCACCATATTGCCAAGCGCTGCCACATTCATTTTATCGGGTTGGCAAACATGCTGCATTGCTGTAGATACCAGGCTGATTTCACGAATAAGGGTGATCTGGTGTTCGGTAGAAAGATCGGTGATTTCTTTTAAATCTGCTTGCGCTGGCACTAGGATAATCCAGGGATAAAGCGCATTATTCATCAATCTCACTTCACATAAGGAAATATGACCGAGCAGGATGGTGTCTTTATCAAGTTGTGGATGGATGGTAAATGACATTAGAGATTTCCTTTAGCAATAAAATGAGGATTATCAAGGCCTGCTTTGCCATAGCTGAGTGTTGTGCCGTCGAGTTTATCGACATGGCCGCCCGCGGCGAGTAACACCGCATGGCCTGCTGCGGTATCCCATTCCATTGTCCGGCCAAAGCGAGGATATACATCAGCTTTTCCTTCGGCAACCAGGCAGAATTTCAGTGAGCTGGAAGCAGAAAGCAGCGAGGCAACTTTAAGGGTGGAGATATAAGCCTCTGTCTCTGGGCTACGGTGGGAATGGCTAGCAATGACCGTTAGGCCTTCTTGCGGCGGTGTGCGTACTTGGATAAGCTCATGCTCATTTTTATAGGCTTTGCCATCCACGCCTGTAGCATAGCACATGCCTGTTACAGGCACATAGACCACTCCGCCTATAGGTTTCTCATTGTCAATCAAGGCAATATTGACGGTGAATTCCCCTGTACGTTTGATGAAGCTTTTGGTGCCATCAAGTGGGTCTACCAGCCAGAAGAGTTTGCTACTAAGCGCTGCTTGATTATCGACTTCGGCGTTTTCTTCTGAAATAATCGGAATATGTGGCGTAAGCGCGGTGAGTTGGGCGACGATATAGGTATTCGCCGCAATATCGGCAGCGGTGACAGGCGATTTATCGTCTTTGTGCTGTACATCCAAGGGCTGTTTGTAGTACTCCATAATAATATCACCTGCCGCACGGGCGATATGGATAAGTTGGTCGGCATATTGTGTATAGGGCATGATAGTATCCTTCCATAAAACAGCCACCCCATCATAAAGGAGAGTCCCACGAATGCAATGGTCAGATGAAGGAATCATCTTATCGATGCGTAAATATGGCGAAAATTCAGGGATATTAACCCTGTTTACGCCAGAGCGTGGCGTGCATGGAGGGATGGTGCGCAGTGCATTTAGCGCGCGCCATCGGGGGAATTATCAGCCTGCAACGATTGTCACAGCACACTGGAATGGTAGGCTTGAAGGGCATTTGGGGAATTTTAGTTGCGAGACGGTGCAATCAATTGCAGCTTCGGTGTTACACGATGTAAAGCGCTTAGCGGCACTTAATGCGGCCCTTGCATTGGTAGAAACCTCTATCCCTGAGCGCGAGCCGCATCCTGAGTTTTATGATGCCTTAAAAGCGTTTTTGCAGAAACTAGCCTCGGACGATACGTTGGATATGGTATGGCAGGCGGAATATATGCTACTGGAGCTTAGCCTGCTTAGTCATATGGGGTTTGGCTTGGATTTATCAGCCTGTGCAGTGACCGGTGCGGTGGAGGATTTATGTTATGTCTCTCCCAAATCCGGCCGTGCTGTCTGCCGTGAGGCAGGGGAGGCATATAAAGATAAGCTTTTGCCGCTACCGTTGTTTCTTCGTAATGATTTACACGAACATGCATTTGCAGAGGAAATATCTAAAGGATTTATATTGACGCGTTATTTCCTTAACCGATATATTTACCAGCCACGCAATAAACCCATCCCCACAGCGCGCGAGCGGTTGGTGGGGTTGCTAAGAGAGTAGCTATGTCGAATCAAAAATATAATCAACCGCCTAAACCACCCTATAAAGAGGAATCTTGGGTGGACTCCATGAAATCTTCAGAGAGGCTAAAAAAATCATGGTCAACCATGGATGTGCTTTTAGAGGAAGATGAGCCAATTGAAGAATCCGTGGAGCAAAAGGCTAACACTGCGCCAGTAGAAAAATCTAAGAGTGTTTGGAGGGGTGTAGTCATCAAATCTGCCTCAGCACCTTCGATGAGTAAATAATTATGAGTGAAACAAAATTACCGGCTATTCTTATTACACCGCCTGATGATCCTATGGATGTTGTACAGGTGGAGTCTGCAGCACAACGTTTTGCACATTTGCGTTTGGTAGAAGAAGAAAAAGCACATTGGCCGCAATCTCCTGTAAAAAAATGGGCGGAGGAGGTGGATCTTACTAGCTATGCGGAAAGAACATTGCGTCCATCGAGTTTTGGTCAGGGTAAGTAGTTATGAAAGAGTTTGATAGCGAGAGTGATTTGGGTAGTGTGACGCTCTCTGATTTAGAGACGTCTTCTCATGCGTCTAGAACATCTACTGAAGTGCAGCAAGATATCGGCGATACGCATCGTATTCTTCATGAGATGTCTGAGCAGCTGGAAGCAAAAGATAGTGATTTATTGACCCAAGAGGGTTATAGAAAAGCAGACCATGCATTAACAATGTTGGCTGCCGCTATCAAATACGATATCAAGCACAGCTTCAAACAACGCGCTGAACAAAACCGCAACCGGCCACGGGCGTGGACGCTTTAACTGTAATTTCTGTCATTCTTGAACTTGATCCAAGAATCCATCTAAAATATAAAGCCCTTTTAAGCCGTATTTTTGCTGTATTATGGTGATGGATCCTTGGGTCAAGTCCAGGGATGACAAGGCTTCAAAACAAATAAAAATTTCAAAATGAGTCAGTGCCTGGTTTCAGATACGGTTGCCTGTAAGCCCGATTAATGCGATACTAGTGTATAGTAACTCTCGTAAGGAATGACTATGGCGCTACCTAATGATCTTCGCATGTGGATTGCAGAGAATGTGATGCTTGGCAGCGATTTAGAATCGCTAAAGAAGACCTTAGTGCAGATGGGGTTTGCACAAGCAGAGGTGGATGCAAATGTGGAAGATGCGCTGTCGCATCCTTATATTGCAGCGGGTATGAAACTAGGGTTGATGACGCGTAAGCGTGAGGCGCTGTTGAAGACGCTGGATCAGCAGTTACGTCATTTTCCTGCCTATACCTCCATCACCAAAGAAAAACTCCCCCCGTTTAAAGATTTTCTCCATCGTTATTATTATTCCAATTTACCTGGCGTATTTACCGGTGGGATAGATCATTGGCCCGCACGTGAGTGGACACCTCGTGCACTGGTGGAAAAAGTGGGGGCGGATACGGTTGTGCAGGTGCAATATGACCGTGATAAAGATACGAATTATGAATCCAATAGCCATAAACTGCGCCGTGATATCCGGTTTGGTGCATTTATTGATATGGTAGAAAGCACGGAATCGAATAATTTCTATCTCACAGCTAATAATGCAGGCTTCTTAAACAGTAATTTAAAAGTGCTGCTTGAGGATATGGGGAATGTGGGTGATAACTACCTCCATCCTGAGCAACTCGGCCAGGCAACCCATTTATGGATTGGCCCGAAAGGGACGGTGACGCCGTTGCATCATGATTTGACCAATAATCTCTTCATCCAAGTCCACGGCAAGAAACGTTTTACACTGATTCCATCCTATCAAGTGCCGTATATGTATAACTATTTGCATGTGTTCAGCGAGGTGGATTTGCTGAATGCGGATACAGACCGTTTCCCTGATTTCAAGAAACTCACGCCGATTACCTTAGAAGTGGATGCGGGGGATATTCTGTTTATTCCGATCGGCTGGTGGCACCATGTGGTAGGGCTGACGCCGAATATTAGTTTGAGCTTTACCAATTTCAATTTACCGTTTAATGGTTTCATAGATTACCCGCAAGGGGCGCGGTATTAGGAGGTAGGGATGTCAAAAGGAAAACAAAGACCAGAGGGAATGCCATTGTTAAATGTTGAGAAGGCAATGAGAGATATGCCCGTTAGCCAGACACCCCTGCTAAAGGAGAGGGAGTCGGTAGTATCCCAGGTTCAGCCGGAGGAGGGGAAGAAACACCGATCTAAACACTCTTATAAAAAGAAAAAGCATACTTCGATAGGCAAGGAAGATGGCATGATTGATGTGACGGGTCAAATAGATACGTCTATTCTGGATGAGCTACTACAAGAGCTTGGTGAACCGGTAGAGGGTGTAAGAAGAGTACAGACACAAGATCTATCTACCCGAACATTGGAAGATCTGTTAGCAGAATTGGTTGAGCCATTATCGGTTTCAAAATCGCAGCGTGTGAAGTCTCAAAAACTGCAAGCAAAGGCAATGGTATTATAATATGTCTAAGGCAACACATTTAGGCGCGGATTTTGGTTTATCGCTGGATGATTTGAGTAATTTAAGTAAGAAAATGGGAGCATCTTCTGCGGACGTGCCTCAGAAAATAATGGCACCGAAAGGCCATGCATCCCGTGTTAAAATATGGACAGCAGAAGAGTATTTAAGCCGTAAGCAATCTCAGAAATACAGATAAACAAAACAGGAGTACCTATGGTAGGAAAAATCAAAGTCGCGAATCCCGTCGTGGAATTAGATGGTGATGAGATGACGCGCATCATCTGGGCGATGATTAAGGATAAGCTGATTCTTCCCTATTTGGATATTGATCTGCATTATTATGATCTTGGCATTGAGAATCGTGATAAAACCGAAGATAAGGTAACGGTTGAGGCGGCAGAGGCAATTAAGCAATATGGCGTGGGTATTAAATGCGCCACGATCACGCCGGATGAAGCACGTGTGAAAGAGTTCTCTCTCAAGAAAATGTGGAAGTCACCGAATGGGACAATCCGTAATATTCTCGGTGGAACCGTGTTCCGTGAGCCGATTGTGTGCAGCAATATCCCTCGCTTAGTGCCTGGTTGGACAAAGCCGATCGTTATTGGCCGCCATGCGTTTGGGGATCAGTATAAGGCTACCGATTTTAAAGTGCCTGGCCCTGGTAAATTAACTATGACATTTACACCCTCTGATGGCAGTGCGCCGGTGACTTATGATGTATTTGATTTCCCTGAAAGCGGTGTGGCGATGGGGATGTATAACCTCGATGAGTCCATCGAAGGCTTTGCGCGGGCGTGTTTGAATTATGGGTTGATGCGTGGTTGGCCGGTATATCTATCGACAAAGAATACGATTCTTAAAGCCTATGACGGCCGTTTCCGCGATATTTTCCAGGCGGTGTTTGATAAGGAATTTAAGGATGCGTTTGCGGCCAAGAATATTACCTATGAGCATCGTTTGATTGATGACATGGTGGCTTCAGCGCTGAAATGGAATGGTGGATTTGTTTGGGCGTGTAAGAATTATGATGGGGATGTGCAATCCGATACCGTCGCGCAAGGCTTTGGCTCATTAGGGCTGATGACGTCCGTATTGCTGACGCCAGATGGCAAAACAGTGGAGACAGAAGCCGCGCATGGCACCGTGACCCGCCATTACCGCGAATATCAGCAAGGCAAAGAAACCTCCACCAACCCGATCGCCTCTATTTTCGCCTGGACACAAGGGCTGAAATACCGTGCGAAATTGGATAATACACCGGAGGTGGAGCATTTTGCAGAAGTGTTGGAGCGTATTTGCGTGAAAACCGTCGAATCTGGTTTTATGACCAAAGACCTAGCCCTTCTCGCAGGCCCAACCCAAACCTGGCTGACAACAACGCAGTTTTTGGCGAAGTTGGAGGAGAATTTGAAGGCGGCGGTGTAGTTTTACGCAGCTATTATTCTATTAAGAGACGCCGATTGCTGTATGGCTTGCCTTGCATCTTGTCATACGTTGATCAAGTTGGCGTATGACAAAGCACTATTCATCATCTACTCATATCTATATTTCTTTGAATAAAAGGTGTGTTCCTGCTTTTTATACTGTCATTCACCGACTTGATCGGTGGATCCATCTAAACAATCTAGCGTTATTATTATGGATGGATACGCCGAGCAAGTCGGTGAATGACAAGACACCTCTCGTCATCGCGAGCGATAGCGTGGCGATCCATGTATCCTGCATAAAGGACGTGGAAATCTTACACATGGACTGCCACGTCGCTAGCGCTCCTCGCAGTGACGATAAGCCATGCAAGAACGCTGAATCCTCTACCTAATTCCTCCGCTGCCGTGGATACTCATACTGCACTCCACGCTCTTGCTGTTCAGCAGGAGTAGGTTCTGTGCTGGTAGATCCTGGGGTTGCAGAAGGTGCAACGGGTGCAGCAGGTTCAGTTGGGAAGGTGTTGGCAGGTGGTGTTGCTGGCACTTGATTGGTTGTTGGCGGGTAGAATTCATCGCGCGGAGCGGTGTTCTTTCCGGTGCCGAACAGGCGTTGCCAGAAGGTGCGTTTTTCTTCCACTTCTTTCTCGCGTTGCTCTGCGAGCGGGTTTGGAATCTCTTCAGGGTTAATGGTCAGCTTGAATGAGCGCGCAGGCAAGCCTTTATGCGCTTCTTGCATGGTAAGACGCCAGATACGTGCTGGGAGTTTTCCTCCGGTCACGCCTTTCATTGGCTTGTTATTGTCATTTCCGACCCATACACCCGCTGCATAATCCGGCGTAAAGCCTACAAACCATGCATCGCGGAATTCCTGGCTAGTGCCAGATTTACCCGCATTCGGACGGTCATCCAATTGTGCGCCACGGCCAGTTCCGCTATTGACTACCCCTTGCATCAGCATGGTCATATAGGAATTAGCTGTTTCACTAATCACCCGGTACGATTCGGAGGGTTGGCGTTCGTAAATAATATCGCCGTGAGAATCTTTAATATCCAGAATACCATAGCTATTGACGCTATTACCGTTATTGGCAATGACGGCATAAGCACGTGTCATTTCCAGCACTGTTACTTCATTCGTACCGAGCGCCATGCTTGGATGCGGTTGGATTGGTGAATCGATGCCCATGCGGTAGGCGGTACTGATAACATTATAATAGCCCACAGCTTCCAATAATTTGACAGCTACAGTGTTAATCGATAGCGCATAGGCCTGCATTAAGCTCACTTGGCCAAGATATTCGCCGGAATAGTTTTTTGGTGCCCAGTCTTTAATGATAATTGGAGAATCTTCCATCACCGAATATGGCGTATAGCCTTGCTCAAAAGCCGCTGTATACACGAATGTCTTAAAGGCAGAGCCAGGTTGGCGATAGGCTTTTGCGGCGCGGTTGAATTGGCTCTTATAGTAATCTTTACCGCCGACCATTGCTACAATTTCGCCCGTTTCAGGTTTGATCACGACGATGGCTGCTTGATCGGTTTTCATTTCCTCGCCATATTCATCCAACACGTCTTTGACCACTTTTTCAGCCGTTTGCTGGAGATGGATATCCAGCGTGGTGCGGATGGTAAGGTTATCGGCCACATTGCCGACATAATCTGGAATCTGCTCGATGACCCAATCGGAGAAATACGGTTGCACCTGATATTCATTTACCCCATCTTCAAGCTTAGGCGGGCGGACGCGGATTTCTTCTTGGGCTTTTTCTGGCGTAATAAATCCAGCGTCTACCATTGATGCTAGCACGAGTTGCGCACGTTGCTTAGAGCGTTCTGGATTCGCTGCCGGCGAGAAGCGGCTAGGGGCCTTGAGGAGGCCAGCTAGCATCGCGGATTCGGTGAGGTTGATTTTGCGTAAATCTTTGCCGAAATAATAATGCGCCGCTGCAGACATACCATAGTTGCCACTGCCCATATAGACGCGGTTGAGATAGATGGTGATAATGTCTTCTTTACTGAATTTATGTTCTAACCAGAAAGCCAGTACCATTTCCTGGATTTTCCGTTTGATTGTACGTTCAGGGGTTAAGAAAAGAATCTTCGCCAATTGCTGGGTAATGCTACTTCCTCCTTGGATCACATGGCCTGCTTTGAAGTTCACAAAAGCAGCACGTGCTAAGCCGAATACGTCGATGCCGAAATGCTCAAAGAACCGGCGGTCTTCAATGGCGGTGACGGCTTGGATCAGGTGTTTAGGGAATTGGTCATAGGTGAAATATTCACCGTATAAATCACCGTATTTGGCGATCACCGTGCCATCAGCCGTGGTGACGGTGATATTGGGTTTTTTCTCTACGGTTTTGAGGTTTTCTACATTTGGCATATCGTAGGTATAATACAGCACGATCAATGCAGCGCAAATCACCCCCCATAGCGCGAAGACCAATGACCATTTCAGGCCGAGTGAGGTTAAATTAAACAGCGAGAAGAACGATTTCCGGCGTGGTTTCTTTGGCGCAGCCTTCTTTTTTACGACTTTTTTTTCAGTCGATGTTTCACGTTTCGGAGCCCGTAACCCATTCTTTTTTGGAGCGGGTTTTTTCTTGCCAAGTTTGGGAGTGCGGCGGTTATCGGAGGAAGGAGCCATAATTACTAAAATTAATACGTGACAATCTGCGCTATATTGCATACATCTATGCTCTGTCAACATATCGTATTTTGCTGGATTAGCAATCCTAATTTCGTTAAATTAGACTTTAGTATTACGTGATAGGTAATGTTATGGAACGAACCGAATTTGAAGAATTAGCGGAAGAAACGCTGCAAGGTATTATTGATGCAATTGAAAATGCAGATAGTGATGCCGTATTAGACATTGATTTCCTGGATGGCGTGATCACCCTGGAGTTTGAGAATGGGAGCCAGATGGTGATTAACCGCCATGGAGCCTCTCAACAAATTTGGCTGTCATCGCCACATAGCGGGGCATCGCATTTCTTTTATGATGAAGGCGAAGAAGCTTGGCTGGACTCGGACGAAAATGAGTTGTATACCGTTCTGCAAGAAGATATTCGCGAACTTGCGGATATTGATGTGCGTTTTTAACCTTGTAAGTTGAGCATCGTGGCCAAGCCAGAATCCAATGCAAGCGATAGACCCAAGGGTGAGCTGAAGAGCTTACCCCTGTTATGGAGCTATTTGCGCCCCTATCGCCTGCATCTCATGGGCATGTTTATTGCGTTGGTGGTGACGTCTTCTTCCGTGCTTGGCATGGGCAAGGGCGTGGCGTATTTGGTGGATGAGGGGTTTGCGAGTAATAATCCTGCCTTATTGGATAAAGCGCTGATTGTGCTATTGACCGTTACAGCAGTGTTGGCACTGGCCACCTATGCACGTTTTTATTTGGTAACCTATGTTGGCGAGAAGGTGATCGCCGATATCCGCCGAGATGTGTATCGTCATATCGTCCATCTTTCCCCCAGTTTTTTTGAAACCACTAAAACCGCAGAAATCCTTTCGCGTTTGACCAGTGATACGGCATTATTGCAAGTGGTGGTCGGCAGTAGCCTTTCGATTGCGCTGCGTAATACGTTGATGTTTGTGGGGGGATTAGTGTTGCTGGTGCTGACCAGTGCTAAGCTTACCACCTATGTGGCGATAATTCTTCCTATCGTGTTAATCCCGATTATTGTGTTCGGCCGTAAAGTCCGCCGTTATTCACGCCTCAGCCAAGATAAAGTTGCTGAACTCGCAAGCCATGCAGAGCAAGGGATTGCAAGTATTCGTACGGTGCAGGCCTATCATCGGGAAGAATGGGAATCTGTGCAGTTTAGCGAACAGGTGACAGGGGCATTCCGCACGGCAGTATCACGCGTGCGGTTGCGGGCATTGCTGACGGCGATTGTGATTTTGCTGATATTTGGGTCGATTGGCGTGGTATTATGGATCGGCGGGCATGATGTGCTTTCTGGGAAAATGACAGCTGGTGCGCTTTCTTCCTTTATTTTCTACTCCTTAGTGGTAGCAGGTGCGGTGGGGGCGCTGAGTGAAGTGGTGGGTGATATGCAGCGCGCAGCTGGTGCTACGGAGCGGCTATTTGAGTTGCTTAATGTGCAGTCTGATGTTGAAGAGCGTGTGACGCAGCAGCTTGAGGGTTTTGAGCGGGATATTACGTTTGAGAATACCAGCTTTTCCTATCCCTCACGCTTCGACCGCAAAGCGCTTGATGCGATTAATCTCACCATTCATAAAGGCGAACACGTAGCCATTGTAGGCCCGTCAGGTGCAGGGAAGACGACGATCTTCCAGTTGCTCTTGCGTTTCTATGACCCACAACAGGGCAGGGTGATGGTGGATGGGAAGGATATACGGAGCCTATCGCTGGTGAATCTGCGCCAGAGCTTTGGTTATGTCTCGCAAGATGCTACGATTTTTTCGACCAGTGCTTATGAGAATATTCGCTACGGCCGTCCTGATGCCAGCCATGATGAGGTGATCGAAGCTGCGCGTGCGGCGGAGGCGTTTGAGTTTATATCGGCGCTACCGCAAGGGTTTGATACATTCTTAGGCGAAAAAGGCGTACGCCTATCGGGTGGTCAGCGCCAGCGTATTGCTATTGCCCGTGCCATCCTTAAGAATCCTGCCATTTTGCTGTTGGATGAAGCAACGTCTGCTTTGGATGCAGCCAATGAAGTGGCTGTGCAGCAAGCGCTAAACCGCTTGATGGAAGGGCGTACGACCTTGGTGATTGCGCATCGTTTATCTACGGTGGTGAAGGCGGATCGTATTATCGTACTCAATCACGGTGTGATTGAAGCCATAGGCACGCATGAGGAGTTATTGAAACTCCCTGGGCTTTATGCTGAGCTGGCGAAGTTGCAGTTGGCGTAATAGAGTTGTCATTCTTGGGCAAGGCCGGTGTTGTTGGATGGTTCTCGTTCTTGTCATTCCGGACTTGATCCGGAATCCACCATGACTGGCGCTTCGGCATTAAATTCTTATAGATTGCGCTGCTATAACAGTGGATCCCGGGTCAAGCACGGGATGACAAGTCTTAATATGCTAAGCAGTACGGTCATATGCCGACTTGATCGGCATTGTTGCAGATTTCCGCACATTCTGGTTCTGTCGTCATCGCGAGCGCAGCGCGGCGATCCAGGGACTACTTAAAGAAACCCGCCCGGATTGCCACTGACGTAGAAGCTACTCACCCTGCGCTAGCGTAAACCCTAATGCGCCGTCGAATGTATACAGATTATCCAGTTTAATGAAATCCAGCTTCGCTTGTGTCAGTTCACCGAGCAAGGTGATGATATCTTGCAGCGTAGCTGTTTTCTCACCTTCAGGCACAAAACGTGCTTGGCAGTGGTCGCAACCTGCATCCAGTACTTCATCACTTGGCCATAATTTTAAGCCGCGAGAGGTGAGGATTTGGAGTTTTAGGCGGCTTTTTGTGGCTGCGTTAATTTGCTCTGCAAGTTCTTTGGGTGATTTATTCCACTCAAAGCTCACATCCACGCCAACCAGTTGCTTATCTGCTTTCTTTGCAAGAACAGGCACAGGATTAGCGCGTTGTGTTGTGGCAGAAGGCTGGTAGTTCACTTTTTTCAGCTTCTTAGGCTCCTGGCCTAAATGTTTCACAACAATCTTCGCAAATTCTTTTGTGCCGACACGTTGTTGGCTGATTTTGGAGCTGTAAATATCGGCTGTATGCATCCCGCTCTCCAGCGCTGCTAACCAGCCATTATGGATTTTGGTAGCCACATCATGCTGGCCAATATGCACGAGCATCATTACAGCAGCTTGCAATAAGCCGGATGGGTTGGCAATATCTTGCCCTGCAATATCCGGCGCGGAGCCATGGATGGCCTCAAACATGGCGAAGTCTTTACCGATATTCGACGAACCCGCCAAGCCCACAGAGCCTGAGACTTCCGCTGCGATATCGGAAATAATATCACCATACAGGTTAGAGGTCACAATCACATCAAATACTTCTGGCTTAGAGGCAATGCGCGCGGAGCCGATATCGATGATATAATGCTCTTTTTCGATTTGCGGGTATTCTTTCGCCACTTCATCATACACCTTATGGAAAATACCATCGGTCATTTTCATGATGTTATCTTTGCTGAAGCAGGTGACTTTCTTACGGCCGTTATTGACGGCATAGTCAAACGCGTAGCGAATAATTTGCTCAGAGGCCGGGCGGCTGATGAGTTTTAGGCATTGATAGACATCTTGCGTTTGGCGGTGTTCGATACCGGCGTATAAATCTTCGGTATTCTCACGCACAATCACCATATCCAAACGCGGATGATGGGTTTCCACAAACGGAGAGTAAGACACACACGGGCGCACATTGGCAAACAGGCCGAGTGTTTTGCGCATGGTGACGTTTAGGCTTTTATAGCCACCGCCTTGTGGGGTGGTGATAGGTGCCTTTAAGAGTACTTTTGTTGAGCGGATGGATTCCCATGCACTTGGCGCAATCCCGCTGCTATGGCCTTTTTCATAGACATTTTTGCCGACTTCAATGGTCTGCACACTAATCCGCGCGCCAGCTTCTTGCAGAATATGCAAGGTAGCTTCCATAATTTCCGGGCCGATACCATCGCCATAAGCGACTGTGATGGGGGTGTGTGACATAATATTTTTCCCTCGTTGTTATTATAAAACGTCATTGCGAGGCTCGTAGAGCCGTGGCAATCCAGGGCTGAACGCACCATTCTTTAAGTATGCCCTGGATCGCCACGCGCTAAAGCGCTCGCGATGACGGGTTAGGCCTTCTCATATTTCTTCAACACCGCAAACACATTCTCAATCGTATCCACGATATCGTAAAGCTGGCGTGTGCGCGGTGCGGCGAAGCCCATGCTGATAAAATGATCGGTCATGGCTTCCCAATGGTCGTAATAATGCTTGTAATTACAAATGATAACTGGCTTTTCATGCGTATGCAACTGCTTCCAGGTGATCACCTCGAAGGTTTCATCCATGGTGCCGAAGCCGCCAGGCAAGACGATGAATGCATCGGAGTTGTTAAACATGGTCATTTTGCGGGTGTGCATGTCATCCACGATGATGGTTTCATGCAAGCCTTTATGCTCTTCTTCGAGACCTTCTAATACGCGTGGGAAAACCCCGATAACTTTACCGCCAGCGGCTAACACGCCATTGGCTGTTGTGCCCATTACACCGCAATCACCACCGCCATATACCAGGCGGTAGCCGTTTTCGGCGATCATTGTTCCTACTTTGGTTCCTGCATCTAAATGTTCTTTCGGAGCGGCATTGCTTGCACCGCAAAATACACAGACTGACTTAATTGCTACCACAGAGACTCCATAATTTTAAACCATACTTAGGCATGCTTTACAGCAAAAACGGGAAATGCTCTAGACAAATTCACATTATGCCCATAGTATCAACACCATCGTAGCAAGAATGTGTTGCATAATTATTAATAGTAAACAGGAAGAAGCTCTATGAACCTGCTGAAGCATATACCAAATATTCATAAAGAAGGCGTGATTTTTATTGTCCTTTTTGCCGTTGTATCATTAGGCGCGGGCATATGGAGCGATACACTGGGCTGGATTGGCTTGATTTTGACCTTATGGTGTGTGTATTTCTTCCGCAATCCTGACCGTGTTACACCACTTGGTAATAACTGGGTTGTAAGCCCGGCTGATGGTGTGGTGCAAAAAATTACACGCGCGGCTTTGCCAGCGGAATTGGCGCTCGGTGAGGGCGAGCGTACACGTATTAGCATTTTCTTGAACGTATTTAACGTGCATGTGAATCGTGTGCCGGCGACGGGTAAAATTACCAAATTGGTTTATCATCCTGGCCGTTTCATTAATGCGGAATTGGATAAAGCAAGCATTCACAATGAGCGCCAATCGGTTGCGATGGAAACCGAAGACGGTAAAGAAATTGCTTTCGTACAAATCGCGGGTTTGATTGCGCGCCGTATTGTATGTAATTTGGAAGAGAATCAAACGGTTGTGGGTGGTGAGCGTTTTGGTATCATCCGTTTCGGTAGCCGTATGGATGTGTATCTGCCAGAAGGTGTTGAGCCATTAGTGGTGGAAGGCCAGTTGGCCGTTGCAGGTGAGACTATCCTTGCAGACCTTACCAGCAATGTGTCTACACCACGTACCGGTATCTTACATTAATAGATAGGATAACAGCATGGCAAAACCACGCAAACTCAAATTCCTGCCGCTTAACCGCTTGTTCCCCAATATGGTAACAATCTTGAGCCTCTGTGCAGGTCTATCTGCGATTCGGTTTGCTTTGGTTGATAAATGGGAACTCGCCGTAACCTTTATTTTGGTGGCGGCGGTTCTTGATGGCGTGGATGGCCGTTTGGCACGGTTGCTCAATGCCACCAGCACTTTTGGTGCGCATCTGGATTCGCTTACGGATTTCGTGAATTTTGGTGTGACGCCGGCGATTATTCTTTATCTCTGGCAGGTCGATAATATCACGGTGCGTGGCCTGGGTTGGGGGATTTGCCTGTTTTATATTATCTGTATGGCTATTCGCTTGGCGCGGTTTAACTCTGCATTGGAGGATGCTGACCGCCCCAAATGGGCTGATGCCTTCTTCACCGGTGTGCCAGCCCCTGCGGGCGCTGGGCTTGCATTGCTGCCGATGATCATTAGCTTTAAGATTGGCGATGAATGGATTATCAGCCCTGAATATGTGGCGGGGCATATGGTGGTGGTGGCGCTATTGCTGGTGAGCCGTATTCCGACATTCTCGGCGAAGAAACTCCGTGTGCGCCATGATCTGGCATCGCTTGCGATGGTGCTGGGCGCTGTGTTGGTGATTGCGCTATTGATGGAGCCGTGGATTGCCTTTCCTGTGATTGGCGCACTCTATTTGCTGAGCATTCCTTTCAGCATTGCCTATTACCGCAAAATCAAACGCGGCGAAGTTGCGCCACCTGTGGCAGATGAGGAGACTGGGGACGAGGCGTAGTTACATTCCTTGTCATTCACCGGCTTGATCGGTGAATCCATCCTAAAAAATAAGGCTATATATTGCGATGGATACGCCGATCAAGTCGGCGTATGACAAGTGGTAGTCTCACTTCTTCTCCCGACATTTCATCACTAAAATCGTGCCTGAAAGTACCAATGTTACCGTGTTGGCAATCATCATCGGCCTGTTTTCTAGGCTAATCCCATAAATCAGCCAGCACAAGACACCACAAGTAAAGATGATATACATCCAGAGCGATATACTATGCGTATCGCGGGTGCGTATGACCTTAACTGCTTGAGGAATAAAGCTTACTGTTGTGCAGAAGGCTGCTAAAAATCCTATATATTCTTCCATAAATCCCTTTTTTAGCACCAAAAATCATGAAATGATGGTCAGACGGAGAAAAACCTATTATATATCATTCATCTTATAAAGAGAGAATGTAATCCATTATGAGCATTTTGAGTACTATTTCTGCCGCTAAAGCCCTATTACCTGCTGGTTTCCGTGAAGTTCTGCCTTATGAAGCGGCAGCGCGTTCGCAGGTGATTTCGCGCCTATTGGCGATATTTGAATCCTATGGCTATGATCTGGTGATCCCACCGACGATGGAATTTGAGGATAGTCTCTTCACCGGTGCGGGCAAGGCCGTGAAGCACCAAACGTTCAGGGTGATGGATCCTGTTTCACGCAAAATGATGGGTTTGCGTGCTGATATCACCATGCAAATCGCCCGTATTGCCTCTAGCCGTCTGCATAATGAGCCGTTACCGTTGCGTTTATCGTATAGTGGCCAAGTTTTCCGCGTGAAAGCGATGGATTTGGATGCAGAGCGCCAAGTGACCCAGGCGGGAATTGAGTTGATTGGGGTGGATGATACTTATGCGGATGCAGAGGTGGTATTGGTGGCTGCTGATGCGCTGACCCAGCTCGGCATTAAAGGTCTCTCGGTGGATTTCAGCATCCCGCAATTGATTACATTGCTGCTAGACCATTTAGGTTTTAATGCCCAAACGACTAAATTACTCCGCAATGCGCTGAGCCGGAAGGATATGCATAGTATTACGGATTTAGCGGGTGATCATGCTAAAACGCTTATAAAACTCTCCACACCGCACAGCAATCCTGCAGCAGCACTAGCATTGTTGAAGTCGTTAGACTTGCCAAAGGCCGCGCAGGCGCTTTGTGCACGGTTGGAAGGGATTATGAATTATCTCACCCAGCATATTCCAAGCCTGGCCATTACGGTCGATCCGCTGGAACATCGTGGTTTTGAATATCACACAGGCATCAGCTTCGCCTTCTTCTGCAAAGAAAGTGCTGGCGAGTTGGGTCGCGGTGGGCATTATGTGATTACACCGACAGATGCAGCACAGCAAGCGCCATTAGAGGCTGTGGGTTTCTCGCTCTATGTGAATAATATTTTCCGCATTCTCCCGATTCCCGCCGCTAAGAAACGCATCGCCGTTGCAGCGCAAACATCCCTGCACGATGTTAAATCCCTACATGAGCAAGGTTGGGTGACATTACAGGTGGTAGATAGTAAAGCCGATATTCGCCAAGAGGCGAAACGGTTGAAGTGCCAGGCGGTATATGTGAGTGGGAAGGTGGAGGCAGTTTAGTTTGCAGTCTCCCAATATTGTCATTCCGGGCTTGACCCGGAATCCACTAGGATTGGGCTTCCGACTAGATTCTTATAACTCACGCTGTCGTAGCAATGGATCCCGGATCAAGTCCGGGATGACAATGCTCCTACTTCAACCCCTCATACAGCCCCCGCATATCCTCCGGCATCGGCGCATCAAACTCCATCCATTCTTCGGTAACCGGATGGAAAAAGCCGATGTGATGTGAGTGGAGGGCTTGGCGGGTGAAGTTCGTGATGCATTCGCGCACATCCGGCTCTAGGCTGCGCAAGGTTTTGGTGTTGGCGCTGCCATAGCTTGGATCGCCTAGCAGGCTATGCCCCTTATGCGTCATATGCACGCGGATTTGGTGGGTGCGGCCGGTTTCTAAGCGGCATTCGACGAGACTTGCTATGCCATCATGCAGGGATTCGATCACTTCATAATGCGTAATTGCTTCGCGCCCACCTGTTTTGAAAATCGCCATTTTCTTACGGTTCTTGGTGCTACGGGCGATATTTGCCTCAATTTTCCCTTGGCGTGGCACTGGCACGCCCCACACAATTGCGTAATACACACGTTTTAAAATGCGTTTGCTGATTTGATGGCTAAGCGATTGATGGGCCTTATCGGTTTTGGCGACCACCATCAAACCGCTCGTCTCCTTATCCAATCGGTGCACGATCCCCGGGCGGGATACGCCGCCAATGCCAGAAAGATTGCCCTCGCAATGCGAGAGCAGCGCATTTACGAGCGTATCTTGATGATTGCCAGCTCCCGGATGTACCGTCATTCCTGCTTGTTTATTTATAACCAGCATTGCATCATCTTCAAACAGAATATCCAGCGGCAATGGCTTGGCCATCAGCTCTGAAGGCTCGGGAGGGGGAAGGGTGACCTCGATTTCATCACCGTGTTTGACACGGTGGGAACAGTCCGTTATTGTCTTCCGGTTGAGTGTGATGCAATCGGTCTTCACCAGTTGCTGGATACGGCTACGGGTGACATCCTGCATATGCATGCTCAAGAACTTATCAAGACGAATGCCTTGATCCTGTGAGGGGACAGTGAAAGAGTGCGATGTAGAAGCTGTCATGAAAGGCCAGAAAGAAAATGGACGTAAAACCGCGTAATGAATTTGCTGTATTAAAATTTATCGTAGTGGCCATGGGCGTTGCCCTGGTTGCTGGTACTATACTGCTTTTTGTGATGCTCTTCCAGCGGCAAAATGCAGTGAAGGAAACAGCCGCACTGCCAGCGCCAGTGGTGGCTGGATGTGAAGGTGGACAATTTACCCTGCCAGTGCGTGGTGAAATCCAGAGTTTTCAACAGCATGATGGTAGGATTACCCTCCTTACTAAAGAGCGCCGTAACGAGCAGCAGGTGATGATATTGGATGTATGCTCAGGCCAGGTGATCAGTACCTTTGCTCTGCATAAAGAAAAGGGTTACGAAACTGCAACTGCAGAAGAAATACCACCAGTAGCGGAAGAAAAACCACAAGAAACCGCTGCAATGCAACAATATTTGTTGCAAGAAGCGAAGTCTTTACGTAAACAACAAGCTGCAGCTCTTAATGAGCGTCGTAAAGCGGCGGTGTTAAATACCATTACGGTGCGCGATGCGCCAAAACCTCAGAAAATGAATGAATAGAAAAATATGACTGATATTACACCTGAAGATAGTGTTATTGAGCCTGTAAATGTATACAAAGAAATAGGCGAAGAACTCAAAGCTGCCCGCGAAGCGCAAGGCAAAACCATTGAGGCTCTTGCAAGCCGCCTGAAAGTGCGTCCGCGTAATTTGGTTGCAATTGAAGCAGGCGAATGTGATGATTTGCCGGAACATGCGTATTTAGTTGGGTATGTAAAGGCTTATGCGGATGCGCTGGGTTTAAACAGCAGCGATATTATTGCACGTTTTAAAGGTGCAGAGGCAAATGAGCGCAAGAATCTCTCTCTGCCACAGCCGCATCGCACCAGCTTCCATCCGGGTTTCTGGGTTATGGTGATGTCGATTATCGTGGCGATAGGGATTTATTTGTTATGGTATCAACACCAGAGCAAAGAGCCAGTGGTAGAAGAAGTGCCAACAACTACAGAAACAGCGCCATCTACCCCAGCAGAAACCTCTGCTACGGAAGAGACAACCACAACGCCAGCGCAACAGGATAATGCCCAGGCAGAAACCTCAGCGCCGTCTGCCTTCTCGCGTTTCTCGGAAGAAAAAATACGGGAGAAGAATCTGACGGATCTAAAAAATACGCGCATCGTGCTATTGGCAAAAGAGGCAACATGGGTACGTTTGCTGACAGGGCGTAACCAGTTCCTGCTGGAGCGCACGATGAATCCGGGTGATACCTATTTCGTGCCAAACCGTTCGGATTTGGTGATTACGGCCGGTAATCCTGGTGCGGTGGAGATTTTTATTGATGGTGTCAAAGACGGTTTTCTGGGCACATTGGATGATGTGATGAAACAAGGCACTGCTGCACCTGCTGAGGCTGATGCGGATAGTGAAGATGCTGTGCCAGCTACTGATACCACTACAGCGCCAGCTACGGATGCTACAGCACCGGCAACAACTGAGCCAGAAAATCCAAGAAAACCGCGTGTCAGAAAGCCAGTGCAAGAAGAAAACGGCTTGCCGTGGCGGCAGTAGCTATCCGATCCTATTATAGGATTGTTCTTTGTGATGTGCTCCGATTTGATTGATATATAGCAAAGTTGGGAGAGTCATGACCAAACACGTCCTCATCGCAGAATCTCTTGATATCACTCTCCTACGTGAATTACCTGAGTGTTATCCTGGCCAGGTGTTCTTGCATGAAGTCTCTGTAGACATTGATACGCCCGGTATTCACCTGCATTACCGCCCTGAGATTGCCGATGATGGTTTGGTGCTGGCCGATGAAATCGCGCGGGCGCCGTATGAGATTTTATCTATTCGCCCTTACCCTGTCCATCCAGAAGCGATTGATAATGCTCCGCATTTAAAAGGTATTATCCGCGAAGGGGCGGGGGTGAATTCGATTGCGGTGGAGTATGCTGCCGCGCGCGGTATTTGGGTGGCGAATACGCCTGGTGAGAATAGTGTTGCAACGGCAGAATTTACCTGGGAATTTATCACCTATCTAGCAGGCAAGCGCCGGATGTTGCAAACGGCGTATGATGTGCGACAGGCGTATGATACGGGCGATGTTCTTTATCCGCCAACAACCTATATCGGCGAAGAACTGGAAGGCAAAACCTTGGCTATTATCGGCCTGGGTGCCATTGGCCGCGAAATGCGCAAACGGGCTGAAGCATTTGGGATGAAAGTGATCGGCTATAGCCGTAACAGCGGTGATGTGGCCACGCTTGAAGAAGCGTTGCAGCAAGCCGATATGGTGACATTACATACGCCACTGACGGCGGAGACAACCGCGATGCTTAGCGCGCCCCAATTTGTAGCGATGAAACCAGGGGCGATCTTGATTAATACAGCGCGCCCACAATTGGTAGATCCGCAAGCGCTGGATGATGCGGTTGCGGCGGGTATCATTAGCGGTTTTGCCTTTGATGGCGATTATGACAAAATCGAACCCTATCTAGCCATCGCCCAGCGCTATGAACCCCGTGGCGCAGAACGTTTTCTCTGCACCCACCACATCGCCGATTCCACCCACCAAGCCATGCAAAAACTCACCCGTGCATTTATACGGCAGTTATTGGCGTTTTATGGGATGGATGGCGATGAGGCTCGGGTGGTGAATAGGGTGAGGTAGGATTCGGGATTTCACATACAGAATATCTGTCAAATATTTTTCTTATAAATCAGATGTTTTGTGAGGTTTTTCAACACGAGGAACCCCCTGAAACCTGGTACTGAATCATGTTGAAATTTTGGTTATTTTTCAAGTTATGTCATCCTTGGACTTGATCCAAGGATCCATCGTACTACTAAAGCAATCATACTGCTTAGAAGGGCTTTATGTTTTGGATGGATTCTTGGATCAAGTCCAAGAATGACAACAATTATTTCAAAATGAGTCAGTACCTGAATCCTCCCCTTCTTGACATATACCCCCACCTGGTATATACCTGTAGGGGTATAAGGAGCCTATGACCATGCCTAAACATCTTTCCCAAATTTCTCGTATTAACCGTGCTGTTGGCCAATTAGAGGCTGTGAAGCGGATGATTGAGGAGGAGCGGTATTGCGTGGATATTATGACGCAACTCCGCGCAGCGCGTAATGCGGTGAAGACAATTGAGCTTGGTGTATTACAAGCCCATATGGAAGCTTGTATGGCCGAAGCAGCTGCAAAAGGTGGGGCGCTCAAAGAGCAGCGTATTCAAGAAATTATGGAACTCTTAAAGAAATATGAGTAATGATTATGAGCGAATGTTGTCATCACCACCATCATCAACCAAAAACACCTGCTAAACCTGCGTCAGCGGGTGCGCTATATACCTGTCCGATGCATCTGGAAATCCAGCAAATAGGGCCAGGCACCTGCCCGAAATGCGGTATGGCGTTGGAGCCTATGCAGGTGACAGCAGAGGCGCCAGAGAATCATGAATATAAGGACATGCGCCGCCGTTTCTGGATTGCGCTGGCGCTGACATTGCCCGTGTTTATCAGTGAAATGGCAGGGCATATGGGCCTGCATTATAATACGCTCTGGCTACAGTTGATTCTTACAACGCCAGCGGTGTTATGGTGTGGCGGACCATTTTGGGTGAGAGGGTGGCAATCGCTTAAAACACGGCATCTCAACATGTTCACCCTGATTGCGATGGGAACGGGATGTGCGTGGATATACAGTCTGATTACTATGTTCTGGCCGGAAATCTTCCCGCCAGCCTTCCACGATCAGCATGGCAATGTGCCGGTGTATTTTGAATCGGCAGCGGTGATTACTACGCTGGTCTTGCTCGGCCAGCTTCTGGAATTAAAAGCACGCGAGCAAACCAGCAGTGCCATCCGGCAATTATTAGCACTTGTCCCCATCACAGCGCATCGTGTGAATGTAGATGGGAGCGAGGAAGAGATTGCGCTGGAAGCGGTGCGGCTAGGCGATCATCTGCGCGTTCGCCCCGGTGAGAAGATTCCGGTGGATGGAGAGGTTATTGAAGGAAAAAGCGCTGTTGATGAATCGTTGATGACGGGTGAATCCATGCCTGTGAGCAAAGTAGTGGGTGATCATGTCATCGGGGCGACGATGAATCAAACGGGCAGTTTTGTGATGGCGGCTCGTCATATCGGCAGCGAAACTATGCTTTCACGCATGGTGCAAATGGTCAGCGATGCCCAGCGTAGCCGTGCGCCGATACAGCGTGTGGTGGATGTCGTCTCCGGCTGGTTTGTGCCGCTGGTGATTGCGGTAGCTATTATTGCTTGGATTATCTGGGCGTTGGTGGGAATGCAGAATTATGGCGTGATTGCGGCGGTATCAGTTTTGGTGATCGCTTGTCCCTGCGCGTTGGGATTGGCAACGCCCATGTCAATTATGGTTGGCGTTGGCCAAGGTACTAAACATGGCGTGCTGATCAAAAATGCTGAAGCGCTGGAGCGGATGGAGAAGGTCACTACGGTAATAGTCGATAAAACCGGAACCCTTACCGAGGGCCGCCCGAAAGTCACGCATATCAAAGCTTATAATGGTTTTGCTGAGGATGAAATATTGCAACTCGCTGCTTCGCTGGAGCATTCCAGCGAACATCCGCTGGCGCATGCGATTGTCACTTCAGCGCAAGAAAAGGACCTATCGCTACTGCCGCTTACCGATTTTGCTTCTATCACTGGCAAAGGCGTCACAGCGCAGATCGCGGAAAAGCAGGTGGCGATTGGTACTATAGGATTGATGCAGGATTTAGGTGCTACTCCGGTTCCAACAGAAGAAGCCGATGCTTTGCGCAGTGAAGGTGCAACTGTGATGTTTATGGCTATTGATGGCAAGCATGCTGCTATGATTGCAGTAGCTGACCCTATCAAAACCTCAACAGCAGAAGCTATTAAAGCCTTGCATGCCATGCATATAAAAGTGGTGATGCTGACGGGTGATAATAAGGTAACTGCTGAAGCAATTGCCAAGAAGCTTGGCATTACCCAGGTTATTGCGGATGTTTTGCCAGAAGGAAAACGTGATGTGGTAAAACGCTTGCGTGAGCAAGGCGAGGTTGTGGCGATGGCAGGTGATGGTGTGAATGACGCGCCAGCGCTGGCAGAGGCTGATATTGGCATTGCGATGGGTACGGGTGCAGATGTGGCAATTGAAACTGCTGCTGTGACATTACTGCGTGGCGATATCGCTGGCATTGCTGCCGCTCGTGAGCTTTCGGCAAAAACCATGCGTAATATTCGTCAGAATATTTTCTTTGCGTTTATCTATAACTTCTTAGGCGTACCCGTGGCAGCAGGGCTGCTCTACCCGCTATGGGGTGTGATGCTGAATCCCATGATCGCAGCGCTGGCGATGTCGCTCAGTTCGGTATCGGTGATTGTTAATGCATTGCGGTTGCGGAGGGTTTAGGGGAGGCTCTGTCCATTCCCTTACGCACATGGCTGCTCGTCATTGCGAGGAGCGTTAACGACGTGGCAATCCAGGGCGGGTTTATGTAGGATAGATGGTCGCCGCTCTGCGCTCGTGATGACGGGCAGCCATGCAACAGTACTAACGTGATTGGTATACAGGAACGTGAGGTGGGTAGGTAAAAGCGTCAGATGACCCTATTACACAATCTCTTTCAACGTCTTGCGCATTTTTTCAAGACGCACTAGCACATGCTCTAAATTAGGAGCAATACCCAGGTTCTTTACGTGCGGCGCGGCAGGTTTTGCTGCTGGTTTTGGGAGGGCCGGTTGACCGATACGGTCTTCCTCAGAAAGGGCTTCTTTGCCTTCTAGCACTTTTTGCACGCCTTTAATTGTATAGCCTTCGCTATAGAAGAGGCGGTGGATTTGGGAAAGAAGGCGGATATCGTCGGGGGTATAATAACGGCGGCCGCGATGTTTGACAGGGCGAATCTGAGGAAAGCGTGTCTCCCAGAAACGCAACACATGATGGGCAACGCCGAGCTCATCAGCTACTTCCCCAATCGTCCGCAAGGCGGAAGGATCTTTACGGGTCCCATCAAATGTGTTGTTATCGCCTTCTGTCATACATCCTTAGACTAGAGCATAGGCTCTATTATTTGCCGCTTAATTTTTTGTTGATCTCTTCTTTCAACAGATTCGATGCATTGAATGTTACCACGCGGCGAGCGTTAATGGTAGCTTCTTCTTTGGTTTTTGGGTTACGGCCAACACGCGCTTTTTTCTCGCGGATTTTGAAGCTGCCGAAAGAGGAAAGTTTCACTTCGCTGCCTTCTTCTAAGCACAGAGCGATTTCTTCGAGTACGGCATCTACCAACTCAGAAGATTCAGTGTGTGATAAGCCGATTTGACGGTATACGGACTCTGTAAGGTCAGCGCGAGTCACTGTTTTTTGATCTGTCATGATGAATACTCCCATTCGTTTCTTTACTTATAAAATTACCAGCATAGCAAGCATGAACCCCATGCTAAACCGCCACCTATGGCTTCCAATACCACATAATCGCCTTTTGTTAAACGATTTTGCTTGTAAATTGTGTCTAATGCAAGAGGAATAGATGCTGCTGACGTATTTGCATGGTTTGCCACGGTGGTGACAACCTTTTCTTTATTAACTTTTAGCCGTCTGGCTACCGCATCCAAAATACGGATATTGGCTTGGTGAGGCACTAGGAAATCAATATCGTTCCCGGTTAAGTTATTGGTTTCTAGAGCTTGTTCGACGCATTTGGCCATTTTGTCTACGGCGTGTTTAAATACATCTTGGCCTAACATATTAATTTTACCCACAGCGCCATTTTCAGAAGATGGCCCGCCATCGACAAATAAAATATCCTGGAATCGGCCGTCAGAATGCAGATGGGTGGATAAAATACCCTGTTTTGGATCGTTATGTGCCTGTAAGACAACAGCTCCAGCACCATCGCCGAAGAGTACGCAGGTGGTGCGGTCTTCCCAATTGACGATGCGGGAGAGGGTTTCAGCGCCAATCACTAATACATGTTTTGCTTGACCCGCCCGGATGAAATTATCGGCAACCGATAATGCATAAATAAAGCCTGCACATACGGCCTGCACATCAAAAGCTGCGCCATGTTCCATGCCGAGCAATGCTTGCACTTTGGTGGCAGTGGAAGGGAAGGTGCGGTCAGGTGTTGTGGTTGCAAGGATGATGAGGTCGATATCTTTTGCAGTCAGTTTTGCTGATTCTAGAGCAGCTTTAGCAGCGCGAAAGGCGAGATCGGAGGTGAGTTGGCCAGGGGCTGCAATATGGCGTTGTTTGATGCCTGTGCGCTCGGTGATCCATTCATCGCTGGTGTCTACGCGCTTAGCGAGTTCATCATTAGTGACAATGTTTTCAGGCAAATACGAGCCACAGCCGATAATACGTGAGCGCATGTTATTCTCCTGATGCTGTGGTTTGGTGATGATAGGCAGTGGTGATCTCTTCGCGGATGCGGCTGTTAATATCATGCACAGCCAGTTCTACTGCAACACCAATAGCATTAGCAAACCCGATGGCATCTGCACTACCATGGCTTTTCACGGCGATACCATCCAATCCTAAGAACATAGCCCCATTATGCAAACGTGGATCGATTTTTTTGAATACTTTGCGCAGTGATGAGGCTGCAAGTAATGCCCCTATCTTGGCAAGTAAGGAAGACTGGAAACCTTGTTTGATAAACTCTTTGCAGATACGCGCCGTGCCTTCGGCGGTTTTGAGGGCGATATTGCCGGTGAAGCCATCGGTCACAATCACATCGGCAACGCCGCGTGGAATGCCATCGCCTTCTACATAGCCGGTGAAGTTCAGGTTCAGTGGTGTTTCTTTGAGCATGACACTGGCGGCTTTTACATCTTCATGCCCTTTGATCTCTTCTTCGCCGACATTAAGCAATGCCACGCGCGGCTTATCAATGGTCAGCACAGCGCGTGCAAAGGCATCACCCATAATAGCAAATTGGAAGAG
The DNA here is from genome assembly GCA_964574415.1 of uncultured Rickettsiales bacterium. GTDB lineage: Bacteria > Pseudomonadota > Alphaproteobacteria > Rickettsiales > CAZNNM01 > CAZNNM01. Next base: position 61,836 of record CAZNNM010000002.1, on the reverse strand, counting down.
ATTGGTTGCGGTGCATTCTACATTAGCGCCGAGATCGAGCAAGACGCAACGGCCTGTAAGTGTTGGGAATAAAGAGGCAATGGCAGGGCGGTCAATCCCTGGCAGGGTGCGTAGCACGAATTTGGACATTGCCATAAGCGCACCCGTATTACCTGCGGATACAACGCCCACAGCGCTGCCTTCTTTCACGGCATTAATCGCATAGCGCATGCTGGATTCGCGGCCTTGGCGTAATGCTACGGAAGGTTTGGTATCGGAATGGATAATGTCAGGCGCGTGATGAAATGTGCTTGCCTGTTTCAGCGCAGGAAAGCGCTCAAGCAAAGGAAGGACTTGCGTTTCATCGCCATATATTGCAAAGCGTAGGGAAGGGTAAGATGCAAGTGCATTGTGGGCGCCTTCTATCACTGATAAAGGCGCATGATCCCCTCCCATAGCGTCGAGCGCAATGGTAACTGCCGCGTATGATGCTTTGTTCACAGCCACACAGCTATTCCACAATAGATATTAAGATACGCAACTGCGTGATTTACGCAGCAGAGCCAGCGTCGGTTTCTTCAGACGCAAAACGCTCTTTTCTCTCGATCACTTGACGGCCTTTGTAGAAGCCATCTTTCAGAGAGATGTGATGAGGCAGTTTTGCTTCGCCTGTGGTTGCATCATATACAACATTGATGCGGCCGAGCGCCAAATGAGCGCGGCGTTGGTTACGACGGGATTTCGACGTTTTCTTCTTAGGTACAGCCATGGTCTTACCTTATCTTCGCTTAAACTTATATTTTATTGAATTCTAATTGCAATGATTGCATTCGTCGCGCCTTTATAATATACAATAGGGAGGAAATCCAGAGAAAAACCTTCAATTGAGCAGTAATTTCGTTATTTATGTCTTCTTTTGCTAAAAAATGCTTATTTATAAGTGGCTTATTCTTAGTCCTCACCGCATGTGCTGATAACACGGTTTCGCGGGGGTATAATTATGATAAATTGAAGGAAAGCAAGGCGTTATTATCGCAAGGCACGTTGACAAAACAATATATTGCCGAGCTTATGGGCTCCCCTTCTGCAACCTCTGATTTCGGCGGGGAGCGCTGGTATTACATCAATTCCAAAATGCGCACCGTAGCCTTCCTGCCGCCAAAGCTGGTGGATCAGACCGTGCTTGCGATTGCTTTTGATGAAAACGGCACCGCTGTTGATATTAAAGAATACAGCAAAGCCGATGCCCGCAAGCTAGAGATTTCCAAAGATTACACCCCAACCGAAGGGCATAGTGTAACGGTTATCCAGCAGCTTCTGGGTAACGTAGGCCGGTTCAATAACCAAGGTAATATGCCTGGAACTATGGAAAATACAGGCGCGCCTGGGCAGTAATAGGTGGCAGGATTCAGCATCTAGGATCCAGAGAGCTGTTTCGCTGATGTGGTTGGTATGTGATGGTTTTATAGAAAGCTCGCATAGTGTATAATAAGATAATCATGCTAAATCATACGCTCTCCATCCTCCGCTCATTGATTGGTTACGATACGACGAGCCGTAATTCAAACTTAGAGCTTATCCATTTTGTGCAAGAATATTTGCAATCGCATGAAGTGGTCTCGCATCTTATTCATGATGAAACAGGAAAAAAGGCAAATCTTTTGGCGACGATTGGCGAATCGCTCACGGGAGGTGTGATCTTTTCAGGGCATACGGATGTCGTGCCTGTAGACGGCCAAGCCTGGCATACTCCCCCCTTTGTCATGACAGAAAAAGACGGCAAGCTTTATGGCCGTGGTACTGCGGATATGAAGGGGTTTCTAGCTGTTGTGCTGGCCTGCGTGCCAGAATGGGTGAAGCAACCGCTGGCGCGGCCTATTCATCTGGCATTTTCATATGATGAAGAAGTGGGCTGTATTGGCGCACATTCACTGGTGGATGCTATCCTTGCCCATGGCATCCGCCCAAGCCTGGCGGTGATTGGGGAGCCGACCGAAATGAAGGTGATCCATAGCCATAAAGGTATTTACTCCTTCCTTACGACCGTCAAAGGCCATGAGGCGCATTCAAGCGCGGTGCATAAGGGGGTGAGCGCTATTATGATTGCCGCGCAGTTAATTGAGGTGTTATCGCATATTCAAGAGATGCTGCGCGAAGAGGCAAATCCAATGTTTGATCCGCCCTATAGCAGTGTGCAGGTGGGTGTTATCCATGGTGGAACGGCACAGAATATCATTCCTGGCGAATGCCATTTCCAATGGGAAATACGGGTAGTGCCTGGAAGTGATATCGAAGCTATTACAGCACCATTCCATGCCAAGGTGGCGGAGTTACTTCCAAAAATGCAAGCCATTGCGCCAGAGGCCGATATCATCACCATCAGCACATCACATACACCTGCATTAATGCCCAATGAGGATACCAGCCTGGAACATGCTGTGTTGCATGCGGCGGGGTGTAATCATATGGAGGTGGTGTCATTCGGTACAGAGGCAGGGATTTTCCAGCAAGCGGGAATTCCAGCCATTATTTGCGGGCCTGGCAGCATCATGCAGGCCCACAAACCGGATGAGTTTATAGCGGTGGAACAGATTGAGAAGGCGATGGCTTTTGTGCGAAGCTTGACGGTTTAATACCATTGTGATTGTTAGGTGGAACTTTATCGGCCCATTTTTTGTCGGTATTTTCAGTATCTAAAGTAATTCCTGAAATGGCCATCAGTTTATTAGCTGCTGTTTGGGCCATATTAATCGATAAATCCGTATAAAGTTCTGCGATGGCTAAATGGGCGGCGTGGAAAATATCTTTTGCTGCAATATGACGGAGTTTCTTAGCGTAATTGCCGCCATTTTTTAGTATATTATCATACGCTGCATCCTTGCCATGAAGCGGGTTTCCTTCCTCAAATAATTTCTCTATTTCGCGGACTTGATCTGCTACTCCCATTGGCTTGATTTTTCTAGCAAGGTCTAAGAGTGTTTCTTTATCTTTATCAATCAGTTTTTTGATTTCATTAGAATTTAATAATCCCGTTGACCCGATAATTTCCCGTAATGTATTGAATACTTTTCTAGGTTTCTTAGCGGTCATATTCTCTGTAAGCGAGATAATATAGCCTGCTCTGCGCTTATCATCATCGGATTGTAGAGATTGTAAGATTGTATTTTCTCTTATGCCAAGGAATAGCTGAAGCCGTTGTTGCGCTTGTTTTGCTTCGGAGAGAGCTTTTTCTGCTTTAGTACAGCTCTCTAACGCCAGTTCTTTATCTGATTTGCGTGGTGAAAGTATAACAGGTTTAATGGGAAGGGGGCTGTATGTTTCTGTATCGGTTGAGGATGATGTTTTTGACGGGCTGTTTTCAGGTGTCTTGAAAAGTACGCGTTGTGTACGGTTTAATAAAGGGCTAGCCGCGGTTGCTATTGCTAGAGAGTCATTCGGAAGAGGTTCTGGTTGTGCTACTGGTTCTGCTTTTATGGCCTGGTAAGTAGCAAATGCTTCCGTATATTTAGCAAGTGCTGTGTCATACTGATCTGCTGTTTTTTGCAGTTGTATAAAACGTGCGTTTAGAAGCTTGCGGTGTGAGATGCTTGTCTTTGCTGTTGTGTAGTGTGTAAGATGTCTATCTATTGTTGAGAATGCCTCATTGATAGGCGCTTTAGGTACTTCCATTGCACGTAATGCTGCTAAATAGGTTTTTTGCCCTTCTTCGCGGGCAGATAAAACCTCACTGTCTGGAATGTCTTCTATTGTTAGCGCTTTCTTTTCATCCTGTTTTTTCTTTGCTGCCTTTTTTGCCGTGATAATAAGCTCCCTCACTTCATCATCATTCTTCTTAGCAATAGGAATGAGGTAGCCCTGTGGTTTTTGTAAGGCTGTAAGTTCTTGTGGGGTGAGGGGGAAGCGTTGGAAGGAAAGGGTTGAATAAGTATATTGTTGCTGCTCACGAGGTTTTTGGGAATCTTCAAGCGCTAAAATAATGGTGCTTACTCTATGATAGAATTGATTGAGTACCTCAGTTGCTTCCTTTTTGCTATTGAAGGCAGCAAATTCGCCTAATAGATAGCTATACATGCCTAAATCATGGTATTTTTTCATTTCGTCTGTGGTAAATTTGCTCATCTATAGGGCTCCTGAAGGGTGATTAGGTTGCCTCCCTTATACCACATTAATTATAAAAGTTAAGTTATTTATCATAAAAACCCCTCGACTCCAGTAACCTATTGTGGCATATAGGCTCTATGCAACGGTATAAACTTATTATTGAATATGACGGCACCGGGCTGCTTGGATGGCAGCGCCAGGAGGATGGGCCTTCGGTGCAGGAGCATCTGGAGACGGCGTTTTATGCGTTCACCGGTGAAGCAGCAGTGTTTTATGCTTCTGGGCGCACGGATGCGGGCGTGCATGCGCGCGGGCAGGTGGTGCATGTGGATTTAGCTAAGCCTATGCATCCGCATCGTATTGTGGGTGCGTGTAATGTGCATTTGCGGCCGGCAGCGATTGTGGTGGTGGATGCAGAGGAAGTGGGCATGGAGTTTCATGCGCGGTTTTCGTCTAAGGCGCGGCGTTATCTTTACCGCGTGGTAAACCGTCAATCGCCTCCGGTTATTGATGCGAATCGTGTGTGGCATGTCAAACGCCAGTTGGATATAGAGGCGATGCAGCAGGCGGCGAAGCTGTTAGAAGGTGAACATGATTTCACCAGTTTCCGTGCAACGGAATGCCAGAGCAAATCACCTATTAAGACCTTGGATAGTATTGTCATTGAGCGTATCAGTACAGAAGAAATCCACTTCTATTTCTACGCTCGCTCATTTTTGCATCACCAAGTGCGCAATATCGTTGGCACATTGGTTGAAATTGGCTATGGCAAACGGCAGGTAGACGATATTCCTATATTGCTAGAAGCCCGTAACCGTGCCCTAGCCGGGCAAACTGCGCCGGCGCATGGGTTGTATTTTATGGGGGTGGAGTATTAAGAAGGGATTCGGGAAAAGAGTGGCATAACTAGAATAGCTGTCAACCCTTTGTTTATTATAAACCAGAAGTTTTTACGAGGTTTTTCAATACGAAGGAAGCCCTCTGAATCCTGAATGCCGAATCCTGCCCTCTACTTCCTACTTCCCTCTTGCCACTTCCCCGCCACCCGATATACTTACGCCTATGGGGAATATCTATCATATTTTGGAAAAACCACCGGCACTGGAAAAATATCAGATGTTTCCAGAGGGTGAGGCTTTGGCGGAAGCGTTGGTGAAATCGGGGCGGTTTCGGGTGGATGCTTATGAGAAGCTTAATTTTGTGCGGTTTCAACGGCCTTATGAAGGTGTGGAGCGGATGTTTAGTGAGCGGGAATTATATGACCCGGCATTGCTTCCACTGACCGAGCGCACTATCGCAGATGATCTCGCTTTCCGCCTGCCGCATGCGCAGGCAGAGGCTAAGGCGAAAGAGGAAATCGGACGGTTACGTGAAAAGCTTACCAAGCATTTAAAGGTTGAGCCTGAGTTAGAGATGAAACTGGCGCGGCTGGTTGTGCAGGCTTGCCATCCTGTGGTGATGATGATGATCATATGGGAGCGGGTGGAGGTGTTTGTCTCCTATTCCCATAGCGTGGGCGATATGCTCGATTTTCAATCCTGGCAGAGTGTAGGCAGCAGTAGTGGTCTGCAAAGTACGGATATGCGCCAAACGGCGGTATTTGTTTCCACAGGCGGTGATCCTTTTAATGAGCCAGAGATTACCGATGAAACCCAGAAAAATAAAGAACGCGAATATGGCGATGGATTTCCGGCGATTGCGCGGTTGATCGTCATTGGTGCGCAGGAGCTGGGACATTATTCGGATTTAATGCGCGACCGGTTTGGCCGCAAGATTGGCCGTTATTCCGCTGATCTTTCGCGTCATCCCATACGGCCCAGCGAAAAAGCACGTATTGCGCGGCGCAAGGATATTGCGGCGGCAGCGCATATGGAAGCGAAGTTACTCAAAATGGGATTAGGCGAATTGGCAGAATTGGAGCGTTCTGTTGCGTTTTTTAAGGAGCATAAGAATAGCTCATTACGCATTGCCAATGCACAAAGGCGGGTGAATAATAAAACACGGAGTTTTGTGCGTAAATGTAACCGTATGGGGTATGGTTTTGTGAATTATTTGAATCCCACTAAACCTATTGCTACCCAATTGACCATGATGATTGCGGATATGAAGTTCAATCTGGAGCCGAAAGCCGATGCTTATAGACGGCCTGATCCGTTAGAAGAGGAGGCGATTGCCTGTATCGAGGCGTTAGCGCGTGTGCCGCAACAGATGGTGAAATGGGGGCATGTGGTGACACGTATTTTTATGCCGAATCTCTATCGCCTGTATTATAAGGACGTCATTCCAGGCTGTATTAAATATTATCAGGCAGTAACAGGCACGAAATACCGCTTCCGTCCGACACGGCCACGTGTTCCTATCAAAGAGCGGTTTAAGCAGTTATTCAGGAGGGGCGCATGAGCCATGCGATTTTATGGTTGCGTAATGATTTGCGCCTGTCGGATAACCCTGCATTATACCATGCTGCCCAGCATAGTGCGTTTACGGTGGTCTATATACGTGACCATACCTTAGGCTCTGCACAAGAATGGTGGCTGCATCATAGCCTTGCGGATTTACAAGCACGTGGGTTGAAAATCACGTTACGGACAGGTAAGCCAGAAGAGATATTGCGAGAGATTGCCACCCAAACCAAGGCAACGCATCTTTACTGGAACCGCGCCTATGAACCGCAAGCACGCAGGCAGCAAGCGCGGGTGAAACAGGCTTTGGAGCATTTGCGCATAGAAACCTATAACGCCACTCTTTTATTTGAGCCAGAGAAGGTGATGAATAAGCAGGGGAGTTATTTCAAAGTCTTCACACCGTTCTGGAAGCACTGCCTCTCTATGCCGGCTCAGAAAGAGCCACTGCATGTGCCAGAGATTGGCCATGCATGTCTGGCAGAAAGTGAAACGCTGGAAAGCTGGCAGCTTCTGCCTAGCAAGCCAGATTGGGCAGGGGGCTTGCGCCAGATGTGGCAGCCTGGGGAGTTACATGCGCAAGAGCGCCTATATGAATTTCTGGATCATAGTATGCTGCATTATGCAAGCCATCGCGATAGGCCGGATTGCGATCACACATCGCGCCTTTCGCCGTATTTACATTTCGGCGAAATCAGCCCACGGCAGATTTGGCATGTGCTGATGCATCGTGCATTACCGGCTGAGAAATTCTTAAGTGAGTTAGGATGGCGGGAGTTTTCCTATCATTTGCTGTATCACTTGCCCAATCTACCAGAAAAGCCCTTCCGGCCAGAGTTTGAAGCATTTCCGTGGCGTGATGATGAGCAAGTATTGCGTGCCTGGCAACGTGGGATGACGGGTTATCCGATCATTGATGCAGGTATGCGACAATTATGGCATACAGGATGGATGCATAACCGTGTGCGTATGCTGGTTGCCTCCTTCCTCACTAAATCCTTGCTGATCCCATGGCAGAAAGGCGCGGCGTGGTTTTGGGATACGTTGGTGGATGCAGATTGCGCTAGCAATTCAGCAAGCTGGCAATGGGTGGCAGGATGTGGTGCGGATGCAGCGCCGTATTTCCGTATTTTTAATCCGGTATTACAGGGCGAGAAATTTGACCCCGATGGCAGCTATGTGCGCCATTGGGTGCCGGAGCTTGCTAAACTGCCGGATCATTATATTCATAAGCCGTGGGAAATGCCGCCGATGTTATTACGCGAATATGGCTGCGCCCTTGGCAAAGATTATCCGCACCCGATTGTCGATATCGCCAAAGCACGCAATGTAGCGCTTGCGGCGTATAAGACGTTGAAGGGGGTGGAGGAGTAGTCGCATATGCTCTTCTACTTAAGTGCTGACTCATTTTGAAATTCAAGCCTTGTCATCCTTGGGCTCACGCAAGTTGGCGTATGACAAAGCACTAATCGTCATCGCGAGCGTAAGCGTGGCGATCCAGTGAATACTTAAAGGACAGAGATGCCCGTCCTGGATTGCCACGTCGCTAGTGCTCCTCGCAATGACGAGGCTTGCCTTGTCATCCTTGGACTTGATCCAAGGATCCATCGTATAATAAATGCAAGAATACGGCCTAAAAGGGCTATATATTTTAGATGGATTCTTGGATCAAGTCCAAGAATGACAACAATTATTTCAAAATGAATCAGTACCTTTACTCATATTATGGTACTGACATTCACCGATCAAGTTGGCGTATGACAAGCCTTAATCCGTAAACTTATTCGTCCGCGGAAAACCAACGGGCGGTAAACGTCCTGAGCCACCGCGTTTGCCGAGCCAGGCGGTAAGATTGGCTTCGGTGCGGATACGCTCACCTAATTGCCAGCTCAAGCCATCAGCCAGGTTGAAGATTTTCATATCGGCAATGCTGCCGCCGGCTTGATAGCGCTGTAGTAGCACACCTTGCCCGCGTTTCATCATTGGGATTTCATCGACTTTGTAGACAACCATTTTGCGGTTCTTGCCGATAATGGCAATCGCATCACCATCCACAGGCAGGCAGAATGCTGCCTTATCGCCTTCTGCCACATTAAGCACTTGCTTGCCGTTTTTGGTTTGGGCGATCAGGTCTTCTTCTTCAATGATGAAGCCTTTGCCGCTAGAGGCTGCCAGCAATACTTTCCGGCCTGGTTGATGCACAAACATATCCACCACATCATGGGTGTTATCGAGATCAATCAACAGGCGCAGCGGCTCGCCAAAGCCTTTCCCTTTCGGGATTTTATCAGCGAGGATGGTATAAAACTTTCCATCACTGGAGAGAAGCACCAGCTTATCGGTGGTCTGCGTTTTGATGGTGAAGCGCTCTTCATCGCCTTCTTTGTATTTCACGCTCTCTGTATCAATATTATGCCCTTTAACCGCACGAATCCAGCCTTTTTGTGAGCAGAATACGGTGATTGGCTCACGTTCGATGAAGGCTTCGATGGAGATGACTTGTGATACTACTGGTGCATCAGAAAGCTGTGTACGGCGTTTGCCGATATCGGTGGTTGGGCCGAATTCTTTTTTGAGTTCTTTGATTTCTGAGCTGATGACATTCCAGCATACGGCATCATCATTAATGATGCTGAGTAGCTCTTCTTTATCAGCACTGAGTTTATCATGTTCTTTGCGGATTTCGACTTCCTCAAGCTTGCGCAAACTACGCAACCGCATATTCAGAATCGCTTCGGATTGCACATCCGTCAATCCCCAGCGTTTCATCATGACTGGCTTAGGCTCATCTTCTTCACGAATCAGTTTGATCACCTCATCGATATTGAGATACGCAATCAGCAAGCCTGCTAAGACTTCCAAACGATGATCAATTTTGCCCAAGCGGTAGCGCGAACGGCGCAGCACCACTTCGTGGCGGTGGTCAAGGAAGGCTTGCAGCACTTGGCGTAAGTTCAATACTTCTGGCACGGATTGGGCGGTGAGTACATTCATATTAAGTGATACGCGCACTTCCAGATCGGTGACTTTAAACAGCGATTCCATCAGCATTTCCGGATCAACCGAACGGCTCTTCGGTTCTAAAATCAAGCGAATTTCCTCGGCGGATTCATCACGAATATTGCCTAGCAAGCCCAGTTTCTTAAGCTTATAAAGTTCTGCAATTTTCTCAATCAACCGGGATTTTTGTACCTGATATGGGATTTCAGTGATGACGATCTGATACAGCCCGTGGCTTAACTCTTCCTTCTCCCATTTCGCACGTAAGCGGAAACTGCCACGGCCGGTTTCATAGGCTTTGAGAATGCTCTCACGCGGTTCCACCAGCACACCACCCGTTGGGAAATCCGGTGCAGGAATGGATTCCATCAGTTTTTCAATAGAGGCCTGCGGGTGTTTAATCAAATAGAGCAACGCATCGCAGAGTTCTGCCACGTTATGAGGTGGAATGGAGGTTGCCATCCCCACCGCAATCCCTTCCGAGCCATTGGCCAGCAGGTTTGGGAAATTGGATGGCATAACGATAGGTTCTTCTTCGCTACCATCATAAGTAGGGCGGAAGCCGACGGTGTCCTCGTCAATATCTTGCATTAAATAGAGCGCTACTTTGGTCAGGCGCGATTCGGTATAACGCATCGCCGCTGCGTTATCGCCATCGATACTGCCGAAGTTACCCTGGCCGTCGACCAGCGGATAGCGTACTGAGAAATCCTGCGCTAAGCGCACCAGCGTTTCATAGACGGCCACGTCGCCATGCGGATGGTATTTACCAATCACATCCCCCACTACACGCGCACATTTCTTATAGCCGGATTTCGGATCAAGCTTGAGCTGCATCATGGCATAGAGCAGGCGGCGGTGTACGGGCTTGAGGCCATCACGCACATCTGGCAGCGAGCGCGACATAATCGTCGAAAGCGCATACGCCAAATAACGCTCGCCAAGCGCCTCGCCAAAGGCAATCGGTTGAATGGTAGAATCAGTAGCAGCCATGAAGATAATCCTCGGAAATATACTATTGCTTAGAAATGTAGCGGGTTTGGGGAGGGGATTCAAGAGAAAAGGGGATGGGCAGGATTCGGGATTCAGAGACTTTTGTCATTCCGGACTTGATCCGGAATCCATCAGGACTGGTGCTAGTAGCTCAATTTTATAGATAGCGCTGCTATAACAATGGATCCCGGATCAAGTCCGGGATGACGGTAAATATACCTTGTCATTCGCTGATCAATTCGGCGTGTGACAATATTCTCCTCTGAATCCTGAATCCCGAATCCTGCCCCCTTCTTCCCCCTAGACACCCTATCCCCCATCCTCTATAGTACCGCACAAATAACAAAGGTAGGTAATTATGCGGATTGCTCATGTGGTGTTTAGCCGGAATCTCGGCGGGTTGGAGCAAGTATTTGTGGATTATTGTGAAGCTTTGGCGCAAGAAGGCCATGAGGTGATTGCCATTGTACATCCGCAGGCGGGGATTTTGCCGATGCTGAAGGCGTTGCCGACACCGCTTACCATCAAAACCCTGGAGAACAAAGGCCTATGGGATGTGCTATCGCGCTGGCGGTTGCGCAAGATGTTACGTGAGTTGAAGCCGGATATTGCAGTGGCGCAAGGTAATCGTGCGATATCATTGCTCAAAACAGCAGGCAAGGGTATCTGCCCACGTGTAGCGGTGAATCATGGCTATAATATTAAACGTGCGATTGGTTTTGAAGCGGTGATCGCTATTAATGAAGATATGAAAGAGCGCTATCACGCCGCTGGCCAGCCGCTTGGCACTATCCATAAGATCTTTAACATGATCAAAATGGATAAAGGTTTTACACCCGTGCAACCTGCCTGGCGCAACCCGCCGGTGATCGGGGCGATTGGGCGGTTTGTGGAGAAGAAAGGTTTCGGGATTTTTATCGATGCGCTGGCTGAACTGCATAGTAAGCAGATTGATTTCAAAGCTATTCTCGCCGGTGATGGTGACTTAGCGCCTGTACTCAAACAACAAGCGCAAGAGCGTGGGGTGGCGGAGAAAATCGATTTTTGTGGTTGGGTGAAGGATAAAAAACACTTCTTCGATGCCATCGATATTTTCTGCTTCTCATCACTCGATGATGTCTGCCCGATTGTGCTGCTGGAAGCCTATATGTATGGCAAACCGATTGTGATGACCGATTGCAAAGGCCCGGTAGAAATCGCAACACGTGGTCAAGATGCATTGGTCGTGCCAAAAGGTAATCCTGCTGCGCTGGCAGAAGCGCTGGCACAGCTCATCCAAAACCCACAAGAATCACGCCGCCTCGGCGATAATGCCTTTCAAAAACTCGCGAGTCAGTTTACAATGGATGTCATGGGGAAACGTTTAAGTGAGGCTCTGCAAGCCATTCAGCGAGGATATTCACATGATCGTTCATCTGTCTGACCGTGCGCTTATTGCGATAAAAGGTGATGATACCGAGCATTTTCTGCAAGGTATTATTACGAATAATATGCGCCATTTGGCCACACAGCCGGCTATTTATGCCTGTTTGCTGACACCGCAAGGGAAGTTTCTCTATGATTTCTTTGTGGTAAAACAGGAAGATGGTGTGATGTTAGATGTGGATGCAGCTATTGCTGAGAAACTGTTTGCGCGTTTGCGTATGTATCGGCTTCGCTCAAAAGTGACACTGGAATTAAGCCCGGATTATACCGTGATTGCGGGTGATGATTTGCCCAATGGCTACACCGATCCGCGCTATCCAGCCATGGGCAAGCGTGAGATTGTGCCGGTGAGCTTTAATGCGGAATGGTCGCCTTATGAGATGTATGAAGAACGGCGCTGTGGGCTTGCGATTCCGGTGGGTGGTAAGGATATGCTGCCAGAACATGCGTTCCCACTCGATTATGGCTTAGATACTCTCCATGCCATTGATTTTGAAAAAGGCTGCTATGTCGGCCAAGAAGTGACCGCGCGCACCAAACATCGTGGTACATTGCGCAAGCGGATTTATGCTGTCATAGGTGATCAGGATGTGCCGGAGGAAGAGACGGATATTCTGGTCAATGGCAAAAAAATTGGCGAAATGCGATCTTCCTTTAAGCAAAAGGGTCTGGCGCTTATCCGCGTGGATGATCTGGCAGCGGCAGGTGAGGGAGAGATTGTGGCGGGTGAGGTGCGGCTTAGCCTGAAGTTACCGGAATGGGCCTTATAGTGTATTATTGTCATCCTGAACTTGATTCAGGGTCCACTGTTATGGCGGCGTGATTTATAAGCATTGAATGTGGAAGCACCATTCTTGGTGGATTCCGGGTCAAGCCCAGAATGACAAGGGAATAAAAAACACCAATAAAAAGGAGCCTTAAAGGCCCCTTTTACTATCAACCACGATAGAGAAAACGCTAGCTTGCGCCGCGTAGGATTTCATTTTGGGCGGTGTCGGTGCAACGGAACAGCTCATCTTCAACAATGCTTTTTGCCATGCGAATGCCGGCGGCTTCTAAATCCATCAGGATTCGGCCGATAAGCGTTTGTTCGTTATGATGATTGATGTTGGTCTCCATAAAGTCACGTGCGTAAACCTCTGCTTTATCCCCCTCAAAACGGAGATGGTGAGCTGCCCAAAGGCCTAGGAGTTTATTACGGCGTGCGTTGATTTTGAATTGAACTTCCTCGTCATGCGCGAATTTAGCCTCATAAGCCTGTTCGCGTTTGTCAAACATTGTCATGTTTTTTAGTCCTTTCCCGTACCCGTATTGTCGTCATTTGAGTATTGCACTAACACTCTGATTAGTTTATAGCTGTTCATAGTATTTCTTTTTACCCCTGAAACGGGCGTTTGCGGTATTGTGCAGTGTAGCATATTTTACCCCAAAATTCCATATCAGCTGTATAATTAAAAATACTATGCCATGCCCAATTCGGACATTGTTCAAGCTTACAAATACAAGATTAAATTTTGGTAAAAAAATTATGGTTTCTCCTCCTCGCCGGAAGCAACTCTATGAAGGTAAAGCAAAAATTCTGTTTGAAGGGCCTGAGCCAGGTACTTTAATTCAGCATTTTAAAGACGATGCCACTGCTTTCAATAACCAGAAAAAGGGTACGATTGCAGGTAAGGGGGTGTTAAACAACCGGATTTCTGAGTATATTATGACTCAGCTAGGAGAAATAGGGATTCCAACCCATTTCATCCGTACCCTCAATATGCGTGAGCAATTGGTGCGTGAGGTGGAGATTGTTCCACTGGAAGTTATCATCCGTAACGTAGCCGCAGGCAGCCTGTGTACGCGTTTCGGCTTGGAAGAGGGGATGCCTCTGCCACATCCGATTATCGAGTTCTGCTATAAGAACGATGCGCTCGGCGATCCGCTGATTAGCGAAGAGCATATTTATGCCTTCTACTGGGCAGATCAATATGAAGTGGAAGAAATTAAATTATTATCCTTCCGTATCAATGACTTCCTGCGAGGTTTGTTCCTGGGGATTGGTATTACTCTGGTGGATTTCAAGCTGGAGTTTGGCCGTTATTACCAGGAAGATTATATGGGCATTATCCTAGCCGATGAAATCAGCCCGGATTCTTGCCGTCTGTGGGATATTAAAACCCAGAAAAAGATGGATAAAGACCGTTTCCGCCGCGATTTAGGCAATGTAGCTGAGGCTTATCAAGAGGTTGCGAAGCGTTTGGGTGTGTTTGTAGACAATCTGACATCAGAAGATGAGGTAGTCTACGAGCTGGATCCTAAGCCAGCGACCAAAAAGCCTGCCAAAGCGAAAACGGCAGCTCCTAGAAAGAAGAAAGACCCGAAAGGCAAATAATGAAAGCGAAGATTTACGTTACACTGAAAAACGGGGTGTTAGACCCACAAGGAAAAGCGATTGAAGGTGCTTTAGGCCATTTAGGCTTCTCTGGCGTGGAAAATGTGCGCCAAGGCAAGTTTATCGAAGTGGCTCTGAAAGAGACTGATAAAGCTAAAGCTGAAGAATCTCTCAAAGCCATGTGCGAAAAATTGCTGGCGAACACTGTGATTGAAAACTACCGCGTGGAGTTGGAATAGCCCATGAAAGCCGCCGTTATTATTTTCCCTGGTTCCAATTGTGATCGTGATATGATCACTGCCTTGCGTAATAGCACAGGAAAAGAGCCAGCTAAAGTCTGGCATGCGGATAGCAGCCTGCCGGATGTTGATCTGATTGCTGTTCCAGGTGGATTCTCTTATGGAGATTACCTGCGCAGCGGCGCCATGGCTGCCCGTTCACCCATCATGCAAGAAGTGGTGAAAGCTGCGAATAAAGGTGTGCATGTGCTTGGTGTCTGCAATGGTTTCCAAGTGCTAACCGAAGCTGGCTTGCTGCCAGGTGTGCTGATGCGCAATAAGCATCTTAAATTCATCTGCAAACCCGTCAATTTAAAGGTGGCTAACGCTGATACGTCATTCACCAAAGGTTATAAGTCTCAGCAAGTGATCAATGTGCCAGTGGCGCATCATGATGGTAATTACTACGTGGATGATGCAACGCTCAAAAGCCTGGAAGATAATGGTCAAGTGGCATTCCGCTATGCGGATGCTGAAGGCAATGTGAGCGATGCAACCAATCCAAACGGTTCGCGCTCTAATATCGCCGGTGTATTTAACGCTAAGAAAAACGTTCTTGGCATGATGCCACATCCTGAACGCCATGCGGATCCGCTCACCGGTGGTGTGGATGGTAAGGTGTTATTTGATACGCTGGTGGCTGCGCTGTAATTATACCTCGTCATTGCGAGCGTAAGCGAAGCAATCCAGGGCCTACTTAAAGAATCGCGAAATCCGCTCTGGATCGCCACGCCTTTGGCTCGCGATGACGGTGTAAGAAAAACTAAGACAAGAAGATTGATACCATGAAAGCACAAACTCAACCCAATAACATCACCATCACCCCACAAATCGTGGCTGAGCATGGATTTACGCCGGAAGAATATGAGCGTGTGCTCGCCATTTTAGGGCGTGAGCCGAATCTGACTGAGCTGGGCATTTTCTCTGTGATGTGGAGTGAGCATTGCTCGTATAAATCCACCCGTAAGCATTTGAGCAAACTGCCAACCAAAGCGCCATGGGTTGTGTGCGGCCCTGGGGAAAATGCGGGGGTGATTGATATTGGCGATAAGCAAGTAGCGATCTTCAAAATGGAAAGCCATAACCACCCATCGTTCATCGAGCCTTATCAAGGGGCTGCAACGGGTGTGGGCGGTATCCTACGTGACGTGTTCACCATGGGCGCGCGTCCGATTGCCAATTTGAATGCGCTGCGTTTTGGTAGCTTAGATCATCCTAAAACCCGTCATTTGCTGGCGGGTGTAGTCTCTGGGATTGGCGGTTATGGTAACTGCGTGGGCGTGCCAACCGTAGGCGGTGAATGTATTTTCCACCCATCCTATAACGGCAATATTCTGGTGAATGCCATGAATGTGGGTGTTGCTGATGCGGATAAGGTGTTCTATTCAGCGGCAACTTCTGTCGGCAGCCCGATTGTGTATGTAGGCTCGAAAACCGGCCGTGACGGTATCCATGGTGCGACCATGGCCTCGGCGGAGTTTGATGATGATTCGGAGGAAAAACGTCCAACCGTCCAAGTGGGCGACCCGTTCACTGAGAAATTGCTCATCGAAGCATGCCTGGAATTAATGGCAACTGATGCGATTCTGTCGATCCAAGATATGGGTGCGGCTGGCCTAACCTGCTCATCGCTCGAAATGGCTAATAAAGGCGGTACAGGTATCGAGTTGCAGCTGGAAACCGTTCCAATGCGCGAAAAAGGTATGACACCGTATGAGATTATGCTGTCGGAAAGTCAAGAGCGTATGCTCATGGTGATTAAGCCAGAGAAAGAGGCAGAAGCGCGCCGTATTTTCGAGAAATGGGAACTGGATTTCGCAGTGATCGGGAAAGTAACCGATACGGGTAAAATGATCCTCAAAATGCATGGCCAAACCGTGGCAGAACTGCCAGTAGCCCCACTTTCAGACGAAGCGCCAGTCTATGACCGCCCATGGGTACCAACCCCTGCGCGTCCTGTGGTGGAAGCTGCTAGTGTGAAAGCACCAGTGAGTGATATTGATGCGCTGAAGAAATTGCTATCGACCTCCGATCTGTGCAGCAAACGCTGGATTTGGGAACAATATGACAGCATGGTGATGAACGACACCGTAGCAGGCCCAGGTGGCGATGCTGCGCTGGTGCGTATCCATGGCACTAACAAAGCTCTCGCAATGACCTCTGACTGCACACCGCGCTATTGTTTCGCAAACCCAATCGAGGGTGGCAAGCAGGCGGTGGCGGAGAGCTGGCGGAATATTACCGCAACCGGTGCGACGCCGCTTGCAATCACCAACTGCCTCAACTTCGGTAACCCACAACGTCCTGAAATTATGGGACAATTGGTTGGGTGTTTGGAAGGTATGGCTGAGGCGTGCAAGGCGCTGGATTATCCGGTGGTGTCAGGTAACGTATCGCTTTACAATGAAACCAACGGTTCGGGCATTCAGCCAACGCCATCGATTGGTGGGGTAGGGGTACTCAAAGACGTGAACCTGGCGGTTGGCAATAGCTTCAAGGCAGCAGGTGAGGCGATTATTGTGATCGGTAAGACCCAAGGTCATCTAGGCTCATCGCTCTATTTACGCGAATTGCTAAACCGCGAAGACGGTACACCGCCTGCGGTAGACCTCGCAACTGAGCGTAAGCATGGGGATTTTGTGCGTGGGTTGATTGCGCTGAAACACGTGAGTGCCTGCCATGATATTTCTGATGGTGGTTTAGCAGTTGCGGTGGCGGAGATGACGCTGAAACACAGTATCGGCGCAACGCTTAACGCAGCGCCAGCTGATGTGCCTTCGCATGCATTCTGGTATGGTGAAGATCAGGCGCGTTATGTGGTTAGTGTGCCTGCTGCGCAAGCAGATGCGGTGTTGAAAGAGGCTGCTGCTGTGGGTGTTCCTGCGCAGAAGATCGGCCAAACCGGTGGTGATGCGCTGGTGTTAGGGGCGGAGCGTGTGAATATCGCTGAATTGCGCCAGTTAAATGAAGGTGTTTTGCCTAAGTATATGGCGTAGTAATAGAGTGTTTATGTTTGCTATTCTTGGCATAGTCCATGAGTAGCAAACATGGCATGTCTATCGTTAGAATCACGGCATATGCATAACGAGGGGATGATGCAGCTTGCGGATTTGATAGAAGAAACTAAATGCCTCTATGCCGAGCTGACCGTCCAGCTTGAGGAGATTGCTGTATTACAGCGCAATCTTGAGAATTTCCTTGCGGATTATACACAAGAAATTGGCCCACTTTGTGAGGCTCTGGCTGCTTTGCAGCCGGAAGCGATGCGTGAGGTGGAGCAGGTGGAGGGTGATTCGGTTGCCCTTTCAGCAGGAGATGCCAAAAAACTCTATCACCGCCTGATGAAGCGCCATCACCCTGATACGGCGAGCGTGCCGCTTGAGGATAACTATTTCTTTGCGCTGGCGGCCCAGGCCTATCAGCAAAGCGATATTGCAACGCTGACTGTATTAGAGCATTTATATCCTAAAGCACAGGAAGAACGGCATGATGAGTTGCTGGGGCTCAGTGAGCGTTATGATGGGCTTATGCGAGCGCTTGTTTCGGCGGAAGAGAAGAAAAAGGCACTGCAAAACACGCCAGCCTATCAATTGCGGCAGGATATGTTAGAAGCAACATTACAAGGGAGGGATTTTATGGAGGAGATCAAAAGTGATCTACAAAAAAAGATCCACGCTGCCCAGCAAAACCGCCAGTTAGCGTGAATCTTCTTATAATTGCTTACGCAGCTTCAGAGAGCAGCTTCAGGTTAGTCGCAGCATCGCGACCACGGCTGTTAGCAATTTCGTATTCTAAACGTTGACCTTCGGTCAGCACTTTCAGGCCCGCTTTTTCGACAGCAGAGATGTGAACGAATACGTCTTTTGAGCCATCATCTGGCTGAATAAAGCCGTAAGATTTTGTAGGGTTAAACCATTTTACAACACCAGTTGCCATCGTAGGGACTCCTTGTAGGAAAATTGATAATTTATGCGTATAAATACGCACGTGAAAAACAGCTTCGCATCTCAAACCTGTGGTGTCAACAATAAACGTGCGTTCTATACAACTTTTATGAGAAATATAACCCGGTTATCTATTTCTCGTATAGAAAATGCGGAACGGTTATAAATTTCCAATAAAGATGAGCTGTATTTGGCAAAGGCTCTTGTATACTAAGCTTTATCTTGATGGTGATTTGGGGGTGATTGGATAGGATGTTTCTGATAACTTTACGAATGAGAGTTATTCGCGGTAACTATGATAGATAATACACGCAAAGGTTTAGAGGGCGATATGGGTGGTGGTGGCTGTCAATGGGCAATATCGGTTATTCTTTAGCGGCTTGGAACCCCTGCTTGGTGGCATAGAAGGTGAGTTTTATTGGGCTTTGAATATGTTTTTTGCATTCTATGAGAGTGCCGGTAAGCCTGACATCCTTATGGCCATCACCATTGACGTCAATAATCTCATAGCGCAGTTTTTCGGCTGTTTTTTCAATCTGTAAGGCCATATCGCCGCAGCCGTTAAGTACGGTATCTTCTTCGATAGAGAGTAGGGGCAGGGTTTCGGTGAAATCGCTATTGCCGCGCATGGCGTCGATGCTGATGATATTATAGTCTTTGGAGAGCACGCCTTTGCGCGGTGTGACGCTTACTTCGGTGAGAATGTGGAAATGCCCGCCAGCATCCGGGAAAATCTGCAAAATCACCACGAAACCGCTGAGCAATTTGGTATAGGCGCTGGAGTCTTTGTAATGGTCTATATCCAGGGAATAGAGGCCTTTAACGTTATTGGCCGCATTGCCATCCCATACGAGATAGATGCCTTTATCGAGATAACAAATGCGGGCGATGGAGTAGATAAAGCCTTCATAGCGCTCATTATCGATCCATTTACGCATTTTTTTGCCATCTTCGGGGCCAAAGCGGTGGATGAGTTGCTGGAAGAATTGGGTTTGGTATTCGGATTGGGTGTAAGGATATACGCCTTTAACGCATTTCAAATCGGCCGCAGCATAGCTGGCGCTGGTGTGTATGAACATCGCGAGGAGGAGAGCTACAGTAATAGTACATATCTGTCTCACAATTCTAACCTCCCTCTTACGAGGAAATGGTGGCTGAGGAGAGATTTGAACTCCCGACCAAGGGATTATGATTCCCCTGCTCTACCACTGAGCTACTCAGCCACAATAGAGATTAGAACTTGGCGTATAAATGCCTAAAAGCTCTAGAGCAAAGGATATAGGGCTAATCCCGCCGTATGTCAAGTCTCAATCTGTAAAATTTGGAAGTCTAGAGAGCCACATCAGCCAAATTAGGCTCTTGCTTAAAGAAGTAGAAGAGGGGAGTAAAAATCCCTCTGTAAAAAAGCCCCAAGCAAATGCTGGGGCTTTTTGCACGATTAATAATTCGTGTAAGGTTTACGTGTCGGAGATGGTATAGAAGAATCCGATAATTGCAAACCTACCGTTGGCCGCACCGCCGGAACAGGCTGATGTTGCGCAATGGCTTTAGAAACGGCTACTTTACGCACAGGCACTTGCAATATGCCAGATGCAGAAGCAACGGCTACAGAAGTGGATGCTACAGGAGCAGGGGCTGCGACCGCAGGTGCAGGTACAGCTTCGCGCACTTCTGCTGCTGCCAGTTCATTACGACGCTCTGTGCCTGGCTTCATTTGTGGAACTGGAGTATTCGATGCAGTATATGTGCCTGTTGAATTGCCAATGCCTAATTGTGCGAAACCTTTATTGAGCATATCCATCATGTGGTTATCGCGATTGGCAGCATTATTGCCACCCAGTACAACACCAATCAAACGCTTGCCGTTACGCTCAGCAGAAGTCACCAAGTTAAAGCCTGATGCATTGATATAACCTGTCTTCAAACCATCCGCACCGCGATAGGCTTTCAGTACACGGTTATGTGTCGCGATATGCATGCCTTTGTAGTTATGCTGTGTGCGAGAGAAGAGCGGGTAGTATTTACGGTGGTTACGATAGAGCGCCATAGCCAGGCGGGTCATATCATAAGCCGTGGTTTTTTGGCGTGTGTCAGGCAGGCCGGAGGCATTCACGAACGTAGAATGATACATGCCAAGCTGACGTGCTTTTTGTGTCATCAATGTGCCGAAATTGCTTTCAGAACCACCAATAGCTTCAGCCAGAGCTGCTGCGATATCGTTAGAAGATTTTACGATCAATGCTAAAATTGCATCTTGCACGCTAATGGTTTGGCCTGGGCGTAAGCCTAATTTGCTTGGTGGCTGGGAAGCTGCGTGTTTAGAGATAGTGATGTTCTGATTCAAACGCAAACGGCCACGATCCAGCGCATCGAAGGTGAGATAGAGGGTCATCAATTTGGTCAGTGAAGCTGGGTAACGAGGTTTACCGGCATTTTGCTGATAAAGCACGGTGCCATTTGAGGCGTCTACAACAAGCATCGCATATTTCGATTGATCGAAAATATTAGGCGAAACGGCAGCTTGCGCTTTATGTTGCACGGAGACTAACATTGCTGCGCCGAGTAGGGATATGATTACCCCTTGCTGCACCCTGATAATAAAACGCTTCATCCCTCACCCTTTCGTTCGCATTATGTGTTTTTTTTATGCTTAAAAAATCCTGAGATCAAGCATAAAAAACACAATTCACATCCTCTCTTTTATGTGTTGATGAATAGGTTACTAAAACCTGGCCAAAAACACAAGAACCCTATTGAATATATGGGAAGTATTTTGCATTTATTTTGCACGATACTTCGGCATTCAATGGGGTTCTTTTTCACTTACAGTAGATACATGCAATTATCATCTCTTTATACGGTATGATAACGCAATGATCTACTATCCCATAATACAAGTGTAGAGATAAGAGGTTAATATTTGGTTTACAATAATTCCCAAAACTATACTTTATTCGTTGCTAAGCAACGCGTTAGACGCGAACTGGCCGGAGGCTTTTTCAAACCCAAATGTATCCCAAGTGCGCTGCATAGCCTCGTCTAATTCGGCTTTTATATGTATCTTTTTACCATAAAAATTGGGTAATATCAACTCTCTAGCATGAAGATGCAAGAAACCGCCAAGCCCTTCAATAAAGGCTTTTTTGCCACCATATTTACCATCACCCAGGATAGGACAGCCTAAAGCCAGGGCGTGGACGCGTAATTGGTGAGTGCGGCCTGTGACAGGCATAAATGCTACCCAGGAGAGGGTTTTGGCGGCGCTATCAACGACTTTGTAATAGGTAAGTGCAAATTGCCCATCATCGGCTTCGGGAGATACTTTTTCTAACCCTGCATCATTCGTGACTTTTTGCAAAGGCACATTGATTTTGCCTTCAAGCGGTTGCGGCACGCCGACCAGAATTGCCCAGTAAATTTTACGCACGCTTTTATGTTTGAAATATTGCGTGAGCTCTGTGGCGGCTTTGGCATGGCGTGCGAGGAGTAATACCCCGCTGGTATCTTTATCTAAACGATGGACAAGTTTCGGGCGCTCATCGCTCTCAAAGCGGAAATATTCCAGCGCATCATCCAGGCTGCGTTTAATGCCGCTGCCACCTTGCACCGCAAGTCCCGCGGGTTTATTGATGGCGATGACGTTGTCGTCTTTATAGAGGATGGTATTATGTAATGCGGCGATTTCTTCTTCGCTGAACAATGCTTTCTTCGGGCGGATATCCATGGGTGCAAGGGCGCTGATGGATTTAGCTTCATCAAATACGATCGGATGAATACGCACTTTTTGGTCAATTTCTAGATGCTGACCAGCCGTAGCTTTTTTATCATCCACACGGATAAAACCTTTGCGTAAGTGCTTTTGCAAAAGGGATTGCGAAATGGTTGGATAGTGCCGTTGGAACCAGCGATCCAGGCGTATATCTGCGTCTTTTTCGGTTACTTTGATATAAAATAAATCTGCCATATACTTAGTTTCTCATTTCTTCGTATTGTCACACGCCGACTTGATCGGCGTGTCCATCGCTATAATTATAGCTTCATTATCTTAGGATGGATTCGCCGATCAAGTCGGCGAATGACAACATAGGATAACAGCTGCATTCCTGTATTGATAATCAGCCATACTATGCCAACCATCGTGTTAAAACCATACCGCCCCATAATGCTACTACAGAGCCTATCACAGAAGCGAGGGCATAGAGTAATGCAGAGAGAATTTCTCCGCGCTCTAGCAGTCGCATCATATCGAGTGAGAAGGTGGAAAATGTTGTAAACCCACCTAATATGCCTACGGTTAAGAAGCTTTGTACCACTAAAGGCACAGGAAGGATACGGGTAAATAGCACTACCAGCACACCCATCACAAAACCGCCCAGCGTGTTGACGCTGAGTGTGGCATAGGGAAAGTTGGCAGGAGTGAAGGCGGACATCATCAGATACCGGCACATCGCCCCAATCGCGCCACCAGCGGCTACCCATAATAGCATCATGATTCTTGCCCTTTCCGTGCGCGGAGTTTGTTCCAGTAGTCTAAGCGTTTAATCACCTCACGCTCAAATCCACGTTCTACAGGGTTATAGTAGGATTCGCGTGGCATGTCATCGGGGAAATAATTTTGGCCGGAAAAACCGTCCGTTGTATCGTGATCGTAATTATAGCCTTTGCCGTAGCCCTGTTCCTTCATCATTTTAGTTGGGGCATTTAAAATATGTTTCGGCGGCATCAGTGATCCATGCTGTTTAGCGCTGCTGCGCGAGGCTTTATAGGCAGTGTAGACGGCATTGGATTTAGGCGCTGTGGCTAGATAGACGACCGCTTGCGCAAGCGCTAGTTCACCTTCAGGGGAGCCTAAAAAGTCATAGGTTTCTTTGGCAGCGAGTGCTTGATGCACAGCTTCTGGATCGGCAAGGCCGATATCTTCTACAGCAAAGCGCACTAAGCGGCGGGCGATATAGAGTGGTTCTTCTCCGCCATCGAGCATACGCGCAAACCAATAGAGTGCGGCATCAACATCTGACCCACGCAAAGATTTATGCAGGGCGCTGATGAGGTTATAATGGCTGTCTTGATGTTTATCATAGACGGGCAAGCGCTTATGCAAGGTTGTTACTAATGCATTTGTATCAAGCAAAGGTTCGGCAGGTAGGGTGAATAATTCTTCGCACATGCCAAGCAAATAACGCCCGTCACCATCGGCCATCGCAGCAAGCGCATCGCGGGCGTCATCGGTGAGTGGGAGTGACTGTTGGTAATGTGCTTCCGCACGGGTGATGATCTGCTTCAGTGCCGGTGTTTCTAGGCGGTTGAGGACGACCACTTTACAGCGTGAAAGCAACGCGGCGTTAAGTTCAAATGAGGGATTTTCAGTCGTCGCACCAATCAGAATAATGGTGCCGTTTTCCACATAAGGCAGGAAGAGGTCCTGCTGGCTGCGGTTGAAGCGGTGTATTTCATCGACGATGAGCAAGGTTTTCTCGCCATGTGCCATGCGTTTCTCGGCGTGCAGAAACACCTGCCGTAAATCCGCTGCGCCACTATTGACGGCAGAGAGCCATTCGTAATGCACACCTGCTTTCTCAGCAATGATTTTCGCCAAAGTCGTTTTTCCACAACCTGGTGGGCCCCAGAAGATGAGGCTGGGCAGATGGGCTGTATGCAGCATACGCGTCAGCGTACCTTCAGGCCCTAGCAAATGCTCTTGCCCAACCACAGCATCAAACCCCCGCGGACGCACACGTTCGGCGAGTGGTTTGTTCTGTTCTAATGTTGCTTCGGAGGTAAATAAATCCATGTGCTGGTGTGTAGCCATTTAACCTAATTTCTCTCTATTTCTACCCGATCTTTTCTCCTTTGTCATCCTTGGACTTGATCGGCATTGTTGCTTAGCCACCGTCACTGCGAGGAGCGTTAGCGACGTGGCAGTTCATGTGTAGGATTCTCTTCTATCCTTTATGCAGGATGCATGGATACTCCTACGCTCTAAAGGGCTTTGGCAGAGCAAGTCGCCACGCTACGCTCATGATGACGAAAAAGCTTGTCATACGCCGATCAAGCTAGTGTTGTTGCTTGGTTTTTTATCTTGTCATTCCGGGCTTGACCCGGAATCCACCAAGACTGGCGCTAAGAGCTGCATTCTTATAGATCACGCCACCATCACAATGGATCCCGGATCAAGTCCGGGATGACAATTGTCAATAGGTGAGACAGGCGGGTGCTGACTCATTTTGAAATTTTGTTTGTTTTTCAAGCTTTGTCATCCTTGGACTTGATCCAAGGATCCATCGTAATAATAGAGCAATAATAGTGCTTATAAGGGCTTTATGTTTTGGATGGATTCTTGGATCAAGTCCAAGAATGACAACAATTATTACAAAATGAGTCAGTACCGACAGGCGGGCAACAACACCGACTTGATCAGCATATGACACTGTATTATAGTTATCGTTATTCCCTATGCAACAACGCTTGATATTTTTCTAATATATCAGCATCTTTCGTGCCATCGGAGCAATGAAGAGGAAAGCGGCATTCGCGGACTTCGGAGCGGTCGCTGCGGTGGAAGGTTTCATCGTCACGGCGGTATTCTTCTTGCAGCCACTCGGACGAGCGTTCTACTTCGCGCATTGTCACATTATAAGGATAGGTGGGTTGAGGAGTGCTTTTCTTATGCATGGCGACTCTCACTGCAAAGGTCTGCCTGACACTGAGGGGATAGATGTCAGGCATTGGTTTATATATACACTAAGAACGGGAGAATTACTATTATAAAAATAACTATTTTTAATCTATAATTAATATTTTCAGCAAAAATAAGAATCTATAAGAGAAAAATGTAACTATATATATTATTATTCGATGTTTAATTTAACTTTGAGTTGAATTAATGGGGGATAAGTGGAAGGGAAAAGAGAAGGGGTTGGCTCTCTAGCTCCTTATCTCATTCCATGGTATAGTGCTACCAGGAGAATCGATTATGCCCGCTACATCCCGCTGGATTGAAGCATTTTTGGAGATGATGTCTGCTGAACGTGCCGCATCGCGTAATACGCTGGAGGCCTATCAGCGTGATTTGCAGGATGCGGAGCAGTTCTTGCGGTTGCGATGCCAAACAGACCTGGAGAAGGCGGGCAGTGATCCTATAAAGGATTACTTAAAAAGCCTGGTTGATGCAGGCTTTTCAACGCGTACAAGCGCACGGCGGTTAAGCTCGCTTAAGCAATTTTATCTGTTTCTCGTCACCGATGGGGTTCGTGAGGATAATCCGTGTTATGCTATTGATAACCCTAAATCTATCTCCAGTCTTCCGCATGTGTTAAGTGAACAAGATGTCATGGCATTATTGACGGCAGCGCAGCAGGATAAAACAGTAAAAGGCTTGCGATTGGCGGCGTTGCTGGAGATATTATATGCTTCCGGTATGCGGGTGACTGAATTAATGACGCTTAAACTTAGCCATATTCAAGGTCAGATACCAGAGATTAAGCCGTTTTTACTTATAAAAGGTAAGGGCAGTAAAGAACGCATGGTACCGCTTAACCAGGCAGCGGTGGTGAGTCTCGTGGCCTATTTGGAGCAGCGGGGTAAGCTGCTCAAAGAGAAGGAGAAATCCGATTGGCTTTTTCCTACCCGTGCAAAGAATGGAGCGTTAGTGGCGATGAGCCGTCAGCGTTTTGCGGTATTGCTTAAAGAGCTGGCCATACATGCAGGCCTTAAACATACCGACATTTCTCCGCATGTGCTGCGCCATTCATTTGCGACACATTTACTGCGCCATGGTGCGGATTTGCGGCTAGTGCAGGAATTGCTGGGACATTCCAGCATTAACACGACGCAGATTTATACACATGTGATGGATGATGATAAAAAGAAACTGGTATTTACGCATCATCCGTTGGTGAAATAGCTTTATTATGAGGATGGATTTACCGGGCAAGTCTACGTTTTTCCATGGCTCGCTAACGTAAAGATATATGTCATCCCGGACGTGATCCGGGATCCACTGTTATGGCAGCGTGATTTATAAGAATTAAATCTGGAAGCGCCAGTCATGGTGGATTCCGGGTCAAGCCCGGAATGACAAAAGAGAGACAGGCGACAACGCCGAGCAAGTCGGTGAATGACACGGTATATATTCGTCAGTGTCGTGCTTATGCGTTACGGCTAGAAACACTACCAATCCGAGTATAGCGTATCCACGCATCCGGGAAGTGTTGCTGCAATGTGGTAACGGCATTCTGAGCCTTTGCCTCTGATGCAAAAATCCCAAAACAGGCTGATCCGCTGCCAGACATGCGCGCTAGCTGGCAGCCGTCTTGATGGCGGAGTGCATCTATTATGCCAGGGATGGCAGGGGCGATATGGCGGGCGGGGTGTTCGAGGTCGTTATGGCGTGCTATGAGCCAAGGTAAAAGGTTATCAGTTAGTGTTGGGCGTCCTTGATGATATTCTGGCGCACGGAAAGACGGAACGCTGCGCTTATAAACCTCAATAGTGGATACTGCAATATGCGGGTAGATAATCACCGCAGGAAATTGGAAATCTGGGCCTGTAAACGGGTGAATGATGTCGCCGATACCGCTCATAAAAGCAGGTTTTTGTTCAAGCATGATAGGAATATCCGCGCCAAGCGGTAGGCCGAGTTGTGCGAGTTCAGTGGCGGTGACATGTTTATGCCAATAGTGGCAGAGCAGTTTCATCAAGGCCGCGGCATCGGCTGACCCGCCGCCTAGGCCGGCGCCGACGGGGATATTTTTTTCGAGATCGATATGCAAACCCGTTGGCATATCCCATGCCATAGCTAAACGCTGAGCGGTTTTGAGGAGAATATTGTTGCTGTCATTCGGCACTAAATGGCCAAATGTGCCACTCACAGTCAGACTGAGCTCTGGTGCAGGGGAGAGGGTGATTCTGTCGCCGATATCGGTGAAGGCAACCAGGCTTTCCAGCAAATGGTAGCCATCTGCGCGCTTGCCTGTGATATGCAAATATAAATTCACCTTCGCAGGTGCAAGCGCAGAGAGGATCATTTTGCGGCAGGTATTTCGGTTAACCCTTCTTTTAACTTGCGTTCAATGAGCGGGATTTCATCTTCCTCAGGCTTCATTTTCAGGGCGCGTTTCCATTGGAAGCGGGCTTCGTTACGGCGGCCTAATTGCCAGTAAATATCACCTAAATGATCGTTCAAGACAGGGTCACCCGGCAGGATTTCTAATGCGCCTTCCAGATAACGCACGGCTTCTTTATAATCGCCGAGATGGAATAACGCCCAGCCCATACTATCCATAATCTGCGCATCGTTAGGGCGCAGGGTCAGGGCTTTTTCGATCATATCTTTGGCTTTTTGGATATGCTTTTTCTGCAATAACCAGCTATAGCCCAGATAATTGAGAATGTCCGGTTGGTTCGGGAAGAGGTCTAGGCCTTGTTGTAGTGATTTCTCTGCCTCATCCCAATGGCCTGCTTGATCCTCACAAATGCCTTTGGCATATAGAATATACCATTGTTTGGAGTTAAGTGTGCCGATGCGTTCAATAGCTTCGGTGTAAAGCTTTGCAGCTTTGAGGAATTTCTTATCGCCACGCAGTAGATCCGCAAGGGTGAGCAAGGCGTCGTAACGTTTTGGTGATTCTTTGCCTAAATTACGCAGCAGATCCTCGCCTTCATTTTTCTTGCCCAGCAAGTACAGGTTACGTGCAGTGCGGATTTGGCTGCGGTAATAGAAATAGGATTGTGGTTTGATATGGGAATATAAGGCATTCGCACTCGCATAATCTTTCTTATCTTCGTAATCAGAAGCAAGCAACATCAGGCTTTCCGGCTGTTGTGGGTAGAGGTAATGGACGATATGCAGATATGCCAAAGCTTCGTCATAAAAGTTGTTCTGATAGGCAATGCGCACACCTTCTAGGATCACTTCAGCTAAGCCATCTTTGCTGGCGGGTTGCGGGTATTCTGGGGCGATATTCTCGGCGAGTTGGTCAATATCAGGGTTGAATAAATTCGTGCCAATATCTTGACGTGCATATTGTTCATAGAGCGCTTTAGCCTTATCATTTTGCTGATTGCGCACGTAGAAACTGGCTGCTGCTTTCACAAAATGATACGGTTGCACATCACTAGCAAGGCTAGCTTCATAGGCTTTCTCAGCTTCCGCTTTTTGACCGGCTACGTCATAGAGCAAGGCGCGGTGGAAATTGATGAAGGCGCGGTTTTCGTCGTTTTCAAGCTGGGCGAGATAGGCGAGGGCTTTGTCATATTCTTTATTGCCAACATCGCTCCATACAACCAAAAACGGTACTAAAACAGCGTTAATATCGGTTGTGCTATTGGTGGATTTTTCATCCAACATGCTTTGCCAAAGCTGGGCGCTTTGGTCATAATGGCCTTCTTTAAAAGCAGCCAGCGCACGCAGCCAGACGGTCATATGATTGGGTGTTTTTTCGGTGGTGCGTTTTTCAGCTAATGCGACGGCTTTATCGACATTGCCGGAGAGCAATAACAGCGAATAGGTGCGCTCTAGGAGATGTTCTGTCGGTTGCTGTTTGAGCGCTTCAGTGAAACGGTCTGCCGCATCATCCCATTGGCCGTCTTTGCTGGCAATATAGCCGGCGAGATAGTTGCCAGAGAAACTATCCTGTGGGAGGGTGAAAGGTTCCGCCATGTGTAAGAGGCGTTGTTTATACTGAATATAGAAAAATGCTGTGATGCAAGACAGTATAATCAGTAGCAAAATATAACGAAAGCGAATGGCCACAATCACCTAGTTGTATGAGAATTATAAAATACCAGCTTGCAGTATATAGTAGGTAAGAGTGTTTTTCAATGTGGGATTGAGGGGGATGCGGTCTTATTTATATATTGTTTTTTCGTCATTGCGAGGAGCACTAGCGACGTGGCAATCCAGGGCGGGCATCTCTTTCCTTTAAGTATTCCCTGGATCGCTTCGCGTCGCTCGCGATGACGAATACCCGTTTTCATACGCCAGCTTGGTCGGCGTATCCATCTAAAACAATAAAGCTATATTCTCAGGATGGATTCACTGATCAAGTCGGTGAATGACAGTGCAACAAGACCCAAAATAGTCTTATTCGTAGATATGAGTAGATGGAATGGGGGCTATCTTTTTACCGAATTCCGAATACGATCCAGTTCTTTTTGGCGGCGGCGTTCATCTTCTTTGCGGCGGCGCTCATCTTCGCGGCGGAGGTGTTCAGCCTCTTGGTGTTGTACATATTGGGTTAAATAGGTCACGATATCACGATTCGGGCTTTGCGCAGCCATAGACATAGCATTTTCGCCACGTGCTGAACGGATGTCGATATTGGCATGCAGGCTTTCCACTAGCATTTGCACCATGGAGAAGTTTCCTTGGCGTGCGGCGACATGCAAGGCGGTATAGCCTTGATAATTCTGTGAATTCACATCAATCCCGCCGAAACTGCTGGTCAAATCACGCACAGCTTGTTGATTGCCGTTGGAGACGGCTTGGAATAAGTTGCTGATCGGATGCACTGGCAATACCACCGTGAGCGGTTGGGTGTTGAGTGCGGTCAAAGTTTGGGTGATAGAAGGCAGTGGCACTGATTGCTTGCCATTTTGCCAGATATCAGGGTGGCCCCAACCATGGGCTTGCATACATGGGTCTACATACGGTTTGGTGATGAAGATTTGGTCTTCTAAACTATACATACCAGGTGTGGAAACATCATCTAATGTCACAACACCATCAGGATGCAGGGTAGGTTGTTTTTCTTTGCGCCCTTGGCTGAGAACTGCGCCATAGCGGTTATTGGCTTGGCCTTGGCAGAAATTACGCTCTTGGCTAAACATGTCTTTTAATTGACGTGCTTGTTGCAAGCATTGGCCTAATTGCGGGCCTTCTTGGGTGATGCCCATGCGGTCTTGGCAGTATTTATAGAGATCTTCATTAGCGCCGTAATTAAGGGTGCATTGTTTATAGGATGTTGAGTCCTCTTCATGGCCATTGGCGATGCAGAAATCATGCCCAGCCGGCGCGCAAGCGGAAAGTAAGGCCAGTAACCCAATAGCGGGAAGAAGGAGTAAACGCATGATGGGGATCATTACGCGTCATCGTGTGGTAAAAGGTTTTTGATCTCTTTTTCTACCAATTGTGTCACCAGTGTTGGCAGATTTTTCTCAAGCCAGGCGCTGAGTTCAGGTTTTAGGGCTTCGACGATGAGTTCTTCTAATGTTACCCCTGAGCGGAAAGACGGGCCATCGGCTGTGTGTTTGGGTGCCATGGCCAGCAAGCTGCGGAAGGCCTCGGTGGAGGCTTTGGCGGTCATATCTGATACTAAGCGTTTTTTCGCATGATCGTCTTCTGTAGGAGCAGGTGCGGCGATAGCTGGTTCTGGTGCTTTTACAGGCTCAGCTTTCGGTTCTGGCTCGGCTGCTTTGGCAGGTGCAACATCATTGAAAAAGGCATCAATATCCATAGGTTCTTCTTCTTTTGTAGGTGGTGCAACAACAGGTGCAGGAGCAGCTTCTACTTTAGGCTCTTCAACAGCTTGAGGTTTTTCTGCAACAGGTTCTGGAATTTTTGGAGCAGGAGTGGCGGTAGGGATATCAAGGGCCGTATCAATATCGGCTAAAATATCCGCGGCACTATCTGTGCTTTCCTGAGAAAATGTGGCCACAGAGCTGGCATCTTTGGACAATGTGGCAATGGAGCCATCATCTTGCACCATATCGGTGAGTTCCAAAATATCGGCGGATTCCGTAGACGTAGCAGCAGGTTTAGCGCTCAGCTCGCCCGCAATAACGTTACGTATATTCTGTAATATTTGCTCCATCGAGGCGTTTTGCTCTGTATTTGGTTGTGTCATACAAAAATAACCCTGTTCCAACACGTTGGTGTTAGACATTTCTCATCTAGTATTCACTATAACGGGTTCAAGTGCAAGATACAAGTTTACCCTTGGTAGCCAGGCAGAGGGAATTTTTTATTATGTGTGTAATTTTTAATTGTATTATTCAGCGGAATTCGCTAGCGTGCGCGCATAGTAAAAATTTGAGTAGATCGAGGAGAATATATGCTAGCGAAACTGTATTCAGGAGTAAAAAAACTTCCCCAAGTGGTAAGCAGAGGTGTAAAAGAGGTGGCCAAGCGCCATGAGCATGATAGTCATCCTGCGAGAAGCACATCATTATATCGTTCGTCTAGGGCGAATCCTCCGAGAACTCTTCGCTCTTACTTTACAAAACCCGATACGGAATTTTTTGATGTTGATGTGCAAGAACAGCCTGTCGTTGATATGGGTAATATCTCGAAAGAGCTAACCGTATGGCAGCCGGTTTCTACAGAGTTAACCGTATGGAAGCCAGTTGAAGAGCTTAACGTGGTGCCGCCTTATATCATTATAAATGAGGTTTTGTTGGATGCAGCGGTAAAGCGTGAGTATTTTGCACAGC
Organism: uncultured Rickettsiales bacterium; assembly: GCA_964574415.1. Taxonomy (GTDB): domain Bacteria; phylum Pseudomonadota; class Alphaproteobacteria; order Rickettsiales; family CAZNNM01; genus CAZNNM01. The sequence goes on along the minus strand of CAZNNM010000002.1, from coordinate 29,906 downwards.
TGGGGCATATTGTAAAAACAACGCCAGAAGGGCAGCTTATTGACCCAACGCCAGCTGCGAATTATTTGAAACATGCCTTAGAGCAATGGGATCGCAAACGTAATAAGACAAAAATTGTCTCTGAGTTTGCTAGCTTCCGCTATGATGTTGCGGCATTCCAGAATTTGGATGATGATCTTAACGTTGTGCTTGATGCACGTACATCGCCTGAAGGTATTGTAGAGTATGTATTAGCAGATGCAGGTGTTCAGAAAATCTATGCAGAGTATCTGCTTGATGCTGTTAAGGCGAAGAATCCAGAGATTGCGATTGCCTATCTAGAAAATGCGTTTATTCAGAATTATCGTTTCCGGCATAAGGAGTTAAAGGGTGAACGCCCAGTAGTAACGGATGATCAGAAAAAGGTGTTTAGAGAGGCGGCTGAAAAGACAGTTGGTGAATCTTCTGCTCTAAAACTGGCGCTGCGTGAGCCTGAAGGAATGGGGCGTCTTCTGTAAGATGAGATAGCTCAGAAGTGACGCGCTTACTATATTATATGCAGCGCGTCACTCTATGCCGTATTGCGGTACTGACTCATTTTGAAATTTCTGCTTACTGGTACGCTTTGTCATCCTTGGACTTGATCCAAGGATCCATCGTACTACTAAAGCAATTTTCTCTGTCCTTTAAGTAGTCCCTGGATCGCCGCGCTGCGCTCGCGATGACGATAGAGTAAGAATATATGGAGCCATGCAATAGCACTGGGTTAAATCCAAAATGGTGTACGTACTACTTCTTCACCCAAGCCCCGTTTGCATCTTGATACATGCTACCAGCGCTCAGCTTTTGGATGATTTGTTGGGCGGCGAGGGTGGAAACCACATTGACAGCCTGGCCATTTTCCCTAGAAATACGGGCATATTCTTCCTTACGGCGGGCATTGACTTCATTGGCTAGGGCTTGTGCATCTGCGCTTGGTTTGAGTACTTTTACATACCCATCCCGTTGCTCGCCAATAATACCTTGCGTGCGTGCCTGGTTGAGGTCTAGCGCGAAGGCGGGGCTGCTTAAGCTTAAGATGCTGAGAGCAAGGAGAATGCGGGCAAAAATCTTCATGATAACCTCTTAGAAAATATCAGGATTGCTGGTAATGGCTTGTTTCACATCTTTTTCAATTTCAACCTTAATCTTGTGTTCAATATTAACGTTGAGATTGATTTCAATAGGCTTACTTGGAGCCTCTACTTGAATTTTCGGCGAGCAAGCGCTGAGGAGCAATGCTAGCGCGATGGCATAGTAATATTTCATAATGTATCGGTATCCTTTATCGTCAGTAATTGCTTCAAATCATTGACTGGTAGAATGCTTTGCTGAATGAGCGGCATAATGTCACCAGTGAGATTCACAGTCAGTTTTACAGGTCTGCCTTCCATCGCATCAGGGTTGCTGCCTTCAAGCATAAGCTGGATGCGTGCTTCTTCGCCTTCTGATAATACGCGAATTTGCAACGTAGTATAGTGGAAATTTTCAAGCGTTGTACGCGCAATGGCGAGTTGCTCATTATCGCCTGGCAGGAAGTCCGGTGGCACAGAAATGACGCCGTCACTGAGTGCATGTGCGCCGCCTTCGCGTAAGGTGATTTGCCCATCGGGGTGATAGATAATTGGCAATGTGCCACTGACTTTGCCAGAGCCTCGAATCTTATCATCGCTGATAGCCCCAAGCAGGCTTGCGAGATCCACATTTTGCATATCGATAGCTAAGGGAATAGGCTTATCCATCGCAACAGGCAGGGTGACAGGCTGTAAGGCAATCTTCCCGCCGCCCCAAGGGATATGGGCGTTACGAACCGTAATGGCTGTGCTGGAGAGCGAGAGATTGGCGAGATAAGCGCGGCTATCATCACGAATTTCGATATCGCTCTCTAGCTGCTCCGGTGTGAGGGAGAGTTCAGCATATAATGTGAGCGGTGGAATAGGCGTATCCAGGCCTGTGATAGTGAGATTAGGGCTTGAGAGTATAGCATGCCATTTGATGGGGGTGAGTGTGGCTTTGACTTGTACTATGCCGCTTTTGATATGATAGGGTTTAGCATCGATAGTGATGCCAGAGCTTAATAGCGTAGCCGTTGCTGTGCCATTATTGGTCATATCCAGATTAAGGGGTAATTGCACCGTGGCGCGTGGATGTTCGATGGTGATTTCGCTGTCTTTGAGGGAAATATGTTCCGGTAACAGGTTAATCATGGAAAGCGGTAGTGAGGGTGTGGTTGGAGTAGATGTGTGTGGAAAAAGTGGCTCCAGCCCTGCCACAAGCCAGCGGCCGTCCTTATTATAGACTCTAGCACGCAGTGAGGCAATATCAACCGCTTGCACTTTGCCGCGTAGAATCTCTGTCAGGCTATAATGCGCTGTGATTTTTTGTGCTGTGAGGGAAGGCGGATTGCCAATGGCAATATCGCTGAGCAATGCATCATTGCCCTCTAATTTTTCTAAGGTGAGAGAGCTAACGGTGAGGCCATAGGATTCTAGCAGACGTGTTAATTGGTTTTTGGCGGTGCGTTGATACGGCCAAAAAATAATCACCACTGTGATAAGGGCTGCAAGGGTGAGGATTACAGCACCGATAAGAAAACGTTTTGAGTGGAAAAGCATAGTATACTCTTATACCATGTGGGAGGGAGGAGAGGTATAAAAATGTGATGTTTATTTGGAGGCTGTCTTGCGTATTGTTTGTCATACGCCGATTAAGCCGGTGTCGGTGCATAGCCTATTTCTTGTCATTCCGGAGGTGATCCGGAATCCACCAAGATTGGTGCTTCCAACGAGATTCTTATTGACCACGCTGCCATAACAGTGGATCCCGGATCACGTCCGGGATGACAAGGGACAATAGGTTAGGCAGCTATGCAACAACGCTGATTAAGATGGCAGTGCTACTCATCACACAACTCGTTGCTTCTTTGCCCAATAACTCGCCAGCGGTGCGCAAAGCAAGAGTTGTAGGGGGTGATAGAGCATGATAGGTAGTAATATCAAGCTAAGCGAGGGATCAGAACCGAAGATCAGCCGTGCCATCGGCACACCAGTTGCCAGGCTTTTCTTGGTGCCACAAAAGACAATGGCAGCGCGGTATTCAGGGGCGATGTTGTAATATTGGCAGACCAAAGTGAGCAGGGTAATGATGAAGAAAAACAATGCAGCGGTTGCAATGCCAATGCTTAGCATGGTGCCGATGCTATGTTGCGTCCAAACCTGATGTAAAAAGGAATCGCAGAAGGAGGTGTAAACTAATAGCAGAATCGTACCGCGATCAATTGTGTTGATACACTTCTTATGCTGCATGGCAAATGTGCCGATCAACGGGCGTAAGGCTTGGCCGATCAGCAATGGGAGTATCATCCATTTACACAAATCCAGAATCACCTCGCCCAATTCTAGATGTTGGGCTGTATTATGCATCAATAAGCTCATCCAGAACGGAGTGAGGAATATGCCAATCAGGCTTGAAATCGTAGCATTAAATACCGCAACAGCAACATTGCCGCGTGCAGCTGCCGTCATAGCAACAGAGGAAGAAACCGTGGAGGGAAGAGCGCAGAGATAGAAGAAGCCTAAGGTGAGGTCTTTGGAGATGCTGTCACCAACCAGGGAAATAAAGGCGATGCCTAGGAGAGGAAAGAGGATAAAGGTGACGGATTGAATAATCAGATGGTATTTCCAGCGGAAAATACCGTCTTTAAGAGCGGTAAAAGAAAGCAATGTACCATGTAGGAAGAAAACAAGGGCAATACCGGCTTTGGTGAGCAGCTCAGGATGTAAGCTGCCACCTGCTGCGCCTGGCGCAGGGAGGAGCCAGGCTAGAGAAATGGCAATAGCCATGCCGATGAGGAAGAAATCGGGTTTAATCTTCGTCTTCATCATCGTCGGTATTTTCTTCATCAAAGACTTGGCTATAGAAATCCATCAACTCTTCTTGCTCGGTATTGGTTTCTGCCTCTAATTTGCGGAAGAAGACAATACGGCGGATGAGGCGTTTCGGCACACGGCAATCCATCGCCTCGCCGATTTTTTCTAGCACAGGCACGGGTACACGATCCATACCGGTTTCATAACGCTCCACCTGCTGTAACGTCGCATTAATCTTGCGGCCAAGTTGCAAGGGAGTGAGTTGACGTTTGCGGCGTAAGAAGGAGATTCTACTACCAAGATGCTTATCTGCCGGAGTGCCAGGTTTCTGCCGAGCCATAGTTTTAGTACCTTTATAAAATGATGCTGTATTTTTCGGTGAATTTGGGATGGATGTCAACTGATAAGGGGCGAGGGGGCTGGGTTCTTTTGAAATAACTCTTGTCATTCTTGGGCTTGATCGGCGTTGTTGCATGGTTCTGAAATGCCCTGTCATCCCAGCGAAGGCTGGGATCCAGTCCTCTTAAGTATAAAGCAAAATACAGCGTTCACTTCGTTCACAAACATTGTGCTGGATTCCAGCCTTCGCTGGAATGACAAAAAAAGCGATCCATGCAACAACGCCGATCAAGTAGGTGTTTGACATAGGGAGTAATGCTACTTCCGATAGCTCCTCTTTTGCTATGCAGCAAAAGGTTCTGGTTTGTATAGTATGCTGAAATATATGATTTTATATTATTTGTGCAGGGGTTAATTTGACAGGGGGTGCAACTGGTGGTATACTGGAAAATACGTAAACGTACTGTGTGCCAAACGAAGTGTTGACATCAAAACTCACACCTAATGGAGGAAAGTATGCTTTATTGGATTATCACGTTCTTTGTGCTTGCGGTGATTGCGTCCGTTCTCGGATTCGGTGCTTTAGCGGGTACATCCATGGCGATAGCCAAATTCCTTGCCTATGTTTTTATTATATTATTCCTGGCGAGCCTAATTTATAAATTGATCACAGGAAGAAATCCCAAACCCCCTCTATAGGAGGTGCCAGTTGTTATCTATGTTTCAACATTTAAAGGAGGATTTGTAATGTCTATGAGTAAACAAAACGGTAAACATGCAGTCGAAGGTGAAATTGAAAACCTGCGCGAGGCTGCACATCAAGCAGGGCGTAGTGTCCGTAACTTCTATAATTCCGCCACCGATGAGGCGGGCAATGTTGCTGAGGCGGTGAAAGACGAAATCCGTAATCATCCTATACGCGCCAGCTTGATAGCGCTTGCTGCTGGTTTTGTATTAGGTTTCGCTCTGCGCAAATAGGGGGCGATGATAGGAAAGCTTGCTACCATGCTAGGGATTTTACGGGTGCTGATGGCGGGTAATGCCTTGCGTGCCGCATCACGCGTGCCGAAAATTGCCTCTAGCATGGTAATAATCATTATTATGGGCATTGTCATAGGTATTATGACCAGTGCATTGATTATTGGGCTTTTTTATATGCTCTATAGTGTGCTGCTCCATTATGCATTTACGCAGCTCATAGCAGCATTAATTACGCTTGGCGCTATGGTGGTGATTATTGGTATATGCGTTACCATATTATGCTGCTATATGCGTCGCGTTCAACATGGTTCTCGAGAGGTTGCCGCACAAGGCGCACCGCTTGCATCGCAGGTGAGTGATGTAGTGAAAGCCTTTGTGGATGGGCTTTCTACTCCACCCAAATAATTGTCTTTATAGCGTTTTTATCTTTTCCTAGGCTCTCTTATTTTGTCCCTTTATAGGGGTGGGTATATACTGAAAATACTCTTCGGAGCATAAGTGTTAACTTACAAAAAGGAAGAAGATCATGCCAAATACTCAAAATCCAAGCCAAAACCCAAATCAAAAACAAAATCAATCTAACCAGAAAAACAAAACCAACAGCCCTGGTTCTGCTGGTAGTAGTGCCAATAAATCTGGCCTTGCGAATAACAAGAATGATAATAATTCAGCAGGTAACAGCCGTAAAGGCATGTAATATTGCGCTCCACGCAGTATGTTTACGAGAAAAGCATGTCCGTTTAGGGCATGCTTTTTTGTATTGTATTGATATATAGTATTTTTATGCATCTCAATCCTTAACACTCAGTTAACCAGCCTATGATACAATAATCTTCTAGAGTCATATCAGGAGGATATTGTGTTAAAGCACACAGTGAGGAAGCAGAAAAGAGGGGTGCAGGCTGGGTTCTCGTTTCTTGAGATTTCTATTGTATTGACTGTAAGTGCTGTGGTGATTGCCGGTGGGCTTGCAACTGCGGTGAGTATTTTCCCCCAAATCAAAAAACGTGAAACCAACCAAAAACTTGATGGTATTGAGCAGCAATTGCAATATTACGTTGAGGCGAATAGGCGTTTGCCATGTCCGGCGGATCCGAGCTTGCCAGTCAGTGATATTAATTTCGGTATTGAAGACCGCAACGCAGCGCTTACTGGTTGTGAGAGTAATGGTTATAATATCTATGCGGTAACTGATGGTACGGTTGGGATGATCCCTACACGGACATTAGGCCTGGATGACTCCTACGCGCTGGATGGCTGGGGGCGACGTTTTATGTATGGGGTTGATACGAATGCTGTGAGTGATTCTGCATTCATTAACGACACGTTGATGGGTCTGGCAAGCAATGGTTCTTTGCGTGTAGATATACCAGGTGGTAACCGTGGTTCGACCTTGATTACCCAGCAAGCCGTTTATGTTCTCTTTAGCTTCGGCCCGAATGGGCATGGCGGGTGGATGAAAGCATCATGGTCTACTCGTTGGAATGCTGTGGTGAGCAATAATGATGAGTTTGAGAACTGTCATTTCAATTCATCAGGCAGCGCATCAGCTATGAATAATATATTCGTGCAAGGTGATACCACAACCACTAATCCAAGCGATCCTGAGCATACTACGTTTGATGATATCTTGCGCTATAAGCTACGCTGGCGTTTTGAAGAGAAGAGTGAGTAAAGATCATGCGGCGGAATCATGGATTTTCACTGATCGAATTAGCGCTTGTGATGGCGGTGCTTGCTATATTGTTAGGCAGTGGGCTTTCGGCCGGGGTGGAGGTATCAGAAGCACGTAAGCGCGATGAAACCATCAAGAAATTAGATGCTATTGAAGTGGCATTGCAGAATTTTGTGAAGGGTAGAAGCCGCTTGCCGTGTCCGGCTAATATTACGACTGCGATCACAAACGCCAATTTCGGCCGCGAACAAATTGCAGGCACGGTGCGTAATATTACGGGTTGCACTGCTGTCGCTAACCAGATTTTCTCGGTGAATGTATCAACACCAGTATCGACGCCACCAGTAAGTGCTGTCTACGGTAGTATGATTCCTGTCCGTACGTTGGGGCTGCCAGATGATTATGCCTTTGATGGTTGGGGGCGTAGGATATTTTATGCTGTCAATGATGATGCAACAACGTGGGTTACATCGGATGTTGCACCGAATCCCCCTACAACAGCTAACACAACGCCAGCATTTGGCGGTACAGCTTATACAACAGCTGGCGCTATGGCGGGGGCTAATGTGGATGGGGGAATCTCAGTAGATGTGGCGGATGCGAACCGTACAAATTCTACCTGGCGCATTTGTGCGACGGGGACTACGGCTTGTACGACTGCGGTTGGTGCGGTCTATGTTGTTTTCAGTGCCGGCCGAGATGGGCATGGGGCGTGGAATAGGCTTGGGAATGCACGTGTTAATGCAGGGGTAACCAATACGGACACGTTGCAAAACTGCCATTGTACCTCGTCCGCAGCAGCGACAGCGTTTAACAATATATTTGTGCAAGATGAGGTGGTTATCACCAACTCAGCCTCTGCCGATGCAACGCGGTTTGATGATATCTTGCGGTATAAATCGCCATGGCAGTTGAAATAAAGGATGAGGCTATGATGTCAAAACAGGCTGGTTTTTCACTGATCGAATTAACCATGGTTATGGCTGTCTTAGGGGTATTGCTGGGGAGTGGTTTAGCGATTGGTACCTATGTTACAACTACGGTACGGGCAGACGAAACCGAGCAAAAGATGAAGGCGATTGAAAGGGCTATTTATGCGTTTAAACAAACGCAGAACCGGTTACCATGTCCGGCGAATATTACGTTGGCGGTGACAGATACGAATTTTGGCCGTGAGCAGCGTGATACGGTTACACCTGCCAATGGTTGTGCAAGTGTTGCAAACCAGATATTCACGGCGAGTATTCCTACAGTGCCGGCAAGTGCCATTTACGGTAGTATGGTGCCTATTCGTACATTAGGTTTGCCAGATGATTATGCGTATGATGGTTGGGGGCGGCGGATATTTTATGCGGTGAATAAAGATGCGACACGGACGGATACATCGCCATTTGTGTCGATTTTCCCTGTTACCAATATGGATGGTGGTATTAGTATCGATTCTGCTGGCGGGACGCGTACTGTGACGACTTATCGCGTCTGTACTATCCAGCCATCCTGCACAGCAACCACAGGAAATGGCGCGATTTATCTGCTGCTCAGCTTTGGCCCCAATGGCCATGGTGCCTGGCCTAAGGCAGGTGGCACAACACGCCTTTCTGCAGCTCCTGATAACGCTAGGCCTATCACGAATGCAGATGAGCTAAAGAATTGTCATTGCACGGGAGGCGAGACGGTTACTGCCACGGCCTATGACAATATTTTTGTGCAGGGTGATGCGCAGGCGACGGATCTTACTAACAAAGATACAACGAGCTTTGATGATGTAGTGCGGTATACAACGCCGTGGCATTTGCAGTAGTGCTTAGAGCAATCCCAACTCGCTCAATTCCTTCCGCATGGCTTCAGGCAGTTCATCTACTCCATCACCTTTGATGAGATCGGGTGGTGCGTCACCCGCTTGTAAATATCTCCAGCCTTGGAATGCACGATGAGGGCGTGGTTTGACATGGATTAGCTCTTTGTCATAGACCAGGCCGCAATGGGGCATGTCGTTATAGATAATCGGGCGCAATTCCAGCAAGCGCTGGCGCGCATAAATCCAGCCTTTGATCACCCAATAAATCGAGCCGCCTTCCAGCAAGTCTTCTGCGCGTTTGGGGGTATTACGCGTAATATGCATGAGTTCTGGCTTTTGGTGATTCTTTTCCATCTCAGCAAGACGTTTGGCTTGCCAGTTAGCAAGATCAGCCAGTGTTTCAGAGCCTACAGAAAGTTTGATGAGATGGATGGTCATGATAGGGTAACTATAGCATTGAGGGTGAGGGATGCAAGGGTATCTTGAGGGTGAATATGTTGATTCACTCAGTATTCTTGCTGTGTCGTCATCGCGAGCGTAGCGCGGCGATCCATGTATCCTGCATAAAGGACATAGAAATCCTACACATGGACTGCCACGTCGCTAACGCTCCTCGCAGTGACGGCGAGCCATGCAACAACCCGATCAAGTCCAAGGATGTAAACAAACGAGAATTTCAAAATGAGTCCGTACCCATGACAGAGAAGGTATTTAAGGTAAAACCTTGCTATTCTGCCTGCTCGGCAGTAGAGTAAAAGAAGAATGAAAAGAAAGAGGGGCTGTCATGCATTTAGGAACATTACCCGAATGGAATCTTGGGGATTTTTATAGCAGTATCACTGCACCCGAAATCGAGACCGATTTCACCAAAGCCGAGCAAGTTTCGCGCGATTTTGCGGCGAAATATACCGGAAAACTGGCGAGTCTGGACGGTAAAGCGCTGAGTAAGGCTATTGAAGAGTTCGAAGCGCTGAGTGAGATTTTAGGCAAGCTTGGGAGCTATGCGCAATTGCTCTATACCAAGGATATGTCTAATCCTGATAATACCCGTTTTTATCAAAACACCAGCGAGCGTATTACCGATATTTCCACCCTGACATTATTCTTCACGTTGGAGTTAAACAAGCTAAGCAGCGTGCCTGATGTTGGCCGTTATCAGCCATGGGTGCGTGATGTGCGGGCGTTTAGACCGTATCAGTTATCGGATGAGTTGGAAGAATTGCTGCATGAAAAATCCATCACCGGCCAACAAGCCTGGCAGCGTTTGTTTGATGAGACACTGGCAGGATTGAAGTTTCCATATAAAGATAAGCAGCTGAACTCCAGTGAAATCTTTGATTTGCTGTCATCTCCTGATGGCAAAGTTCGCCAAGAGGCAGCCTATGTGATTAGCGATGTGCTGAAGGCTAATGGCAATACATTTGCTATGATCACCAATGTGTTAGCCAAAGATAAAGCCATTGAAGATGACTGGCGCAAATTCCCGCATCCGATTTCCTCGCGGAATTTATCCAATTATATTGAAGATGAAGTGGTAGAGGCGCTGGTGAATACGGTGAAGGCGAATTATAACCGTCTGTCGCACCGTTATTATGACTTGAAAGCCAAATGGCTGGGCATGGATCGCCTGAATTACTGGGATCGCAATGCGCCATTGCCCGATGATGATGACCGCCGTATTCCATGGGAAGAGGCGAAGGAGTTGGTGTTATCAGCCTATAACGATTTTTCGCCAACATTAGCGGGTATTGCTAAAGATTTCTTCGATAAGCGCTGGATTGATGCGGTGGTGACGGAGGGTAAAGATTCCGGCGCGTTCTCGCATCCGACTGTGCCTTCTGTACATCCATATATCCTCATGAATTACCAAGGAAAAACTCGCGATGTGATGACGCTTGCGCATGAGTTAGGGCATGGGGTGCATCAGGTATTATCGGCAAAGCAAGGTGGGCTGATGGCAGATACGCCGCTCACACTGGCAGAAACCGCATCGGTGTTTGGTGAGCAGCTCACTTTCCGCAAATTGCTCGCCCAGCAGCCGGATGAGAAGAAGCGCAAGGCGATGATTGCCTCTAAAGTGGAAGATATGCTCAACACCGTCGTCCGCCAGATCGCGTTCTGCGAATTTGAGCGTATGGTGCATGATGAACGCAAGCAAGGTGAAGTGCCGCTTGAGCGGATTGGGGAGATTTGGATGAAAGTCCAACGCGAAAGCCTTGGGCCTGCTATTACGTTTGAAGAGAGTTATAATATTTACTGGTCATATATCCCACATTTCATCCATAGCCCATTCTATGTCTATGCCTATGCCTTTGGTGATTGTTTGGTGAATTCGCTCTATGCGGCTTATCAAAACAAGCCAGAAGGCTTTGAAAGCAAATACTTAGAGATGCTAAAGGCCGGCGGTACCCTTCGCCATAAAGAACTCCTGGCGCCTTTCGGCTTGGATGCCTCCAAGCCTGATTTCTGGAAGCAAGGTATTGATATTATTAGTGGATTTATTGATCAACTTGAATAGATTTTATAAATTAACTATTTAACATTACTTTAACACCCGCTTGGTATGATAGTTATTACAAAAGTAACTATTTTATCGGCGGGTGTGTTATGTCGAAATCGACTCAGTCTCCTCTTGGGGTAAAGTTAGATCAATCTTTCACAAATTCTAACTTAGAGATTTTAAAGCGGTTTTTTGACACGAGTCAGCTCTCCTTGCGAGAGAGATTGTCTGTGGCATATTCTGGGCGCTCTCTTGCTGCGATGGCGCAATTTCAAGATGATTTTAATTGGTTAGTAAGTGTTGAACGTGATCTTGCGCAATATACAAAAATGAAACCTCTATCGCCTGAAGATGAGGCTGATCGTGTCGCTTTAACAGAGGCTCGCACTGATATGTATCGTGGCGCAATCACAAAGATGTATGATGCCGTGATACGGCATTCTGGCCAAGCACAACCATCACTCATAATGCGAAAGGCATTGCAGAATATTCCGGCAGAATATCTTGCGGATACTGCTTATTTTACGACTCCTGACTTAGAAAAATTACGCAATCTTGCCGCAATGGGAAGAAATATTCTTGCGATCGCAAGCCAAGATAATATGGTTGCTGCAGCTTCCACACCTCCAAAAGAAGCATTTGGAGAGTGGAGTGAAAAAATCAATAAGCTCGCAGAGCTAGAGCGTGGCATTGCAAGGAACCCTACAGAAGCTGGCACGTTGCAAAGGGATGAAATGTATAAGGCGATTGTAGCTGATGTGTATCACGCTATCGATGGACATTTAGATGTGGTTGCTCTTTCCAGCACGTCTAGAGGGGCTGTCACGAAAATAACTTCATGGAGGGACATGGCATTGCGAGAAATCGCACCCCAATATATTCCAGACTCTGCGATGATAGATTATGAGTTAGCATTACTATCAGCAGCAGAGCAACAGAAAGATAGGCAAGCAGTTGTAATGCCATCGCAACCTGCTCCACAAGTGCTACAGCAACCATCTATACTGCCTCCCTCGCCACCCAAACAGCATGCTCAAATACCCAGTACAAAAGCTATTGATGATTTAGAGGCGGCGATTAATGATATAGCGCAGGACGTTCAGGCATTGCAACAATCGCCAAAGCCAGTCATTCCAGCGAAGCCGCCCATTCCACCTAAACCTCAGAACCCGTCACAATCAGTTCAAAGACCTAAGCCGCCAGTGCCAGAGAAGAAATTGCGTGGCAATGTTGCTGCAGAGCCAGCACAGGCATCTGTCTCAACAGAGGAACACACAAACGCTCTCGGTGGAAAAGTTGCCGAAAGTGGTGTGCGTCCGTCTGTATTGGAACAGGCTAAAGCTGTCATGTTGTTGGCGCAGGGTGTAGTGATGGCAGAAAACCCACGGCAGCCCTATCAGATCACCACGCATCCTGCTATAGAGGAGGCGGCAAAAAATCAGCAGCATATTGATTCACTCACTCAAGATCAGGATGAAAAGACGATCGGGCCATTAGAAGAAGCGCGGGATGCGTTGATAACAGAGGCGCTCGTGGATATGGAAAAAAAGGTTGCAGCGCGCGCTGCAGAGCCTATGACGCCTATGGTATCGCAAGCAGTGGATGATTTCTATAAAGCACTTAATTATATGGATCGTCGCTATCTGACTCCTGAGTTGCAGGCAAAGGTAGATGCAAAATTACATACCTCTGCGCCACAATCTCAAGCCCCAGCACAAAACCCTGTTGGCGGCCCGCCGCCTTTGGCTCCGAAGCCTCAAGTGGTAAAAGGCAAAATAGTGCGGAGTACAGATTATGCGTCTCCTTCGGCGCTTGCTGCATCAGCATCGGTATCTGGTAATCCTAAGCCACAACCTGAAGCTCCTGCACAAAACCCTCCTGTTGGCGGCCCGCCACCTTTGCCTCCGAAGCCAACGGGTGAAAAGTTAGAGAGAATGGAGCGGCAATTATCTGCTGAAAGAGGAAGAAAAACGCCACCTAAGCAAACCGCTTTATCATCTGCGCCTGTATCATCGGTGGTGCCTCCTCAAACGGTGGCTGCACAAGCGCCTGTAACAAGCGTTGCACCGCAAAGCGCTCCGGTTGTGCCTGTAGCATCTGCACCTGTGTCGAAGCCGCCAGTGCAAAAAGTGACGCCGTTATTTACAGCGCAACAGCCAGGGCAATATGCTATTGCATTCACCTTAAGTGGTGCGGATGTGAATAAAGGCCTCAAACATTGTGCGCATAAAGCGGCAGAGGCTGTATTAGCTCATGCTGGTGCTTCTCACTCTGATACGGATAGCCGCACGAAGGGGAAATTCAAAGAGCGTTTGGACGACAAGATTACTGATTCGATTATGCGAAAATATCCTGATTTCGCAATCATGTCTCCAAAGGCGCAGCAAGCAATCGTGCAAGTCACTCATGATGTATTAGCTGGAGTTACGCCGTATAATGCGGCAGGAAATACGGTGAAGATCATCGGGCCAAGGCCGGAAAGAGATAAAGGCAATCTTCGTGGCAGTGAATACGAAGCACACTTAGCTGGTAAGTCAGACGGGCATCTCATCGATACAGCACTGGAAAATGCCAAGAAAGATAACCCAGATGTGCAAGAATCGCTAGAGCTGACGAAAGCTGCCAAATACATCTTCCGCAAGCTTACGAAAGAAGGTGGGCATCATTTCTATGAGCAACGTGAAGGATTCAACCGTCAAAGCTCTGTGCATACAGATGTTGGCCGTGATGCGCTTGCAGATATTACAGCGTTGCTCAAAGGCGTAGCTGACAAGAAGGGTATTCCTGTAGGGCAATTGCTGACAGGGCCAGATGGGAAGATGAATCGGGGTGTGTTAGATGCCGTTGCCCAAGAAGCCAATAATGAAATGGGGCGCAAGGGTCCATTCGAACGTGTTGAAGGAGCCCTCTCGGCCATTGGATGGGGCGCTCTTGCGACAATTGGTTCTATTTTTACATTCGGTATTTCCGCGCGTCCTAATGGGGCAGCGAATGGATTCTTCCATAAGGCGCAGCTTGCAGGGAGTGGGAATGTTGCTTTTAGCACGAGCGCGTTGGAAGGAGCGCATGCGGATAATATTATCAACCGTGCCGCTGCATCTATGGCGGTAGGGGAGGATGGTGTTGTGGAAGCAGGACAAGTCTCTGTGTATACGGTGGCTACGCAATTAATGGCAGATAAACGGGATAAAACTTCTCTGACTCCTAACACTGCATCACGGCGTTCTGAGCAAAAAAAATATGCCACATATTTGGAAGAAGCATTAAAAGATGTGGATACTCAAGATCGTGCAGCTGTATTAGGATCTCCAGAGTTTTATCAGGCTGCCTCACGAGAGCTTAAGGGACATAAGCCGAATGATGATACAGCGCATCCTACCATTACTTCAACGATGAGACAGGGGGGCGCACGGGAAGAGGATGTTCCTGGTGTTGCAAGTGTTGATCAATCAACGGCAGCACAGGCGGTACAAGGTCTAGAGGGGGTTGAAATCCAAGAGGTGGATTCGTCACTGCCGCCGCCGCGTGGAAATCATGCGCAAGGTGTTGTTAATAGGGCTGTTTCTTCTGGTAAGGGTGGAAATGCTTTATAAACTATAGATTGAAAATGCCATTTAATAAAACTTTAACATAAGTTTGATATAATGTCATGATAGGGGCAGACTGGGAGTGTAGGTATCATGAAGCTGATAAATACCTTATTTGGCAATAAAAAGTCAGCACTGCCGCGTTCGGATATTGCATATATCAAACGCGATGGCGGCCCTATACTTACGGCATTATTTACCATGCAGCAAGAAACCAAAACCATGATGGATCTTGCAGGGGTTAAGCTTACTGGCATTCAAGAATATATGGCTGAAAGTACGAATGCTCTCAATGAGATTATCGCTAGCGATAAAGCTATAAAAGCGTTTAATGGCAGAAATTATAAAGAGCTGGATGGCCTCAAAGCAGAGCGTGATGCGCTGTGCAGGGATTTTGTGGAAACTACGTATGATCGTATGGATAATACCTATTCTACGGCTGTAGGTGATCCCAAGCTCGCAGAGGATATATCACAAAGCCTGGGTGTATCGCATAGGCATTTCTTTGATGCTGCGACGCGTTTGCCAGCGGAATATGTGACGCAAGATATTCACTATGAAATCGATTTCTACCGATCCAAGAAACCAGCTGCGGCGCCTAGAGTTGCAGGTGATTTTACCGAATTGGATCACTCCTTAGCAACCGTACATAAAGAGCATACCGCCGCCGTTGCAGAAGGCAAAGTGGATGTACATGCTTATATGGAAGCACGTGCAGCAGCTGAAGATGCTGCCTTTAAGCAATGGACAGCTGCGCGGCCTACAGAAGCGCGTACACAGCCTGTAGTGGGTGAGCATACAGCCCGTATAGCAGGGCATCGCTCTGCCGCTAGCAAAGAAAATCTCGGTGAGCATACACAAGAGATATTGGATCAACGCGAAAAAGCCGCGAAACAAACTCCGACGGTGCATGGGTTTTAGTCTATTGTCATACGCCGACTTGATCGGCGTATCCATTCCTAAAGAGATATAGCTTTATTATGATGATGGATTCACCGGTCAAGCCGGTGAATGACAAGGTTATGAAGTTCCTACAATGTGTCTTTCCGCTGACGTATCGCCCTATAGCATACAATCACAAACAATAGCCCGCCAATAATGGCAAGCAAGCCACCTAAGCCCATAAGGCCCATCCAGAATTGGGCTTTGGCGTTGAGTACGGCACCTGGTGTTTTACGGAGTGCCCCATAGCCTCCTGAAAGGGCTAGGCCTGTCACATGCATTAATTGTCCTACAAACATGATATAAGGCTGCACAATCGCCATTTTACCCTCTACGCGGCCATAGCCTAAACGTGGCAAGAGGTGATAGGCCAATCCCATGAAGGCGAGGGAGATGCCGATGATGGAGCCATGATAATGGGCAGGGATGGTGACGTTATAGCCGCTAATCAAAAACCCAATAATCCCACCGCTAGAGAAAAGTAAAATCGAGCATAGCAATGCGCCGAATTCAGGTTTAGAAAAGGTGTGCGGGCGTTGTGCTATGAGGCCTGCCAGAATGGCAATAATCACCAGAATCGCAGCAATACTCGCCGTCCAGCGCATATGCAGGGTGAAGAAGGTGATGTTCTCAGGGCTGGAGGCGGTGTGGTTGATATAGATAAATAATACCGGAATCACCACCAGCACGTTGAGCGATAACACGAAATTTACACTACGCTCACGCATCACTGTGGTGAAGCCATTGCCGCTATAGAGCCATAGCCAGGCAATCAGCATCATATGGGTATAGGTGATTTGCAGAATATGTCCCCCGCCCCAGAAGAGTACTTCGTAATAATGCTCCGCATTAAAAAACGGCGCATCAGGATCACGGGAGAGTTGGTAGTTGGAGATAATGAAAGCGATAATCGCAACGGCCGTAATCACGGCGCCATAATAAATAGCATAATGCATTACGGTGCGTTCTTCATCTGGCATTTTCCAGGGTAAGTAGGTGAATAATGTCAGCGCAATTTGAAACAGAATCGCGCAGAAAAACAAAGCAAGCCCAACGAAAAATAAGGGATGCTGTAATACAGGCACGTAATTATTCATCAGCGGATTTGCATCGCCCACAAAGGGTACAACCGCCATAGCCAATGTGCCCGCAACGGCGAGCCAGAAGGTAGTGAGATAAATACTATAAAACCGCTCATTGCCAATCAGCGACCATAGCATACTACTCATAGAGAGCATCCATACCAGCACAGAAAGATTCACATGGGTGACCAGGGCGGTGTGGAAGAAATCTTTAAACGGAATAATTTCCTGCACGCCTGGTGTGCGCAGTAACACAAGCAGAATAGAGAATATGCCTGCAATAGCCAGCGCTGTAATCCCTAAGAGCAACCATAGCCGTGCCAATGTCAACCGCCGGCCGTGAGGGAGAAGAAGTGTGTAAGTGGCAGGATACATAATAAGCCCCTTTCTCTGCGTTGCAGGCGGCAGACTAGCAGAGGTAGGAGGGGTTGTCTATGGGGATGGTATTGGCACTGACTTATTATGATAAAGGAACCACGTCATTGCGAGCGAAGCGCGGCGTTGTTGCATGGCTCGCACCTGTCATTCCGGACTTGATCCGGAATCTACCAGGACTGGCGCTTTCACCTAGATTCTTCTATATTACGCCCCCATAAAAGTGGATCCCGGATCAAGTCCGGGATGACAGCTATCAAGTCGGCGTATGACAAGAGTAAAAAGCCATGTCTTAATACCAACTTGATCCAAGGATGACAAGAGAGCCAAAAAGGGGAGGGGGCATCCAATACAACCTATGCCTATAGAGCTGTACTACCTAGGATGGTATGGTAGATATTTATGTAAAACAGTATGTTGTATCCTCGTGCCAGAAAAAAATATTTATTTCGAGATCAACAATGTTTTATTTACTTTTTCTTTACGAAATCCAGCTAATTTTCATACTCCTGACGCACTTATGCACATAGTTATACACATAGTTATCCACATGTATGGTGGCGCATGCATAAGCTATTATATTGTTTTGAACGGAGAGAAAAATGAAGTGGAAGTTGTTATTTATTAGTATGTTAATTGGGTTCCCTGTACTGGCGCAAGCTAACACACAGGCGATGGATACCAATTACGCCGTGGTTGCGTATTGCAATAATCAGGCGTTGGCGCATCTTAACGCCTATGTGGATGATAGACAGGCCGTTGGCTATGTGAGCGAAGATGACCAATTTGCAATTCTTGATAAACAGTTTACCAGCTGTTTGAACCATGAGGGTTATGAGCTACGCCGTGAGCAATCGGCTAATGCTATTTTTATGGAGCGGTTTTAGGTTGTGTCGCCATACGCTGAATGAATATACATACCCCAATGCAGGTAATTATCGACACAATCCTAGGAGTAGAGTATCGTAGTGCATAGGAGACATTATATCTATGCGCTACAGTTACCGGATTATTGCCTTTATCCTATCCTGGCTTCTGCCATGGAGCGCATTTGCGGCTTCTACTATACGTGATACGGAAATCGAAACGACGTTAAAGCAACTCTGCCGCCCTATTTTTGAGCAGGCGAGCCTTGATCCTGATAATGTCCGGCTTATCATTGTGAATGATCCTGATGTGAATGCTTTTGTGGCTGGTGGGATGAATATTTTTGTGCATACGGGGTTGTTGGCGATGTCTGATACGCCTGATATGCTGCAAGGTGTTATCGCCCACGAAACCGGCCATATTGCAGGCGGGCATTTGGCGCGCCAGCGGGAAGAGATGGATAATGCAGGGATTCCTGTGGCGGCTGGGTATATTTTAGGTATCGGCTCCGCCTTACTCGGCGCACCACAAGCGGCAGCGGCGTTGATTACTGGCGGTGGGCATGTGGGGCAACGCCAGGCGCTGGCGTATTCGCGCCGCCATGAAGAATCTGCGGACCAATTTGCACTGCAAACCTTAGATAAACTTCACCAATCGCCGCAAGGCCTGTTAAAACTGCTCGAATATTTGAGCAATCAGGAATATTTAAGCCTGAGCAAGCCAAACCCTTATGCGATGACCCACCCATTAAGCCGGGCGCGTATTGAACATATCCGTAATCATATGGAGCATGATGGTATCGTCTATAAGCCATTATCACCTGCATTAGTGGCGGAATATAAGCGCTCTATCGTAAAGCTAAAAGCCTTCCTGGATCCAACCTCCACAACACTTGCGGCCTATCCGGCCAGTGATAATTCTGATAATGCGCGCATGGCGCGGGCGATTGCTTATCACCGCCAGCCCAATATCACGGCGGCATTGCAAGAGATGAACACATTGCTCAAACTCCATCCGAGCGATCCCTATTATAATGAATTAAAAGGCCAGATATTCTTTGAGCAAGGCAAGGTGCGTGAGGCACTGCCAAGTTATGAAAAGGCGAGTAAATTACTGCCAGATGCGCCACTGTTGAAATTGCAATTAGCGACGATCTATATCGCTACCAATGATCCCAGCCTGTTAAATCCTGCGATTAATTTGCTTAAAGTAGTCACCGTAAAAGAGCCGAATAATGCAATGGCATGGTATCAATTGGGTATGGCTTATGGCCGGCAGGGGGATATGGGCATGTCATATTTGGCATTGGCGGAGCGTGCTGTTCTGTTAAATAATAAAGAAGATATGCGTAATTTCACCGAACGTGCGAAGAAGTTGTTACCTGCCGGTTCTCCTGCTGCATTGCGTGCGAATGACATCAGCACCATTTCGTTGAAAAAACGCTAGATTCAGAAAGCTAATTCCGGTAAAATGAACTTTCCAATATCAATCTGAGGGGATATTTTATGTCAGATTCTACTTCTTCTAATAAGGCGATCTATCTTGTGCTCCTGGTAGTTGTTATAGCAGGAATTGCAGGGTTCAGTTATTTCAGATCCGGCGAAAAAGCAGTAACTCCTGGTGCAAGCGGCAGTATAGACCGTGTGCAGGTAGAAGCAATTGTGAGGGATTATATTGCTAATAATCCAAGAGATATTATTGCCTCTGTTGAGAACATGCAAAAATCTCAATATGACGAGCAAATGAAAAAAGCTCAGGCAAGTATCGGCACCAAGAAAACAGAATTAGAGAATGATCCAACCTCTCCGGTTCTGGGCAACCCACAAGGTGATGTAACTATTGTAGAGTTCTTCGATTACTCGTGCGGTTATTGCCGTAAAGTGGCGCCTTCTGTGAATCAACTGATCGAGCAAGATCGCAATGTGCGTGTTGTGATGAAAGAATTCCCAATCCTGGGTCCTGCATCACGTGCTGCATCCTTAGCTGCGCTGGCAGTACATGCTATTAATCCATCTGTGTATGGCAAATACCATGACAAGCTGATGCAAGTAGATCTGCATAATAACGAGGTGATTGTGCAGGCGGCTGTAGAGCTGGGTATTGATAAAGCACAATTAGAAGCAAAAATCAAAAGCCCTGAAGTGGATGCCGTTATTAATAAGAACCATGCATTAGCAAGCGGCTTGGGTATTCAAGGTACGCCAGCTTTCGTGATTGGCGATCAATTGATCCCTGGTGCGGTGAGCCTGGACGAGCTGAAAGGCTATGTAGCAAAAGCGCGTGAAGCGGCTGCGTCAGGTGCAAAACCAGCAGAATCAGGTAACGTTGCTCCAACTGCTCCTAACACTGTGCCACAACCTCTTGCAGCAGCAGTAGAGCCAGGTGCGCCTGCACCTGCAACTGCAGAGCCTGCTGTGCAGACGGGTGTTTCTGGTGTGAAGGCGGAGTAATACTGCGTTACGATAATAAAAAAGGGCGGGTACTTATGTATCCGCCCTTTTTTATGCTTATACTTTGTGCAATCAGAGACTAACCCACCCGACACGCCAGCGCATTATGCAGGCGTTTCAGGTTTAGGCGGTCGAAGACTTCGCTGAGTGCTTCCACCAAATGCTCCATCATTTCATCGCTATGCAGCGGAGTAGGGGTAACGCGCAGGCGTTCTGTACCCTTTGGAACGGTTGGATAGTTGATAGGCTGCACATAGATGCGGTATTCGTTTAAGAGAATATCGGATGCTTGTTTGCACAGTACAGGATCACCAATCATTACTGGCACCATATGGCTTTCATTCATTATGAATGGGATGCCACGGGAGCTGAATAACTCACGCAGTTTAGCGGCACGTTCTTGTTGACGGTCGCGCTCTACCTGGCTGTTTTTTAAATGACGAATACTTGCTGTTGCGGCTGCTGCCAAAGAAGGCGGTAGTGCGGTGGTGAAGATAAAGCCTGGGGCGTAGCTACGGATGACATCCACCAGCAATGCATTACCTGCAATATACCCACCCATCACACCATAGGCTTTTGCCAAGGTGCCTTGGATAATATCCACACGATCCATCAAACCACGCGCTTCAGCAACGCCTGCGCCACGTGGGCCATACATGCCGACGGCGTGTACTTCGTCTAAATAAGTGATGGCATTGTATTTTTTCGCAACATCACACATCTCTTCAATCGGTGCTATATCGCCATCCATTGAATAGACGGATTCAAAGGCAATAATCTTAGGGCGGGCAGGGTCAACCTGTTGGAGGAGTTCCTCTAAATGCGCTACGTCGTTATGGCGGAAAATATGCTTCTCCTGGCCACCGGCACGGATGCCTTGGATCATCGATGCATGGTTAAGCGCATCTGAGAAAATCACAGAATGGGGCAATACGCGTGATAAAGTGCTAAGCGTTGCTTCATTGGCGACATAGCCGCATACAAAGGCAAGGGCTGCTTCTTTATGGTGTAAGTCAGCCAGCTCGGCTTCTAGGTCTAATACGGCTCTGTTGGTGCCGGAAATATTCCGTGTACCGCCGGCGCCAGCGCCCATTTCGCTTGCGGCCTGGTTCATGGCTGCAATCACGGCAGGATGTTGGCCCATGCCGAGATAATCATTGCTGCACCATACGGTAATATCTTCGCCATCCGCGCAATAGGTGGCTTTCGGAAAATCGCCTACTTGGCGGGCGAGGTTGGTGAATACGCGATAGCGGCCTTCGTCCTTCAGTTTATCAATGGCGTTGAGGAAGATACTATTATAGTCGATCATGCTAACCTTACTTTCGTCTGCTGTGCGCCAGCTTCCGATGTGTGGATAAATCGGTGATTGAGGGTGAGTGCAATGCTAAACAACACTAATGCACCTAATTGATGCGCTGAAGCGGGAACCACTGGCACATGGTGCAGGAGCGTAAATACTCCTAAACTCACTTGTACCACCAGCATCATCGCCAAAAGATGCACCATATTGCGTTCCGCTAGCGAAAGCGTAGCGCGCACGCTTGCGCGTTGGGTGTAGAGCCAGAAGGCAATGATCGTGAATGTCACCAAGAATGCGCCGATACGGTGGTTGAACTGCACGGTTGTGACGTTTTCAAACAGATTGAGATACCACGGGTCAAGCAATCCTAAGCCATTAGGGATCCATTGGCCATTCATGGTTGGGAAGGTGTTATAGGTCAAACCAGCATCCAGCCCTGCTACAAAGCCACCGGAGATGGCTTGTAAACTGATCATAAAGGTAACAAACAGCGAGAAAAGCGCGGTGCGTGGGGCAATGGGTTGTGGTGTTTCGGGAGTCATATCCAAGGCTGACCATAGCAACAGGCCAAACAGTGTAAAGGCCATAAACAGGTGGAGAGTAAGCCTGTATTGGCTCACATTCGGGTGATCCACCAAGCCACTACTCACCATATACCACCCCAAGAAGCCTTGCAGCCCGCCAAGTGCAAAAATAATGGCGAGGCGATAGGCCAGCTGTTTGGTGATGGCGCGTTTGAAGAGGAAATAGACAAATGGCAGGAAGAACACAAAGCCCGCTAACCGGCCGATTAAACGGTGGAAATATTCCACAAAGAAGATTTGCTTGAATTCAGGCATGGTCATGCCGAAATTGATTTTTTTGTATTCAGGGCTTTCTTTATATAAATCAAAATCTTTCTGCCATTCTTCCTCAGAAAGAGGCGGAATAGCACCCATGATCGGCTTCCAATAAACGATGGATAATCCAGAATTAGTCAGCCGTGTGATACCGCCAATCAACACCATCGCCGCCACCATAAGGCAGCAGAGCAAAAGCCAGCCTCTCACAAGTTTTTGATTTTTAGACATTTTTATAATGTTTTCCTGAATATAGCCGCATTATACGCTTTTTAGCATAAATATCTAGAGAAAAATGTGGATATTTTATGCCCAACCCACGGAAAACCTGGCTTTGCGACTCATTTGCAGGTTGTTCTAATGTTATAACAAAAACTTAATATATCTGTGATCATACTGTAATAGAGGGCGGGTTATAACTGAAGGTAGAATAAGTATAATTTTAGGGCTGGTAGTAGGTGGTATATGTTGAAAGAACAATGGGATATTCTAGGGCGCATAGAGAATGATCTTCAGATAGCGGAAATATGCCGGCAGATGCTTGCGGGTGGCCTGTTAAGTATAGTTGAGAAACGTGCGGTTATTGGCGCATTATCGCTTGCCCATCAAGAGCAACAAGCAAAGCCCGTGGTGGGGTTGGTGACGAAGGATAACGTATCGGAGTTGGATAATTTCAACGATGTAGAGGTTAATGCCTATTTTAACCGCCTCAATGCAGTGCTAACGCCGGAGCTGTTGCAGACTACATTGCAGCGCGTGGTGGCCGATGCTGAAGAGTTGCATCATACTTATTTTCCTGAACTGAGTGCGGATGATCCTGCGCTCAATATCAAAACACAGCGTTTTTTACGCGAGATACAAGAGCATAAGGCGGACTATATAAGCCAGCCAGAGGCGCCAAAGGCGGCGCCTGTGGTTGCGCCGCGTAATGTCTCTCATGATACCCAAATGCTTGATGTTTTATGCACATCATTACGCGTGCGCTTGGATACAACGGACTCTCCCGAAGCGCGCACAGCTCTCTTGAAATCAGGCCTGCAAGTGATTCGCGAAGCGATGGAAGTAGAAGGGATAACCGAGGCGGATTACTCGATTAATCTGCAGGGCGCAAATCTTTCCCAGACGGATTTATCGCATATGTCGCTCAACAGTATAGATTTTGAAGGGGCCGATTTCACAGGGGCTAATTGCTTAGCAACAGGATTTTCACATTCCAATTTAAAGGATGCTAATTTTACGCAGGCCAATCTACGGGCTGCTTTTATGGATAGCGCATTTCTGGAAGATACGATATTCCAGCAAGCGCATATGCCATATGTCCAATTGCAAAATGCGCAGCTTACGCGCTGTAAGCTTGATGGTGCGTTGCTAGATGGGGCAAGGCTACAGGGAGCGGTGTTGACCGAATGTACTATGCCTGCTGCGATGCTGACCAATGCCGATATTGCTGGAGCGCAATTCGTAGAAACTCCTCTTACCGCAGCGCAATTGCGTGGTGTGAAACATGTGGAGCAAGCAAAGGTGCTGGATAGCAGCATTCAAGAGGAAACCCAGCGCAGCGACTTACACTTCTTGCTGCAAGATATTGAAGTAGCGCGCCAATGCCAGAAATTCATGCGTGGCGAAACGCTGACGGCGGATGAGAAAGCATCCGTTATGAAGTTTATGGTGCTAAGCGTTGGTTCGCAAAGGATGCATATTGAGGATGTGCTGAGTGTAGAGAATATTGGGAAATATATTCCCCAAACTGAGTTGCAAAAAATAGATAACAACCCGGCAAAAGCATTTAAGGTGCTGGAAAAAAGCAATGGCGGTGTGCTAACGGATCATTGGATAAAGCTACTTGCTTCGATTGAAAAACGCTGTGAAGCGTTACAAGGAGAAGCTGATATTGGCGATATACAGAACGAAGTCCACCGGCAGATGGTCGATGCACAATGCCATAAATTGCGCGTGCAATATAGCGGTAATGGTATGGAAATATCAGGCTCACAAGGGTTTAAATCGGGTTTAAGGGATATTCGTGATGCTATTGAGGCATATGGTATCACGGATTATGTGATCGATATGCATGGCGTGAATCTCTCGCGGATTGATTTAGTGAACCATCGCGATGATGAGCCTGGGTTTGATTTAACGGGCATCAATTTTACCGGTGCGACATTCGATAAAGCAAAACTGACAGGCGTGCGATTAGATGGTAGCACCCTGGATGGCGCAAGCTTGAAGAGCGCAAAACTTAATGGTGCTTCAATGAAGGACGCTAGCCTGCGCGGGGCGAATTGCGAGCGGGCGGATATGCAGTCTGCGAATATGCAATCTGTCCATGCAGAAGGGGCGGTTTTCTCCAAAGCACGGATGAAAAGGGCTGATTGCACAGATGCTACCATCTCCCACAGGGAATTGCAGGGAGCAAAAGGGGTGAGTAAGATCGAGGGCTTAGACTCTGCAACGGCAGTGAAGGCATCGCGTAGCCGGTTTGAGCGTGTTAAGGATGGTGTGAAATCCTTCTTTGGGGTAGGTAGCAGTAAAAAAACAGCCACTATTCAGCCACAACTACCTGCTGTGCCAGGTGTAAGTTCTGTTAAGAATGCTAGGGTTACGGATGAGGAAGCGGAGTTGTTGCAGACATCAGCTAAGGCCCTAAAAGATACGGGGGTAACGCTTGAGAATGCAGAGAGCGTTGCCAAAAATGATCTTCCTAAACCTTCTCAGAAGGTTACGCCGGTGCGGTGATGGTGCCATTGCCATCCTTGTCATTCTTGGGCTTGACCCAAGAATCCATCTTAAACAAAGGCATTATTAAAAGCCGTATTGTTGCTTTCTATCTATGATGGATACTTGGATCAAGTCCAAGGATGACAGTGCAAATACTTTTCATTCAAAAAATGTAGATATGAATAGAGAACGACTCAGCAAGAATGTGTGAAAGCAATGGATATAGGCTTACACCAATGATTCCCCGCCATCCACAAAGATAGACTGCCCTGTAAGATAGGTGCTTTTCATCAGATACTGCACGGCATCAATCACCTGTTCCACATCTCCCGTTTTGCGTAAGGGGAGGGTGGATGCGAGTTTGGCGCGGTAGTGTTCTTCTGCCTCATTGGCAGGCAGAATAATGCCAGGACATATCCCATTCACTCGAATGTCTGGCCCCAGCTCCTGGGCTGCCATTTGCGTGAACGCAGAGAGCGCTTTTTTGGCTAGGAGATAGGCGAAGGATGAGGTTTTATGATCAGTAATCGCGGTGTCCAAAATATTGATCACATGGCCTTGTGTGGCATGTTTGGCAAAAAATTGGGTGAGGAAGAACGGGGCTTTGAAATTGATATCCATCTGGCGGTCAAAAACGGTTTCATCCGTATCTTTAAAGCTAATCCGTTCAATAAGAGAGGCGCTGTTGATGAGGGTGTGGCAGTCTGGATGTTGGTGAAATACGGCCTGCATCATTGGTTCTAGCTGCTCAAAATGCTGTAGGTCAGCTTGAAAGAGGCTACATGGTGTGTTTAGCTCCTTAGCTAATGTTTTGGCTTCTGCTTCGGAGTGATTATAATGCAAAGCAATACTATAGCCCTTGGCTGATAACGCTTGTGCAATTGCGCGGCCAACCCGTTTGGCGCCGCCGGTAATCATAATGGTTCCCACCTGTGATGTCATTTTCGTACTTCCCATCTTGCTTCTAGCCTACTATATAACAGGTTCACATAAAATCAAAAGGGCAAGATGACACCGGTTATTATTTTGATCCGTCCGCAAATGGGCGAGAATATAGGCGCAGCTGCACGCGTGATGCGGAATTTTGGGATGGAGGAGCTACGGATTGTGGCGCCCCGTGATGGCTGGCCGAATCCGAAAGCTGAATCCATGGCGCGTGGCGGGCTTGAGATTGTGCAGAATGCGAAGCTTTATACTACGACAGCAGAGGCGGTGGCTGACCTGCGGTATCTCTGCGCAGCCACGGTGCGCCCGCGTGAGATGATAAAGCCCGTCATTACGCCGCGCCGTGCCGCAGAAGAGCTGGTATCGCGTGCTTCAGGCCGTTGTGGTGTATTATTCGGGCCAGAGCGTACAGGGTTAGAAAATGAGGATATTGCTATTGCAGATCATATACTTACCATTCCTGTGGATGCGGCCTATGGCTCCCTCAATTTGGCGCAATCCGTGGCTATATTATGCTATGAATGGTATGTCAAAGAGAGGCAACCTATTGATATTTCAATGTATGAAGGCACAGCAAAGCCGGCCACCAAGCAAGACCTGCAGGGGCTTTTTGATCATCTGGCGGGAGGCCTGGATGCGGCGGGTTTCTTTAAGGTGCCGGAGAAAAGAGAGAAAATGTTGCAGAATATCAATAATATATTCTTACGCATTGGGCTGATGGATCAAGATATTCGGACGTTACGTGGGATTATTACTACTTTGACGAAAGAATCCGATTGACAGCACGGCATAGATTCGTATAATGCCAGGCTCGGAATAAGGTTTAGACCCTGTAATCTCGTGGTAAAAGAAGGAAGACCGTGTCAAAGATCGTAAAAACCAAATATAAAATCAGCCGTCGTTTAGGTGTTAACCTGTGGGGTCGCGCTAAGGATCCGTTCAATTCGAGAACCTATGTGCCTGGTCAACATGGCCCTTCGCTTGCCCGTAAGACAACAGATTATGGTAATCAGCTGAAAGCAAAACAACGCTTAAAAGGCTATTACAACATGCAAGAAAAAGCATTCCGCAAGATTTATGACGAAGCATCTCGTCGTAAAGGGGATACCAGCGAGCATATCGTTGGCTTGTTGGAGCGTCAATTGGTTGCGGTTGTATACCGTGCTAATCTTGCGCCAACCATTTTCTCTGCGCGTCAATTAGTATCGCACAAGCACATCACCGTAAATGGCAAGACTGTAAATATTGCTAGCTACCGTGTGAAAGAAGGTGACGTGATTGGTGTACGCGAAAAATCTCGCAATATGGCGTTGATTCTGGAAGCAGTACAAAATCAAGAGCGTCCAGTTCCTTCGTATCTGGAAGTAGATGGTAAAGCATTAACAGCAAAATTCATCGTTCAACCAAAACTGGCTGACGTTCCTTATGCTGCTGTGATGGAACCAAATCTGGTGGTGGAATTCTACTCTCGTTAAGAGATGAAAACAACACACCGTATGAAAAAGCCCGGCCTTACCCGGGCTTTTTTGTTTTTGTATGGGGGTGTTGTGATACCGTGCCACGGTGATGTAGTAGGCAGGAATATGCGTGCTGTTATCATTGGATCACGTTAGGCTTGTTGCCTGGTTCTTCGTCATTGCGAGGAACGTTAGCGACGCAGCAATCCAGGGCAGGGTTTCTTTTGTCCTTTAAGTAATTCTGGATCGCCGCGCTAAAGCTCGCGATGACGATAGAGCAAGAATATAGGGAGCCATATAACCATGCTGATCAAGTCTAAGAATGACAAATATATGGCTAATCTAGCGTTCTTATAATTTACGCCGCATCCGCATAGCAATTTGGCGTTTCATAAAGCCGGATACGTGCGCAGCGCAAGCTGCTATCTTGGAACAGTTCTGGGCAGATATGGCTAAAGATATAGTGCGCCATATTCTCTGCGGTTGGGTTTACTGGCAGGTAAAACACGGCCTGATTCGTCACTTTTGTAATCGAATCACCAAGCGCCTTATCTTTTTCATGCAGCACCGTGTTATGATCCCAATGATCATCAATCCAGCCGCCTAAACGTTGCTGGATTACGCCAAAATCAATCACACGGCCAAGCGCATCAAGCTCTGGCGCTGCAAATGTCGCCTCCAGCACATAGCGATGTCCGTGCAGATGCTTGCATTTGCTTTCATGTTCCATGACGCGATGGGCGGTGTCGAAGTGGATACGGCGTGTACAGGTGATCATAGTTACATCGCCGGTGAGAAAGAATTCCCACAGCCGCAATTGGCTGTAGAGTTAGGATTTTTTACCACAAAGGCTGCGCCTGCTAAGTCTTCTTCGTAATCCAGCACGGCACCTTTGAGGAAATCGAGCGATACATCATCAACCAGCAAGGTTGCGCCGTTATGCTCAACGACTGTATCCACAGCCTCTTTTGCCCACACGAAATCATAGGTATACTGAAAACCCGAACAGCCGCCACCATCCACCCCAAGGCGCAGCATAGCACCTGGCTTTGATTCTTGGGATGCCAAAAACGCAATTCGCGCCGCAGCGCTATCGCTTAATGTGACAGTTGTTGACGTGAGAGTTTCTACCACTTACACTACCTTTTATTTCATATCCCCACTAATATAGTATGATTTCAATGTCTACACAATATCCTTATTTACTCCATTCCTATGCTTGTGATCCTGCCAAAAGCCGTGGCCGCCTGCATCCTGAGCCGGAAAGCACCACGCGTAACGCCTTTCAGCGTGACCGCGACCGTATTATACACTCTAGTGCTTTCAGACGCTTAGAGTATAAAACGCAAGTATTCGTCAACCATGAGGGGGATCACTACCGCACACGTTTAACTCATAGTTTAGAAGTAGCCCAAATCGCCCGCACTATGAGCCGCTCTTTAGGTCTTTGCGAGGATCTGGCTGAAGCCTTAGCACTCGCCCATGATTTAGGCCATACGCCGTTTGGCCATGCTGGCGAAGAGGCGCTCGATGAGGTGATGCAGGAATATGGCGGGTTTGACCATAATGCGCAGACGATCAAGATTCTGACCAAGCTGGAGCATCGTTATCTGGATTTTGACGGGTTGAATCTTTCTTGGGAAACCTTAGAAGGTATTGCTAAACATAACGGCCCCGTCACCGATGAGTTGCCACGCGCGCTTAAGGAATATCAGGATCAGCATGATTTAGTGCTGCATCAATATTCCTCCGCCGAGGCGCAAGTGGCAGCGCTGGCCGATGATATCGCTTATAACAACCACGATATTGATGATGGCCTGCGTGCTGGATTATTTGCGATTGAGGATTTATACAGCCTGCCGCTGGTGGGTAAAATCTTTGAAGACATCGAAAACCACCATGCCACCATCAGCCCGCAACGCCGTGTGCAAGAGGCAATTCGTCAGTTAATTGGGATTATGGTCGGTGATCTACTCACTCAAACCCGCAGCAATATTGCGAATTACCGTATCCAAACCATCGATGATATCCGCCAGCTAAACTGTGCTGTGGTGGAGTTCTCTCCAGAGATGCAATCACACCACAAAGCGCTCAAAAGCTTCCTGATGGAGCATATGTACCGCCATTACAAAGTAAACCGCATGACCAGCAAAGCCCGCCG
>CAZNNM010000001.1:282821-478150 GCA_964574415.1 uncultured Rickettsiales bacterium | reverse complement strand
TGTGTTAGGCCTGCCGCCAGCGTTCGTTCTGAGCCAGGATCAAACTCTCAAGTTTTGATTCTGACCTATAATTACTCAATTGAATTGTGTATTACAGGGTAATTTTTTTATTACCTTACACGCTGTGTTATAATAACATCCATTATTATAACTGTCCGTGAAGACTACAACGCATAAGGCTGATATATTATCAAGCGCTGCCGCCTTCACTTCTCTTTTTTATTCACTGTTTTTAAAGAGCATCTGAGTTTGCTTTTTCAAGCTCTCAGTTCGTTTCAGCGTTTTGTCTGTCGCTGAGGAGTGTTGTTATATGCCTACCCCCAAAAGAAGTCAACAACCTTTTTCATAAATTTTGCGTTTTTTTGCATCTTTTTTATATCACACTGAAAAATAGCCATATTTTTTTGAAGAAAAATGAGGCTTTCTGCGTGTTTTTTGAAGATTCTTCTAAAAATACTTTTTATCGCGATACATTTCTTCTGATTCTTCTCCTTATAAGAGATACGCAAATCTATTGCTTTTTGGCACGCAACATTATAAGTAGAGAGCGTCAAAAAGACCTCATATTAAAGGAAAAACAATCATGTCTACAGAACGTACCCTTTCTATTATTAAACCTGATGCTACTAATCGTAACCTTACAGGCAAAATTAATGCCGTGATTGAAGATGCAGGTTTCCGCATCGTTGCGCAAAAACGCGTACATTTAAGCCGCCGCAATGCAGAGCAATTCTATGAAGTGCATAAAGAGCGTCCATTCTATGGTGAATTGGTAGAGTCTATGATCTCTGCTCCTGTTGTTGTGCAAGTATTAGAGCGCGATAATGCTGTTGTGAAATACCGCGAAATTATGGGCGCAACCAATCCTAATGATGCAGCGCCTGGCACTATCCGTAAGCAATTTGCGCTGAGCATTGGTGAAAACTCTGTGCATGGCTCTGATAGTTTAGACAATGCAAAACGTGAAGTAAGCTTCTTCTTTAGCGAATGTGAGATTGTTGGCTAATGGTCAGCAATTATATATTGTTGCGAGAAACACTGGATTGGCATCGTGCGCATTATAATGATTTGCGTGACGATGCCATCCGCAATGCCGCTACCTTATGGGATAGCACCTTTCCTGTTACTTACCTACAATGCCGCGCAGCCATCAAAGCACTTTCGCTGGAGCTGCTAGGCCATATTCATAATGTTACCGTCCTGCCGCCAAACGCTGCCGAAAGCCTGGTATTGCAGGATGACGATATTCTTTTGATTGCCGATGATGATGATTGGTATCATCCGGATATTTTTACCCTACTACGCCAATCCGATATCACCCGCCACGGCGCAGCATTATGGCCTGATGCCTTGCTCGGTTACCATGTACGCTGGCAAGCCGCGACAGACCGCCTCGAATCGCATATCCTACAACCGAAATTAAGACCCTTACAGGATGATAAGGCTTTTAGCCCGGTTAAAACCAATAATTATGCTATTACCGGACGTTTCCTACGTGAGGTAGGATGCAATATTAGCGCCGTACAAAGCCATGTTGCAGCGGCTGAAACGCTTACAGCCTATATACAACATGTCACACGCCTGACCGAAACCCTCTCCATAGTCAACCGCCATCCTTGCAGTTACTTGGTCTTAGTGGAAGGCCTTGAGCCAAAAGATGCGGAAACATTGCAAGATTTAGTGCGTGGCTATGCGAGCAATATGACAGGCAACGCCCTGCCCAACGCATTGCAGTGGGTGCGCCCTGCTGTTCACGCTATGCAGTCTATTTTTGCCTTTGCGCTATAGCCTAAGCAATATCCGCATATAGCAGGCCAATCATTACACAGCCCATCACAACACGATACCACGCAAACGGCCCAAAACCGTATTTGCTAATAAACGCAATCACCGTCCGCACTACGAATAATGCCGCAACAAAGGCGCTTACAAAACCAACGCAAATCACCACCGCATCATCCATAGTGAGCTGGTCATAGTTTTTGTAAATGTCATAGGCAGTTGCACCAAACATAGTAGGAATAGCCAGGAAGAAGGAGAACTCGGCAGCAGTCCTGCGCTCAACACCGCATAATAATGCGCCCATCACCGTTGCACCCGAACGCGATACGCCTGGAATCATCGCCAGCACCTGGCAAAAGCCGATGCCGAGCGCTGTGCGCAGCGGCAATGTATCCACATTATTATGCTGAGGTGCAGGCTTATAGGCCTCTATCAACAAAATCACCACACCGCCCACAATCAACGCAATCGCCACCACCCATGGATTAAACAGCGTTTCTTTGATAATATCATGCGCAAATGCACCCACCACCATTGCAGGGAAAAAAGCTAGGAATACAGCATAGGCAAAGTGACGTGCTTTAGGGGAGGTAGGAACTTCCATCGCAACGGTCAATAATTTATGGCGATAAAGCCAGCACACCGCCAGAATCGCCCCCAGCTGAATCACCACCTGGAACACAAAGCCTTCTGGCCCTTTGAATCCTAATAAATCACTGAAGAAAATGAGATGGCCTGTAGAGGAAACAGGAATAAATTCTGTGGCTCCCTCTACAATCCCAAGCAGGATAGACTGCCACAATGTTGTGATATCCATTAGATATGCTCGTCATTCATATGCACAAGGCCTGCGCGTAAATACGCATAACCGCTAATCACCGTCAACACCGCCGCCATCCAGAGCGCAATATGGCCAATAATATCGGTACCAACAATGCCTGAACCTTCTGTACCCAATAACAGCAAAAATAACGCGGCCATCTGCATTGCTGTTTTGATTTTGCCAAGTTTACTCACCGGCAGGCTGACTTGTAATTCCGCCAAAAACTCCCGCAAGCCTGAAACAAAAATCTCACGCCCGACAATCGCAATGGCAGGAATCACTTCAATACCGCTAATTTTAGTAGATGATACCAGCATCACAATCGCAGTGACCACCAGCAGTTTATCCGCAATCGGATCTAAGAACCGTCCTAATTTTGACTGCGCTTTCCACGCACGGGCTAAATAGCCATCCAGAAAATCGGTGACACTCGCTAGCAAAAACAATCCCGCCGCCAACCAATGCGACCATTTGCCTGGCAGATAAAAAGAAATCACCAAAATAGGAATCACGACAATCCGTGAAATCGTCAGAATATTAGGAAGGCGCTTGAGCATAAAACCACTATCCGAACAAGGATCATTATCGCCTATCATCATAATGATTCTGTAAGGAATGACCAGTGGTTTTTAGGGGCGCGGTGAATATTTTTGGTATTGTTGGAATACCCCCTTTCTTGTCATTCCGGACTTGACTCAGCGTTGTTGCATGGCTTGCTGAATTATTTCTACTCCTATCTACGTGAAGGTATGTATCTTGTCATCCTTGGACTTGATCCAAGGATCCATCCTGAACAGAGAGCAAGAATACAGCTTTGAATAATGCTATGTATGTTAGATGGATTCTTGGATTCCCCCTTCGCTAAAGCTACGGCGGACGCGGCAAGTCCAAGAATGACAGAGGAATATACCACCGACAATCGCGAGCGCAGCGCGGCGATCCATGTATCCTACATAAAGGACAGAAAAATCCTACACATGGACTGCCACGTCGCTAACGCCCCTCGCAGTGACGGTGAGCCATGCAACAATGCCGATCAAGAAGGTGCGCCAATACATAACACATTCATACCTAAAACGGCGACAGCACATCCACAATCTGGCTGCCAATACGTGGCTGCTGCACATCCGTCAACTGACCACGGCCACCATAGGTGATGCGCGCTTCCGCAATTTGGCTGTGATTGAGCGTGTTATCTGCGCTGATATCTTGCGGACGCACGATACCATCCACGCTGATTTCCCGAATCTCAAAATTCACACGGATTTCCTGACTACCACTGATAACGAGGTTACCATTTGGCAGAATCTGCGTCACCATTGCTGCCACTTCTGTCTCAATTTTCTCCTTACGGCGCATTGAGCCTGTACCGTTATGCGAGCTGTTGCCCGTAGCAGAGAGCAAACTCGCAGGATCAGCTGCATCCGGCAAGAGTTTGCTTGCAGCAAGACTCTCTAAACCAAACATATTCGGCACGCCCAATCGATCATTAGACGCACGCACACGGTTAGTCGCATTATCCACTTCCGCCTTCTCATCAATACTCACCATCACGCGTAGAATATCCCCAATCCGGCGGGCGCGCGGATCACGGAAGAAGGTGCGAGAACCTGGCTGCCATAATGAATTCGCCTGACGCACACCTTGCGGCTCCTCTTCATCCGGCCATTTGATTGGCTTATAGGACGGGCGCTCATTCGGCGATTGCACATCCGTAAAAGCAGGTGCTTTGCCTACATTTGCCAAACGGTCACGGGTTACATCACAGCCAGTAACGCTGAGCAATACAAGTGATAACAGAATCAGATATCTATTCATTATTGGCCATCCTAAATTCCGGCTGTGAACTCATCACAACCACACGATCATTATCCTCTACTTTTGCATAAATAGGGCGCTTGCTATCAGGGTTTTGCACGCGAATCACATCCCCTTTAGCGCCATCTTCCAGCGCAATAGCATGAGCAGCTAAGAAAATAGCTTTAGTGCGGTAAATCACCGTCACTTGATGCTTACGCTTCACCAAAGTTTGGCCGCCAATCGCATTGCGGTTAATCGGCACCCCTGCCACTAATGAACGTTTCGGCGTTTTTCCTAGCAGGTCTGCCACTTCCAGAATCGTATTGCTGGTAATCCGGCGTTTGCTGAGCTTCTCCCACGCAATATCATTCTCACCGATCACATCACCACTAAACATACGCGACGCCAGCACCGGCACATCGATCAACTCCTCACAGCGCGCATAAATTTTCATGCTACGCATATCGTTGCTGAGCGGGTCATGATAATGCACCAATCCTGAGAGATACGAATTACGCTTATTAAAATTCAGCACCTCTACGGATACAATCTCTGCATTGCCATTACTCAGTGTTGCCAGTAATTCCTCTTTCTTGCCCAGTAAGGTTACCTTCACATCGCCCTGTAATCCTTCATTGCCCAGCGCCACTACAAGCTGCTGCGTGATTGCTTCGAGAGCAGGCGAAACGGATGTGGGAGATGGGGAGGCATCATCATCCAATTTCGCCGCCTCTTCCGCCAGAAAATTATCTGACGTATTCGCGTAGCTTGCCATGCTGAGAGTCATTATTATAAGAAAAATAGAGCATATTTGCTTTTTATTGACGCTAGGAGCTGAAGGCGATGTGTAGTCAGACCTACATGAGCCGAACAGCGACAACGCGTCAATGAAAATGAAATATGCTCTACAGAGTCTAACGATCATCTACCTACCCTTAACGTTTCGCTTGGTTCAAGGCTTGCATCACCTCATCGCCTACCTGAATCACTTTCGAGTTCAATTCATAGGCACGTTGCGCCGTAATCAAGGTGGTGAGTTCTGTTACAGGATCCACGTTAGAAATTTCCAAGAAACCTTGCAATAAACTGCCGAAATCTTCTTCACCTGCAATCCCAATCGTAGGCGCACCTGAGGCGGTGCTTTCTAAGAACAGGTTATCACCAATAGCATTAAGGCCTGCTTCGTTGATAAATGTCGCCATTTCAAACTGACCCACGGTTTGCGGCTCGGTTTGGCCAGGCATGGCTACTTGCACTTCGCCGGCCTCGTTAATGTTAATATCCGTCGCTTCCAGTGGAATCGTAATTCCTGGCAATACACGATAGCCTTCTGGCGTTACAATTTCCCCCTGATCATTGAGCTGGAAGGACCCAGCACGGCTATAGGCCGTATCACCATTTGGCAATTCCACCGTAAAATAACCTTTACCCCGAATCGCAATATCAAATGGCGATTGTGTTTGAGTGAGGCTTCCCTGCTCGTGAATACGGTATACTGTCCCTGTATTCACCCCCAAACCTACCTGAATCCCCACTGGCACAATCGTACCCGCATCGGAGGAGTTCACCCCTGCGCGTTCTTGGCTTTGATAGAGCAAATCCTGAAACTCAGCGCGTTGACGTTTAAAGCCCGTGGTATTTACGTTCGCGATATTGTTCGATATCACATCAATATTCATTTGCTGGGCTTGAAGACCGGTTCCGGCGGTGTATAAGGCTCTCATTTAAGGTCTCCTATTGTTGCTTTGCGAGGGTGCGTATCGCAGAGGTTTGTAACTCATCAATTGCGCTCACCAGATTGGCAACACGGGTAATATCCCGCGATACGGTAAGCATTTCGGTCATTTCTTTCACGGAGTTCACGTTGGACATCTCAAGCGCCCCTTGCACAACCCGCGCATTATCCGCAATACCTGGAGGAATCGGTGAGTTAAACATTGAATCACCGGTTTTCTCCAACACTTGTTCATTCTCAAAATAAGCGATATTTAACTGGCCTAATTCTTCACCATTCACACTGATCACCCCGTTATCACCAATGGTGACAGGGCCGTTCATTTCTTCTGGCAACACAATAGCCTCACCCCCTGCATCCAGCACAGGATAGCCCTGGGTGGTGACGATGGTATTGGTGTTATCGAGCGTAAAATTGCCTGAACGCGTATAACGCTCACCCAGCGGTGTTCTGATCGAGAAAAAGCCTTTACCTTGAATCGCCACATCAAACGCGCGCCCTGTTGTCGTAATTGGGCCCTCGGTGGGATCGGTAACGGTGGCAACGTCTTGTGTAAATGCTAGCTGGCCACGGTCTTTGCCATGTTTGGCAATATCCGCTTTAACGACATAATCCTCAAACAGCATCCGCTCATTGCGATAGCCTGTGGTATTCATATTCGCAATATTATTTGCTACGACATCATAATGCCGCTGCAAACCGGTTTGCCGTGATAAAGCGATATATAACGAATTATCCATAGATGCACTCTCCCCTGCTTATAATTAAGCATGGAGCGTGCCAAATTTGGAAAGGCTTAGATTTCTGCCATATTCTACGCAAGAACTATATATTGCACAGTGTCACCCGGCAAAAATTACCTAGTGAAGGGAAAAATGTGACGGATATTATATCCCATCATCGGTGAGCCTAACGGGCCATTGTTATGATAAGCGCTCTGTCATGCACCGACTTAATCAGAGTTGTTGCACTTCTGGCTAAGCTACTGATACTCATCATCCAGTACTGACTCATTTTGAAATAACTCTTGTCATTCTTGGACTTGATCCAAGGCTGACAAAGCGTGAAAACAACCAAAATTTCAATAAGCCACATAATCTTGCCATCATTGCGAGGAGCGTAGCGACGCGGCAATCCAGGGGCAGCTTTCTCTGTCCTTTATGCCGCACTATCGCTCACGATGACATAAACCCTACTGCACATCCGGCGCTTTTTTCTTGAACAGCTTACGGAAGAATGCCGGAACCAGTAATACCAAGAATCCTGCTTTCTTCAAGAACCCTAGCGCAATCGCAAGCAGGCCCAACTTCGCAGCCACTTTCGCACCCGCAACCGTCGCTACCAGCGCACCTGCGCCATAAGCGGCTACTTTATCGCCATCTTTAAAATCGCTATAGCGCGAGCCTTCGGTAAAGGTGAAAGCTTGTTTTGCATCGGCAAGTAATGGCTCATCCGCTTGGCTATCTGCTACTAAGGTGAGTTTCTCATATCCATGACGGCCAAATACAATAGTAGTTGTATTGATCAATGGCTTATCATTTTGTGTTGCACCAATAGCCCAGGTGACTTCATTGGTCTCTTTATTCAGCGTTGGCTCTTTCAACCAGCCAGTAATCACCAATGGCGGAAGGTCAGGATGTTTTGCATTATTGGCATCCACATTTTCCTGAATACCCTTTAACATCTCAGCTGCATCTATCTTATCCCAATCGTTAAACCGCACGAAGCCTTCTTTAACCGATTCAAACACCACAAAGCTCTGACCTTCGCCGACATAAATGCCTTCAACACCTTCCACATCATTATCGTCACTGATCGTTTTGAGAAGCTTCTTCGCTTCATCTCCCGTAACAATGGCATGTTTGCCATCTACTTTCACCGTGGCATGATCAGATAAGGTAAAATCACCATTATATTGCCAATTAAACTGCTGCTCCGGCGCTGCTGCCTCTTCTGCCAATGCAGGAGTAGCTGTAAAGGCCAATACAATAATAGCCGCGATAAGTTGTAACGTTTTCATGGATATCCTTATTCCTTACGCCATAGCCTCTGGG
Organism: uncultured Rickettsiales bacterium; assembly: GCA_964574415.1. Taxonomy (GTDB): domain Bacteria; phylum Pseudomonadota; class Alphaproteobacteria; order Rickettsiales; family CAZNNM01; genus CAZNNM01. The sequence goes on along the minus strand of CAZNNM010000001.1, from coordinate 469,956 downwards.
CCACGCGCAATTGCGGTCACACCTGTACGGCAAATTTCCACCAATCCCAGTGGCACCATTAATTCAATAAATGCATCCAATTTTTCGGATGTGCCTGTTACTTCAAACACAAACGACGTATTCGTAGAGTCCACCACACGCGAGCGGAAAATCTCTGCAATACGCAACGCCTCAATCCGCGCTTCACCCGTACCCGCCACTTTCACCAACGCCAATTCACGCTCTACATGCGGGCCAGAGGTCAGATCTTCGACATTATGTACAGGGATAATACGGTGCAGCAGCGCTTTAATTTGCGCGATGACTTTTGGCGTACCGGAGGTCACAATCGTAATACGTGACAGGTTTTTATCACTATTCACTTCCGCTACCGTCAGGCTCTCAATATTATAGCCACGGCCAGAAAATAAGCCAATCACACGGCCGAGTACACCGAATTCGTTATCAACAATAACGGCTATCGTATGGCGTTCTATGGGTTGTTGTGGTTTCATAATTTTTCTCTTTATTATCGTCATCGCGAGCGTTAGCGCGGCGATCCAGGGCATACTTAAAGAACAAAGAAATCCGCCCCTGGATTGCCACGGCCTTACGGCCTCGCAATGACGTTAGTTGTTGTTACACCGCATCCCGCGCATCATCCGCGTTCACACTCACTTCATCTCCTGGCTTCAGCTGCATTTCATAATGCGCAGCACCGGCTGGGATCATTGGATACACATTCTCATTCGGATCCACACGCATATCGACGACCACAGGGCCTTTGATCTTCATCATTTCTTTGAGTGTCGCATCCACATCATCCGGTGATGTACAACGCAAACCCGCAATACCAAAGGATTTCGCCAGTTCCACAAAATCCGGTAACGCGTCCATATAGCTCTCCGAATAACGGCTCTCAAAGAACAATTCCTGCCACTGACGCACCATGCCCATATACTGGTTATTGAGGATCAGCACTTTCACTGGAAGACGGTATTGCACCAGCGTTGAAAGCTCCTGGATGTTCATCATAATCGATGCTTCACCGGTCACGCATACTACGAGTGATTTCGGATGCGCAATCTGCGCACCGAGTGCTGCTGGTAAACCATAGCCCATCGTGCCCAAACCACCGGAGGTCATCCAACGGCGCGGCTCATCAAACCCCAAATATTGCGCCGCCCACATTTGGTGCTGGCCCACATCGGTGGTGATATAGGTATCTTTATCTTTGCTAAGTGTATTTAAACGATCAAGCACATATTGCGGCTTGGATATTTTACCTTTTTGGGTATAGCCGAGCGAATCTTTCTTACGCCATTTATCAATCTGCGCCCACCATTTTTCCAGCGCCGCTTCATCACGCTGGTAGCCTTCTTCTTTCCAGATAGCAATCATGCGCTCCAGCACATATTCTGCATCACCCACAATTGGAATATCCACCATCACGTTTTTGTTGATGGAAGATGCATCAATATCCACATGGATCTTGGTAGAATCCACCGAAAATGCATCCAAACGTCCTGTCACACGGTCATCAAACCGCGCGCCGATATTGATCATCACATCGCATTTGGCCATCGCCATATTGGCTTCATAGGTACCATGCATCCCCAGCATCCCCAGGAATTGCTGGTCAGAAGCTGGATAGGCACCAAAACCCATCAGGGTTTGTGTAATTGGGAAACCCGTAGTACGCACAAATTTGGCCAGCAATTTGCAGGCTTTATCGCCCGCATTGATCACCCCACCGCCCGTATAAAACACCGGACGTTTTGACTTTGCCATCAACGCCACGGCCTTTTTAATCGCCGATTCTTCTGCTTTATATGCCGGCTTATAGGATGGACGGACAACCTTAGTCAGCCCTTTATAATTACCAGGCTCATTCTGAATATCTTTTGGGAAGTCAATCACCACAGGGCCAGGGCGGCCAGTAGAGGCAATATGGAACGCTTCATGAATTGTGCGGCCGATGTCATTCACATCTTTCACCAGATAATTATGCTTGGTACAAGGACGTGTAATCCCCACCACATCCGCCTCTTGGAACGCATCCGTACCAATCAAATGGCGTGCCACTTGGCCGGTTAAGCATACAATCGGAATACTATCCAGCAAGGCATCAGCAAGACCAGTAATGGTATTAGTCGCCCCTGGGCCAGATGTTACGAGTAGCACCCCCACCTTCCCTGTCGAACGCGCATAGGCTTCTGCCGCATGGGCAGCTGCTTGTTCATGGCGCACCAGGACATGGCGTAATTTGTTTTGCTTAAACAATGCATCATAGATCGGCAGAACCGCCCCGCCAGGGTAACCGAAAATCGTATCAACCCCTTGGTCAATAAGCGCTTGTATGATAATCTCCGCGCCAGTCAATTTCATGATTGTATCCTTATATTTCAATAGTAGGATGAGTAACTTAAGCTGTTTTTAAAGAGGAGTCAAGCTAGCTGCTGCGGGAAAAACTTGATTATTAATATATAAATATTAATATAACCATCTTTGGAGCTAAGAGGATCCTATGGAAGTGCAAGAATTTGTAAATAATTGGCTAGAATTTGTCTTTTCACCCAAAGAAAAGCCCTATCCAGGCTATATAGAAGCCGAACTCATGACGCGCTTTTTCCCCTATGCAGAAAAACATTATGCACCAGAAGCATTTAAAGCGGCTCTTGAAAAAGGCTTCGAGAAACATGATTTGCGTTAACACGCTAAAACCTATGAATGGGCTGACGTTACAGCAAAACTGGATACCCTTTTTTCTCCTGAACCCGCTTTATCCTGGCAAGATAAAGCCCGAAAACGCTGCTCAGAATGGGGTTGCAATATTCTCTAAATCCCCGTTTTCCAACATCACCGCATCCGGAAACTGGTTCCTAAACCAGGTCATCTGGCGCTTGGCATAATGGCGGGTGGATTGTTGGGCGAGGGTGATAGCTTCTTCTAGGCTCAGCTCACCTCGTAAATGCGCCGATAATTCAGAAATGCCGAGCGCTTTCATGGCTGTAAGCTGAACATCCAGCCCTTGCACACGCCTCACCTCCTCCATCGCCCCCTGCTCTAGCATCGTGATAAACCGTTTATTACACTGGTCGTAAAGCTGCGGACGTGGCGGGATGAGTGTATAGAGGCGGAAACGCTCTTTTGGATAAAGCGCAACAGGTGCTTGCTGTTGCCAGATGCTGAGCGATTGCCCTGTCTGCTCCAACACCTCCATCGCCCGTACCATGCGCTGTGTATCGCCCATCGGCAAGCGTGCTGCCATCACGGGATCTTTTGCGTTTAAAAGTGTATGAAATTCTGCATTGCCTATCTCGTTGCACAGCGCTTGCACCCGCGCACGAATGACGGGATCACTTTCGGGAATAGGCGAAATACCCTGCACTAAGGTGGAAATATAGAGTCCCGTTCCACCCACAATGATTGGCAGTTTCCCCACTTCATGCGCAGCATCAATCTCTTTGCGCACATATTCTAACCACCGCGCAACCGAGAAATGCTCCGTTGCTGGCAAGAAACCATATAATCTATGCGGTACACGCGCGTGATCTTCTGCACTGGGCTGCGCCGAAATCACCGGAATTTCTCGATACACCTGCATCGAATCCGCATTAATCACAATACCATTATAACGCTCCGCCGCCTGAAGCGCCAACTGCGATTTCCCACTGGCCGTAGGGCCGCCGATGATGAGGATGGGGTGTGATAGCATAATGTGTTGTGGCATAGGTATCTTGGTCATTATCTATAAAATAGAGTTTGGAAGCGCCAGTCTTAGTGGATTCCGGATCAAGTCCGGAATGACAACGAGTCAAACTCTACAACATCCCCAACTGCCTCATCCTTTCTACAATATCATTCGCCGCACTATAAGGTGCATGGCTTCCCATGACCACGCCAGAACCTAGCCGGCTTGCATAGCCATGCCTCACCAATGCTTCATGCAATCGCGCATGTTTTGCCGATGTCATCTCCTCCGGCGCAAAAATATGCACGGGCTTACCCGTTGCCACTGCCTCAGAACACATCGACATCGAATCACCCGTTACAATAATCTGATCCGCACAGGCCAGCAATCCAAAATATGGATTCGCCCCGCCTTGTGTCCAGTCATAAGCATAATACTCACAGGTAATCGCCTGATATAGCGCCCGCACAGAATCTGGCTCGGTACGACGGCTGGTGGTCACCAGCAGCGATCCACCTTGCGCTAACGCACTGGCCTGTTCACCTAAGTGCCGTGCATGGGTAGGTGTAAAACGGTGATGCTTCGTATTGCCACCCACCAGTAATGCGATATGCGGCTTAGGCAAATGGGCAAATTTGGCATTCCATTGCTCTGCCTCTTTAGCAAGCATTGTAGCTGTTACACGATGCGGTGCGCCGAGTATGTTCACTGTATTAGCACGCGGCGTTAAATGGTCATGCTCTGGTACTGCAATCAGATCAAAATCACCCGATGGCCAGCCAGGCCACATTAACTGCACCAATTTTGCACCGGATTGCTTCTTAATATACCGCGCTACCGGCCCCAAACGCCGGCCAGCTGCAATCACCACATCCGGCCAGGGTGCTACAAGTGCATCACTCTTTGCATGATCTACACCACATAAGCTCGCGCCACGCAGCATATTGGGCAATACCACTGCTTTGTTATACACAATATTCTTACGGATATACGGCACACCCAGCGCCTCTGCCACACCTAGACATTGGCTGACATTCCCTGCACGGTCATCGGCCAAAACCCAGATCGTGGTCATTCTTTTTCCTCATGACGACGGAAACCGAGCGCCACAACATAACTCTCCGCCGAATCCGCACGGCTAGACGGCGGCTTTACATGGCGCACAGACGCAAAATCCTGCTTCATGCTGTGCAATAATTGTGACTCCATTCCACCTTTCAGGATCTTCGCCACAAAGGCACCACCTGGGGCTAAGTTCTGTACCGCAAACGATAACGCTGCTTCGCATAAACCAATAATACGCAAATGATCCGTCTGACGATGCCCACAGGAAGCGGCCGCCATATCGCTCATCACTACATCTGGCTTTTTGCCTTCTAATGCTTCATCCAGGAGCGTGAGCGCCTCTTCCGTCATAAAATCGCATTGAATAAGCGTAGCACCTGGAATCGGCTCCATGGCTTGCAAATCCATCCCGACGACTTTTCCGCCGCCTGGCTGATCGGCCTTTACTAAATCCACCACCACTTGTGTCCATCCGCCTGGTGCTGCGCCTAAATCCACCACGCATTGGCCTTTCCGGAAAATCGGGTAACGCTCATGGATTTCTTTGATTTTATAAGCCGCGCGTGAACGGTAACCATCACGCTTGGATTGCGCTACATAAGGGTCATTGAGCTGACGTTTCAGCCATTTTGTAGACGATGTCGTCCGCCCGCGTGCCGTCTTCACATTGACATGAAGCTGACGCTGCCCTTTAAACGTTCCCCCACCGGATTTTTTTCCACCTGATGTCACGAAATCCTCTATTTCTGCCGCAATACAAACACGCCTTGCTCACTGAGCATATTCGGCCAGAGCGATTGCACACGTTCAATCATACTACCATGCGCCTGTGAAATAAAGCTGCGTTGTTCAACAACGCAATCCAATTCCTTACACAGCACCACAAAATCATTGATGGTACAAAAATGGATATTGGGCGTTTCATACCATTCATAGCTGAGCGTCTCACTCACCGGCATACGGCCATGCACAAATAAATACCAACGGTTATACCAATAGCCAAAATTCGGCACCGATACGATCACATGTTTGGCAATCCGTAACATCTCCGAAAGCACATATTTCGGATTCTGTGTCGCTTGCAGGGTTTGGCTGGAAATCACGTAATCAAAACATTGATCGGGATAATGGATCAAATCCCTATCCGCATCACCCTGCACACACATAATCCCTTTGCGTAAGCATAGATTTACACCATCTTGCGATAACTCAATTCCACGGCCATCAACCTTTTTATGCTGCACCAAATGCGCCAATAAGGCACCATCACCACAGCCAATATCCAGCACACGGGCAGCCTCAGGCACATAATGGGCAATCGCAGCCAAATCTTTACGCAAATCTGCCTCCATTATATCCCCCTCGCCCCAGCAGCGCTTTTGAGGAATCCATCCATCACCGCCACAAACTCTGGCTCATCGAGCAGAAAGGCATCATGGCCTTTATCCGTCTCTATCTCCACAAAACTCACTTGCGCGCCTACGGCATTGAGCGCATGGACAATAGCCTTGGATTCACTGGTCGGGAATAACCAATCGCTTGAGAAGGAAATAATACAGAACCGCGCGGTTGTTTCTGCAAAAATCGACGACAGCTTATCTCCGGCACGTGCTGGCAGATCAAAATAATCCATCGCACGGGTGATGTAGAGATAGGAATTGGCATCAAACCGGTCCACAAACGCCATGCCCTGATAGCGCAAATAGCTCTCTACCTTAAAATCTGCATCAAACCCATAACTAATCGCCGTGCGGTTCTGCAATCCACGGCCAAATTTCCGGTGCAATGCCGATTCCGAAAGATAGGTCACATGCGCCGCCATCCGTGCAACTGCGAGGCCTTTGGAGGGATAACGTTCTTCAATAATATAATTCCCACCACACCAATCAGGATCCGCCATAATCGCCTGGCGACCTACTTCATGGAAGGCAATATTTTGCGCTGTATGGCGCGGTGCGCAGGCAATCGGCACAGCCGAAAACACCCGATGTGGATAACGCGCCACCCATTCCAACACCTGCATTCCACCCATAGAGCCACCCACCACGGAGAACAGCTCAATAATGCCCAAATAATCCAGCAACAACGCCTGCGCCTTGACCATATCGCCAATGGTAATCACCGGAAAATCCAGCCCATAGACCTTGCCCGTCTCCGGATTCAACGTCTTCGGCCCAAACGACCCCATGCATCCGCCAATCACATTGGAGCAAATGAGGAAATAGCGATCCGTATCAAATACTTTCCCTGGCCCCACTAAATCTTCCCACCAACCTGGCTTGCCGGTGACAGGATGGGTATCGGCCAGATATTGGTCTGCGGTTAACCCATGGCAGATCAGAATGGCATTGCTTTTCTCCGCATTGAGCGTGCCATAGGTGCGGTAAGATACTGGAAAATTGGATATTTCCACCCCACAATCCAGCAATAATGGCTTATCCACGCCCAGCATAGCGATATCGCCAATTTCTACAGGACGGGCAGTGGGGCCAAAGGTGAGGGTCAAGGTCTGTCGCATGGTTGCGTAAGAAAATAAATTTGCTATAGTGGGCTTCAATTACTAGCTTATGTCTATCAAAACTTTAGAATAATGTCTGCAAAATAATGAATGAAGCGCTTACAAAGCTCCGCACGGAAATCGATGCAATTGATGACAAAATCCTCAAACTTCTTGAGGAGCGTACCTGCATTGTCGAGCAAGTAGGCAAGCTCAAAGCACAGCATACCACCAGCCAAAGCTATATCCGCCCTGGCCGCGAAGCCTCTATGCTGCGCAATTTAATGACCAAAATCCAAGGCAAATTCCCGCAAGCAGCGGTTGCCACGATTTGGCGTATGGTGATTTCGGGTTCCTTACAGATCGAACACCCGATGGAAATTGCCGCCTATAGCAGCCCTGATAACAGCGATGCCTATTGGCTCGCCCGCGAATATTTCGGCCCGTTTATGCCAATTTCTGCTCAGCGTACCACCACTCAAGTGGTGCGCGATGTAATTAATGGCAAGGCCACAGTAGGCGTACTTCCTGTACCAGAAGGCATCAGCGATACCGAATCCTGGTGGCTCAATTTGATTGAAGACACCAGCGGCGTGCATATTTTTGCCCAAGTACCTTTCATCCATATCGAAGGCCGCCGCTCTCCGGTTGCTGTTGCTATCGCCCGCGTAGCACCAGAGCCTACAGGCGATGACACCTCGATGATCGCCCTGGATGTCGCAGAACATATCAGCCGCGATAATATTATCCGCACCGCTGAGAAAGTTGGCCTGGCCTCCGGCACATTAGTTGCCGGCCATATCCAATCCCATCCGGATATTAAACATTACCTCATGCAAATCAGCGGATTCTTGAGCGCTGATGACAGCAAACTCCAAGATTTCGCCCGCGAAATCGGTGAAGACAAAATCCGTATCAAAATTCTTGGCACCTATGCCAATCCAGTGACCTTAAAAGGATAATACCATGCTACAACCAAAACCGGGGATTTTAAGCATCACCCCTTACGTTCCAGGCCGTTCCAAAGTAGGCGGGAATGTTACCAAAATCATCAAATTATCCTCCAATGAAGCAGCCTTAGGCCCAAGCCCGAAAGCCATTGAGGCCTATAGTAAACACAGCGAAAAACTCTTCCGCTACCCAGACGGCAGCGCAGCAGTCTTGCGTGAAGCCATTGGTGAAGTCTATAAGCTCAACCCAGACCGCATCATCTGCGGCACCGGCTCTGACGAGCTGATCGCCTTGCTGATCCAGGCCTATGCAGGGGCGGGCGATGAAGTACTGTATAGCCAATATGGCTTCCTTATGTACCCAATCTCCACCCTCAAAGTAAACGGCATACCTGTCAAAGCACCGGAGAAAAACTACCGTACGGATGTCGATGCCATCCTAGCAAGCGTTACAGAACGCACCAAAATCGTGTTCGTCGCCAATCCGAATAACCCAACCGGCAGCTACATTGGGCGCGATGAACTCCTACGCCTACGCCATGGCCTTGCACCGCATATTCTGCTGGTGATCGATGCTGCCTATGCGGAATATGTCAGCGAAAAGGACTATACCGATGGCGCCGATATTGTTGATATGGGCGAAAACACGGTGATGACCCGCACCTTCTCCAAAATCTATGGCCTAGCATCACTCCGCCTAGGCTGGGCCTATTGCCCAACCAGCATTGCCGATATCCTCAACCGCATCCGTGGCCCATTCAACGTGCCAGGCGCTGCGATTGATGCAGGGATTGCAGCCGTAAAAGATACCGCGTTTACCACCCGTGCACGCGAGCATAACGACACCTGGAAAACCTGGCTTACTAAAGAACTCAGTGCCTTAGGCCTGACCGTACACCCAAGTGTTGCTAACTTCCTGTTGGTGACATTCCCAAGCGATCCAAGCTACAACGCCGAAGCGGCGAATCTTTTCCTACAAGAACAAGGCATCATCATCCGCGATGTAAAAGCCTATGATCTGCCACAATGCTTGCGGATTACAGTAGGGTTGGAAGAAGAAAACAAAGCCGTAGTGAACGCACTGCAATTGTTTATGAAACGTAGGAATGCGTAGATAGCCCCTGTCATTCGCCGACTTGATCGGCGAATCCATCGTATATAACGAGGCAAGAATGCAGCTTTGAATATTGCTATTTGTTTAGGATGGATTCTCGGATCAAGTCCGAGAATGACAGGGTGTGTATTATCACCCTTGGGCTTAACTCAAGAATCCGGAGGCAAGAAATTCTCTGAATCCTGAATCCTGCTACACCCCTGCCCTCTCCCTTACCACATCCCAAATATGCTGATGCAACACCTCAATCGGCTGTGCAGCATTGACCACCACGCAACGCTCCGGCGCATGGCCGGCTTGGGCTAGGAAGCCTTGATGGAGCAATTGATGAAATGTTGTATCCATCTGCTCATAGCGATTTTCCACCCCCGCACGCGCCACCGTGCGCTCTATGCCTTCTTCGGGGTTAATATCTAAAATGAATGTCAAATCAGGCATCAGTGAGCCAATTGCAAGACGGGTGAGCATATCAATATACACCCGCCCCAATGCATGCCCATAACCTTGATAGGCCATGGTCGAATCAATAAACCGGTCACAAATCACCCATGTGCCTTCCGCTAATGCAGGCTCGATGCGCTTGACGACGTGATCCCTACGTGCGGCTAAATGCAATAACGTCTCGGTGACAGCATCCCAGCGATTCACATCCCCCGTCACCAATAATTGCCGAATCGCCTCAGCACCTTCCGTACCACCTGGCTCACGCGTCCAGATTACCTTGATTCCACGTGCGGTTAAGGCCTCCACCAACAATTTACTCTGCGTGGATTTCCCGCCGCCTTCGCCACCTTCAAAGGTGATAAACTTTCCCCGTTTCATGCTTTACAAAACCTAATCGCAAAAGAGTTACTTCCGGCTTCTGGTGTGACCGATATAATCGTATGACCAAGCTCAGCGATCGAGCGTGGCAGGTTTTCCACCGGTTCGCCCGCGCTCACATAGAGCGTAGCATACTGCCCGGATTGCATCTTATCAATCAATAACCGCGCTTTGACAAATGTCATCGGACAAAAATCTTTTCTTATATCTAACTGTATATCAGTATCTTGCATTTTTCTTACCGGTGATTAACGGTTTATTTACTTTTATCCACTATCAACTAGTAATCGTTATAAACAAATCAAGGGGGGTTTTATAATGTACCAAGAAAATACTTCAACACACAAGTTATTAGAACTGACTACATCTATCGTATCAGCCTATCTTTCGGCCAATCCTGTTCCGGCAACGGATATTGAAGGATTAATTAAAAATGTCCACAATATTCTGAAGGACAAAAACACCGAACTGCATGTACCTACTTCAGCCATCAATCCAAACCACAATGCTAAAGTAGAAAACATCATCAAAGAAACCGTAAAGCATGATTACATCGTGTGCCTAGAAGACGGCAAGAAACTCAAAATGCTGAAACGCTATTTGAAAACCCATTACAACATGACACCTGAACAGTACCGCAAAAAATGGGGCCTGCCCGTAGACTACCCAATGGTAGCCCCAGGTTATGCCATGAAACGTAGCCACTTAGCTAAAGTCATCGGCCTCGGCACACAGCCGAACCGTAAGGCCGAGCCGGCGCGTTTGTTAGCGTAAGCTTAAAAGAGGGCAGGATTCGGGATCCAGGATTCAGAGGGGGAAAAAACTCCCTGAATCCCGAATCCTGAATCCTGCCCTCCTCTTTTCAGTTGCACCCATCTCACAACATCGTTATGGTAGTCGATAATCATTCGCAAGACTCAACCAGAGAGGTTGTACCCATGACATCAAAACTCGAAGAATTATGCATCGCCAAGAATCTCAAGATGACCGAACAGCGCCGGATTGTTGCGCGCGTGTTATCCGAGGCGCATGATCATCCGGATGTAGAAGAAGTCTACCGCCGCTCGTCCAAACTCGATTCTCAAATCAGCATCGCAACCGTGTATCGCACTGTGCGTTTGTTTGAAGAAGAAGGCATCATCGAAAAACATGATTTCGGCGATGGCCGTGCACGGTATGAAGGAATCTCGGAAGTGCATCACGATCATCTCATCGATGTGCGCAGCGGCAAAGTCCTCGAATTCTTCAACGAAGAAATCGAAGCCCTGAAGGAACGCATCGCCCGTGATATGGGATATACATTAGTCGATCACCGGCTGGAACTCTATGCTGTGCCGATTGATGATAAGACTTCCGGCAAGAAATAATAAAGGGGCGCAACTAGCGCCCCTTATTTTTTATCCACGACGATTCCTACCATCATCACGGCCCGGCTGATTCACGAAATTCTGCCAATGGTTCTGCTGCCCAGCAGATGGGCTAGCCGCACTTGGAGCCGCCTGTTGTTGCCCGCCTTGCGCTGCGTATGGTTGTTGAGGCTGCGTAATCCCAAGCTCACATCGTGCTAATGCAGGCCCGTATGCGGGGCCATGCACGTTGCTGTAATCGAGACAATGGGATATCTCAGCGATTATTGCTCTTACGGCAGATGGAGACATTTCTCCCAAACGATTTTGTGCCTCCTGCCCATTTAAGTCTGTATTACCGGATGGAGGGCATATACGGCAGACGTCACTTGCCCATACAGAATCACTATCATCAGGATTATGTCCGGTTGGATCAACAGCACCAGCAATACCCCTTATAATCTTTTGCATATGGTTTAGATCGCCACCTTTTATTACAGCCCGGATATCCTTTATAATGCTTGTAATTTCAGCGTTTTTCTGCGCAGCAGCTTCAATACGGGTGCATAACGCATCTAAAAAATAGGCCGTTACGCTTTGATACGGTTGCCCATGAACGCCTGGTTGGGGCGCTGCTGGATGCGCAGGAAGGCCATGGAACTTTGGCGAACCTGCATAGTACGCGGGAGGGAAATCCGCTGGGACAGGAAATGCACCGTGTGGCGGCAACTGCCCTATATTCTGCGGTGAAGCTACCGGTACAGCTACAGACGGACCTGCACCTTGTGGATAGTACGCGGGAGGGAAACCCGCTGGGGCGCCAGACGGCTGCGCAGGGATTCCTTGGAACTGCGGCAGACCCGCAGATGGACTAGCTACAGGCTGTGCAGGAAATGGCGGCAAACCTGCACCTTGTGGATTGGCACGAGGGGGGAAGCCTGCTGGGGCGCCAGGATGTATACCTTGCGGCGGCAACACCCCTGCATTCGGATGCAGCGCTGGAGCCACCGGCGCAAACGGACCCGCAGACGGAGCAGCTACAGGCTATGCAGGAAATGGTGGCAAACCTGCACCTTGTGGATTGGCACGAGGGGGGAAGCCCGCTGGGGCGCCAGGATGTATACCTTGCGGCGGCAACATCCCTGCATTCGGATGCAGCGCTGGAGCCACTGGCGCAAACGGACCCGCAGACGGAGCAGCCACAGGCTGCACAGGCAATGGCTGGTTTATGACAGTAGCGAAATCTTTAGGTACCTTGATTTCTTTAGTTTTTATATCGCTAAGTCTCTGCGTAGGATCAGGCAGAGCCAGTGCATTAAGAACAACCACAATCCAGCTTTTATTCTTGTCTGTTATTGCCCAGTCATTTGGCAGCCTCTGAACGTATCCAGTTAGCAGATTCTATATCAATCCCTTCATCGCTACAGCATCTTTTTTCTTAACAGCGCCTTCTAATTGCTGCCGATTACCATCTCCTTTAGGAAGATTCTTTATCAATTCTTTTGCTATTTTTGCTAAATCCGTCATCTTTATTATCCATCTTTGAAGCATTATGCCAATTCACAATAGAATACTGTATATTATTCATATTAATCTTTTATTACACTATCCTAAGAAGATTACTATTAATCATTCAGACGCCATATTACAGGAAAAATATTTACCAGGAAAAGCAATTATATAGATACGGAATTTGAAGCCCCAATGTTAAAGGGATGCCTATCGCATCCCTTTTTATTTTTAACCCGCCACTTAACGCGTGTTACCTCCCTGTGGCATTCCACCAAAACCAGATGGCATAACCTGCACAGGCCCTTGCATGAATTGCTGTGCAAAAGTAGCATTCCCTTTTGGCGCTGCTGGTTGCGGAATCGTCTGTTTAGGCGCACCAGCAGGCGCCACCCACGCGCGCCAATTTCCTTCCACTTGTGGATTCGCCCCTGGTACCGGCTGTGGTACATTAGAAGAGGGCGCCACTGGCAACGGTGGCGGCAACGTAGTACTCGCCAACTGTTCCTGTGTATGTGCCACACCATATGCCAACATGTGCAATGGAGCAGACGGCGGCGGAAGCATTATAGCTTGTGGGGCTGCAGCAGTAGAAACAGAGGTGGTAACAACACGCTGCCCTTCACCATATAGATTCGGCTGAATATGCGCATAGGATGGTGAGAGCGGCTGAGCAACCGATGCATTATTGTGTGGCACTACAGGAGATATATTCGCTGTAGCATTATATCCCATCATATACGGCACAGACTGGCTATTTTGCGCTACCGGAGCAGATGCCGTGTTTAACAACTGAGGCGAACCATATTGCACCTGTGATATACCATATCCCTGCACCGGCAAAGATGGAGATGGAGACGATGGCTGAGATCGAGATGCCGCCTTTGGGGAACCTGATTTCTTCGGATTGCTCCCCTTGAAACGCGAAACTGGCGAGCCATTCGCCGACGGTTGCCGCGCCGGAACGGCATCTCCATTATCCTTCCGCCGCTGTGGGCTATCAACTCCTACGATAGATGGCGCATCATATCCTGCCAGATACGCTCCAGATGACGACTGGGCGTTATACGATGTGGGCGATTGTACGGTAGCTGGCTGAGACGACCCATAATTGAGCGTCCGCAATTGCACCGGAGATCCATTATAACTTGGTGTAGCATACGGCGCCAATACACTCGGGCTACTATAATGAGAAGATGGCGAGACATAACGATCATCATCTTTGTCTTTTTTCTTCTTCTTCTGCTGCGGTGATGCAGGCGGCGTTACAGATGATGTAGCAGACGTTGAAACGGCGGCACCACGCTGAGACGCACTGCGCTCAACATGGGTTGCAGGCTTAGGAGAGCGGGATTGCTGCTCCAGATAACCTCCAAATACCGCAACGTTAATCGTTACATATTCTGTACGCAAATACGTAATCTCTGCCACTATGATATCCATAACAGCTTGCGCATTTTTTGCAGATAGTTTATCGGACGTTGTCAACTGCCGCAATTTACGCCAGAAGGTATCATTGCCTTCTAAAACCCGCCCAATATCCCTAGAAACCTGACCAGAATCGATATCTTTATGTTCCTTGCAAAGCGCCTCGATACGCGCATTAGCATAATACATTGCTTTAGCTTCATAGTGATCTTGGAACAAAATCTTCACCGCCGAAATGACAAGATGCTGATCATCTTTTGTTTCGGTATCTTTCTTTAACCCATCCAGAAGGAAGGCTTGATCTCTGAGTGTGCGTAAACTACGTAAAGCAGTCGGCAAGAAATAACCGATCACTTGTGCAGCAGTGATAGTGTCTGCAGAATATCTCACTGCGCCCGTCTCTCTATCTGTCTCATAGCTTGCATCACTCAACACCTGGATCAGCGCTTTAACAACATCATTATAGGTAATAAAGGCATTACCCGGTTTTAGCCTCATTCCATCCACAATAGCAGAGGTCACCCCCATACTGCTCAAGACATGCTGACAATATTGGGTACGGCTAGCAGGCTGTCGCGGCGCTGCAAATAATGCTTGCGCAATAGTAATCACATCCGCAGTTGCAGTCTGGATATCATAAAGATCCGCCGCATCAGATGAAAGAGGATAATAGTGGTGATCGGACATTTTAATACCTATTTACAATAAATTATGACTAAGTCTGTACACCATAGACGATAGGACAACAGAAGAAAAGTTAAGTTTTTATTACAATCTACCCCTTGCGTAATCACAAGGCGTGATTTATAAGGAAACCCTTGCGGAAAGGATGTAGCTATGGCTAAAAAACTTTTTATCAAAACCTATGGCTGTCAAATGAATGTGTATGATTCTGTACGCATGGCAGACATGCTAAAACCTATCGGTTATCAAGAAGCTAGCGATATTGAAGATGCCGATATGGTGATCTTAAATACATGCCATATCCGTGAAAAAGCCTCTGAAAAGCTCTATTCCGAACTCGGCCGCATCAAACGCCGCAAAAATGCCAAGAAATCCAAGGGTGAGCAGATGGTTATCGCCGTTGCTGGGTGCGTAGGACAGGCCGAAGGTGAGGAAATATTTAAGCGTGCGCCTTATGTAGACGTAGTCGTCGGCCCGCAATCCTATCACAACCTGCCCGATCTCGTCGCCAAAGTACAGCGTGAAGCAGGACACGCCATTGACCTCGATTTCCCCACCGAGCCCAAATTTGATAGCCTGCCTTACGATCCAACCTCACAAGGTGCAGCCGCTTTCCTGACCGTTCAAGAGGGTTGCGATAAATTCTGTACATTCTGCGTCGTGCCTTACACGCGTGGCGCCGAATATTCCCGCCCTGAAAGCGAGATATTCCGTGAAGCAATGGCTCTCGCCGCCCATGGCACTAAAGAGATCCACCTGCTTGGCCAGAATGTGAACGCTTATCACGGTGAAGGTGTGGATGGCACACCATCCAATTTAGCCAAACTTATCCGCCATATTGCCACAATCGATGGCATAGAACGCATCCGCTACACCACCTCCCATCCACGCGATATGACCGATGAGTTAATCGCCGTGCATGGCGAAGAAATGAAGTTGATGCCGTATCTTCACCTGCCAATTCAGGCGGGTTCTGATAAGGTATTGCGCGAGATGAACCGCAAACATACGGCGGAAGAATACCTCACAATCATCGAAAAACTCAAAACCGCCCGCCCGGATCTGATTTTCTCCTCTGATTTCATCGTCGGCTTCCCTGGCGAAACCGATCAAGACTTTGAAGATACGATGGAAATCGTCCGCAAAGTAGGTTACGCACAAGCCTATTCCTTCAAATACAGCCCACGCCCTGGCACACCAGGCGCGCTGCGGGAAGATCAAGTGCCTGAGGACATCAAAACCGAACGTTTGGCACGTCTTCAAGCCCTCATCACCAGCCAGCAAGTAGCCTTCAACCAACAATGGATCGGCAAAACCCTGCCCGTACTATTTGAACGTCATGGCAAACAAGATGACCAGCTGATGGGCCGTTCGCCCTATATGCAATCGGTCTATGTCGCTAATAATGATAATATTATGGGAGAAATCCGCCAGGTGGCGATTACGGGAGCGTTTGCTAATAGTCTGACTGGCAGTATTATTAGTTGATTTCTACATCATCCGTTGTTACCTTGATTGTTTTCTTAACAATCAAGGTAAGCTAACGATGACAACCGTAAAAGCATGGGCAGAACGCATTGCCAGTCAATGGGATACATTATCCGCACGCGAACACCGTACATTATGTTTTCATCATGCAACAGAAGATGAATTAATCGAACGACTCGTCAATCCACCCAAAGATGAATGTGCGTATCGTGATGCATTGGTATTAAGACTACCCCGGAATATCAAAACGATTCCAACCTTACCGCCCGAGCTAGAAGAAATCTACATTAGCGGCCCCGTAGAAGCGGCATCTAGGCTCAAGCACGCATCAAAGCTCAGCTATTTCACAGGACATCGCATCAACAGCCAGTGCTTAACATCACTGCCCGAAACCGTAACCCGGATCACCCTCACCTGCATCGATGATCCTGAATTTGACTGGATGCAGCTTGCACGCTTCACACAGATAGAATCCCTTTCTATCCGGCACAGCACATGTCCAGAAAAAGCATTCCGCGCCCTATCCCCAACCCTTACATCTCTTGATATGCGTGGAGTTCAGCTAAAGGACTGGTCTGCTTTATCGCATTTAGAGAATCTGCATACTATTGAAGTAGGGCTAACGTCATTTACCGAAGACGACCGGAAATATCTCCCCAGCTCCGTGCCCCTCACACGATTCGGCCAAACCCTTAGCAGCACATACCAAGAAGAACGCGATAAAAACCACGCAATAGGGCAAGGGCAGTCTTTCTAAGACTGCCTAACCAATCTCCTATTAGTTCCCCACCGCAACAGATGCAGAGTGTGATAATGGCTGCGATACATTCCACTCATAGCTATTCAAAAGCGCCATCAATGGCTCAGCCGCTTTCTTTACATCATCTGACAGCGAAATCGAGCCTGGAGCAGCAAGTTCTTTTAGTTCCTGGAACCGCTTAGCATCATGCGCTAATGCACTGGTGGCTGTAAGGCAAAATGCACGGCTAGGGTTATTTCCCATATTTTGACGCAATGCATCAAGCAGAGCGGCTTGCTCATTTTCTTTTAAGTACGCCTTAATCGTTCCAGCAAATGCATCCAGTGCTTCTTTTTTGAGTTCTTCCAATGTAGGCGCCGGTTTTGCTCTTGGGAAAACAACCCATGTTCCACTGCTATAATATTCACAATCATAGCCACCATCACTATAAAGCTTAAGAAACGCTTGATCGTGAGAATTGTCTATCGTGTCAACAATATCCTCAACCCGGCCTTGGTTAACCACCCCGTTTTCTAGAACTTTTGCTTCACTCATATACCACTCCTTAAAATATGAAGGTTCGCATTTTATGTGGTTAATATTTAATTGTGAAGTTAAACTTTTGTTACAGCCCTCTACATGACTGTTTTTGCCTCTTTTCCAACTTTCGTGCTGCGTTAAAAAAACGCTATCCTTCTCCACTATCTATGGTATAATACATTGTATATATACATATAGGTTGCGTTGGCATGCAGCTTATGAATGAGCGAAAAAGAAGAGTTTTTGAGCATCGTAGCGCAGAAAAATACCTTTTGCAGCCATTCAGAAACTGCATGCCAACGCAACCCCTATAGATGGAGACACCTATACACGTGGACGAAGAGATAAGGGACAGCTCAACCTCACTGGGCATTTCTTTCCCTAATAACCGCCTGCTAGCTCAGTTATATGGTGAGCAGGATAAACACCTTTCCCGTATAGAACAGCTACTGCATGTATCGACATCCTCTCGAGGGAATATCTTGTCGATTTCGGGTGCTGCCTCGGATGTAGAGCGCGCGAAAGCCGTGATACAGGTGTTATATAAAAGCCTTGAGAAAGGACGGGACGTGACTATGGGTGATGTAGAAGCAGCAATTCGTATGGCGCCAAACAATGGCAGCACAGCTGGCCCTTCTGAGAATGGCGCGCTGTTTGAAGGCGAACTGGCCATTAAAACACGCAAAAAGGTGATCACACCTTACACCAACAGCCAGCGCGATTATATCAAATCACTGTATAAAAACGAGCTAGTGCTTGCAGCAGGCCCAGCGGGTACAGGTAAAACCTATCTGGCGGTTGCGGTTGCCGTCTCTATGTTCATTAACCATAAGGTAGAACGCATTGTCCTCTCCCGCCCGGCGCTCGAAGCAGGTGAAAAGCTTGGTTTCTTACCAGGAGATATGAAAGAAAAGATCGATCCTTATCTCCGCCCGCTTTACGATGCACTTAATGATATGTTGCCACCGGATCAATTGGCGAAATATATCGAAAGCCAGCAAATCGAAATTGCACCACTTGCGTTTATGCGTGGGCGGACACTGGCGAATTCTTTTGTGATTCTCGACGAAGCACAAAACACTACACCAACCCAGATGAAAATGTTCCTCACCCGTTTAGGTGAAGGTTCGCGCATGGTAGTAAGCGGTGACTTATCGCAGGTAGACTTACCACGCGATGTGAAATCTGGCTTACGCGATGCCTGGGAAACCTTAAAAGGCATTGATGAAATCGGTCGCGTACGCTTTAAAGAAGAAGACGTCGTCCGCCATCCACTGACTGCGAAAATCGTCAAAGCCTATCGTGCGCTTGAGACGAATAAGTGGGAGAAGGATAATGATGCGCTTGAATAGGCCTTCAGGATTCAGGATTCAGGATTCAGAGAGGGCTTTATAGGCCATGCCTCAACTTGATATCAGTCTCCTCATCGAAGAAGACCGCTGGCTTGATGCCGTGCCAGAGGTGGAAACGCTTGCAGAAAAGCTTATTCGCGCAGTGCTTAATGCAACCGAACAATGGCCGGAAGATGCAGGTGTCGTATCCGTCTCCCTGGTACTCGGCAATAATGAATTTATTCAACAGCTTAATGCCGAATATAGGGATAAAGATAAGCCTACCAATGTGCTGTCCTTTCCCGCCTATGAATTAGAACCCGGTGAGCCATTGCCTTCCGAAGATGAGCTGGTGGTGGGCGATATTATCTTTGCTCTGGAAACCATCGAAGACGAGGCCAAAGACCAACAAAAAACCTTAGAAGATCATATGGCCCATATGATTATACATGGCATGTTACACTTGCTCGGATATGATCATATCGACGAAGCTGATGCTGAAATGATGGAAACACTGGAAATTAATCTGCTACAACAGTATAGTATCGCAAATCCTTACGAATAGACAAAGAGAATAATCATGAATCAGTCTTCTATTAAACCTGGCGAAACGGCGGAAAGTAACGATTCTGCTGATGAAGTACCGAGTCGAAGTTCGAGTTTACTACCCCGCCGCTTTATGCGCAAACTGGGCCAATTATTCCGCCCCGATAGCACCCTAGAAGAATCCGTCGCAGAATTGCTCGAAGAACACGAGGCCGAAGGCACGCCTATCCGTGTAGAAGAGCGCATCATGCTCACCAATCTGTTGGGCTTCCGCAATTTACGTGTTGATGATGTCATGGTGCCACGTAGTGATATTACTGCCGTTGATATTAGCAGCTCTTTAGAAGACCTACGTCATATCGCCATCGAAAGCGGCCACACACGCCTGCCTATTTTTGAAGAATCACTCGATAATGTGCGCGGATTCATGCATAGCAAAGACCTCATCAGCTATTTAGGCACCGATAAAACCTTCAGCCTGAGAACCATCATGCGCGAAGTATTATTCGTCCCTCCATCCATGATGGTGATGGATTTGCTTGCCAAAATGCGCAGTTCCCGCCTGCATATGGCTTTGGTGGTAGACGAATATGGCGGCACAGATGGTTTGGTGACCATTGAAGATATCGTAGAAGAAATCGTAGGCGATATCGCTGATGAATATGATCATAATAGCGATGATGACACCTTGCGTGAAGTGTCACCTGGCGCATGGGAAGTCAATGCGCGTATGGAAATCGAAACACTCGAAGAAAAACTCGGTATTACCTTTACCCTACCAGAGGAAAAGGAAGATTATGACTCAATTGGTGGATTAATTTTCTCGCTCGCTGGCCGTATTCCTGCCACAGGCGAAATCATCACTCATCCAAATGGCGTGGTATTTACCATCACCGATGCTGATCCACGCCGCGTCCAGCAAGTATTGGTCAAAATGCCAGAATCAGCTGCTGAGATGGAAGTGACGGAATAATCATGCGCCTGATCCAACGCTATCGCAGTATTATCCTCAGCCTTACAGGAAAACGCCGCATTTATGCGGCGCTTCTCTTAGGTATCTGCGCGACATTGGCTTTGCCCCCCATCTTTATTTTCCCCGCCCTCATTCCCGCATTTACTGGCCTGCTCTTACTGATTGAATCCAGCCAGTCCCGTAAAGAGGCCGCTAAAATCGGCTGGTGGTTTGGGTTAGGGCATTTTACCTCTGGCCTGTATTGGATCACCATCGCCTTGCTCACCGATGCCGCACAATTTGGCTGGCTGGTGCCGTTTGCAGTGCTGGCCATTTCGGCCGTACTTGCTATTTATATCGCGATAGCCAGCGCGATAACCTATAGCTTCCGCCCATCCATATGGATATTCGCGGTAAGCTGGCTGGGCATGGAATATCTGCGCAGTATCTTGCTTAGCGGATTCCCTTGGAATTTAATTGGCTATAGTTGGGCATTTTCTGATAGCGTCAGCCAAATTGCCTCTGTTACCGGCATATGGGGCTTAAGCCTGGTTACCCTTCTTTTTGCACTCTCACCACTCTTATGGGGAGATGGGCGCTGGCAAAAAGGCTTGGCTATAACTGCATTATGCCTACCTTTAGTACTGGGTATTGGCGGTGCGGTGCGATTGCATTATTCACCGCTCAAAACCGTGCCGAATGTCACCTTACGCCTCGTGCAGGGCAATATCGCCCAACATCATAAATGGATCCCTGAATTACGGCTTAAAAACCTGATTCATTATGTCACCCTCTCTACATCACCAGGTTTTGAGAACGTCACGCATATATTATGGCCCGAAACGGCCTTACCGTATTTCCTGGAAGAAGACCGCGAAATCTGGCCCTTGGTGAAATCCGCCATTCCTGAGAATGGTATTCTGATAACTGGCGCCTTGCGCAAATCACAAGAACCTGGAAAATCGATGGAATTATGGAACAGCCTCTTCGTTCTGAATAACGATATGCATATCGAAGCGCATTATAATAAGTTCCATTTGGTGCCATTTGGCGAATATGTGCCATTCCGCTCTCTTTTACCCATGACCAAAATCACCGCCGGCTCGATCGATTTCTCTGCTGGCACAGGGCCTGAAACACTCTCCGTCTCCAAAACCCCGCCTTTTAGCCCGCTTATTTGCTATGAAGGCATTTTCCCTGGCCATGTTACCAATGAAACCACAACACCCCCCGACTGGATCCTCAATATCACCAACGACGCCTGGTTTGGCGCCAGTACTGGCCCTTACCAGCATTTTTATATGGTGAAAATGCGTGCAATTGAGGAAGGACTGCCGCTGGTGCGTGTCGCCAATACTGGTATTTCTGCCGTCATCGATAGCTACGGACGCATCGTCGCCAAATTAGGCTTAGGCGAAACCGGCATAGTTGATGCACCTTTGCCACAGAATGCAACAGTCCATTCTATCTATGGTGCATACGGAAATTATGTTGTACTACTTATGATACTATTTATCTCCACTCTCATAATAATTATACGGAAAATTCGGTCATTTTAGATGTTTAGGCTTGAAAAACCTATAATAGTAATTCTATACTCATCGGAACATTACGTATAATTATCGAAATGACCTTTAAATAATATCGCAATGTTAAGAAATGTCCATTGGACAGAGACACGTTAATCCTGGTAGAGAAAATCAATGCCTCCACATCCTGTAGACATTTATGTTGGTCGAAGACTCCGTTCACGGCGGACCATGCTTGGAATGAGCCAAGAAAACCTTGGCGAAGCTGTAGGCGTGACCTTTCAGCAAATCCAAAAATACGAGCGTGGCCTAAACCGTATTGGCTCTAGCCGCCTATACGAATTTTCCCGCATACTTAACGTTCCCGTTTCCTATTTCTTCGACGAAATGTTTGATGAAGCAAACAGCCCGGCTATTCCTCAAAAGCAGGCCTATATGGCCGATCGGGAAGGCGGATTTGAATATGAAAAACTCGGCAATAAAGAAGTGCTAACCTTAGTGCGTTCTTATTACGAGATCGAAGATCCATTAGTGCGTAAGCGCATTCTCTCATTAGTAAAATCGCTCGGCCCTTCTGCGGCTCCTGGCAGCGCTAATGAAGACGAGGAAGTGCCTACCGCTGAAAACGTAGGCTAAGCGCCGTTGAATTACCGTCATATCTATCACGCAGGTAATTTTGCTGATGTGGTGAAGCATTATGTGCTCACGCTACTTCTGCAAAAACTGCGTGAAAAAGATACACCCTTTTGCGTGATTGATACCCATGCCGGCATTGGCATGTATGATCTCTACAGCGAACAAACCCAAAAAACCCACGAATACGAAGATGGCATCACACGCTTGCTTGCTATGCCAGTGATCCATTCCGCTTTTACGCCGTTACTGGATGTGATTCGTCAGTATAACCCTGAAGGTGGATTACGCCTCTATCCTGGCTCACCAGCCATCACTGCCGCATTCCTGCGCGATACAGACCGTTTGATTGCGTCTGAACTTCATCCCGATGATTACACCCTATTACGCCAGTATTTCGCCCGCGATAAACGCGTGATTACCGCACATCAAGATGCCTATACCCAACTCAAAGCCGCCCTGCCTCCGCAAGAGCGCCGTGGGTTGATCTTGATTGACCCGCCATTTGAAGTCACCGATGAATATGACCGTATGCTAAAAGGCCTAGAAAACGCCCATCGCCGCTTTGCGCATGGCATCTATGCCATTTGGTATCCGATTAAGAGCTATGCTCCCATCAATCATTTCTATGCCGGCATAGAATGCTTACCATTCGAGAGCGCACTCACCGCCGAATTCTACCTCCATGACGACCTGCGCGCCGACCGCCTCAATGGCTGCGGCATGATGATCATCAACCCGCCATGGCAGTTGGATACGAAGCTTACGGAGACTATGCCGTTGCTGTTGGAGTATTTGGGGTATCACACCACCGGCAAAACCTCGGTGAATTGGTTGAAGCGGAAGGATTAAGAATAATGTCATTCCAGCGGAGGCTGGAATCCAGCGTAATGCTTGTGAGCATAGCGAACACCTTATTTAATAATGCGTTCGCTATGCTCACAAATGGTATAACTGGATCCCAGCCTCCGCTGGGATGACATAACAATAACCCTTTTTCCCCTTGCACTTTCCCCCAATATTCCCTATCTTTCGGCCATCTATTTATATATAAGGAGAACGACCATGAGTGTACTTGTTGGAAAGCAAGCGCCTGATTTTACAGCGGCGACAGTATTAGCAAACGATACTATCGACAATCAATTCAATCTGAAGAAATATCTGGACGGCCGTATCGGCGTATTATTCTTCTACCCACTGGATTTCACCTTCGTATGCCCATCTGAAATCATCGCTTTCAACAACCGCCTCGGTGAGTTCAAAGCTCGTAATGCAGAAGTGATTGGCGTAAGCGTGGATTCTCACTTCACCCATTTAGCATGGAAAAAAACACCGGTAAGCAAAGGTGGTATCGGCGATATCCAATTCCCATTGGTTGCTGATTTGACCAAATCTATCGCTCGCGATTATGACGTGCTGGTAAACGGCTCTGTTGCACTGCGCGGTACTTTCTTGATCGACCAAGAATTCAACGTACGCCACCAAGTGATCAACGACCTGCCACTCGGCCGTAACGTTGACGAAGCTATCCGCATGGTTGATGCATTGATTTTCCACCAAGAACACGGCGAAGTATGCCCTGCTGGTTGGAACAAAGGCAATGAAGGTATGAAAGCAAGCCCAGAAGGCGTTGCAGACTACCTTGCGTCTCACGCGGAAAGCCTGTAGACTCATACATCCACCGTCATTGCGAGGCCATTTATGGCCGCGGCAATCCATCTATACACATGAGAAATGCTCTATGTATGCTCTGGATTGCCACGCCTTCGGCTCGCAATGACGCATATGTTTATATCACAGAGAAAATCCTACTATGTCCACATCACGTCACTCCAAAGTCATCATCATCGGTTCCGGCCCGGCAGGCTATACAGCAGCCATCTATGCAGCACGCGCGAATTTACAGCCGCTTCTTATCCAAGGCATGCAACCCGGTGGCCAGTTGACGATTACCACCGATGTGGAAAACTACCCTGGCTTTGCCGATGTGATCCAAGGCCCATGGCTGATGGAGCAAATGGAAGCGCAAGCCAAGCATGTAGGCACAGAGGTCATCAATGATCACATCAAATCCGTTGAATTGACCAAACGCCCCTTCACCTGCGTAGGCGAATCTGGCACCGTATACACCAGCGACACGCTGATCATCTGCACCGGCGCGCAAGCGAAATGGTTAGGCTTGCCATCCGAAAGCAAATTCCAAGGCTTTGGTGTATCGGGATGCGCGACTTGCGACGGGTTCTTCTATCGCAATAAAGAAGTATTAGTCGTAGGTGGCGGTAACACAGCGGTAGAAGAAGCCCTGTATCTCACCAACCACGCCAGCAAAGTAACACTCATACATCGCCGCGATACATTACGCGCTGAAAAAATCTTACAAGACCGCTTGTTCAATCACCCGAAAGTACAAGTGATCTGGGATCACGAGATTGACGAAGTGCTCGGCACCGAGAACCCTCTAGGTGTAACCGGCGCACGCCTTAAGAATACGAAAACTGGCGCAACACAAGAAGTCAAAGTTGACGGTGTCTTTATCGCCATCGGCCATAAGCCAAACACCGATCTGTTCAAAGGCCAATTGAATATGGATGATGAAGGCTATCTGATCACTCAAGCTGGCACACCACGTACCAATATTGAAGGCGTGTTTGCAGCAGGGGATGTGCAAGATAAGACTTACCGCCAAGCCGTAACCGCAGCCGGAACCGGCTGTATGGCTGCGTTAGAAGTAGAGAGATATCTATCTCATAAGAAATAAGGGGAGGAGTGGGGCGAACAACCGGGATCGAACCGGCGACCTCCAGAGCCACAATCTGGCGCTCTAACCAACTGAGCTATGCCCGCCACAAGAGGTGGGTAATCTAACCGAAGCTTTTTGATACGTCAAGGTCTATAGTCATTTAACCTCATTTTTCTTATGCAGTTATGAAAAAAATAGAAGCCATTATTAAGCCTTTCAAACTCGATGACGTCCGCGATGCCCTGGCAGAAGTAGGGGTTACGGGCATGAGCGTCACCGAAATGAAGGGATTCGGCAGCCAAAAAGGCCAAGCCGATCTTTACCAAAACAGTTCAGGCTATGTGATTGATTATCTACCAAAAGTCAAAATCGAAACAGTGATTGAGGCAGGATTAGTCGAAAAAGTCATTGAAGCCATCTGCAAAGCCGCCTCGACAGGCCGGGTGGGCGATGGCAAGATTTTCGTTTATGATGTGGCCGAAGCCATCCGCATTCGGACAGGAGAGAGAGGAAAAGATGCGATACAATAGCTTACGCCTGTTCTGCATAGGTTTTATACTCCTTGCAGTAGCCGCCTGCTCCCAATCCACCGAACCTTATTGGGGCGCCACATTACCACGCCAGCTAAACCACACCTACCCTTTCCCACAACCTGCACAAACTCAGCATTTTGCTGTATTGGATGGGAAATTCTTGATGGCATTTTCCAATGCGCTTGGCACCCGTAGCTATACACTCCACCCAGAATACACCCTCGCCAAGCGAGGTCCTTATACCAGCACGGTCTATACACGCGCGCTCCTCGATAACCCTCGCGCGCAGGCAAACCCACTGGTCTATGACAACACCCTCACCCCCGAAGAAACCACCAAATTTATAGCGTTTCCTCCGGTAGAAGGCTTTACAAGCGGCCACGAATATAAACTAACACTAGAGTTTTATAACGACGCCACCCGCACCAGCCTGTTAGAACGCTTAGAAATTCCGTTTGCAGTGAATTTGGAGACGTTTAAGGCGATGGAGTAGTTACTCTGCCGTTGCGAGGCTATAACATGGCCATGCTGATTTTTCTTTGTCATTCTTGGACTTGATCCGCGCTATTGCACGGCCTCATCGTCATTGCGAGGAGCGATAGCGACGCGGCAATCCATCTCTAAGATTTCTATGTCCTTTATGTAGGATAGATGGATCGCCACGCTACGCTCGCGATGACGAAGAATGTATTGTCATACCCCACCTTGATCAGCACATGACAATACACTAGCTAAGCAATCTTCACCTCTTTCTCCCCACCCCATTGCGGCATATTCGTCTGGAATTCCACCACATTATGGGCCGCCACTGCCTGTAACGACCCCGTTGCCTGGAACACACGGCGCTGGCGTTCGCTGCTGGTACCTTTATAGAGAATCTCACGCAGTGTGTTGATATAACTATCATACCCTAACTTCTTAGTATAAGGCGCAATCGTCACCAGCCATTCTTCAATATCCTGGCGGATCGGCTTTAATGTTCCTGTAGTAGACGTAATCAGCTCCGCCTCTAACCCATGGCGGATGCTGCGCCATTTATTTTCACGGGCAATCCAATAGGGCGGGATAGACACATGCTCCGCCCAATTACCATGATCATTAAACCAATGCGCCAAACCATGCACAAAGGCAATAATGGCAAGCGCTTCTGAAAGCGTTGCCAAACCATCGCAGACGCGGATTTCCAATGTGCCATAACCAGGACTAGGACGGATATCCCACCACAGGTCTTTCAAACTCCGAATCGCACCACATTGCCTGAGCGTATCGTATAAATTTTCAAAATCCCGCCAATCAGTAACACTATACGGCTGCCCGGCTGTTGGCAATGCTTCATAGGTCGTCGGACGGCAGGAGGAAAGCCCCGTATCATCCCCTTGCCAGAAGGGCGAACTGGCCGAAAGTGCTAGCAAATGCGGCAAGAAGCGGACGAAGAAATTATTGAAGCGAATACACTCATCCCCAGTTTTCATCCCTAAATGCATATGCAGCCCATATACGGTCATCCGCCTGGTAAGCCATTGGTTGCGATCAATAAGTTCATTATAGCGGTCTGTTGGAGAAATCACGCAATCCGAATAACGGGCAAAAGGATGACAGCCTGTGGTAGACATCGCAATCCCCAGCCTATCGACAATCGGCGCCAGATAGTCCAGCGTATCTTTAAAATCAGACTCAACCATCTGCACATTCTGACAAATACCCGTATTAATCTCCAAGGTACTTAAGTAAAATTCTGGTTTTACCTTCTCTGCCGCCACCGTAGCCCGCAAAATTTCTTCTGCCCGTGGCGTGAGGTTTAGGGTTTCTTTATCCATTAATTGCAATTCGATTTCCGCCCCTAAGGTAAGCGGTGCACTCGGTTGAAAAACGATTTCTTTTTGTTTCTTTACAAAGGGTTGTGTAATACGGGACGTCAAAAGACGTAACGAGTTTGAAACGGACATATATTCTCCTAAATGGCGATATAGATGCAATCTATACGAATGACGTAGGGCGGCCAAACAGACCGGAAAATCCTTGAGAGAACATTATTCTTTCACAAAAAACCAGCTTTTCCTAGCCTTTATTTCATAAAAAACCCATAAGTATCTGATTGGCTATGTTTTTATCAAATTGTGGATAATTTCTCCTTCCTCCTCTTGTGCTTAGGCACGGTTTAGTGTATGAAGAGGCGGAATATTTTCTTTTCTCACGCCATTTATGTAGGAGCACGTATGACTGGTAGCAACAAGGTCCTTCAACTGATCAATGAATATAATGCAGAATTTGTCGATTTCCGTTTTACCGATACTCGCGGCAAATGGCATCATACCAGCTATGCGGCTAATGAAGTAAACGCGGATGTTTTCATTGAAGGCGTGATGTTCGACGGCTCTTCTATCGCTGGCTGGAAAGCGATTAACGAGTCTGACATGGTGCTAATGCCACAACCAGACACCGCTTTCGTTGATCCATTCACTGCGCTGCCTACCATCGTTGTATTCTGCGACGTGCTTGAGCCTTCAAGCGGTGCAGGCTATGTGCGTGACCCACGCTCTACGGCAAAACGTGCTGAAGCTTACTTAGGCTACACCGGCATTGGGACCAAAGCCTTCTTCGGCCCAGAAGCAGAATTTTTCTTGTTTGATGACGTGCGTTTCCATGTAGGGATGGACGGTGCATTCTACAAAGTAGACTCGGAAGAAAACCCGCTGAACTCTGGCCGTGAATACGACATGGGCAACCTGGCTCACCGTCCACGCGTAAAAGGCGGTTACTTCCCAGTGCAGCCAGTAGATGCGCATAACGATATTCGTGCTGAAATGATCATGACAATGAAAAATATCGGCATCGAAGGCGTATTGCATCACCATGAAGTAGCAGCGGCACAAAACGAATTGGGTATTAAATTCTCTACCCTCGTAAACACCGCAGATAACCTGCAAAAATACAAATATGTTGTTCATAACGTAGCACATTCTTATGGCAAAACAGCCACCTTCATGCCAAAACCAATCGCAGGTGATAATGGTTCTGGTATGCATATGCACCAGTCAATCTGGAAAGATGACAAAAACCTGTTCGCAGGCAATCTCTATGCAGATCTGTCTGAAACAGCGCTGTACTATATCGGTGGTATCATTAAACACGCTCGCGCGCTTAATGCCTTCACCAACCCATCAACCAACAGCTACAAACGCCTGATCCCTGGTTATGAGGCGCCTGTATTGCTTGCGTACTCTGCGCGTAACCGTTCAGCGTCTATCCGTATTCCTTACGTAGCAAACACCAAAGGTAAGCGTATCGAAACCCGCTTCCCAGATCCTTCTGCAAACCCATACTACACATGCGCAGCATTGCTGATGGCAGGTTTGGATGGTATTGAGAACAAGATCCACCCTGGCGATGCTATGGACAAAAACCTCTACGATCTGCCACCAGCTGAGCTGAAAGACATCCCAACCGTTGCGCGCTCACTGCGTGAAGCATTGGAAGCCCTGGATGTAGATCGCGCCTTCCTGAAGAAGGGTGATGTGTTCACCGATGATCAAATCGATGCCTATATCGCTCTCAAAATGGAAGAAGTGGAAAGCTTCGAGCATACACCGCATCCAATCGAGTACCAACTGTACTACAGCGTGTAATCGCTCTTCTGCCTATACAAAGCCCTGGGTTACGTTCTGTGAACCAGGGCTTTTTTTAGCCGCCTATGTGTCATTCACCCGCTTAATTGGCGCACGACAAAAAAAGAATTCTATACAACAACAACTTACAGAATTATACACAGGATTTGTTACTATTTCTTTACAGACCCTTTATTTTTCGTAAATTTTGTGTTAATATCATTCTTCCAGACAATAAAAGAACTGTTATTTCAGTGTTTTCCCCCTTGCGGCAGGGGATAGGGGGCTGGAAAATTTTGCTTGTTAATAAGGGAGCAGCAATAATGTCTCAAAAAGAATTTAAGTTTGAAGTCGGTAATCGCGTTGTATATCCAGCACATGGCGTAGGCGAAATCACAGCACAAGAAACCCAACAAGTCAGCGGCGAAGAGCTGAATCTGTTTGTTATTTCTTTTGCGAAAGAACGCATGATCCTGCGCGTGCCTGTTAGCCGTGCGAAAGCCACTCTGCGCCCTCTCAGCTCACGTGATCAAGTGAAGGATGCTTTTGATATCCTCAAATCACGCGCGAAAGCTGCCCGTGGTATGTGGAGCCGTCGCGCTCAAGAATATGAGCTGAAGATCAATTCTGGCAATATTACCGCCATTGCAGAAGTCGTGCGCGACCTGCATAAAAACGTGGAAGACCCAGACCGTTCTTACAGCGAACGCATGATTTACGAATCGGCGCTCGAACGTTTAGCCGGCGAAGTAGCAGCGGTTGATTCTCTTGATCTGCCACAAGCTGTTGCAAAAGTAACCAAAGCACTCAACGATAAAAAATCCGCAACAACTGCAGAAGCTGCGTAGTTTATCCTATAATACTATACAAAAAGACCGCTTTCTTTATGAGGAAGCGGTCTTTTTGTATAGTATAGCTTGGGCATTGTTACATACCCCTCATCATTGCCAAGCCGTAAAGCCATAGCAATCATACCTAATAGACTCTCAGGAGGGATGGACACCACGCTAAAGCTCGCACGTTGTCATTCGCCGACGTGATCAGTGTTGTTGCATGGCGCCTAACCTTTGTCATACGCCGACTTGATCGGCGTATCCATCACAATAAATATAGCTTTATATCTTTTAGATGGATTCACCGATCAAGTAGGTGTTTGACAGAAAAAAGATCAATGGTATCTAAGAGCCATGCAACAACACCAACGTGATCGGCGAATGACAGTGTAAATATGGGCAGATTTCGCACCAAAAATAAATACCTATACTATAATCACTTAGCCAACCCACAAAACCTCACACTCTAATTCTTTAATAAAATTTCCCTAAAACGTAAGATAGTTGTTGCAAATGATTCTCAACATCGATATGTTGCAAATGATTATTAGAATTACTATCCCTATAGAGATCCCATATCATGCCAGCCAGCACTAACAAACGTCTGAGAATGCTTGCCCCTCGCCGCGCAGAGGCTAAGTTCCTATGGGATCATTTTAATGCTACAAGTGCGCTATCCGGCCCATCGCTTAACCCTACC
The DNA here is from genome assembly GCA_964574415.1 of uncultured Rickettsiales bacterium. Classification (GTDB taxonomy): domain Bacteria; phylum Pseudomonadota; class Alphaproteobacteria; order Rickettsiales; family CAZNNM01; genus CAZNNM01. Next base: position 438,699 of record CAZNNM010000001.1, on the reverse strand, counting down.
GTTACTCTGAGCTTCCAAAACAGCCCTAACCGCCCTGATGAACTCCTCAACTCCCTCCCACGCAAAGACAAACACGCCTTCCGCACACGTGATAATGATGATTACACACTGGATGTGGATTTCTATCACTACAAAAAAGCTATCGTCAAAATGCTCGATCCACTGGTACGCCTAGAGGGTAATGATCAAGACGAAACCTCCACCCCGATTAAAGGCATCAACCGCGCTGCGTTTATGACCGAAGCAAAACTTGCTCGCGATAATAGGCTAGTTGATGCCACCAATGATAATTATGCGCATCACCTGCAACTCAAAGCCCCGCGCCAACGCAAAAACGTCAACTACCGCCACACACCCGCCCTGATTGAAAAACATCCGATTCAATGGGATATTGAGGATGGGCGTTATAGACTCATCGTATGCGAGGAACAAACAGAAAGACCAGCTCTGCGAACACTGCTTCACAAAGCGCAAGACGCTAAAAGAAGCCCTCTCTATAAGGCACTGAAAACACTGCTTGACAAAGTGCAAGATTCTAAAGAACGTCCTCTCTATAAGAAGTTACAAACACTACTTCACAAAGCGCAAGACGCTAAAAGAAGCCCTCTCTATAAGGCGCTACAAGCACTGCTTGACGAAGTGCAAGACGCTAAAAGAAGCCCTCTCTATAAGGCACTGAAAACACTGCGTGACGAAGCGCAAGACTCTGACGATCCTAATGCGGTACAGTTTAAAGAAGTTGTACGGAAGAATACTGATGGCTCTAGGTCTATCAATATTCATGCCACCCTCAGCTACACCGCTCTACAAACCCTCTATAAACGCCTTAAAGGTGACCTGCTAGAGCTTTTCTTCTACTCCGCTAAAGAAAATGATGCGATTACTTTATTGGTTGAGAACCTTCCTGCTGAGCATTTTAAAACCGCTGAAGGCCGAGTCTATATGACCGAAACGGGCAAGCATCTGGTGGAAGAAAAATACCACGCCATGCTTGGCTCTATCCAGCCTTCTCGTACCCGTGCTGATTATGTCTATGTGGTAGAAAAAACCGACACCACAGACCCTCAAACCATTACAGCGCAAAATACACTCATCGCCGCCGCAAAACGGCTTAAGAAAAAACATCCTGATGCATTCCTCCGTAAACTGAATGCTGAAAGCAAATTCTATATGACCGAAGAGGGCAAAACCCTCCTGGAGAATTACATCAAAAAAACCATCACCTTTGATGGCTCTGAAAAAGCCGATGAAGTACGGGTGCAGCAATTAGAAGAGATGCACGAGACAGCGCAATTATTCTCCACCCCTGTCCGCCAGCGGCAAATTGCCACCCAGAAAGCAGAAGAACGCTATAAAACACATATTGCACGGTTGAATGCCTATTTTAAAGGCCTGGAAAAGAAAGGCATTATCCAACCTATCCGCCGTGACCGCAAGGCCGATGCGATACTTAAGATCAGCCGCTCTGATACACCCGATATCCGCCTTTATGACCAAGAACGCCTCCTTACCTTACTACGCGAAACCCGCCCTATGCTGGAGAGCGATGTCTTGTGGAACCGCTTCACCCGCAAAGGCCGCCGTATGCGCCGTAGCACCTGGATACGTGAAGCACTCCTAGCAGGGCTTGATGATGCCATTACTATCTTAGAACGCAACCCAGGACTCAGCCAACGCGCACTCTATACGCTTTTCAGCGATGATAATTATTTCGGCAAACTGGCTCTGGATTTAGGCATGATCCGCCGCATCCATGATTACATCAACACCCATGAAAAATTCTATCAGAACCACCGCACCAATGATTTTATTCAGGCGTTCCATTTAAATGACGATGAGTATTTCCGCACCCGCTCTAAAAATAAAACACTTGGCTATAAATTCCGCTACCACCACGGCATGGTGCCGCATAAGGAAAAAGCGCTGCATTATGCGCATAAATACCGTCATTGGCTGATCGGCCCTATTGCTGTTTTCATTTTAGGGATTTGGGGACTTTCGATTGGTTCACGCATCCTGCAATTCATGGGCGTAGATCCAACCGGTGTGTCTGCCGACTTTGTGAATTTTGTACGCGGCGCTGCGGATGGCACCGCCTTATGGGTTGCCTATAACCCTATTGAAAACTTGCTACATATTCCATTCCTGCTCTTACCAGGCTTGATCCTTGCGAAATTGGTGCAGGGTATTGATAAAGTCATATACAAAGCTCTGCATTTCTTTGGCCCAAAACGCTGGCCTGAGAATCCGCATCTTGTTATGCGTTTCTTAAACTTCTTGGTCTCCATTCCAACTGCTATCTATAATTTCGGCAAAGCCTGCGTGAAAGAATGCTATCATAGCATCAAAGAATATGGCTTCTTCGGCGCCATCGCTAAAGGCTGGCATAACGCCAAAAAATTACCTGGCCGTTGCTGGGAGTTTTTGAAAACTGTGCCATCACGTATTAAAAACTGGGTGCTGGGACATTCCGATAAACCATGCGTCCATCCTGATCACCAAACACTTAACGCCGCCGATGTACAAAATGCGGCCACAGGGCCAGCCCTTGAGAAAAGCGCCCTTATCCATACATGCGGCATACGCAATCCTAAAGCCCCAATAGTGACCTATGCGAATGACAACTCCCCGATTTTCCATGGCATGGGTTCTGCAACACGCCGGATGCAGGATATTGTCAAAAAGCATAACTATAAAAACACAGGATCAGAACGTGTGGCCATTTGGCGTATTGCGCTAGCCAATTTACACGTTGCCGATCATTACCGCGACACACGCATTCCGCATGAATTATTATCATCGACAGAAGCGGACGCACGCAAAACGCTCAAGCATATGTCTGGCTTGCCACGCGTTGGAGAAGATGCGCCTTATGGCAAAGAATATAGCCAAACTGCTATGATCCAAAACCTGAAGGAAGTAAAGCAATTCCTTGGCCAAGCACGCGTATGGGAAGGCCTGCGCCGCCGCCAGATTACCTGGAAGCGTAATTATGCCGAAGAACGTGTAAACTCTATGGTATCCGATGCAATTACCTTATTGGAATCCGACACATTCGATCAAACCCAATTGCGCTTGATGAATAATATCCTCTTCCGTTCCTTATGGGGTGATGTATACAGCCTGCTACACGCTGGCGACTTAGCCGCCTTTGGCAGCAATGCCCTAAGCCCGCTACGCAATGATTTCATCAATACCTTTGGTGATAATACCGGTATTTTCGCTGGCAAGCCTTCGGCGGATGTTTATGATGCCGTGTATGCCTTCCTCGGTAAAGAGGGCCAGCTTTCTTATATGGACCGGTTTAAAGCGCTTGGGAAAGATGTGGTTGAAGTGATGCCAGTACGCACCATTCTTGGCTGGACGATTTTCTTCCTTGCCTTAAATGCTGCAGTGCCTGAAGCTGGCAAGTTCATCGAATATATCGAGCAGATTCCTCATTATCTATTTGATGCTGTTGGCTTAGAGAGCTGGTACGCCGCTATTTCCGAGACACCTGTAGGTAAATTCCTCAAAGACCTGTTTGAGAAATATAACCTGCTGGAAAATGCATCGCATATTCCTATTTTCCTTGCACCACTCTCACCGGATGCTAAAGAAGAACAAACCGATGCCCGCGATTTAGCCGCTGCTATGGTGAATTTCCCACGCCGCGCTGCGCGTATAGTATATGATGGTGCAGCCTATCTTTATCACGGCGGTGAAAAAGCCTTATTCCCAGAAGGCGCACAAGCCGTTGACCTAAAGCGCAAGGTATTACGCTCTGAACGCGATGTAAGCGAGACCCGCCCAACATCTCCAAAATCGTTCGATTGCGTAAAAGGAGTAAAAAGCTTTGCCTCTATGGTACAACGATCAGGCATAGCCCAAAGCTTCACAGAGGCCTTAGGCGCATCAACCGGTATAGCCATGGCCCCTTATCAACGGTAATCCTATAGGGCAAGTATCGACATTATGCTAAGTTATGCTATAGTCATTTTACCATGACACAAACACATAATCATCAACGCTGTATGCAACAAGCCTTGCAAAAGGCTGAGCATATATGCCTGGAACAAGGCGCCAAGCTCACACCGTTACGCAAAAACGTGCTGGAATTGGTATGGCGCAAGCATCAGGCCATTAAGGCCTATGATCTACTCGCCCTCCTTGGCGATGATCAAGCAGCCGCCAAACCACCAACCGTTTACCGCGCTCTGGATTTCCTCCTCGAACATGGTTTAATCCACCGTATTGATAGTATCAATGCCTATATCGGCTGTATCCATCCAGACGAACACCATCCATGCATGTTATTCGTTTGCGAACATTGCGCAGAGGTTGATGAGATTTGCGACACCGAACTCTTCGATACACTACGCCACAACGCCAAAAACAAAGGTTTCAGCGTCAATTACCAAACCATTGAAATTAAGGGATTGTGCAAAAAATGCACCGCCACACAGGCGCAGTTGTCATAAAATAATTGCAGAAAAGATGAAATGTCTATTGACGATCCTCTTTTTCTATAGTAATCGATGATTCTCTTTTAGAGATGGGGCCATAGCTCAGTTGGTAGAGCACCTGCTTTGCACGCAGGGGGTCAGGAGTTCGACTCTCCTTGGCTCCACCATAAAAAAAGCCGCCTTCGGGCGGTTTTTTTTATGGTGAGATATTCGACCGTGCGCTTATAGCTTTTCTACAAAACAATAACGCCCCTAATTAATTATCCTTCTTGCTTTCAATAAGATAAACATCATCCGATGTCTTTTTAAGGGATTTAAAACGATCACGTTCATTTAGGATACCAAGCTCATGCTGAGCCGTTTCCTTTAAACGTCCAAATCGAGTTTCCTTATCAATCCCTTCGCGTATCATCCTTGCATTCATACTCTCTAGGTTAGAAAGCACAACCAATTCATTGATACTAGCAGAATCACGAATATTCTCACCTGATTTATATCTCTCTTTATTTTCATCCCGCCATTCTTTTGCGGTAAATCCAAAGAGCGCCACATTTAAAATATCAGCCTCCTCTGCATATTCAAATTCCTTACGCCATTTTCGTGACGTGGGAATAATATGTGTTTTAATAGCATCTGTATGAATCTGATAATTAGCCTTACTTACAATTCGTTTTACATTCCATTCAAGATTATGCTGATTACTCTCTATTTCTTTTAGCCGTTGATATTCTTTGATCATGTACAATTTAAAAACTGGACTAATCCATGAGCCAAATTCAAAGGCAATATCACTATGTGCATACGTGCCACCATAACGACCTGGCTTTGCTATAAGCCCACTTGCATTTGTTTGTTCAACCCATTCTTTGACACTAATTTTAAAGCTGTTTAATCCTGATTGCTCTGCAAGGGGGCGGAAACCATCTACACGAAAGTGTGGATTGTGCATCTGCTCCCACACAGCAAGAAACTCTAGTGTATTTCTGTTACGCAACCAATCGGTGACAAAATATTCACCTTCCTTAGACTTAATCATATCGGTCAGACTAATGTAGTCTTCTCCATCAATATTAATGATAGAAACTGTATTAGATTGAATGTTTATTTCCCTTTTCTTCTTCCAGAACATGCCCTTAGCTCCCTGTAGGTTCTAATTATGGCGAATTCGCCACAATTAGAATGTCATATATATCAATAATTTATGAAGTCTTCTCTATTTTACTGTGTTCCTTTCTTATGCACCAGCGTAAAAATCTTTTCTTAGAATTCTTTCTATATTTATCATGCTGTCGATGATTCTTATACAATTCATACCTCCTTGATCATCCCCCCATTTCATATTACTCTACCCCAAACACCAGAACATAAGGACTACCCCATGCAGCTCGATATGAATGAAGTCTACCGTATTATTAGCACCGCGCTCGAAGAAGACCTTGGAAAAGGCGATATTACCTCGCGTAGTGTTATTCCTGAAGATGCACAGATGCGATTTGCTTTTGTGGCGCGGGAGGATATGGTGGTGGCTGGGTTGCCCGTGGCGCAGACCGTGTTAGAAGAAATTGATCTGTCCATTATTAGTGAGATTCTCTGCGAAGAAGGCCAGCAGGTGAAGGCTGGCACACAGCTAATTACCGGTGAAGGTAATGCCCGTTCGGTGCTAGCGGCAGAACGTGTGGCGCTTAATCTGATCCAACGCATGTGTGGCATTGCCACGCTTACACGGCGCTATGTTGACGCTATCGAAGGCACCAACACCCGCCTGCTTGATACCCGCAAAACCACCCCGGGCCTGCGCGAAATTGAGAAATATGCGGTACGTATGGGCGGCGGCTATAACCACCGCTTCCGCCTCGATGATGGCGTGCTTATCAAAGATAACCATATCGCCGTCTGCGGCAGCATCACTCAAGCAGCCACCCAGGCACGCGCCAATACACCCATTCTCACCCGTGTGGAGGTAGAATGCGACACCATCGAACAAGTCAAAGAGGCTCTTGCAGCAGGTGCTGATATGATCATGCTTGATAATATGGGTATCTCCACTCTTCATGAAGCCGTCAACCTGGTTGCCGGTCGCATTACACTGGAGGCCTCAGGCGGTGTATCACTTGAAACCATCCGCGATATTGCATCTACTGGCGTAGACTACATCTCCGTAGGCAAACTCACCCACTCCGCCCCCAGTATTGATATTGGGTTGGATGTTGTTTATTTATGAGCATTTTAACATAGGTAAATTTTTAAATTTACTTGGTTAATATTCCATGCTATAACGCCGTATCGATAAAGATATGGAGGATGAGTTATGGGAAAATCAAGGGAATTTCATTTTTTGCAGGATGCGTATATTTTTTCCATCCTTCAACCTCTTACTCCTGCAATACAAAAAGTTTTTCTTACATCACTGCAACAAACCACCGCTCCTTTTACCCTTTCATCCAAACACCCTTATTATGCAGAAATAACAGCTCTTGAGATTTTTAATGAGGATGGAACTTTCCTGACTTCAGATGTAGAACAACATTTTAGAGATTATATAACACGCATTGGGATACCCTATACAGCAGAGGATTATATCGCAGAATTTGAAGCGCTACCTGGTGATACAAAAGATTCCTTTATTGAAGCAATGACTCTCAAAAAAGGGAAGCCCATCAAGCCTGACCATAAATATTACCCCACCTTCAGCACGATGATCTGCTGCACTCGTCATGACGATAACACACTCAGCATTAAAGAAGAGGCTGATACAGAGCTATTTAAATATTGCCTTCAAACAATTCTCTCACAATCCGAATCCACCAAACCATTACCCCCTAAAAAACGCCCGTTTATTTTTAACCACTTTTATTACTCGCAAGACGAATTAGCGGCGATAAGAAGCAATCCCGATAGCGCATCGCAATATCTTTACAATGATTCGAAACCCACCCCCTCTACTCAGAATAATACAGAGCCCAATACCAACACCCCTAAAAAAGACCTTTCTAGAAGCAGCTATGTCATGCATCTTTCGCTTTCAACAAAAGGCCGCCTGCTTGTTTACTGCACCACTATAGAGCATGCACAACAATTAGCTGTACTCTTAAAACTCACACACTGCTCTACCCAAGAATATAAGAAACGCGGTGTATTAACCATTGAAACGTCCGACATTGAATCTACACTCACCAAACTGGGTAAATTCACGAGCTATAATGACAATCGTCATTTCTATGGTATTTCTAAAGCTACCGCTATCGAGAGCAAGCAATACTTCCTTCCCCAACAACATTCTCTCAGCAAATAACACCATGTCCACACAAAAATACCCCCAAGACAACTGGGATAGAGTTTTTCCCCTTTACCAAGGCTTATCGGATCTAGAGCAACTTGCATTAGCCTATCTGGTGAAAGATTCATCACGCTCGCTTGCTCAAAACCATAAACATGGCACTGCCTTGCTTAAAAGCACCTTATGCAAGCAACGAGAAGATGGGCGAATTGTACTCACCGACGATGTCCAGAAAACCCTACAACTCATCATCAATGCCTCTCCCCGCAAGAAAACCCCACCACGCGTGACTACAGATATACTTCTCTCTCCCGATGAATTTTCTTTCAACGACATAGAAGATACCACACCCTCTGCATCCGCACATACTACCCCAAAACCACCTATCGATACGGATGCTTTAAAGCGGAAAACCGTTCTAAAGTTGTTCTATGCTTTGACGCCTGAAGCACGCGATGAACTTGTTACATTGGTATCTCTACTGGGCAGTCATATTACGTATAGCCCTGAATCCCCTCATTACCATGACGTAAGCAGGTTTAAAGGATATGAGTCAATTATCAGCAAACACCTCCCTCAGTACCAGAGAATCTTAGACCGGTATCGCAGCTTGTCCTATGACGCAAAACGGACGCTTAAAAGCATTCTACATGCAGAAAACACAACCGAATATCTGTTACCTAGCATGAGTCCTTACCGTAAAGAACTTCTAGCAACCGATTTTTTCATCGCAAGCAGCATCTCTCATGGTACACCACGCTTTGTGCTGCGTGAGGAGCTGTATGATTATCTATATGCACTTTCCCAACAGAAGATAAACACGCCTACAACATCACAATCTGCGAATATCATCCCTAATTATTACCACTACACCCAGCAAGAGATTGAAGATAGCAAGTCTAGCACTGATTTCTGCAAGCCATCACAACCCTCTCACCATATCCGTGAGAGCTATATCATGTCGATACATCTACCGTGCGATATAGGTCTGAAACATAAAATGCAGATTACCTGCACCAACCAATTCCATGCCGATATACTGATGTCACTGCTGATAAAGAGTACGAATGTTGAGAAATGTACCTTATCTGTCGATGAGCATCAATTAGGCATAGTAGAGGTTGAAGGCAGTATTTCAGCCATTCTTAAAACACTCACGACCAAACATCCTGCGTATTACATACCCGATGCCACAGAGCGTATGCTCTATTTACTCGCATATAGCAAAGGCATCTGTAGCGATGAGATGCTTCTCAGACGTGAGAAAGATTATGTGATAGCGCCCGAAACTTATCGCTCTGCGGTAAAGTGCTTAGAACCATTAACCAGCAGAAGCCGCTAGGTTTACTTAAACACCACCGTCTTATGCCCGTTGAGCAATACACGGCGCTCTAAGTGATATTTCACCGCACGGGCTAAGACGATGCTTTCTACATCTTGCCCTAATGCCACTAAATCTTGTGGGCTATGGGTATGGTCTACACGCACCACTTCTTGCTCGATAATCGGGCCTTCGTCTAAATCATCTGTCACATAATGCGCCGTCGCACCAATTAGCTTCACGCCACGGTCATAGGCTTGATGATAAGGCTTTGCCCCCTTAAAACTTGGCAGGAAGGAATGATGGATATTAATCGCCTTACCATGCAATTTCGCAGCAAGTGCTGACGAAAGAATCTGCATATAACGTGCCAATAACACCACATCGACTTGCAGCTCTTTCACCAATTTGATGATCTCGGCTTCTTGCTCCATTTTTGTATCGGGTGTGACCGGTAGATAATGGAACGGAATTTTATGCCAGCGTACGGTATCTTCCAAATCACGATGGTTAGACGCCACCGCCGCAATTTCCATTGGCAGGGTGCCAGAGCTATAGCGGTGCAGCAAATCATTCAAACAATGCGGCTGCTTAGACACCATGATCAGCACACGCTGTTTTTTCGCAGTATCATAGAGATCCCACTTCATCGCAAACGCATCCGCAATCTCACTGAACCGCGCGCACCACTCCTCATAGCTCGGCGCTGTAGGCCGCGCTGCAAATACCGTGCGCATAAAGAAACGGTCGGTAGATGGATCACCAAACTGGGCTGATTCGATGATAAAACAATCATTACTATGCAAAAAACCGGATACAGCAGCAACGATACCAATAATATCTTTGCACGAAAGGGTGAGGATATAACGGCGGGCTTCAGTCACAATAGTCTCTTTATCAAGAAAGGAGGAAATATGCCACCATACCAAGGTTTAGAGGGTTTGTCTATGCAGAGGACGGCATTAGTTTGTATCTCCCGACGTGCCATCACTGCAAGCTCCCCGTCATTGCGAGGTGCGTTAGCGACGCGGCAATCCATCTATGGTGATGCATTCTTTGTACTTTATGATCGCCCTTCGCCAAGGCTTCGGCGGACGCAGTCACGGTGCTATATTTCTCTGTCATTCTTGGACTTGATCCAAGAATCCATCTAAAATACATAGCATTATTCAAAGCCGTATTCTTGCTCTCTGTTCACGATGGATCCTTGGGTCAAGTCCAAGGATGACAGTGCTCATATTTTCATGCAAAAAAATATAAATATGAGTAGATGACGAAGGATGCTTTGTCATTCACCAACGTAATCAGCGTATGACAACTACCCCACCACCTTACGATCCACCAAGGCTAGCCAGCCTTTGATAATACGGTACATGATCCAGATACTATTAATCACCAACACTGCAAATCCGATAAATATATACGTCAATATAACGCCCACTACCGTCCAAAATAGCCCCCACCAGAAGGTACGGATTTGCCATTTGAAATGGGATTCAAGCCAGGTGCCACGCGCTTCAGAGCGTTTGACATAACTGATGATCACAGCAATCAGCGCCGTCACCCCCGTGAGAAACGAGAGTGCCTGCAATGCATAAACAACATGTGTTATCGTCACTAAAGGTTCGCGGCCTGGCTGTCTTTCCATTAGTTTACCACAGAATCATTGGCTGGAGCCATTTCGGTTTTGCGGCGTTGATAGAGCGCCATGAAATCCACCGGATCAATCATCAATGGCGGGAAGCCACCATCACGTGTTGCATCTGAAATCACGCGGCGTGCATAAGGGAAGAGAATATTCGGGCAGTATACCAATAACACCGCCTCTTTTTCATCCTCTGGAATATCATTAAGCGTGAATACACCTGCATAAGACACATCCACCAAAAACAGTGAATTACCATCCGCTTCCGCCTTTGCCGTTACATGCAGTGCCACCTCATAAAGGTTAGATTGCAGGCCCTGCACATTGATATCCACATTTAATTTGATATTAGGCACACTCTTAGGCGCCACCAAAGACGCTGGTGCGCCTGGGTTTTCAAATGACAGATCTTTGATATATTGTGTATTAACAACCACACGGCGTTTTGACGTATCTTGAGTCATAATTATTCTTTTTCCTTGCGTTGGAGGGAGAAGCAGTGCATTTTTAAATGTATAGTATTTCTGCTTTATTTCTGAAGTAGGAGTCCGAGGCGAAGTGTAGTCACACTACATGAGCCGAGGAACAACACCCTTCGGGAATAAATGAGAAATACTACAGAATGTATTATTCGTCCAGGATTTAGTACCTATGGTGTTTTTAGACATTATCATTTTTGCCATCATCGCCGTTGTGCTGGTGCTACGTTTGCGCAATGTGTTAGGGCAACGCAATGAAGACGACGATAAAAAAGCCCTTCGCCGCCAAATGGACGAGCGCTATGGCAAAACCCAGGGTCAGCCAGGCAATATTTATTCCATTAATCCTAATGTGAAAGATGTTGTTCCTCTGCAATTAGATCCGCTGGAAGATACATTATCAGCCGATCAAAAATCCACCCTGGCACAGATTCAACAACAAGACCGTTATTTCAGCGTCAGCGATTTTATGCGCGGTGCGAATGCCGCATTTGAAATGATTATCAAAGCCTTCGCCGAAGGGGATAAAAACACCTTGCGCCCGTTGCTCGGCAAAGAATTATTGGAAGAATTCAGCGCAGAAATTGACCGCCGCCACCAGCATAACGAAGTATCGCAAGTCACGATCATCGCTATGCCAGAAAGCCGGATTACCTCACTTTCCTTGGATAAAAGCATTGCCTCCGTCACCGTGCGTTTCGTGACAGAGCAAATCCAGCTGGTACGTGATAAAACCACCCAAAACATTATCAGCGGTGACCCATCACGTGTAGAACGTATCGAGGAACTCTGGACTTTCAGCCGCAATTTACGCTCGGATAATCCTAATTGGGAATTAACAGAAACCGATGCTGCGGATAGTCTCTAGCCTTTTAGGCATCCTGCTTTTAGTCTCCTGCGTCACGGTTCCGCCACCTGATAAGGTAGTAATCGAACCGGTGAGTTTTTCAGCATTACAGGGCTGGCAACACGATGACCTAGCCCAAGTCTGGCCTGCATTACTACGCTCATGCACTAAAACATCTACTACCACATTAGGTGATAAAATCATCCAATGGGGTGCGGTATGCGCACAAGCTGCCACACTTAAAAATGCCTCCACACCTGAACTCCGCCAGTTCATCGAAACGCATTTCCAGCCCTACCGCATCCGCAATAACGACAAGACCACTGGCTTGTTCACCGGCTATTATGAAATCGCCCTTAAAGGAAGCCGCACGAAAAACGGCTTTTACCAATACCCCATCTACCGCCTCCCGCCTGACCCATTACGCACCCGCTTCACCCGCGCAGAGATTAACCGCGGCGCGCTTGCTAACCAAGGCCTAGAGTGGCTTTATACGGATAACCCTGTCCAGCTATTCTTCCTACATGTCCAAGGCTCTGGCCGCGTGATGCTGGAAGATGGCTCTGTTATTCGCATTGGTTTTGCAGGAAAGAATGACAAGCCCTATTACTCCATCGGCCGCTATATGCTAGACCACCAGATGCTCACCAAAGATAATATATCCGCCCTCGCCATAAAAGACTGGCTCTATGCCCATCCTGAGCAAACACAGCCTATTTTAGAGCAAAATCCCTCGTATATTTTCTTCAAAGAAATCATAGGTGAAGGCCCAATAGGCGCGCAGAATCTACCTCTCACACCGCAGCGCTCTCTAGCCGTTGATAAAGCCTTCATCCCCTACGGCACACCTCTGTGGCTTGAAACCACCTTGCCTGATGGAAGCCCCTTCAACCGCCTCATGATCGCCCAAGACACCGGCAGTGCCATCAAAAGCCCAGTGCGAGGTGATGTATTTTTCGGATTCGGGCAAGAGGCTGAATATCTTGCTAGCCATATGAAGCAGGATGGGCAGTATGTGGCGTTATTGCCAAGGTGACTGAGTAATACTACGATATAATGCATACTGCTTTAACTCGTGTAACGCGATGCATAGTGACAATACCCTGTCATTGCGAGGAGCGCTAGCGACGCGGCAATCCAGCAGCTGCGCAAATATCATCGATAGATGGATCGCCACGCTGCGCTCGCGATGACGATATAGTATAGGCTACTTAAGGCATGTAACTTCACACTCTTCATGATATACTATACTCTTAGTATACTATATAATCTATTATTTTCAATAACTAACATGCCTCCACGCCACCCCCATTTCCCCTTCTCTGACGACGACCATGCATTTTGGGAAAGTGCGATGGAGGATGTGATGCCTTTGCCTAAATCCAGCAAATTACCGCCTGTAGTAGCGCCTTCACCGCGTATGTCGTACCGCTATACACCTCATAATCCCATATCACACGCCCCCAGCCCTTTATCCACACCGGTCACCAGTTCCGCAGGTGTCGATAAAAACAGCGCGCAGCGCCTTGCGCAGGGCAAATATCCGATTGATGCACGGCTCGATTTGCACGGCATGACCTCTGATCACGCCCTCACCATGCTCACCCATTTTCTGCATGCATCCTATAATGATGGCCGCCGTTGTATATTGATTATCACCGGCAAAGGCCTGGCCGGCCAGGGGATTATTCGTGCTTCACTCGAAACATGGCTAAGCTCGCCCTCACTTCGCCCCTATATCCTCACCTACACCCCAGCCCGCCCACAACATGGTGGAGATGGAGCGTTTTATGTGTTGGTGAGGAGGAGAAGATAGGATTCAGGATTCAGAGGAAAAACCCTCTGTAGATCCTGCCCTCTATTTGCTTGTATACTAGCGCCCCACACCCAAAATTGTAGACTTTTCCACCATCCAGTCTTGTTGGAGTTTTTTGCTCATCTCTAGAAATATTTCAACGTTACCGTTCTCTCCCTTTGCGGAAAGCTTCAAATATGCCACCTCTTGACCACGATTAGCACCTACATAACCTGATGGGAGAAAACCAAGACGTTGCACATTCCCAATTGCCTCATGTATTTGTGCATCCTCTCTAATATGACGCTCAGCAACATGGTATACATCCGTATACTTAAGTAACATCACAGGACCAAGGAAAATTATGAGTAAAGACAATACTGAGAGAGCAATAATCGTAATATTATTTTTCCAGACTTTTTTCTTCAGGCTGCTCTCACTTTCATTTGCATAAACTACATCAAAGGCCTGACGCGGATCATCACCATATGTATTAGGCCCTTTAGTTCCTGCTTTGAAAAGAAGCCAGTATAATAGCATTATTCCACCAACTACCGGGACAAGACCCCATAATAGATTCCATGCCGATTTATTAATATCATGCATCCGCCCAGCAGCACCAACACAACATCCAACGATAAACCATATGGAGGAAAACACTATTATACTTACATTGATGAGTAAAAGGACTACAGGAGGAAATCCTAATATTCCCCCCATAACATTTAAGGTTTTCAATACTGCATAGGCAACTGAAAACCATGCATTTACAAGCCAATATGACTGCCGGGTAACCCTGCCCCTCCCTAATAAATACCGCGACAATAACCACGGTGCTGCCCCTAAATTTTCCATGTAACCCTCCTATCTGCCATCTCATCCTTTACTACAAAATAAACTTCGACAAATCCATCTGCTTGGTCAAATTGCCCAAATGCTCTTGCACATAGGCGGCATCTACTGTCACCGTCGTGCCGCCTTTATCGGTTGCTGCAAAGCTAATATCCTCAAGCATTTTTTCTAGAATAGTATGCAGACGGCGAGCGCCGATGTTTTCGACTTCTTTGTTGATCGAGGTGGCAATGGTTGCCACTTCGTTGATGCCTTCTTCGGTAAATTCCAGCGTCACATTTTCGGTGTTCATCAATGCGCTGTATTGCTTGAGCAGGCTGGCTTCTGGCTCCTTCAGGATACGCACCATATCATCATGCGAAAGCGCCTTCAGCTCCACACGGATTGGCAGACGGCCTTGCAGCTCTGGCAATAAATCCGAAGGTTTCGCCATATGGAATGCACCGGATGCAATGAACAGGATATGGTCGGTTTTAACCGTACCGTATTTGGTGGTTACCGATGAACCTTCCAGCAATGGCAGCAAATCACGTTGCACGCCTTCACGGCTCACTTCGCCCCCACGCGCATCATTGCGTGCCGCGATTTTATCGATTTCATCGAGGAAGACAATACCATCATTTTCCACCAATTTCAGCGTTTCTTTGGTGATGCGGTCGTTATCGATCAGCTTATCGCTTTCTTCTGCCATGAGAATATCATACGCCTCATTCACCGTCATACGCTTGCTGCGCAAGCGTTCGCCACCCATGGCTTTGCTGATCATATCGCCGATATTAATCACGCCCATCTGGCTGCCAGGCATACCAGGAATATCCATAAAGGGTGAGCCAGCGCCTGGTGCACCGCTATCACTCACGGCAATATCCACTTCCTTATCGCCCAGCTCATTGTTAATCAACCGGGTGCGGAATTTTTCGCGTGTATCTGCACTCGCATTCTCACCTACCAGCGCATCAAGAATACGCTCTTCTGCATGGGCGCGGGCGCGGACTTCTACTTCTTTGCGCAATTGATCACGCACCATGTGGAAAGCGACTTCGGTCAAATCCCGAATAATAGAATCCACATCACGGCCAACATAGCCAACTTCCGTAAACTTCGTTGCCTCCACTTTGATAAACGGTGCATTCGCAAGTTTTGCCAAGCGGCGGGCGATTTCGGTTTTACCAACACCCGTCGGCCCCACCATCAGAATATTCTTAGGCACAATCTCATCACGCAGATCACCGATAACCTGCTTACGGCGCCAACGGTTACGCAGCGCAATCGCCACCGCCCGCTTCGCATCATGCTGGCCGACGATGAAACGGTCTAATTCCGAAACAATTTCACGAGGGGTAAGAGAACTCATAGTATATTTCCACTTTATTTTTGAGTTAGAATTTGAGGATATACGCCGTCATCCCAGCGCAGGCTGGGATCCAGTCCCCTTAAACATAAAGCAACAATACAGCGTTCACTACGCTCACATCATTGCGCTGGATTCCAGCCGAAGTTTATGCCAGGAACTGGCACTGGAATGACAATTCTTAGGTTATTCAATACTTTCAAGCGTCACATTATGATTCGTATACACACAGATATCCGCCGCAATCTTCATTGCTTTACGTGCCACATTCTCGGCATCCAGCTCGGTTTCCTGCAAAGCACGGGCAGCTGCCAAAGCATAATTCCCGCCTGAACCAATCGCTACTACACCATCTTCTGGCTCTAATACATCGCCATTTCCGGTCAGCACCAGTGATACATCCTTATCCACCACAATCATCATCGCTTCCAACCGGCGTAAGTAACGATCCGTTCGCCAGTCTTTAGCAAGCTCGACACACGCACGTGTCAGCTGGTTAGGATGCTTCTCAAGTTTGGCTTCTAAACGCTCAAACAACGTAAACGCATCCGCCGTAGACCCTGCAAATCCTGCTAAAATACTGCCATCACCCAGGCGGCGGATTTTTTTCGCGCTGGCTTTCATAATGGTAGACCCAATCGATACCTGGCCATCCCCAGCAATAACTACCTTGCCGTTTTTGCGTACCGATACAATCGTCGTAGCGTGCATAGACTCCATCTGCCAGCTCCTTTTCTGATAAAACATCCTCTATATGTGGAGGTATTTGGGCAAGGAATCAAGGGGGATCAGAAAATATTTTAGAGGGCAGGATTCGGGATTCAGGATTCAAAGGCCTCCTCCTTATCTCTGAATCCTGAATCCCGAATCCTGCCCTCTAATATTTCTCTTCAAAATCCCCCCATTACCCTGTATAGTTGGGCTTATTTTACTAAGGAAAGTCATAATTATGCGTCAGGCGAGTGTTGAACGGAAGACCAAAGAAACCCAGATTAAGACCACAGTAAATCTTGATGGAACAGGCACTTATGATGTTTTCACGGGCATTGGTTTCTTGGATCATATGCTCGAACAACTCTCCCGCCACAGCTTGATGGATATTGACCTCAAAGCCCAGGGTGACCTGCATATTGATTTCCACCACACCACCGAAGATACCGGCTGGACGATTGGCGAGGCTGTTGCTAAGGCACTCGGTGACCGTAAAGGCATCACCCGCTATGGCCATGCCTATATCCCTATGGATGAGACGCTAACCCGCGTGGCGCTTGATTTCTCAGGCCGCCCGTATTTGATCTGGAAAGTGGAGTTTACCAAGCCAAAGCTGGGCGATATGGATACTGAGCTCTTCAAGGAATGGTTCCAAGCTTTCTCGCAAAGCGCTGGTGTGACCTTGCATGTGGAGAATCTCTACGGTGAGAATAACCACCATATCGTAGAATCCTGCTATAAAGGCCTGGCGCGCGCGTTGCGTACCGCTATTGAGATTGACCCGCGCAAGGCGGATGCGATTCCTTCCACCAAAGGTGTGCTTGGAGGCTCGCTGTAAATGAAATATTCGATTTACGCGGTCTATAGCGCATCCCCCGATAAGGTGGAGGAAGCCGTATTCGTTAAGGAAGGCTTCTCCTTTCTGGCTTTTATATTCACGTTTTTCTGGACGTTATACCATAGGCTCTGGCTGCCTTCGATTGCTATTGCCGTGTTTTATGCCCTCTTCACTCAATTGGAAAGCCGTAGCATTATCTCCCATGCTGTTGGCGCTATTATCCAGGCGGGTGTAGGTTTTTACATTGGCTTTAACGCCAATGACTGGCTGGCAGCCCGTTATACACGCAAAGGCTATACGCTTATCGGCGTAGTCTACGCCAGAAATGAATCCGATGCCCAGTTACGCTTCTTCGATAACTGGAAACCCTCTTCATCCCCATGGGTACATGCATGACACGTAATGTTGCTATTATTGACTATGGTTCGGGCAATCTCCGCTCCATGGCCAAATCCTGTGAACGCGCCGCGCTTGAAACCGGCCATACCGTATGTATCACCCATAATCCCGACGATATCCGCAATGCCGAACGCATTATCCTGCCTGGCGTTGGAGCGTTTGGGGATTGTATCTCCGGCCTAAAAGCCATTCCTGGCATGGTCGCAGCGCTTGATGAAGCGGTGCATCAACAAGGCAAGCCGTTCTTAGGCGTATGCGTAGGTATGCAGCTTCTGGCCGATACTGGCTATGAACATGGCACGCACCAAGGCTTAGGCTGGATTAAAGGCGAGGTCAAAGCCCTTGAGCCGAAAGACAGCAGCTATAAAATCCCGCATATGGGATGGAACGAATTGATTATTAAGGATAACACCCACCCAGTACTGGCAGGCATCAAGAATGGCGACCATGCCTATTTCGTGCATAGCTTCCACTTCGTGACCGAGGATAAAACTCACGTGCTGGCCGAAGTATCGCATGGACAACCGATCACAGCTGTGGTAGCACACAATACCGTCATTGGCACCCAATTCCACCCGGAAAAGAGCCAACAGACCGGTTTGCGCCTACTGTCTAATTTTTTACAATGGAAACCATGATGAAAGAAGGATCTTTACACGCAGTGCCCCCTCATGTTTCCGTCGAACGTGTTGAAACACTGACCGAGCGCGATATTGCATCGCTCTCTGAGGCAACTATTGCCGCGCTTTCCGATAGCTCAAGCTTCACCATCGGCTTCCCGCGCACAGATGTGCCGATTGAAGACTGGCTGCAATCCTATTGGCGCGGTGTGATGATGGTGCCGGAGCGCCGTTTATTTGTCGGCAAGTTGGATAGAGTCATTACCGGCTCCATCCAACTCGTAGCCCCATCACCAAGCAACCAAACCTCTGCCTTTGCAGGCGTGGTGGAACATCACTTCGTAGCCCCTTGGGCGCGTGGACATGGCCTTGCGCGGGAATTACTTAAAAGCGTGGAAGAAGATGCACGCGAGATTGGACTTACCATGCTAAAATTGAGCGTACGCGCCAATCAGCCTGCTGCCATTCACCTCTATGAAACCTCCGGCTACCGCCGTTGGGGTACACTTGATAAATACGAAATGGTCAACGGCCAGATGGTTGGCGGACATTTTTACTATAAGGACATCTAATTGTGATTATTTACCCAGCAATTGACTTAAAAGACGGCAAATGCGTCCGCCTCATTAAAGGCGAAATGAGCCAGGCGACCGTATTCTCCGAAAGCCCGGCTGATCAAGCCGCTTTATTTGAGCAACAAGGCTTCAAATGGGTGCATATTGTGGATTTAAACGGTGCATTTGAAGGCAAACCGGTCAATAAAGCCGCTGTTGATGCCATTCTCGCCCGTGTTTCCATCCCTGTGCAGCTGGGCGGTGGTATTCGGGATCATGCAACTATTGACCAATGGATCAATGCTGGCGTATCGCGCGTGATCCTCGGCACCATAGCACTCCGCAATCCAGAGCTAGTCAAAGAAGCCTGCCGCAACCACCCTGGCAAAATCGCTGTGGGGATTGATGCGCGTGGTGGCAAAGTGGCTGTTGAAGGCTGGGCAGAAACCTCTGATATGGATATTAAAGACCTCGCATTAGAGTTTGAAGATGCAGGTGTAGCGGCGATTATTTATACCGATATCAACCGCGATGGCATCCTGGCCGGCCCAGATTTAGAAGGCACCAAAGCACTTGCTGAAGCCATCCGCACTCCGGTGATTGCCTCTGGCGGTGTATCCGGCATTAACGACATCAAAGCCCTGAAAACCATCGAAAGCGCTGGCATTAACGGCGTTATCATCGGCCGTGCATTGTATGACGGACGTGTGAATCCGGCGGAAGTGTTGAAGGTGGCGTAACAAATACAGAACAAGTCATTGCGAGCCGGAGGCGTGGCAATCCAGGACGGACTTCTCTCTCCTTTATGTAGGCCCTGGATTGCCGCGCTTCGCTCGCAATGACAAAGAATAGAAAAGAACAACCATGCTAAAAACCCGCATCATCCCTTGCCTAGACGTCAAAGACGGACGTGTCGTAAAAGGCGTAAACTTCGTCGATCTGATCGACGCAGGCGACCCTGTTGAGCAAGCACGCGTCTATGATGCACAAGGGGCAGATGAGCTATGTTTTTTGGATATTACGGCCTCCAGCGATAACCGCGCGACCCTTTATGATGTCGTCTCTAGAGTTGCGGAACAATGCTTCATGCCGCTCACCGTTGGCGGTGGCGTGCGCACATTAGACGATATCCGCAAACTTTTACTGGCAGGCGCCGACAAAGTCTCCATCAACACCGCCGCCGTTCACAACCCCGAATTTGTCCGCCAAGCGGCAGAAAAATTCGGCGCGCAATGTATTGTGGTTGCTATCGACGCCAAATCCGTCGCCCCTGGTAAATTCGAAATTTTCACCCATGGCGGGCGCAATGCGACAGGTATTGATGCTGTTGCCTGGGCAGAGCGTATGGTGTCTTATGGCGCAGGCGAGCTTCTGATTACCTCCATGGACCGCGACGGCACCAAGCAAGGCTTTGATATCCCGATGACCCGCACCATTGCTGATGCCGTTACCGTACCCGTCATCGCCTCTGGCGGTGTAGGCCATAAAGACCATTTCGTCACCGGAGTGACTGAAGGCCATGCCAGCGCTGTGCTTGCAGCATCGGTGTTTCACTTCGGCACCTATAGTATCAACGAAGTCAAAACACATATGAAAGAAGCCGGCGTACCGGTGCGTTTATAAGAGGTTTATATGGCCACCATGGATTTTTTAGACGAATTATACGACGTTATAGCCAGCCGCAAAAAAAATGGCGGGGAAGAATCCTATACCGCCAAACTCTTTGAAAAAGGCACCGAAAAAATCGCGCAGAAGGTAGGTGAAGAAGCCGTTGAAGCCGTCATCGCCGCCATGAAAAAAGATAGCAAGGAACTGATCAGCGAAAGCGCCGATTTGCTCTTCCACCTGCTGGTATTATGGGCTGATCAAGGCGTGAAGCCAAAAGACATCATCGAAAAACTCAAAGAACGCAAAGGCGTTTCTGGGATTGAAGAGAAGAAGAATCGGAAGAAGTAAAAAGCACCAGACCCCGTCATCGCGAGCGTAAGCGCGGCGATCCATGTGGACTACATAAACGACAGAGGATGTCTCACTATGGATTGCCACGTCGCTATCGCTCCTCGCAATGACAACGTTCCTATTTACCAACCCAAAACCACGAGCACTCACATGTCCTATGATAACGACAATATTTTCGCCAAAATCATCCGCGGCGATATCCCGTGCAAGAAAGTCTATGAAGACGAATTTGCTTTTGCATTTCATGACATTGCCCCATCCGCTCCGGTGCATGTACTGGTAGTCCCCAAAGGGAAATACCGCTCTTTCAATGACTTCTCCACCACTGCACCTGCCGCCTTCATCCAAGGCTTCTTCCGTGCAGTACAGCATATCGCAGCAGAACTCGGCGTAGACAAAACCGGCTACCGCCTCATCACCAATCATGGCGAGGATGCCTCCCAAACAGTACATCATTTCCATGTACATATTTTGGGTGGGAAGGCTTTGGGGAAGTTAGTGGCTGATTAATTAGCGAGATAGAACTGGTGCCGCCACCGAGGATTGAACTTGGGACCTCGTCATTACCAATGACGCGCTCTACCACTGAGCTATGGCGGCATCCTTGCTATAGGGTATGGAACATGCCATAATAGCGCGCTTATGGCAAGCACGAATCCAAGCATCGAAGAAAAAAATTATGGCACAGCAAAAGAATGATTCCCAAACACCCTCCTCTCATGATAAAGAGGAGTCAGCAACGGTACAAATACCCGCAAAACGTGCAGATAAACAACAACGTTTAGCCGACCGCCTACGAGATAACCTCAAGCGGCGCAAACAAAAGGAACAAGATTAACCCGTGATCCTGGCACTGTTACGATATATTGGCCGGAAACTTGGCATCCTCAAAGATGACAAGGACGCGCCCGATAAAAAAGCGGAGATGATCGCACGCAACCGCAAAATTGCGGTGATTATGAACCATTTCCGCGATCATCAGGTGAAGCGGGACCAGGCCACGGGCAGGTCTGCCAACCCTATCGCCGCCCCCATTATGGGCGCGCAAAGAGCAGCAGCACCAGCAGGCACTGGCCAGAATTTCATTATTCCTCCAGATGGGGGAGCTGTTGGGAAAAATCATGCAGCAGCTGTGCAATATACAACCGGCTCTCACACCGTCAGCAAGCGCACACGTAGACGCCGCGAACGCGGACGGACGCGGTGGCGGTAATATTATAACATCCCCTTAGAAGGCTGTGTTGCACGCTCACCCTCCAAACGAGCAAGGGCTTTTCCTTTTGTGGTCTGAAGCACCTTTTCCTCATACTTAGAAAGTTCTTCAACTATCTCTTCATACCCTTTTTCTGAAGCAATCTGCCGTGGTGTACGGCCGTTTTCATCTGCTAATGTACTCATTGCCCCTCTCTCAAGCAGCAATGACGCAGCCTCCTCATTCCCTTTATAACATGCCACCCATAACGGCGTACGGCCTTTACGGTCAGGGATATTTATCCCGGCTTGCCCCTCTAATAATGCAGCAACCGTATCCTTATGCCCCGCTTTGGCCGCAAGATGTAATGCCGTACACCCTGTGCTGGCCTGCGTAGCATTTACTTCGGCTCCATGTTGTAGCAGTAAGGGGATGATTCTGACACGCCCCCCTTGTGCTGCACAGTGTAGCGGCGTATAGCCCTTATCATTCCTATGCTTGAGGCTTATATCATGTTCTTTCGCAAGCAAGGCGTTCATTACAGCAAGAGAGCCAAAATCCATGGCAAGATGTATCGGTAAATTACCGTCTACATCCTTGTATGTTATATTCACTTGCGGAACATTAAGCAGCTGCAATATATGCGGCTCTATATTTTCATCACAGGCATAATGCAGCGGCGTCCTCTGCATATTATCATGGGCATTGACATCCGCACCGCCATTGAGAAGTAATGGTATGATCTGGGTACTCGTGGCAGACTCTTTGGCGGCTACTATATGCAATGCCGTTTCCTGCGTATCAGGATAACGCGCATTAGGGCCAGCCCCTTTCTGAAGCAACATATCAACAATAGCCACATGACCCTTTCTGCACGCAGCTATAAGCGGCGTATCTTCAGATGCATTATCAGGCACATTAACATCCACGCCATGCCGGCACAGCACTTCTGCCATGGCAGAGTGGCCCGTCTCACACGCCCAATAGAATAAAGCATTTTTATCCCATATACCTGTATCTAGGATCATGCTTTGCTGATCGTGATTTCCTTGTTCACATGCATCGATTAGGACATGAAAGACCTTGTCTTGCAACGCCCTTACGAGATCCGTGTTATGCTGCGCCTCTGCCATTGCAATGGCATTTAACACTACCCCTACACGGTATTTATTATGTGAACCAATCTCCGCCCCAAGAGCCAGCAATGTTTGCACTGCCTGCATGTTATTATCCGCACAGGCACTCGTTAAAGGAGACCATTCACCGATACTAACACGACTCACCTCTTCGGGCCGGATTGTGACCGGATCAATGGCTTGACCATAGTGTATGCGCAATAGCAATGTCCGGTAATGGTGTTCTGCCTCCTGTTCCGGCGTAATGGGAATCGTGTCTGGAGTAAGATTATAATGCCGTTGCAACTCTCTGTGCTGATAGTGGATATACGGCGTTACATCCTGTAATGGCATATGCGTTTTAGGTGAAGAAGCCCGAAAAGATTCATGACCAGGCGTCAGGACAATAAGCGTTTCAGGAGAGGTGGCAAGATGATGAGCGCAATCATCATACACTGTTGTAATCTGGCTGCGTTGCTGCCGTTCATGACAAAAATGTGTTAGATCAATAATGCTTTGTATACTCATAGACATGAGGGTTGTCATCTCTTCATTACTGTGCAATACCACAGGCATACCTTGCTGTGCCAGAGGCTTAACCGCTGCTTTTGCTGCCCCAGCATAACAACTCCATACATGGCGGATACCGGGTATTTCTTTATGCGCGTCTAAAACATCAGAGGTCATCCGCACCCCGATATTAAGCGAGATCATATGATCCCTTTCATCGCCCCGTTTCCAGAGATTGCCATGCCCACAGTAATGAATACGAGTGTCAGAATGCGTCCTTCCTGTCAGCTCCCGACATAGGATTTCATCCTGAACAACCGCATCATGCCCATTGCCAAATAGTATATACCTCGCCCCCATGTTCTCACATGCATCCCTAATTGACTGCACATAGTGAGCGTCTGTATCCGGCCCAATAATGAATACATGATCATAGACTGCGCCTTGAGGGAGTGCTGCTTTAGACATATATATCCTATAGCCCACTGCATTTAGGGGCAGACGGCATCTTTACCTTACGTCTTACTATAATGGCACAATTATATTAATATATTATTATACACAAATGAATGATATATAACAAAACGTTAGCCTGATAATGAATACAGAATTATAGGAACGGCGTATGATCCGTATCTTTGGAAGATTTTACACATTGTTGGCTTTCAAGACGCACCACAGCACTGTTGGTGTATAATATGTCTATCATATCGTCATTCTCTTCCTGGGTAGCAATACTTAAAGGTGTCCGGTTTTTGCCATCGGGGAGAGCAGCATTTGCCCCTCTATCTAACAGCAACTCCACAGCCTCCCCCTGCCCCTTATACACAGCAACCCAGAGCGGAGTCCGTTTCTTACTATCCTGTGCATCAATATCAGCCCCGTGGTTGAGCAAGGGTCTCATTATGTCCACCTCCCCTCTTTTAGCCGCAAAATGTAAGGCCGTACATTCTGTCGTGAGATGCTTACTATTAACATCTGCTCCATGTTCTATAAGGGGTGCAATAACCTCTGCATTCTTTGCCCTTACCGCACGGTGTAGCGGCGTATAGCCATCTTCATCCCTATATTCGACGCTCTGCTTATGCCCCTTAGCCAATAATGCCGTTACCATAACAGCCGTCCCCGAATCCACGGCCAGATGCAGGGGTGTGTCCCCGTTATTATCGCGCGGCATAACGTCACCACCAGGATAATTGAGTAATTGCAATACCATCGCCTCTTCATCAGACTCACAGGCATAATGCAATGGCATTCTGCCCCAGCTATCCATCGCATGAATACTCGCCCCCGCCGTGACAAGAAGATCGATAATGGCTAATGCGCTCTTAGGTTCCAGATATACCGTAAGATGCAATGCCGTTTTCTGTGTATCTGGGTGATAAAGATGCGGATTAGCCCCTTTTTGCAAGAGGAGCCTCACAACATCCAGATGCCCACCTCTACACGCCGCCATAAGCGGTGTTTCCTCGTTTGTATGGCAATAGTCTATAGTGACCATCCCCTGCTGCTGCAGCAGCACTCCTACTAACGCATTTTCCCCTTTTTCACATGCCCAGTAGAATAATGCATTACCCTCTAAAACCCCTCCCGCAAAAATGGCTTGTTGCAATGCATGATCCCCTTTCCCACAGGCAGCAACCAAGACTTCTCTTACTTTATCTTTTATTATTTCCACAATATGCGGATTAAAGTGCTGCTGCGCCACCTCTACCGCCTCTGTCAATGCAGTCATGACACGTGGTATATCTGCTATATCAACGCAAAACAGCCGGTCTAGAATCGTATAGAGCAGATCTAAATTGCCATGCTGGCAAATCGTAACAAGTGGATATCGCATACCAATACTCACCCCGCGCACTAATAACATACGTAGCGCTGGCATATTCTGCGCTTCACATGCCACCAGCATCGGACTCGTTATTGAACACACCACCCGATTAACATTGTCATCGCTTAGCGTCTGGTTATCAATCGGCATCCCGTGATTAATACGCAGCAATACGGCGTAATAATAGTAATCCTTTTGCTGCTCTGCGTTAATAACCAGTGGCTTCGAGGATAAACCAAAATGCTTATGTAATGCTGTAAGCTGGTGATGGGTATAAGGTGTGATATCCTGGATAGATAACGCTGTGTGCGGAGCCGATGCCCTAAAAGGCTCTTTACCAGGCGTCATCACAATCAATGTCTCAGGCGATGTGATGAGACGATAGGCGCAATCATCATAGACTGTGGTGGATATATTCTTCTGTTGCCGCATCTCACAAAATTGGGTGAGGCTTATGATACTCTGCGCACTCATAGCAGAAAGCGTGGGATAATCTTCCCCACTATGCAAGACAACAGACATTCCCTGCTTGACACTCTCTGATAATGCCCCTTTTGCAGCACCCGCAAAACAGCTCCATACATGGCGAATACCTGGTATATCCTTATGGGCAGCAAGCACCGATGCGGTTGGGCGTTCCTCCTTATGCAGCGTAATACCATGCTCTTTCGTATCTTCGATAACTCTGCCATGCCCAAAATAATGAATACGTGTGCCAGAATGTGTGCGGCCTTGCAGTGTCTGAAGCACTTGCTCATCATCGATGAGCTGATCCTCACCATCACCAAATACCACAACCCGATCACGAAGCCCCATAGCCTCCCAAGCCGAGATAATAGCAGAGCTACATTCTCCACTTATTTGAGGGCCTACAATCAAAATATGGTCATACGGTCGTTGTTCTTTAGACATAGGAATTCCATCGCAATATAAAGCGCATACATCATACTAACAAATTAACCAACGTCAATCGCTAACCAATGTTATCCTATACAACCCCAAAAAAATGCGCTATGAAGGATAATTCATACGTAAAAAGGGGTAATTTATGGGAATTTTGCCAGATAGTTGGATTCGCGAAAAAGCATTAAACGAGGGAATGATCGAACCGTTTGTGGAGAGCCAAAAACGGGAAGGTGTGATTTCCTACGGCGTATCATCTTATGGCTATGATGCCCGCGTATCAACGCATTTCAAGATTTTCACAGATGTCGATTCCGCTATTGTTGACCCAAAATCCTTCGCGCGCGACAGCTTTGTAGAGCGCGATACTGACGTATGCATCATCCCGCCAAACAGCTTCGTTTTGGCCCATACCGTTGAATATTTCCGCATTCCGCGCGATGTGATGGTGATTTGCGTGGGTAAATCCACCTATGCACGTTGCGGTATTATCGTCAACGTCACTCCCTTAGAGCCAGGCTGGGAAGGCCATGTGACCTTGGAATTCTCCAACACCACCCCACTGCCAGCCAAAATCTACGCCAATGAAGGCGCCTGCCAGTTCCTCTTCCTGAAAGGCGAAGGCCCGTGCGAGGTATCGTATGCGGATCGTAGTGGAAAATATATGAACCAGACAGGTGTGACCTTGCCGAAGGTGGAATTAGTAAAGTAAACCATCATAGAATTAATTATTAAGACATATAGGGTTTCATCGCGATTAGATTAAAAAATTGCTTTCAATCAATATGTTGCACTCAACCCCCTTCACACAAGGAAGTATATTAATATATTAATTGACAGCCTTCTACTTTAGATATACATCTATCCCTGAATAAACTATCAATCAATGGGTATATGACAATGTCTGAAGAGAAACTCACGCCGAATGATAACCTAACACATAATGGCCTATCCCCTCTAGAGTTACTGCCCCAAGAAATTCTTAATATGATGTTCATACATCTCTTACCTAAAGAGCTGCTACGACTCAGATTGGTTTCAAAAACTTTGTATGCCAAAACATCCGATGCTATCAATCTGGAAAAGCGCCCTTTTCCTGTACAGCCAAAAATAAATGCTGATACAACTCCAATACCTTGCCATTTAAAGGGATATGATTTCTCTTTTGTCCCAGAATCGATGTTGACACAAATAGCATTCTCACAATTTACCGCTGTAGAAACACTGATTTTCTCAGGTAATAAAACATTTACCGCAGCTTTTATTAATTCCCTTTCGACCACCCTAAAATCTCTTACTTTTAGCGGCTCAGTTATTGCATCAGATGCGAGTTTTGTACAATTCATTGCATTAAAAGAACTACGTATACCGTGCACTCAAATACCACCCGAAGTTATTGAAACAGTCGCCGCAACCTTGGAATATCTTGATATTTCTGGCAATTACAACAACTACAGAGATGTAAGCGCCTTTTCTATTGAAAAATTCAATACACTCAAATCGATAAATCTAAGCTATACACAAACAAGCGCTCAAAATATCAAAAAAATCCCACCAACTGTAACATATCTGGATCTGCATGGGTGTTCTAATCTTACAGGTGCAAACTATAGCCATCTTACCATGCTACAGCATCTTTCTATTGGAGAGACGCCTGTTACAGCCCAAGACATCGCAACACTACAACCATCCCTTCAATCCTTATACATGCGTGACTGCCCTTATAAAACAGGCGGCAGTAACTTTAGCAATCTGGTAAATTTGCGTGTTCTTAATATTAGTGTGAACCCTAATGAAACTCCACCTCCCTACACAATGGGGGCGCAAGAACTCTCTACACTTCCATCTTCTTTACGGGTTTTGCTTATGGATTACCATCCGAGCCATTCTTTAAGTAAAATACCCTTCAATAATCTTACTCATCTAAAGGAATTTTATATCGATGGAATCAATATTCCACAGAATCTCATTTCCGCATTTGTTGATCTAATACAACAAGATATTTATATTTCCAGCACAACAGCAAGTGTTAGATCTATTAAAGAAGCTTACAATGCAAAACAAATTGAATCTTCACAAAGTTTTACAAAACTTGTTACTTTTGGAGATAGCTCTATTGGAACACGAGATATTGCTGCTTTTGGAAAATGGTAGCAATATCTCGTATCCGCCTTATCCTGATACCCCTATACAACCCCACCAAAATACGCTATGAACAAACCAACGTATTTAGTGGAGTAGTATTGTGGATAAGATTCGGATAAAAGGTGGGACGAAATTACAGGGCACCGTGAAGGTAAGTGGCGCAAAAAATGCCGCATTGCCGCTGATGACGGCCTCTCTGTTAACCGCCGAACCGTTAACCCTCTCTAATCTGCCTCATCTTGCCGATATCACCACTATGGCCGCCCTCCTCATGCAGCATGGCGTGGAGCTTAGCATGGATGGCTGCGCGCCCAATGGCGGGGTGACAGGACGGGTGATTAGCCTGTGTGCTGCTAATATCCCTAATAAAGTCGCTCCTTATGACATCGTCCGCAAAATGCGGGCCTCAGTCTGGGTGATTGGCCCATTACTAGCACGTTTTGGCGAAGCACGTGTATCGCTACCGGGCGGATGCGCTATTGGCACGCGCCCGATTGATATGCATTTACAGGCCTTTAAAGAAATGGGTGCTACCATCCAACTGGAAGAAGGCTATGTCCATGCCAGCGTGGAAGGCCGCCTGAAGGGGGCGGAGATTATCTTTGATAAAGTCTCCGTTGGTGCCACCGCCAATGCCATGATGGCCGCAACATTGGCTGACGGCACCACCACCATCCGTAACGCTGCGCGTGAGCCAGAAGTACGCGACCTGGCCGTCTGCCTTATTGCAATGGGCGCGAAAATTGAAGGCATGGGCACCGATACCCTGGTCATCCATGGTGTAGAATCCCTCCATGGCGCTGAACACAGCATCATCAACGACCGCATCGAAGCCGGCACTTTTGCTGTTGCAGCCGCAATTACACAAGGTAATGTGCTGATTGAAGGCGCCCCTGTGGCGGATATGGGTGCTGTTCTTGATAAACTCAGCCATACAGGCGTTACTATCACCCATGAGGAAACCGGGTTGCGCGTCAATGGCACCGCAGGCCGGGCTAAGTCCGTCGATGTGATCACCCAGCCCTATCCTGGCTTCCCAACAGATATGCAAGCACAATTCATGGCCCTAATGGCACATACAGATGGCGTTTCCACCATCACTGAAACTATTTTTGAGAACCGCTTTATGCATGTCTCAGAATTGCTACGCATGGGCGCGGATATCAGCACTAAAAGCAATACTGCCGTCATTAAAGGCTCAGAGCATTTAGCCGGCGCCGAAGTGATGGCAACCGATCTGCGTGCCTCGGTCTCCCTTATCATTGCAGGGCTTGCAGCCTCAGGACATACTATCGTAAACCGTGTCTATCATCTCGATCGCGGCTACGAACGCATTGAAGAAAAACTCGCCGCCTGCGGCGCATTAATTGAGCGGATACGATAATGAGTGATACGTTAATCATAGCCATCCCTAAAGGCCGGATTTCAGATGAACTCGTGCCATTATTTAAACAAATTGGCTTGGAACCGGAAGCCGCCTTCTTTAACGAGAAATCCCGCCAATTGCGCTTTAAAACCAACCACCCTGGCGTGGATCTGATTCGTGTGCGCAGTTTTGACGTCGCCACCTTCGTCGCCTTCGGCGCTGCCCATATCGGCATTGCCGGGCGCGATGTGTTGATGGAGTTTGATTCGCCAGAACTTTACGTGCCACTTGATCTTGGCATCGGCCATTGCCGCCTCTCTATCGCCCGCATGAAACAACCGGAAGGCCATAAAGAAGAGCATTTCAGCCATGTGCGGATTGCTACGAAATATCCTGAAATCACCCGCAAATATTTCGCTAAACACGGTGTACAAGCCGAATGTGTGAAACTCAATGGCGCAATGGAGCTGGCGCCTAGCTTGGGTTTATGTACCTATATCGTGGATTTAGTCAGCACCGGCACAACGTTGCGCGAAAACGGCCTGGAAGAAGTTGAGAAAATCGCCGATATTTCCTCCTGCCTGATTGTCAACCGCACCGGCTATAAGACCCGCACCGAGGAAATTAATGGCTGGATTGAACGGTTTAAAGGGCTAGTAGTAGCATAAGTATCATCAGCATTGTTGCACTGCACATAGATATGCTATATTTTTTAGATGGGTTTTTGGATTTCCTACACGTCAGCCATGTTTAGTATCTGTCATCCCGGACGTGATCCGGGATCCACTGTTCTGGCAGCGTGATCTGTAAGAATTATACTGTGGAAGCGCCAGTCCTGATGGATTCCGGGTCAAGCCGGGAATGACAATACGAAAAACAACAAACACATAAACACTATAAAAATCATGCCAAACATCCTATTCCACCACGATAATACCTTCGAAGAACGCTTCACCACCCTGCTTGCTAATAAACTTGAGCAAAGCGATGAGGTGAACCATGTGGTTATTGGCATTATCAACGACATCCGCACCCGTGGCGATGCCGCTTTGCTCGAATACACCAAACGTTTCGACCGTTTAGATATCCCCGCCTCGGATTTGCGCATCAGCCAAGCTGAGATCGATGCGGCCTATAGCAAATGCTCAAACGCCCAGATCAACGCCCTGCAACTGGCTGCCGAGCGCATAAAAACCTATCACGAACGCCAAATGCCGCAGGATTTTACCTATACCGACTCCACAGGTACCACACTCGGCAACCGCTGGACATCGATTGACCGCGCCGGCCTTTATGTACCTGGCGGGTTAGCATCCTATCCAAGCTCCGTTCTGATGAACGCCATCCCGGCTAAAGTCGCAGGGGTGAAGGAGCTGGTGATGGTCGTGCCAACACCGGATGGTATCATCAACCCGCTCGTACTAGTCGCCGCCCATATCGCGGGCATCACCGAGATTTACCGCATCGGCGGCGCACAAGCCGTAGCAGCCCTTGCCTATGGTACAGATTCCGTGAAGCCTGTCGATAAAATCGTAGGCCCCGGCAATGCCTATGTGGCAGCCGCCAAACGCCATGTATTTGGCCAAGTAGGCATCGATATGATCGCTGGCCCATCTGAAATTCTGGTGGTATCCGATAAACAGAGCAACCCACAATGGGTAGCTGCCGACTTGCTCTCCCAAGCCGAACACGATAAAGCTGCCCGTTCGATTCTGATCACCGACGATGCAGGCTTTGCTGATGATGTGATTGAAGCGGTCAAAAACCAGCTTAACACGCTTGCCCGCAAAGAGATTGCTGAGGCAAGCTGGCATGATAATGGCATGGTTATCGTTGTGAAAAACCTACAAGAAGCCCTACCCCTTATTGACCGCATCGCCGCTGAGCATTTGGAGATCATGGTCGATAACCCAGCCGAATATGCCAAAAACATCCGCCATGCTGGCGCATTGTTCTTAGGCCGTCATACACCCGAAGCGATTGGTGATTACACCGCCGGCCCAAGCCATGTGCTGCCAACTGCCGGCACAGCTCGCTTCTCCTCTGGCCTCTCCGTATTCGATTTCCTCAAGCGCAGCTCGGTGATCGAATGCAGTGCCAGCAGCTTCAAAGAACTGGCAGAAGCCACTGAAATTCTGGCTAACTCTGAAGGATTAGGCGCACACGCCCTCTCGATAACGGTGCGGAAGGAGTAAGTTCTGTGGAGAAAATCACCGAACTCACGCTAGACGCCACCACAATCATCATGCGCAATGAGGATATCGCTCGCGAAAAAGACCGTGCAATCAATGATATATTAGAGAAGAACAGCTTCTCCTACCTGCCCAACCCCTCCGGCCCGTACCATCTCCGTTTGGCCGTCGAAGGCACACGCTTAGGCTTTCATATCCACAACCACAGCCAAGAACTCACCAATTTCCAACTCGCCCTCTCCCCCTTCCGTAGCCTGATGAAAGATTACATGTTGATCTGCGAAAGCTACGTTAAAGCCGTCGAAACCGCCATCCCCAGCCGCATCGAAGCCATCGATATGGGCCGCCGTGGCGTCCACAACGAAGGCGCCGAACGCCTGCAAGAGGCGTTTGGTGCTGATATTGAATGCGATTTTGAAACCGCACGGCGGTTTTTTACGCTGCTCGCGGCGTTTTATCGTAGATAAATCAACACACTACACAAATATGTTGCGTAATTGGTAAAAATATATACAATTGGCCCAGTTTTACCCTATTAAAATCTGGAGCGTATATGTCGAAGTTACAGTGGAAGCAGGCTTATGAGAGGAAATTGCGGTCGGAAATGTGGCAACACAGTCGCGCCGAGACACTTATCGCCGAGGGCAAAGCATCATCTGAGGAATTGACTGCGCTTCTGGAACATGACCCAGAGAAATTTAAGAAGCTTACTTTCCTAATGCGCCCATATTATTATACAAACGACACTCTGGAAGTGTTTAAAGAGCACCGTGAATTTATACACCAAGGTATCTTGCCATTTAAGGCATTACCTATGATTGCAAAATCTGACCCAGAAGCCATTACAGCGCTCGCCCGCTCGGTGTCTTCGCATCACACGAAAGCAATTCTTCTCAAGGAAGGTGCTCCACTTCACGAAGCTCGTCACGTCCCCGTCAAAGGGGTGTTGTTATCTACAAAAGTAGCTGAACTTGCGACAAATCACCCAAGGGAATTTAAAAATCTCTTTTTTCGGTTTCCTCCTTATCGTGCAGCGGAATTTCTTCTCCACGACCGTGCATCATTTCAAGAACTGAGCGATCTGTATGATGAAGATCAAGCTATATTCGAGGCATTGACATACGCAGGCAGTATTCTAGTTGACGATGATGCGTTCAACCGGCTTCCGCTTTGTTTTGCGGAACGCCGTGAGCTTGCGCGTATAAGCATAGAAGGATTCAAGAGAGGAGCAGCCGAGTATAGATACATTAATTCAGTAGGAGGGCGTGGGTATTTCGGAACTGATCACACGCGTATGCCTGTATTCTTGAGCCCGGGATTTGTGACGCTGTACAAGAATGATCCTGAAGCAATAGAAGCGTTGTTAGCAGGACGTCCTAAAAAGATTTTGATATCAGAGCATAGCCTAGTATCGCTGCAGGAGATGTATGCGTTTTATAAAAAAGATCCCGATGTCTTCAAAGCCTTAATGGGATCTGATTTGGCATTTGACCTCCTTCAAAGAGGGCAAGCAGATTTGCAGACAATCCATGCTCTTTACTGCAAAGACCCTGCAAACTTTGAAAAAAACTGCCATAATCCTAAGTTATTGAAACTAATGGCAAAACAGAAAAATACATTAAAGCAGTGGAACAAAAAGTATCCAGCTTGCCAAGCCCGTGACCTCATTACCCAAGGCATAGTATCATTTGAAGAATTAAAAACACTGAAAGCAAAGAACCCAAAGAAATTTAAGAACCTCGTGACCCTGTCGGAGTTCTCCCTGTTGGAGTTCTATCATGCAGCAAACTTTTTGCTCACAGGACGTGTAGGATTCCAAGAGCTGAGCGATCTGTATGATCAAGACCGAGCTATGTTTAGGGCGCTGACATATAGACACTTGAGCAATTCCGGGCTGTATGGTGTAGTACTAAATGGCATGGTTACGTGGGAACAGCTCCGTGCGCTAGCGGATATAAGCGTAGCAGGATTATGGGCAGCATCACGCATTTTAAAGGATCGAAGATACGCTTCTGTATTCCTTAACACGGAATTTGTGACGCTGTATAAGAATGATCGCGAAGCAGCAAAAGCATTAACAAGAGAATTGCCTGGAGATATTCTGACATCAACATATAGTAAAACATCGCTGCAAGAAATGTATGCGCTCTATAAAAATGATCGTGAGGCATTCAATGCTTTAATCAAACCTGGTGCGGCTGAAATCCTGCAATATGGAAAAGCAAGCGTGGAGACGATGCGTGCCGTTTATCACCATGACCCTAAGAATTTCAGGGAAAACTGTAGTGATCATAAGTTATGGAAAGCAATAGCGGCAGAACAAGCGACGCGTGTGGCAACCGTGCATTCTGCACCTAAGGTGTCAGCAAACGAATCAGTAGGACGTTTCACAGAACGCGCTGCGGAGATTAAGGCAGCAGAATTATCTAAGCATACGGCCCCTGTTCTTAAGGTGCCAACAAAAGAACCAGTGGAGCGTTTAGTGGCGCCTCAGGTGGTCAAATCAGAACCTAAACCTGCGCCAACCCCAACCGAAGCACGCGTAAAAAAATCAGCAGGGCGTTTCACCGCGCGCGCCGAAGAAGTTCAAGCGCAGTTACGCCAGTGGGAGCAGAAATATCCAAAGTGCCAAGCTAGTGAACTGATTGCCAAAGATCCGGCATCATTTGATGCATTGGCAAAACTTGAAGCAACTGATCCGGAGAAATTTAAGAACCTCGTTCTCACATCGGATCCGTATCGTGCAGCAGAGCTTCTTCTCAAACAAAAAGTATCATTCCAAGAGCTGAGCGATCTGTATGATCAAGACCGAGCTATGTTCGAGAAACTGACACATAAAGGAAATGGCAATCTGTATGTTCTGGTGAGAGGGGATGTGATTGGCTGGAAGCAGCTCACAGAACTGGCAGATATAAGCCTAAAAGGATTAAAGAGAGGGGCAGAGGCGTGGTATCGTGCCTATAGTGCATCTGGCGGTGATAAAGGAACTAAGGCTGCTTCTGTATTTTTGAGCGCGGAATTTGTGACGCTGTACAAGAATGATCCTAAAGCAATCAAAGCAGTAGTAAAATTATGCCCTACAGACATTCTGTTGAATGGCGAAGCAAGCTTGAAGGTGATGCATGCTCTTTATCGCAAAGACCCTGCAAACTTTGCAGAAAATTGCAGTAAGCCAGAGACATGGGAAGCAAGCTCTGTGGAGAAGGGCAAGCATCCAGCACCCACAAAGCGTTCTGCTCCTAAAGAGCCGGTGGGGCGTTTCACAGAGATGGCTGCGGAGAAAAGAACGGTGAAAACGCTGGAGATACCTTCGGCTAACCGTTAAAAACACCATTTCTGTTCCAGAGGAAGGTAAAAATACACCGTCCTCTGGTTCTTTCCTATAAAAACCATTGCATTTTCCTCCAAATTAGTATTAATAATACCCATTCTCTAATGAATTGGTATATATGGCTAAAGAAGAACTCATAGAATTTCGTGGCGTGGTGACTGAATTGCTCCCTAACGCCATGTTTTTTGTTAAATTGGAAAATGACCACGTCATTATCGCCCACACCTCTGGGCGTATGCGCCGTAACCGTATTCGCATTCTGGTAGGCGATGAAGTAACGGTGGAGATGACACCGTATGACCTGAGCAAAGGTCGTATCACCCACCGCCATAAGAAATAATGCCTGTGCGTCCACTGATTCTTGCATCTGCCTCGCCTCGGCGATTAGAATTGCTGGCGCAATTGGGGTTGAAGCCTGATCATATCCAACCCGCCAATATCGATGAAACCCCGCTCAAAGATGAGCTTCCCCGTATTTACGCGGCACGTTTAGCGCAAGAAAAAGCCCAAATTATTGCTAATAATCATCCAGATAGCGTTGTTTTAGCCGCCGATACGGTCGTCACCTATGGCCGCAGCATTTTCCCAAAAGCTGAGACCAATGATGAAGTGCGCCGTTGCTTACTCAAGCTCTCTGGCCGCCGCCATCGTGTTTATACCGCCCTCTGCGTGATCGCAGGCGGCAAAACCTCACAGCGTCTGGTAACCACCCAAGTCCTCTTCAAGCGCCTAGACCGCCGTGAAATCGAAGAATACACATTAGGCCAACAAGGCCTGGGCAAAGCCGGTGGCTATGCCATCCAAGGCCAAGCAGCAGCCTTTATCCCGTGGATTAGCGGCTCCTATAGCAATGTCGTAGGCCTACCTCTCCACGAAACCGCCATGCTCCTGCGCTCAGCAGGCTACAAACTATGACCACCTGCCCCATCTGCCATAAACCCACCCATCCCACCTATAAACCCTTCTGCTCCAAACGCTGCGCGGATGTCGATTTACATAGCTGGTTGACAGGGGCTTATGCGATTCCAGCCGAGGAAGAGGACCTCATCGGCGATGAGGATGAGCGGGAGATGTAAGTCAACCCGTCATCTACTCCTATCCAGAAAAAGTCTTTCGATCAAGTCGGCGTATGACAGAGCGTTACGGTCGTAATGACGGTGGTATGGTTTTCTCTGTCATTCTTGGGCAAGACCTGCGTTGTTGCATGGATTGCACCTTGTCATTCCGGACTTGATCCGGAATCCACCAGGACTGGCGCTTTCACCTAGATTCTTCTACATTACGCCTCCATAAAAGTGGATCCCGGATCAAGTCGGGGATGACAATACAAGCCTCTGTCATTGCGAGGCCACAACGTGGCCGTGGCAATCCAGGGGCGGGTGTCTCTGTCCTTTAAGTATTCCCTGGATCGCCACGCTACGCTAATATTTTCATGCAAAAAATATAAATATGAGTAGATGACTGAATGTCACATCCCCCCTAACAAATACTCAAATAAACTCTAGACAGCCCCATTCTTTTGCTCTATAACGCAATTCTTCCTTATGCGTTCCCCGTTTAGAACGCCTATGCCCAGGTAGCTCAGTCGGTAGAGCAAGGGATTGAAAATCCCTGTGTCGGCGGTTCGATTCCGTCCCTGGGCACCACTTCAGAATCGGTATTTGCGAAAGCAGTTCTAACTATGCCGGGAAAAGAAATCCTAATTAAAAACTCCCAAAGCATATTGGGCTTTGAAACCACCGGCGGCGGTAATTGGGAAAGGTGGGATAGGTTCCTTACCATTCAAGGAAAGCAGGCTTATCATATCGGCAATATCTGCGGCACTTGCGCTTTTTTCTTTGAGCGTATGAATGGGGCCAATCAAAGCGTGCCTGTGGAAAAGCTGGTTGGCTCCTTAAATACTGGTATAGGTAAGCTCGATGACGGAATAATTGATAGCTTAAAAACTATCATTCCAGATGGGAAATATTTGGTTTCGTTATCTCAAATTCAACCCCAACTTTCTGCACCGTTAAGCGACCAAGATTATTTCAGTCATGAGCAAGTTGATTTATGGGGCATAGATGGATTCTGGGGCTTACCGCATAACCCAAAAACAGAATATTACCGTCTAAATTCCAAAGTCCTAAAAGAGCAAAGGGGATTTTTTGAATTTCTAATACCAACATTCCCACATACTTGGCTAAAGCAAGGGCGTGTAGAAGAATATAAGAACAGTATTTCTAAAGGTAATCAGCCCACGGTGGTTTCTCTAAGCATATTGGATGTTAAGCAACCAGCAGATTGGGATGGAGATCCTAAAATAACCTCGCATTGGTGCTTTGCTCATTATTTACTTGATGGACATCATAAAGCATACGCTTCAGCCGTTACTGGCAAACCAATTACAATGATTTCATTTATTGCTTTAGATCAAGGTATCTCCTCTGCTGAGGACGTGAACTGGCTGCTTGGGAATAAATAAGCAGTGCTGCGATAACCTCTTCTATCCAGTTCGAACTTTGTTCGCGCTGTTACACTACTTTCAAGTGGTTTTTCTCACAGCTATCTAATGATAAGTTGCCTAGTGTAATCCTATCTCTTTACTACAATCATGAGAAGAAAATATGGTCAGTGAGCCGAGTATTGCAGCGGTTCAACAAAATTATGGCCGCAACGCCTGGAGCGAAGCATTGCATCCGGCTATTGAACTGCTTAAAGGGCGGTATTGATCTTTACCTACAAAAAAAAGGGGTAGCAATGCTACCCCTTTACGATTTCTCATGATCGATGATTAGATATGAATCGGCTTAAAGAATGTAGCCAACGCTGCTTCTTTCACCGCTTCATTCAAATCAGGATGTGAATGGCATACGCGAGCAATGTCTTCTGATGATGCTTTATATTCCATCGCCACGACCAATTCCGCCAGGATCGTACCCGCTTGTGGGCCGATAATATGCGCGCCAAGGATTTCGTCCGTTTTCTTATCCGCCAGGATTTTCACGAAACCATCTGTATCAGAGATAGCACGCGCACGGCTGTTGGCTAAGAACGGGAATTTACCGACGTTGTATTCCACACCCGCAGCTTTCAATTGCTCTTCGGTTTTACCGACAGCAGCCACTTCTGGATGGGTGTAAACAACGCCTGGCACCAGATCGTAATTCACATGACCTGCCTGGCCTGCGATGATCTCTACAGCCGCAACGCCATCTTCTTCCGCCTTATGCGCAAGCATTGGGCCTTTAATCACGTCACCAATCGCGTAAATGCCTTTTACACTGGTTTGGAAATGGCTATCCACATCAATACGGCCACGCTCATCGAGTTTCACGCCGATTTTATCAAGGCCTAGGCCTTCTGTGTATGGCTTACGGCCAATCGCCACCAGCACCGCATCAGCTTTCAATGTCTCCGCATTGCCGCCTTGTGCCGCTTCGATCTTCAGCTCCACATCCTTCGCACCTGCTTTAGCAGAGGTCACTTTTGTGCCAAGTTTGAAGGTCATGCCTTGTTTCTCAAGAATCTTTTGGAATTGTTTGGATACTTCACCATCCATGGTTGGCACGATACGGTCGAGATATTCCACCACGGTCACCTTCGCCCCAAGACGACGCCATACAGACCCCATCTCCAGACCAATTACACCACCACCGATCACGATGAGGTTTTTAGGCACTTCTGTCAGCGCTAATGCACCCGTAGACGACACAATACGCTTCTCATCAATGGTCACACCTGGAAGCGGTGTCACTTCAGAACCGGTTGCGATCAGGATATTTTTCGTCTCAACAGTTTGTGTTTTTCCATCCGCACCTTTAACAGCCACTTTACCCGCCGCAGGAATGCTACCCCAGCCTTGTAAGTAGGTTACTTTATTTTTCTTGAACAGGCCTTCAATACCTTTAGTCAGATCCACCACCACTTTGTCTTTACGTGCCAGCATGGTTTTGACATCAATTTTTACATCTTTGGCTTGGATACCATGTTCTGCGAAGCTGTGATTGGCTTCTTCATACAGGTGAGAGGATTGCAGTAATGCTTTTGAAGGGATACAGCCCACATTTAAGCATGTCCCACCGAGCGCGCCACGTCCTTCAACGCAAGCTACGTTTAAGCCAAGTTGTGCAGCTTTAATCGCAGCCACATAACCACCCGGGCCGCCGCCGATTACTACGAGATCAAATTTCTGTTCGCTCATGGAAAATACCTTAGTCTAAAAGGGAAAATATACTATGTCATTGCGAGCGCGAAGCGCGCGGCAATCCAGGGCTGTTTAAACATACTCTGGATCGCCACACCACCTGACGGTGGTTCGCGATGACGAATGTCGAAATTACAGATCAAGCAACAAACGTTGCGGATCTTCGATTGCGTCTTTCACGCGCACCAGGAAGGTTACGGCTTCTTTACCATCGATGATACGATGGTCATAAGACAGCGCCAGATACATCATTGGACGGATTTCGATCTTGCCGTTTACCACCATTGGGCGTTCCTGGATCTTATGCATACCCAGAATCGCAGATTGTGGTGGGTTGATGATTGGGGTAGACATCAAGGAGCCGTATACACCACCGTTAGAGATGGTGAATGTACCGCCTTGCATGTCTTCCATAGACAGCTTGCCATCACGCGCACGGACACCCAGTTCGTTAATGGTTTTCTCAACACCCGCGAATGAGTATTTATCCGCATCACGCACGATTGGCACAACGAGACCTTGTGGCGTACCTACAGCCACGCCGATATCGTAATGGTTTTTGTACACGATATCATCACCATCAATCTCTGCATTCACTGCAGGGATTTCTTTCAGCGCGTTGATCGCAGCTTTCACGAAGAAAGACATGAAACCAAGCTTCACGCCGTGTTTCTTCTCGAAACTGTCTTTATACTGATTGCGCAATGCCATCACATGGCCCATATCCACTTCGTTGAATGTGGTCAGAATCGCTGCTGTGTTTTGAGATTCTTTCAGACGTTGTGCAATACGTTGACGCAGACGGGTCATGCGTACACGCTCTTCACGTGGCTCGTTAGAACCATGCACAGCAGGCGCACCTTGGCTCGCTTGCAGCGCATCGCCTTTAGTCACGCGGCCATCTTTGCCAGAAGCAGCGATGGATGCAGGTGCGATATTGTTTTCCGCCGCAATCTTACGCGCAGCAGGAGAAAGCACAGGACCAGATGCTGCAGGCGCAGCTGCTTTTGCAGGAGCAGCCGGGGCAGCAGGCTTCGATGCATTGGTATTAGCCGCAGGCTTCACAGCCGCAGCAGCACCTTCTGCGATCAAACCGAGAAGTGCACCCACTTCTACTACAGCACCTTCAGCTACTTTAATCTCAGAGAGCGTACCGCTTGCAGGAGCGTTTACTTCCAGCGTTACTTTATCGGTTTCCAGCTCAACGAGCAGGTCATCGGTTTTCACCGCATCACCAGCTTTTTTGAACCACTTCGCAACCGTCGCTTCGGTTACGGATTCCCCTAACGGTGGAACTTTAATTTCAGCACTCATGGTATACTCCCTATTTTACGTTCAAAGCTTCAGCCACTAACGCTGCTTGCTCTTTGTTATGGATTTTCAAATAGCCTGCCGCAGGCGATGCAGCAGCCTTACGTCCTACATAACGCGGACGTGTGATTTTGTTTCCGATCTTTGTTAGCACGCCTTCGATACGACGGTCAACAAATGTCCAGCCACCCATATTCTCAGGCTCTTCCTGGCACCAAATCACTTCCACGTCTTTATAGCGTTTCAGTTGTTTTGCCAGTTCAGTTTCTGGGAATGGATAGAACTCTTCCAGACGGATAATCGCCACATCTTTGATGCCTGCTTTTTCGCGCGCTTCGTAGAGGTCATAGAAGACTTTACCGCTACAAATCACCGCACGCTTCACCTTGCTATCATCAAGCTTATCCACCTCACCAATCACGGGCAGGAAGGATGTGCCTTCTTTCATTTCATTGAGGCTAGATACAGCCAAACGGTGACGCAGTAAGGATTTTGGTGTCATCAACACCAACGGCTTACGGAAATCGCGTTGGATTTGGCGACGCAGAATATGGAAATAGTTCGCCGGTGTGGTACAGTTTGCCACTTGCATATTGTCTTCCGCGCAAAGCTGTAAGAAACGCTCTAAACGCGCAGAACTATGCTCAGGGCCTTGGCCTTCATAACCATGTGGCAACAACAGCACCAAACCGCTCATACGCAACCACTTGCTTTCAGCAGAGGATACGAACTGGTCGATCATCACTTGCGCACCGTTGGCGAAGTCACCAAACTGGCCTTCCCATAATACCAAGCTATTTGGAACTACAGTAGAATAACCATATTCAAAACCCATGACCGCAAACTCAGACAGGTTACTGTCGATCACTTCAAAGCCCGCTTGTTTAGCTGCCAGATGTTGTAGCGGCGTGTAACGCGCCTCCGTTTCTTGATCCACTAACACACAGTGACGTTGCGAGAAAGTACCACGGCAGCAATCCTGACCGCTCAAACGTACTTTTGTACCTTCAAGCAGAAGAGAACCAAATGCCAGTGCCTCACCGGTTGCCCAGTCAATGCCTTCGCCGGTTTCAATCGCAGTACGCTTGGTTTCCAGCTGGCGCACGATCTTGCTGTGCACTTTCACGTCTTTTGGATTTTCAGAAATCTTCTTACCGATTTCTTTGAGCTTATCCAATTTCACGCCGGTTTTAGATGCAGGCTTCTCACCTTTAGCAGGCTGCTTCAAGCCCATCCATTTACCTGCCAGCCAGTCCGCATTATTCGGCTTATAGCTCTTAGATGCTTCGTATTCTTTCTCCAAGAAATCACGGAATTCTTTCACCATGCC
This sequence comes from uncultured Rickettsiales bacterium, assembly GCA_964574415.1. GTDB lineage: Bacteria > Pseudomonadota > Alphaproteobacteria > Rickettsiales > CAZNNM01 > CAZNNM01. The sequence continues at coordinate 396,194 of CAZNNM010000001.1, read as the reverse complement.
ACGGAAATCATCTTCTGTAATCGAGCCTTCCGCAATCAATTTCTCAGCGTAAACATTCATTGGAGTTTTATGCGCGCGGATGCGTTCGTACATTTGTGGCTGGGTAAACGATGGCTCATCGCCTTCGTTATGGCCATGACGGCGATAGCACACCACATCAAGCACGATGTCTTGTTTGAAGGTTTGACGGAATTCGGTCGCGATTTTGCTCACTTTGAGCACCGCTTCTGGATCATCACCATTGACGTGGAAAATTGGCGCTTGCACCACTTTTGCCGCTTCAGACGGATGCGGTGTGAAACGCGCATTGCGTGGGCTGGTGGTGAAACCGATTTGGTTGTTCACGATAATATGAACGGTACCACCGGTACGGTAGCCTTTTAAGTCACTGAGTGATAATGTCTCCGTCACCACACCTTGACCGGCAAATGCAGCATCACCGTGGAATAACAGGCCCATTACTTGCGAACGGTCTGCATCTTGGCGCTCATCTTGCTTCGCACGCACTTTGCCCACCACGACCGGGTTTACAGCTTCCAAATGCGATGGGTTAGCCGTCAATGACAAATGCACCGAATTATCACCGATTTTACGGTCAGATGAGGTGCCCAAATGGTATTTCACGTCACCGGAAATATCCATATCTTCAGGATGCGCTAAATTACCTTGGAATTCAGAGAGCATCGCAGTATAGCTTTTACCCATCACATGGGTAAGCACGTTCAAACGACCACGATGTGGCATACCCACGATGATTTCTTTCATGCCGAGTTCAGCCGCCGTAGAGATCACCACTTGCGCAGCCGCCACAGCCGATTCACCACCCTCTACCGAGAAGCGCTTAGCACCTGGGAATTTTACATGCAGAAATTGCTCGAATGTCTCCAGATGGATAATATCGCGCAGCAAATTCTTTTTCTCTTCCACTGAGAGATCGGGCCCTTGGTAAATCCACTCAATACGGCCCGCAATCCAGTCACGTTGTTCCAGCGATTGCATATGCATGAATTCCATGCCGATATGACCGCAATAGGTATGATGGAGTAATTCGATGATTTGCTGGAGGTTTGCACGCTCAACACCGGTGATCGCGCCACCGATATAAATCTCACGATCGTAATCCGCCTCAGAGAAACCATAAGTCGCGGGATCCAAATCAGGATGGTAGTCGCGTTGTTCGATCTCTAATGGATCAAGTTTCGCGAGTAAATGGCCGCGTACTTTATACGCACGGATCAACATCAACGCCATGATACTATCGCGCGCCGCTTGTTCTACACTTGCAATATCATTCGCAGGAGCCGCCTTTTTCGGAGCAGCACCCGGCGCTACAGGATCCTTATAACCCACAATACGCGCACCATGTGGCGCCCAGGATGCACCGCGTGTCACGCTCAGTGCTGATTGTAGATTATCGCCCATATCACGGAAGAAACCTTGCCAGCTTTCATCCACAGACGCAGGGTTTTCCAGATAACGGTTATAGAGTTCTTCAACGAAAACGGTGTTTGCACCAAAGAGAGGAGTCGATTTTTTTAAATTTTCCGAGGCCATTTTAGCTTACCTTTACGGGAGGAATCCCAGGGTTTCTAACGTGTTTATGGCTCCCTTTCGCAAGGGAGCCATCGTAACTTTGAAGGAAGCGTAAGTATTACGCTGCCAATGCTTTTTTCATGGTTGTGCCGATTGCAGCTGGTGAATCGGTAACAAACATGCCAGCGCGTTTCATCGCTTCGATTTTGTCTTCCGCACCGCCTTTACCGCCGGAAATAATCGCACCGGCATGGCCCATACGTTTGCCTGGAGGAGCAGTACGGCCAGCGATGAAGCCCACAACTGGCTTCTTCACTTTAGACTGACGCAGGAATTCTGCCGCTTCTTCTTCAGCGCTACCACCAATCTCACCGATCATAATGATCGCATCCGTATCTTTATCGCCCAGGAACAGCTCCAAGCAGTCGATGAAGTTGGTGCCATTTACAGGGTCACCACCGATACCGATACAGGTAGACTGACCTAAACCAACTGCAGATGTTTGCGCTACAGCTTCGTAGGTCAATGTGCCTGAACGTGATACGATACCGATACGGCCTTTATTGTGAATATGACCAGGCATAATACCGATCTTGCACTCACCTGGTGTAATCACACCTGGGCAGTTCGGGCCGATTAAGCGAGTCTTAGAACCAGACAGAGCGCGCTTCACCGCCACCATGTCGATCACGGGAATACCTTCAGTAATACAGATCACCAATTCGATTTTAGCGTCAATCGCTTCCAAAATCGCATCCGCAGCAAACGGAGGTGGAACGTAGATTACAGATGCATTTGCACCGGTTTTAGACACAGCTTCATCCACAGTGTTGAACACTGGCAGGCCGATATGGTCTTGACCACCTTTGCCTGGTGTTACACCACCCACCATTTTGGTGCCGTAAGCCAGCGCTTGTTCAGAGTGGAATGTACCTTGTGAGCCGGTGAAACCCTGGCAAATCACTTTGGTTTGAGAGTTGACTAATACTGCCATCTTATGCTGCCTCTTTCTTTACTGCTTTCACGATCTTTTCAGCCGCATCTGCCAAATCATTTGCAGATACAATCGCCAGACCTGAATTATTGAGAATTTGCTTACCAAGCTCAACGTTGGTACCTGCTAAACGCACCACCAGTGGCACGCTCAAGCCAACATCTTTTGCAGCCGCAATCACACCTTCTGCAATAATATCGCAGCGCATGATACCACCGAAAATATTGACCAGAATACCTTCTACGTTTGTATCGGAAAGAATGATTTTGAATGCTTCGGTTACGCGTTCTTTGGTCGCACCGCCGCCCACATCGAGGAAGTTAGCAGGCTCAGCACCGTAGAGTTTAATGATGTCCATGGTCGCCATCGCAAGACCCGCACCATTCACCATACAACCGATGTTACCATCCATTTTAATGTAGCTCAAACCAACGCTAGAGGCACGACGCTCTAATGGCTCTTCTTCGTCTTCATCACGCAGTTCTTGGATGTCTTTATGACGGAACAACGCGTTATCATCGAAATTGAATTTCGCATCAAGTGCTTTCAATTGACCATCGGTAGTGATGATCAATGGGTTGATTTCCACTTGGCTTGCATCGGTATCCACAAATGTATTGTAAAGCGCACGAGAGAATTTCAGGAATTGCTTTTGCAAATCACCTTCCAAGCCTAAGCCAAACGCCATTTTACGCGCATGGAAATCTTGGAAACCAGCAGCAGGATCAATATCCACAGTGATGATTTTCTCAGGATGATGTTCTGCCACTTCCTCAATCTCCACACCACCTTCACGGGATGCGATGAATGTGATACGGCTTGTCGCACGGTCAACCAATGCGCTGATATAGAGTTCTTTCTCAATGTCAGAACCATGTTCAACGTAAATGGTTTTTACTTTTTGGCCTTCAGGACCGGTTTGATGGGTCACCAAAGTGTTGCCTAACATGCCTTCAGCTGCTTTTTTAGCGTCTTCAGCAGTTTTCACTACTTTTACACCGCCACCATTAGCATGTTCTTTGAATTTACCTTTACCACGGCCACCCGCATGAATCTGGGCTTTCACCACAATCACACCAGCACCGGCTTTAACAAGCTCTTGAGCTGCTTTTTCTGCTTCGGCTACTGTTTTTGCAACGAATCCATTGGATACGTTAACACCGTATTTCCGAAGAATCGCTTTCGCTTGATACTCATGAATATTCATTTTACTTTAGCTTCCTTATAGTTGAATGCCTTTAATAAGCTCTTTCACTGCATTAGCGGAGTGATCGAACAATTTCTTTTCCTCTTCATTGAGAGAAATTTCCACAATACGTTCCACGCCGCCTGCGCCAATAACGACCGGCACGCCGACATATAGATCATTTACACCATATTGTCCAGACAGATGCGCAGCACATGGCAGAACTCTTTTCTTATCTTTCAAATACGACTCAGCCATTTGCACCGCAGCCGATGCGGGAGCATAGAAAGCAGACCCTGTCTTTAGTAGGCCAACGATCTCAGCACCACCATCCCTTGTGCGTTGCACGATAGCGTCCAGTTTCGCCTGAGTGGTCCAACCCATCTTCACCAAATCCGGTAATGGAATACCTGCAACCGTCGAATAACGGGTCAGCGGCACCATAGTATCACCATGACCGCCGAGCACGAAGGCGGTTACATCTTCCACGGATACTTTGAATTCTTCTGCCAGGAAATGACGGAAACGCGCAGAATCAAGCACACCCGCCATACCTACCACTTTATTTGCCGGCAGACCACTCGCTTCACGCATCACCCATACCATCGCATCGAGCGGGTTGGTGATAACAATAACGAATGCATTAGGAGCATATTGCTTAATACCTTGCGCAACGCTTTTGATCACATTGGTATTAGTCGCAATCAGATCATCACGGCTCATACCAGGCTTACGTGCGATACCTGCGGTGACGATCACCACATCAGAACCTGCTATATCTTTGTAATCCTGTGCTCCTTGCAATTTCACATCGAAATCTTCAATCGGCGCACTTTGTGCAATATCAAGGGCTTTACCTTGAGGGATACCTTCGCTGATATCGAATAAAACAATATCACCTAATTCTTTCAGACCAATCAAATGCGCCAATGTCCCGCCAATATTACCGGAACCGACGAGAGCAATTTTCTTACGTTGTGATGACATAGAGTACCCCTTCAAAATTTACTTCGAATTCATCGAATCGAAAAACTCACTGTTAGCCTTGGTTGTTTTAAGTTTACCAAGTAAGAACTCAATCGCATCAATACTGCCCATAGGCATGAGAATACGACGTAGCACCCACATCTTAACAAGTTCTGCTTTATCTACCAAGAGTTCTTCTTTACGGGTTCCTGATTTTGTCACATCAATGGCTGGGAAGAGTCTCTTATCTGCCACTTTACGGTCCAGAATAATTTCAGAGTTACCTGTACCCTTAAATTCTTCAAAGATCACCTCATCCATACGCGAACCTGTTTCGATCAGCGCGGTAGAGATAATAGTCAGAGATCCACCATTCTCAATATTACGCGCCGCACCGAAGAAACGCTTAGGACGTTGCAATGCGTTAGAATCCACACCACCAGTCAATACTTTCCCTGAAGAAGGCACCACGGTGTTATAGGCACGGGCTAAACGGGTGATTGAGTCGAGCAGAATCACTACATCACGTTTGCATTCGACCAAACGCTTCGCTTTTTCAATCACCATTTCCGCGAGTTGCACGTGGCGAGTAGCAGGTTCATCAAAGGTAGAACTCACCACTTCGCCTTTCACCGAACGCGCCATATCGGTTACTTCCTCTGGACGTTCGTCAATGAGGAGTACGATTAAGCATACTTCAGGGTGATTATCGGTAATCGCATGAGCGATATTTTGCATGAGGACAGTTTTACCGGTACGAGGAGGCGCTACAATCAAGGCACGCTGGCCTTTTCCAAGCGGGGTGATCAAATCGATCACGCGGGTGCTGAAATCCTTACCAGTCGGATCAGCGAGTTCTAATTTTAAACGTTCATCGGGATAAAGAGGTGTTAAGTTATCGAAATTAACACGGTTGCGGAGTTTTTCAGGTTTATCAAAATTCACTTCCGTGACTTTTAGGAGGGCAAAATAACGTTCACCATTTTTTGGGGCACGGACTTCGCCGTTTACGGTATCCCCTGTACGCAATCCAAATCGGCGGATTTGGCTAGGCGAGACGTAAATATCATCCGGCCCGGCGAGGTAGTTGGCTTCAGGAGAGCGCAGGAATCCAAATCCATCCTGCAATACTTCAAGCACCCCATCCCCCATAATCGGTCGGCCTTCTTCAGCCATTCGCTTAAGGATCGCAAAGATGAGATTTTGCTTCAGCATCCCACCCGCATTTTCAATTTCGAGCGATTCTGCCATCTCCAGCAAATCATCCGGTGATTTGCGTTTGAGTTCTTTTAATTCAATCAGTGGGCCAGTACGAGGACTATCATTTTCTTTCTCATCGCACTCGATATCCGCGATGAAATCCGTACCGGTTGAAGGGTCATTCAGTGTTGTATTATCAATCATATATGGAATTTTTTTATGGGAGGATTACAAATAAGAGCTCGCTGAACCGGAGCTGATATGTTGTGCTATCATGGATGGCTGTATAGTGTCAAGGGGAATTGGAAATTGTCATTCCGGGCTTGATCCGGAATCCACTAAGACTGGCGTTTCTAAACTTAATTTTTATAGATCACGCTGCCATAACAGTGGATCCCGGATCACGTCCGGGATGACATACATTAAAACGGCTTCACCACCGCTAAAATAATCATCCCAATCATCACGACAGTAGGTACTTCATTGATAATCCTATAGAATTTTGCAGAATTTTTATTCTGCCCACGTTCAAAAACCTTACGATAACGCGCCAATAATCCATGCACAAACATCATCACCAACAATAATCCCATCTTCGCATGGAACCATTTTCCTAGATTTTCAGCACCCACTGTCATCACCAGCAAGAAACCAAAAATAAAGGTCGAAATCATCGCAGGATTGATAATAAACCGCAGTAATCTGCGCTCCATCACTTGGAATAATTTATCCTGCTCAGAACCTACAGCAACGCTGGTATGATAGACATAAAGCCGAGGTAAATACAGCATTCCTGCCATCCAGGCTACCAGGGAAATAATATGTAACGCTTTGAACCATAAGTAATAATCGTGCATTTTATACTCCTTTTTTAGTAATATTTTTTAGGATGTATCCTTGGATCAAGTCCAAGGATGACAGAGTGTGAGTTGTCATTCTTGGGCTTGACCCAAGAATCCATCTAAAGGATAGACTTACAAATACATTTCCCAAACTCAGCCGGACAAACAGGTTTTACTACCTCTTCACTCCGACACAACGCCGCCAATCCCTGTATAAACAACGGATGCTCTCCCAATGCAGGTACACGGTAATATTCCGGCACACCGCATTCTTGCGCCAATTTTTTATACTCAATATCAAGCTCTACCAAGGTTTCCGAATGTTCTGAAACAAACGCAATCGGCACAATCACCACCGATTTTCCTTCTTTCCCTGCCCGTAAAATCTCCGCATCCGTGCTCGGCCCAATCCATTCCAAAGGCCCTACTTTGCTTTGATAACAGACCTGATAATCCACATTCTCTATCGCCAATTTTTTGAGGATTCTAGCAGCTGTCTGCTCCACTTGCCATTGATAAGGATCTCCTGCATCAATCACTTTTTTTGGCAAACCATGAGCAGAAAAGAGAATACGGATGTTTTTATCTTTATAGGGTTTAAGCAACTCCACATGCGCATCAATAAAATGCTCTTCCAAAGGATAACAGCCAATCACACGAGTAGGAATGTTTAGCTTATGACGATTCCAATCTTGGATGGATGATGCTGTTGTTGTGGTAGAAAACTGCGGATAAAGCGGTAATAACACTATATTATCTGGTTGATATTCTTTAACTTTTTCTACTACTTCATCACTCATAGGATGCCAATAGCGCATCGAAATAAAGACCTTATGCCCCTGCCCTAATTCTTTTTCTAAAGCCTGGGCTTGTTTTTCGGTCAACGGTAAAATGGGTGAACCACCACCTAATTCATGATAAATCGCTTGGGCTGTAGGTGTACGCTTGCGTGAAATTAGTTTTGCAATCAAAAACCGGAAAGGATTAGGTAAGCTAATAATCGCCGGATCATTAAACAGATTAAACAAAAACGGCTTCACCGCTTCTGGCCGATCTGGACCACCTAAATTGAATAAGACTACAGCTGTTTTTGTCATTTCCATTCTCGTATGGTTTTAGCTAATGCTTCCACATTCTCAATCGGCGTATGTGGCACCATGCCATGGCCTAAATTGAAAATAAATGGCTTATTTCCTAGTGTATCCAATAGTATTTTTGCTTGTTCTACTGTTTTTTCTTTATTAGCAGCCAATAATAACGGATCCAAATTCCCTTGCACTGGCACAATAGATTGTAATTCTTTAATATAATCAATAGGTAACATATAATCTGTACCTATCGCACTCACACCGGTTTGCTCAGCATAACGTCTATACTGCACCCCTGCTGCACGAGGAAAACCAATAATAGGAATATGCGGATATTGTGCTTTCACATTTTCCACAATTTTCTTTGTCGGCGCTATCACCCATTGATCAAATTGATCAGCACTGACTACACCTGACCACGAATCAAATAACTGAACCACCTCAGCCCCAGCATTGATTTGCAGACATAAATACTGGCTCGTAGCTTCCACCAAAATATCGATTAATTGCTGGAAAAAGACAGGATCACTATAGGTCTTATAGCGAATCACATCAAAGGTCTTACTCCCCTTGCCTTCCACCATATAACTGGCCACCGTCCACGGGCTTCCTGCAAAACCTATTAAGGTAACATCTTTAGGAAGTGAAGAGGATAAACGCGATACGGTTTCATAGACAGGTTGAAGATGAGTTTCAATCCCTTTTAGTGATAATTCACTCAGCTTTTCTACTGGTTTTAACAAAGGCCCTTCACCGGTTTCAAACCGTAAATCCATACCGAGCGCATGAGGAACAACCAGAATATCGGAAAATAAAATAGCAGCATCGGGATGAAAACGTCTGATGGGCTGTAAGGTAATCTCTTCTGCTAATGCTGGATTATAACACATAGCAAGAAACGATCCTGCTTTTTCCCGTAATGCACGATATTCTGGTAAATACCGTCCTGCTTGTCGCATGAACCAGAAAGGAATTCCATGTCCTGTGTGTCCTGCTAGGGTCTTAAGTAAGCGTTTATACATATCTAATAATAATTATTATAATTATATAAAAAAGAATGATGATATTTGTTGTGCGACGGCTTATGGGGATTGTTTTTTGTCCCCGTAATTAACCACATTTTTATAGGCTTAGCCAGTGCTTTCCTGTATTCTGTAGAAAACAGCTAGGATAAGTTGAATACCTTATTGAAAATACAATCCTTTTACCGCTATAATCGAAAGTGGATAAAAAGAAATTTTGTGAAGCTTATCCACGTTATTTACTTAGGCGGATAAAAACAGTACACATGGGGGTAACTACAGGGAAATCTGCTGTAGAAAAAAGGGGATAAACCATAAAAATGTCATACACAGGGTTACACACGTATTTATACGTTAGTTATCACCAAGGGCATGTGGATAAATAAATTATGAGTGGAACACATATTCATTTAGTATCAGATTCAACCGGTGAAACCGTGTGTAGCGTTGCCAGAGCAGCCATGGCACAGTTTGAAAAAATTGAAGCAGACGAACATGTCTGGGCATTAATTCGTACCCGTGGGCAAGTCGAAAAAGTCTTAGAAGCCATTCGTGAAAATCCAGGTGCAGTGTTATTTACCTTAGTAGAAAAACAATTACGTGAAATGTTAGAGCGTGGATGCCGTGAAATTGGTGTGCCATGTATTCCGGTATTATCCCGTGTAGTCTCTGATTTATCAGTTTATTTTGGTGTACAAGTTTCTAATCATCCAGGCCGTCAGCATGAGCTGGATGAAGAATATTTTTCACGTGTAGAAGCAGTGAATTTCACTATTTCCCATGATGATGGACAATCTACCTGGGATTTAGAAGATGCGGATATTATTTTAGTCGGCGTATCACGTACTTCAAAATCACCAACCTGTGTCTATCTAGCCCATCGTGGATACCGTGCTGCTAACGTACCTTTTGTATCGGGTTGCCCATTACCTCCAACCTTAGAAACTACTAAAAAACCACTGATTGTAGGCTTAACCTTAAGCCCAGATCGTTTAGTACAAATTCGCAAAAACAGGCTATTATCCCTCAAGGAAGAAACCGATACAGCCTATGTAGATAAAGATGCTGTTACCGAAGAAATCGCCGAAGCACGCCGTTTATTTTCAAAACATGGCTGGCCTGTATTAGATGTGACCCGTCGCTCCATTGAAGAAACTGCGGCAACCATTATTCATTATTATCAAGAACGCAAAGCAAAACTTGCTAAGAAAGTAGATACGGTATGAATATTTCAGGTGCAGCACGTCTGGCCGCAGTGATAGGCCATCCGGTTAAACATTCGCTTTCGCCGCGTTTACATAATTATTGGCTACGTCAATCTGGTATTGATGGTGCTTATATACCGTTAGAAATCGCTCCTGAAAACCTCGAAAAAACCTTACGTGCTTTGCCACTTATGGGGTTTAAGGGCTGTAATGTAACACTGCCGCATAAAGAAACCTTATTATCTATTGTGGATGAAGTATTACCTGTTGCCCGCAAAATTGGTGCGATTAATACGATTACGGTTGATAATAATAGTAGGCTTATTGGTACAAATACCGATGCTTATGGTTTTATTGAAAATATCCGTTCAGCGGATCCCTATTTCTCCTTTTCGCATGGCCCTGCAATAGTCTTAGGTGCAGGTGGTGCTGCGCGGGCGGTGTGTGCAGGATTATTGGATGCAGGTGTTCCAAGCATTTATCTGCTTAACCGCACACGTGATAAAGCAGAGATTATCAAAGAACATTTTGGGGATAAAATTCACGTGGAATCCTGGGATAAACGCCACGAGATTTTAGAAAACGCAGCCATTGTTGTGAACACCACAAGCCTTGGAATGGCAGGAAAAGAGCCATTGGATATCCAGTTAGATGCGTTATCAAAAAAAGCTCTAGTCACTGATATTGTCTATACACCGCTTGAAACATCCCTTTTAAAACAAGCCCGCTTACGGGGTAATCAGGTAGTAGATGGATTAGGTATGTTGATCTATCAAGCCATACTTGGTTTTGAAGCCTGGTTTGGCACACGCCCTGAAGTGACTCCAGAATTACGTCAGTTTTTATTGGAAGCAAAAAAATGATTGTATTGGGACTCACTGGCTCCATTGCAATGGGAAAAAGCTTTTCTGCTAAGGAATTTATTCGCCAAGGCATTCCTGTATTTGATGCAGATAAAGCAGTGCATATACTCATGGGTAAACAGGGTCGTGCAGTGCCGTTTATTGAAGCAGTTTTTCCAGGTTCCACTAAAGACGGCGCTATTGACCGTCCTTCTTTATCTAAATATGTATTTGAAGATAAAGAAGGTTTAGCGAAATTAGAAGCCATATTACATCCCATGGTATGGGAAGAAGAACGCCGGTTTTTAGAGAAATGCCGCCGTCAAAAACAGTGGTTAGTTGTATTAGAAGTGCCTCTTCTTTACGAGAAACAAGCCCATTTACTCTGTGATTATACGGCAGTAGTATCCGCTCCTGCCTTTATCCAGGAACGCCGTGCGTTAAAGCGTTCTGGTATGACCAAAGAGAAATTTAAGCATATACGTTCCCTGCAAATGCCTGACTGGCAAAAACGCAAACGGGCCGATTATATTATCCCAAGCGGTTTAGGAAAACACGTAGCCCGCCATAAAGTACGTGAGATTATTCAAGATTTATACAGAAAGCGCTAAGATGAACCAATTACGCGAGATTGCATTAGATACAGAAACCACCGGACTTGATCCTGCTAGCGGCCATCGCATTGTGGAAATTGGTTGCGTGGAAATGATCAACCGTATCCGTACAGGGAAAACCTTTCATGTCTATATTAATCCTGAACGTGATATGCCAGAGGGAGCATTTCGTGTGCATGGATTATCGGCGGCATTCTTAAGCGATAAGCCATTATTCGCACAAATTGTGGATGATTTTGTCGCATTTATTGGTGATTCTCCACTGGTGATTCATAACGCAGCGTTTGATATGCGCTTCCTCAATGCTGAGCTTTCTAAACATGGAAAGCCCGAATTGCCGTTTAGCCAGGCTATTGATACACTCCAAATCGCCCGCCAAAAATTCCCAGGCTCACAAGCAACGCTGGATGCACTTTGCCGCCGGTTTAATATCGATTTATCTGCACGGACGAAACACGGTGCGCTATTAGATTCTGAATTGCTTGCCGATGTCTATCTAGAACTTACAGGCGGCTCACAAGTGGCACTGAGTCTGGATGCAGAAGTGATAGAAGAAAAAACAGAAACCGTTATTGTCGTAGAGCGCAACTACAAAGAACCCCGCCCGTTTGTTGCGACAGAGGCTGAATTAGAAGCGCATCAAACATTAGTGAAAAAGCTGAAGAACCCGTTATGGGAGACGGCGTAACCGTCTCTTTAATAAGCTAGTATTGCTTTCTTGTCATCTACTCATATCTCTTTTTCTGGAATGAAAGTTTGGATAGTGTCATCCTTGGGCTTGACCGGCGTTGTTGCCTGGCTCTCTAACGTATTGATAATTGTCATCCCGGCCGTGATCCACTGTTATGGCAGCGTGATGTATAAGCATTGAATGTGGAAGCGCCAGTCATGGTGGATTCCGGGTCACGCCCGGAATGACAAAAGAGAACCATGCATCCTACATATACACATGGACTGCCGCATTGCTAATATTTATCACATTAAGTTCAAGAATAATAACCATACTCGTATAACAGGTCCTATACAGCATCTCTGAATCCTGAATGCCAAATCCTGCCCCCTATCCCACTCCCTTTAATTTTTAAAATCATAAGTTGTAGTTTTAATTTGGTTAAAAACAAAATACATTATCCCCTTATTATTAAAAAATCACCTAAATTGTTATTTTTTATACGAAAAAGTTGGAGTTTTAGCAGAAAACAACTAGCGGATTACGCTAAAATTCCGTATAACTAAGGACCATGTAAAAAAGTGATAAAGTGAATTAGTAGTAGTCCATGTCAACACATCTATGAGCAGAATAAAATACCCTCCTTTATTCAATAGTGCTGAGGAATTTCGTGCAGATTTATCCCCCTTTCCAAAATGGGGATCAATGTTAACACGTCATGCAAGTGACATGCAGGCCGTAAAACTTGGTACAGCAAATGCTCACACGGCGAAACTTAAGCCGTGGCTAGAATTCGTTTATTCATTGCAGAACCTGGCACCGCTGGATCAAATGGATCAAATCCAGCAATGGGTCAATCGCATACCCTATATTACAGACCAAAAAAGCATGGGTATGCCAGACCATTGGGCAACGCCGGCTGAGTTTTTCAGCAAAGGTGGAGATTGTGAAGATTATGCAACGGCGAAATATATGGCACTAAAGCTTCTAGGCTTTCCTGTGAACACGCTCCGTGTTGTGGTGCTTAATATCACCAGTCTCAATATGCTCCATGCTGTGCTAGCGGTTTATCGCTATAATACGATCTATATCCTCGATAATGAGCGCAAGAAACCGGTTCTTGCTTCCGCGATTACGAACTATTCCCCGATTTATTCTATTAATGAAGAGGGATGGTGGCGGCATAAGCCAGCATAGATATCTTTGATCCTCCCATCTTTATAAGCTCTTGATATTTTGTCATACGCCGATTTGCGTAAGCCTCGCCGTAGCTTTAGCGAAGGAGAAATTGGCTCTCCATCCCTAAAGATGGCTATATATTTTTTAGTTGATTCATCTGCCCTACAAATAACACTATAAACAAAAAAGGGCGCTATAAGCGCCCTTCTCTCTTCCTAGAACCTATACCCTATTCATGATGCGGGCAGATGGATTCTACGCGTTTTACCGCGACTACAAGCATTGGGAAGCTGATATTGTCACGTGCTTTCATGTCTTTCACGAAGGCGTCGTAACGCACCACTTCTTTCTCATTTACCTGTAACCAGTTCTCCATAGCGATATCGCATTGAGTGCCATCGCAATTGAGTTTAATGACTTCCGCAGCCAGGCGGCGTTGTTGGTCATAGAGGTCATCGATCAGGGTTTTCTGAGATAGGCGATCCCAATAGCTGGTGGCATTGGCTTTTAACACCTGTGCACGTAGCCAGCCGATATGGAGGCGTGTGCCTAAACGGAAGTAGATTTTACCCACCACATTCACCGGTAATTTACCGGTTTGTGCGACTTGTACGATATCGGTTGCTGAAGCAAGCGTTGCAAGCCCTGCAATGCGTTCTGCAAGCGATTGTGGCACGCCAGCATCAATCAGATATTGGCTACGCTTCTGGAGGCTTTCCATAGCGATAGTGGTCAATACGTCTTTCAAGTTAGACGAAAGCTCACGAATGCCTTGGGCAAATTTAGCCGTTGCTGTGGTAAGCTCCAGCGGTTGCGGATGGTTACGCAAGAACCACAAGGTTGAACGTTCGATGAGGTTTTGGATCTCATTGAACATATCGGCTTGCGCTTCAGCAGGAATCTTGCCATCCAGGCTTTCGATTTCATCCCAGAGGGCTGGAATATCGAAAATATCACGGCTGATAGTATAGGCACGCGCTACATCGCAGCCCTTCATCCCTGTATCTTCACAGACATGATGGAAGAAGGTGCTGCCCATGCGGTTGACCATATTATTGGTGATGCAGGTCGCAATAATCTCGCGGCGCAGTTGATGTGCTTCGATGGCTTTACGGTGGTCTTTTTGCATTTCCTCAGGGAAATAATCCACCAATTCATCCACATAATACGCATCATCCGGCAGGTTGGATGCAAGCAAGTTGTTATAGATGGACATCTTGCTATAGGCCAGTAATACTGCCAGTTCAGGGCGTGTGAGGCCTTTCTTTTCAGCGGCCAAACGATTGATTACCTCATCTTCAGGTAAGAACTCGATCTTACGATTGAGCAGGCCTTCAGCTTCCAATTGGTGGATCAGACGTTGCAGAGGCTCCAACAAATCGGTGCCTTGTTGCTCGGCGATACTGATCGCTTGTGTCTGCAATTGGTTATCGCGTAATACTAATTCTGCGACGCTATCAGTCATTTTTTCCAGGAAAGCATCACGGTTCTCAGCCTTCAGTGAGCCATTCTCTAATGCTTTGCTCAGGCCGATTTTGATGTTTACTTCATGGTCAGAACAATCCACACCAGCAGAGTTATCAATCGCATCGGTGTTGATACGTCCGCCGCGCATAGCAAATTCGATACGGCCACGTTGGGTGAAACCAAGGTTCCCGCCCTCGCCTACCACTTTACAGCGCAGTTGTTTGCCATTCACTCGTACCGCATTATTGGCTTTATCGCCCACATCTTCATGGCTTTCATCGCTGGCTTTCACATAGGTCCCGATACCACCATTCCACAGCAAATCAACCGGTGCTAACAACATCGCTCTGATTAACTCATCGGGTGTTAAAGTATCTGTATCCAGTGCCAGAAGCTGTTTTGCTTCTGGAGAAATAGTGATGGATTTAGCGCTACGCTCGAAAATGCCACCGCCTTTAGAGATCAGCGATGCATCGTAATCTTTCCAGGTAGAGCGTGGCAGAGTGAACAGGCGTTGGCGTTCTTCAAAGCTACGTGCAGCATCTGGCGATGGATCGAGGAAAATATGCATATGGTTAAATGCCCCGACCAGCTGAATATGCTTGGAAAGCAGCATACCATTACCAAATACGTCACCGGCCATATCACCAATACCAATAGTGGTGAAATCCTGGCTTTGTGTATCATGGCCCATTTCCGCGAAATGGCGCTTCACGGATACCCAGCCACCGCGTGCGGTAATACCCATGCCTTTATGGTCATAACCGGCAGAACCACCTGATGCAAACGCATCGCCGAGCCAGAAATTATATTCCTTCGCAACGCCGTTAGCGATATCGGAGAAGGTTGCAGTTCCCTTATCGGCAGCTACCACCAGATACGGATCATCACCATCTTGGCGTACAACGCTTGGAGGGGTAATAACTTTGCCGCCAATCACATTATCGGTGATATCTAAAATACCACGCAAGAAGGTTTTGTAGCACTCAATACCTTCATTCATAAATGCCTCGCGGCCGCCTTCTGCTGGTGGGCGTTTCACTACGAAACCACCTTTAGAGCCAACTGGAACGATTACGGCGTTTTTGGTCATTTGGGCTTTCATCAGGCCCAGCACTTCCGTACGGAAATCTTCTGCACGGTCAGACCAGCGCAGGCCACCACGGGCTACTTTACCACCACGTAAATGAATCGCTTCCACGCGAGACGAATACACGAAAATCTCTACATGTGGACGTGGTAATGGCAGTTCTGGGATGATCTGCGAATTGAGTTTGAAGGAAATATACGACTTTGGCGTACCTTCTGGTGTGGTTTGGTAGAAGTTGGTACGCAAGGTTGCCATGTTTACATCGAGTAAACGACGAATTACGCGGTCTTCAGCGATATTGGTAATACCACCTAACAGCTCATTGATCTTATCGGTAATCGCTTTAGTATCTGCATCGCGATTGCCTTTATAAGCAGGGTCAAAGCGGGTGATGAACAGATCCACCAATAGACGCGCAATGCTTGGGTTTTTAGCCAAAGCTTCTTCAATATATTCTTGGCTATAGGTGAAGGCAGCCTGGCGCAAATACCTGCTGTACGCACGGATCAGCACCACCTCGCGCCAGCTGAAAGCAGCACGCAGAATAAGCTTGTTCAGGCCATCATTCTGAATCTCACCTTGCCAGATTCGTGCTAAGGCTACTTCAAAGTTTTCTTTAATATCCGCTAAAGCATGACGCACCGTTGCGTCTTGAGGGATGAAGCGGAAGTGATGTAACCAGATGGTTTTTTCTTCACCGGTTGGGGTGATTTGGAACGTATTGCTATCCAAGGTTTTCACACCCATATTCTCAAGCACAGGCATCACATCAGACAGCGAAAGCTGGTTCGCTGCGCTATAGATTTTGAGCTGTAGTGCGCCATTCTCTTCATAGAGATTGAAGTTAATGGTTTTATCCGCAGACAGGCTTTCGATTAATTGGATATCGATAGCAGCAATATCGGTGGTGAAGCGGTTAGTATAGCTCACGCTGAAGGCGCGGGCATATTTTTGGTTCAGGCTTTCACCTTGAGCTTCGCCATTGCGCTCGATCAGCGATGTACGTAATTCATCACTCCAGGAATTGACAGTTTTTGTCAATTGCTTTTCAATTTCATTCACATCATAAGCGGGAATTTTGCCCGGCTCGGTTTTGATGATCACATGCAAGCGTGCCAGATGGGAATCGGTGATTTGGGTGTAGTGATTAGCCACACTGCCGGCAAATGCAGCGCATAAAATATCCTGGATTTTCGTACGTAGCTGGGTGCTAAAACGCTCACGCGGTACGAAAATAATGCAGCTCATGAAACGCTCGAAACTGTCTTTCCGTACGAATAAACGCACACGTGGACGGGTCGCTAAGGTAACAATACCCATGCTGGTTTCAAACAATTCTTCTGCCGACATTTGGAACAGCTCATCCCGTGGGAAGCCATCTAATACGGCCAGCAAGGCTTTATTGCTATGGCCAGATGGCGAGAATGCTGCGCGGCGCACAACATAATCAATTTTCTGGCGGATAATAGGAATTTGTTTCGCGCTTTGGAAATAAACAATAGAGGTAAACAGACCAATAAAGCGCACTTCACCAATCACATTACCTTTGCTATCAAAGCGTTTCAGTGCAATCAAGTCCATATGAACAGAGCGGTGTACGCGGGATTTCTCATCGGATTTGGTGATATCCAGCAATTCATTATTCTGAATGAAATTAGATGTTTCCTCAGAAAGAGAAGACGGTTGCGGGCTTAGGCTTTGGTCTTTGAAAATACCTAATTCAGAACCTTTCACGACATTGAGAGACTCTTTGCCACCGTTTTTCACAAAATCATATTCCATATAGCCTAAGAAAACGAAATTGTTGTCTTTCAGCCATTTGAGGAATTCTAAGGCTTCTGGTTTGCCTACGCCGGCATTATCTTTATTGGCGGCATCTGTAGACGGTGCATTATTGGTTTGCTCAATAGCCGTATCCACCTTAGTGATCATGGTGCGCCAATCGGTCACTGCATAACGTACGGTGCGTAATACGGTTTCGATATCACCGGTTAATTTGCGCAAGAAGGTTTCATCCGTAATCAGGCTGATTTCAAAATGAATTACGGATTCTTTCGGGCTGGTATTGTTATCGGCATCAATATCGCTAAAGCTTTGCAATTCACCTTTGGCATTACGCTGTGTTTTTAATACAGGATGGATAACACGGAAGATTTCCAGGCCTTGGCGGCTTAATTCTTCAGAGACGGAATCCACCAGGAACGGCATATCATCATTGATCATTTCGATCACAGTATGGGTGCTTGTCCAGCCATGCTCGTTTGCAGTTGGGTTATACACACGTAATTTCAGGCTGGTTTCATTGCGTTGCTGGAAGAATGAGAATACATTCTCAGCCGCAGAGAATAAATCAGCATGAGAGCTGCCCTCAAGATCTTCAACGGAGACCGATTTATAGAAAAGCCGCACAAAATCCTCAAGATTAGCAGCAGCAGTGACAGGATTCTTATGTGCAGAGTGTTGTGTCTTCTCATGCAGAATCTCTTCAATTAAGGTATCTGTGCGTGATAATGTTTTATCTGCCATGGCGTTCCGTTTCATATCTAGGCTTCTTACATTGGGGTTTATTATTTATAATACAGAGGTATAAATAGGAGGCGCGCGGCTAGGTGCCTGCACGGTAATTAGCATTTACACGATAGATAAGCATATCTATAGCTCCTTTTTCACAGAGAGGAATAAGGCAATCATTGCATTAAACCGACTGTGGTCGTAAAAAAGACTTTGCATCTATATACACCTTTACACGAAAATTGCAAATTCTTAAAACGCCCCAAGCGGTTTTTTGATAGGAAAAAGCGCCATTCATGTGCATTTCTAGAAAAAAGAAGGATGTTTTTCTGTGATAAAAGCAGCAATTGCAGGAAAAACGGAGAGGGGGCTAAAGGGATATTGCGATATAAACGTGATGCGTGTATGGATGCCTTAAGAGATGGGCATGATCGATAGAGAATATTTCTAGGGATAGTCATGGTATTATGCACTCTATACGGCTTTTCTTAGAGATAGAATGATGGTTTTATGACGCGATATACAGACACGATTTATGCATTAGCAACGCCGCCGGGGAAATCAGGTGTGGCGGTAATACGTCTTTCGGGCGCGCGTTCATTAGATATATTACATAGTCTTGCGCCTGGTTTGCAGAAGCGTTTAGCAGAAGATGGTGAGATTGTGCCGCGGCAGACCTATTTGGCTAAATTATATACGCCGGTTGATATGCTTATAAATGCACATATTCCTGTAAGCGGACAGGGGAATAGTGGCCAAGAGCGGGTGCTGATTGACGAGGCATTAGCGGTGTATTTTAAAGCCCCACATAGTTTTACGGGTGAGGATGTGGTGGAATTACATCTTCATGGCAGTGTGGCAATTATTCGCCTGATGATGGAAGTGTTGGGGCAATATCCAGGATTACGTCTGGCAGAGCCTGGGGAGTTTTCGCGCCGTGCCTTTGATAATCAAAAAATGGATTTAACCGAGGCAGAAGGGCTTGCCGATTTGATCGAAGCCGAAACGCACGCCCAACATCGCCAAGCCATGCGGCAAATGCAGGGGGAGTTGCAGGCTGTCTATGAAACATGGCGCCAGGAGGTCATTGAGTTATTGGCTTATATTGAGGCCTATATTGATTTTCCCGATGAGGATTTACCCGAGGCATTGGTGAAGCAGGTGACAGAAAAAGTGGCGGAGTTAGAGGCATCGCTGCTAGAGCATTTGGATGATAATCGCCGTGGAGAGAAATTGCGCGTGGGGGTGCAGGCGGTGATTGTAGGGCCGCCTAATGTTGGAAAGTCTACATTGCTCAACCACTTAACGCGCAGGGATGTAGCGATCGTATCAGAATATGCAGGCACAACGCGGGATATTATTGAAACGCATTTGGATATAAAGGGCTACCCCTTAGTGATTGCAGATACGGCTGGGATACGTAATACGGATGAGCATGTGGAGCAGGAGGGCATTCGCCGTGCATTACTGCGGGCAGAGCAGGCGGATTTGGTGATTGTGATGTTGGATCCTTCGCATCTTGAGGGGTTTGAGGCATTGGTGTCGGAGGCTCCTGTTCAGGGTGGTTCATCGTATCGGGACAAGGAAGGGGAGCAGGGCGCCTATCTTTATGATATTTATAGAATTATAAAAACAACGCCGTATCTGGTGATAGTAAATAAGTGGGATAATGGTGTAGAAAAGGGGGATGTGGCTATTCGTTATCCTTCTCTGGCCGCGTATCATCCTATCTATATATCGCTCAAAGCGATGGATGGGGTGGATGATATGCTAGGAAAATTGGGAAAGATGGTGGAATTACAATGTGGTATAACCGCATCCCCTATGATTACCCGGGCGCGGCATCGAGCCTATATTCAAGAGGCGGTTGGGCATATACAGCGCTTTTCGCTGGATAAGCCGATAGAGCTTGTGGCTGAGGATTTGCGTTTAGCGGCGCGTAATTTAGGGAAAGTGACTGGGCATATTGATATTGAGGATATTCTGGATGCGTTGTTTAGTCAGTTTTGTATTGGTAAATAAGATGTGCAGAAGGTGTTGTGGTAAATATGTCTATATATAACAATGCATTGCTGCGTCTTGGCCGATGGAGGAGTGTGGCTGGCTTCATCGTTTATGGGGGGAGAGGGAGTGATTGTCAATTATCCTTTTTTCTGGTAGGGTGTTTTGCTTTTTGAGCTATGGAAACAAATAGAGCGATTATCTGATCCGTCTGATGTTTAATGGAGAGCCGCAAAGATCGAGGGTGTCATGACAGCAGGGCTATACTATACCATCTGCATATCGTGATAATTCTATAAAATGTTTCACGTGAAACATTTCGATAAAGGATGATAGACATGATGTGGAAAATACACAAAAGATGTATAGATACTCATGCAGATAGTGGGCGTGGTCTGCTAGCACGAAAATACGAATAAAAGGTAGAATGTGATGGAAAAATATTTTGATGTCATTGTAATTGGTGCTGGTCATGCAGGGTGCGAGGCTGCGGCTGCATCTGCCCGAACGGGTGCAAAAACATTGCTGCTTACCCATAAATATAGCACTATTGGAGAAATGTCCTGTAATCCTGCGATTGGTGGTGTAGCCAAGGGAACTTTAGTACGAGAGATTGATGCTCTGGATGGTGTGATGGGGCGTGTGATTGACCGGGCAGGGATTCATTATCGCATTCTCAATGAAAGCAAAGGGCCTGCGGTGCATGGGCCACGGGCGCAGGCGGATCGGAAATTATACCGTTTAGCAATGCAAGATATCTTATCGCATTATCCTAATCTGACCATTCAAGAGGATGGAGCAGAGGATATTGTATTTGAGAAGCGTTGTGTAAAGGCTGTTGTGACTCAACGCGGGGAAGAAATTCCGTGTGCAAAAGTCGTGTTAACAACGGGGACATTTTTACGTGGGCTTATTCATATCGGCACGACCAAAATTCCGGCTGGGCGCGTAGGGGAGGAGCCATCGATTGGTTTATCGGATACTTTGCATCGTTTAAATCTCCAGATGGGGCGTTTAAAAACAGGGACGCCGCCACGGATTGATGGGCGTACCATTGATTGGGGTAAAGCCCAAGCGCAACCTGGAGATAATCCGCCGCGTCCATTTTCGTATATGACGGATAGCGTTACCGTTCCACAAATCGCGTGTTACATTACCCATACAACTGCAAAAACCCATGAGATTATTCATGCGAATTTGCATCAGGCGCCGATGTATTCGGGCCAAATTGAGAGTCGGGGCCCACGCTATTGCCCTTCGATTGAAGATAAAGTCGTGCGTTTTGCTGATAAAGCCCAACATCAAATATTCCTAGAGCCAGAAGGCTTGGATGATCATACGGTCTATCCAAATGGCATTTCTACATCCTTGCCAGAATCGGTTCAATATGAATTATTGAAAACTATCCCAGGATTAGAAAATGCAGTGATGATCCGGCCGGGTTATGCAATTGAATATGATTATGTGGATCCACGTGAATTATATCCTACCTTAGAATTAAAGACGGTACAGGGGCTCTATTTAGCGGGCCAAATTAATGGTACAACAGGCTATGAAGAAGCGGGGGCGCAAGGTATCGTTGCTGGTATTAATGCGGCATTAGCGATAGCAGGGAAGGAGCCTTTTATCATTGATAGGGCCTCTGCCTATATCGGGGTGATGATTGATGATTTGGTTACGCTCGGAACGCAAGAACCGTATCGGATGTTCACATCCCGTTCGGAGTACCGTCTCTCTCTCCGTGCAGATAATGCCGACTTGCGCTTAACCCCTAAAGGGATTGCTGCTGGAGCTGTAGGCAAAGAGCGTGCGGATGCGTTTCATGCTAAGCAGCGCCAGTTGATAGAGACACGGGCTTTCATGGAAACATTGCGTGTAAGCCCGAATGAAGCAGCCAAACATGGAATACAGTTAAATCAAGATGGTATTGTACGAAATGCGCTTACGCTCTTAAGCCATAAAGATATTGATTTTTCTATGCTAACACGGATATGGCCAGAGTTGGCAGAGGTGCCGGCGGCTATTGCAGAGCAGCTTTCAATAGAGCAGCTCTATGTTAATTATATGCAGCGTCAGGAAGAGGATATTACCTTATTTAAGCGCGATGAGCATATAGCTATTCCTGAGGATATTGATTTTGATGCTATTAAAAGCCTCTCGAATGAAGTGCGTGAAAAGCTGAAGAAAGCAAAACCACTGACTATTGGGGCGGCAAGCCGTATCCCTGGCATTACGCCTGCAGCTGTGACGGCTATTCTTATTTATATCCGCCAAATGCAAAAACAGAGCTATAAAAAAGCATCGTAATACTCACGGTCGAGGGATACGAGTCACATGTCTACTATGGATGCAAAAACACAATCATGGTTACGAGCACGCTTTGCGCCAGAGGCAATACAGCGCCTGGAACAGTTTGTTGCGCTATTGCTGCATTGGAATAAGGCCATTAATCTCATCAGCCGTCATACAGTAGACGAAGTTTGGACACGCCATATTATAGATTCACTTCAGGTGGTAGAGGCATTATCCTCTTGCTCGCACCCGTATAAAATACTGACGGATTTTGGTTCTGGAGCCGGCTTCCCTGGGCTGGTATTGGCTTTAGTATTGCACGATAAAGAAATCCATCTTATCGAAAGCGATAAACGAAAATCTATTTTCTTACAAGAGGCGGCAGCGCTGATTGCCCCGGGGCAAAAGACACAACTCTCTATTCATAATGCAAGGATAGAGAAGCTTGAATCGTGGCAAAGTGATATTGTGACGGCGCGTGCATTAGCATCAGTGAGTGAGCTTATAGAATATACCTTACCATTCTGGGGTATGCATACAGAAGCATTCTTCCTAAAAGGTGGAGCTGTGCAACAGGAATGCCAAGATGCATCACGTTTATGGAATCTAGACTATAAAAAAATTCCAAGCATCACTGCAACGGATGGGTGTATTCTGCATATAAATACACTTCGCCGGAAGGAAAAACTAGCATAGAGAGCAATATCGTAGTAAGGATAATATCAGTGCATACGAATGTCATTATTGCAGCAAGGAGCTAAAAGATGGCGAATGAAAAACAAGGCAAAATCATTGCGATCGTAAATCAAAAAGGGGGAGTTGGTAAAACAACTACCGCAACGAATCTTGCAACTGCATTGGCTGCTACACATCAGCGTACATTGCTGATTGATCTGGATCCGCAAGGCAATGCAAGTACCGGCCTAGGTATTGCTCATGGTCAACGTACGCAAACTATTTATGACGTGATCATTAATCATGTTCATATGAAGAATGCGACGATTGCTACTTCTATTCCTAATCTCTTTGTAGCGCCTGCAACAGTGGATTTATCCGCAGCAGAAGTAGAACTTATTGATGTGCCACGCCGGGAATATCAACTGAAATTGGCGCTGAAACAAATACTCTCCGAATATGATTATATCTTGATTGATTGTCCGCCATCTTTGGGCCTATTGACGATCAACGCACTCACCGCATCGACATCTATTATTATTCCTCTGCAATGTGAATTCTATGCATTGGAGGGGTTGTCGCATTTATTACGTACTGTGAATTTAGTGAAAAAGAATCTCAATCCCACGCTGGATATTCATGGTATTGTGCTAACAATGTATGATAAGCGCAATAATCTTACCGATCAGGTTGAAGCTGATGTGCGGCAATATTTAGGGGATGCTGTCTATAAAACAGTGATTCCACGCAATGTACGGTTATCCGAAGCGCCCTCGCATGGGGTGCCGGCCATTATTTATGATATGAAATGTCCTGGCTCACTTGCATATTTGCATTTAGCGAGAGAAGTTTTAGAAAGAGAAGGGGTGCTAGTAGCATGACAGATGTAGCAGTAAAAACAAAAAACAAAGGACTTGGGAAGGGGCTTTCTGCACTCATTTCTGAGATTAATATTGGTGCTGATACTCCAGTGGCAGGAGCTGCTAACGCGGCAGGTATCAGAGAACTGCCGCTAGGGCTTATAAAGCCAGGTGTATTCCAGCCTCGCCATTATTTTAATCAGACAGCTCTTCAGGAATTGGCCGATTCTATTGAGAAAAATGGCGTTATGCAGCCTATTATTGTAAGAGGGCTTGCGCAGACTGTAGATGGAGAAATACTGCCTGCATCAGATGAAATTGAAGCAACAGAATACCAAATCATCGCAGGTGAACGCCGTTGGCGTGCAGCAAAAATGGCGGGGCTTGAGTTTATTCCGGTTATTGTCAAGGATATCAGTGATCAAGAAGCGCTAGAAGTTGCATTAATTGAGAATATTCAACGCCAAGATCTTACAGCATTAGAAGAGGCGGAGGGCTATCAACGTCTTATTGATGAGTTTGACTATACGCAAGAAGTACTTGCAGCGTCGCTAGGCAAAAGCCGTAGCCATCTTGCTAATATGCTGCGCTTATTGACTCTACCGCAAGAAATCAAAGATATGCTGAATGATGAGCGTCTAACCGCAGGTCATGCGAGAGCCTTATTAAAGGCCCCTGATCCTGTTGCTTATGCACAGGAGGTCGTAAAACGTGGACTTAATGTTCGCCAAACAGAGCGCTTGGTTCAGCAACCTTTATCTGCATTGGATGGCAAAGAGTCGATTTCTAAACGTGCTGAGCGTGAACGTGATGCTAGTGGTTCGGGCGTAAAAGACCCAGATATTATGGCCATAGAACAAAGTCTCACAGAGCAACTAGGTATGAAAGTAGTGATTGATGAGAATAAATATGGCGGTGAATTACGTGTGCGTTTCCATAATTTAGAGCAATTGGATATATTGTTACAGCGTTTGGGAAGTTAGTCCTAAGAAGGGGGCATTCGTATTTTTAAAAAGGCGGCCTTAAGGGGCTGCCTTTTTATATAATACCAAGAGAAGTAATATCCATTCGGAGGCTACCTCTTTTCACTCCTGAATGTTTCACGTGAAACATTCTAATAACAAGTAAGAGTCATCATAGATATTTAAGACAAACATATCGGATTTGTGGATCGCCGGAATATTAGGGGGGGGGGGGGGGCGTAATTATTTTGTGTATAATTATATGTTCAAGCCTACAAGCATCACTCGTCGAAAATTGGTTATACCTATTCTAAGAAGCATATTCCATACCTAAGAGAGATCCGCATATTTCCCCTCCGCCAATCTATAACGAGCCAGAGGCTGATGCAAATCTAAGAAGAACACATATGTATGTAAGCAAAAAAGAAATAACCATTATTTCCGATATATCGGCAACAGCACTACCAATTGCGATAGCAATAATTCCGCGGGGGCTCCAGTCTTTTTTGAATCCGTTTCCGCCTTTGCTAAAGCAGCCAAGACTTTCTCAATCTTGCTGCTATTCCACAAAGCAAGATGCTTCTTAAATACCGGAACCTGTTTAAAGAAAACAGGTGGACGCAGTTGCGCCATTGCTTGTTGCTCGGCAACACCCTGTGCAAGAGCTGAAGTAACTTGATGCAACCGTATAAAATAACGAATAAGTGCACGCAAAATAGCGATAGAAGAAATACCTTCCTGTAATGCCCGGAGTATAGCAGCCTCTGCCGATGGATCACACGAAACAACCAGGGAGCATATATCATCCAATGAAGATTCAACGCTCTGTCCTAACGATGCTTGCACATCGCCTGCTGTAATATGTTTCTGCTCACCCATATAAACCATCAGCTTTTCCAGCTCGGCTAATACGACTAACCGATCCCCTGAAAAGCTATGTTGAATGATCCGCAAAGCATCCATATCACAGCTATAGCCACGGGCTTTCAATGTAGAGGTAACAACGCTTCCTAAAGAGGCTGTATCATCAGCATAGCAAGGTATGGCTACCGCATGATCCAGTGTTTCAAATAATACCCGCATGGCGGCACGGGGAGGAAGGTCGTCAGCGATAATAATCAGAAAACTATTATCACCTGACGGATGAGTAATACTCTCTTTCAACAAAGCAGGTAAGGTTGCGCCAGCATCTTTAATCCGCACCAGGCGCCGATTTCCGCTAAAGCTCAGCGCCCCCATTTCATCGCTGATAATAGCAGGATCAGATTTGATGTGATCAAACGTAAAATCCACCACCGCAAAAGGATCATTTACATCGGTAATATGTTGCGATAAGGTTTTTGCACGTTCGGCAATCAAGCCACTATCGGGGCCATAGAATAAGGCTGCCCGAATAGCAACATCAGGTTTCTGAAGGAAAGCATCTATGCGCGCTGGAGGTATTTTCATAGAGAAATATCACATCCTTCTGGGATAATCGTATTATTCTGCATTATCAGAGGCGGATGAAGCCGTAGAACGGATTGTCGCATTCTGATCCCCGCTGCCATCGCGCATCAACGTTAACGCAACACGCATACGAATTTCTTCGGCCATTTCTTTAATCAACCGTTCCGTCGTATCTTCCTCTGCCACAAACGTTGCAAAATCGGCTAAGACAGCATCATAACTTGAAGAAAGCCGCGCGCTGCCTTTCCCGCCTTTAATGGGCTGATGGGTGGTTAGATCGATAAGTGTGTAATCGGCCGTAATAACCAAATTATAACGGCTAATCCGCCCATCAGGCTGAATCGCGGTTGGGAATGATTGTTTTTTTACGGTAGCGCGTAAGGCGTATTGTGGATCCACAGCTTCCCCGCCAGGATAGAGTAGATCCGAAAGATGCGTATAAAGCAATTGCCCTAAATGCCCTTTAATAGGCTCTACGCGTGTACTCTCAAGTTTGGCAGAAGCTTGTTGAGTTGCGCCTGTCGAATTCTGGCTATAGAGCGGCTGGAACCCGCATCCTGTCAGCAGGCCTAGAGCTGCAACCGTAAGGAATGATATACAAAAACGAAAACCTATCATCATGCTGCCACCACATTAATAATCTTATTTGGAACCACGATAATCTTCCGGACTTGTTTGCCTTCCAATGCATTCTTTACGGTAGGAGAGGCAAGAGCTGCTTCTTCAGCCTGTTTCGCATCCAGATCGCGCGGCAGTTCCAAGCGGTCTTTCAGCTTGCCATTCAGCTGAACAACTACCGTTACCGTATCATCTTCCAACAGCGATGGATCAGCTGCTGGCCATGCCGCATCGAGCACAAAACCAGTTTGACCGATATGCTGCCATAATTCCTCCGCTAAATGTGGCGTCATCGGCTGCAATAACCGCACCAGCGCATCAATCCCTTCCAGCATCACCACGCCATACGCATTATCATCCGCTGCAAAATCTGCCAGCGCATTGGTCAGTTCACGAATGCGTGCTACTGCTTTATTGAAATGGAAGCGCTCTAAATCATCGGTAACCGCAGCAATTGTGCGGTGCGTAATGCTACGCAGCTTTTGTGCCTCTGCAGAAAGTGTCAGCACTGTAATAGCAGTTTTCCGTAGGTCAGAAATCTCCGCAGAATGCTCTGCCACAAACCCAGCCACCAACCGCCACAGACGGTTAATATAACGCCAAGCTCCTTCAATCCCAGCCTCAGACCACTCTAAATCCCGCTCCGGAGGGCTATCCGAAAGCATGAAGAGACGGCCAGTATCAGCGCCATAGGTCGCAATAATCAAAGCAGGATCCACCACATTGCGCTTGGACTTACTCATCTTCTCGATACGTCCTGCAACAATCGGCTTTCCTGTCTCGGCATGCACATAGCCCTCTTTTTCCTTGCGCACCTCTTCCGGATAAAGCCAATGCCCCTCAGAATCCTTATAGGTCTCATGGCACACCATGCCTTGGGTGAGTAGTCCTGCAAACGGTTCCTGAACGGAAAGATGCCCACATGTTGTGAGCGCACGTGTGAAGAAACGCGCATAGAGCAAATGCAACACCGCATGTTCGACGCCACCGATATATTGATCCACTGGCAGCCAGTAACGGCATGCATCAGCATCCAATCCATTGGCGGCTTGCGGTGAACAGAAGCGCGCAAAATACCAGGAAGATTCAAAGAACGTATCAAACGTATCCGTCTCACGCTGCGCTTTCTTGCCACAGCTTGGACAATCAACATGCTTCCAGCTTGGGTGATGATCCAGTGGATTGCCAGGCTTATCAAAGGTCACATCTTCTGGCAATGTCACGGGTAATTGCGCATCCGGCACAGGCACGGCGCCGCAATCATCACAATAAATAATCGGAATCGGACAACCCCAATAACGCTGGCGGGAAATCCCCCAATCGCGCAGGCGGTAATTAATTGCCCGCTTGGCTTTGCCTTGTGCCTCTAAACGATCTGCAACAGCACGTTTAGCCTCACCAATCGTCATCCCATTGAGGTATTCTGAATTCACCAAACGCCCGTCACCGGTCATAGCTGTATCGGTAATCTCCAGGGCATCTTCTGCCACATCATGCGGGCATACAACAGGTAATACGGCTAGGTTATGACGACGTGCTAAATCCAAATCGCGTTGATCATGCGCAGGGCAGCCAAACACGGCGCCGGTGCCATAATCCATCAGCACATAGTTGGCCACATAAATAGGCAAGGTCTGGCCGGTGATGAATGGATGCTGGACTTTAAGCCCTGTGTCAAAGCCTTTTTTCTCGGCTTTCTCAATCAGCTCTTCCGCCATGCCCATTGTGTTACATTCTTGGATGAACGCCGCAAGTTCAGGCTGGTTTCTTGCCAGCTTTTCCGCCAGTGGATGATTCGCAGAAATCGCGCAGAAGCTTGCACCAAACAATGTATCAGGGCGGGTAGTATAGACTTCCAGCGGCTCTGAACGTCCCACCACATCAAAGAAAATCCGCAAACCTTCCGATTTACCAATCCATTTCTCCTGCATCAGGCGTACTTTCTCAGGCCAGCGCTCTAATGTCTCCAGGCCTTTCAAAAGATCATCTGCAAAATCCGTAATCTTCAAGAACCATTGGTTCAGTTTCCGACGCTCCACAATCGCGCCAGAACGCCACCCGCGTCCGTCCACTACTTGCTCATTGGCAAGCACTGTATGGTCCACCGGATCCCAGTTTACCATTGATTCTTTGCGGTATGCCAGGCCGTTCTTTAGCATATCCAAGAAGAATTTCTGCTCATGCTGATAATAATCCGGACTGCACGTAGCCACTTCACGGCCCCAATCATAGGATAGCCCAATGGTTTTTAATTGCGCGCGCATATGGCTGATATTCTCATAGGTCCATTTTGCAGGATGGCTATTACGCTCAATCGCCGCATTCTCTGCCGGCAAGCCAAAGGCATCCCAGCCCATAGGGTGCAATACATTAAAGCCACGCGCACGCTTATAACGTGCTACCACGTCCCCAATCGTATAATTACGCAAATGCCCCATATGAATGCGCCCAGACGGGTAGGGGAACATTTCCAGCACATAATATTTAGGCCGGCTTTTGTCTTCTGTAACGGTAAAAACCTCCGCCTCATCCCAACGCTTTTGCCACGCTGTTTCGGTCTGTTTGAAGTTATAATTTTCTAGGGACGATGCAGAAGACATAAAGACTCACAACAAGAGGAAAAACAGAAAATAGTCGGTTGCTTTTACTTTTCTCCTGCGTCGTGGTTCGGCTCATGTAGGTTAACTACACCTCACCTCCCACTCCTTGGAAAAAAGCAAACTGAAACGACTATACTACTGGTTTCCTGTATAAAGAGTAACAAGGATTCTGTCAATGTGAAGGGCAGGGAGGTACGTCAATTTGAAAAAGAATCTGGAATGGTTTGTCCTTGATTGGTGTGTTGTATGGCTCAACCCCACTGTCATCCCAGCGAAGGCTGGGATCCAGTCCTCTTAATAATAAAGCAAGAATACAGCGCTCATTGTATTCGCAAGCTTTGCGCTAGATCCCAGCCTTCGCTGGGATGACAAGTTAGAAAATCGCATAACACAAAGGTTAAGTCCCAAAAAAACACAAGCATAAAAAAAATAGGCGTATCCTTAAAGATACGCCTATTTTTCATATACGTTGTATAAGCAACTACGCTGCTTTATCCCCCGCAATTGCTTCCACCAAAGCAGTCGCAACGCTAAGTGCTAATTCAGCTTTATGCTTTTCAGCATCATCAGCGGGGTGACGTAGGATGGTTTGTGCATCCTCAATACGTTTCTGAGCGTCAGCAAGTGATGCTGTTTCCAGCAATACAGCCTCTTCTGCAAGAATAGTACAACGTTCCGCTGTCACATCAGCAAAGCCGCTGGATACGAAGATACGTGGGCCATTAGGGCGGCCATCAGCATCCGTAATGCGCACTACGCCGGGTTTCATGAGGGAAATCATCGGTGCATGGCCTTGCAACACACCGAATTCTCCTTCAACACCAGGAATAACAGCCATTTCAACGTTATTGGAGAATACCAGCGCTTCTGGTGTCACCAATTCTAAACGGATGGTAGCAGTCATAATCTATCCTATCGCTTCGCTATTATGCAGCTTCAGCAGCAATACGTTTCGCTTTTTCAATCGCTTCGTCAATGCCACCCACCATGTAGAAGGCTGCTTCTGGCAAGTCATCATGCTTACCTTCCACGATTTCTTTGAAGCCTTTAATCGTATCGGCCAGCGATACCAGTTTACCTGGCGCACCGGTAAATACTTCAGCCACATGGAATGGTTGAGACAAGAAACGTTGAATTTTACGTGCACGTGCCACCACGAGTTTGTCTTCTTCAGACAATTCGTCCATACCCAGAATCGCAATAATATCTTGCAGCGATTTATAGGTTTGCAGCACTTTTTGCACTTCACGCGCCACTTTATAATGCTCTTCACCGATCACGAGTGGATCAAGCATCTGAGATGTTGAATCCAATGGATCCACGGCAGGGTAAATACCAAGTTCGGCGATCTGACGGCTGAGTACAGTTGTCGCATCCAAGTGAGCAAATGAAGTTGCTGGCGCAGGGTCAGTCAAGTCATCCGCTGGTACGTAAATCGCTTGTACAGAGGTAATTGAACCCTTACGTGTAGAGGTAATACGCTCCTGCATCGCACCCATATCGGTTGCGAGTGTTGGCTGGTAACCTACCGCAGAAGGAATACGTCCTAAGAGCGCTGATACTTCAGAACCTGCTTGGGTGAAACGGAATACGTTATCCACGAAGAACAATACGTCTTGGCCTTCTTGGTCACGGAAATATTCCGCCAGTGTCAAACCGGACAGTGCCACACGCGCACGCGCTCCAGGAGGTTCGTTCATTTGACCATAGACAAGCGCTGCTTTTGATTTGCTCGGCTCATCAAGGTTAATAACGCCAGAATCGATCATTTCGTGGTACAGGTCGTTACCCTCACGAGTACGTTCACCCACACCGGCAAATACAGAATAACCACCATGTGCTTTAGCGATGTTGTTGATCAATTCCATGATAAGTACGGTTTTACCCACACCCGCACCACCGAACAGACCTACTTTACCGCCTTTGGCGTAAGGCGCGAGCAAGTCGATCACCTTAATACCGGTAACAAGAATTTCTTTATCGGTTGATTGGTCGATAAAATCAGGCGCTTTCGCGTGGATTGGCGCACGTTGAGAGGTCTTAACAGGGCCGCGTTCGTCGATTGGCTCACCCACTACGTTTAAAATACGGCCGAGTGTCTCAGGGCCAACAGGCACAGAGATTGGCTCGCCGAGGTCGATCACTTCTTGACCACGCACCATACCATCGGTGGAATCCATCGCAATTGCGCGAACGGTGTTCTCACCCAGATGTTGCGCAACTTCAAGGATCAGTTTGCGTCCATTGAGGGAAGTTTCCAACGCGTTAAGAATAGGAGGCAGCTCGCCGCTGAACTCCACATCCACAACCGCTGAAATAACCTGCGTTATTTTACCTTTATTGGCCATTGTTTACTCCATTTTTTGTATTTGTATCGTTTTTTC
The DNA here is from genome assembly GCA_964574415.1 of uncultured Rickettsiales bacterium. Classification (GTDB taxonomy): domain Bacteria; phylum Pseudomonadota; class Alphaproteobacteria; order Rickettsiales; family CAZNNM01; genus CAZNNM01. The sequence continues at coordinate 363,944 of CAZNNM010000001.1, read as the reverse complement.
GTCCCATCAAAAAATAGGCTATTTCTTTTCCATGTGCTGCTGTAACAGTACCCTTACCACCAGCTAATGCTGTTGCATCAAAATTGCCTACTGTAGCTTCGCCTACAGTATTTCCCGCTCTATCTTTTACTACCACTACAGAGCGAAGCTTATCACTTCCCGCCATAACGCCCCACATTACGCGATTGAACGTATTCCGCATACGATATTCTATAAGGGTAACATCCACTTTATAAAGAGGGTTATCCGTATTCAAATACCCTGCCTGACGTAGTTCATTTTGTGTGCTATCTTTGACCATAGTTAAAATGTCATCAGGTACAGTTTTATCAGAAACCTTCTGTGTTACTGTTTCAATAGCAAAACTGGGCTTTTCTTGAGAAGATAAAAGCAAAGGTTTCTGAGCAATAGTATTGCCACCACAAGCGGTTAAAACAAAAAGAGTTGTGATCGCTAATAAGGGGTATAGATTTCTGAACATTTAAACAGCCTCTGCCCCAGAAATAATTTCGATCAATTCTTTCGTAATAACGGCCTGACGAGTACGGTTATACTCTAATGTCAGTCCTTTAATCATATCGCCTGCGTTACGTGTCGCGTTATCCATCGCTGTCATACGCGCACCTTGTTCGCTTGCTGCATTCTCTAAGAAGGCGTGGTAGATTTGTACTGCTAAGTTACGTGGCAGTAAATCACTCAACACATCTTCTTCGCTCGGCTCATATTCATAGAGCGCTTGCGCAGGAGAACCCGCTTTTACCGCTGTTTCCTCCGGCAATTGCAGTTCCAAAGGAATGACTTGTTGTAAAGTCACTTCCTGAGAAATCGCCGATCTGAAACGGTTGTAAACGATGGTACATACATCAAACTCACCCGCATCAAACATAGAAGTCAGGCGGAATGCAATTTCTTCTGCATCGGCATAAGCCAGGGTCTTTTTAGACAGACCTTCGATTTTATCGATGATCTGAGCGCTAAAACCATGACGCAGTTGGTCCGAGCCTTTGCTCCCGATACACAGGATTTTGACTTTCTTGCCAGCGCGTTGCAGTTCGGTTGCACGGCGTTTTGCTGCGCGTACAATCGAGCCGTTAAACGCACCGCACAAACCACGGTCAGACGTCATCACCACCAGCAAATGCACATCGGATTTGCCTGTACCGGTCAGTAATTTAGGTGCAGCATCAAATGTTTCGGCTTTGGAAGCCAAAGAGAGCAGTACTTGCCCCATACGGTCAGCATAGGGAGCTGCAGCTTCTGCACGCTCGCGTGCACGGCGCAGTTTAGCCGCCGCCACCATTTTCATGGCTTTGGTGATCTTCTGCGTCGATTTCACGCTGCGTATGCGAAGTTTAAGTTCCTTTAAGTTAGCCATGGGCTGTCCCTATTCCTTTAAGCGAATTGCTTGCTGAATGCGTCAAGAATATCTTTCAATTTCTTCTCAGCATCATCAGAAATTTTCTGTTCTGTACGGATAGAGCCGAGCAAATCAGAATGTTTAGAACGCATCAGAGCCAAAAACTCTTGCTCGAAACGGCCAAGTTTAGCAGTTTCTATTTTGTCCAGATAGCCTTTCACACCGGCATATACCACCACAACTTGCTCTTCAACAACCAGTGGAGAATATTGCGGCTGCTTCAACAGCTCAGTCAAACGTTGACCGCGTGCCAGCAATTTCTGGGTTGCAGGATCAAGATCCGAACCGAATTGCGCGAACGCTTCCATTTCACGGAATTGCGCCAATTCAAGTTTGATCGAACCCGCTACTTGCTTCATCGCTTTAATTTGCGCAGCAGAACCTACACGGCTTACAGACAGACCCACGTTTACCGCAGGGCGTACGCCTTTATAGAACAGGTCGGTTTCCAAGAAAATCTGACCATCGGTGATCGAAATCACGTTGGTTGGAATGTATGCAGATACGTCACCCGCTTGGGTTTCAATGATTGGCAGAGCAGTCAAAGAACCTGCACCACGCGCATCAGACATTTTCGCCGCACGCTCTAACAGACGGGAGTGCAGGTAGAATACGTCCCCTGGATACGCTTCACGTCCTGGCGGACGACGGAGCAACAGGGACATTTGACGATACGCCACAGCGTGCTTAGACAGGTCATCATAGGTGATCAGGGCATGCATACCGTTGTCACGGAAGAATTCACCCATCGCACAACCTGTGTAAGGCGCCAAGAATTGCAGTGGAGCTGGGTCAGATGCAGTCGCAGCTACTACGATAGAATATTGCAGAGCACCGGTTTCTTCAAGTTTTTTCACTACTTGCGCAACAGTCGAACGTTTTTGACCGATCGCTACGTAGATACAGAATAATTTTTTGCTATCATCACCTGATTTGTTAGCAGAAGCCTGGTTCAGGATAGTATCAATCGCTACCGCAGTTTTACCTGTCTGACGGTCACCAATGATCAATTCACGCTGACCACGGCCGATTGGAATCAAGCTATCGATGGCTTTAATACCGGTTTGTACAGGTTCATGAACCGATTTACGGTCAATAATACCAGGAGCTTTTACTTCCACACGGGTATAGGTCACATCTTTCAGTGGGCCTTTACCGTCGATTGGGTTACCCAGACCATCTACAACACGACCCAGCAAGCCTTTACCAACAGGAACCTCAACGATTTTACCGGTACGTTTTACAGTCGCACCTTCTTGAATATTGCGGTCATCGCCGAAGAATACGATACCAACATGATCGCTTTCCAAGTTCAGCGCCATGCCTTTAATACCGTTAGGGAACTCAACCAGCTCACCTGCTTGTACGTTATCCAGACCGTATACACGGCTAATACCATCCCCAACGGAAAGCACCTGGCCAACTTCTGTCAGCTCAGCGGATTCGTCGAAGGACGTAATCTGCTTCTTTAAAATCTCCGATATCTCGGCAGCGCGGATTTCCACCATATTTTACTCCCTACGTAATTAAGCAGCTAAAGACGAAGCTGCGTGTTGACTTGCCAATCGTAAACGTTCCAATTTGCTGAGCAATGAAGCATCGAACAGCTTAGAGCCAATCCGTACTTTCAAGCCGCCCAAGATGGACGCATCGACCGATGTTTTGATTTTTACTTCACGTCCCAGCACTTTCTTCAAAGAGCTGCGCAGAGACGATAATTGTTGTTCGCTCAATGCCACAGCAGAGGTCACTTCTGCTAGAACTTCACCACGATGTTCTGCAAATAATGTGACGAAAGCGTCAATAATTGCTGTTAATACAGAGAAACGGTTGTTACGGCCCAGCAATGCGATAAGTTTTTGGGTAAGCTCGTGGCTGCTTTTCTCAAGAAGCTTTTGTAAAACAGTCGTTTTTTCATTGCGATCAATGAGAGGGTTGTCGAGGGCTGCACGCAGAGGCGCGGATTCGGCCAGCACAGCACGTAATTGCACTAAATCTTTCTCGATTTTTTCAACAACATTGGCTTCAAGAGCTAGATCGAACAATGCTTTAGCATAACGTTTGGCAATTGCTGAACTCGCAGATAAAGACGCGGACATGGATTCCTCTTAAAGGGGGTTCATGAATTATGGGATGGGTCTAACTACCATATAGTTTACTGTGTTGCAAGCATTAAAAAGGGGGCAAAGGGCAGGGAATGGGGATTTGGGGTGAAAAAAGTTGAAAACGATAAAGAAATCAACGGAATGTTTCCGGTTTTACTAATGTAACACGGTCAAACACCTATTTGATCGGCGTTGTTGCCTGACTCACTAACGTATTGCTATATGTCATCCCGGACGTGATCCGGGATCCACTGTTAGGGTGGCGTGGTCTATAAGAATTTAGCTTTTAGCGCCAGTCTTGGTGGATTCCGGGTCAAGCCCGGAATGACAAGATAAAGAGCCAGGAAAAAACACCGACGTGATCGGCGTATGACAGGGCAAGCTAGCTATCCTTCTTCTTCACCTGCCGCAACACCGGCCGTACCGGTTTCACCTCATGTAAGGCCTTCCCTCGTCCTGAGAGACTTGGGTTTTTGATGAAGAAATCATGGGCGCGGAAGGAATCGCCGTCGTATGGCACGCGTGTATATGTCCCATCGGCATTGAGTATCCAGCTTTGCTTTTCGTCATTAAGATTAGAAACCATGATCTGATCAAGGATTTGCTCATGGACAGTCGGATTCTCAATCGGCACCATCACCTCAATCCGGTGATCAAGATTGCGCTGCATCCAATCGGCTGAGCCGATATAGACTTTAGCATGAGGAGAAGGCAGTTCATGGCCATCACCAAAACAATACATGCGCGTATGCTCCAAGAACCGTCCGACGATGCTTTTCACACGGATATTATCCGAAAGTCCTGGAATGCCAGGGCGCAAGCAGCAAATACCCCGAACCACTAGCTCTACTTTTACACCGGCTTGCGAAGCGGCATAAAGGGCGTCGATCATGCCAGGGTCTACCAGAGAGTTGAGTTTCACCCAAATATGGGCAGGCTTACCTTCTTTGGCATAATTGATTTCCGCTTCAATCAATTTCATCAGCTTGCTGCGCATAGAAAGCGGCGCCATCGCAATTTTAGAGAAACGTTTGGGCGGTGAATAGCCTGTGAGGTAATTGAATAAATAGGAGGCATCACGGCATAAATCAGGATCGCAGGTGAAGAAGGATAAGTCGGTATAGACTTTTGCCGTAATCGGATGGTAATTGCCGGTGCCATAATGCACATAAGAGCGCAGCACGCCATCAACGCGACGCACGACCAGCGATACTTTGGCGTGGGTCTTTAAATTTACAAATCCATAGACCACTTGCGCGCCAGCGCGTTCCAGGTTCTTTGCCCAGCGGATATTGGCTTCTTCATCAAACCGTGCTTTGAGTTCTACTACGGCTGTCACCGATTTACCCGCCTCAGCGGCCTCAATCAGCGCTTTGACGATAGGGGAATCATTGCTGGTGCGGTATAAGGTTTGCTTAATGGCCACCACATCTGGGTCTTGCGCCGCTTGGCGGAGGAATTGCACGACAACATCAAAGCTCTCATAGGGATGATGTACGACAATATCCTTGGCCTGAATCGCCGCAAAGCAATCGCCGCTAAATTCTGTAATACGCTCTGGGAAGCGTGGCAAGAACGGGCGGAATTGTAAGTCAGGCCGGTCAGCGCGCAGTAATTCATGGCAGCTTTTAAGGCCTAACAAGCCTTTGACATCTACTGTATCCTGTGGGTTCACTTCCATTTCTTCTGTCACAAAATCCCGCAAATGTTTGGAAATGCCTGCATTAAATTTCAGTTGGATAACCACACCGCGACGGCGTTGTTTGACGGCCGATTCAAAATGGCTCACCAGGTCTTCGGCTTCTTCCTCAATATCCAAATCGCTATCACGGGTAATACGGATAAGCGCACTGTCTTGCACTTTTGCATCGGGGAAAAGTTGCTCATAGAACAAGGCAATCACATCTTCCAGCGCAATGAACCGTGCATTCTGCTCACCTGGTAATAGGGTAAACCGTTCCAGGTTTTGCGGCAGTGGGATAACGGCTTTCTGCCATTTCTCTTCATGCGTGCGTGCTAGCTGCAACACCAGTGCCAGGCCTAGATTCGGCAAGAACGGGAAGGGATGGGCCGGGTCAATGGCAATGGGGGTGAGGGCCGGGAAGATATTATTGAAGAAATATTCTTTCAGCCATTTCCGATCAGCAAAGGTGAGTTCTTTGCCGGTTACCACCATGATATGCTCGGCCTCTAGCTCTGCCCGTAATGCAAACCAGCATTCATGCTGGGCATCGGTGATGGCTAAAGCGCGTTCGTAGATTTTTTCGAGTTGCTTGGCAGGCGTTAAACCATCGCGGCTTTTGCGGGTAATGCCGTGGCGGATTTGGTCTTTTAAGCCAGCTACACGCACCATGAAGAATTCATCCATATTGGCAGCAGAAATCGAAAGAAACCGCAAACGCTCTAACAGCGGATGGTTGATATTGCGCGCTTCTTCTAACACTCGCTCGTTAAACGCCAGCCAGGATAATTCACGATTAAAGAACCGGTGGGCTGGGTTATCAAAAAACGTAGCAAAGGTTTTGCGCGAGACTCTGTTCATATAGTGATTGATTCTACCGATAGTTCATTTAAGATTTGCTTATCCTATTATTAAATCACACGGAGAGGGTTTGTGAAAACACTTTATATCATGCGCCACGCAAAATCCGATCAAAATGGTCAAGATGACCATGGCCGCCCCCTCAACGCCCGTGGAAAGCAGGCGCGTGTGCAGATGGCGGAATATATGCAGAAAGAGAAGCTGATCCCAGCAACTATCCTCTGCTCCACTGCTCGCCGGACGAAAGATACAGCCTCAGCCATACTCGCTGCCTTGCCGCCTGCTACGCCTATTGAGTATATTCAAAAACTCTATATGGCGACGCCAGGTGAGATTATATCGCAACTTCAGCAACTTGATGATGGGGTGGGATCTGCCATGGTGATTGCCCATAACCCAGGTGTGCATAATCTCAGCCTGCTACTCGCAGGTTCTGCAAGCCAGGCGCAGGATGTGGCAACCCTCAAAATTAACTTCCCTACGGCCTCTCTTGCCGTCATAAGCTTTCCGGTGACATCATGGAAGCATATTGCTCCAGGCAGTGGTAATCTAGAGCGTTTTGTAACGCCAAAGATGTTAGGCTAGGCTATGGTTCTTTTGCTGCATTCACCGATCAAGTCGGCGTATGACAAGGGGGGCACATTCTCCTTTTTAAATAATTCTTGTCATTCTTGGACTTGATCCAAGAATCCATCCAAAACATCAAGCCCTTATAAGCAGTATTTTTGCCTTAGTAGTACGATGGATCCTTGGATCAAGTCCAAGGATGACATAACTTGAAAAATAACCAAAATTTCAAAATGAGTCAGTACCAGAAGTTATATACTGTTTTACAGAGGGTATTTTTATGCTACACAAAGAGAAGACATGTATGTTTTTAGCTAAAGGCGGGTTATGCGTTTTATAGTTGTATTATGCTTGGTTTTGATGCCCTTGCTTGCACAAGCCCAGGATACATTCCTGGTGGAGAATATCCAAGTGGATGCCAGCGGCACCAGCGCTTCTGAAGCGCGGGATAAAGCCATACAGCAAGCAACCTTACAAGGGTTTGAAACGCTGAGCAGCCGTGTCGCGGGTGCGCCGATTACCTTGCCTTATGAGCGTGTAGCGACGATGGTGCAGGAAATGCAGGTTGCTTCCGAACGGTTTAGCTCTGAACATTATACGGCCACATTCAGCCTCCGTTTTGCACCTGATATGGTGCGTGCTGCATTAGGTGATCGCGGGCTTGCGATACAGGATACAATGCCGGATGCTCCCAAGGAAAAGCACACACTTGTTCTGCCAGTATTTACTAAGAATAATAGCAGCTTACTCATGGAAAGCCGCAACCCATGGCGCATGGCGTGGGATACTACCAAGCCAGGGAGTGTGGCTTTGCCTGTCGGTGATTTAGAAGACCTTACTCTGGTTACTCCGGTGACGGCGTTAAAAGGTAATTATGCGGATATGACACCGCTTGCAAAGAAATACTATGCCACCGATATTATCGTCGCCCATGCCTATTATTCCCAACCCACTGTGTTGACGGTGACGTTGCGTTATGTGGAGCCTAAGGGGGTAACGATCCGTACGGGAGATATTCTGGTGATTCCAAATGAGCCAGAGCAAACATTATTAGAACGTGCTGCCCGCCAAATTTCCGCTATTTGGTCAAAAGAAGCCCAGCAAAAAGCCTCCTATACCAATGCGCCTCGCCAGCAATTCTTGGCACGGGTGCATTTTAATGACCTGCGTCAGTGGAGCGCGATCCGTAGCCGTTTACCGCAAGTCACGGGCCTGCAAGACCTGGACATCATTGCGATTATGCCGAAATATGTGGATATTGCTTTTTCGGCTCCTGGCAGTGCAGACGAAGTGACTGCACGGTTACAAGAGCATGGGTTAATGCTACGTCACACCGAGCAAGGATATATTATCAGTGAGTAATGGAGTCTATTACATGAAGTGGAAAGAGCGGCTGCTGTTTTTTGTGGGCGGGTTTATCCTGCTCGGCATTTTTATGTCGCTGATCAGTACCGTATTGTTACCCTTTGTGGTGGCAATTATCACGGCGTATTTCCTTGATCCGTTGGCCGATAAAATCGAGCATTGGGGGCTTTCACGCACCATGGCGACGCTCAGTATTGTGGTATCGTTCTTCCTTTTATTGGTTATTGTCGGGTTGCTCTTAGCACCTGTTCTTTATCAACAATCCATGGCATTAATTCACGAAATTCCGAATTATACTCGTGCATTGCAGAATGATATTCTGCCCTCTGTTTCGCGCTATATCAGCCGCATCAGCCCTGATTCTGTCGATAAGGCGAAAGAGGCCATTAGTAATACGTCTGGTTCGATCATTGAATTTGCGACCACGTTGGTAAAAAACATTCTTTCTTCTGGTCTAGCCATTGTAAACGTACTCTCATTACTCTTTGTCACCCCGATTGTGACCTTCTATGTGCTACGCGATTGGGATGCTATTGTAGCAAAGATCAATGGTTTTATCCCGCCGCTCTATGCGCCTGTCGTGCGTGAGCAGTGCCGTGAGATTGACCGCACCTTATCCGGCTATATCCGTGGGCAGACCAATGTGTGCCTTATTTTAGGCGTATTCTATGCCATTGGCCTGTCACTGGCGGGCTTAAATTTCGGCTTATTCATTGGGCTCGGCACAGGGATATTATCCTTTATTCCCTATGTCGGCGTATTATTTGGCCTCGTGATTGGTCTGACCGTTGCTTTCTTCCAATTTGGTGACTGGTTGCATGTAGGGGTTGTGGCAGGCGTATTCTTAGTCGGCCAGTTCCTAGAGGGCAATTTCGTGACACCGAAATTAGTGGGTGGCCGTGTGAATCTCCATCCGGTATGGGTGATCTTTGCATTGCTTGCTGGTGGCGCATTATTTGGATTCACTGGCTTGCTACTGGCTGTGCCTGTGGCTGCGATTCTGGGTGTATTGATCCGTTTTGCACTGAAGAAATACTTGGCAAGTCCGATCTATAGCGACGGGGTGGTGCTAACATCTTCTGATACTGTGATTGAGCCGTGAAACAACATATCTTTTCGTTCACCTCTCCTCACCTGTTTTCTGAGGATGATTTTGTGGTTTCACCGAGCAATCAGGATGCGCATCACTGGGTTAAAACCTGGCCGGAGTGGTCTGTCTCCATCATATATGGCCCCAAAGGCTCAGGTAAAAGCCATCTGGCTCATATCTGGGCGGCGCAAGCCGGTGCAGGGTTGCATGATGCAACGTTATTGCAGGAAGAGAGTGTCCCGCAACTGCCGCAGGCCTGTATTATCGATAATATTGACCGTTTGGAGAATGAAGCCGCCCTGTTTCATGCGCTTAATTACAGCAAAGAGCATCAGAAACATCTGCTGCTCACCAGCCGCATCCACCCGAATCATTTGCCTTTCACATTGCCTGACCTGATGTCACGCCTGCGTGCCTTGCCGGTGTTTACGATCACCACACCCGATGATACGCTGGTGCGCGCCTTGCTCACCAAGCAATTTGCTGACCGTCAATTGCGTGTCGGGCCGGATGTGATTGATTTCCTGGTATTACGCATGGAACGCTCCTTTAGCGCTATTCAGCATACGGTGGATAGGCTCGATACTCTCTCTCTGGAGCAACAGCGCACGATTACGATTCCGTTTGTGCGGGGTGTGTTGGAGTATTAGGCTAGTATTGTGTTGCGTGGCTTTTATACTTCGTGCTGTGTCGTCATCGCGAGCGTAAGCGAAGCGATCCAGAGCCTACATAAAGAATGGAGAAACCCGCCCCTGGATTGCCACGGCCACGTTGTGGCCTCGCAATGACGAGAAGCCACTTAAGGCCAAGGATGACTGCTTCCCCTACAAAAAACTATACGGATCCACATCCACCTTCACCTTTACAGCCGAAGATACAGGCGTATTCTCTATCCAGAAGCGCAGCGCTTTCTGAAGGTTCAGTGTGCGGCTGGCTTTGATGAGTAGGCGGTAGCGGAATTGGCCGCGTATATAAGCCAGCGGCGCAGGCGCAGGGCCTAATACAACAAACTGCTCATCATGCGGCGCTGTCTGGGCGAAATGTTTGGCGGTTTGAAGCACCTGGTTCTCATCCTTGCCTGATATAATCATCCCCGCCAAACGGCCGAACGGTGGCATGGAGGTGCGTTTGCGGCTCTGGATTTCCTGCGCAATAAAACCATCCCGATCTCCTATTTCTAGCGCTTTCAGCACGCTGGATTCGGGCATATAGCTCTGAATAATCACGGTGCCTGGGTCTTTCTCACGCCCTGCGCGTCCGGCTACTTGGTGGAGGAGTTGATAGGTGCGCTCCGCTGCCCGTAAATCACCACCCGCCAGGCCAATATCAGCATCGACAATGCCCACCAAGGTCAGACGCGGAAAATGGTGGCCTTTGGCCATCATTTGGGTACCGATGATGATATCGATATCGCCATTATGAATCTGCGCCATCAGCTCGGCAGCCTGTTTAGCTGTAGTGATCGTATCGCTGGTCATCATACCAACGCGTGCTTGCGGTAGGAAATCGGCGACTTCTTCAGCAATCCTCTCCACCCCAGGCCCACAGGCGACCATAGTATCGGCCTTGTCACATTCAGGACAGGTTTTAGGAATCGGGCGGGTATGGCCACAATGGTGGCATTGCAGATGTTTATGGCTGCGATGTTCAACCAGCCAGCTGGTGCAATGCGGGCATTGTAAACGGTGGCCGCAATGACGGCAGAGGGTGAGCGGAGCATAGCCACGGCGGTTGAGATAAAGCATGGCTTGTTTGCCATCGGCTAATGTCTCCGCCAGGGCTTTGCGCAACGAAGGAGAAATCCAACAGCCTTTATCCAGCATCTCCTGGCGCATATCCAGCACCTCAATCTTCGGCAGACTCGCGCCACCAAAACGGGAGGGCAAGGTAATACGGTGGAATTTCTGGCTCTCCATATTCTGCACGGTTTCCAGAGAGGGAGTGGCAGAACAAAGAAGCACAGGCAATTTCTGCATTGCTGAACGCATCACGGCCATATCGCGTGCATTATAGAGAATGCCTTCTTCTTGCTTATAAGACGCATCATGCTCTTCATCCACTACGATCAAAGACAGTTGCGGAAACGGCAAAAACAACGCCGAACGCGCGCCGATGACCAACCGTATTTCTCCCGTTGCCACCCCACGCCAGGTTTCGCGCCGTTGTTTAGGCGTAAGCCCCGAATGCCAGGCGGCAGGGAGGAAGCCAAAACGGGTTTGGAAACGTTCGAGAATTTGGGTGGTCAGCACAATTTCCGGCAGCAAGATCATCACCTGACCGGTGCTATGCTCCAGTATATGGCGAATTGCAGAGAAATAGACCTCGGTCTTGCCCGACCCTGTCACCCCATCCAGTACAATGGTTTTATACTGGTTGAGATGTTCAAGAATATAATTACTGGCCTGTTGCTGTATTTCTGAAAGTGCGGGGGCGGGTGGTAATGTGACGGGCAATACAGGGTATTTCGCTGACTTTTTAGGTGGTTCAAATGCATCTGGCACGCTGAGCGCCATTTTCAGCACCAGCCCTAATGGCGATACAGTATAATCCGCCACCCATTGTAAGAACTGGCAAAATGCAGGTGTAAGGCCTGGTAAGTCGATACGTTCAATGACCGTTTTGATCTTCTCTTCCGGCGCATCACGAGTTACATCCAGCTCCCAAACAATCCCATACACCTCCCGCCGTCCAAACGGCACGCGTACCATATCCCCTTGCGCAAGCGCCATTCCTTCCGGAATACGATAGGTAAAACCCTCGTTGAAAGGGAGAGGGAGGAGGATGGTGGTGTAGTGTTGTGTCATGTATCTAACGTAATGTTGGAATGCCATAATGTGTTAATGCCTCATCGGCCGTAACACAAATAAGCTGCTCAGCTTTAGCTTGTGCAACCAACATGCGATCAAAAGGATCCCTATGGTGTAGAGGGAGTGTAAGATAGTGTGTGATATGATTAGGCTGAATGAGCAACACATCAAACCCGCTATTTTTCTGAACAACATCAAAGAATGCATCAGGTATATCAAGCCGCCCAATACTACGTTTAATAGCAATTTCCCATAAAGAGGCGATGCTAATACATACAAGATTCTGAGTATTAGTAATGGCTTCTTTCGCTGTGGGGGATAATTTATGCGGTTCAAAGACGGTCCAAAGCAATATATGGGTATCTAAAAGAAGGCGCATACTATTATTTCTCTGGATTGATTATACCCAAGGCAATGGCCTCTTCTTCAGACCAGTCAGAAAAGTCAACGGGTATTGTTGCTTGACCTGCCATTAGGCCAAGGCGTTGTTGTTCTTTCGCCGGCTCATAACGGGAAATGCGTGCAACAGGTGTTCCCATACGTTCAATAATGACCTCTTCTCCGGCAATAACCTGATTTACTACCTCGGAAAAACGTGCCTTTGCATCTGTAACATTAATGATATACATGATTTTACCTCTTTTTTCATTATAGACTAACCAGGTCTGACTAGCAAGAGGTAAGTAAAAATCTCCCTATGACCAGTAAGTTACAAATATACCTAGCGCTAACCGCTATTATTTGCTATATCCCATCGCAGGATAATACATGATTATAAGGAGCATGCCATGGAGTTTTTTATTGATACTGCGGATATTAATGACATTAAGGATCTGGCCGCAACTGGCATGGTTGATGGTGTAACCACCAACCCTACCATTATTGCTAAAAGTGGCCGTAATTTCTTAGAAGTCATCAAAGAAATCTGCGATATCGTGCCTGGGCCTGTGAGTGCAGAAGTAGTGGCAACTGAGGCATCGCAGATGATCACAGAAGGCAAAAAACTCCATAAGATTGCTAAAAACGTGACAGTAAAGCTGCCGTTGACCTGGGATGGTTTAAAGGCCTGTAAAGCGCTGACCAGCGAAGGCATCATGGTGAATGTAACTCTCTGTTTCTCTGCTGCGCAGGCGCTGTTAGCAGCTAAAGCAGGGGCGACATTTATTTCTCCTTTTGTAGGCCGTTTGGATGATATCGGCCAGGATGGTTTAGGCCTGATTGATGAGATTTGCACGATTTACAGCCAATATGATGCGCTGGAAACCAAGGTTCTCGTGGCATCGGTGCGTAACCCAATCCATATCACCGAAGCGGCAAAAATGGGTGCGCATGTGGCGACATTGCCGCCTTCCGTGCTGCGCCAGCTCGTACAACATCCGCTGACCGATAAAGGCCTGGCGGCATTCCTGGCGGATTGGCAGAAGACAGGGCAGAGTATCTAAGGTCTTGTCATTCACCGATCAAGTCGGTGAATGACAATGTGTATGAAGCATGGGGCTGTAATGGACGCTTTCGAGAAATGGCTGGCATGGCTTGCAGTAGAAAAGCGCTTCTCGGATCATACTGTGACCTCCTATCGCACGGATATGCTGGCGTTCTTTGCCTTTATGCAACAACATATTGGAGAAGAAATGACGGTGGAGCGGCTGGGTGCTTTGCAAACCCGTGATTTTCGGGCATGGCTTGCGCATTGTCAGCAGGAAGGACTGGTTCTTGCCTCAATTAAACGTGCATTATCATCTGTACGCAATTTTTACCGCTATTTAGCCAAGCATTATGGGGTGGATATTACCCCGCTCATGTCTCTCAAAACCGCGCGCCTGCCACGCAAGCTGCCGCGCCCTTTATCGGTAGATGATACGCTGACAGCGGTACGTTCCGTGGGTATGATTGCGCAGGAAGGATGGGTTGGCAAACGGGATATGGCGCTGCTCTGGCTGATTTATGGATGCGGGTTGCGTATATCGGAGGCTTTATCTGTAACACCGTCTGAGATCCAAGGCAATACGTTACGCATCACCGGTAAGGGCAATAAAGAGCGTATTGTGCCGTTATTAGAGGAAGTTAAAGCTGTCTTGCAAACCTATATTGCTGCTTGTCCGCATTATCTAGACGCAGACGAACCTCTGTTCCGAGGAATAAGAGGTAAGCCACTCCAGCCAGCTATTTTCCAAAAGCAATTACAAGATTTACGCCGAATGCTAGGCCTGCCTGAAGATATGACCCCACATACATTCCGCCACAGCTTCGCTACCCATTTGCTCTCCGCAGGCGGTGATTTGCGCACGATTCAAGAACTCCTAGGCCATAGCTCACTCACCTCTACCCAGCGTTATACGCAAGTGGATACGGAGCGGTTGATGGAAGGCTATGCGAAGTTTCATCCGAGGGATAAGTAAGAAATAGTATTGTCATCCTTGGGTTTGATCCAAGGGGCTATCATAACAGAGAGCAACAACGCTGCATTTAATATTGCACTATAGCTTTTATTTTAGATGGATTCTTGGATCAAGTCCAAGAATGACGGCCGCTTCTTTAGGAGTTATTGTAATATATAGGTTAAATGACTATAGTATAATATTTGATTGGTGTGTGTCAAATAAAAACATACTGTGCGAAAGGTTCTCAGAAAGAACCAACGATGATCACGGCAACCCAATCATCTTTTGAAACAGCACCTCATTAAAATCAATCAAGGTGCGTAGCATATAAGGCATGAAAAGGAGGATGCAGGCGAAGATAGAGAGGATTTTCGGGACGAATGACAAGGTCATTTCCTGAATTTGGGTGAGGGCTTGGATCAAGGAAATCACCAAACCAACACTGAGGGCAACCAGCATAATAGGCGCGGATACTTTGATCAGCACCCAAATGGCATCGCGCCCCACTTCTAATACGTCAAGTTCATTCATATTAAATCGGCATTTTCAGAATATCTTGATACGCCGCAATCGCACGGTCACGAATGGCAATGACGGATTGCAAGGCAATCTCAGCCTCGCTTACCGCGGTTACCACATCGCCCATATCGGCTTCTTTGACCAGAGAACGTGTGGTGACATTTTCACCTCTATGAAGGCTACTAGCAACGCTTTGCAAGGCCTCGCCTACCAAACCAGAGAAGGCTGCGCTATCATTGACGGGTGCTTTTGGTGTTGCATTCCCAGCATTGGTATAGGCATTAATCGCTTGTTGATAGGCTGCATTATAAGCGTTGGTATTGATCATAAAAGGTTCTCCTTGCCGTTATCGTAATATATCAATCGTACGTGTCAACATGCCACGTGATAAATCCACCATATTTAAATTAGCTTCATAGCTTCGCTGTGCTTCGCTGGCATCTTGGCTTTCAATGGTGGTTTCCACATTAGGCAGCTTGATATAGCCTTGTGCATCGGCAGCAGGGTGGCTGGGGTCAAAGCGCAGTGGAAAGGCTTTTGGGTCTTGGCCATAGCGTAATACTTCCACACGTTCTACGCCGGTTTTTGGGTCTTTTCTATTACGGAAGAAAATGGTTTTCCGGCGATACGGATCACCCCCAGGCACTAGACTCGTCGATTGTGCGTTAGCGATATTCTGGGAGGCGATACGAATACGATCACTCTGTACCCGCATTCCTGAGGCAGAAATACCCATCGCATCGGAAAGTGTCTCGGCATCGGCAATGGATGGAATAGCTACTAAACCCAGGATAAGTAAGCTACGTAATAGATATGTTAACACCATGTTCGCCTCCTATCCTATCTGTTTGCTACTGCAGATTTTTGCATGGCAGTCCATTTTTTGTATAAATTGGTCGTTGCCTGATAATCCAAATTGTTTTCTGCGGCTTTATACATTTGCTCGTCTAACACCACATTATTGCCCATCGGTGTAGTTTCAAAGGCATCAGCATCTTTAACGACTCTGAATTTGCCTTGTGAGCCATGCGCGCCGGCAATATGCATAGAATTGGTCAATTGCATCGGTAACTTACCGGCATTTCCCATCGCTTTCTTCTTAAAATCAAAGGGCATAAGCTCTTTGGCTTTGTAATGCGGTGTATTGGCATTCGAAATATTCTTGGAAAGCACAGCCTGCCGCTCGCCGAGATAGGACATGCGATCCTTCATGGCGCTATAGAGAGCAGGATTCTCTCCTAAATCAAGTGCATGGGCTGGGCGTGGCAAAAACAAGCTACACAATACTACCGCAAACACAACGCGTAATATGATACTGCAGGTTTTATTCTTCTTCATGATGACCCTCGTCTACTTCCTATTGGTAGTAGATATACTTCATATATAACACATAATGTAGTATATCTACAAGAGTTACTTTTCCCTCGCCCCTATAAGGAGCAAAAACCAGGCCAGATCTCAAAAAACGGAGCCGGAAAAATAATTCTTTTTTAGGGACACTATATGTTGACAGAATCGGAAAGACGACCTACTATATACATAGGCTTCTGGTTCGATCTTGCATTCCTTATTATGCCTCCCTTGTATTAAGCGTCTGCGGCCAGAAGCCACCATTCCCCTTTACAGATCATTTATTGCCGAGTTGATGGTAAATATTGCCTATATATTTTATAGGCGATTGAAATAGCAGTGTTTATTTTATATTCTATGTCAGTATATGGCCGGTGAAATTTCCCAATGACACTCGGTATTTCGCTACTTAGATAGAGGTGCTGACTCCTTTTGAAAGAACTCTTGTCATTCTTGGACTTGATCCAATAATCCATCTAAAATATACAGCCCCTCTAAGTACTATTTTTGCTTTATTAGTACGATGGATCCTTGGATCAAGTCCAAGAATGACAAAGTGTGCTAATAAGCAGAAATTTCAAAATGAGTCAGCACCTAAATAGAGGTATATCTTGCACTTGTGCGATAAAGCCGCTATGGAGAAAGGAGGAGAAAAGATTATGACACATACAAAAGGAACTTCCTATAAAGATGCTGGTGTGGATATTGATGCTGGCGATAGTTTAGTTGAGGCAATTAAACCTCTGGCGAAATCGACCGTGCGTAAAGGTGCGGATGCGGATTTAGGTGGATTTGGCGGGTTGTTTGATCTGGCCGCCGCGGGCTATAAAGACCCTATTCTCGTGTCTGCTACAGATGGTGTCGGCACCAAGCTTAAAATTGCCTTTGCTGCGAATAAGCATGATACAGTGGGTATCGATTTGGTCGCTATGTGTGTGAATGACCTTGTAGTGCAAGGCGCTGAGCCTCTGTTCTTCCTTGATTATTTTGCAACGGGTGGCCTGAATGTTGAGCAGGCAACGGATGTGATTCGTGGTATTGCAACAGGTTGTAAACAAGCGGGTTGTGCCTTGGTTGGCGGTGAAACAGCCGAAATGCCGGGTATGTATAGCAAGGGTGAATATGACCTTGCAGGTTTTGCGGTTGGGGCTGTGGAGCGTAATAAAGTATTACCGCGTGCGGATGTGCAAGCAGGGGATGTGATCCTTGGTTTGGCGTCAAGCGGTGTACACTCTAATGGTTTTTCGCTCGTGCGTTATGTGATTGAAAAGCAAGGCCTGACATTTGATGATGCAGCGCCATTTGCGGTGGGTAAGCCACTTGGCGAAGCGTTGCTGACACCTACGCGTATTTACGTGAAATCCTGCTTAGAAGCCATTCGTACTGGCCATGTGAAAGCGCTTGCGCATATTACAGGTGGTGGATTGGTAGAAAACCTACCACGTGTATTCGGTGACGATCTCTCCGCGCGTATTGATAGCACATCCTGGGAAGCGCCAGCTGTATTCACCTGGCTTGCCCAAGCGGGCAATATCGGCCATCACGAAATGCACCGTACCTTTAACATGGGTATTGGTATGGCTGTGGTGGTAGACGCTGCCCATGCGGAGGAAGTGAAAGCAATATTAGAAGCAGCAGGTGAGCGTGTGTACACTATCGGTGCGATGGAAAAACGTAGTGGTGATGCGGTAGTGCTTGCATGAAGAAGCTGAAGCTCGCAGTCTTAATTTCAGGCAATGGGAGCAATTTGCAGGCATTGATCGATGCGTGTAGTGCGCCAGATTATCCTGCAGAGATTGTGGCAGTTATTTCCAATAAGGCATCCGCATTTGGCCTGGAGCGCGCTAAGAAAGCAGGGCTTCCCGCTATTCATGTGGATCATAAAGCCTATCCTGATCGCGAATCCTTTGATAAGGCCGTGCATCAGGAAATCATCAAACATGGCGCAGAATTGGTCTGTTTGGCGGGTTTTATGCGGTTGATTACACCGTGGTTTATCGAACAATGGCCCAATAAAATGGTCAATATCCACCCATCACTACTGCCCTCCTTTAAGGGTCTGCACGCCCAAGAACAAGCTTGGCAGGCAGGGGTAAAATGGGCGGGTTGCACGATTCATTTCGTGATTCCTGAAATGGATGCTGGGCCGATTATTGCGCAATCTATTGTGCCGGTTGAGAATGACGATACGGTAGAATCACTCACCGCCCGTATTTTCACCACCGAACACCAACTCTATCCTCAAGCGGTACGGTTAATTGCTGAGGGGCGGGTGAGCGTGGTGGATGGCCGGGTGAAAATTGTTACTGGATAGTCATGGCATTTTGCAGTGGGAGGCAATCATGACTAGGCTAACAGTTGATTTATCTGAAGAAATTAATCAGCGATTGACGGATATTAATCTTTCTTCAGTATTGATAAAAATTCTCAAGTATCTATCAGTGAGACGGATAGATTACGTTTGGCCAAGCAAGTGCTATTGTTTCTTGCCCTGATATGTGCCGGAGTATTTATAGCCTATGGGGCTTTCCCTGATAATCAGGCCCTTAGTCAAATTTTTGAATTAATCAAGATTGGGGCGTTATCTCTTGTGACATTGGTAATCTCTTTTTATTTTCCAAACAGCATCAACAAATAATAGTTATAGGCGTGTTGTTTGCTTGTGAGTGGCACGGTAATATCCCACCATACAGCCCGCACCTATCGCGGCTGCAATATGTTTAAGCGTATGCCCGCTTACCGTATGCCAGGTCAGTTCAAACACGGTATGATCATAATGTTCCAGCACTTTAGCCACTATATACCAGCCAAGTGTATAGGCGATATAGCGTGTGCCGCGATGCTGAGCGGGGAAGAGTGCTAGAATCAGGATAATCGCCACTATCGGAAAGAACTGGATAAACGCATAAGGGCGCAAATCACCACGGCCTAGGCTTTCCGTATACTCCCAATACCACACACTCGCCAGTCCTGCGATGAGTAATACAGGAAAAAGCCAGAGGCCTGCTTTAGGGTGTATACGTTCACGAATAATCAGTGCAAACAGCGACATAAATGCAATCGTCATCGGCAACCGGTCCCAGACAAGCGTCGCATTGTTAGGCGAAAGATGGTAATAACCCGAACCTAAGGCCACTACCGCCACGCCGCTAAAGAATACATACCACATCATTTTTTCCGGCTGAGGGCTGGGGTAGCGTCGCATGTGATATAACCCATAAAACCCAGCAACCAGGAATGCCGCATTTCCTAGCACATCGCCTGCATTAGGAATACCCCATAGGCCACGTGTATCCACAAAATGGTGATAAGCAGGGTCTTGAGCAATAGGTGGGATAAGGGCTAGGACAAGGATGGTGATGATAGCAAGCGCGATGAGGAAAAGGAGGGAGAGCTTCATAGGCTATTATCTTTCCGATATAAAACATGCCGCAAGAGTGGATGCTCCTCCGGCAAAAGAGGATGATCAAAATCATCATCCGGGGTATGCGTCATGCCCAGCCGGATCATGACATTTTGCGAGCGTTGATTTTGGGGAATGGTGAAGGCTACAATTTCGGGCAGCTGTAATGTCTCAAACCCATAATGTAATGCCGCTTCTGCGCCTTCTGTGGCATAGCCTTTATGCCAGAAATCATAAGCCAGCCGCCAGCCGATTTCTACAGAGGGGGTAAAGTGGCTGGTAAATGGGACGTTGGAGAGGCCGATGAAGCCGATACATTGGTTACTGACTTTCTCCTCTGCCGCCCAAAGCCCATAATCATACTGCACAAAATGCTGGCGCAGGCGCTTGAGCATCGCATCACTTTGCTCACGGCTGAGCGTGCTAGGGAAATGTTCCATCACGCGTGAGTCAGCATTAAGCGCCGCAAACGGGGCGGCATCGCTATCACGCCAAGGGCGGAGGATGAGGCGGGGTGTGGTGAGTGTGGTCATGATGTTATGGGTTAATAAGGGTCAAAGAAGTATCATCAAAATGACGAATATTACGGGTGGCAAGTGTAGCATTACGGCTAAGGGCAATGCCTGCAATTTGGCTATCACGTAAATCCACAATCTGACCACGTTCCTTGCGTTGTATTGTCAATGCAGCGGTTGCTTCGGCTGCTTCTGTATCAAAAGGCAGAATACGGTTCTGTAAATCGTGATGAAGCATCGCATCAAAAGCCTCTTCAAGTGCTGTACGGCGTTTGCTTGGGGTAAGAAGATAGATGCCATAACGCACTTCTAACACTGTAATAGAGGTTATCCAAATATGCTCACTCGGCTGGCTATCAAGCCATGCAAGCACCGCTTCATCAGGTGTTTGGCGCATGCAGGCGGAGATGATATTAGTATCCAGGATAATCATTCATCAAACCTGGCAGGTGTAATGCTATGGCCGCGTTGTTCAGGAATATCATTTTCGAAACCATGATGTTCAAAGCGGTTGCGCAAGGCTGTACCTAGTTTAGGTGTTTGGTTAATGGGTGTGCATACAGCTTGGCGTAAAATAGCGCGTACTTCTTCTTCCATGCTGCAGCCATGGTGCATGGCGCGCTCTTGTAGCTGTATTTTAACGCTTTCTTCTAGGTTGCGAACCATGAATTGTGCCATATTTCCTCCAGTATGATATCATGATATCATCAAATGTCTGGAGTGTCAAGGATGTCCCTTGCCAACCCCCATTATAACCATTACATTACCCAATAAGTTATACCTCCCATATCAAAATGACTACCTATGAGCTATCGCCGCCCGCATTTGCGTTTATTATCGCCCGTCACCGTCAACCGCATCGCTGCGGGGGAGGTGATTGAACGGCCGGCTTCGGCTGTGAAGGAGTTGGTGGAGAATGCGATTGATGCAGGCGCTACCCAAGTGGATGTAACGCTCTGGCAAGGTGGGCGGAATTTGATTCGGGTGAGCGATAATGGCTGTGGGATGACGGCAGAAGAGTTATCAATGGCAGTAGAGCGCCATGTTACCTCGAAACTGCCCGATGATGATCTCACCATGATCCGCCAATTGGGTTTCCGTGGAGAGGCCCTGCCATCGATTGGCTCTGTCAGCCGTATGGCCATTACCAGTCGGCCTGCTGGCACAGAATCGGCCTGGAAGATTGAGGTGATTGGGGGTGAGAAAGCTCAAGCAGAGCCTGCTTCATTTAATCAGGGTACGGCCATTGAAGTGCGGGATTTATTCTTTGCTACCCCCGCCCGCCTCAAATTCCTCAAATCCGAACGTGCGGAGCTTGGCTATGTAAGCGATACGCTCAAGCGTTTGGCCATGGCTAATCCTGGGATTGGTTTCTCGCTGAAGACTGAAGCAAAAGAAGTATTACGCTATCAGGCAGATATGCTTGGCAGCCATTTAGCACGGCTTTCGGCGATTATGGGCAAAGAATTTAGCGAGAATGCGGTGGCCATTGATGCGGAACGCGAAGGCATCCGCCTGACAGGCTATGCGTCGCTACCAACGTTTAACCGTGCAACCTCTACGGAACAATATCTCTTCGTCAATAATCGTCCGGTCAAAGACCGATTGTTATTAGGGGCGATTCGTGGGGCCTATCAGGATTTCTTAGCGCGTGATCGCCATCCGGTGTTGGCGCTGTTTATCGATATCGATCCACAAGATGTGGATGTGAACGTGCATCCGGCCAAGGCGGAAGTGCGCTTTAAGGATAGTGGGATTGTGCGTGGTTTAATCGTGGGGGCGTTAAAACATGCGCTGTCTGAGGCAGGGCATCGTGCCTCGACGACGATTTCTATCGCCGCACTCAGCGCATTTGTGCCAGAGCAACGCCCATTAAGTTATGCTTATCAGCCGGCAACACAACCTATGTCACGCCATATGGCCGAAATCAGCCATACCTTCCAGCAGCCATTAGCCATACCTTCCGTGCGAAGCTTTGAAGCGCCTGTGGAGCATGTTATGACACAGCCCGCATCCTATCCATTAGGCCTGGCGCGGTGCCAATTGCACGAAACCTATATTGTTGCACAAACCGATGATAGTATTGTCATCGTCGATCAGCATGCAGCCCATGAGCGCTTAGTCTATGAGCGCATGAAGAATGCCCTGGAAGCAAGCGGTATGGCGCGGCAGCGTTTGCTGATTCCTGAAGTCGTCGAGCTGGATCCTGCCGATGCGGAGCGCTTGCTGAAGCATGGTGAGAAGCTAGAAAAACTGGGCCTTGCGGTAGAAAGTTTTGGCGAAGGGGCTGTGGTCGTCCGCGAAACACCAGCCATGCTGGGTGAGGTGGATGCTGCGCAGTTGGTGCGGGATTTGGTGGATGATATTATCGAACATGGTGAAACCATATCGCTTGATGAAGCCCTAGAGCATGTAGCAGAAACCATGGCCTGCCATGGCAGTGTGCGTGCAGGGCGGCGCTTGACCATTGACGAAATGAACGCCCTCCTGCGTGAAATGGAAGCAACGCCGTATTCCGGCCAGTGCAACCACGGACGGCCTACTTATGTGGAGCTGAAATTGCAGGATGTAGAGAAGCTGTTTGGGCGGCGGTAGGGTGTTGGCTGTTTTTATCCGTGTCATTCACCGATCAAGTCGGTGAATGACACGAAAAAAACATGCTAGATCCAGGGCGGGTTTCTCTATCCTTTAAGTAGCCTCTGGATCGCCGCGCTTACGCTTGCGATGACGGTGGTATATTTCTCGGTCATTCTTGGACTTGATCCAAGAATCCATCCAAAACAAAAAGCATTATTCTTTATTCTTTCTTATAAGCTGTATTGTTGCTTGCTATTTATTGATGGATCCTTGGATCAAGTCCAAGGATGACAATAGGAAAAGACAACACGAGGATTGCATTCTAAAAATGTAAATATGAGTAGATCACGACAAAGCAAGATGTAATGTAACCTCCAACAACAACGCCAGCTTGATGTAAGAGCAATGTCTACGCCTTCACCATCATCTTCTCCAGCAACTCTCGTGCAATGACTTTGCCGTCTTCCACAGCAGGCTGGTCAAACGCGTTGATGTTGAGGATGCCAGCTACTAGGATAGTTTCAAACGCAAAATGCATGAGTAATTCACCCAGTGTTTCCTCATCCAGATGAGGAACGGTGATGAGGCGTACAGGGCAATTATGGGCTAGGAGCGTATCGGCGGTGGCTTTATATTCGGCTGCTAACACATCATCCAAGCTCGCACCTGCCAGATAGCCAAGACCTGCTTTTTCGGCCAATGGTGTACGGATTTTTCTCGATTTGCCTGGTTCTTCTACGGCCATGAGGGTGAAGATTTTGTCTTTCGGGCCATCCAGATAAAGCTGCAATTGGCTATGCTGATCAAGCGTTCCCATGGCTTTGATAGGAGTGTTGCCATTGCCATGCTTGCCCAGGCTTTCTGCCCAGATTTGGCGTTGCCATGTTGCTAGGCCAGCTAAACGGTCGATATAGGGCATAAGGACAGTTGCTGCGATGCCTTTTTGCATGAAGGCATGATGCAATGCTGCTGCCTCAACGGCTTTGGTGCATTGGCCAGATAGTGTTTGTGTAACAACGGTCGCAGCGCCTTTGCGGATAGCGCGTATATCTAAGCCAGCAATTGCAGCTGGTAGCAGGCCAACATTGGTAAATGTTGAGAAGCGGCCGCCAATGGCTGCTTCATGTTCTAAGAACGCACCGCCAATGGCTTCACCAATGGTGCGCATAGGGCTTGGGATGGGGTCGGAGATGAAGAAGAAATGTTTGCCCAGACTCACATTGCCAAGCTTCTCTTGCATATAGTCAATGGTGAGCAGCAATTGCGCTAACGTCTCCAGTGTTTTGCCGGATTTGCTGATGACGATAAACGCCGTTTGCTCGAGTGGCACATGGCTGAGCAGGCATTCCACATCATAAGGATCCACATTATCCATGAAATGGATACGGGTATGGGCATCAAAGCGGTTGCGGCAGGAGACGAGGCCGAGCATTGCCTGGCCGTTTAACGTAGAGCCACCCGTGCCTAGAATCACCACATGGCGGAATTGCTTATTAATATCGGCTGCCAGCGCTTCAATAGCGGCAAGATCGTGGGTTTCTTTGGGTTGTTCGAGTAAGCGGATGGGGTTGCGCTTGAGGTTCTCAAGTGCTTCTGTTGCTTTACCTGATGCGAGATCGAATTCGGATTGCGTAAGGCCGCGCGCACCAAAACATCCGGTGATATGCTGTGTATAGGTCATGGGGTTACGCTCTTATCCATCTCCGCAGTGTTGCCAACGATCACCGTAACGAGCGCATCGGGGGTAAGCAAGCTTTTTGCGACACGGTTAACATCTTCGCGTGTAACTGCGCGGATATAATCATTACGTTTAACCAAGAAATCTTTCCCCAGATTATAAATCTGCATACCGAGCAAGAAATCAGCCAGTTTTTCATTACGGTCAAGTTTAAGGGCGAAGGAACCCGTGAGGTAATCTTTCGCGGTTTGCACTTCTTCTTCCGTCACGCCATCTTTCTGAAGTTTAGCAAATTCTTGCTGGATGAGGGAGATGGATTCATGCACTTTACGGTTTTTGGTGGCCACATAACCACCGATAATGCCGGTATGCTGATAGGTGTTAAGCCCTGTGCTAACGGTATAAGCAAGGCCACGTTTTTCACGCACTTCTGTCATCAGCCGCGATGCGAAACCACCTTCACCGAGGATGTAATTCATAACAAATGCTGGATAGAAATCAGGGTCATCACGTTTCACGCCTTTTTGGCCAAACATGACAACACTTTGTTCAATCGGGCGGTTGATGGTTTCTGTGCTGGCTTTAGGCCAGTCACTAAAATCGGGGATTTCTGTTGAGGTTTGGGTGGTAAGCGGTAGGCCAACTAAATAGGTGTCGCACATATCTTTCACAGAAGCAGGGCGTAAGTCGCCAACGGCTGCAATGATAAGTTCCATGCGGTTAATATGGTTGGCAACATAGTCTTTGAGGTCTTTTTGAGTGATGGTGGCCAGCGATTCGGGCGTGCCTAACTCATCGCGGCTGTAAGGATGCTTACCAAAAAAGAGACGGGAGAAGGCCTGGCTTGCTTGATAATCCGGACTTTCTTTGCGCGAGGCAATGACAGTAAGCATTTGCTGGCGGACGCGTTCAATCGCATCATCATCAAAACGTGGGGAGGTCAACACCATGCGCAGCAGATTGAGCGCTTCGGCGCTGTGTTCTTTCATGGTTTTAAGTTTGATGGTGAGGATGTCATCATCGGTATTGATCTCTAGCTTAATCGCTAAATCTTCTAAGCGCTTTTTAAAAGCGGTAGCATTTAAATCGCCTGCGCCTTCATCGAGCAAGGCAGCCGCCATAGAGGCTAGGCCTTCTTTGCCCTTAGGATCATAGGCCGACCCTGCGTTTTTAAAGGCGAGATGGAGGGAATAAATCGGCAAGGTGCGGTCTTCCATCATCCAGGCTTTAAAGCCGTAAGGTGTCGTAATTTCCTGCACATCTTCAGCCGCATAAGCATGTGAAAGAGTAAGACCGAAACAGAGCAGTATCAGAGCACAATAATAACGTAGCATCTATTCCTCCTCTTTTGTTTCAGGCTCAAGAAGGCCAGTCACGGATTTGCGGGCTTGCAACACATAGGCTGCTGCTGCTTTGACATCATCTAATGTCACTGCATCAATCTTATTATCCCATTGTTCAACATAGGAGACCGGAAGGCCCGTTGCCAGGGCTTGGCCATAGGCATAAGCAAAGGTGCGGAAACCATCGCGGGAATAGAGTGTGTCAGCACGAAGCGAGCGTTTGGTGCGTTCTAGCTCTTCGCGGGTAATGCCTTGTGCAACGATGGTTTTGACAACAGTATTGATAGCCTCTTCAATCTGAGCCAGGCTGACGCCAGGTTTCGGGACGGCATGGAGCGAAAGATAAATCGGCCCACGGCCTAATTCGTCATAGGAACTGCTGGCAAAGGAGGCGAGTTGGCTATCCACTACCAGGTTTTGATACATCCGGCTGGTTGGCCCACCGCCTAAGATTTCGGAAAGAACAGAAAGCGCATAGGCATATTTGGTTTCACCATAGGTTTGGCTAGGTGCCAGATAGAAGCGTAAGAATTCTGGTTTCTGCACACGTTTATCATAAAGTGTCACACGGCGCTCAGCCAAGGCTTCGGGCTCATCTGGAATAATACGGGCAGGGATTGGGTGGCTAGGGATACTGCCATAGTATTTTTCAGCTAAAGGCTTGAGTTTCTCTGCCGTGATGTCGCCAGACACAATAAGAATCGCATTATTAGGCGCGTAGTAATTGCGATAGAAGGTTTTGGCGTCTTCTAAGCTCAGCTTGCGCATCTCATCCAGCCAGCCAATCAGCGGTGTGCCATAAGGATGTCGGGTATAGAGCGCGGCGCGCATTTGTTCACTTAAGAGCGCGCGCGGTTGGTTATCAACACGGCTACGGCGTTCCTCAATAATCACATCCCGTTCACGCAGCACTTCTTGCGGGTTGAGGGCGAGATTGATCATGCGGTCGGCTTCTAGCTCCATCGCAAGCGGTAGTTTTTCGACGCTGATATTTTGGAAATAACCGGTGTAATCCCACGACGTAAACGCATTCTCCTCGCCGCCATTACGGGCAATGGTGGAAGAAAACTCGCCAGGGCCATATTTTTTTGTACCCTTAAACATCAGATGTTCAAGAAAATGTGCAATGCCCGAAATCCCTTGCGGTTCATCCAGCGCGCCGATTTTATACCACACCATATGACTCACCGCAGGCACTTTATGATTAGGAATCACCACGACCTGCATGCCGTTTTTGAGAGTGAAGGTTTGGCTAGAGGGGGCGGAGGCGAGGGTGTTTTCTGTTACGACCCCTATTAAAAGCACCGTCATTGCGAGGAGCGCAGTGACGCGGCAATCCAGGAACACTTTAAGCAGTCCCTGGATCGCCACGCCTACGGCTCGCGATGACGAGGAAATATGACTAATAATGGGCTGCAACGCAAGCATATTACAGACCAAACACCTTGTCTAACAAGCTCTTCTTGCTTTCACCTTTTTCGGCTACTTCACCTTCATTAATCGGTTTGCCTTCTTGCTTATTGGTGCGGATGCGGTCTGCTTCTTTGGTAGAGTCTACCACCACTTCACCCTCTTCCTGAGGTGTTTTGCGGTTGAGCATACGGGAGAAGAAACCTTCTTCGCGTTTTTCTACAGACGCCGTATATTCTTCGTGATACAGCACATCTTTAATATCCGGCTGGGCAGTATCTGCACCGCTGCGGGTGAGCAGGCTTTGCTCGCCACGGGAGAAGGATACATTTTGCACAGGCGCACTGCTGACAGGTGCAGATGGTGATGCTTGTACAGTTTCGCTAAACACAGCTGCCTTTGCTTGGTTGCGCACTACGTCATTCTGCTGATCGCTCATCCCAGGGCGTGGCGGGCGTAGGGCAAAATCAGGTGGAACACTGAGTGGTGGTTTAGCCACGACGCGGAATTCATCTGGCGCTGCGCGTTGCAGGCCGAGCTGTTGTTTGACGTTCCCATCGCCACATGCGGTTAGGCTTAATGCCACCGTCATTCCTAAAAATGTATAGACTAATCGTTTCATCATTATGCCTCCTTTTGCGTCTTGCCGTTTCCGGCGCATACCGACTCCAGACATAGCATAGCTACACCAATAAAGACAGCGCTATCTGCGATGTTGAAAGCCGGCCAGTGATAGCCCCCCACGTGAAAATCCAAAAAATCGGCGACGGCACCAAAGCGTATACGGTCAATCACATTCCCAATCGCCCCGCCAATGACCATGCCAATAGCATAAGCTGTCCAAGAAAGCGTCGCGCGTTTGAGCCAGACGCATAAAATCACCGTAATGATGAGCGAAATCACCACGAAAATCCATTTGCCGTAATCCACATCATGGAACATGCCAAAGCTAATGCCTTTATTCCATACCGTAACCAGGTTGAAGAATGGCAGAATTTCCATCACAGGATTACTATGATTTGCCATGATATCGAAAATATACCATTTGCTCACCTGGTCTAAAACCAGAACAAAAAAAGCTAAAAGCAAGCCACGTACGAGCATGATTCTCCTTGTGTGATTATTCGCACTGGGCAATATCACGATTGATTTGGTGTTTAAGTGCTTCAAGCGACTCGAATTTCTGTTCGGGCCGCAGGTATTCTAATAGCGTAATTTTGATATATTTACCATAAATATCGCGATTAAAATGCAGGATATGTGCTTCTAAACATTCCTTCACGCCAGAAAATGTCGGTTTCTTGCCGATATTAACGGCAGCCGCATAATCCTGCCCATCCACAGTTGCGATGGCCTTATAGACCCCAAAAGCAGGGCGTATGCGGTCTTTGAGGGCGATATTAGCGGTCGGAAAACCGAGTTGACGGCCACGCTGATCCCCCTTGCTAACGCGTCCGGTAATACTATACGGCCGGCCAAGGGATTGAGATACCGTTGCTAAGTCACCTTTTTGTAAGGCGTGGCGAATATCGGATGAGGAGTGATCGGCTACGGCTCCTAATTGCGTAAACCCAAAACCATATTGGCTGGCTTTTTCATGTAAGAACAATGCATTACCGGAGCGTTTGTGGCCAAACACAAAATCCCGCCCGATCACGACATGGCGGACATCTAAGGCTTCTACTAGAACCTGCCGTACAAATTCTTCTGCTGTTAATTGGGAAAATGCTAAATTAAAGGCCTGGGCAAACAGGATGGAAATGCCCATCGCATCCAGATGCTGGGCCTTTTCGTGAAAGGCCATCAACCGGAAGGGTTGCCCAGGACGCAGGAGGGCGGTGGGGTGAGGCTCAAATGTCATAACCGCAGGCTGGAGCTGGCTGGTGTGGGCAATATCTAAGGTTTGTTGGATAACGGCTTGATGGCCTAAATGCATTCCATCAAAATTCCCCAGTGCCAATACGGTATGTTTGGCTTGTGGGGGGCATTCGTAATAGTGGCGTATTATTCTCATGGATTTGTTTACAATGCGTGGTATAGTATTTTTCATTTATATTGATGCGTCGCCAATGATTGGCTTATGTAGGTTTACTACACTTCGCCTCCATTTCCTAGCCTCAATAAAAAGCAAAAATGACTACGTCATCATTTTGAGGGGTTAATCCAGAAATTTATTATGTCTCTTGCCAAATCCGCGCTGACTGTTGGCGTATTTACCATGATTTCCAGACTATTAGGCTTCTTGCGCGATATGTTCATCGCCTCTCGTCTGGGGGCTGGAACGCTTTCGGATATTTTCTTCGTTGCTTTTAAATTACCCAATTTCTTCCGGCATTTATTTGCGGAAGGGGCGTTTAACTCCGCATTTGTGCCGTTATTTTCCGGTGTATTAGCCGAAAAAGGAGAGTTATCGGCCAAGGAGTTTGCAGAGAAAATAGCGGCGGTGCTGTTCCTGGCGCTGCTGATTATTATGGTCGTCATGCAAATTGCGATGCCTTGGGTGATGTATGGCCTGGCGCCTGGTTTCCAGAGTGATCCTTATAAATACGATTTGGCGGTGTATTTAACCCGGATTACCTTCCCTTATTTAGTGTTTATGTCGCTGGTATCCCTGATTGGCGGCGTGTTAAACAGTGTTGGTCGTTTTGCGGCAGCAGCATTTTCGCCGACATTGTTAAACCTATGTATGATCTGGTCGGTCGTTTACCTCGCACGCTATACCGAAACCCCTGCCCATGCGCTTTCTATTGGGGTGGCGTTATCGGGTTTCTTACAGTTGGTATGGGTATATGGTGCGTGTGTGCGGGCGGGTATTGTATTACGGCCGCGTATGCCCCGTATTAATGAGGATGTGAGGCTACTCCTCAGACGCATGATTCCTGGTATTGTAGGCGCAGGGGTTATGCAGCTGAATTTGTGGATTGATACGGTGATTGCGACAGTGATTCCAAATGCTGTATCGTATCTGTATTACGCGGATCGTGTGAGCCAATTTCCGCTTGCGGTGATTGGTACGGCGATGGGAACAGCGCTTCTGCCCGTGCTTTCGCGGCAAATTCGTGAGGGTAAGAAAGAGGAGTCTATTCATACCCAGAACCGTGGCCTAGAATTGGCTCTGCTGTTCACCTTGCCAGCGACGGTAGGACTATTTGTGATGGCGGTGCCGATTGTTTCCGTATTATTCGAGCGCGGTGCATTCACGCCTGAAAATACAATGGCCACATCGCATGTATTAATGGCGCTTTCCTGTGGGTTGCCGGCGTTTATTATGGCAAAAGTATTTACACCTGGCTTCTTTGCGGTGGGGGATACGCGCACACCGGTGCGCATAGCGGTGATCTGTATGATTACCAATACGGTGATGAGCCTGATCTTGATTCATCCGTTTAGCTATGTTGGATTATCCATCTCTACGGCATTTTCATCTTGGCTCAACGTATTCTTGCTTTGCACAAAGCTGCATAAGCGCAATTTATTCTATTTCGATGCGCAGGTGAAAAAGAATGTGCCGTTATTATTCCTGGCATCCATTGTTATGGGGGCAGGGCTATGGTGGGCAACCCCTTATTTCCCAAGCCATGAGCAGGCGCATACCTTATGGCGCATCACCTTATTATCCGGCCTGATTATAGGGGGAGGTGCAGTATTCTTCTTTATTGCTCATATTACAGGTGGTTGTGACTTGCGGAAATTGCCATTGCGCCGGAGTAAACGTCAAAGTTGAGTTATCTTCATTGATTCTTCAACGCATACTGGGTATAAGCACAGTATCAGAATAAAAATATAAAGGAGTTTTATCATGAAAGCCTTGCTTTCCAAAGTATTAATGAGTGCATGTGCGGCGAGCCTGTTGGTGACGGCAGGTTGCGCGCGCAACATGGATTCCAATGTCTATAGCAGCTCAGCGCCTGTCGGCAAAGTGCTGGAAGGCACCGTGCTTTCTGCGCGTGGTGTGACCATTAAAGAAAGCGATAAACTGCAAGATAACACACTGGGTATGCTCGGCGGTGGTATTCTTGGTGGTGTGGGTGGTTCTGCTATTGGTAAAGGCTCTGGCCAAGCATTGGCGGTAACAGGTTTAGCACTCGCCGGTGCGGCTGCAGGTGCCATGGTGCAAGACCAGTTCGGCAAGAATAACGGCATGGAATATGTGGTGCGCTTAGACCCTAAATATGTCAGCCAAGCGCCTCAGAATGTGAGCAAAAAGAATGTGACCATCGGTAATAATTCGATCGATGATGACATTAAACAGTCGATTTCTGTCGCCAATACCCAGACTGACCTGCTGTCTGTAGTACAAGGTGCTGATGTGGTGTTCCAGCCAGGCCAACGCGTGTTGATCATTTACAATAACGATCGTCCGCGTTTGGTGGCGTCTAACTAATAGACGTGATTGGTTGATGCGTTGTCATAGGCTGGACTTGTGCAAGCTGGCAAATGACAACGCTTGATCATACATGACAAACCCCATAATCTGTGCTAAACAGCCTATCCAGTCGATTAAAATGGAGTTTTGTATGTCTTCCCCTATGCAGTATATCAGCACTCGTGGTATTGCGCCTAAGCTTGATTTTGAAGGTGTATTGCTGACAGGCTTGGCCAGTGACGGTGGGTTATATGTGCCAGAGACACTGCCGAGTTTTAGCCCAAGCGAGATTGCTGCTATGGCGGGCAAATCCTATGAAGATATTGCAGAAATAGTGCTGAAACCTTTCGTGGCTGGCACGATTGTGGAACCAGTGCTGCGCCGTTTGATCGATGAAAGCTATGCGACATTCCGCCATCAGGCGATTGCTCCGCTTAAGCAACTGGCGCCCAATGAATGGGTGCTAGAACTCTTCCATGGCCCAACACTGGCGTTTAAGGACTTTGCTTTGCAACTGCTAGGCCGGTTGTTGGATTATGTGTTGGAGAAACGTAACGAGCATGTAACTATCGTTGGTGCAACATCCGGCGATACTGGCTCTGCCGCCATTGAAGGCTGCCGTGCGTGCAAGCATGTGGATATTGTGATCCTGCATCCGCATAACCGCGTATCTGACGTACAACGCCGTCAAATGACCACAGTATTGGCAGATAACGTCCATAACATTGCCCTAGAAGGTAATTTCGATGATTGCCAGGCTTTCGTGAAAGCGATGTTTGAAGATCAATCATTCCTGGGTGGCAAGCGCCGTTTAGTGGCGGTAAACTCGATAAACTGGGCGCGAATTATGGCGCAGATCGTGTATTATTTCTATGCAGGCGTACAGCTCGGCGCGCCAGCGGTGACGACGGCCTATTCCGTGCCTACAGGCAATTTCGGTGATATTTTTGCAGGCTATCTGGCTAAGAAAATGGGGCTGCCGATTGGCCAGTTAATTGTGGCGACCAATAGCAATGATATTCTGCACCGCTTTATGTCTGCTAACCAATACCATCGTGGCACCTTACAAAAAACCCTTAGCCCAAGCATGGATATTCAAGTGTCCAGCAATTTTGAGCGTTTGTTATTTGATCTTTATGAGCGTGATGGCAAGGCAATTAATGACCTGCTGCGCGGCTTTAAAGATACTGGCAAGTTAAGTATCGATACCCACCGCTTAACCCAGGCGCAAGCCTTGTTCTCGAGCGCTGCGGTGGATGATAAAACCACCTGTGATACGATTCGTGAAGTCTATAACACCGGTGATATGTTGCTTGATCCGCATACGGCGATTGGCGTGCGTGCTGCGCGTGAGCGTCGTAAGGATAAGCATCATCCTATGATCACCCTCGCAACCGCCCATCCAGCCAAATTCTCTGAAGCAATTGAGAAAGCGGGCCTTCCTGCGGCTAGCCTGCCACCTTATATGAGCGACCTCATGAGCCATGAAGAGCGCTATACCGTGCTTCCGGCAGAGCTGGAGAAGGTGAAGGCGTTTGTGGTGAGGGTGTCTGAGTAGGGAATTTTTTGCCTTCATGGGTTGTCATCCTTGGACTTGATCCAAGGATCCATCGCAAATAATAAAGCAAACAGACTGCTTAGAAGGGCTTGATTTTTTAGATGGATTCTTGGATCAAGTCCAAGAATGACAGGGGATGGGTACATTGAGTCAGTACAGTATCCATGACAGGCGTCTGTTTCTATTTCTTAATTACCACCGTCCCAGCAATTTTATCATGCCAGGCTTGGCCGCGTTTATCGAAGGCTACCCAGAAGAAGCCGAGGCCAAAAGGGATGAGAGAGACAATATAGCCCAGCAACCGTAGCACACATTGCTTGCGGCTTGGTTTTTCAAAAGTTTCAGCATCGGCGATACGCAGATTGAGCAGCATTTTGCCAGGCGTTGCGGCGCGATAACGCCAGAATACCCATAGAATCACGGTGCAAATGATAAGCTGCATCAGGTTATCGCTAATCACGCCGACCCAGAAGTCGCTCGGCTGCTGCATCATCGCTTGTTGGAAGGCCATTACCGCATCGGTTAAGCCATCTTTGCCCTGAGAGCTTCGCAAGAAGAGCGCCTGCATTTGCAAGGATGGAGTATTAGGGCCATAAATCAAAAAAGCCAGGAGGCGGAATAACGGGGTGAGGATTAACAGGCTTAACACCGTATCAATCATGCTTGCCAGGACGCGGGTGTTAAAACTTACGTAACGTACCTGCTTCTTCAATTGCTCCATAAGGGCCCCTCTTAAAATTCCTGCGCAAAATGGCTATTCCAGTTTTCCAGAATAGCATAATGCGTTAAATCAAGCGTTAATGGGGTGAGGGTGATATACCCTTCGCGCATGGCGGCTAAGTCTGTGTCACCACGCTCTTTATCTTCATTGCGCTGCCCGCCAATCCAGTAATACGGCCGGTCTTCCGGATCAACGCAGCGAACAATATTATCCCCAATCTTCCGCTTTCCTTGTGGCACGACCCGAATACCCTTAACTTCATGCGCCTCCCGATCAGGGAAGTTCACATTCACCAGCGTATTGGCAGGAATGCCTTGTTTTAAGATAGCATGAATTAATTCCGATGCAAAGCGCTCTCCGCACGACCATTTCACCGGTTTGCCGCGCGATATCTCCTGGCTGAAGGCGATGGAGGGAATATCCAGCAAAGTGCCTTCCATGGCAGCGGCTACTGTGCCGGAATACGTCACATCCTCTCCTAGATTGGAGCCGTGATTAATGCCCGATAACAGCAAATCGGGTTTGCCCACCTTGGCCATAATCTCCCGCACTCCCAGCATCACACAATCCGTAGGTGTGCCGTTGACGGTGAAATGACGGTCATCGATTTTGCGGATACGCAAAGGTGTATGCAATGTCAGCGAATGGCTGGTAGCACTTTGTTGTGTTTCAGGAGCGATTACCCAGACATCGTCTGAAAGCGTATGGGCGACACGCTCTAGTGCGCGCAAGCCTTCGGAGTTAATACCATCGTCATTGGTAACAAAAATGCGCATGTATATCCTGGATTACACATTAAACCGGAAATGCATAATATCTCCGTCTTTCACAGGGTATTCTTTACCTTCCAAACGCATCTTGCCTGATTCTTTGGCGCCTTGTTCACCTTTGCAGGTAACATAATCCTCATATGCTATGGTTTCAGCGCGGATGAATCCTTTTTCAAAGTCGGTATGGATCACACCAGCAGCTTCAGGTGCGCATGCACCTTTGCGCACAGTCCAAGCGCGGGCCTCTTTCGGGCCTACGGTGAAGAAGGTGATGAGGTCAAGCAGTTGGAAGCCGGAATGGATCACACGGCTTAAGCCCGTTTCTGCCAGGCCTAAGCTGCTTAAAAATTCTTGCTTTTCTTCATCGCTTTCGAGCGAGGCAATTTCGGCTTCGATATTGGCAGAGATCATCACGCAGGCCGCATTTTCATTGGCGGCTTTTTGCATGACTTTTTGGGTATGTACATTGCCGTCTAACACCTCACCCTCCGCCACATTGCACACATACATCAACGGCTTTGCCGTAATCATATGCAAGCCTTTGAAGATTTTGCGTTCTTCGGCAGAAATCTCGGTTTTACGTGCAGGTTGGCCAGCTGATAGCATGGCAAATACGCGTTTGGAAGGTAAAGAATACCCTGTGAAAGACGGAGATATTATGCATTTCCGGTTTAATGTGTAATCCAGGATATACATGCGCATTTTTGTTACCAATGACGATGGTTTCTGCATCGCGGAGTGGGTCAACACTGCCTTCCACATGGGTGATATCATCATCTTCAAAACAACGCAGTACATGCACGATAGCGTCCACATCACGGATATGGGAGAGGAACTGGTTGCCCAAACCTTCACCCTTGCTCGCGCCTTTTACCAGGCCGGCAATATCGACGAATTCTAATTGGGTAGGAATCAACTGTGCAGAGCCAGCAATCTTGGCGGCATTTTGCAGGCGGATATCGGGCACCGATACACGGCCAACATTCGGCTCAATGGTACAAAACGGGTAGTTCGCCGCTTCCGCAGCTGCCGTTGAGGTGAGTGCGTTGAACAAGGTTGATTTGCCTACATTTGGTAAGCCAACGATTCCGCAATTAAATCCCATTTTCTTATCCCTTTACTTGAGGTGGTGTAAGCGCAAGCACGACGGCGCTCATAAAACGTTGCATATCTTTTGCCGCTAAATACGGGCTTTCATGGGCGATAGCATCCAGCAGTTTTTCCACTTCTGGCCGCTCACTCACCGCAAACGGGCTGAGCACATAATCACTCACGCGGTTCTTATCCCCCGGATGATCGATGCCTAAGCGGATGCGGTGGTAGTTATTGCCAATCTGCGCATCGAGGCTCCGCAAGCCATTATGCCCGCCATGGCCACCGCCGGTTTTAATTCGTAATTTACCCAGAGGTAAATCCAGCTCATCGTGAATCACGATAATGTCTTCCAGTGCGATTTTATAGAACTTCATCACATCGCGCACAGCATTGCCAGAAAGATTCATGAATGTTTGAGGTTTCACGAGCATTACCGATTGACCGTTAATGCTACCTTCCTGAATCAGGCCCTGGAACTTGGACTTCTCGCTGGAAAAAGAATGGCGGTGGGCAATTGCATCCACCGCCATAAAGCCGATATTATGTCGAGTTGCCGCATATTGTTTGCCGGGGTTGCCCAGACCTGCAATAAGCAGCATCGTCATTATTTCTTAGCAGCAGGCGCAGCAGCGGCAGCAGCCGGTGCAGCAGCAGCTTCTGCAGCATCGTCATCCTTACCACCACGACCCGCGATAGTAGCGATAGTGAAATCACGGTCTGCGATCACAGGCTTCGCACCTTTTGGCAGTTCTACATGGCTCACATGGATAGAATCACCGATACGACGGCCATTTAAATCAATAGTGATATGTGTAGGAATGTGATCTGGGTCACAGAACATTTCAATATCACGACGCACGATGTTCAGAATACCGCCGCGTTTCAGACCAGGTGACTTGTCAGAATTAGTAAAGCGCACCGCTACATTCACACGCACCGCTTCACCTTTGGTCAGACGTTGGAAATCCACATGGAGTGGAGCGTCTGATACTGGATCCAATTGCACATCACGTGGCAGAACACGTTGTGTTTTGCCATCGATGTTCAATTCTACGATTTTAGAAGTGAAGTGACCTTTACGGTAGATCGCGTTGAATTCACGATCATCCAGGGAGATCAGTACTTGACCGCCTTTACCGCCATAAATAACGCCAGGTACACGGGCATTACGACGCACAGCACGCGCAGCACCGGTTCCTGCTTTTTCTTTCAGCTCAGCGCTCAGCGCCACTACTTGTTGTTCTGATGACATGATTGTTACTCCCTTTGTTTAATCAAATAGACTTGATACTGATGTTTCTTCTGAAATACGGCGCACCGCTTCAGCAATTAAACCAGCTGAGGATACGATACGTATATTTTTAGCATTATTGACTGCCTCTGATGGCAGGATAGTGTCGGTGATCACTAATTCTTTCAGTGCAGAATTTGCTACACGCTCAACAGCCGCGCCGGATAACACGCCATGGGTCACATAGCTGGTAACCGATTTAGCGCCTTTATCCATCAATGCCGCAGCAGCATTGCATAATGTACCAGCGGAATCCACGATATCATCCACGAGGATACAATCGCGGCCTTGCACATCACCAATAATATTCATCACTTCCGAAACGCTTGCGCGTTCACGGCGTTTGTCCACAATCGCCAAATCCGCTTCAATACGCTTAGCAATCCCACGCGCGCGTACCACACCACCTACGTCAGGTGATACAACTACTGCATTCCCGCTTTGGAAATGCTTGCGCATATCAGCAACCAGAATTGGCGCTGCATAGAGATTATCCACAGGGATATCAAAGAACCCCTGGATCTGGCCAGCATGTAAATCCATAGTCAACACACGGTCAGCGCCGGCTTCAGTGATAATATTCGCTACCAGTTTTGCACTGATGGGTGTACGCGGCTTAGGCTTACGGTCTTGACGGGCATAGCCGAAATAGGGGATCACAGCCGTAATACGGCGGGCAGAAGCACGGCGCAGCGCATCGAGTGTAATCAGCAACTCCATAATATGGTCATTGGCTGGATAGGCCGTGGATTGAATCACGAATACATCTTCCCCGCGCACGTTATCTTCCACTTCCACGAAAATCTCGTTATCTGGAAAGCGCTTCACAACAGCATTGGTTAGCGGCACATTCAAATAATCCGCAATATCCCCTGCTAATGGGCGGTTACTGTTACAAGAAAGTATTCTCATAATATTCAATCACTTACAAAACCAGATATCTCCGCGGGCTATAGTTGCTAACCCACTGAAACACCTAAAAAGAGGCGCACCATAGCATAGTATTGTGGATAACGCAAGGGGGAAGTCAGTACCGTCAGCGCTTCGTGGTAATCAGAACCCTATCGCTTTCTGAGACTGTGTTAGAGCCTGCGTTGTGGCGGTATGGCATTGCTGTTCCTGGGATATGTTTGCCCCTTTATGTATTTGTAATATATCAAATACAAAGCGGTTTACATCGGCTTGCGCTATATCAATACAGGGTAATGTGGCACGGCGGCGTGTGGTTTCCTGAGCGTATTGCGCTCCGATCCCTGCATTATCACATGCAGCTTTTAGCTTTACCGTGTCCTGCTGCGACATACATACCAAGCGTAATACCCCTGCATCCGTGCGTTTGACATTGATAGAGGCATTAAATGTATTGCCGCGCTCTGCCGCTACATTATTAAACCATGCCAAAATATTGTCTCCGATGATTTGGTATACGGAATCGGTATTATGAAGCATGGCCAATGTGATAGGAAGAGGCCGGTAAGCGGTTGCTTGCGGTTGTACCACTTGTGCAACGGGCTGCTCTGCCACTGCTGCTGCGGCTGCAGCAGGTTGTGGAGGAGTCAGTAACTTTGCATTCAGATGCTCTATAAAGAGCTGAAGTTGCAGTGTTTGTAGGGGCTCTTCTTTATAAGGTGTTTGCGCACGTACTATTTCTTGCAATACGGCAAGATTCGATGGCGCTCCTTGTAAATGCCGTTCATAGGCCAGATGCGCAATCAATGCGCAACAGGTGCGCGATACACCCGCATTGCAATTCAGGGCCATTTTCTTCTGTGTTGCGCCGTGCTGATGCAGTTGGTCAGCGATGAGGCGAAGCTTCTGTATGGCCTGGTCATTATTTCCAGCAATGGTACCTGCATCTGGCCATGTATCATAGGATAGATGGACTACTTTACGGGTTTCGCCCTTGTAGCTTATATCAGCAGACCAGATTTCTACATCTGCAGGTGCATGTGGATCTGTAGCATGTTGTGCTACGCGTTGGATATTCCCCATTGTGAAATAGCCAATCGTTGTTTGGCTATTGGCGGCTAAAAACCGCAAATGATTCCAGAAACCTTGATTTTCTTGATTGGTAAGTGTCAAATACACCGAAATATCTTCATTCCAAAGCGCAGCAAAAAACGTCTCAGCGCGTTCTTTTGTGTTGGGGCCTTCAAAGGTAATGACTTCTTCTGTTGAGGTTTGTGCTTGTCGTATATTAACACGGTTTGCCGGAATAACAGTAAGATGCTCCCGGTCTTCTTGCTGTATCTTTAAGCATGTCGTGGCATAGTTTTCTGTGCGTGTGACTACGGTATGACTATTGGGAAGTGTGATCCCGCTAAATTTAGGCCAATGAAATCCGAGTGTATCCTTATGAATGACTGCTGTATTTTTCGCCACGGGTGACTCCAATGTATATATATTAATAAAAATCAGAGGCACTATATAAGATGTTTATCGAAAATAATATGGAAATATTTACATATGGGGATTCTATCATAGAACTATTTCTAGTAAGTATTCATATTTGACACAGACGAGCCAAACGCTATACTACCCTAGTCTTCCGGAAATGGATCCGTGCAGGAACCTGCCGTAAGATGGCTGTACAAGGTGAAGCTATGCTTTACTAAGGATGGCTCTTTTGTTTCTTACGGCAGGTAGTATCAACATCTCGATTAAGGAGGTGGTATGCAACTACCAATCCCCGAAAAAGCAGAAGGGCTCCTGAAGATAGCCCTTCTGTTGATCGAGCTTGTTATTGAGCTGTTAAAGCTCCTTAACAGGTAACATCAACGGAGGGAGTAGGGATTGCTCTCTACTCCCTTCACCTTGTACATTACCTCAAAATGTTCCTTTTGTAAACACACTTGGCACTATTTTATATATTACAGCAAATTAGACTGCAATCTCCATCACCACCGGCACATGGTCTGATGGTCCCTCCCAGTCACGGGCGGGTTTGTGGATGGAGAGGCTTTTGAGGTTCTCTTTGAGAGCGGGTGTTACCCAGATATGGTCAAGACGGCGGCCGCGGTCAGAGGCTTTCCAGTCTTTATTACGATAGCTCCACCAGCTATAAAGCTTTTGATCTGCTGGCACAAAATGGCGGGCGACGTCTACCCATTCCAGCCCACGTTGCAACCGGGTGAGTTTCTCTACTTCAATCGGCGTATGGCTAACGATTTTGAGCAATTGCTTATGTGACCAGACGTCATGCTCCAGCGGGGCAATATTGAGATCGCCTACCAAGATCATCTTATCGGTGGTTTTGCGCATATCCTTAAACCAGTCATGCATATGATCGACAAAATCGAGCTTATGGGCGAATTTAGGGTTGATGGTTACATCCGGCTCATCGCCACCGGCAGGCACATAGAAATTGTGCAACTCCGTACCATTGGGCAAAAATGCGCTGATGTGGCGGCATTGCTCAATCGCGGTAAAATTCATCAGCGGATTCTCACGTAACGGCACGCGTGATAGGATAGCTACACCATTATATCCCTTTTCGCCATGAATGACGCGATGGGTATAGCCAAGCGCCTCCACATCTGCATGAGGAAAAAATTCATTGGGGGTTTTGGTTTCTTGTAGGCAGATAATATCGGGATTCACTGCCTCACGCAGGTCTTTAAGCAGGCCAATACGCAGGCGTACAGAATTGATATTCCAGGTAACAATACGAAGATACTGTGTCATAATGCGGGCATCATGGCGGAAATGGAGGATTTAGGCAAGACTATTTCTGACAACTATCACACGCAAAACTAGACCGTCCGGCCTGTTTAAACCGGATAATCGTCCCTTTGCACCGCTCGCATGGTTTACCCTCACGGTCATACACCGCAAAATGATGCTGGAAATACCCAGGATCACCGCTGGAGCGTACATAATCGCGTAAAGTAGAGCCACCTGATTCCAGGGCGGCATTCAGCACATCTTTAATAACGGCAGCAAGAATGCCGGCCTCTTTGGGGGTTACCTTGCCTGCCGGACGTTGTGGGGATATGCCTGCTCGGAAGAGGCTCTCGGCGGCGTAAATATTGCCAACACCCACTACCACATGGTTATCCATAATCAGATTCTTCACGGGTGCTTTTTTGCCCCGGAATGCTTTTAGCAAAGTATCTGCCGTGAAATGATCAGTCAGCGGTTCTGGCCCTAGTGCTGCGAAGAGTGAATGGGT
The DNA here is from genome assembly GCA_964574415.1 of uncultured Rickettsiales bacterium. Lineage (GTDB taxonomy): Bacteria > Pseudomonadota > Alphaproteobacteria > Rickettsiales > CAZNNM01 > CAZNNM01. The sequence continues at coordinate 322,903 of CAZNNM010000001.1, read as the reverse complement.
GGGAAGCTCTGTCTCTGAGACCAGCGTCATCAGCCCAAAACGGCGTGGATCGTTGAAGACGATTTCTTTGCCGTCTTCTAAGTAAAAACACACATGATCATGGGTTTCTTGGCGGTTGCGTCTATTGGGATAGACAACGACCCGCCCACTCATGCCCAGATGGATTACGATATTTTGATGATTCTCTAATTGTAATAGCAGATATTTCGACCGCCGCCCCACAGCCTGTACCCGTTGCCCTGCAATGGTTTCTGCAAAACCTTCTGGAAAGGGAATCCGCAAATCCGGCCGATTTAGCACTACATGCTCAAAACGCCGCCCGACCAATACCGGCTCCAAGCCACGGCGCACGGTTTCAACTTCAGGAAGTTCGGGCATGGTTATCCTCTACAGAGTGTATTTTGATATGGCGATTATAGGGATTTGCGTATATAACACAAGGTAGTAATTGTCATTCCAGCGGAGGCTGGAATCCAGTTATCAGACTAGTGAGCAAGGCGAACACCTTGTAAATACAGCGTTCGTTTCACTCACAAGCATTGCGCTGGATCCCAGCCTTCGCTGGGATGACATATAAAAAACAACAGGACCCACCATGCCCACAGAACAGGAACATACCCATTTTGGTTTTGAAACCATCGATGCCTCCACCAAAGAAAAACGTGTGGGTGAAGTGTTTTCGTCGGTGGCGAGCCGGTATGATTTGATGAATGACGTGATGAGCGCAGGTATTCATCATGCATGGAAAGATACGTTGATTGATGTGGTAGCGCCTTCGGCCAATACCAAATTGCTCGATGTAGCGGGTGGTACAGGAGATATTGCCTTCCGATTTTTAAAGCGCACGCCTGGCGCGCAGGTGACCGTATGCGATATTAATGCGGATATGCTTGGCGAAGGGCGCAAGCGTAGTATCGATAAAAACATGCTACACGGGCTGGAATGGGTATGCGGCAATGCCGAATCGCTGCCCGTGCCGGATATGAGCTATGATTATTACACCATTGCTTTTGGCATCCGTAACGTTACCCATATCGACCGCGCGCTGAAAGAGGCTTACCGCGTACTCAAGCCTGGTGGGAAGTTTGCTTGTTTGGAGTTTTCTAAAGTCGATAACAGCTTACTTTCGATGATCTATGACTGGTATTCGTTTAAGGCTATTCCTTGGATTGGTTCTAAGGTGACGGGAGATGCTGGGGCCTATCAATACCTCGTTGAAAGCATCCGCCAATTCCCAAGCCAGGAACGGTTTGCAGAGATGATCCGCGAAGCAGGTTTCTCACAGGTAAGCTACCGCAATCTCACCCAAGGTGTCGTCGCGATTCATACAGGATGGCGGGTATAATGCAGATTTTTAGCTTACTCCGCATTATCATAACGCTGGCGCGCTATCGTGCTTTATTTTTGCTGGAGCCATTTAGAGGTGGTGCATTAGTGATTGCTCTAAGCAAACTTATTCCAGCGCAGAAGGATGTAAAATACCTCCGTAATGGTCAACGTTTGGCGCGGGCGTTGGAAGTGATGGGGCCGAGTTTTATTAAACTGGGCCAAACGCTTTCCGCGCGAACGGATTTGGTGGGTGATGATGTGGCAGCCGATTTAGCACGGTTACGCGATGCGCTTCCTTCTTTTCCGGCTTCGCAAGCGCGGATGATTATTGAGCAGGATTTGCGGAAATCCATTACAGAGATTTATCGTGAGTTTAATGATGTTCCTGTGGCGGCGGCCTCTATCGCGCAAGTGCATGAGGCGGTGACGACAGAGGGTGTGCGCGTTGCGGTGAAAGTGGTGCGTCCAAATGTGGCCAAAGAATTTGCCCGCGATATTGCGTTATTCTTCTGGCTGGCCCATTTCGTGGAAAAACGCCTGCCGCATTACCGTCGTTTAAAACCTATCGAAGTCATTGAGACTTTCCGCCAAAGCGTGATGCTTGAAATGGATTTGCGTTTTGAGGCGGCGGCTGCGTCAGAACTCAAAGAAAATTGCGCCAATGATCCCCAGCTTTATATCCCAAGCATTGACTGGCAACGCACCTCCCATCATGTGATGACAATGGAATGGGTGGAGGGGATTCCGATTGATGATAAAGACGCGCTGCTTGCCAAAGGGTTTGACCTGCAAATGATCATTGCCAATCTGGCGACGGGCTTCTTTAACCAGGCGTTTCGTGATGGGTTTTTCCATGCGGATATGCATCCAGGCAATTTATTTGTGAATGATCAAGGGCAGATTATCCTGGTAGATTTCGGCATTATGGGCCGGATTGACCGTGATACGCGTGTCTATGTTGCTGAAATTATTCGTGGTTTCCTGCAACGTGATTACCATTACGTGGCCCGCCTGCATTTTGCAGCTGGCTATGTGCCAAAACATCAATCCATCGATGTGTTTGCGCAAGCCTGCCGTTCGATTGGGGAGCCGATTATTGGGCTGCCGCTGAATCAACTTTCCATTGCGCAATTACTGGCACAGCTTTTCAAAATCACCGAAGATTTCCAGATGGAAACGCAGCCACAACTCTTGCTGTTGCAAAAAACCATGGTGCTTGTAGAGGGTGTCGGTGCATCGCTGTATCCGCAAGTGAATATGTGGAAACTGGCAGAGCCGTGGATCAATGCATGGGCGGGCGATAATCTAGGCGTTACGGCAAAAATCAAAGACGGAGCTTTTGATATTGCCGGCTTCCTCTACCGCTTGCCTGATCATATCAAGCGCTTGGAATCCTTTAGCCAATGCATCACACCGGAAGGGTTTAAGCTACATCCTGATAGCTTCCCGATACTGCTGAAGAAGCGTCATTTGCCATGGAAGGTGATTGTGGTAAGTGGTGTTGTCTCGGCGATTGTGGCGGTATGTGTGGGGGTGCTGCACTAAGTGATTACTCCCCATCCGTCGGCTTAGAATTCCGAATATACGCCGCCTGTGCCTGCGCTTGTTTATTGAGGTTTTGCAGTTGTTGCGTAATATCTTCCTGCTTATGGCGTAACTGCTCGGCCCATTCGTTTAAGCGGAGCATCAAGCGTTGCAGTTCTTGTTGATAACGCATACCTTCTTGAGCGGGCAGGCTTTCGATAATAGAGCAGAATTCTTTGGCTTTTTCTTCTAATGCTGTCATATCGACCATTTCCCCCCGCTCAAATGCGGCAGCATTATGCTCTAATTCTTTCCAAACCATTTTGAGTAACACTTCAGGTTCAATATGCGGTGTCATATAAAAAGCCTTTATAGGAGTTTCTGGGGAGAATTTTTCTTGTAAATATAGGATAAAATTTCTGCAACGGCTGAATAGGCCTCCATCGGAATAATGGAATCTACCTCTAACACGGCAAGGATTTGCACCAAATCAGCGTCTTTATGAATGGTAATGCCTTGTGCCTCTGCAATCGCAATAATTTGTTCTGCAATACGGCCATGGCCAGAGGCCGTGATGCGCGGTGCGACATCTTCATCGATATCATATTCCAGCGCAACGGCCGTGAGATCCTTATCATGCGATGTATCGTCAGCCATACTATCCTTCTGCTAATGCTCAGTAAATGAGTGTAACATGGTTGAAGGCTAGATGCTATAAAGGAATTGTAAGTTGTGGATTAGAAATCCGTACACCGCCCGCCTTTTTCCCAATCGCCATAGCGTGTAGGCTCGGGGCCTTTTTGGCCGCCGATTTCGTCGGTCTGTGGGGTATCCTGCTCTTTTTCTGAGCTGGGGGTTTCTTTCTCTTTGGTCATCTTGTATAGTCCCTAACATATATTTTGAGGTATCTATGGCTACTATACCAAATATTCGGCTTTACACAACCCACCCGCTCACCTCGGATGTGCAGGTGTCCCTGACGGAAGACCAGGTGCATTATTTATTGCATGTGATGCGTAAGCAACAAGGTGATCAGGTGTTATTATTCAATGGCATAGATGGCGAGTGGGTGGCAGAGATTACGGTCCTTAAAAAGAAAAACGCCGAAGTCACTGTGCTAACTCAGCACCGTAAACAAACTCAAGAGGCTGATATTTGGTTGCTTTTTGCGCCGGTGAAAAACGTCGCCCAGCATTTTATTGCACAAAAGGCTACGGAATTGGGTGTTTCGGCATTGATTCCTGTCTTGACGGATCATACGGTAGTCCATAAAGTAAACGACGAAAAATTGCTCGCCAATGCGATAGAAGCTGCTGAGCAATGTGAACGTTTAACCGTTCCGGAGGCGCGTCCTGCTATCAGGCTGGATGCTTTATTGGCCGAATGGCCTATAGAACGTAAACTTATGTGGTGCGATGAAACAGGCGGAGGGGATCCTATTGTTTCGGCACTTTCTCACTGCAAAAAGGGACAACCCTATGCCGTTTTAATCGGCCCAGAAGGAGGGTTTTCACCGCGGGAGCTTGTAATGATCAAAAAGCATGATTATGTAATCCCCGTGAGTTTAGGCCCACGTATACTACGCGCTGATACAGCCGCCCTAGCAGCCCTTGCTTGCATACAAGCCTGTTGCGGTGACTGGTAATATTCATAACAGGTTAGAACATGAATACCATCGTCAACATCCTTTCCGATCTCCTGAAACAGAAAACAGGCGAGGTCGATCAGTGGTTTGCCAAACATTATAATGGCACACCGGCCCCGTTTTACAGCTCGGTGGATTTGCGCCATTCGGGTGTGAAGCTGGCGCCTGTGGATACGAATCTCTTTCCAGCAGGGTTTAATAATCTCTCTGCACCGGCTGTGGCGCGGGCGACAGAGTTTTTGAAGCATTATATTGCGGGCCATTATAGCCATGTGAAATCGATACTTCTGGTGCTAGAGAATCATACGCGGAATCTGAATTACCTGGATAATGCACTGACGATCAAATACCTCATCGAGCAAGCAGGCTGTGCGGTCACGCTCACTAATCTTGATCCTCATTTAACCGAACCCATGGAGTTGGTTTCGGCATCCGGTGATGCGTTGTTGTTGGAGCCTATCCGTAAAGAAGGTGATGCAATACTCACGCTTTCTGGTCAGAAACCGGATCTGATTATCCTCAATAACGATCTGACCACAGGTATTCCTACTATTCTAGAAAACATATCCCAGCCTGTTGTTCCCTCTCCAAAGCTTGGTTGGCATAGCCGTAGAAAATCGATTCATTTCCAAGCCTATAATGCGCTGGCGCATGATTTTGCGGCGACGTTCTCGATTGATCCATGGCTAATTTCTACTGTGTTTGAGCAATGTGGTAAGGTAAACTTTAAAGAAAAACTGGGCTTGGAATGTGTGGCAGTTGCGGTGGAAAAAGCGCTGCATTTATTGCGCCAGAAATACCAGGAGCATGGTATTAGCGAAGAGCCGTATGTGTTCATCAAAGCTGATAATGGCACGTATGGCATGGGCATTATGACCGCGCGTTCCGGGGATGATATTCTCAATATCAATAAAGATAATCGCAAAAAAATGAATGTGATTAAAGGCGGGTTTGTGAATACGGAGGTGGTGATCCAGGAAGGCATTCCTACCATTGACCGTGTGGATGGCAATATTGCTGAGCCGTTTATTTATTTGGTGGCGGGCAAACCAGTGGGCTGTATTTACCGGGTGAACAACCAGCGTAGTATTTACGATAACCTCAATGCTACTGGTATGACCTTTGAGCAAGAGGAATGCGAACCTTCTGTGCCACAGGCGGCAAAAGCCGATACTGTATGCAGCTATAGTGCCCTAGGCCTCATTGCCCGCATGGCCTCGCTTGCGACGATTAAAGAGGAATACCGCCAGGCTGAGGTGGTGCAGGTGACAAAGGCTATATAATTGTGTCGCTATGCTCCTCGCAGTTGATGATTTTCTCCCTTTGTCATCCCGGACGTGATCCGTGATGTATAAGAATTACACTTGGAAGCACCCGTCCTGGTGGATTCCGGGTCAAGCCCGGAATGACAAGAGAGGATCGGCGTATCCATCGAAAATATAATCAATCGCTCCTCGCAATGACGAAGAGTCATGTATCACAACGCATACGCTCTATATCACCTGCCAGGAAGAGCGATCCGTAGATCAAGACACGTGCGGGTTGGGTGTCGTTATAAGCAAGTAGCGTAAGGGCTTCGGCGATATTATCCACGGCGCAAGCATCCATGCCTAAGGATTCTGCCATATCGGCCACGTCTTGCCCATTGTAACTGCGTGGTTCCGAGTGTACTTTCACACCACATATTGCGCGGGCTTTATCGGCCAGTGGGGCGAGTAGCCCTTGCAAATCTTTGCCCTTGGTCGTGCCGACAATCACATAGAGTGGCTTGCTATCCTGTTGGTCGTCTACCCAGTGGCGCAATATCTCCGCGCCACCTTGGTTATGCGCGCCATCCAGCCAAATCTCCCAGTCAGCAGGCGTATCCAGCCCTGCAATGGGCTGAAGCCGTGCAGGCCATAGGGCGTGGGTGAGGCCGTGAGCGATGGCGGATTCGTTGACAGAAAATCCCTCAATAGAAGCCAGCGTTGCAACAGCTGTTGCCGCATTGGTGATTTGATGGAGGCCAGGTAAATTAGGGGCAGGGAAGGTGTAATTCCCACGCTCTGAGACCAACCTAAAGCCTTCTTCAATATACCATTCATACCCATAGCGGAAGAGTGGTGCGCCTTGTTTATGGGCAAGCACGGAAAGCACTTCGGTGACGTCTTGCGGCTGTGGTGCCATAATAAACGGCGTTCCTGCACGGAAAATTCCCGCTTTTTCACCTGCGATGGTTTTAATGTCAGGGCCGAGATAGTCTTTGTGATCCATGGAAATCGGTGTGATAACGGTGGCAATCGGATGCGGGATCACATTGGTCGGGTCAAGCCGCCCACCCATGCCCGTTTCCATCAGGAGAATATCGGCTGGATAACGGGAGAAAAGCAGGAAAGCTGCCGCTGTTGTGCCTTCAAAAAATGTTGGCTGCATATCGGCGCAGACGGCACGGCATTCTTCGAGTGCAGGTAATAACACACTATCATGCACCTGCTCCCCTGCTAACACGATGCGCTCATTAAATGCGAGTAAATGTGGGGATGTATAGACATGCGCCTTATGGCTTGCGGCTGTCAGCATCGCTCTAAGATAGGCAATGGTTGAACCTTTACCATTAGTGCCTGCGACATGAATAACAGGTGGCAAATGGTGATGCGGATTGCCAAGCCGGCGCAGTATTTCCGTAATCCGCTCCGTCCCTGGCTCGATAGGCCCTCGTCCGAAAATGATGGGCCATGATGGCATGTAGATCATAACAGATACTCCGTCATCCCAGCGGAGGCTGGGATCCAGTTCTCTTAACAATAAAGTAAAAATAGGGGGCTCATTTCATTCGCAAACTTTGCGCTGGATCCCAGCCTCCGCTGGGATGACAAATGATATCAACCGCGTGTATCAGACCTCTGTCCCACCTACAGTAAGGCCTTCCACCAGCACAGTAGGTTGCCCTACCCCCACCGGCACACCTTGGCCTGCTTTACCGCATGTGCCAATACCAGGATCAAGCTCCATATCATTGCCAATCGCGCTCACTTTCGTCAGCACATCTGGCCCATTGCCAATCAGCGTTGCGCCCTTCACCGGACGGGTGATTTTGCCGTTTTCGATCAGATAGGCTTCGGATGCGGAGAACACGAATTTGCCCGACGTAATATCCACCTGTCCACCGCTGAAATTCACGGCGTAGAGGCCTTTATCAACCGAGGCGATAATCTCCTGCGGATCGCGATCGCCGCCCATCATCACCGTATTGGTCATGCGTGGAAGCGGTTGATGTGCAAAGCTCTCGCGACGGCCATTACCTGTCGGTTTCACGCCCATCAGGCGCGCATTGGTGCGGTCTTGCATATAGCCTTTCAGGATACCGTCTTCGATTAACACCGTACGTTCAGACGGTGTGCCTTCGTCATCAACGGTAAGCGAGCCACGACGATCCGGGATCGTACCATCATCCACGACTGTCACGCCAGGCGCTGCCACGCGTTGCCCGATTAATCCTGAGAAAGCTGAGGTTTTCTTGCGGTTGAAATCCCCTTCTAATCCATGGCCAATCGCTTCATGCAGCAAAATGCCTGGCCAGCCTGGGCCGAGCACGACTTTCATCTCTCCTGCTGGTGATGGGCTTGAGTCTAAGTTTACCAGTGCTTGGCGCAGCGCTTCATTCACGCTTGCCTGCCACGCTTCTGGGCTGATATAATGGCTATACGCCTTACGCCCGCCTGTGCCAAAGGTGCCGCGCTCCATACGGCCGTCTTTTTCGACCATGACGGTGATGTTCAGGCGTACAAGTGGGCGGATGTCATCAATTTTACGGCCATCGGCACGGATAATCTGCACTACCTGCCATTCTCCGGCGAGTGAGACGCTCACTTGCTTGACCAAAGGGTTTTTCGCGCGTGCATAGCGGTCAATTTCGGCAAGCAGAGCCACTTTTTCTTCAAACGGTACTAATTCTAGCGGGTTGGCGCTGGTATATAAATGGCGGTTTGAGCCAACCGGCCCTGGAGAGAGATTCACGCTGCCGCTATAGCCAGCTTTAATAGCCTGCACCGTCTGCGAAGCACGCTCAATCGCTTTCTCGCTTAATTCGGAAGCATGGGCATAACCTACGGTTTCGCCGAGTACTGAACGTAAACCAAATCCTTGCGCTGTGTTAAAATTAGCACTTTTTAAACAGCCATCATCAAAAACTAACGCCTCCGATTGGGAAAATTCCAGGAATAATTCACCGTCGTCCATGCCGCGTAAGCTATTGTTTACTATGCGTTGAACGCGATCCTGATCCATGTCAGTGCGGCCAAAGAAGAGCTGGTTGACATTAAACCCTAGCGATGAGAAATCGTCCATAATGTGTTTCTCCTGCTTTACTTTTTCTAAAGTTGATTATATATGGAAGTGAGCATAAAATAGGTTTGCTTTGAATACAATGGTAAAACCTAGTTATTAACTTACATCTGTGGATGGTATAATGCGTTCTAAATCCTTTTTGACCTTTATGGCAGCATTTATCGCTGTGCTTATCGGCTCGCTCTCGCTGGCATATGCGGGTGTCGATCATATTGAACCGTGGAAATTGGGTTTCCAAACAGCCGTATCGCCTCTGAAAGAGCAAATCGAGCATTTCCATAATTTCTTGCTGGTACTTATCACGGTGATTACGATTTTCGTATTGCTGTTGCTGGTGTATGTGGTGATCCGCTTCCGTGCAAGCAAGAATCCTGTTCCAAGCAAAACATCGCACAACACCCTGATCGAAATTATCTGGACAACCGTTCCTGTAATCATCCTGATTGCGATTGCGATTCCATCATTCCGTATCTTGTTCTATGCAGAGCGCGTAGAAAATGCCGAAATGACACTGAAAGTAGTGGGTCATCAATGGTATTGGGAATATGAATATCCAGATAGCGATGGTTTGACTTTTGAAAGCTATATGATCAAAGATGCTGATCTGAAGCCAAACCAACCACGTTTATTGGCGGTGGATAATGCGGTGGTATTGCCAGTGGGCAAGAAAATCCGTATCCAGGTAACTGCGGCTGATGTAATCCATGACTGGGCAATGCCTGCTATGGGTATAAAAATGGATGCCGTGCCAGGCCGTCTCAATGAAACCTGGGTGCAGATTGACAAGCCAGGCACCTATTATGGCCAATGCTCTGAATTATGCGGCGTGCTACATGGTTTCATGCCCATTCAAATCGAAGCGGTTTCCCAAGAGGATTTCGATGCTTGGGTGAAGCAAGCCAAAGAAAAATTCGCGCATAGCGGTAAATACAATACCTATGCGGCTGCAGAATAATTAGACGAAGAAAAGGACCTATATTATGGCTCACGATCATACCCCTACTGGCTGGAGACGCTGGTTATTCTCGACTAACAACAAAGATATCGGTACGCTGTATCTTATTTTCTCTATCGTTGCCGGCTTGATTGGCGGTGCGTTCTCTGTGATTATCCGTATGGAACTCATGGAGCCAGGCAACCAGATTCTGAACGGTAACTACCAACTCTATAACGTAATCCTGACGGCACATGCGTTTATCATGGTATTCTTCATGATCATGCCTGCTTTGATGGGTGGTTTTGGTAACTGGTTTGTGCCACTGATGATTGGTGCGCCAGACATGGCCTTCCCGCGGATGAATAACATCAGCTTCTGGCTGTTATTCTTCTCGTTCTTCTTGCTGCTTGCTTCTGCTTTTGTTGGCGAAGGTGCGGGTACGGGTTGGACGGTGTATCCTCCGCTTTCTGATACTACATCGCATCCTGGCATGGCTGTAGACATGGCGATTTTCAGCTTACATATGGCGGGTGCGTCTTCCATTCTTGGTGCGATCAACTTCATCGTAACCATCCTCAACATGCGCGCTCCTGGCATGACATTCCATAAAATGCCACTCTTCGTATGGTCTGTATTGCTGACAGCGGTATTGTTGCTCTTGGCTCTGCCGGTGCTTGGTGGTGCGATTACCATGTTGCTGACTGACCGTAACTTTGGCACCAGCTTCTTTGACCCAGCTGGCGGTGGTGATCCCATTCTGTATCAACATCTGTTCTGGTTCTTTGGTCACCCTGAAGTATATATTATTATTCTTCCTGGTTTCGGTATTATCAGCCATGTCGTATCTACTTTCTCCCGCAAGCCAGTATTTGGCTATCTGGGGATGGCATATGCGATGACCAGTATCGGTGTGCTTGGTTTCGTTGTATGGGCGCACCATATGTTCACCACCGGTTTGAGCGTGAATGCGCTGGCATATTTCACCATCGCAACCATGATTATTGCAGTGCCTACCGGTATTAAGATTTTCAGCTGGATTGCGACCATGTGGGGCGGTTCCATCGAATTTAAAACACCGATGCTCTATGCGATTGGATTTATTTTCCTGTTCGTGGTTGGTGGTGTGACCGGGGTGGTGCTTGCCAATGGTAGTATCGACCGTGTGTTCCATGATACCTATTACGTAGTAGCGCATTTCCACTATGTAATGTCTATCGGTGCGCTGTTTGCGGCATTTGCTGGGTTCTATTACTGGTTTGGTAAAATGTCAGGTAAGCAATACCCAGAATGTGCGGCTAAGATTCAATTCTGGCTGACATTCGTAGGTGTAAACTTGACCTTCTTCCCGCAGCATTTCTTAGGCCTAGCAGGTATGCCACGTCGTATTCCTGACTATCCTGATGCATTTGCTGGTTGGAACTATGTATCTTCAATCGGTTCTTACATCTCTTACGCAGGTACATTGATGTTTGTAGGGATTGTGATCTACACCTTAAAACGCGGTAAGCCATGCCCGGCTAACCCATGGGGTGAGGGCGCGGATACGCTGGAATGGACATTGTCTTCTCCACCACCATTCCATGCTTATGATAAGCAACCAATTATAAAATAAGTGTGAGAGGGGAGCATTGCTCCCCTCCTTTACCATTATGACAGACACAGTAAACATCACTCCAGAACCGATTCTTGACGCCCGTGTGCGCGATTATTTTTCGCTGCTCAAACCACGGGTGATGTCGCTGGTGGTGTTTACGGGGCTTTGTGGTTTGTTGCTGGCTCCGGGTGATATTCACCCATTCCTCGGTATGGTGGCGGTATTCTGCATTGCGCTTGGATCGGGTGCGGCAGGTGCGATTAATATGTGGTATGACCGCGATATCGATGCGATCATGACCCGCACCCAAAAACGCCCGATTCCGGCAGGCCGTATGGCATCTGCTTCGGCATTAGAGTTTGGTGTGATTCTTGCCAGTGCGTCGGTGATTCTGATGGCGCTGGCGCTGAATTTAGTGGCGGCAGCTTTGCTTGCGGGTGCGATTCTGTTCTATGTGGTGATTTACACCATGTGGCTCAAACGTTCGACTCCGCAAAATATCGTGATTGGCGGCGCTGCCGGTGCCTTCCCTCCGATGATCGGCTGGGCGGCGGTGACAGGCAATGTCAGCATTGACAGCATCATCCTATTTGCTATCATTTTCATGTGGACACCCCCGCATTTTTGGGCCTTAGCACTGTATCGCTCGGATGATTATAAATTAGCGGGTATTCCGATGTTACCGGTGACTGCCGGTGCGGAAACAACGCGTAAGCATATTGTGGTCTATACGCTGCTACTGGTAGCCACCACCTTACTCCCAACCTTATTCAAAACCGCTGGTTTCCTCTATGGTTTTGGTGCGCTGGCACTCGGTGTGTGGTTCTTATATTTAGCGGTGCGTTTGTATAAATCCTATACTGAAAAATTAGCCAAACAAACCTTTGGCTTTTCGATTCTCTATCTCTTCGCCATTTTTGGCTTGTTACTACTGGATCATTATCTTTAGGAGGTCATTATGCCTATCGGAGAACTCCATAAACGTAAGAAATACAAGAACTATGCATTGCTGGCTATTTTGGTGGCGCTGATTGTATTATTCTATGTTATCACCATCATTAAAATCGGTGCTGTCGCATGAAGAGCCACCGTTCGCTAGTCATCGGTTTAGTCGGTTTAGGTGTGGGCATGTTTTTGCTTGCCTATGCTTCTGTGCCGCTTTATAGCCTGTTCTGCAAAGTAACCGGTTATGGTGGAACCACGCAAACCGATCTGCAGCTACCTGCCCATCCTGGCAAAAAGAAGATTACGGTGCGGTTTAATGCCGATATTTCACCAGATCTGGATTGGTCCTTTGCGCCGGATCAAAAACAAGTGGTTGCGCTGACTGGCGAGCAGAATCTGGCTTTTTATACGGCTAAGAATCTGAGCAATAAGCCGATTGATGGTACGGCGACGTATAATGTCACCCCTGAAGCGGCAGGGATTTATTTTAACAAAATTCAATGCTTCTGCTTTAACCAGCAAAGGCTTGAGCCAGGCGAGGTTATTCCGATGGCTGTGTCATTTTTCATAGACCCAGACATAGAAAATGACCCCGATTTGAAGAATATTGATACAATTACCTTGTCTTATACATTTTTTAAGGTAAAAGGATCATAGAAGACATTCGCTTTGGTCGTCTACGTCGTCGGGCTGCGGCTCATGTAGCGCTGCTACACATCGCCTTGCTCTCCTAGTATCCAACCAAAGCCAATGCCTTCTCTGCACCCACCTCTATAGGATGGTGCTTAACAGGAGTAAAATAGGTTTTTATTATGAGCGACACAAAACATCATGATTTTCATCTCGTCAATCCAAGCCCATGGCCATTGCTAGGAGCGTTCTCTGCTTTTGTGATGTTCATCGGTGCTGCGTTGACATTCCATAAAGTAGCGGCTGGGCATATTGTACTGCCAATTGGTCTTGCTCTGGTGCTCTATACCATGTTCTCCTGGTGGCGCGATGTGATTAAAGAGGGCCTGTTTGAGAAAGCGCATACAGCCGTTGTGCGTCATGGTCTGCGCGTAGGTATGGCGCTGTTTATTATTTCTGAAGTGATGTTCTTCTTCGCATTCTTCTTCGCATTCTTTGGCTCTAGCCTGTTCCCTGTACATATTCTGGAAGGTGTATGGCCGATTAAAGCGGGTATCTGGCCGCCAGAAGGCATTCAAACCTTCGACCCATGGCACTTGCCATTCATCAATACGCTGATCCTCCTATTATCTGGTACAACAGTGACCTGGGCGCATCATGCATTGTTAGAAAATAACCGTAAAGACCTCATCCAAGCCCTGGGCTGGACTGTATTCTTAGGCGCAAGCTTCACTGCATTGCAAGCGCTGGAATATTCCCATGCGCCATTTGGTTTTAAAGATGGTATCTATGCCTCTAACTTCTACATGGCAACCGGTTTCCACGGTTTCCACGTTCTGGTTGGAACCATCTTCCTGGCTGTATGCTTGATCCGTGCAATTCGTGGTACATTGACACCGCAAGGCCATTTGGGCTTTGAATTTGCGGCGTGGTATTGGCACTTCGTAGACGTGGTATGGTTGTTCCTGTTCGTGTTCGTTTATGTCTGGGGCAGATAATAACCCAACTCCTCCTTCCTATCACTATGCGGGCTGGCGTCTTGTCTGCCCGCGTTGTGGTAAAGGGCATGTCTATACAGGTCTGTTGACTGTGGCAGAAACATGTCCTGTCTGTGCTTTCCCTTTGAGAGCGCATGATGCGGGTGATGGGCCTGCGTTTTTTGCGATGTTTATCGCCTGTGTTCTCGTCAGTGTTTTAGCGCTTCTGACCGATGCGTATTTCCCCATTCCGCTCTGGGCGCATGTGGCGATATGGACGCCGGTAACAGTGGGCATGTCTATCTGGATGCTGCGCGTGTTTAAAGCCTATCTCATTGCCTTACAATACCGTTACCGTGAAACGGATTTCCACTCTTAGAACCCGAAAAGGTATCTTACCATGCCGATTACGATTGCCAAAAAACCCGCTGCGCGTTCGTCTTTTATTCCAACCTTATTTACTATTCCAGCGCTTATCATATTGTTGGGTTTAGGCACATGGCAGCTTTACCGTATGCAGTGGAAAAATGAATTGGTGCATACGATCGATGAAAAAGTACAAGCCGATCCTGTCAGCCTGCCCATTGCTGATGATGCCATCCAAACTCTTCAATACCGTCGTGTGACAAGCACGGGGCAGTTTTTGAACGATAAAGAAATGTATCTCTACCAAAGCTATAACGGCAAGCCTGGCTATCAGGTGATTACGCCATTCTTGCGTGATGATGGGCCAGTAGTGTTGGTGGATCGTGGCTGGGTGCCGATGGATAAGCGCGATCCTGAAACACGCAAAGCAACTACACCAAAAGATCCGCTCACCATCGAAGGCATGGCACATCCAACCGAAACACCTGGTACATTTACACCGGATAATAATCCTGAACATAATGTATGGTTCTATATTAATCTGGCAGAAATGGCAAAATTTATAGGGATGGACGTGCAGCCAATGTATGTGCGTCTTGTTGGGCCTTATGTGCCAGGTGAGTTTCCCATCAAAGGAAAAATCACCATTGAAATCCGAAATGACCATTTAGAATATGCGATTACGTGGTATATTCTTGCATTCGCGCTCTGTATCATTTACGTTTTATATATAAGACGTCGTGGAAACCCCTAAGATTCCACTGTGATTCATAAAGATAAGTGGGCATATGCAGGCATACCAAGAACTCGAAACGATTTTTGCCAAAATCCATCATCTTAATTCAACCAAAGCGGTGCTGCATTGGGATTCATCCGTGGTGATGCCATCTGGTGGCGCTGCTGCGCGGGGTGAGCAGTTGGCGACGCTTGAGGCGATTACGCATAGTATGATTATCGATGCGCGCCTATCGGATTTATTGGACGAAGCCGAAAGCCAAACCGCTCAATTGGATCACTGGCAACATGCGAACCTGCGCGAAATGCGCCGTATATGGCGGCATGCTAATGCGGTGGATCAGGATTTGGTCACCGAATTAACCCGCAAAGGGGCTGAATGCGAAATGATCTGGCGTAGTGCACGGCCAGAAAATGATTTTAAGCGCCTGCAAGGGCCATTAGCAGAAGTGGTGAATCTGGTGCGCCAAGTGGCCTCTAGCAAGGCCAGTTTCTTTGGTTGTTCGCCTTATGATGCATTGCTTGATCAATACGATCCAGGCCGTAAATCAGCCGAGATTGATGATATTTTTGCTGATTTAGAACGTTTTCTGCCAGGTTTCATCAAAGAAGTCATGGAATTCCAGAAAACCAAGCCTTCAAAAATGAATTTACGGGGCAAATTCCCCATCGATAAGCAAAAACATCTGGGTAAACTCTGTTTGAAAGCTATTGGGTTCGATTTTACCAATGGCCGTTTGGATGAAAGTGCGCATCCTTTCTGCGGAGGTATTCCGTCCGATATTCGCATTACCACCCGCTACCGCGAAGAAGAATTCATCACTGCCATGATGGGCGTGCAGCATGAGGCGGGACATGCGATGTATGAGAATCAATTACCCGAAAAATGGCGTGAACAGCCTGTCGGTCAGGCATGTGGTATGAGCATTCATGAAAGCCAATCGCTACTGGTGGAAATGCAAGCCTGCCGTAGCCGTGAATTCTTGCAGTATATTCTGCCCGTCATCCGCCAAACCTTCACGACGTTTGGCCGTGAATGGGAGACGGAGAATATGTACCGCATCATCAGCACGGTGGAGCCAAGCTTGATCCGTGTGGATGCTGATGAGGTGACCTATCCAGCGCATATTATGCTGCGTTACAAAATCGAGAAAGCGCTGATCGCCGGTGATATGGAAGTAGAAGACCTGCCATTGGTATGGAATGAAGGTATGCGTGCCTATCTGGGTGTGACGCCGCCTGATGATAAAATGGGCTGTATGCAGGATATCCACTGGATGGATGGTTCCTTTGGCTATTTTCCGACCTATACACTTGGTGCGATGCATGCTGCGCAATTGTTTAAGGCGGCGCTGGAGGCCAATCCCTCTATCCCTGCCTTGCTAACGCGTGGGGATTTTAGTGAATTGATGCTATGGCTTAAAGATAATGTGCATCAATGGGGTTCGTATTATACGGCCAGTGAGTTGATCGAACACGCCACCGGCCAACCGCTCAATGTGGCAATTTATAAGCAGCATTTGCGGAAGCGGTATTTGTCGTAGGTCTGTCGTTATAACTAGATGGATCGCTACCTTACGTTCGCGATGACGGTGCTGTATACCCTCTGTCATTCTTGGACTTGATCCAAGAATCCATCTCAAATACATAGCATTATTCAAAGCTGTATTCTTGCTCTCTGTTTAGGATGGATCCTTGGATCAAGTCCAAGGATGACACGATACATACCTTCACGTAGATAGGAGTAGATGACACTGTAAAAACTGTCATGCCAAGAAATCCAGTTTGTGTAAAATGACCAGGTAGATAAGCCATACTACAACGCCGAAAACAAGGGTTCCGCCTAACCCCGAGCCTCCACGGAATAATCCCGCTCCAGCGCATCGGCTAATTGGCTGAGGCGTTTAGTAACGGCATCACCTTGCAGGTTGATGGTCGTCGGATCAAGTTCTAGGATCACCTTGTCTTTTGTCAGGCGTAGTGACGTATGTTCAAGAATCGTATAAGCGCCTGCTGCGATATTGCGCGCCAAGCGCATAGACATACCAATAATCCGTGCTTGTTCGAGCGCTTTAGGTGGTAAGAGCTTTTGCAAATCGCCTACCAGCTCTAAATCAGGATTTGCGCTGTAACGGTGATATACCGCCATGGCGATGAAGACACGATCTGTATGATCAATCCCCGTTAAGAATGCATCCATTACCCGTTGGAAGGCAATCTCTGCGCGGTATTCCATATGTTCTAAACACGCAATCTCACTCAAAATACAGGCTGCTTTGCGCAAACGTTTTTGTGCATCTGTTTCTTTTGGGAAGAGAGGGTTGAGCCATTGGGCGAGGCGGTTAGCGTATTTATTGGTGCCACGATAAAGGCGCATAATATAGCGCGCTGCTTCAAAGAGCGGGTCTTTGACTTTCTCGTCGTCTGGCAACATATCATAAATAAACCCTTCACGAATCCCTTGTGCAGAGAAGGTGACCAAGGAAGGTTTGCCGAGAGCCATAATGCGCTCTGCCACCAGTGCGGTGCAAGGCATCATGTCGATACGTTTGCGGCTAACATCAGGAATGCGCTCGAGCGTAGACGCTGGCATTTTAACAACCGCCTGGCATAGTTTATGGAATTTCGGGCCAGGGATGGTGTAGTTATGCAAAATACGAATCGGGTGGCCAACTTTGGCGATATGAATACGTGCGAGTGTCCGGAATCCACCGCCCACCGTATAAAAACTCCGTCCTTGCAGACGGCCAATAATCGGGGTGCTTTTGAGATGTTTGTCGATAATATCGGACATTTTTTGGCGGTCTGTCCCTGCTTGCGCAAGCAAGCGGAGCATACCAATCGGGAAGGATTGGCAATCGGTGATCGCGCCATCACGAATTTCGGTCAGCTCCAAACTACCGCCACCCAAATCGGCCATCATACCATCGGTCATCGACATAGAGGAGGTTACACCAAGCGCAGAAAGCCGCGCTTCTTCCAGCCCGCTTACGACGCTCACATGCATGTCATAACGCTCTTCCAGACTACGGGCGAATGCGGGCCCATCTTCTGCATCGCGCACAGCGGCAGTGGCGACCACTAAAAGCTTGGATACATCAAGCGCACCAGCAATCGCAGCGAAACGCGTGAGTGCCTGATGTGCTAACACGACGCCTTCAGGATTTAAGCGTCCGGTTTCTTCCAATCCGCGTGCAAGGCTACAAAAGAGTTTCTCGTTGAAAAGCGGCACAGGCACGCGCTTAAGCCCGTCATAAATCACCAGACGTACGGAGTTGGAACCAATATCAATCACGCCAATGCGGTCAGAAGTGCTAGAATGCGACACGATATAAATGCCCTATAGATAATCTCAGAAAACCTGCCTATTTCTAGCACAAATCAGTGAATTCTGGCAATCTATTAAAAGTCTTTTGATATCATTATCTTATCTGGCGGAGTGCTTCGCTGATCACCATACTTGCTGCAATTGCCACATTGAGTGAGCGCATCGGCGGACGCATGGGGATGGTGATGCGGTGGGGTAGGGCTTCGTGGACGGTATCCGGCACGCCGGCGCTTTCGCGGCCTACCATGAGGATATCATCAGGTTGGAAGCTAAAATCGAGGTAATGCCCGGTGGTTTTGGTGGTCAGCAGGATAATCCGGCGGTTTTTATAGGTTTCCTGGAAGGATTCCCAGCTGGGGTGTAACGTATAATCCACAGCATCAATATAATCCATCCCCGCACGGCGCATTTTTCGGTCATCAAACGGAAAGCCACAAGGTTCAATAATATCAATAGCAAAGCCCATACAAGCGGCTAATCGCATTAAAGTGCCTGTATTCTGGGGGATATCAGGTTGGTAGAGGGCTAAGCGCATGAATTATCTCTCTTTAAGAAAGGGGTGGATTTTAAAAGCATTCTCCTATATAAGGACGCTTAAAATAACTTGCAATAGCGGGTGCATTTTTGTAAATGATACCTTTTATAGCATTTCTCAAAAGTAGAACGCTATACCTGTTGCATATAAAAAAGAGATAAGCATGAGCAATCCTGTTGAACTGGAAACATCTCCTTCCAAAGAACAAGGCGGAACACGCCGTGATTTTATAGTACTTGCTGCATCTGCTATGGCGGGTGTGGGTGCTGCTGCGGCGTTATGGCCGTTTGTTGATTCCTTGAACCCATCAGCGGATGTATTGGCGCTCGCATCAACAGAAGTGGATATTTCCTCTGTTGAACCTGGCCAAAGCATTAAAGTGATGTGGCGTGGTAAGCCGGTATTTATCCGCCGCCGTACCGAAGAAGAAATTAAAGAAGCGCGCGATGTGGATGTAAGCAGTCTGCCTGATCCGCAACAAGATACAGACCGTGTACAAAAAGGCCATGATGAGTGGCTGATAGTCGTGGGTGTATGTACGCATTTAGGATGTGTGCCACTGGTGAACCAAGGGGATTACCACGGCTGGTTCTGCCCATGCCATGGTTCACATTACGATACATCCGGCCGTATCCGCAAAGGCCCAGCGCCTAAGAACCTGCTCGTACCAGAGTATGCGTTTGTGAGCGACTCTGTGATCCGTATTGGTTAGTTTTAAGAAGGTAAAAATAGATGAGCACGTCTCCTAATCCTAAACAAAATAAAATCGTTCAGTGGATTGACTACCGCCTGCCGGTATTCTCCTTCATGAAACATATGGGTGAATACAGAACCCCACGTAACTTAAGCTATATGTGGAGCTTCGGCTCTATTGCTGGTATTGCGCTCGTGATCCAAATCATCACCGGTATCGTGCTGGCAATGCACTATACACCGCATGTACAGCATGCATTTGATAGTGTGGAAAACATTATGCGTAACGTGAATTATGGCTGGTTGATCCGCTATACCCATGCGGTAGGTGCTTCCATGTTCTTTATGGCAGTTTATCTGCATATTTTACGTGGTCTATACTACGGTTCGTACAAAAGCCCGCGCGAAATGGTGTGGTTCCTGGGGATCTTCATTTTCCTTGCGATGATGGCGACTGCATTTATGGGCTACGTATTACCATGGGGTCAAATGAGCTTCTGGGGTGCTACCGTAATTACCAACCTGTTCTCAGCTATTCCGGGCGTGGGTGAGCATATTGTAACCTGGCTTTGGGGTGGTTTCTCGGTGGATAACCCAACCCTGAACCGTTTCTTCTCACTGCATTATTTGATGCCGTTTGTGATCGTTGGTATTGTAATTCTGCACATCGTGGCATTGCATATCCATGGTTCGAGCAATCCAACGGGCGTGGAAGTGAAAACCGAGAAGGATACCATTCCTTTCCATCCATACTACACCATCAAAGATTTCGTTGGTTTTGGTGTGTTCTTCATTCTGTTCTTCTATTTCGTGTTCTACAACCCGAACTACTTAGGACATCCGGATAACTACATTCCTGCTGATCCATTAGTGACACCTGCGCATATCGTGCCTGAGTGGTACTTCCTGCCATTCTATGCGATTCTGCGTGCGATTCCTGATAAGTTAGGCGGTGTACTGGCGATGTTTGGCGCGATTGCGATTCTGTTCGCTCTGCCATGGCTTGACAAATCACCGGTGCGTAGCGGTAAATACCGCCCATTATTCCGCATTTTCTTCGCATTGTTTGCGATCAATGGTGTGGCGCTCGGCTGGTTAGGTGGTAAGCCTGCGGAAGGTCTGTATGTATGGTTGGCGCGCGGTGCTACCTTCTACTACTTTGCGTATTTCTTGCTTATTCTGCCATTATTGAGCAAAAAAGAGAAAACACGGCCATTGCCGGAATCAATCACTGCCGCCGTTGAAGGCCGCTAGGAACGCTTTGAGAGAGTATATATTATGAAACGTCTGATTATTCTTACTATAGCATTACTGGCTCCTGCGATGGCTTCGGCTAGTGGTGGAGAGCATATTGAGTTGAAAACCCGTGAATGGTCATTTGAAGGGCCTTTCGGCACGATGGATCGTCCTTCCGTGCAACGTGGTTTCCAAGTGTATAAAGAAGTATGCGCAGCATGCCATAGCTTGAAGCGTGTATCGTATCGTAACCTGATGGATATTGGCTTCAGCGAAGCAGAAGCTAAAACCATTGCCGCAGAAGCAAGCATTCAAGATGGCCCGAATGATGATGGTGAGATGTTTGACCGTCCTGGCCGTCTGTCTGATAAATTCGCATCTCCATATCCAAACGATAAGGCAGCACGCGCAGCTAATGGCGGTGCATTGCCGCCAGACCTGTCTTTGATTGTGAAGGCGCGTCCGAATGGTGCGAACTATCTATACTCGCTGTTGCATGGTTATGATGAGCCTATGCCGAAAGATTTGAAACTGGGCCATGGTATGCATTTCAATGCCTATTTCCCGAATATGCAAATTGCGATGCCTAAGCCGCTTTCAGCAGATCAAGTGACCTATACCGACGAAACTCCGGCGACATTAGATCAAGAAGCGTATGATGTAGTGAATTTCCTGCAATGGGCTGCTGAGCCCGAGATGGAACACCGCAAAGAAATGGGTTTGAAAGTGATCGGTTTCTTGGTGATTGCGACTGTGTTCTTCTATATCGCGAAACGCCGTGTGTGGTCGCGGTTGAAGTAGGTTGTTGCCGTTTCGGATAGTTATTCGAGGCCGTATTGTTGCTTAATATGAGGATGGATTCTCGGATCAAGTCCGAGAATGACAAGGTTTGTATTGTCATCCTTGGACTTGATCCAAGGATCCATCAAAAACATAAGCAAAAATACGGCCTTTATATCATCTAAGACTTAACCCACATTCACGAAAGCTTTAGCCCATGTTCTCCCCCTTTGAACGCCTCATTGCCTTCCGTTACCTCCGTTCCCGTCGTGCCGAAGGGTTTATTTCGGTGATTGCAGGGTTCTCGCTTTTGGGGATCGCGCTGGGTGTGGCGACATTGATTGTGGTGATGTCAGTCATGAATGGTTTCCGTGCGG
Source organism: uncultured Rickettsiales bacterium (assembly GCA_964574415.1). Lineage (GTDB taxonomy): Bacteria > Pseudomonadota > Alphaproteobacteria > Rickettsiales > CAZNNM01 > CAZNNM01. The sequence continues at coordinate 300,946 of CAZNNM010000001.1, read as the reverse complement.
AATTAGTGAAACGTATTCTGGGCATTAACGGCCATGTGGTGGTCTATGGCTATGGTGGTTATATCGATAATTACGACAAACTCGCCAAAGACCTTGCTACAATTCACAATGTGAACCTGGTGCGTCCGATGATCGAAGGGCAGGTGATGGCCGTAGCGCATGGTAATACTAATGGGGCGCTGATAAAATCCTTCCGCTTAGAAGACCTCAAAAACAAGAAATTGCTCTGGGATAATCTGCAACTGAAAAACGAAGCTGATTTTTCCGGCACTGAAGCGGTGATTCTGGGTGCGGAGCTGGCGCGTAATTTGGGGGTGTTTCCTGGTGACACGCTAACGCTTATATCTCCGCAAGGTAATAACACTATTATGGGCAGTATTCCACGCCATAAGGACTACCGTGTGGTGGGGACGTTTAATGTTGGCATGTATGAATATGACAGCAGCACCATCCTGATGCCGCTTGAAGCGGGGCAGTTATTCTTTAAACTCCCGAATCGCGTGAATGCGATGGAGGTGATTACGGATAATCCGCAACAAGCTGGTGCCGTTGCCGATGAGATTATCCTCAAAACACGAGGGCAGTTTAGTATTACCGACTGGCAGCAAAGCAATGCCAGCTTCTTTAATGCGCTGAAAGTAGAGCGCACGGTGATGTTCCTGATCTTGACGCTGATTATCGTGGTGGCTGCATTTAACATCATCTCCAGCATGATCATGCTGGTGAATGATAAAGGGCGCAATATTGCTATTCTGCGCACCATGGGAGCCACGAAAGGCATGATCATGCGCATTTTCTTTATGACGGGGGCATCCATTGGTGTGGTAGGCACGTTCATGGGCTTTGCGCTTGGTGTAGGTTTTGCAAGCAATATTGAGGCGATTCGCAAATGGTTGGAATCGCTGACGGGCAATAAATTATTCGATCCGGTGATTTATTATCTGGCCGAATTGCCGGCTGAGATTGAAAATGGTGAAGTGGCAAGTGTGGTGGTGATGGGATTGGTGTTATCGTTCCTAGCCACTCTCTATCCTGCCTGGAAAGCCGCACGTATGAACCCTGCGGAGGCATTGCGTTATGAATAATTCGACAAGTGTATTTGCATTAGACCAGATCAGCAAAAGCTATAAACAAGCTGCCGGTGTATTAGATATCATCCATCCCTCCAACCTCACGCTGATGCGTGGGGAAATGGTGGCGCTTGTGGGGCCATCAGGCTCGGGGAAATCGACCTTACTGCAAATAGCAGGCTTGCTCGATACGCCCGATAGCGGCACGATAACCGTAAATGGTATCAATTGCTCTGGCCTAAACGATGCCGAGCGCACAAAAGTGCGGCGGGAGCAATTGGGGTTTGTGTATCAATTCCATCATTTATTGCCCGAATTCTCCGCGCGTGAGAATGTGGCTATGCCGCTGATGATACGTGGTGTGGCGCGTAAAGAGGCGATTAAGCGTGCAGAAGAAATATTAAGCCGTCTAGGCCTAGGTCACCGCTTGGATCACCGTCCTGCAACATTATCGGGTGGTGAGCAGCAACGTGTTGCCATTGCGCGGGCATTAGTGGGCAATCCTGCGATATTATTGGCGGATGAGCCGACAGGCAATCTGGATCCGCATACATCTGCGGAAGTGTTTTCACTGTTGGTAGAAACTGTCAAAGCACAAAATCTAGCAGCCCTTATCGTCACCCATAACGACCATCTTGCGAGCAAAATGGATCGTCAGGTGACGATAAGGGAAGGGGTGGTGGCTAACATCGATTAGTTAACTCCACCTCCTAGTCCTGATCCCCCTGTTTTCTTTCCATTCCCGTTTTGTTTTCCCTGCTGCTCTTGGTTCAGCGCATCTTGGAAAGTGGTGCTAGAGCCTGATTGTGCCTCTGGTTTCTTTGCCGTTTTCTTCGCATTAGTATGAGGTTTTTTCACTTTTCCTGTGCCGTTCTCTTTTTTCTCTTTGACAGGAGATTCTAGCGTAGAGGTGCTATTAGCTTTGTAAAGTGGTGCAGGTGTAGGACCGGGGCCATATCCGAGTTGCTGAGTCCATGATTGTTGGCCCGATGATGGTTGCGCAACCATGCTAGTATATGATCCAGATCCATTGCTAACAGGAGCAATCGCTTGTGAAGACCGTCGTGACGGTTTCTTTTTCTCCCCATCGTGTGGAGCTTTATAATCAGAACTCGTTTGTTCTTTGCTAGAAGATTTCTTCAACTTGTCTTTAGAGGATGTTTTATGTCCCTCAAGCTTGTCATGCGAGCTGCTGTGCTGAGTAGCAGTATCGCCTGGTTCGCTAGGTGCAATATATTTGCTTTTGCGCTGTTCGCGCTTAGATTCACGTGCAGAAAGTGGCTGCACTTCTGTTCCTGTAGACTGTGGAAGTGGTGGCAGCACTATAGAAGCTCTGTCGGTCTTCTTAAGGCTAGCACTTGAACTGCGACTCCGGAGAGTTATTGGTTCTACAAGCGGAGCTGGAATAGAAGCAGAAAAGAGAGGCGGTGGTAATGGAGAGGTAGAGGTATCGGTCCCATTTAAGCTGAATGGTACGACTGGCCCTTCATAAGGCCCTTGTGTGACATCTCGTGATGGTGTGCCTGATGTGCCGCGCTCGCTATTGCTGCGCTGGCCTTTAATATGATGGCGCACTTTATGGCCATTTCCATTATGATTTTGTGGAGGCAGTGCTGTAGCGACCTCTGCACCAGAGCTAAAGCTTTGTTGAGATGAGGAGCGGTGTGAGGATGTTTTTTCTTCGCTAGACTCATCATCACTTCCCGCATCATAACCCTTAGGAATAATGGCTTTTTTAGGGCGCGAGTTTGTACGAGTAGGAAGGTCTTCGTGGCTTATGCTGGTTTGTTCTTCTTGGCCGTCACCAGAAACATCTAGGCCAGCAGATGAATCTTCTAGATCACTATCCATAATTTCTCGGGAGAGCCTGCTGTTTCTATTTTTATGAGGTGAGGGGAGAGGAGCTGTAGCAGTCGTTTTGGAATTAATTGTGCTTAAAGATGTAATACAGCCGCTCAAAGAATCTTGCAAACTTGCTATAGCATCTTCGCGTATGGAGTATGTAAGCGCGGTGAGAATGCCTGCAATATCTTTTGATGCAACTGATGTTGAAGCCTCCGCCTCGAAGTGATCGTAGATCTGCGTTACAAAACTTTTGACGGTTTTATATGCATTACTTAATGGAGTATGTGTTTTATACCAGGAACCTGTTTTCTTGGTCGAGATCTTAGGTAGATAATCACTGAGTGGAACCAGTGTTGATACGTTGCTAGGCCAATTTTTTGTTAACTGATCGAAAGGAACGTCTTGCAAAAGCATATCAACTTTTTGTTGGACGGCAAGTAGCAAGGCCTCCTCTGTTGAGGCGGTGAGCTGTTTTAAGGCGGTGTCACCTTTTGCTCCCGATCCCAGCATTTTCAATGTAATGTCTTTATCTGCAATCAGCTTTTTTAGAGTGCCAAGCTTGATAATCATCACATCTAGAAGTTGTTGATCTGCACGGCCCGAGCATACATACATGAGCAATGTATGGGTGTTTTGACGCTCATTCTCTAAAAGCAACTTTCTGTTATGTGGTAGTTGTAGGATGGCTTGTGCTTTCTTTTCAGCTGTTTTTTGAACAGTTAAAAATGATGATGATGGTTGGTTGAATTGAGAAGTAAGGGCAAGCACGCTTTCAGCGTTTAACATAGTATAAGGATAATACTCGAAAAGTTTCTCTGTAAGCTGCTCGGCAACTTCTCCGCCATATGTTTTTTCTAATGTTTTTTTGATCTCACTTCTTAACGTATCACCGTCTGCGCGTTTAATGGACTGTAAGGCCATAAGCATACTGTTGAGGTTTTTTGATTTTCCCCCTAATCTTAGGCAAACGAATTGCTGTAGCTCAGTGTCTGCATTTCCGTTACGCATTAATTTGCTAGATAACTCTCTCCCGTGTTCTTTTTTTTGTGGCCGAGATATGCGCTCTGCTAAGAATATAACTTGATTTTCAAGTACGGATGAGAGATGGGGTGCAATCTCACTATCAAAAATATGGAGTAAGGGGCTGTTTTCTGCCTGAAGTTTTGCTTTTACATTCTTGATAAAAATAGGGCCAATAGCACTAATAAAATTCCATAGAGCCTCTCGCTTAGCAGGATCGGTTTTTGTTTTAGCTTCATGAAGCATCTGACTAAAGGTTGCATAGGCTCCCTTATAACCGTTGGGCGATGATTTATGAGTTTTCTTAAAGCCTGCTTTAAAGTCGGCAGCTGCTAGATCTAAAGCATCAAGTAATATCTTTAAATACTTAAGCTCTGTTATAGGAGTGCTTTCTACAGCCTGTGTCACGGGGTCTTGCTGCGCAGTGGTAGAGTTGGATATGGGTTTAGGGTAAGATTTATCTGAAGCCATGGCGTAAGTCTCCTATCAAGAATGTAATAATCACCCCCATATATAGCGGACAATTCCGCAGATGAGAAGTAATTTCTTTAACTATAGATAAAAAATTAAAAGTAATAAACCCATGCCGAGGTGATTGAATTCTTGTTGCAAAGACAGTAGGATTGCACGCATGTTAGAACAGCTTACCACATCACTTATTTTTTCGCTTCTCTTTGTGTTCTGCCGTGTGGGGACCAGTTTGGTACTGATGCCGGGTATTGGTGAGATGTATGTTCCTATCCGTGTACGATTGTTTTTGGGGTTTATGATCAGCATGGTGATACTGCCTGCAATTCATGCCTCTATTCCGGCGATGCCGCAGAATGTATTGAATATGGCGGTTTTATTGATTTCCGAAATTATGATAGGTTTAATTATTGGCTTGGCAGCGCGGTTGATCCTGAATGGCATCCATGTGGCGGGGATGATTATTGCTTATCAATCCGGCCTTGCATCGGCAACCTTATTTGATGTGAACCAGGGAAGTCAGGGGTCGGTGATTGGTAACCTGCTGACATTACTGGTCGTGATTTTGTTTTTCATATTGGATTTGCATCATCTGGTGTTAATGGGGGTGATGGATAGTTATCAATTATTCACACCAGGAGTATTTCCCGATACGGCTGATACAGCGCAGTTAGTAACGGAGTTCGTGAGTAAAAGCTTTACCTTGGCTGTGCAGTTTGCGGCGCCACAGATTATTATTGGATTGATTCTTTACCTGGGTGCTGGCGTCATGGCGCGGTTGATGCCTGCGATGCAGATTTTCTTTATTATTATGCCGTTACAGATTACGATCAGCTTCCTAGTCTTAGCTGCAACGATTATTGCAGGGCTGATGTGGTATATGGGTGAGATGGCTGAGACGTTGAGTAGTTTCTTGATAGGGAATTAGAGCATTATGGCAGATGGCGATCAGGATGATTCCCAGAAAACGGAAGAGCCCACGCAACGACGCTTAGAAGAAGCGTTTAAAAAAGGGCAGGTGCCGTTTTCCCGTGAATTGACCAGCTTTATGATGTTGCTGGTGTTACTCATTATTGTGGCGTGGTATTCGCCTTTTGCAGCGCATTATGCCACCATGGCGCTGCGTCATTATATCGAAATGCCGCAGGATATTATTATTGATGAGGTCAATTATAATAAAATCCTGTGGGATGTAGCAAAAATTGGTTTTTTCCTGATGGCAGTGCCGGCGGTGCTGACGATTGTGGCGGCGATATTTTCCTCCTTCGTGCAAAATGGTTGGGTGGTTTCGGCAGAGCCTATTACGCCAAAGCTCGAAAAAGTCTCTCCTATGAAGGGCCTCAAACGCTTGTTCTCCATGCGTTCGATTGTGGAGTTTCTTAAGGGTATTATTAAGATCAGTATTATTGGTGTGGTGAGTGTGATGGTGACATTACCTGAACTCACCGTCATGCATGAGATTCATACTTATGCAATGGCTGATATTGTGGCAGTGCTGTTGAAATTGGCGGTGAAGCTGTTATTTGCAGTGTGTATCGTGATGGCGGCGATTGCGCTGCTGGATATTCTCTATCAGCGCTTTGAGCATAAGAAATCCCTGCGTATGACCAAGCAGGAAATCAAGGATGAATATAAGCAATCGGAAGGAAATCCAGAGGTAAAAGCAAAGCTGCGCCAATTGCGCATGGAGCGTTCGCGTAAGCGTATGATGTCGGCTGTGCCAAATGCCGATGTGGTGATCACTAACCCGACGCATTTTGCTGTCGCTCTCCAATACGATTCGGCCACGCATGCAGCACCGATTCTGGTGGCGAAAGGTTTGGATGCTGTAGCGCTTAGAATCCGTGAATTGGCGGAGGAAAATGAGGTGGCGATTGTAGAGAATCCACCGCTGGCGCGCGCGCTTTACCAGGCCGTAGAAATCGATCAACAAATTCCAGAAGAGCATTTCAAAGCAGTTGCAGAAGTGATTGCGTATGTTTACAAAATGAAGAGAGAAAAACGTAGGATAGCGTGATGAGGGTTCGGGATTATAGGAATTCTCCCTAGCCCCCAACCCCTAGCCCCTAAGGAAACAGTTATGGCCAAAATACTACTCGGATGGGAATACGGCTCTGGTATGGGGCATATTGCGTTATTGATGCCCATTGCGAAGGCATTGCAAGCGCAAGGGCATGAGATTGTGTTGGGGTTGCGTGATGTCGTTGGCACGGAGCCTATGACACGGGATACCGGTATGCGTGTCAATCTGGTGCCGTATTTGGATGGCAAAGCAGAGCTTAAGGGGACAACGCATACGCTGGCCGATATTTTCCACCAGGCCGGCTTTATGGCGCAGAATGCGCTACTGTCGCTAGGAGTGCGCTGGCATGAGATTCTGAGCTTAGAAAAGCCGGATTTGGTGATTTGCGAATTATCACCGACGCTTGCTATGGCAAGTATCGGGCGGATTCCGACTGTGACGATTGGTACGGGCTATTCCAATCCACCCACAGGGCGAATGATGCCGGATACACGGTTCTGGAAGAAGGACTTGCCGCTGGAAAGCATACAAAACGAGCAGACACTTCAGAAGGTGATTTGCGATGTGCGGAAATATCTGGGCTTAAAACCATTGCCATTTTTCTCGGATTTATTTGGAGGTGAGGGGAGTTTTGTATGTACCTATCCTGAACTCGATTGCTATCGCGATTACCGCGCGACACCTGCCATTGGGCCACTTAATACAACCTGGTATAAGCCGGATTTAGGGGCAATCAAACATACACATCCCAACCCGAGCTATTTTGCCTATCTCAATTACAGCTCCGATCACTTAGAAAACGTGCTGAATGCACTGAAAGCATCGGGTATTGCGGGTGAGGCGTATATTCGCGGTATTCCGGCTGCGCAGCGCGAGGCATGGTCAGATGAGCGTTTGCATATTCATGCCACACCACAGCCGATGGAAGAGATATTGCAGCGTGTGGCAGTGTGTATTCATCATGCGGGTATTTCTACCTCAGAAATGTGTTTGCGTTATGCTGTGCCACAGCTATTGCTGCCACGTCATTTAGAGCAACGCGTGAATGCATCGTCGGTGTATTTATGCGGTTCTGGCTTGGTGTTGACGACGAGTTTCCTCGAAGATGCTAAGCGCATACAAACGGATTTGCGTGGATTGATCGAGAATCCAGGCTACCGTCAAAAAGCAATACAAAAGGCAGAAGAAATTGCGGCGCGCATGACATATGATCCTTTGGAAAATGTTGTGAAACGCTGCGTTGCTGTATTGTCAGAAGGTGTAAAAACCGTTACAGTAAAATAATAGACTTCCATTCTTACATAGGGGACATAAATGGATATACGCTTTAGTGCTATCTCTGCTGCAAAAACCAAGGCTGCGGCTGCAAAATCCAGCGCAATTGTGCTGACAGTAACCGATAATCTCAAACTTTCTGCGCAAGCAAAAGCAGTGGATACACAGACAGAGGGTGCTGTATCACGTGCGTTATCTATCCGTGATTTTAAAGGCAAGAAAGGTGAAGTACTCACCTTAATCGCACCAGCAGGTGTGAAAGTAGATGCGGTGATCGTTCTCGGTCTGGGCAAAGAAAAAGACCTCACAGATCTCGCTACACAAGAAGCCGGTGGTGCATTAGTGGCGCATCTCAACCGTACCAAAATCAAAGAAGCCGTGGTGCATGTGGATGATGCAAATGTGGCGGCTAATCTGGCTTATGGCGGATTGCTGCGTAGCTACCGTTTTGATAAATACCGTACTCGTGAGAAGCAGGAAGATAAGCCAACATTAGCGGTATTAAACGTCCAACTGAAAGATAATGCGAAGGCTGAAGCGCTGTATAATACGCTGGAGAAAATTGCAGATGGTGTCTACCTCACCCGCGATTTCGTAAGTGAGCCGCCAAATGTACTCTATCCTGAAAGCTATGCACAACGCATTAAAGATGACCTTACAAAACTGGGTGTAAAAGTAGAGATCCTCGGCGAAGAAAAAATGCGCCAGCTGGGTATGGGTTCTTTGCTCGGTGTAGGTCAAGGCAGTATCCGTGATTCACAATTAGTGGTAATGCAATGGAATGGTGCTAAGAACGCTAAAGCACAGCCGATTGCGTTCGTCGGTAAAGGCGTGACCTTTGATACCGGTGGTATTTCGATTAAACCTGCCGCAGGCATGGAAGATATGAAATACGACATGGGTGGTTCTGCAACCGTTGTTGGTTTGATTAAAGCGCTGGCCGGCCGTAAGGCGGATGTCAATGCGATTGGTGTGGTAGGCCTGGTGGAAAACATGCCTGATGGCAATGCGCAACGTCCGAGTGATATCGTGCATTCTATGTCTGGCCAAACCATTGAAGTACTGAATACCGATGCGGAAGGCCGTTTGGTATTGGCGGATGCATTATGGTATTGCCAAGACCGTTTCAAGCCACAATTCATGATCGATTTAGCAACCTTGACCGGTGCAATCGTGATTGCGCTGGGTGAGCAATTTGCTGGCCTGTTCTCCAATAATGATGATTTATCGGAGCGAGTGGCTGCATCCGGCAAAAAAGTAGGTGAGCGCGTATGGCGCTTCCCACTGGATGAGGCCTATGACAAGATGATCGATTCGCCAGTGGCAGATATGCAAAATATCAGCGCTGGACGCGGTGCAGGCAGTATTACTGCAGCGCAGTTCCTGCAACGTTTCGTCAATAATGTACCATGGGTGCATTTGGATATTGCTGGCATGGCCTGGGCGAAAAAAGATTTGGCGCTTTCTCCATCAGGTGCTACGGCCTATGGTGTGCGTTTGCTGAACCAATTAGTGGTGGATTACTACGAAGGTAAAACAGCAAAAGCGCCTAAGGCAGCGAAGAAGCCTACTAAAACAACAAAGGCTGCAAAACCTGCGACTAAAACCACAAAAGCCAAAGTCGCGCCTAAAAAGCCTGCGAAAGCACCTAAGAAAAAGAAGTAAGACATCATGACCGAAATCAGCTTTTACCACCTCACCGCGACTCCCCTTGAAAGCGCACTTTCCCGCCTATTGGAAAAGGTGCTGGAAAGTGGTGCGCGTGTGGTGGTATTGGCTGGGTCGGATGCGCGCGTGGAAGAATTAAACACCGCGCTCTGGACGTTTAATCCGCGTTCGTTCTTACCGCATGGCAGCAAGGCCGATGGTCGTGCCAGCGAACAGCCAATTTATCTCACCGCCAGCAACGAAAACCCTAATGGAGCAACGGTGTTAGCAGTGACGGATTGTTTGAATCCTGATTTCATAAATGATTACGCAAAATGCCTCTATCTGTTCGATGGTAATAGCGAATCCCAAACCACTGCTGCACGCCAGCAATGGCAGGCCTATAAGGCGGCGAATTATAACCTGACCTATTGGAAGCAAAATGCCAAAGGCGGGTGGGAAAAAGGGGCGTAGGGCTACGCATTCTTTGTTATTCTTGGACGGAGTCGGTGTTGCTGCATAGCTGTCCAACCTATTGATACTTGTTATTCCGGACTTGATCCGGAATGACAAGAGCGCAAGCCATGCAACAACGCCGATCACATCGGGACGGTGCATTAAGCAGGAAATGACCTACGCATCCTTCACCCAAGACCGGTAGTTCACCGCTGGACAGAAATAATTGCCTTGCATGTAATCCACCTTAAGCTCCATCAGCAATTTCGCAATTTCACCGGTTTCGACGAATTCGGCGACGGCTTTAAGGCCAAGGCCTTTGGCGAAATCCAGCAGGGTTTTGACGAAGAGGCGGTTATCAGGGTTGTCCATAATATCTTTGATGAAATAACCATCGATTTTCACGATATCTACCGGCAGCGCTTTCAACTGGCGGAAGGAGGTATAGCCTGCACCAAAATCATCAATCGCAATCTGGCATCCTAAATCCTGCAAAGCGCCTACGAAGCGGGAGACTTTTTTGAGGTCGTCATGGATGGCCGTCTCGGTCATTTCCACTACCACACGTGAGGCAAGGGCAGGGTCGCGCATTAAATGCTGCGCTTTGGCGAGCCATTTTTCATCGGTAACGGTCATGTTGGAAATGTTAAAGGAAAGCATCAGCTCAGGGCTTTGCTCCAGTTCGGCGATGACCAATTCCAATACGAGATCATCAATAACGCCTACAAATCCCATCTTCTCAGCCACAGGGATAAACGGCCCTGCCGAGGTGATTTTGCCATCTTCGCCTATCAGGCGCAGCAGGCTTTCATGATACATCACATGGCCCGTTTTGCTGCTGATAATCGGCTGATAGGCCAGGCGCAGGCGGTTATTAGCCAAGGCATTCTGCATGTAATTAGCCAGAATCATCTGGTGTTTAAACTGCACGACGCGTTTATCGATATTCTCATAAGCCACATGGCAGCCCTGCAATTGCTGACGCACGGCAGTGAGCGCAACGCGTGCTTTGCGAATGACAGCATCGGCGCTATGTGCTGGCGCTGGGAAGCCTACGCTTCCAAGATTGGTGGTCAGTTGTACAGGGATATCGGCATGTTTAATGCCGAATTGGTGAATCAGCATCGTAATTTGCCGCACCCAGTTATCCATAATATCCAGAGCGCAATGGCTGAAGATGATAGCCATATCTTCTTTGCTAATCTGCACTACGCGATGCACATCGCCCACCAGGGCTTGGATATGGTTGCGCAGTTGGGAAAACAGTTCGTCCACCCGCTCTTGGCCATAAATCTCAGCAATCATAGGGAGATCGTTTACGGTGAGCAGCATCAAGCGGCCATGGTGTTGGGCGGTGATGGCATCGTGAATCGATGTTTCGAGTAATGCGCAAAGCCCCGCCTCATCCATTATCGTGGACACGCTTCCTAACCCATTGATATGAGAAGATAAAGGTGTTTGGCTCATCGTCATCACATAAAATTACACTATTGTCCTTTTAGACTCCAGCATGTCATACGCTACTTCTATTGTAATTACAATGCCTTTTTAGCACTGCCTTACAACCTGTGGATGCACAAATAGGGTAAAAATGACTACTGCATCCAAACAATCCATAGCATATCCCATTCTTTACACCATAGCAGCATAAAGTTAAGAGAGGCTTAAAGCTGGTACGGACTCATTTTGAAATTTTTATTTGTTTTGAAGCCTTGTCATCCTTGGACTTGATCCAAGGATCCATCTTAATAATAAGGCAATAATACGGCCTATAAGGGCTTTATGTTTTTGGATGGATTCTTGGATCAAGTCCAAGAATGACAACACTTATTCCAAAATGAGCCAGTGGCTTAAAGCTTATTGAGCGGTCGCTAAAGCCTTATTATTTGCCCGCATCAAGTCTTGTGAGAGCATGAGTGGCGTGGATTTGCTGGTTTGTAAGGTAGCGCGGTATACTTGTAAGGCTTCCAATACGCGTTGCACATAATTACGTGTCTCTGCAAATGGAATGCCTTCAATCCAGTCAATCACCTCTTCCGGCGTAGCTTTTTGACGTGGATCGCCATGCAGATTGAGCCATTTGCTCACATTGCCTGGGCCGGCATTGTAAGAGGCAATGGCGAGCACATAAGAATTATCATAATGGCGCACCATTTTTTGTAAATAATGGCTGCCGATGGCAACGTTATAATTGGCATCGGTGGAAAGCCGCTGGCGGTTGAACGGCAAGCGAAGTTCTTTTGCCATTTGCTGAGCAGTGGCTGGCATAAGCTGCATATAACCTTGCGCCCCCACGCGGCTAAAGGCTGCTTTCTTAAATTCGCTTTCCTGGCGGATAATAGCCAAGCTAAAGGCACGTTGTTCAGCAGAGCCTTTAACAGCATCAATCACCGGATAGCCGACATAAGCATGCCACTCGCCAAAACGTGTACCTTCTTTAGTGGCGACGACGGATAATTCATTATTGTTCATGGAACGTGCCATATTGGCAATCAGATAGCTCTCGCCCACGGTTTTCGCATTGAGCAGCGCCTGGCTGATAAACCGTCGCGCACGCTCATCTTCCCCGCCCAAACGCATGAGCATATAAGCAACTTTAGCCGCATCATTCTTAGAAAACGCAATCACATCCTGACCAGTAACAGTGGGTGGAGGTGGCAGGCGTAATACAGAAGGCTTCGCGCCTTTCAGTAGTGCCATTTGGCCATAGAATGTTTGTGGATATTTAGCTGCTACTTGATACCAGCCTTGGGCAATTTTGGCATTTTTATTGGCTTCCGCTGCACGGCCTGCCCAATAGGCTGCGCGTGCTATGCTGACAGGCATGGAGACGTTTTTATGCAATGTATAAAAATGCTTATACGCACTATTTGCATCATGCAATTTGCGCAGCGCAATCCAGCCGGCGAGCCATTCTGCATCAGCAAAATCGGCCCCACGTTCGAGATGGTGGTTATTCACTAAGCGGTAGGCTTTTTGATATTGCTTCTGATCCACCAGATCGCGTGCCTGGCGGTGTTTGATTTGCCACCATTTATCGGGATATTGTGGTTTTGCAGGCATAAGCAAAAGCAATTGCTGCACGCCTTCATCCAGGCCTTTGCGTTCGCGCCAGCGAATGCGGTCATAGAGGAAGCCTTGGTCACTGGTCAAATTTCCTGGTACGCGTTGCACCGCGCCTTCTACGCCCGGAAGACCACGGATCAATTTTATCCGTGCATCGTATAATTTCTGATGCGCAGCATCGGCGCGTGACATAATACGTTGCGCTTGTTCAATGCGTTCATTCCATAACAGGCGGTTAATCCGTGCATGGTGATCTGCCTGGGTAAGGCGGCCACTATGCTTAGAAAGAAAAGCTTGTTCATCTTTCTGTGTAAAGTTGCCATCAATCCAGGCGGTTTTAATCAGCTGGTCGATTTCTTGGCGTGAGGCATTGTCTCTATAGCCTTTATCGATTTTTGCTTCCGCTAAATATTGCATACCTTTGGCGGTAATCGGCGGGAATTGTTTGAACCATTTGATAAGATATTCGGAGGATATGCCGGGTTCTAAAAGATCTTCTGCACGGCGGCGTAAGATCATTTGGTCAGGCCAGCCTGGGTTCTTTTCTACAAATTGCGCGATAGAAAGGAAATTGGCAGATGAGCCGTTATAATACTGCGCCCAATCAACAATTTTAAGAATAGTAGGGTCTTTGGAGCGTTTGGCAAATAACTCGGCATCTGTCCATTTACCCCGATTGGCATGGAACATTGTCTCTTTGAGTGCATTGATCTGCTGCTGGTTGATTGTCCATGGAATCTGCGCCGCATAAACCGGATTAGCTACTAATAATACAAGGATAAATAGGAATAAACGCATAAGAAAAATATGTAAGTTTGCAATTTGTGTTGAGATAGTGCATAACACTGCACCAAACCTTTATATGTAGCATTTCTTTATGAGGCACACAAGCATGACAACAGCATTTGTATTTCCAGGTCAAGGTTCGCAATCCGTAGGGATGGGTAAAGAAGTCTATGATGCCTTCCCAATCGCGCGGGAAACCTTTGAAGAAGTCAATGATGCGCTCGGCGAAAAATTATCACAATTGATTTTTGAAGGCCCAATCGAAACGTTGTCGCTGACAGAAAATACACAGCCTGCATTGATGGTCACCTCCGTTGCACTGTTTCGCGTACTTGCTAAAGAAAGTGGCAAAACATTAAATGAGTTATGCTCATATGTAGCAGGCCACTCACTGGGTGAATATTCTGCACTTGCTGTTGCAGGCTCTCTATCTCTTGCTGATACTGCACGTCTGTTACGCCTGCGCGGTCAAGCTATGCAAGCGGCTGTGCCTGCGGGCAAAGGTGGCATGGCGGCATTACTCGGTGTTGAATATGATATGGCTGCCGAAATCGCTGCCCAAGCAAGCCAAGGTGCGGATTCCTGCCAAGCAGCGAATGATAATGGTGGCGGGCAAGTGGTATTAAGCGGCACCAATGGTGCGATTGACCGTGCGATTACGATTGCTGCGGATAAAGGTGTGAAACGTGCTATTAAATTACCGGTAAGCGCACCGTTCCACTCCAGCCTCATGCAGCCTGCTGCCGATAAAATGCGTGATGCCCTGGCAGATACAACAATTCAAGCCCCATCCGTACCTCTCGTCGCCAATGTCACCGCCGAGGAAACCCGCGACCCTGAAACCATCCGCCGCCTGCTCGTAGAGCAAGTAACTGGCATGGTGCGCTGGCGTGAGTCAGTGATTACACTGAAGAATAAAGGTGTAGAAAATATTGTTGAGATTGGTGCGGGCAAAGTGCTGAGTGGGTTAGTGAAGCGTATAGAGAAAGATATGAACAGCGTTTCACTGCAAACACCGGCGGATATTGAGGCGTTTTTGAAGGTGCTATAATAGTATCGTCATCGCGAGCCGAAGGCGTGGCGATCCAGGAATTACTTAAAGAACAGAGAAGTTTGCCCTGGATTGCCACGTCGCTCCGCTCCTCGCAATGACAAATACATTATATATTTCAACATTCTACCTCCGCCCCCTTTAAAGTGATTGACTTTTCCCCCAAATTGCACGAAAACCATTTTTCCCACGAATCAACCAGAGATGAGGAGCTGATAGCGTGTTTAGTTTAGCAGGAAAAACAGCCTTAGTAACCGGCGCCACAGGCGGTATTGGTGGTGCGATTGCCCGCGCATTCCATGCACAAGGCGCAACTGTAGCCATCTCCGGCACACGCCAAGATGCACTGGATGCCCTTGCTGCAGAACTGAAAGACCGTGTGGTGACGGTCACCTGTAATTTGACCGATACCGAAAGCGTAGAAGCGCTCATCGATAATGCTGAAGAAAAATTAGGTGGCATTGATATTCTGGTATGCAATGCAGGCGTGACACGTGATAATCTCTCACTGCGCATGAAAAAAGAAGATTTTGAAGAAGTACTCGATATCAACTTGCTATCGACCTTCCTCCTCAACAAAGCAGCCATCAAAAAGATGCTGCGCAAGAAGTGGGGGCGCATTATTAATATTGCCTCCGTCGTTGCTGTATCTGGAAATCCAGGTCAGGCGAATTATGCAGCGTCTAAAGCGGGGATGATTGGCATGTCCAAATCCTTAGCGGCAGAAACTGCTTCCCGTAATATTACCATTAACTGCATTGCACCGGGCTTTATTGCGACAAAAATGACCGATGTATTGCCAGACGAACAAAAACAAAAACTATTTGCAGGCATTCCTGCTGGCGCGTTTGGAAAGCCAGAAGATATTGCATCTTCTGCCGTTTTCTTAGCCAGTGAGGAAGCTGCTTACGTTACTGGTCAGACCCTCCATGTCAATGGCGGGATGCTGATGGTATAAAAAAGATTTGCATTGTAATCGATTACAGCGTAAATACGTATAACCTTTCTAAAGAGAACCCTAAAGGAGTTTAAACATGAGCGATGTTGCAACACGTGTAAAAAAGATCGTAGCTGAGCATTTGGATGTTGAAGAAGCAAAAATTACGCATAATGCGAGCTTCGTTGACGATCTGGGCGCTGACAGCCTGGACCAAGTAGAGCTGGTAATGGCGTTTGAAGAAGAATTCGGTTGCGAAATCCCTGATGATGCGGCTGAAAAAATCGTTAAAGTTGAAGACGCTATCAATTACATCGAAGCACACGCTGCGTAGTTTTGATATAACAACAGACCCTCTTTAGTGACCACTATGGAGGGTTTGCTGTATCTACGTCCTGTTTACTCCGTCATCGCGAGCCTCCTTGGAGGCGCGGCGATCCAGCGATGTAGCCAGTTTCTGAGCCCCTGGATTGCCCGCGCTAACGCGCTCGCAATGACGAAAACAAGACATATTCCATCAATGAGGATTTTCTATGAGACGTGTTGTCGTTACCGGCCTTGGCCTTGTTACCCCTCTTGCCTGTGGTGTAAAACCTACCTGGGATAAATTGATCAATGGTGAATCTGGCCTCGGCCCGATCACTCGCTTTGATGCCTCTGATTTACCAGCGCGCGTGGCTGCTGAAGTCAAATCCGGCACAGAGGCGGGTCAATTTAATGTTGATGACTGGGTGCCAGGCAAAGACCAAAAGAAAATGGATACCTTCATCCATTTCGGCCTAGGTGCTGCGATTCAAGCTGTAGAAGATTCTGGCTGGAAACCTGAAGATACCGAATCTCTAGAGCGTACTGGCGTGATGATTGGTTCGGGTATCGGTGGCTTGCCGTCTATCGAACGCAACTCCATCCTCGTTCACGAACAAGGGCCACGTAAATTAAGCCCGTTCTTCATTCCTGCCAGCCTGATCAACCTGATCTCTGGTCATCTCTCCATTAAATATGGCTTCAAAGGCCCGAACCATGCGGTGGTAACCGCCTGCGCAACCGGCGCTCATGCGATTGGTGATGCGAGCCGTTTGATTCAATATGGTGATGCGGATGTGATGGTGGCTGGCGGTGCAGAATCAGCGATTTGCCGTATCGGTATCGCAGGATTTGCCGCATCTCGCGCACTTTCCACCAGCTATAATGACACTCCAACCCGCGCCTCCCGCCCATGGGATAAAGGCCGCGATGGTTTCGTGATGGGTGAAGGTGCTGGTGTGGTAGTGCTTGAAGAATACGAGCATGCGAAAAAACGCGGTGCAAAAATTTATGCTGAAATCGGCGGCTATGGCCTGTCTGGTGATGCCTATCACATCACCGCTCCACATGAATCGGGTGATGGCGGTTTCCGTGCGATGAAATCCGCACTGAACCATGCGAAACTCAATCCATCTGACATCGATTACATCAACGCGCATGGCACATCGACACCCCTCGGTGATGAAATCGAGCTGAACACTGTAAAACGTCTGTTTGGTGATCATGCGTATAAGCTTTCTATGTCTTCTACCAAATCTGCCATCGGTCACTTGCTCGGTGCTGCAGGCAGTGTGGAAGCTGTATTCTCGATTCTTGCTCTGCAAGATCAAGTGGCTCCGCCAACACTGAATTTGGAAGATCCATCTGAAGGCTGCGATATCGATTTAGTCCCACATACCGCCAAAAAACGCACCATTAATGCGGTGCTTTCCAACTCCTTTGGCTTTGGTGGAACCAATGCCAGCGTGGTGTTTAAGCGGGTTTAATTACACGTCATTGCGAGCGTAAGCGCGGCAATCCAGGGCATGGCCTTCTGTCCTTTAAGTAGGCCCTGGATTGCCACGGCCTCCGGCCTCGCAATGACGAATTCTTATAAGCGCCTGTATTACAACAACTATACGCCCACAACAAAAAATACAAATATTCTGTACTTCCCCATCAAAATCGGCTAATATTGCGTCCTTATTGAAATTTTACTAGGAAATACTAGTACCATAGGGAGACTTTATTATGACCGGTTTGCGCGTATATTATGATGCTGATGCGGATTTGAAACTGATTCAATCTAAAAATGTATTGATCGTTGGCTATGGTAGCCAAGGCCACGCTCATGCTCAAAACCTCAAAGACAGCGGCGTGAAAAATGTACGTGTTGGTCTGTATGAGGGCTCAAAAAGCGCTCCACGTGCTAAAGAAGCGGGTTTTGAAGTTGTAACACCTGCAGAAGGCGCTAAATGGGCTGATGTGGTCATGGTATTGATCCCTGATGAGCATCAAGCTGACCTCTACAAAAACGAACTCCAAAAGAACCTGAAACAAGGCGCTGCGCTTGTTTTTGCACATGGTCTGAACATTCATTTCGGCTTGATCGAGCCACGTGCTGACCTTGATGTATTTATGATCGCTCCAAAAGGCCCTGGCCATACAGTGCGTGGTGAATATGTAAAAGGCGGCGGT
>CAZNNM010000001.1:132904-282721 GCA_964574415.1 uncultured Rickettsiales bacterium | reverse complement strand
GTGCTTACACGAGGTGAAACTGATCGTTGACCTCATTTACGAAGGTGGTTTGGCGCGCTCCAAAAGGCCCTGGCCATACAGTGCGTGGTGAATATGTAAAAGGCGGCGGTGTTCCATGCTTGGTTGCTGTTGCGAAAAATGCCTCTGGCAATGCACTGAACATCGCTCTGTCTTACGCGTCTGGCGTAGGCGGTGGCCGTTCTGGTATCATCGAAACAACCTTCCGTGAAGAGTGTGAAACTGACCTGTTCGGTGAGCAAGTAGTACTCTGTGGTGGTGTTTCTGCCCTTATTCAAGCCGGCTTCGAAACGCTGGTTGAAGCTGGCTATGCACCTGAAATGGCGTATTTCGAGTGCTTACACGAGGTGAAACTGATCGTTGACCTCATTTACGAAGGTGGTTTGGCGAATATGCGTTACTCCATCTCTAATACAGCGGAATATGGTGATTATGTCACCGGGCCACGTATTGTGACCGAAGAAACCAAATACGAAATGCAACAAGTGCTTGCTGAAATCCAAAATGGTACGTTCGTAAAACGCTTCATTTTAGACAATAAAGCAGGCAATCCGGAGCTGAAAGCTACACGTCGTTTGCAAGCAGAGCATCCTATTGAAGAAGTAGGTGAAAAATTGCGCGCTATGATGCCGTGGATTAAGAAAAATAAATTGGTGAAAGAAGCTGCGTAATTACGCGCTCTTTACCTGTCACTATTTTCTAAAGCAGCAGCTCCCTTTCTATGCAAGATTGGGGGCTGTTGTTTTTGGTGAGGATGTTGTAGAGTGATAAATGTGATGTTGCTTATAGTCGTCATTGCGAGTGAGCAACGCGAACGCGGCAATCCAGGGGTAGTATAATGGACAGAGAATCCGGCCCTGGATCGCCACGCTAACGCTCGCGATGACGAGATAGTCATAAAGCAACGACAAAAGGAGTTTTAAAAATGGGTACTGATAACCAAATCTTGATATTCGATACCACCTTGCGCGATGGTGAGCAATCGCCTGGCGCTACCATGAATTTGGAAGAAAAATTACTGATCGCCGAAGTGCTGGATAAAATGGGCGTCGATATTATCGAAGCCGGTTTTGCTATTGCCTCCCCTGGTGATTTTGAGGCAGTGCAAGCCGTGGCAAAAAAGGTCAAAAACTCGACCGTCTGTAGCTTGGCGCGCGCCAAACGCCCGGATATTGAAGCAGCGGCTGAAGCTGTGAAACCTGCTGCTAATGGCCGGATTCACACCTTCATTTCCACCAGCCCGATCCACATGCAATACCAAATCAAAATGACCCCAGATGAAGTGCTGGCTGCCATTAAAGATAGCGTATCGCATGCCCGCAATTTATGTGCGGATGTAGAGTGGTCTGGCATGGATGCATCGCGTAGCGAGCGCGATTTCTTATACCGCGCCATCGAAACCGCGATTGCCTCTGGCGCACGCACCATCAATATCCCTGATACGGTAGGCTTCACCCTGCCGGATGAATTTGCTGATCTGATCCGCGCGATTAAAAATAACGTGCCCAATATCGATCAAGCCATCATCTCCGTGCATTGCCATAACGATTTAGGCTTAGCCGTTGCCAACTCTCTGGCGGCAGTGAAAGCCGGTGCGCGCCAGATCGAATGCACTATCAACGGCCTGGGCGAACGCGCTGGGAATACGGCGATGGAAGAAGTGGTCATGGCGATTAAAACCCGTCACGATTTACTGCCA
This sequence comes from uncultured Rickettsiales bacterium, assembly GCA_964574415.1. Classification (GTDB taxonomy): domain Bacteria; phylum Pseudomonadota; class Alphaproteobacteria; order Rickettsiales; family CAZNNM01; genus CAZNNM01. The sequence continues at coordinate 281,004 of CAZNNM010000001.1, read as the reverse complement.
TACCAAACCCATATCGACACCACCCATATCATGCGTGCCTCGAAATTGGTGTCTACCGTGACAGGCTTTGTGGTGCAAAATAACAAAGCGATTGTGGGTGCGAATGCCTTTGCGCATGAGTCTGGCATTCACCAGGACGGTGTGTTAAAACATGCGGCTACCTATGAAATCATGACCCCAGAATCGGTTGGCCTGAGCCGCTCAACATTGGTGATGGGCAAGCATTCCGGCCGCCATGCGTTCCGCAAAAAACTGGAAGATTTGGGCATTGAATTGGGCGATAACGCGTTTGAAGAAGCATTTGCGCAATTCAAAGTGCTGGCGGATAAGAAAAAGGATGTTTATGACGAGGATATTATTGCACTGACCGATAATAATACCGTCCATAGCTCAGATCGCATCCGCTTCGGTGATCTGCAATTAACCTGCGGCTCCAAAGGCGCGCCAAGCTCTGAGATTACATTGGAAATTGATGGCAAACCCCAAACCGCCAAAACCACCGGTGATGGCCCTGTAGATGCGTTATTTAATGGTATTAGGCAATTGATCCCCCATGAAGGGAAGTTGGAGTTATACCAAGTACATGCCGTGACTCAAGGCACCGATGCGCAAGCGGAGGTAACCGTACGCTTAAACCATGAAGGTCGCATCTATAGCGGCAATGGCCGTGATACGGATACGCTGGTGGCATCTGCACAAGCGTATATTTCGGCGGTGAATAAGTTGCTGACGAAGCAAACAAAAGGGACGGAATCGGCGGCGTAATTGCTCTTGTCATACGCCGACTTGATCGGCGTATCCATCACCCAATATATAGAGTTATTTTTTTGAGGATGGATTTGCCGATCAAGTCGGTGAATGACAAAGCAGCGCCACTCGTCATCTACCCATATAATATAATAGATTTTTTTGTGCAATCATCTGCTGTGCCTATATCGCTGTCATCCTTGGACTTGATCCAAGGATCCATCGTACCAATAAAGCAAACATACTGCTTAGAAGGGCTTTATGTTTTGGATGGATTCTTGGGTCAAGCCCAAGAATGACAAAGAATCACTCGTCATCGCGAGCGTAGCGTGGCGATCCATCTACCCTACATAAAGGATAGCGAAGCCATAAACATGGATTGCCGCGTCGCTAACGCTCCTTCGCAATGACGGAGAGTCATGCAACAATACGCCAAGTTTAGTGGCATACTACATGAGCCACAGCTCAGGCAATGTAGACGGCTAAATGGAAAGTGCTCTCTAATGTCTAAAGTGACGCTTATGCGTAATCACCATCGCCATATCGCGCTCATCGGCAGCAGCAATCACTTCATTATCACGCACCGACCCGCCTGGCTGAATCGCGGCGGTAATGCCTGCTTGTGCCGCTAATACCAGGCCATCCGGGAATGGGAAGAAGGCATCTGAGGCCACTACAGCGCCTTTAGCGCGTTTCGTATCCTTACCTTCCGCCGCCTTAATCGCTGCCATTTTCACCGAATCGACACGGCTCATTTGGCCAGCGCCAACACCGATAGTTGCACGGTCTTTTGCAAAGACGATTGCATTCGATTTCACATGCTTACACACACGGAATGCAAACAGCAAATCTTGGATCTCAGCAGGGGTTGGCTGGCGTTTGGTGACGACTTCCAGCTCTGTCTCGCTGATGGTCTCATAATCGCGCTCTTGCACCAGCAAACCACCACTAATATTCTTTACTACCAATGAACGCTGGCCTTGTGGGATCGGCTGTGCGAGTAATACGCGCAGGTTTTTCTTTGCTGCTAAGAACTCACGCGCTTCTTTGGTAATTTCTGGTGCAATCACCACTTCTAAGAACAATGCGGCGAGCTTTTCTGCGGTTGTTGCATCAAGCGCGCGGTTTACGGCCACAATCCCACCAAATGCGCTGACAGGATCGCAAGCCAGTGCTTTGTCATACGCCTCTTCAAGCGATGTGCCACAGGCAATCCCGCATGGATTGGTGTGTTTAATAATCGCTGCGGCTGGATCGCTAAACTCGCTGATCAGCTCTAGCGCTGCATCGGCATCATGCAGGTTATTATAGCTCAGCTCTTTACCCTGCAACTGCTCTGCATGGGCGATGCCACCTGTATCGTTTTTGCGGATATAGAGTGCCGCTTTCTGATGGCTGTTTTCGCCATAGCGCAATATTTCTTGGCGATGGGCAGAAAGGGTTAGCAATTCTGGGAAGGTTTCTTGCTGTTGGCCTGCAAACCATTGGCTGATGGCGCTATCATAGCTTGCTGTGCGTGAGAAGGCTTTGGCTGCTAGGCGGCGGCGCAATGTGCTATCGGTGGCGCCATTATGGGCAATCATTTCTTGCATGAATTGTGGGTAGTCGGCTGGGTCTACCAGCACAGTGACGAAATCATGATTCTTCGCTGCTGAGCGGATCATCGATGGGCCGCCAATATCGATATTTTCAATTGCTTCTTCATAGGAAGCGCCGCGCGCTACAGTTTCTTCAAACGGATAGAGATTCACCACCACCAGATCAATCTCGCCAATGCCATGTGTGTTCATGGCATCTTTATGGGTGGCCAGGTCACGACGGCCGAGCAATCCGCCATGTACTTTCGGATGCAAGGTTTTCACACGGCCATCCATAATTTCTGGGAAGCCTGTATGCTCAGAAATATCCTTCACTTGCAACCCAAGCTCACGCAGCATTTTCGCTGTGCCACCAGTGGAGATGACCTCCACTTTTTGGTCTTTGAGGAATTTTGCGAGTTCTGGCAAACCGGTTTTGTCAGATACAGAAATCAATGCGCGTTTAATCGAATGTAACATTATTGCTCCTTTGCAATCGGCTGGTATTCAGGCACAAGGGCCTTGAGTAAATTGAATGCTTTATCAGTATTGCCTGCTATGCTGGCGGTAATAAGCTGGGCTAATTGCGCTTCCCATTCTGTGCGGTCAAAAGCGCTGGATATGGCAAGTTGAATGCCTGGATATTCCGTGTTTTCTAGGCGTTCGGTGCTATAGAATAATTCTTCATACATTTTCTCGCCTGGGCGTAAGCCTGTATAGGCAATGGTGATGTCACGGTCTTCTTTTAGCCCTGCTAAACGGATGATTTGGCTGGCGAGGTCTTTAATGCGTACGGGTTTGCCCATATCCAGTACGCAGATAGCCTGGCTATCCGGCTGGTGAGGTAAGGGCAGGGTAGCGGCTTGGATCACCAGTTCTACTGCTTCGCGCACCGTCATAAAATAACGCTCAATATCAGGATGCGTCACCGTAATCGGCCCGCCTTGTGCGATTTGGCGTTGGAAAAGAGGAATCACTGAACCTGAGGAGCCAAGCACATTCCCAAAACGCACCACGGCCACATCTGTGCCGGCAATTTGGCAATAAAGTTCAGCAATGCGTTTGGTGGTTCCCATCACACTACTAGGGTGGACGGCTTTATCCGTCGAAATCATCACCATTTTGCGCACATGATAGGCCGTGCAGCAATCCACCACATGTTTGGTGCCTAGCACATTGGTGAGTACAGCTTCGGTGATATTATCTTCTGTCAGAGGCACATGTTTAAGCGCGCCAGCATGGAAGACAATCTCAGGCTTAGCTTCGGCAAAAACACGTTCGAGTTGCTCTTTATTGCGGATATCGGCAAGCTTTGCGCTGCGTTTGATATCGGGAAATTGTTCTTCAAGGGTTTTATCGATATCGTAGAGGTTAAATTCAGAAAGCTCGAGCAGGGTAATATGCTCCGGTCTATAACCTACGATTTGGCGCACCAGTTCACCACCAATCGTGCCGCCTGCACCGGTCACTAATACGCGCTTACCCTCAATAAACTGTCGCATCGCATCACAGTTTAGCACATGTTGCGGGCGGCCGAGTACATCTTCGAGGGCGATAGGGCGAATCGGGATAGGAGCGTCAATATTATGCTGGAATTCAGAAAGACGAGGCAAGCGCGCTAAGGAAAGCCCTAGGCGCTCAGAAAGCGCCAATAACTCGCTGACAGCTTCGCCTGGGGCATCATACGAGGTGACAATCATCTTGCGCGGTGCTTTGCCTTCACGTTTGAGAATCTCAAGCGCGCCTGGTAGATCCGATATACCGCCATAGATGCGGATATTATAAACATTCCGGCCTTTTAGTTCAGGGTTATCATCAATAATGCCGACTACTTTATATTCCGACACACCTTTGCGGAATGTCTCCCGCAGGAAAAGCTCGGCATTGCTGTTAAGGCCGATAAGAAGTACCGGAATCCGGCGGTCTTCTGCTACGACGAGTGGACCAAAATAATAGTCTTTCACCAGTTTATACAGAAAACGCGGCCCGCCGAGCATGGCCATTAACACGAGCCAGTTAATCAGCAATACAGAGCGTGGTACGCCTTCCAGCCGGTTAATCAGGAACATAAGGGGGGTAAAAATAAGGATGGCAAGCGTGACGGCCTTGGTGATCTCAATCAAATCCTGTGTGGAGGCATAGCGCCATAAGCCACGATAAAGCCGCAAACTAGAGAAGATAACGGCACAAATCGCCGTAAATAACAGCGTGCCAATAATGATGAATTTTTCGGATTTCTCAAAGACGCTTGGGCCGAAGCGAAGGTAGAGCGATAAGATAAAACTTAACGCTGCCATTACAATATCATGGACTGCTGCTACCTGTGGACGCTGTATAGCCACTGTTTTGCCTGTGTATTTTAATGGATGAAAAACAGGCACACTATGCGACGATATGGGGGGAAATGCAAGAGGAATATGGGTAGCATTCGGGATTCAGGATTCGGGATTCAGAGGGATATTTTCCCTGTATGCTGAATCCTGAATCCTTTTAATACCCCGTCCCAAACGTAATATTCTCATTCGTAATCACTCCAGGTCCCCAGTTATTCATCCAGTCGAGCAGGCCTGTCTGTTTGTGAGGGGCGTTTGGTTGGGCGCCACGCAAGCCTGCTTCTTTGAGGCGGCCATAGACGCGGGCGCGGCAATAGTCAAATGCGCTTTTCCAGGCCTTGTAGTAATAGGGGTTGGAAATCATCGGCTGGGTTTGCTGGAGATGGTAGAAGGTTTGGTACATGGCATTACTTTTTACTGATAGCCCGCTCTCACAGCCCTCTTTCCACCCTTGTTGATAGGCGGGCGGAGCGTTTTTTGGCATATCATCAAAAATATCATGCATGGGCTTGAGGCTGCTGCAGGCGGGTAAAGTGAATGTTATCAATAGGATATATAAAAAGCGCATCATCATCTCATCGGATCGGTGTTTTCATGAGCATCCAGCGGATCAAACGTCCATTTATCCACGTAATCGCGGCAATAACGGAATGCATCCACCCAGGCCTCGAAATATTGATCATTCATGATTTGCGAGACATCTTGCTTGAAATGGTAGAAATGCTGGTAATAAGTGTTACTTTCCGTTCCCATACCTGTAAAACAGCCATCTTCCCAGCCCTGACGGAAGGCGGGAGGGCCGTCCATAGTGATGGCAATCCCCGGCGGCTTAGGGCGCATAATGCTGGTACATCCTGTTGTTATTACGGCGGGAATGCAGATTGCTATTAGGAAAAACCAGTGCTTAATCATCATAGCAATAACTAATATTCCATATAAATGGAAATGTCAAATAAAAAGATTGACATGCCATTTTTTATCATGTATAACGGCCATGAAAACAATGATTAGATAAATATGGAAATATAGAAAATGCAAGTATTCAAGCGGATTATTCTTTTAGCCTCTCTATTATTACTCCCCGTTGCCTGCACTAATGCAAGCCTCTCTCCCAATATCGGCAGACCTTTTACCCTCTCTATGACACCTCCTGCTGGCCCTGTTGAATACCAGCAAGGTTGGAAAGACGGGTGTGAAACAGGAATTGCAGGATATGGCAATCAGTTCACAAAATTATTCTATAAAGCGCGCAAAGACGCCAATTTCATCCAGAATGCTACCTACCAGCGCGTATGGCGCGATGCTTATGCCTATTGCCGTGTTTATATGAAAACCACCCAATTACACGGTTACGGCAACTACGAAAACGATACAGGTATCTTCAAGATTGCTAAGTTTATCGATGGCTAGAGCGTAAGCCGTGCAGGCTTACCAGCACTATCACAATAATCACTACGCCACAGCCTAATACTAAGAGCGGTGGCAGCGCATAAAAAGCACTCGATACGGCAAGGCCAAGCAATAGAAGATTGGCTACAATAATACGCAAAATCACCCGCTCCACCCGTAATCCTCGCCGTAAGGCTTTCTGGTAAAAATGCTCCGAATGGGCTTTCCAGATCGGTTGTTTGCGCAATATACGGTGGAGGAGGGTTAGCCCGCTATCGGCCAAATAATAGGCCGGAAGTAATAAGGCGGCCAGCCAATCGCCATGGCGTGCGAGTTCCAATAGCATCCAGCCCAGCAAAAATCCCAAGCCAATACTGCCAACATCGCCTAAAAATAAACGGGCAGGGTGCCAGTTCCATAATAAGAATCCAAGCGAGGCAGCGCTGAGGATAACCGCCAAATAAGCCCAGCTTTCCAACCCTAGCCTATGGCCACAGAAGGCGATTAATGCAATGCCCAGGCAGATAAAAATCGTCTGGCTTCCGGTAATCCCATCCATACCATCCATGAAATTGTAGAGATTGATAAACCATAACCAGAGTATAGCTGCTACGATAGTATCCACAACAGGTGGTAATAGCCCTTGGAAGACCAGCCCTTCTTGCGGCAAAAAAATCAGTGCTAAAGCAACGGCGGCTATTTGTGCTAATAAACGCCAGCGGGCGCGTAGGCTTTTAATATCATCCCAGAAGGAAATGGCGGCCACAATGGTCACACAGCCTGCGAGTGTGGCAATACTTGCCATATCCATAGCATCTGGCAGCATAATGCCAGCAAGTACGACGCCCAGCAATGCTGCTAATAAGAGCGCCAACCCGCCACCACGCGGAATAGGGAGGGAGTGATTGCTGCGGTCATTGGGAATATCAATCACATTATGCCGCTGTAACATAAAAATAAGCACACGGCTTGCAACGGCAGAGGTAATAAACACTGCCAGGAAGATGATAGTGGCTAAAATAAAGGCCATGTTATTGATCCGTCAGGGAGATGAGTGTTATATCAAACATCACGCTACCCTCTTTCGGAAGCGCAGATTCCCCAGGTAGCCGTACAGGGTCTTGGGAGGAGAGGCGGCCTAATTCATGGGCTGGAATAACCACATTACGTTCCCCTCCACGGCGCATACCAATGACTGCTTGCTCAAGCCCAAACGGCACATAACCACTGCCGACAGAAAAATAAAGCGGGCTGAGTGTGGCCATTTCTTTGATTTCAGTGCCATCAGTGAGTTTGGCGCTATAGCGTATGCCAACTGTCTGCCCGCATTGAACTGCATCACCACGGCCAATGGAGATATCCTTTATAGCCAATGCTTTGGTATCAAAAACCGTATTCGGGCTAATATCAGTGACTTCTATCACACTGCGTGTGACGGCAGCAGGGCCATTTTTATGAGCGGGTAAGCGTGGGTTTTGCGCCAATTCTGCGGGAATAACCACTTCACGGATGCCGCCTTTTTGCATACCCACTATACCTTGCTCAATCCCAGGAATAGCCTGACCAGAGCCAATTCTAAAAGTCACAGGTTCTTTATCGCGGCGTGTGTTAAGCACTTCGACATTACCGCTGACATAGGAGATATACTGCACGGTTGCCGTATAACCGCACGCAAGCGCAGGCCCTGTGCCGGTTTTACGTTCTGCTTGGATGGACACTTTCTTGGTCAGTTGATCATCTAAGAGATTCTTGACGGTGGCGCTATCTATATTGACATCCGCATCCTTTAATTCTTGCGCAAGGCGCTCTTCTACAATCGGGCGCATGATAGTATCTAAGCCGCGCTGCATAGCATTACGGTTGTCATTCGGATCGGTTTTGCTAAAGGCTTTATCGGGGAGTGCTGTCTTGATATCTTGTTTATGGCTCTGATAGGTGAGGAATACACTATAGACCACCACCACAATAGCTATCCATTTAATCCAACGATGCAGCATAACACCTCTCCTCGGATTCTATAGTATAAATGATTCAGTGATTAATCAAGAGAGGAACGCGAAGTACTTTCTTTTGCGCAGGCTTTTAGCATGTGGATAAAAATAACCTTTGCAAGTGCTATGGGGTTGTTTCTCCCATAGAAAATAGCCTCCTTGCCGGCTTCGAGCATGGTATCCGTTGGTTCGATCGGGGTAATCACAAAGCCTTTTTCTACCAATGTCTTAATAACAGCATCGGCTTGTTTTTCATAATTCTCAAAAAAATAGCTGCTATCGGCTTTCTGAATCGCTTGTGCAATAATAGGCCGGACTTTCTTAGACATAACCCCTCTCCTGTAAGTGATGGTACAGGAAAGGGGTTAATGGGGGGTAAACTATTTGAGGCTTCTTGGAAGTCCGTCACTAGGTGCCAGCACGCTCTCTCGCCAATTCTCTCCACAAGAGGCAGAATGGCTACGGCCTCTGGTACCTATCCGTGCTACATGTGTAGATATATTCATAGGCGCAGATTGTGTCATGCCTGTTGCAGTCGTTTTTTCTTCTTCGTGAACTACGGGTTCTTGCGGCTCCAGTACTTTCTGGGCCTTCGTGAAGTCTCTGAAATCGTGAGAATCGATAAGGGCATTAAAGGCTTCTGCGCTGTTATAACGCAAATTCCCACTGTCAAACGTAGCGCCATCAACGCCATTAAACTTTGCAATAATGGCTAGCAATTCATCGGCTTGATCAGGCTCTATGTCATCCAACCACTCGGAAATTTTGGCTGTTTGGGATGTCATTCTTTTCAGTTGTTCAGCTAGGGCTTGCTGTATCGTATCAAATTTATCTTTGAGTGTGAGCCATACCAGGTCGTCACAATCTTTTTGAGAAAAAGGCATATCCTCTTCCAGGGTAATAGCAAATGATACGGTTCCTGTATTGGGGTTAATAGGTTGCGCTGTCCATATAACCTTTTCTAATGTTAAAGGTTTGCGAGCTGCTATTTCTTTATTCGTGAGAGGTTGGCCTTTTTGCTTAATATTTTCGTTAGGACTGTCTTCAAAGGCCCGAAGTGTCTCATCATCATAAGCGCAGCCTTCCATGGCAATTTCATCCTGCACGGATTTTAAGTGAGCATTGTTTTCTGCAATTGCATCCTCTGATGTAGCATTTCTGAGTAAAAGCAATGCTCCATCAACCAAATCTTGGCTTTGTACAGGAACAGTAATGGTAATGGCGCGGATTTTTTCTGCCACTGGATTAATGCTTTCACGTGCAGCCTTTATCTGTACATTCCCTGCCACACAGATACTATGCGCAAATGTAAACACACCCGTTTCTTTACTCATAACCAACTCACTTTCACAAAATAGATTGAATATTTTGCATATCATGGAAATGAGCGTTAAGAAAATACTCTTTTATTACAATTTTGTTACAAAAATCATACTCGCCGGCGCTTGCCCTTAGTGGGTGCGGGTTGTGTCGGTTTTTCGTTGAGAGCATGGATGCCTAATTCTTGATTTTCTAGGCTGTGAATCTCGTCTCTAAGTTGTGCGGCGCGCTCGAAGTCTAAATCTCCGGCTGCTTCGAGCATTGATTTGCGTAAGGTGGCAATCGTCTCTTGCAGGGTTTTGCCTTTTGGCAGACGTGGTTCATCAACATCCACGGTCACATAATCCTGTTCAGGGATACTATCCAGCACCGAATGCAGCGATTTTTTGATGGTGGCGGGTGTGATGCCATGTTCTTCGTTATAGGCCTTCTGAATATTGCGCCGGCGTTCGGTTTCGCTGAGGGCGCGTTTCAGGGAATTGGTCATCTTGTCCGCATAAAGAATCACACGGCCTTCCACGTTACGCGCTGCCCGCCCGATGGTTTGGATGAGCGAGGTTTCGGAGCGTAGGAAGCCTTCTTTGTCGGCATCCAAAATGGCGACCAGCCCGCATTCTGGAATATCCAGACCTTCACGCAACAGGTTCACGCCTACAAGTACATCATAGGTGCCTTTGCGCAAATCGCGGATGATTTCTATGCGTTCCAGCGTATCAATATCCGAGTGCAAATAGGCTACTTTTAAGCCTACATCTTGTAAATATTCGGTGAGGTCTTCGGCCATGCGTTTGGTGAGTGTGGTGACCAGTACGCGCAAACCTTGTGCCGCAACGGTTTTGCATTCTCCGATTAAGTCATCAACCTGGGTTTCGACAGGGCGGATGATGCATTCAGGGTCTACCAGTCCGGTTGGGCGGATCACTTGTTGCGCAAACACACCGCCCGTTTGTTCCATCTCATAACTGCCAGGGGTGGCAGAAACGAAGATGGTTTGCGGGCGCATCGTGTTCCATTCGTCAAATTTCAGCGGACGGTTATCAAGCGCGGAAGGCAGGCGGAAGCCGTGTTCTACCAGTGTGGTTTTGCGCGCCCTATCGCCGTTGTACATCCCGCCAATTTGCGGTACGGTCACATGGCTTTCATCGATAAAGAGCAGGGCGTCTTTGGGTAGGTATTCAAACAAAGTCGGTGGCGGTTGGCCAGGGCCGCGGCCGGAGAGATAGCGGGAATAGTTCTCAATCCCTTTACATGCGCCGGTTTCCACGATCATTTCCATATCAAACTGTGTGCGCTGTTCGAGGCGTTGTGCTTCGAGTACGCGGCTGATAGAGTCGTAATAGCTTAAACGGTCTTTCAGCTCTTGTTTGACCAGTTGCACCATTTGCTGCAAGGTTGGGCGTGGTGTGACGTAATGGCTTTTTGCAAAGACGGTGACTTCTTCTAATGTTGCTGTACGCTCGCCTGTAAGCGAGTCAAATTCGCTGATTGATTCCAACTCATCCCCAAAAAAGGACAGCCTCCACGCGCGGTTTTCATAATGTGAGGGGAAAATATCCAGCGCATCGCCCTGCACACGGAAGGTTCCGCGGTGGAAATCGATATTATTACGTTCATAATGCAATTCGATGAGTTTATGGGTGAGATCAGAAATATCGATCCTATCTCCTACTTTCAGCGGAATGGTCATCTGCAAATAGAGTTCTGGCGAGCCTAAACCATAAATACAGGAGACCGAGGCCACCACAATCACATCCCGCCGCTCTAAGAGCGAACGGGTGGCGGAGTGGCGCATCAGGTCGATTTGTTCGTTGATGGCGGAATCTTTTTCGATAAAGGTATCAGTTTTAGGGATATAGGCTTCTGGCTGGTAATAATCGTAATAGGAGACGAAATATTCCACCGCATTATTCGGAAAGAAGCTCTTCATCTCGGCATAAATCTGTGCCGCCAGCGTTTTGTTATGGGCCATGATCAAGGCTGGGCGCTGGGTTTGTTCGATAACATGCGCCATGGTGAAGGTCTTGCCGGATCCCGTAACACCAAGCAAGACCTGGTTGCTCTGGCCTTCTTTTATGCCTTCTACAAGCTGCGCAATCGCCGTCGGTTGATCACCGGCGGGGCTATAGCTCGATTCAATCTTTAATGGTTTTGATGACATGGTTGTTTCCCTTTAACGAAGTATGATATAGTCTAAAATGCATCAATAAACAATCCGGAAGGAGCCACGCATGCCAAATGTTGTGATTTATACTAAACCAACCTGCCCGTATTGCCACCGCGCAAAAACCCTGCTGGAGAAAAAAGGTATCGCGTATAAAGAAATCGACATTTTCGGTCATGAAAAGCTACGGGCGGAGATGATTGCCAAGGCGGGTGGGCGCACCACTGTGCCACAAATCTTCATCAGCGGCAAACATGTGGGCGGTTGTGATGATCTATATGCGCTGGATGCTGCAAAAGAATTGGATGCCTTACTCGAAAAAGCATAAATGAATACTCCCACCATCAACCGCCATAAATTCCTAGGCGGCCGCTTGCTTATCAAACATTATGCTGAAGGATTCCGCTCGGGTATGGATGCGGTCTTAATGGCTGCGGCCGTGCCGGCTAAGGCAGGGGAGCATGTGTTGGAGTTGGGCAGTTTCACAGGCGTTGCAAGCCTTTCTCTAGCTGAGCGGGTGGTGGGTTGCAAGGTGACAGGTGTGGAATTGCAGGAGCCTATGTATCAGCTTGCCTGCGAAAATGCGGCGGATAACACTCTCAGTGACCGTGTCAATTTTGTGCAAGGCGACTTACGTGCAGTCACCGCTGGTTGGCAAAAAAGCAGTTTTGATCACGTTATGGCCAATCCCCCCTATTGGCGCAGCGATATGGTCAATACCACCTGGCATGAGGGGAAAATGCTCGAAACCGTGGAAATGCACGGTGGGCTTGCGGATTGGGTGGATAATGCAGTGCGGTTGGTGAAAAAAGGTGGCACGATCACCTATATTTACCGCACGGAACGTACGGATGAACTCATTGCTCTATTACGCCCAACCTGCGGTAATATCACGCTTTATCCTTTATGGTCACTCCCGCCGCATGAAAGGCGGGATTCCAATGCGCCTATCCAGAAACGTATGATTATCCAGGCAACCAAAGGTTCACCCGCCAGTTTCCGCGTATTACCTGGCATGATCATGCACCGCAAGGGTGAACGTCATTCTGAAGAGGCGCTGGCGGTGACAATGCGGGGTGAGGCGATTATCCTCTAGATTGTGTCCAAACCATAATTAATGACACTGCCAGATTTTTAGAGTATGAATACCCATAGATTCTAACTATAGTCATTTAACGTAGTTTTTTCTTATGGATTGCGTCATAAAAATAGCCACTCCATGAGGAGCATCCCGCAGCAGGTAGCGGCACTACTTGCAAGGGATGTAACGAAATGGGTGGCTATTTTGATGGCAATACATACAAAAAAACTACGTTAAATGACTATATTCTAAGGCATATTCTATGACAACCTCTGTTATCACTTTCATTGCTCCCCATAATTCTGGCTTGCTTACACAAGAGCGTGTAGATGCCTTGGCGCATAATCTGGCTGAGCATCATGCGCGGATTATTGAGAAAAAATGGCTGGCAGATAATGAAGCATGTGATGTGTTCTTCGATGGTATTACCCCCACCCATGCGCAGGATATTGCACATAATATGTTGCATGGCGAAACCATCGATGCGGTGGCGCAATCGGCCGAAGGGCGCAAAAAGAAGCTGTTAATTGCCGATATGGATTCCACCATGATTACGGTGGAATGTATCGATGAATTGGCAGATTTTGCGGGGCTTAAAGAGAAAGTATCGGCGATTACAGAACGTGCGATGAACGGCGAGTTGGATTTCCAAGAAGCGCTGTTTGAGCGGGTTGCTTTGCTGGAAGGTTTGGACGAATCGGTGCTGCAAACCACCTATGATACGCGTGTGAAATATATGGCAGGCGCCAAAGAGCTGCTTGCTACTATGCGTGCTAATGAGGCAATGTGTGTACTGGTTTCCGGTGGGTTTACCTTCTTTACAGAACGTGTTACTGCCACGCTTGGCTTCCACGTGCATAAATCCAACCGTTTGGATGTGCGTGATGGCAAGCTGACAGGGCGTGTGATTCCGCCGATTTTGGATAAAGAGGCCAAGCTTACCAATTTGCGCATTTATGCAACCGAAAAAGGCCTGGATGCTTCCGAAATCTTAGCCGTAGGCGATGGGGCGAATGATTTGCCGATGTTGCAGGCGGCCGGTGCAGGTGTGGCCTATCATGCTAAGCCGCATGTGCGTGCACAGGCGGCGATGCGGGTGGATCATGCGGATTTGCGGGCGCTACTTTATATACAAGGATACAGCAAGCAGGAGTTCAAAAGTGGCATTTAATCAAGAACAATTCATGGCCAATATGGGCAAGGCGGCTGAGTATTATCAGCAGATTGTCCAACGTGTGTTAAACCGTCAAAATGGCGATGATGCGACCTCTATGATTGCGCCCTTAGGTGCTGCACAAGCATTCACCGAAATGGCGGCTCATTGGATGAAAGAGCCCGAAAAATTACTCAAATACCAGATCGATTTCTTCAATGATTATATGGCATTGATGCATTACGGCACGCAGCAATTGCTCGGTGAAAAACAAGAGCCGTTATATAAGCCAGCTGCGAAAGATAACCGCTTTAAAGATGATGCGTGGCATCATCATCCATTGTTTGATTTTCTCAAGCAATACTACCTTTTCACCAGCCAGTGGGTGGATAAAATGGTGAATGCGACGACAGGGATGGATAAGAAAGATAAGCAAAAAGTCGATTTCTATACCCGTCAGTTTTTAGATGCTATTTCGCCCAGTAATTTCTTGATGACCAATCCGGTTGCACTCAAAGAAACCATGGAAACCAATGGGCAAAGCATCGTTAAAGGTATGCAGAATTTGCTTGAGGATATCGAGCGTTCTGGCGCAGGTGCGCTTAATGTGTTAAGCGCGGATTTAAAAGCATTTGAGATTGGAAAAAATATTGCGAGTACCGCAGGAAAAGTGGTGTTCCAGAATGATCTCATGCAGCTCATTCACTATGCCCCGCTGACAGCGCAGCAATATGCGCGGCCGGTATTGGTGATGCCAGCATGGATCAATAAATACTATATTCTGGATTTACAGCCCAAGAATTCGCTGGTGAAATGGTTGCTGGAACAGGGCTATAGCGTCTTCATGATTTCCTGGGTAAATCCGGATAAGCGCCATGCGAAAAAATCGTTTGAAGATTATATGAGCGAAGGCCCGCTCGCCGCACTGGATGCGATTGAGAAGGTGACGGGGCAAAAGGATGTTACCGCAATGGGCTATTGCTTAGGCGGCACGCTACTGGCCTGCACGCTTGCTTATATGAAAGCCAAGAAAGATACGCGCATTAAAGCTGCCACCTTCCTCACCACCATGATTGATTTTGGTGATGTGGGTGATTTGGGTGTGTTTATTGATGAAGATCAAATCAGCGCCATGGAAGCGCGCATGGGCGAGCTTGGCTATCTTGATGGCAAAGAGATGGCGATCACGTTTAGCATGTTGCGCGCCAATGATATGATTTGGTCATTTGTGGTGAATAACTATCTCTTGGGTAAAGACCCATTCCCGTTTGATTTGCTGTATTGGAACGCCGATGCCACCCGCTTACCAGCAGCGATGCATAGTTTTTATCTGCGTAATATGTACCTCAAAAACATCCTCAAAAACCCAGGCGGTATCACGCTTAAAGGGGTAAAAATTGATGTGGGGACAATCGATATTCCGACCTATTTCCTCTCAACACGTGAAGACCATATCGCACCATGGAAAACGACCTTTGCAGCGATGAAATTACTCGCTAAGAGTGATGTGCGTTTTGTGTTAAGTGGTTCTGGCCATGTGGGTGGTGTGGTGAATCCACCGGAGAAGCAGAAATACGGCTATTGGACGAACGCATCGCGCGACATGAATGCGGATAAATGGCTGGAAAGCTCAAAAGAAAATCCAGGCTCTTGGTGGGTGGATTGGGATCAATGGAATAAAGCGTTCTCAGGTGAGAAAGTAGCATCCTATACGCCACAAAAGGGCATGGAAGATGCGCCTGGGAGCTTTGTGCGGAAGCAGTAGGTCATCCTTAGATTTAAGCGGCAGTGTTACATGTCTTTCGCTGTTGTCATTCCGGGCATGACCCGGAATTCACCCAGATTGGCGCTAAAAGATGAATTCTTATAGATCACGCTACCATAGCAGTGGATTCCAGATCAAGTCCGGAATGACAGGGTAGGCGTAGACAGCCTACAACAAACGCAGCATATCACTAAGCAGCCGTACCACCTTGCTCTCTGCGCGTGATAGCGGTAATTGTTCAATCTCAGCTAACGTATACCAACCCGCACCTGTTGCCTGTTGTGATTGAAGATAGACCTCCGCATCAAGGTGAAAATGGCTGTAGGTTTGCTCTACATGGCCAAGATAGCTAAGCCCATCAGTGGGATGGCTGCGATCATATTCGTTGAAGCTGTAGAGGCCTTGCAAGAAACGGCTGGTGCGTTGGGCAAGGTAATAGCGGTTGCCTGACTGCAATACGATAATGGTTTTATGCCGTGTGGGTGTTGCCTTCTTTGCTTTTTTAGCGGGATAGGCCGTAGGATTTTCTTTGCCTTGGCAGATGATATTGGCAGGGCATTCATGGCATTTAGGGGCAGTTTTGGTGCATATCAGCGCGCCGATATCCATCATAGCTTGGTTGTAGTCAAACGGATGATCATGATCGAGCAAGGATTGGGCATGCTGCCAGAGATCAGCATCTTTGGCCTCTGTGAGGGCGAAGATGCGGTAGACGATGCGTTTGACATTGGCCTCTAATATCGCAACTGGCTGGTGATAGGCAAATGCAGCAACGGCATGGGCGGTATTTTGGCCAATGCCTGGCAATGCCAGCAATCCTTCAATAGTTCTAGGCATTTCAGGTGCGGCTTGTTGGGCGGCTTTGTGGAGATTGGCGGCACGGGTGTAATACCCTAATCCTTCCCAATATTTTAATACTTCTTGACGGTCTGCCTCTGCCAGTGAGGTGAGGGTGGGGAAGCGGTCAAGGAACGGAAAATAAAATCTTTCTAACACTGTTTTGACCTGTGTCTGTTGCAACATTACCTCACTCAGCCATATCGCATAAGGATCACACGTATTTCGCCATGGCAGGCCTTTACGGCCCTGCGCATGGTACCAATTTTGTAGGTTGGAATGGAATTGTTTGAAGGATGCCATAAGTAAAATATTAATAGATTAGAGCAAAATCCCGTGAAACTTCTAGTTGGTGTTTAACATTATTTTAACAGCCTTATGTTTCAATTCTCAATTACGTGTGCCGTATAAGGTACTGTTAATACGTTGTTAAGGATGGGTCATGTCTACTTCAGGAACAAACGCAGAACAGGTGTTCATACTCCCTGCCATCGTAGACATTACATGCGCAGCCATACTCTATAAAGAGCTACACGAAGCCTGTGAACATGCCGGCCGTTTAGTGGTCAAGGCGGCTGCTGTGGAACGTATGACAACCCCAGCTGTGCAGTTAATAACATCCTTAGCTGTATCACTCAAGCAACAAAATAAACAACTGGTCATTGCTGAACCTGCCGATGCGGTGGTGAACGTATTTTCTGACCTGGGACTAACCGCACAATTCAATGAATGGAGGAGCTAATGGCTAAGCGTGCACTCACTGTGGATGATTCAAAAACAATGCGGGAGATGGTGTCCTTCACGCTGAAAGGCGCGGGGTTTGATGTTATCGAAGCAGAAGATGGACAAGCAGCGCTTAACGTACTTGGCAATTCTCCCATCGATGTGATCATCACCGATCTCAACATGCCAGTGATGAATGGTATTGAGCTGATTAAAAAACTGCGCGAAAACCCGCTCTATAAATTCACGCCGATTCTGATGCTGACTACTGAAAGTGATGACAGCAAAAAGAGCGAAGGCAAAACCGTAGGGGCTACTGGGTGGATTGTAAAACCTTTTAACCCAGAAAAACTGATTCAAGTCGTTAACAAGGTTTGTGCATAGAGAATTATTATGAATGACTTACAGCGGTTTAAAGATACGTATATCACAGAGTGCTATGAGCTGCTTGAAGATATGGAAGCGCGCCTGATAGCCATGGATGGCGAGACGACTAATCTGGAGGAACTCAATGCTATCTTCCGCTGTGCGCATTCGATTAAGGGTGGTTCGGGTGCTTTTGGATTCTCTCACATTACCCGTTTTACCCATATTCTTGAAGCGTTGCTCGATGCGATGCGTGAAGGCAAAGTGCCGGTTTCACGTGAGGCTGTGGATGCGTTGTTGCAATCGGTCGATATCGTAACCCAGCTCGTACACGCAGCCAAAGAAGGCCGCGAGATGGATGAGCATTTTGGTGATGATGTGGCTGCCGATTTGCAAGCCATTGCGAGTGAAAGTGGTGTGAAGACGGCCACGGTGAAAAATAATACGGCTAAAGAGCAAGTCAGTGATGGCGAAACGGTGCTGTACCAAATCAGCTTCAAGCCCTATCCCGATATTTTTGTATCAGGCAATGAGCCGGTGCTGATCATTCGGGAATTAAAGCAGCTTGGAAAATTGGATGTGGTGGTGGATACGGCTAAACTGCCGGATTTTGATCATATTGATCCTGAAAAAAGCTATTTTGCGTGGGAGTTTTCCCTGGAAACACAGCAACCGGAAGAACGCATCCATGAAGTATTCGAATTCGTGGAAGATGAATGTGATTTGGTGATTAAGCCAGCCGCTGGCTATAAGCCACAAGAGAAAAAACCAGCGGCAGCCGCAGCATCTTCAACAGAAGAAGCCAAACCTGCATCATCAGGCAATGTGACCTCGATTCGGGTGGATGTCGATAAAGTTGATAAGCTCGTCAACATGGTGGGTGAGTTGGTGATTACCCAGGCAATGTTAGTGGCACAAACCAAGGATTTGCCAATTGATACCTATCAAAAACTGATCGATGGCGTGATGGAGCTTTCGCAGCATACGCGTGAGCTGCAAGAGGCGGTGATGTCAGTGCGGATGCAATCGGTGAAATCGGTGTTTTCACGGATGCCACGTATTGTGCGGGATTTATCAAAGCAATTGGGTAAGGATATCCGCATTGAGATGGCGGGTGAGAATACCGAAGTGGATAAAACCGTTATTGAGCAACTCAGCGATCCGCTGACCCATATGATCCGTAACTCGATGGATCATGGGATCGAAACGCCAGAAGCGCGTATTCAGAAAGGCAAGCCTGCGCAAGGGGTGATCAGGCTTTCTGCCGATCATCGTGGTGGCCGTATTGTGATTGAAGTGGAGGATGATGGCGCAGGGATTAACCGCGAAAAAGTCCTCAAAAGCGCGCGTGAGAAGGGGCTAGTGGCTCCGGAGGCGGTGCTTTCTAATGAAGAAATTGATGCGCTGATTTTTATGCCAGGATTCTCTACGGCGGCAGAAGTAACTGCCATTTCAGGCCGTGGTGTGGGGATGGATGTGGTGAAGCGGAATATTACGGCTATGGGTGGGGTGATTGAGACAGATAACCGCCCGGGTCAAGGCTCCTGTTTTACGATTTCTCTACCGCTTACGCTTGCGATTTTAGATGGCATGATCGTGAGAGTGGGAACAGAACATTATATTATTCCGATTGGAAATATTATCGAAACCATGCGTCCGAAAGCCGACGAAGTTCGCAAAATTGCGGATGGTAGTGAGGTGATTAACGTGCGTGGCGAATTTATCGTGGTGCTTTATCTGCATAATACGTTTGGTATTCATAATGCAGAGACCAATCCTGCCAATGCGCTTGTCGTGCTGGTGGAGAGTGGCCGCCACAAATTTGGCTTAGTGGTTGATGAACTTGTTGGGCAACAGCAAGTGGTGATCAAAAGCCTCACAGAAAATTCTGATCCGGTGGATGGAATATCCGGTGCGACAATCCTGGGTGACGGGAAAGTTTCGCTCATTCTAGACATTGCTGGCTTACAACACATCGTAAGCCAGGCCGTATTGGATGAAAATACAACGGATCAATTATGTGCATAAACGAAAGGAGTTTTTCATGACTATTGAGAGAATGGACACATCCTCTTCAGGGCGGAGCACCGATATTATCGGTGATACGTCACAATTCCTCACCTTCACGGTGGAGAATGCTGAATACGGGGTGGATATTATGACGGTGAGGGAGATTAAGGGCTGGTCTGAAACCACCCGTCTGCCGAACACACCGGAGTTTATGCGCGGGGTGATTAACTTGCGGGGTATTATTGTACCAATTTTTGATTTGCGTACGCGATTCAATATGGGCATTACGCAAGCAAACCCAAAAAATGTTGTGATTATTCTTGCTGTCAGCGACCGCACGATTGGGATATTGGTGGATACGGTATCCGATATTCTGACCGTAGGAACCGATGAAATCAAAGCATCGCCAGCAGTTGAGACAACGATTGATGATGATTTTGTGGATGGGCTGATTTCTGTTGAAGAACGGATGGTCATCCTCCTCAAAGTGGACCACCTGTTTGATTCCCACATTTTGGAACAAGCAGAACAGCATACACAAAAACAAACACAACACTAATCTGACTTATTAAAAGGAGAATAATCATGAACTTAACGATAAAAGGAAAGCTGGTATTGCTTGGCGTGCTTTCAGTGGCGACATTGGCGCTGATGGGCGGAGCTTCTTACTATAGCAACAGCATTATACGCGAAGAAACTGAGAATATGGAACGCGCTGGTGAAGCGCGCGCTGCGAACTTGGATATGCGTATTAACCGTTTGCAATTGCTCTTATCGCGTTATGAAGCGATCTACCAATCACAAGATGGTGGTAATGTAGAGAAAGAAGTGTTGAATTCTATCGAAACCAGCAGAGACACACTTGAAAAAAGTGTGCAGAAGCTGGTGGATATGAAGCTGGACTATGTGGATGCTGCTGCGCTTAAAGATACGCAGGATGAGATCAAAGGATTGACCTCTGTGAGTATTGCAGATGCTACCAAAAATCATGCCTCTAAGGAAGAAATCACTAAAATGGTGGATGTTGCTAACGTGCATCGTACCAAGCTGAAAGGCTTATTACGTACGGTGGATGGCAGTATTGATGAGCAATTTGCGCAAATCAGCAAAAATCAATTCAATGCGGTTGAAAATGCGAACATGACCTTATTTGCGATTGTAGCGATTTCATTATCCGTATTAGTGGCATCGATTGTGCTGATTGCACTCAGCATTATCCGCCCGCTCAAAGGCATTGCGGTGGAGATCAGCCGTCTGTCTGAAGGTGATTACAGCAAAGACGTGGCAGGTGCTGATAAGAAAGACGAAATCGGTGAAATGGCGCGTGCGCTGAACTTTAATGTGAAGAAAATCCGTGAAACCGTGATGCGCATTAAACAAGCAGCCGAAACTGTCAATTCGGCTTCTAGCGAAATTTCTACCGGTAGCATTGACTTATCTTCCCGTACAGAGCAACAAGCGTCTAGCTTGGAAGAAACCGCTGCTTCTATGGAAGAAATCACTGGTACAGTGAAGCAAAACTCTGAGAATTCTGCTAATGCAAACAACCTTTCTTCTGATGCACGTGAAGTGGCAGAAAAAGGTGGCAAAGTGGTGGAAAATGCGGTGGAAGCTATGGCTAACATCGAGAAATCATCTCAGAAAATCTCTGATATTATCGGTGTGATCGATGAGATTGCGTTCCAAACCAACCTTCTGGCCTTAAACGCTGCGGTGGAAGCTGCGCGTGCAGGTGAGGCGGGTAAAGGATTTGCGGTGGTGGCGTCTGAAGTACGTTCACTGGCAGGCCGTTCAGCTTCAGCTTCTAAGGAGATTAAATCTCTGATTAGCGAAAGCGCTAACCAAGTGAAGTCCGGTGCTACTCTGGTGAACCAGGCGGGTGATACGCTGAAGGAGATTGTATCTTCAGTGAAGCAAGTGGCTGATATCGTATCTGAGATTGCAGCAGCAAGCGTGCAACAAACATCAGGTATCGAAGAAATCAACGCTGCGATTACTCAAATGGACGAAGCAACCCAGCAAAACGCAGCTCTGGTAGAAGAAAATACCGCAGCAGCGCAATCTCTGGTGAATCAAGCCAGCGAATTAGAGCGTTTGATGCAGTTCTTCAAAGTAGCAGATAACCAAGATGAGGAAGAAGCATTTGCTGCAAGACCAGCAGCACCTGCGCCACAGCATCATCATTCCGCACCGAAGCCAGCAGCAAGACCCGCTGCTAAGCCTGCGGTGAAAAAGCCAACTGTGCATTATGCAGGTCATGATTCTGCTGCAAAGCCTAAAGCAACCAAAGAACAGGTTGTAGCGTCTCATGCCACCAATGGTCATGCTAATGGTCATACGAATGGTACCAAAAAATACGATGAAAGCTGGGAAGAGTTCTAGAATTTAGACCCTGTACCCTATTGCCCCATCTGAAAACAGAAGGGGCAATTTGAGTGCGTTAATGTGAGTTTGGTCATCCTTAGGCGTGACTGACATTATTGCATGGTTTTCGTAAATTCTTGTTCTGTCGTCATCGCGAGCGATAGCGCGGCGATCCAGGGCCCACATAAAGGACAGAGAAGTCCGCCCTGGATTGCCACGTCGCTAGTGCTCCTCGCAATGACGCAGTCACGTCCAAGGATGACAAGGTTGATACACTCGCGGGCAATACGATAGAAAGACGGTTATGACAAAAACGCGCGAAAGAGAATTTGCTTTTACGGATAGGGATTTCCAGTTCTTGGCAGGATTGGTCAATGAACATACTGGCATTATGATGCCCAAGCATAAAAGTGATATGGTCTATGCGCGATTGACGAAACGCTTGCGTAGCCTCAATTTGCAGTCGTTTAAAGAATATTGCGAATTATTAGAACAGTCAGATGGTGATGAAGAGCTTATTCATTTCGTCAATTCGATTACCACCAATTTGACCGGCTTCTTCCGCGAAGGCCATCATTTCGATGATTTAAAACAACGCTTACAAGCCATTAAAGCCCATCCACCGGCAAGCCGCCGTATCCGCATCTGGTCTTGCGCCAGTTCCACAGGGCAGGAGCCTTATTCGATTGCTATGACGGTGGCAGATGTGTTTGAGAATGCGATTGGATGGGATATTAAAATTCTGGCAACCGATATTGATACGAATGTGTTAGCTACTGCACGTGCAGGTGAATATTCCACGGATATGCTGAGCAAAATTCCTGAGGCTTATCATAAGAAATATATCGAAATATCCAAAGATGGACAGAGCTTCACATTTAAAGAAGCGATCACCAAAATGATCACCTTCAATCCGCTGAATTTGCTATCACCATGGCCGATGAAGGGTAAGTTTGACATTGTGTTCTGCCGTAATGTGGTGATTTATTTTGATAAAGCAACCCAGCGCACACTTTTTGACCGCATTGCAGATGCGATGACGCCGGATGGCTGGCTTTATATTGGCCATTCAGAGAATTTATTTGCGGTATGTGACCGCTTTAAGCTCCATGGGAAAACGATTTATCAGAGGAGCAGATGACCCATCCCCATAACCATCAACCGCATAAACATAAGCATGGCAAGCATCATGCGCATCCTGAGCGACGTACTGAGACAGAAGAGAATCAGGTTGGCAATTATTATGACGGGCCGGATCGCTATTATGATCAGGTGCATGAAATTGCAGTGATTAAGCTGTATTCGGGTGATTACTATGTTGCTAAACGTCCGGGTGAAATGATTATGACAATTTTAGGTTCCTGCGTGGCGGCCTGTATTCGTGATCCGTTTCTGGGGATAGGTGGCATGAACCACTTCTTATTACCAGGGGATAAGGAACAACAGGCTTTTGATGCCTCTACGCGCTATGGCGTATTTGCGATGGAGAAGCTCATCAACGAGATTTTGAAAGCCGGTGGTATGAAGAGCCGGTTAGAGGTGAAGTTATTTGGCGGGGCGAATGTGATTGAAGCCTCCACATTGATTGGTGAACGTAATGTAGCGTTTGTGCGGCAGTTTATGAAAGAAGAGGGGCTAAAAGTAGCCTCAGAGCATCTAGGTGGCATCCACCCACGCCGGCTGCATTATTACCCAGCCACTGGCCAAGCCATGATGCGCAGCCTCAAGCGCAAAGACGATTTACGCGTGGTGGCTGAAGAACGTGCTTATGCGCGCAAGCTCAAAGAAAAACAAAAGAAGAGCGAGGGCGACATCGAGTTGTTTTAATTATGATAAAGAAAATACGCGTACTCATTGTTGATGACTCCCGCCTAATCCGCGAAATGCTGACGGAAATACTGTCGGCTGATGCGGATTTGGACGTAGTAGGAGCGGCATCGGACCCGTATGAAGCGCGTGAGATGATTAAGCAGCTTAATCCCGATGTGATGACCCTTGATATCGAAATGCCAAAAATGGACGGGTTAGCATTCCTGGAAAAAGTGATGACACTCAGGCCTATGCCTGTGGTGATGGTATCAACACTGACGCAACGTGGTGCAGGCATTACGCTGCGAGCGTTGGAAATGGGGGCGGTGGATTATGTCGGGAAACCTGTTGTATCTGGCCATATCCAAGATCTGTCACTCATTGCACAAGAATTAGTGACCAAAGTCAAAACTGCGGCACGTGTGCGTGTAAAAGCCAAAATGGCGACGCATACGCCAAAAATATTGAGCCATACACCATCAGTGCATAGCGCGCGCCGGCTGATTGCGATTGGGGCTTCAACAGGGGGTGTGCAGGCGCTGTATGAGATTATTACGACCCTGCCTAAAACCTGTCCGCCGATTGTGATTACACAGCATATGCCGCCTTATTTTACCGCCAGTTTTGCCGAGCGTTTGGATAAGAATTCGCAAATGACTGTCTGCGAAGCAAAACATGACCAGGCGATACGTCCAGGTAGTGTGTATATTGCCCCAGGTGGGCATCATATGGAGATACGGCGTGGCACGCTCGGCTATCGTTGTTATATCCATGATGGCCCGCTCGAATCAGGCCATCGTCCATCAGTGGATGTGCTATTGCGCTCTGTCGCGCATGAGGCAGGTGCTGCGGCTGTTGGTGTTATTTTGACAGGCATGGGGCGCGATGGTGCCGCAGGCCTGCTTGCAATGCGTGAGGCCGGTTCATTCACGATTGGACAAAATGAAGAGACATGCGTGGTATACGGTATGCCAAAAGTTGCAAAGCAACAGCATGCTGTTTGTGTAGAATTACCACTCAGCGTCATTGCGCTAGAGATTTTAAAACAATCCAATACAAAGATTGAGGGGACGCTATGAGAATAGAGTTGGATGAATATCGTAGTGCGCCTGAGGGAGGGCAGAACATATCGCAAGTGCTGATGTCCTGGGCGGCATTCTCGCAATCCTATATCAGCGCATTGGAAGTGATCTGTAAAATTCTGCCAGGCACTGCGACACTGGTGGAAGACAGCGCTTTGGAACTTAGCTCTAAATTCCGCGATCTCGTGCAAGATAGTAATCAACAGGCAGAGCGTGTGGCACGTATTGCAGAAATTGCATCACATCTTGATGTAGGTGGTGAGAAAATTACCCATGCAGATGGTTTGAAGTTGATTGATGATACGATTGCAGATGCAGTGGATAAAATCCTCTATGTCTCCAAAACAGCGATGTCGATGGTGTATAGTTTGGATGGTGCGATTACGCATTTATCGAGTATTGATGACGTAACCTCCCGCATCCAAAAAATCACCAAACAAACCAACCTCCTGGCCCTTAATGCTACTATTGAAGCATCGCGTGCGGGTGAGGCGGGGAGAGGATTTAGTGTGGTAGCCAATGAGGTGAAAACCTTATCGAAAGAAATCGCCATGCTTTCGGATGAAATGCAGGAAAAAATTCATGCGATTGCGAGTAGCGTGAAAGAGGGATATAGCACCTTACAATCAGTTGCAACGATTGATATGTCCAACAACATCAATGTGCGGGATAAAATCGACGCGATTATGGAAGCCATGCTAGCACAAGGCGAAGAAACCCGTTCTGTGATGCAGGAAACGGCGGTGGCATCTCGCCATACATCGGATGTGATTTCCCGCATGATTGTAGGAATGCAATTCCAGGATCGTACCACACAGAATGTACAAAATACCGTCGATGTATTGCAATGTCTGACAGATTCCTTGCAGAAAATGCGGGAAGAAACCTTGCATATGTTGAAATCAGATGAGCATGTTGTAGTCCTGGATATAGGGTTTATTCGAGATATATTACAGTATGTTACCCTAAGCGATTTAAAGCATGCCTTTATTGATCATTTGGTAGAAAAAGGCTATGTCAAAAATGCCGATGCGCTTGGGGTGAATGTAGGAAATGTGGCGGCTACACATTCCGATGAAGATATAGAGCTGTTCTAAGGGAGGCGCATATGGAATATGCAAAGGCAATCAATGATTCGTCATGCGAGATTATGTTTAAAGGCAAATTCACATTCTCAGATCATCAGCAATTTAAACCCATTTTTGCATTACTGGAGCAATCAGGGATTAAAACGCTGTATCTCAATTTTAAAGACGTTGAGTTCGTGGATTCGGCAGCACTCGGCATTCTCTTGCTGATTCGGGATGAATCCGTGCGTTTTTCTAAACAAGTTGTGTTGCAACAACCTGTAGGGCAAGTGAAGAAGATGTTTGAAATTTCAAGATTCTACGATTTATTCACCATTTCTGAATAAGATTTTCATGACCAATCCGGCCACAAGAACGTTCCAAAGCAATGCGATATTGCAGCGCCAGCAGTTAAAAGCGGTGCTAAAGAAGGCACGTATTTTGCTGGTCGATGACATGGAGTTTAACCTCATTTTCATTAGCGATATTCTCAAGCAGCAAGGGTTTCATAATATTCGCTGTGCAAAAAATGGCCGTGAGGCGCTTGAGAAAACCTATGAATGGCAGCCTGATATTGCGGTGGTGGATCTTATCATGCCTGAGATGGATGGCGTTGAGTTTTGCCGCAAGATTCGAGAAGATGCCGATTTGCATGACATGCCCATTATCATGCAAACCGCGATTACTACCCCTGAACAACGTGCCAAAGCTTTTGAATCCGGAGCGACGGATTTTATCAATAAGCCGATTGATTCGGATGAAATTACGGCGCGTATCCTGGTGCATTTAGAGCGGCATAAATTGCTCAAAGATTTGATGATCTCCCGCCGCCGCATCGAGCATGAACTCAATGATGCCCGCCAAATGCAAGAGGTAATCCTACCGTCTAAGGAGCATATCGAGACGGTGCAGAAACAGTATAAATGCACGCTTATTCCCTATTCAGTAACCTCTTCAGAATTAGGGGGAGATTTCTGGGGGGTGAAGATGCTTTCTAAGCATCAAGTGGCTATTTATATTACCGACTTTTCAGGCCATGGCGTGACAGCAGCACTCAACACATTCCGGTTGCATACGCTCATGGAAGAATATAGCTATTTCGCCAAAAATCCAGGCCATTATCTGACCGAGCTTAATAACCGCCTCACACAATTGCTCACTGTTGGTCAGTTTGCCACTATGTTTTATGGGGTGATTGATGTGCGGAAGAATATTTTATCCTATGCCACAGCCGCATCGCCAAGCCCGTTTATTATTAGCCAGCGCAAAAATAATTCGTCGGTTATTGATGGTACGGGTTTTCCACTGGGTGTGAGCAAAGGGGTGACCTATGAAACCAAAAAGCGCGATTTCTTCCCGAAAGATATGCTCTGCCTCTATAGCGATGCGTTGATCGAAACCGAGAATGAACAGGGGCATTTCTTTAGTGAGGAAGCGCTTTATCAATTTATGTGCGAACAGCACCATTGGGCATCGCAGGGTGATTATGTCGATATCAACGGTATCGCAGCTGCCCTGATCCGTAAATTTGAATGCGAATACCGGCCTAATTTACGGGACGATTTGACAATTAACTTCTATCTTAGGCACTAATATCCATATAATATAGTATGTTGTGTGGAAACATCCATTAAGTCTACTATTTCTATAGACATTAAGAAATATATATGCTATTGTGCATTTATTAATAAATAGGGAGATGCGCAAATGCTGTTGTTATGCTGTATGAAAGGTCGAATGCGGCCTGTAAATTAGATGAAGATTAGTATATATAAGAATAAAGAAAAAGAGAAATAAAAAGGAGACTATTAATGTCTAAGCAAAATTTTGATACAGCAGAGCAGTTCTTAGCAGCATTTGAAGCAGATGTTCTGAAAAAAGTGCAGGAGTTACGTGATGCTAGTGCGCTTACTCAGGAATCATTAGTGAAAGCATTTGAGTCAGCCGCAGAGCAATACCGTGAGCGCATCCCTACGAATGCGGTGTTTACCTCCAATTTCACAGGGGCGCTTTATGAGCTGGTGAATATTACAACGCAGCCTATTACGTTTACCGAGAATGATAAGGCGCAACTTTTCCACCCGCGTATTTTACTATGGACAGGCAAAGCATCGCCTGCGCATACGCATCCTGCTGAAGGCAATTTAGCGGAGGGTGATGTTGCATGTGTGTATTATCCGGTGACTCCTGGCGCGCGTGAAGTGCAATATGCATTGGAAGCAGAGGATACGAAGAAAGGTAAACTGAAAACCGTAGAGTTTTTGATTCCTGGCAGCATCGGTGTTGATCGTCACAGCACAGAATCTGATAAACTTTTTGCCCATCAATTTGTGCCAGCAGACAACGCTATTGACGGCCTGAAAGTGGTAAGTAGCGATGGTGCGAAAGTGCCTGTGCGCACGGTGACATTTAACCTCTATAATGCAGCCGATGTAAGCAAACCCGCTAAAGGTGCGCCGATTACGGATACGCAATTGGAAACGACAACAGCTGCATTGGCATATGTTCAAACCAATACGGATAAATTTTCTAGTCTTGTAGAGCGCTTTAAGTTAAGCCGGCTGGCATTTGCGCCCAAAGAGCAGGGTGGTTATAAAACCATTACCGACTTCAAGCCAAGCACAGCAGAAGACTTAAGCCGCTTGCATGAGCAAGGCACTCAGGATGATCGTGGATTTGCGTATAAACATGAGCGCAAGCGTTTTGCTGAGCGTGAGCAGGTAAAAAGTGGCAACCAGGAGCATACAGGCTTTTCTTATTCAGAGCGTGTGCAGAGAAAACGGGCTGAAGGCATTGAGATTGAGCTTGCGTAATGGTATAATGCGCTAAATACAAAAACGGCTTCTATGGGAACAGAGAAGCCGTTTTTATTTATGCATCATGCAAGACGGTGGCTTTCAAGAACGCCCGTTCCAGCGTATCGGCTTGATACTGTGCTTGGAATTCTTGTGGTTTGCCAACGAAAATCAATTTGGCATCATGTAGCACCGCCACACGGTCACAGATTTCTTCCATATCGGCTAAGATATGTGAGCTGAAGAAGATGCTGTTGCCTTGCTGTTTATAATCCAGCAGTAATTCTTTGAGCTGGATACGAGCACCAGGGTCAAGGCCGCTCATCGGTTCATCGAGCAGCAGCAGGGCAGCCTCAGAAAGGAAGATCGATAATAACCCTAATTTCTGCCCCATGCCTTTGGAATATTGGCCTACACGGCGTGAAAAGGCTTCATTGGGCAATGCCAGAAGTTTTGCTTTCTCATGTGCAATAGCAGGATCAAAGGTTTTGTTGAAATACGACAGCGCCAGGCTCAAAAATTCATCACCTTTGAGGAATGGGGAGGGCTGGAATTTTTCGGGTAAATAGGCAATAGGTTTGCGGCTTTCAGGGGTGATGGCAGGTAGGCCAAAGAAATGCACATCTCCATTATCAGGCTTTAGCAAATCCAGCATGATTTTCATCAGCGTGGTTTTGCCCACACCGTTCATCCCAATCAGGCCAAAAATCTCACCTTTGTGAAGTTCAAACGATATATTATCCAGCACGATATGCGATTTAAATCGTTTGGATATGCCATTGACGGCAAGAGGGTATGCGGTGTTTTTTTCCATAGTGCTAATCACTATAGCAGATTTTTTTTAGCGGGTAAATGATGTGTCGCGCACACGCCCTTCAACAATACGCATGGCGTATACCGAGAAGCTTTGATTCGGTTTGAGCGTGAAGGTGATGCTATTATTTTTCGGATTGACGATAATGCGGCCATCGTCAGAAGCATAATGCCCTTCTTCCGTGCGTGCGGTGAGAGTGGTTTTCCATTTTGGTGAGAGAATATCAATAGGCGCAGGCGCAATCAGCTGGATGGTCACGCGGTTTTCCATCACGCTCATAATAGTCAGATCGCCATCTGGCAGTGTATGCGTATATTTCTTGCCATTCAACCATACTGCCCAGTTCTCAGGAGAGAGGTACAGCAATGTGTTGAGGAAGAAAGATGGTGATGTATAGCGCATTGGTGGTTTAGGTGGAGCATCGGCTGCCTGTTCTGCAAGAGTAGGTGCACCGCTAGGGTCATTCGGATTGGATACGAAATAGCCGCGATCTAATGCTTCTAACGCTTGGCGTAAGAGGCGGCTGTTATTAATGTCAAACATCACCGAACCTGTCCAGGAGAATGGTTTGGTTTCTTTGATGACATTGCCATCTTTCGGTAGCTCATCCGGCATAGCAATTGCAGCACCATCACTGACATTCTCCTCTGGAGGAGTGGTGGTCTGCTCTGGTGTCGTCACAGCTGTGCCAGTGCTAACATCAGGAGCAGGTGGTATGGCAGGGGCGGTATCCGGTGTGCTGATAGGGGCCATAGGCGGTGTTGGCGTTGGTATGGCCTCTGGAACAGGTGGTGTTACCTCTGGCGCTGTTGGGATAGAGGGCGTTTCAGGTGGCAAGCTCGGAATCGCCAGCGGTTCTGACATATCCGGCGTGGTCGGAATGGCATCTGGTATCGGTGGTGTTACAGGCTCTGGCGTGCTAATCGGAGCCATAGGTGGTGTTGGCGATACAAGAAGTTCAGGATTGTTCGGCACCACTGGCATAGTCTGTGGAATATCTGGCGTCAGCACAGGTGGAATCGGTGTAGGTGTTGGCAATGACTGGCTCTGTACAGGCTCACTGGGTGCTGCATCAGGGTTGCTTGGCGGCGCAGGTGGAACAGGCATGGTTGGCATAGCAGGTGGTGTAGGCATATCCGGTACGGCAGTAATGCTTGGCGGCATGACCGGTACAGGCATAGGTGCAGGCGCAGGTGGTGGAGTTGGTGTTGAGAGTGGCGCAGAAGACGGCGGTGCTGGCATAGTTGGTAATGCAGGCATATCCGGCACAGTCGGCATACTTGGTGGTATGGATGGCGGTGTAGGCACCACAGGCGCAGCCGGTGGCTGCGGTGTAGGCGTAGATACAGGTGCAGAAGACGGTGGGGTTGTTTGCTGCTGAGTTGTATCTGGCTGCAAATTCTCCGTAGGCGGTGTGATATCCTCAGGCGCCAAGGCAGGAAGATTCATCATTTGGTTGAGAAAATCATCCTGATTCGCATCGGCTGCATAGGCAGTGGGCGCTATCAGTAGGGTTATTGCCAGCCATAGAATATGCACTATCCTCATTGCGCACCTCCTGGAGCCGGAGGCGGTGTGACGCTATCAGGCGCAGATGGGGTTACCGTCGGTGCAGGTGTTGCTGCAGGAGGAGGAGCTGGCGGCGCTACTTCTTTTTTCTTGGTAATATCTTTCAAATCACGCCATTGTAAACGTATATCACCATTGATCAGTGGAACGAGCGTGCCTTTTTGGAGCTGTTGCAGCATTTCTGGTGTCAGCTCGTTTTCACGGTTGATGCGGAAGGAAAGCACTTTGACATAGCCGGGCAAATCATTCATCAGCGTAGAGATGAATGACAGCACATATTCATCACTAATCGCACGGAAATTAATCTCAACAATACTGGAAACCACAACGGTGGTTGTCGTGCGGTAAGAGTCTTTGAGTTCTTCCGGTTTTGACATATTCACATTGAGTTCAATGATCTTATATTCCTGCTTCAGCTCTTCTAAGAAATCTTGTACGGTATTGATCTGTAAACCAGCCCGTTTTTTCTGGGTGTTATTGAGCTTCTCCCAGAGTTTGGAAGCTTCTTTGAATTCTTTATATTTCCGGTCGAATTCGGTGATCTGGCTATTGAGATTGCTTACATTTCGCTGCACCTTGGCTTCTTTTTCGGCCATAGTAATGCGGTAGTTCTCAATGTAATAATATGCGGCCAGTGTGAGAATCAGCATCACGGCGCTGATGGCAACACGTTTGATAAGTGTGGCTCTGACTTCGAGGAGCTTCATTTAGGCGCCTCCGCAGATTTCCGCGCGCCTGCATCGGCAGGGCCGCTAATGGTAATTTGAATTGGAATCACTTTCTCACGATCGGTAAATGCAATACGTTCCGGCAGGCGGGAATATTCCATTTTATACGGTGCTGTGAAGGCCTTCTCAAGCCGTTGGCTGAAGGCATCGAAATTATTGAACAGATCATCAAATGAGCTATCTTTACCGGAAAATTCGATAGCAAGTGAGGCGGTGAAATCCGGTACAGTATTGGCGGATTGATTGAGGGTGTTGAGTGACCATTCATAGCTCTTCACGGTAATAAACGGGCCACGAATCGTGTTAAAATCGGAAAGTAATGTCAGTGGTGAGAATGGCGCGCCGGAGAGGAGGTTGTATAACACCACCATATCACTAATTTTCGCAGCATTCTCTTCATTATAATCCGGTGCATCAATCAAACGTTTTTGATGGAGGGCGGTGAGTTTTTTGGTTTGATCTTCCGCAAAGCTAATATTTTTCTCGCGGGTCCAAATATCCACGGTCACGCCGAGAATATAAAGCAGCATAAACGGCACTAACGATACCGCAAACATCTTGGCAAACACCGCCGCATAATGCAATACGGCATATTGCTTCATCAGATTATTTTGCAGATTTAAGACGCGTTTGGATTTGCTGAAATGGGTGGCAAATAACACATCGGCAAAACGGTCTGCTGCTTGTGTTGCATTCTTAAGCCCTAAGCGTTGCCCCATTTCATGCGGGGTAAAGCGCAATAAGCGGTGGCCTTGCAGGGTTGGGTTATCGGATACAGAGAGAATTTCCTGTGCTGCGATAGTGTAGATATCGATTGAATCATCATCATTGAAGGATAAGCGGCGCAGATATTCTAACGTATTGATCGTTTCTTGCTCTAATGCTCCGGCAATCAATTGTGCGGAAGCATCTTGTGGCGATTGCACTAAACGGGTGAATACTAATTGCCCGTCTTTAAACACCACTTGGCGGAAACCGCTAATTTTATTGTGGAAAGTAATAAAATGCCAGTTGGCTTTATGCGCAGCGGGTACAGGTTTTTTCCCTGGGAACATGCTGCTGAGCTTGTTCTTTTTAGCGGTTGCTGGTGCTTCGAGTTCGGCTTCTTTTTTGAGGAGTGTTTTTAAGAATGCGATAGCTTCAACAGGCAATAAGGAAATGCCTGAAATACGGTTAGAGAAGCTCATTAAGAAGTCGATCCAATCCGTCAGCGGAGAAACGGTTGGTGTGGATACAAATAAGAAGCGCCAGTCATGGCGGCCATTTTTCTCACGGCCTTGCGGAATCGCACCGCGTAAATCTTCAGCCGCAAAATCGCGATCCAAGCGTTTCTTCACGAGCTTGTTGATAGTCAGAGAGCTTACCGCTGGCAAGGATTGTTGCGAGCAGCTTTGATCCATCACATCAAGCAAAATATGCACCGGTGCATGTGGGTCAGCCAGCAAGAGTTTCTGGAAAGCCTGTTTATCAGGTGTAGAAGTCAATGTCGAGAACAGGCGCTGTGTCAAAATACCATTCTTCACATAGCACAAAATCGCACCTTCATCCCCCACGGAGAGGACAAAGCTGGAGCGGTCTATATCAAACGGCAATAATTTCTTTTTCAACGACGCCATAATTTCGGAAATGCTGGGTTACATGCACTACTTTATCTATTGCTAAGTATATTGTAAAAAACTTACTGAAAGGTTACTGGAAAACAGCACAATTCCTTGCGTGTATTGTGGTATACGGCACACAATTGGCATAAGTGGTGATGTTTTCCATGTCGCATTCTGTGGGTAAGCCCAGAGGAAACGACTTTGGTAATACTCTGTTAACCGAATTCAGTTATCGTAGAAATACTATAGTAACTCACATTGGAGAATATCTATGTCATCCCATGCCGCGCAAAAAGGTTTTAGTTTGGTGGAATTATCCATCGTATTGGTGATTATTGGGCTGATTGTAGGGGGCGTATTAACTGGTCAGGATTTGATTCGGACAGCAGAAGTGAAAGCCACCATCTCCCAATTAGAGCGCTTCAATGCAGCGGTGAATACATTTAAAGCAAAATATGGCGGCCAATTGCCAGGCGATATTAGCAAGGCGGTGGCCTATGGTTTGGGAACCAAAGGCGGTTTGGGGGATGATGGTAATGGTAACGGGTTATTATCAGATGCCACACGTAACTCAAACTCCATTACGCTCTCTAGCGGTGAAATTGTGAATTTCTGGTATCATCTGTCACGTTCTAAACTGTTAGATGGTAACTATGATGGTAAATCCGAAAACTCGTTAGTAGGTCAAA
The DNA here is from genome assembly GCA_964574415.1 of uncultured Rickettsiales bacterium. Taxonomy (GTDB): domain Bacteria; phylum Pseudomonadota; class Alphaproteobacteria; order Rickettsiales; family CAZNNM01; genus CAZNNM01. The sequence continues at coordinate 247,033 of CAZNNM010000001.1, read as the reverse complement.
CTTTCCCAGCCACTAAATTAGGGCGTGGTGGGTTTACGGTGTATAACGTAGATGGTTCTAATTACTACCATATCGGTGTAGCAGACAGCTTGGGTGTAACCCATACATTGGCCAATAGCCTGCGCCCTGAGGAGGCCTTTAATATTGATACTAAAATTGATGACGGCTATCCACTTAGCGGTGCTGCAACCGCTATAAAAGGTAACGCAACCAGCAATATGACGGTGGCAGATAGTGGTTCCGTCGGTAGTGTTAACTGTATCAACTCTGATCCAGATGAGATTGATGAATATAATATCTCCAATACACAGGTACTCTGCCAGTTGCGTATTCGGATGAATTAACGGAATTGAGGGGATGAGGGGTATAGCGGAGGGTGGTTTCTACCCTCCGTTTTTTTATGTTGTGTTGTCATCGCGAGCGCAAGCATGGCGATCCATGCGTTATGTAGGATAGATAGATCCCCCTTCGCCAAGGCTTCGGCGGACACAGTCGCCGCGCTTTGCACATGCCTGTCATCCCGGACTTGATCCGGGATCCACTGTTATGGGGGCGTTATCTATAAGAATATAGCTCCTAGCGCCAGTCACGGTGGATTCCGGGTCAAGCCCGGAATGACAAGAGCAAGAGCCAGGCAACAACATCGATCACGTCGGCGTATGACAATAAACATAGTTGATCCAGTGCCTACATAAAGACAGAGGATGCCCCTGGATTGCCGCGTCGCTGGCGCTCCTCGCAATGACAAAGAATTTATGCGCTTTGTTTGACTTGATTACGCTGAATAAACGGAATCTGCGAAAGGGTGAAAAGCAGGGTGAGGCATAATGGGCCAAAGACTTTGAACTGCACCCAAGTATCGGTCGAAAAATGGCGCCAGACAATTTCATTGAGCGCTGCAAGCACTAAAAAGAATAACCCCCAACGCAAAGAGAATGGCTTCCACGCTTCGTCTTTAAGTGTAAGCGCATGGCCAAGGGCGTATTGGAGAATGCCTTTATTGAACGCTACACCGCCAAGCAAAATCGTCGCAAACAGGATATTCACAATGGTCGGGCGGATTTTGAGGAAGGTTTCATCATGGAACAGCAATGTCATGCCGCCAAACACAATCATAAACCCTGCAGAAACCACCAGCATAACAGGGAGTTTCTTCGTGTAATACCAAATAAGCGGCAAGGTAATAGCCGTCACGCCCATCAATACAAACGTGGCTGTGAAGATGCCATAGAATTTATAGGATATAAAAAACGCCAAGAGTGGCAGAAATTCTAGAAGGGATTGCATAGACAGCTCATAAAGTTCAGGTTTTCTGCACTATAGTCTTTTCTGCGGGTTGCTGCAAGCCTCCAGCGCGATTGCAGACCAAGCTGTTTTATGCCATACTGGTTATATCACACTCATAAGAAAGAAAAATGGTGATTATTGAGGGGCTTGTTGCGTTATATGTTGGGTTATGCGTTGGCAGTTTTGCCACCATGCTCATCCATCGCATCCCACGGGGGGAGGATATCATCTTCACCCGCTCCCATTGTCCTAAATGCCAGCATAAACTAGGGTTTAAAGACCTGGTTCCAGTGTTTTCCTGGCTGTTCATGCGCGGGAAATGCCGTTATTGCCATGCGCGTATCGGGATGGTCTATCTGTGGACGGAAATTGCTATTGCGCTATTATTCTTAGGGATATTCTTATTATATGGCGTAAGCTGGCATACGCTGCTGATCTGGGCCGTGGTGACCTGTTTGATGGTGATTACAGCGATTGATTTACAGCATTATATTATTCCCGATAGTCTCAATATTGCGCTGGCAGTATTGGGGATACTCTATGCATGGTCTTTGCAGATGCCTTTTTTCCCTGTCATTGCAACCTCTATCGGCGGTGCATTGTTCGGCTGGGCGCTCGGCGCACTGGGGAAATGGTGGAAAAAGCAGGAGGCGCTTGGCTGGGGAGATATTAAATTCCTGGCAGTGAGTGGCCTCTATATTGGCCCTGATGCTGAGGCGATTGCGCAGTATTTCTTTATTGCAGGCGTTGGTGGCATTATTCTGGCGCTATGCTGGCGCATGCTTGGCAAAGGCGAGCGCTTCCCATTTGGGCCGTCGCTGGCTTTGGCGTTGTTTGGGTGTATTGTGGTATAGTTTAGGCCTGCTGCTGCCCAGGTTCTTCATCTTGTTGCAGGGTAAGCTCTGGCCCGTTGGAGCCACCGAGTGTCAATGGATGCTGTTCTGCAAGCTGTTGTTTGAGTCGGAGTTTGAGGTTGGTTGGGTTGTCGGATTCGGCAAGCGCAATCTCGGCGCTGATCACGCCTTTGCGGTATAAATCCAACAGCGAATCATCCAGCGTATGCGTGCCATTGAATTTCTGGCGGGACATGAGTTCTTTGATATCATGTGTGGCGCCATCTTGAATAAGCGTGCGTATCAGGCCTTCATTGAGCAGGATTTCGGTTGCGAGTGAGCGTTTATGCTGAATATTCTGTACCAGGCGCTGTGAAATAATCGCTTTTAGGTTCTGCGACAGAGAGAAGCGCATATGGTTATGCAGCTCTTCTGGAAAGAAGCTGATCGCCCGTTCGATGGCTTGGCAGGTATTGGTGGAATGCAGAGTGGCAATACATAAATGGCCTGTTTCTGCGAAATTAATGGCATGCTCCATGGTTTCGCGGTCGCGTATCTCACCGATTGCCACCACATCCGCGCGTTGGCGGAGTGCGTTGCGGAGTGCTTCATGGAATGAATACGTATCCATCCCAACTTCACGTTGGGTGATAATGCATTTTTTATGCGGGTGGATATATTCAATCGGGTCTTCAATGGTCAAAATATGGCCTGCACCATGTTCATTGCGGTGATTGAGCATGGCTGCCAGTGAGGTGGATTTTCCCGAACCGCTAGGGCTTGCAAGCAAGATCAGGCCTTGTTTGAGAATGGATAGCTCGGCATAAAGTGTTGGTAGCCTTAGTTTTTCGAGCGTTGGCAAATCAGTGCGCACACGGCGGATCACGATACCTGGATTAAATTGCTGATAAAAACAATTCAGCCGGAAACGTGAGGCATTTTTCCAGCTAAAGGCAATATTCAGTTCCAACTTATCATGGAACTCCGCCAATTGCTTAGGGCTTAGCATGGCAGTGAGTAAATGCTCGATATCATCTTTGCGTAAAGGCGGGCTTTCAAACGCGCGGAATTCTTCGCCAACCCGTAAATAGGGTGGGCATTGGACGGTGAGATACATATCCGACGCATCGGCTTCTACCATATCTGCGAGCATGGCTTCGACATAGGATGTCAGGTTATGGGCAGTCACTAGAAGCCTCCTGGTGTACGTTCATGGCCACTGCCATCTTTCTCACCACCTTCACCGGCGTTAAGGGCATATTTAGCAGCATCTGCGGAGATAAGCTCTTGGTTGAGAAGTGCATAGACGCTGTCTTTCATCACCTGCATCCCAGCACGCTTACCCACTTGCATGAGCGAGTAAATTTGCGGAATCTTACCCTCACGAATCAGGTTACGCACAGCAGAAGTGGCAATCAGCACTTCAAATGCAGCCACGCGCCCTCTGCCATCGGCGGTTTTAATCAGAATTTGTGAGATCACGCCTTCTAATGTATTGGATAACATAGTGCGCACCATGTCTTTTTCTTCCGCAGGGAATACGTCGATCAGACGGTCTACGGTTTTTGCGGCAGAGTTGGTGTGCAGTGTGGCCATCACCAAATGTCCGGTTTCTGCGGCAGTAAGGGCTAGGCGCACGGTTTCAATATCACGTAATTCCCCCACCAGAATCACATCCGGGTCTTCACGCAGAGAGCTTTTAAGCGCACGGGCGAAGGATTTACTATGCACCCCAATTTCCCGCTGGTTAATGAGCGATTTCTTAGATTTATGCACAAATTCGACAGGGTCTTCAATGGTCAGAATATGCTTGTTCGTATGCACGTTAATATGGTTGATCATCCCTGCCAAGGTAGTGGATTTACCATGACCCGTTGGGCCGGTTACCAACACTAATCCACGGCGTAGCGAGCAAAGCTCTTGGATAATCGATGGTGTGCGGAGTTGTTCTAACGTCAGTACTTCGGTCGGAATATTCCGAAATACCGCCGCAGGGCCGTGCATGGTGTTATAGGCGTTAATACGGAAGCGGTTTCTTTCGCCTAAATGCACTGCGAAGTCGATTTCAAAATCTTGTTCGTAATCGGAGCGCTGCTTTTCTGTCATGATGGAATACAACAGGGCTTTGACTTCATCGCCTGTCAGTTCAGGCACTTTAACGGGTGTGATCTCCCCATTAATACGCAAAATAGGCGGGTGACCGGCGGAAAGATGCAAGTCAGACGCATTTTGTTTGCGGGCGAAAGTGAGGAGTTCCGTGATTTCCATAATTGACTATCCATTCGTATTACTGAGGTAGTTCAAGCGCTCGTAAATCTTGCTGCTAGAGCCTGGCAGAATCGCACCTTGTTCATTGGCAGCGAGGATTTGGCGATATAGCGTAGTCGCCTCTTTGCGATTGCCCATGTGATCGTATAATACGGCCAGATTATAACGGTAGGTCATATTGTCAGGTGCCATAGTAAGCGCGCGTTTGAGATATGTTGCTGCATCGTCATATTTTTGTTGTTTGAGGTAAATCATCCCAATCTGCGCAGGAATCGGGCTAAAATCCGGTGTGATTTCAGCTAATTGTTTGAGTTGGATGAGTGCATCTTCCGGTGCTTCCTGGCTGATGAGGACGAGGAAGTTATTAAGCGTCTCGCGGTCTTTCGGGTTGCGTGCCAGAATCTGCGCATAGATATCACGCGCTTGTTGGATTTGGTTATTGCGGTGATATGTCGTTGCTAAGCCAAATAAGGTGAAGCGGTTATTCTTATCACGTTCCAGCGCGCGCTTATATAGCGCAATCGCAGCTTCTGCCTGGCCATTCATCAGCGCATAATAGGCCATTTCTTGCAGTTTATTGACCGATGTTTCCGTGATTTCAGCCTGTCCACGCATTTTAATGCCATGTGAGCCTTCTACCGGTGTTTTGCTGAGCTTTGGAGATGCAGATTGATTGGCATGGTCAATCACCAAAGATTTTTTGCTGGTGGTGCCACCAGGCAATTGCAGCAAATTCTCCGAAATCTCCTGCAATGTTTTTTGGCTAGGGCTGGAAAGCTGTTTGCCTTGTGGCAATGGCAGATTTTCTTGCAGCACTAATGGAGACGGCGCAGCGGTTTCCATATCTTCCGCATGTAATAACGCAGGCGGGATTGCTAAGCAGGTGGCGATAACGAAAAGTAAGGTGCCCAGCCGGCGATGGGGTTTTGCGAGGTAATGTTGTTCCATAGTATCCTCTCTTATAGTCAGTTCCCTTTACATTTTCTCTACGTCGTTGCTCGGCTTATGTTGGTTTGCTACACATTGCCTCGCGCTCCTTGAGACAAAGAAAAAGTAACCGACTCTATCTCTCTTCTTTGTTGTTCTATTTCTCATCATAACGTTACAAAGTTAATAGAGTATTTCTGGCTGGCATTGTTTTCGGGATTGCCGTATATAACGACGAGTCAATAGAGAGGAGCAGGCCATGGGATATTATAAATACATACGCAGTATAATTTTCAAATTTCCGGCAGAAACAGCGCATCATATGGCTATTCGCGCCTTAAAATCCGGCCTCGTTCCTCGCCCCGTGCGGCGGGAATATCCTGAGTTGCGGATGACCTTATGGAACACGGTATTTCCCAATGTAGTCGGCATGGCGGCGGGGTTTGATAAAAATGCTGAAGTGATAGATCCACTGTTTAAACAAGGATTTGGCTTTGTAGAAGTAGGGACTGTGACGCCATTGCCACAGGCAGGAAATCCTTTGCCGCGTCTGTTTCGTTTAGAGGAAGATGAAGCGATTATTAACCGTATGGGGTTTAATAACCAGGGAGCCGGTGCATTTATCCGCCATTTAGAAGCCTGGGGCGAGAAGGTACAGGGCTATGAAGGCGTGTTAGGAGCGAATATCGGTAAGAATAAGGACACGGTGAATGCCGTAGATGACTATGTGAGCTTGCTCGAGAAGGTCTATGGCCTGAGTGATTATATTACGATTAATATCTCCTCGCCCAACACACCAGGCCTGCGCGCTATGCAACGGCGCGAGGAGCTGGGTGGATTGCTACATGAGCTGGTCAATGCACGCAGTCGCTTAATAGCGCAATGGGGGCATATTCCGTTACTGGTAAAAATTGCACCGGACACAACGCCAGAGGAGCGTGAAGATATTGCAGAAGTCGTGTTAAAGCATCAGATTGACGGGCTGATTGTAAGCAATACGACAATTGGTGAGCGTGAGAATTTACGCAGTAAGCATAAAAATGAAACAGGCGGTTTAAGCGGGGCGCCGTTATTTACACGCTCTACTCAGGCTTTGCGCGATATGTACCGCCTGACAGAGGGTAAAATCCCATTAATAGGGGTAGGTGGTATCCGTTCTGGGGCGGATGCCTATGCAAAAATTAAGGCTGGAGCAAGCTTGGTGCAAATCTATAGTGCGCTTATTTATCAGGGGTTTGAGATGGTTGAGCAGGTGAAGCGTGATCTGATTGTTTTGCTCAAGAAGGATGGCTTTACCCATATTAATCAAGCGATTGGGGTGGAAAGCCGAAAGGAGTTTACATTATAGAAATAATGGGGTAGTATACAAAGTGAGAGGCACAAGCAAGTGCCTGCACCTCTCTGGTTTTATTAGTCGAAAAGCTTCAACAGCTCTTCAACCAACTCTACCAACAAAAGGGCTATCTTCAGTAGCCCTTTTGTTTCGTCTGGTGGTATGAAATTCATACAGTCTCCTATAAATAAGAGGGTTGAACATCAACCTACCGCCAAAACAAAAGGGGTGGCAATATACCCTTTTTCCTTTGTATGTCTGGCGGCAGGGCCTTACGGTCCATCCGCAGACGAATCTATAATAGAAATTATTCTGCAAAGGTCAATTATGGATATGTGCTTTACAAAAGCGAAGGAATGGGGTAGTATTTAAGGTGAAGAGGCACTGGCAATGCCAGCACCTCTCTAGTTACTACCGGCGCAGAAGTTTTAGAACTTCATGCACCAATTTCACTAGCAGGAGGGTTAGTTTCAGTATCCCTTCTGCTTCTTTTGGTGGTATGATTTTCATACGATCTCCTTTTACAGAGTGTTGAAAAACAACCTACCGTGAAAAGCACAAGGGGCTGCATATGTAGCCCTTTGTCACCTTTGTGTCCACGGTAGGGTCATGACGGCCCATCCGTTGACGGTTCTATAATAGAAATATATAAATATAAGTCAATTATAGAAACATTGAGAATAGTGAAAGTTTTTCTTGACCTATAGTGCTTCTATACGCTATATAACTCTTTTTTACGCGAATGCGCGAAGAGATTTGAAGTCTATAAAGAGGATTATTATGGCTAGACGTTGTGCCTTAACAGGTAAGGGAGTTCAAACGGGTAATAAGATTTCCCATTCGAACCGTAAAAGCAGAAGACGTTTCCTGCCGAACATTCAAAATGTATCGCTGGTGAGCGAGGCTTTGGGTTGTGCCGTAACACTGCGCATTCCTGCAAGCACATTGCGCTCTATCGATAAAAACGGTGGTCTGGATGCATATTTGACATCAACTGCAAATACACAGTTGACAGAAGAAGCGGTGAAACTGAAACGCCGCATTAAAAAAGCATCTGGTGAGCAAGCTACGGCTTAATTAGCGGAGATTGCTTCAAAAGCGAATTCAAAAAGCCCTTGGGAGTTTCCAAGGGCTTTTTTGTTGTATGGTTCTTGCCATTGTCTTGTCATCCTTGGACTGGATCCAAGGATCCATCCATAAATAGAGGCAACGATACGGCTTATAAGAAAGAATAATGCTATGTGTTTAGATGGATTCTTGGATCAAGTCCAAGAAAGAGTATTGAGGTTGTACATGCGCTTTTCCTGCAATCATCTGGATTGCTATGAAATGGGAAAACGAGTGATTACCGCTCAGCATGAAAATGGTGCAAAATGCGGTGAAAAATGGGTACTAAGAGTAGCCCGCCACATAATAGCATAAAGAACCCCGAATACAGCGCATAAAACGAAGCAAACAGCTTGCCGCCTGTGGTTTTAAGATCGGTGACTTCTCCCATGCCACCTAAGAGCATAGTGGTGTTAAGGAACGCATCCACGAAAGATAAAGATTCAAAATGCTGATAGCCCATCACGCCAACAGCAAGCGATAGGGTGGTCAGGCAAAAGGCAATAAGGGCGCTATAGCCCATGCGTTTGAGAAAGGCTCCAAAAGAAATAAGGGGTTTGGAGCGGTGTTCAAACATTTATTCCACCGTGACGGATTTGGCCAGGTTGCGTGGTTGGTCTACATCAGTGCCTTTGGCAACGGCAACGTGATAGGCCAGGAGCTGCATAGGGAGTACATAAAGGATGGGAGCAATAAAGGAGTGTACTTCAGGCAGAATAATGGTTTCGGTGGCAATCGATTTGAGGTAATTCGCCCCTTTCTGATCACTCACCAGGATAATCTTCCCGCCACGTGCGGCAACTTCTTGCACGTTAGAGGCGGTTTTCTCGAATAATCCATCGGAAGGAGCGAGAACCACAACCGGTACATTCTTATCAACGAGCGCGATTGGCCCGTGTTTAAGCTCACCAGCGGCCACGGCCTCGGCATGAATATACGAAAGTTCCTTGAGCTTCAACGCGCCTTCCATGGCAATCGGGCAGGATGTGCCACGGCCCATATAGAGGATATCACGATGGGTGGCCAGTTGTGCGGCAATGCGCTCGATCTTACTATCATCCTGCAAAATCTGTGCAGCACGGCCTGGTATTTCAAGCAGGACTTGCGCGAGTTCTTTGCGGTGTTCGGTAGTGAGCGTATTCTTGGCTTGGGCATAAGCTAGCGCCAAGCAGGCGAGTACCATGAGTTGGGTGGTGTAGGCTTTGGTGGAAGCTACGCCAATTTCAGGGCCGGCAAAGATCGGCAGAACTACATCCGATTCACGCGCCATGGTGCTTTCGGGTACGTTTACCAGGGAAATGACGGTTTGTTTCTGGGTTTTGGCTAGGCGCAGTGCAGCAAGCGTATCAGCCGTTTCACCGGATTGAGAGATGAATAGCGCCATGCCTTTTTCTGGCAAGACAGGATGGCGATAGCGGAATTCAGAGGCGATATCGACATCAACCGGAATGCGCGCATATTGTTCAAACCAGTATTTGGCGACCATGCCGGCATAATAGGACGTGCCGCAAGCGACAATGGTAATGCGGCTGGTATCGCCTAAACGGAAAGGCATCGGAGGTAGTTCCACCTGGCCTGTTAATGTGTTGAAGTAATTATTCAGTGTCGTACCGAGTACCACTGGCTGTTCATGCACTTCTTTGAGCATGAAATGGCGGTAATTACCTTTGCCGATCGAGGCGCCTGTGAGTGAGGTGAGCTGGATTGTGCGTTCGACTTTTTTGTTATTTTGATCAAACACCACAGCGCCATCACGGCTGATTTCCACCCAATCGCCTTCTTCTAAATAGCAAATGCGTGAAGTAAATGGCGCAAGTGCGTAAGCATCAGAACCCAAATACATCTCACCCTCGCCATAGCCTACTGCCAGTGGTGAGCCGCGACGGGCGCCAATGAGAAGGTTCTCATGGCCCGTAAATAAAATCCCAAGCGCAAAAGCGCCTTCGAGTTTACGCAGTGCATGGGCTACGGCATCATGCGGAGTATGGCCTTGATCGAGGAATGAGGTGATCAGATGAGGGATCACTTCCGTATCGGTATCGGTTTGGAAGAAATATCCTTTACCGGCTAATTCTTCGCGCAATGTAGCATAATTTTCGATAATGCCATTATGCACCACGGCAACCTTATCAGTGGCATGGGGATGGGCGTTATTGGTGGTGGCAGCGCCATGAGTGGCCCAGCGTGTGTGGCCGATGCCTATTGTGCCAGGAATCGGGGATTCTTTGACGAGGGCGTCAAGGCGGTCAAGCTTGCCTTCAGCGCGCTGGCGGTGCATGGTGCCGTGAGCGAGGGTGGCAATGCCGGCGGAGTCATAACCGCGATATTCTAATCGGCGTAGGCCATCAACGAGGAGTGGTGCTACGTTTTGTTTGCCAATAATCCCAATAATTCCGCACATAATTTGCCTAATTTTATGTAAGCATCAGAACCCAAATACATCTCACCCTCGCCATAGCCTACTGCCAGTGGTGAGCCGCGACGGGCGCCAATGAGAAGGTTCTCATGGCCCGTAAATAAAATCCCAAGCGCAAAAGCGCCTTCGAGTTTACGCAGTGCATGGGCTACGGCATCATGCGGAGTATGGCCTTGATCGAGGAATGAGGTGATCAGATGAGGGATCACTTCCGTATCGGTATCGGTTTGGAAGAAATATCCTTTACCGGCTAATTCTTCGCGCAATGTAGCATAATTTTCGATAATGCCATTATGCACCACGGCAACCTTATCAGTGGCATGGGGATGGGCGTTATTGGTGGTGGCAGCGCCATGAGTGGCCCAGCGTGTGTGGCCGATGCCTATTGTGCCAGGAATCGGGGATTCTTTGACGAGGGCGTCAAGGCGGTCAAGCTTGCCTTCAGCGCGCTGGCGGTGCATGGTGCCGTGAGCGAGGGTGGCAATGCCGGCGGAGTCATAACCGCGATATTCTAATCGGCGTAGGCCATCAACGAGGAGTGGTGCTACGTTTTGTTTGCCAATAATCCCAATAATTCCGCACATAATTTGCCTAATTTTATAAAGAAGCTTGATGTTTTAGATGGATCCTTGGGTCAAGCCCAAGGATGACAATACAAACTCTGTCATTCTCGGACTTGATCCGAGAATCCATCCTAAACATACCAGCAAAAATCCAACTGTATTCATACCACGAATTTAGCATTTTGGAAGGGGGATTTGTTAAGAAAACTATGGTATTATGCATCTAGAGACACAGTTAAAGAGGGAATAGAATGGATATCAAAGCGCTGTTATACGATTGGAACGGTGGCAATCTAGCGCTTTTTCAGTATTTACATGCCTGGCATGGAGAAACTTACGATAGAGTGATGCTGCTAGGTACAGCTATCGGTGAATATGAACATTTTTATCTCTATTTCCCCATTATTCTTATCTTTGCAGGGCTCATGATCTGGCATGAGAAATTGCATCATAAGGATAATTATGTCCATTATAAGCGGGATTGGGCGCAGGTGTTTATGGTCATGGTGCTGAGCTATGGGGCGGTTGGGATAGTAATCACCTTACTGAAAGAGTTCTACCAGTTCCCACGCCCGTTTGTGATTCTGCCTGAAGGTAGTTTCCGCCTGATTGCGCCACCGATGGAAGAGAAAAGATATTATGTAAGTTTCCCCAGTGGCCATGCAGCGTTTTCGATGTTTTTAGCGGCTGCGCTATGGCCGGTGCTCAATAGGCTGATGAAATCTATGGCGGTGGTATTCGTCCTCTGGGTAGGGCTTTCCCGCATTGCACTGGCAGAACATTTTCCAGCGGATGTGCTGGCCGGGTATGTGGTGTCGATAGCCGTGGTGCTACTCATGCGCCGTGGGGTAGAATGGGCATGGCAATATGTGGTGGAGTGGCAGATGGAGAAGCAGAAGCTATAAAAATGGTCGGGGCGGTGTGATTCGAACACACGACCCTCTGGTCCCAAACCAGATGCGCTACCGGGCTGCGCTACGCCCCGACGAGGCTAGAAAGCCAAAGATACCTTCCCGATGAAGATATGGCAAGTGAAATAGCAGAGTCTGAAAGGATATGCAACAGGTTTATTTTTCTTTTCTTCTACGGCTAGTTGGGTTACAAAGAAGAAAACCATGAGAAATCGATGAAAACTGCATTTTTACACCGTCATTTATTAGGTATAGAAGGCCTCTCTGCTCAGGATATTACGACTATTCTGGATACGGCGGAGCATTATGTGGCTCGCAACCGCCAGGCTGATAAGGCGCATCCTATTTTAAAGGGGCGCACGGTTATGACCTTGTTTTTTGAGAATTCTACCCGCACATTGACCTCCTTTGAACTGGCAGGTAAGCGCATGGGGGCGGATGTGATTAATATGCATATCGCTACCTCTTCAGTCAAAAAAGGGGAAACCTTGCTGGATACCGCTATGACGCTTAATGCTATGCGGCCGGATTTTATTGTGGTGCGCCATCATGAAAGTGGAGCGGTGCATTTATTGTCGCAAAAGGTCAATTGTGCAGTGGTCAATGCCGGAGATGGCAGTCATGAGCATCCGACCCAGGCGCTCCTGGACGCGCTAACGATTCGTCGCAAAAAAGGCACAATTAAGGGCCTACGCGTGGCGATTTGTGGGGATATTCTGCATAGCCGTGTGGCGCGGTCTAACATAGTGTTATTAAATACAATGGGCGCGGAAGTGCATGTGATTGCGCCGCCGACCTTATTACCGCCAGCGGTGGAAAAAGCCCTGGGCGTGAAGGTATTTCATGATATGAAGGCGGGCTTAGAGGGCTGCGATATTATCATGATGCTGCGGGTGCAGATGGAGCGGATGCATGGGTCATTTATCCCGTCTGCTAAGGAATATTTCCGCTTTTATGGCCTAAATTATGATAAATTATCCTATGCTAAGCCAGATGCGCTGATTTTACATCCTGGGCCGATTAACCGGGGCGTGGAGATTGACAGCGAGCTGGCCGATGACATCCATCGCAGCATGATCCTTGAACAGGTGGAAATGGGTGTGGCAGTGCGCCAGGCGGTGTTTGAGGTGTTGGAGACTGGGAGCCAGGGGCTTTAAAGGTGATGTTATTCCGCCTCCCCTTGAGGGAGGAGGTTAGGTGGAGGGGTTGTATTTACTATATGAACCCCTCACCCTGGCCCTCTCCCTCAAGGGGAGAGGGAATAAGTATGCGCTGGAATGACAAGAAAAAGAGGAAAACATGACACAAAATTGGACATTACTCAAAGGTGGCATCACCGATCCGAAGAAGAAAATTGCTTATATTAATGCTCGTCTTATCGATCCAGAATCAGGCCTTGATACACAAGGGGCGTTGCTGACAGAGGGCGCGGTGATTGCGGATTTCGGTCCATCACTGTTTAAAGATGGCGTGCCAGATGGGATTGAAGTGGTGGATTGCAAAGGCCATGTGCTGTGCCCAGGCTTGCTTGATATCCAGGTGCATTTCCGTGAACCAGGCCAGACCCATAAAGAAAGCATTGAAAGCGGCAGTAAGTCAGCGGCTGCAGGTGGTATTACGACGGTGGTATGTCAGCCGAATACCAGCCCGGTGATTGATAGTGTTTCAACTGTTGAGTTTGTGAACGCGCGTGCGAAAGAGACTTCGCATGTTAATATCCGCATGTATGCCTCTATCACCCGTGATATGAAGGGTGATGAGCTGACAGATATGGGTCGTTTATTGGAAGCGGGCAATGTCGTGGGTTTCACTGATGACGGTTTGCCGGTGATGAATGCGCTGGTGCAACGCCGTGCGATGGCTTATGCCAGCACGCTGGGCGTGCCAGTTGCGCAACATGCTGAAGATAAGAACCTGTCACAAGGCGGGTGCATGAATGAAGGGCCGGTATCTGCTAAGCTTGGCGTAGTGGGTATTCCCAATATTTCGGAATCGGTGATTGTGGAGCGCGATATTGCGATTCTGGAACTGACCGGTGGGCATTACCATGTGCTACACGTATCAACCAAAGAGGCGCTGGAGGCGATTCGCCGTGGTAAAGCCAAAGGCTTGAATGTGACTTGTGAGGCCGCACCGCATCACTTTACACTGACCGATGAAGCCGTGATGGAATACCGTACATTTGCGAAAATGAATCCTCCTCTGCGTTCGGAAGCTGATCGTTTGGCGCTGATTGAAGGATTGCGTGACGGTACGATCGATGCGATTGCCACCGACCATGCGCCGCATGATCAAGAAAGCAAGCGTGTGCCACTGGCGAGCGCGTCTTTTGGTATTGTGGGTGTAGAAACCATGCTGCCATTGGCATTGGAATTACATTACAAAGAAAAAATGCCACTGCGCGATGTGCTGGCGACCATGACCTATAAAGCAGCCGATATCATCCACGAAAAAAGCGGCCGCCTCAAAAAAGGTGCGCCGGCGGATTTGACGGTGATTGATCTGGGTAATGAATGGACGATTGAGATTGAAAACTTCGCCAGCAAATCCAAGAATTCTCCGTTTGATGGCCGCAAGGTAAAAGGCCGTGCGATTCGTACGGTGGTGGCGGGGAAGACAGTTTATACGTTAGAATAACAAAAGAGTATTTTTATCTCAGCATGTCATCCTTGGGTCAAGCCGGCATTGTTGCAGAGCTCCGTAATCTATTGCCATAGTGTCATCCCGGACTTGATCCGGGATCCATTGCTATGGTAGTGTGATCTATAAGAATTAGGCTCTTCGCGCCAGTCAAAGTGGATTCCGGGTCAAGCCCGGAATGACAAGATGCTAGCCTTACAACAATGCAGGTCAAGCCCAAGAATGACAGTAATTATTTCAGGCAAAGCCTATGAAGAGGGACAATGACGAATCCAATTATCTGTGCGATTGATACGACGAATATTGATGCAGCCTTGCAGTTAGCCTATGAACTCAAGCCGCATGTAGGTGCATTTAAGCTTGGTTTGGAATTTTTCACGGCCAATGGCCCCAAGGGCATTCGCCGGATTACCGAAGAAGGTATGCCTGTTTTCTTGGATTTAAAGTTTCATGATATTCCAAATACGGTTGCAGGCGCTGTGCGTGCAGCTGTTGCTTTGGATGTATTTATGCTGACCATTCACACTAGCGGTGGTCTGGCGATGATGCAAGCAGCTAAGGAAGCAGCGGTGGAGACAGCAAAACGTCTGGGCAAGAAACCTCCGATGGTCGTCGGAGTTACGGTGCTGACTAGTATGGATGTGAAAGACATTAATGATGTTGGTGTGCCGGATAAGGAAGTGGCTACGCAGGTAGTGCGCCTGGCTAAACTTGCCAAAGAAGCAGGTTTAGATGGTGTGGTGTGTTCTCCGCATGAGATTGAGCTAATTCGTGGTGAATTGGGTAAGGATTTTGTGCTGGTAACACCAGGCATCCGCCCCGCAAGCAGCGAAGGCGATGATCAGAAGCGTGTGCTGACGCCACGTGAAGCGATTGAGAAAGGCTCCACCTATCTCGTTATCGGCCGTCCGATCACCCAAATGCCACAACCTGCCGAAGCCGCGAAAGCGATTGTG
Source organism: uncultured Rickettsiales bacterium (assembly GCA_964574415.1). Lineage (GTDB taxonomy): Bacteria > Pseudomonadota > Alphaproteobacteria > Rickettsiales > CAZNNM01 > CAZNNM01. The sequence continues at coordinate 231,792 of CAZNNM010000001.1, read as the reverse complement.
GCACAGTTGTAAGCATGGCTGAAGTTTCCGTTATCATTGTCAATTATAATGCGGGCAAGTATTTGCCGCGTTGTTTGGAGGCGCTTCTCAAGCAGGATTATACAGATTTTGAAGTGATCATTGTTGATAATGCCTCAACCGATGGCTCGCTTGAGGCAATACCAAGCGATCCACGCATTTCTGTATTCCCGCTCGATCAAAATTGGGGTTTTGCTAAAGGCAATAACCGTGGGTCATATCAGGCCAAGGGAAAATGGCTGGCATTGCTTAATCCCGATGCGTTTCCGGAGCCAAATTGGCTGAGCAGCTTAATGAAGGCCACGCGGGATTATCCGGAATTTGGTATGTTTGGTTCCACCCAGATTTCAGCGGATAACCCGAGTGTGCTGGATGGTACGGGAGATATTTACCATATTGCCGGTATCCCACAACGCGGTAATTATGGCCATCCAGTGAGTGATCTGCCGGAGACGGGCGAAGTATTCGGCCCGTGTGCTGCTGCTGCGCTTTATCGTAAAGATGTATTCGATGCAGTAGGCGGGTTTGATGAGGCGTTTTTCTGCTATTGTGAGGATGTGGATCTGGCCTTCCGCCTGCGCTTACGTGGTGTGAGATGTTTGCAGGTGAAGGAGGCAGTGGTGTATCATGTGGGTTCAGCCACCACCAATGCGACGAGTGACTTTGTATTATTCCACGGCATCCGCAATGCGTTCTGGGTGTTTATCAAGAATATGCCGATGGCGTTTTTAATTCCGTTATTGCCGTTGCAGCTGGCATTCCAAGCCTGTTATATTTTACGTGCCATCCAACGCAAGCAAGGTTTTGTGGCCTTACGGGCATTCCGTGAAGCGCTTGCTGGCACAGATGAGCGTATCAAAGACCGCTCAAAAATCCAAAAATCCCGCACCATATCGCTTCGAGAATTATGGAAGAGTTTTACCGTATCGTTTGATGTGATACGGCATCGTAAGGGGGATGTGCGGGTGGTGAAGCGTTAGAGAAGGGTATTGCCTGAATGTGAATAGCTCTTGTCATTCCGGGCTTGACCCGGAATCCACCCAGACTGGCGCTTCCAAATTCAATTCTTATAGATCACGCTGCCTTAACAGTGGATCTCGGATCAAGTCCAGGATGGCAATTATTTAGTAGCTTGGCCAGCCATGTAACAACTCTGATAATTTAAGTTGCTAGATATTCTATATTTTATGTCTTTGGCATTTATATTCTATAACGCTATCTTCGCCCAACGTCCGTATCGAGATGCGCTGCCAGCGTGTGGTGTCGTTGAGGTGTTCTAGCCCTAATTCAGCCACGGCGGGTTTGCCGTCATTGCCTATAATAATGGGAGCTTGGATCCAGATAAGGTGATCAACGAGATCAGCTTTGAGGAGGGAGGCGGCAAGAGTGCCGCCGCCTTCTACTAGCAGACGGGTGATGCCGCCTTCAGCCAGTGCGGTGAGGGCAGTGGTAGGGTCAATCTGGCCATTTAAGGATGGCACTTGGATGGTGGTGACAGGATGCGGTAGCTGGCCAGTGGTGCAAGTGAGTACGAGGCTGGCGCTCTTTGCGAGTTGAGAATCTTTAGGCAGGCGCAGCTTGCTATCCATTACAATCGGAATTGGGTTGCGGTCTTCTAAGCCTGGCAAACGGCAGGTAAGGCTGGGGTTATCGGCCAGCACAGTGCCAATGCCTACCATGATAGCATCATGCTCGGCGCGTAAAAGATGGGCATAGCGGCGGGCGGCTTCGCCTGTGATCCATTTGCTTTCGCCAGAGGCGGTGGCGATTTTGCCATCGAGGCTGGTGGCGAGTTTGAGGGTGACGAAAGGGCGCTTGCGCTCATGGACGGAGAAGAATCCAGCATTGAGCGCATAGGCTTCGTCGCGGTAGAGGCCAACATCGACGGTGATGCCCATATCGCGCATCTGTGCTATACCACGGCCTGCAACGCGTGGATCGCAATCTTCGAGGGCTACAACAACACGGGCAAGTTTTGCATCCATTAAGGCTTCCGCACAAGGTGGGGTTTTGCCGTGATGGCTGCAGGGTTCGAGGGTGACATAGGCGGTAGCGCTATGTGCTTCGGTGCCTGCTTGTTGTAGGGCTTGGGTTTCAGCATGAGGGCGACCGCCAGGGGCGGTGATGCCTTGGCCGATAATGCGGTTATCTTTGACGATGATACATCCAACCGAAGGATTAGGCGCTGTTGTGCCCAAGTTGCGCTGGGCCAGGCGAAGCGCCAGGCGCATATAGCGCTCATCATACGAAGAGAAATTATTGATCGTCACTGAGTTTTTTGATGAAGTCACGGAAGTCATTCGCCTCACGGAAATCACGGTATACAGAAGCGAAGCGTACATAGGCAACTTGGTCAAGTTTTGCCAATGCTTCCATCACTTTTTCGCCGATGAGATCGCTGCTAATATCGCTATCACCCGTGCTTTCAAGCTGGCGGATGATGTTGTTGATGGCCATTTCGAGTTGGTCTTCAGTGACTGGGCGCTTGCGTACAGCAAGGCTCAGTGAGCGGGTGAGTTTATCACGGTCAAACGGTTTGCGTTCGCCGTTCTTTTTCACCACGAATAATTCGCGCAGTTGTACCCGTTCAAAAGTCGTGAAACGTGAATCACAGGCCGGGCAAAGACGGCGGCGACGAATCGCACTGCCGTCTTCAGAAGGCCGGGAGTCTTTTACTTGCGTATCTTCATGACCACAGAACGGGCAACGCATAATGCTACCTTACAGTTGGGTGTAAATAGGGAATTGGTTGCAGAGCGCTTCCACTTGCTTGCGCACGCGTGCTTCTACAGTGCTGTTATCCTCAGGATTCGCAGCCAGACCATCCAACACGTCACCAATCAGGTTACCGATTTGGGTGAATTCTTCCACGCCGAAACCACGTGTGGTACCCGCTGGTGTACCCAAACGTACGCCAGAAGTTACGAATGGCTTTTCAGGGTCGAAAGGAATTGCGTTTTTGTTGCAAGTCAGGCCTGCGCGTTCCAGCGATGCTTCGGTTGCTTTACCGGTTAGCTTCTTAGGACGCAAATCAACCAGCACTAAGTGGCAATCTGTACCACCGGTCACGATGTCCACACCGCGCTCTACCAGTGTTTTTGCCAATGCGCGAGCATTGTCGATCACAGCTTTACCGTAAGCTTTGAAGCTTGGATCCAGTGCTTCACCGAAAGATACCGCTTTACCTGCAATCACATGCATTAATGGACCACCTTGGATACCAGGGAAAATCGCAGAGTTGATTTTCTTGCCTAATTCTTCGTCGTTAGACAGGATCATGCCGCCACGTGGGCCACGTAAGGTTTTGTGGGTAGTGGTTGTGGTCACATGTGCATGTGGCACTGGGGTTGGATAGGTGCCAGCAGCAACCAGACCCGCAACGTGAGCCATATCCACCATGAAGTAAGCACCAACGCTATCAGCAATTTTGCGGAAGCGGGCAAAGTCTAATTGGCGTGGGTAGGCAGAGAAACCAGCGATGATCAGCTTTGGTTTGTGTTCTTTAGCCAAACGCTCTACTTCGTCATAATCTACCAGGCCATCTTCTTTACGTACGCCGTATTGAATGGCGTTGAACCATTTGCCGGATTGGTTTGGCGCAGCACCATGGGTTAAGTGACCGCCAGCAGCCAGAGACATACCAAGAATGGTGTCACCTGGTTGGAGCAATGCGTTGAATACACCTTGGTTAGCTTGTGAACCAGAATTTGGCTGTACGTTTACATAGGTGCATCCGAAGAGTTTCTTCGCACGCTCAATCGCCAGTTCTTCGACGATATCCACACACTCGCAACCGCCATAATAACGTTTGCCAGGGTAGCCTTCTGCATATTTATTGGTGAGAACGGTGCCTTGTGCTTCAATAACAGCACGGCTTACGATGTTTTCAGACGCAATCAATTCGATTTGGTTTTGCTGACGCTTTAATTCTTTTTGGATAGCCGCAAATACATCTTTATCACGGTTTTCTAAATGTTCGGTGAAAAATGCCGGTTCTTGTTGTGCTGATGCGCTGTTTTGAGCTTTAGCCATTTGATCCTCTTTAAAATTTACTGTGAAAGTTTATCCACACGGCGTTGGTGTCTGCCACCTTCAAATGCTGTGTGTAAGAAAGTTCTGACGCATTCTTTTGCTGTCTCGTCATCTACGATACGTGCGCCTAAGACTAGCACATTGGCATCATTATGCTCACGTGCTAATTGGGCGGTCAAACTGTTATGGCATAAAGCAGCACGGATGGCTTTATGGCGGTTCGCTGCGATGCTAATGCCAATGCCTGTGCCGCAAATGAGAATACCTGTTTCTGCATTTCCTGCGATAATATCATGCGCCACTTTCTCGGCAAAATCAGGGTAATCCACAGAATCTTCTGAAGATGGCCCTAAATCCCGTGGTTCATAGCCCTCTGTGCGCAGGAGCGCAATCAGAGTGGATTTCAATTTCACACCGGCATGATCGGAAGCAATAGCAATAGGCGCTTTAGCCATAGGTAGCACAATATATAGATGAATAAGTATACGTTAAGTCTTCAGTTAGTAATCGATAATCGCATGAATGTAAAGTGAAATATAGGCTGTTGGGCTTGTATAACCATAAAAAACGCTGTCACTGCTGGTCGGAAGCGGGGACGCCATCATCCTTATTCGGTTTGCGGCTGATATGCTCTTTGATATAGCCCAGGCGGTCTTTGATGAAGTAGTTCATGAAATTGATCTCGCCTTGGGAGAGTTCATCGATGGATTCGCTAAGCCCTTGAATAAGAGCAAGAGCTTCTGCTTTTTCACCCAGGTCTTCCATAATAAATGCGGGCATTTGGCGCGCCCAGATAGGGATTTTGCCTGGCGAGGCTGCCAGTTCTTTAGCAAGCTCTAGCGCACGTTTTTTATCTTCCATACGATAATTAGCAAGATACACTGCCTGAGAAAGCCACCACCACTTTTGAGCAGGGTCATAAGATGCATGTTTCTCCAAATAATCAACAACATAAGGAACATCGCTTACATTCTGGCTATTGCCATAATAATAGCTCGCAAGCGCAGGAATATAATTCGATCGGCGGTCAAGTGTATCAAGCAGATGGAACCATTTTGAGAGGGTTTTATAGTCATAGTTTTTGAGCGGTGTGAATCGGCCAAACGTATCGCCTGCATTCTGAATTTCTAACCCTAACACCCTGAAATAAAACTGCTCATCACCAAAAGCGAGGGCTTTGACCTCCACTGCGCTAGGAAGAGGCGGGACGATAGAAAGATTGGGCTTGATATCTTTCACGCTAAACCAAAATACCAACTGTAACGCCAGTAAGGCGAAGAGGAAGTAATCGGTGCGATAGCGGGTTAAGCGTGGCATTAGAATTGTTTCCGTCTAAAGTCAAACACAGCCACTGCCAGTGCAAAAGGAATATAGACGGCAGCTTGTAAAAGCACATTTTTGATATCAGCCGATTGCTCCATGCCATAGACCAGCCAGGTGCTTTTGCCAAACATGTCTAAGCGTGGGAAGAGGGTGGCAATGAATTGCAAAAGAATCTCTAGCCATTCCATCACACGGGTACCTTTCGGCAGGGTGCTTGGAAATTGCAGCATGAATGTCAAAAATGCCATCATCCGGCCCATGATGTAAAAGGCAAAGGTGGCGATAATGGCAGTGACAGCGCTACGGAGGATCAACGCCGCAATCATCGCAAAAGCGCAAATGATCGAACTTTCCAGGAAGAGGCTAAGCAGCCAGTATAAGAAGCCTTCCAGTGAAGGGTTCACCATGCCTAAAAACACAAGCCCCACCGGAATAATCATTGCCAATGTCACCACAACGAAGGCCAGCCAATAAGAAAGGATAAAGGAGGTGCGGGAAATAGGGCGGGAGAGCATGACTTCAATTTCGCGTGTATCAAACGAACGGCGCACATGGAAACAGACGAATAAAATCATCCCAACTACAATCACAATCCGGCTCACCGCGCCTGCATAGGATAACATCATCTGATGTTCTTCTACCAATGCCAGCCCGCCTAAAAACCCAGCTACGCTCATGCCAAGCAAGGCGCTGATGAAAATTCCGACAAATAAACGATCACGAATAGCAGTGAGGAAAGTATACCGTATAATAGCCTTCATAGTTCCCCTCTAGAACACAGAATTGCGCTGTATAGATATACAGCGCAACCTGATATTCTCTTACAACGTGCAGCAACTAGAATGTTAGCGGCCGTGGATCACGTGTGAATTTCTTGTAAAATATCTTATCGGGATCCGACACAGTGTTCTTTTCAGTCGGCACGATAGTAGCTTTTATAAATATCACAGTTTCAACGGTATTTGTATCTTTTTGTTGGCTTTTGAATAAGCCGCCTACAACAGGGAGAGTTCCCATAATTGGAATGCCGGCATCATTATTAACGCTACGCTCTTCCATCAAACCGCCAATTACCATCACTTGACCGCTTTTAATTTTGAGCACGGAATCCAGTTCACGCACTTCTACCACAGGGATGAAGCTGGTGACGTTGGAGTTGTTTTGGCTCGCAATCAGCGATACACCTGGGTCAGACACTTGGTCGGTAATCCGTGATAAGGTTGGGCGGATGCTCATGGTGATTTCGTTCGTGTCCATGTTAATAGACGGCTGCAAGGTCAAGATCACCCCGATAGGCACGGTACGAATCTCACTATCCACGCTCAACGTATCAGTATCTGTCACGTTAGAAGTGTTTTGTTCACGGTCTACTTTCAGTTTGAAATACACTTGGTTCACCGCAAAGCTTAACACTGCTTGTTGGTTGTTCATAGTGTTCAGGCGTGGGCTTGAAAGAGTGCGGGAGGTGCCGAATTGATCGGTTAGGCTTACGGCCGCATTTAATTCTGTGCCGAGTACGCCGATATTAAACAGATCAGTCTCGCTTTGCACAGGGGACATGAAATCTGCACCTAATGTCAGGTTGCCACGTGCAAGATTCCAGTTAATGCCTGCACGGTATTTCTTATCCAGTGTGACTTCCACGATTTTGGCTTCAATCAGCACTTGTGCAGATGCAGCTTGGCGAATTTTATCCAGATAGCGGGTGATAATGTCATGCTGTCTTTTGGTTGCACGGATGGTAACCATACCGGCTTGTTTGTTCATGGCCAGGAAGGCGCTATTAGCTTCAGGCGAGAAGGTGTTATTCATCGGCCGGATGGCAGGTTCTGTGCCGCTGATGGTGCTATCAATAGAGCCAGCGCCGCCAGCTGTGGCCGCACTTGGTGTGCCGGTTGTAGAGGTTGGCAGGCTGATGTCCCCGTTGGTAGCGCTGCCATCGGTTGTTGTGGCATCTGTGGCGCTGATATCCAGAATCTTTTTAATGTCATTCTCTACCGCAACCCAGAGATCGCCATCATGTTTACTGGCAAGCTTGCTTTGTGTGCCTGAGTTGACAGTACTATTGGAGTTGGCGCCTTCCACACTGTTTAATACGCTAGTGGTGATGGATGTATCGCTCGTACCGGAGCGCGCCAGGTTGAGAAAGTCAACGCGGTAGTTCTCAATATAAGGAATATCACGCTCCACGCGCAATGTGCCATTATCCAGGGAATAGCGTAATTTAGCCAGGTAAGCGATACGGTCAATCACTTGGTTAAGAGGTTTGTCTTTCACACGCAGGATAATACCGCCCGTGATTTGCGGGTCTACCTCGGCATCAATATCAGCCAGGCGTGCTAATTCAATCAAAACGTCTTTGAGCGGTACATCTTCCGTTACAGAAAGGGATACCAGCTTATCTTCGCCGATTTGTGGCGGTTGTGGGGTGAGGAGGATATCAGAAATATCCGGAATCTCTGGCGCAGAGGATTTGCTGAATGTCTCCAGCCCTTTGCCATCGCGTGTATACATCGCGTTTTCAAACTCATCACGGCTAAGATCAACATCAGAGTCGATCATAGAGCCATCGCCGTATTTTTTGAGTTTGTCGACGGTTCTTTCCAACCCATTTCTTTCGGATGGGGATTTGGTGTTTGTTGCTCTGTGATCACTCAAGCATGAAGTCAGCAAAGTAGTGAGGCAGAACGCAACAAAACTTTTCTTCGCCACGTGGCCTATAACAGCAAGTGGACTGTGTTTTGAGGAAGTGGTGATCGCAATGGTGTAATCTACTGTCATAATGTGTAGTATGGACTACAAGTATGAAAGAAGTCTTAATCAAAATCGTTAAGAAAACAAAGTGTACAGCGGAAGAGCGGATACACGCACTGGGTTGTGTCACCATTCATGAGCGTTTATTAACGCACAAAAATCTTCACCTCATGGTTTGTTAAACCAGGCGTAGGCTGGTTATGCACCGTGATATTGCTTGGGCTAATTCCCATCTTTTTTAACGATTCCACGATGCGCTCATCGTTTGCTCTAGTTAATTCATTAATCTTTTTGTTCTTGCGAATATCCTCTGTTTGCGGCACAAATGAAACCACATCAAAAGCAACATTCGCATCGGTTTGCACAGCTTTTTGTACAGCATTGTAGAGTGGTTTTTCATAGTAAACATGTTGCTGGTTAAAGCGGATCACCACCAGCGGAGTGCCTTGGATTTCCAGGGCAGTTGGTACAGGAGCAGGTTCTTGGTTAGACCCCCAAGAGAACGCTGATACCATTATCATAGCAAAAATAATTGCGATCTTTTTCATAAAATCATGGCTCCGGCCGAGGTTAATGTTTACTGATAGATATGATCCAGGGTATATATACCAACCTTGTTTATGATTGACCAGTTATTTTTGATGCACGCATAGAGGGACGAGAATGAAAATACTGATAATGCATCCTAATTTCCCAGGGCAGTACAAGCATATTGCCCGTGCATTAGCGGCGGATCCAAAGAACCAGGTGATGTTTCTGACCAAGTCACAGCAAGGCGATATAGCGGGTGTAACGCGGGTTATTTATAAACCAGCGCGGGATGTTTCTCCGTCTATTCACCGCTATGTGGCAGGCCTGGAAAAAGGCGTGCTGGCGGCACAAGCGGTATGGAAAGCCTGTCAGGAGTTACGCAATCGCGGCTTTGTGCCGGATGTTGTCTGCGCCCATCCTGGTTGGGGTGATGCGATGTTTATCAAAGATATTTTTCCTGATGCGCCACTGCTCTCATTCATGGAATTTTATTACCATGCTTTTGGTGCGGATATGTTCTTTGATCCGAAAGAGCCTATCAATCCTGATGATGTAGCACGTGTGCGGGTGAAGAATGCGGTCAATTTATTGAGCCTGGAAGCCTGCGACTGGGCAATCAGCCCTACGTGGTGGCAATACCAGCAGCATCCGAAAGAGTTTTTAGGTAAATTCTCTGTGCTGCATGATGGGATTGATACGAATATGATCCAGCCGCGCAAACGCAATATCCTGACCTTACCATCAGGCGCGCAATTCCAGCAAGGGGATGAAATAGTCACCTATGTGGCCCGCAATTTTGAGCCTTATCGCGGTTTTCCAACCGTGATGCGTGGCATAAATGAAATCCTCAAGCGTCGTCCAAACTGCCATGTATTGGTGGTGGGCAGTGATGGTGTAAGTTACGGTAAGCAGACGGCGGGTGGCAAAACCTATAAAGAACAAATGCTCGAAGAGCTGAGCGATTTGGATGTATCGCGCGTGCATTTTTTGGGCGCATTGCCTTACGAGCATTATTTAGGCGTGCTGCAATATTCGCAGGCGCATATTTATTATACATTGCCATTCGTGCTGTCCTGGTCAATGTTAGAAGCCATGGCAACTGGCTGTGTGATGGTGGCATCCGACACTGCGCCGGTGCGTGAGGTGATTACGCATGGGGAGAATGGGTATTTGGTGGATTTCTTCTCGCATGAGGCCTTGGCAGATCAGGTGGTGAAGATACTCGAAAACCCAGATGCTGCCATGCCAATCCGCGAAGCGGCGCGCAAAACCGTGGTGGATCGCTATGCGCTGGATACATTGCTTCCTATGCATCTATCCTTGATTACGGATTTGGCCAATGGCCATGTTCCGCCACCTACGGCGCAGAAGATTAAAGATTTTAATCCTGTATATGAACATCAAATCGATCTCAGCGCAAAAGCGCGTATGGTAGTGTAGGAAGCAGATGCTGATTGAATGTGAAATTGTGATTGTTATCATGCTTTGTCATCCTTGGACTTGATCCAAGGATCCATCGCAATAATTAAATCAATAATACGGCTTAGAAGGGCGCTATATTTTAGATGGATTCTTGGATCAAGTCCAAGAATGACAGACATTATTTCAAATTGAGCCAGTGCCAAAAAGCAAAAACCCTTGACGCTACAGGGGGATTAGCCTATACACTGGAACAAGCATATTCATATTTATGTATTTTTAATTTTTAGGTGATGGCCATGAAATATTGTGCAAAAATGCTGGCGCTGTTAGTGCTGGTAGCGCTTTCTGTTGTTAGTTTTTCAGAAGGCGTGCAAGCGGCTTCGCAAAAGGATGTCGCGGATTTAAAACGCGCGCTTAAAACATTCTTCCCGTATGAAAATATCGGCGTAGAAACCGTGAGCGGCAGTATTGCGCTGACAGGTGGTGTAACGGATGCAGAAATTTCGCATCGTGCTATGCAAGTAGCCAAAGAATTCGCCAAAAGAGGCGGTGAGAAATCCTCTGTTCTGAATTTAATGCAAGTCAAAACCGGCCAGCAAGTGATGCTGCGTGTGCGTGTGGGTGAAATTCGCCGTACAGCGCTTAAGAAAATTGGTGTTGGCTTAGAAGGTGTGAAATCAACCGGCAACTTGCTCTTCCCATTTGCTACAGGCGGTGCTGCACCACTGGGCACACCTGGTTCAGCGCTGGGTGCATTTGGTACAGCCGGAGTGGTTCTCGATACAAACAGTTTCGATTTATCAGCAACACTCGATATGCTGGAGCAAAATGGCCTGTTCAAAGTATTAGCAGAGCCAAATCTGGTGGCGATTTCGGGTGAGAAAGCAGAATTCCTCGCAGGTGGCCAGTTCCCTGTGCCGATTGTGCAGCAAGAGCGTACTATTTCTGTAGACTATAAAACCTTTGGTGTGGAAGTAGAGTTTACACCGATGGTTCTCTCTCAAAACCGTGTGCGTTTGACGGTTGAGCCGGAAGTATCTGAGCTTTCTAACGAAGCAGCGATTAGCTTTGCAGGGTATAATGTGCCATCTATCACATCGCGCCGTGCGAAAACCACAGTAGAGTTGGCGCCTGGCGAAAGCTTTATGATTGCGGGTTTGATGAAAGACGATATGCGTTCTAGCATTAGCCAGATTCCTGGCCTGTCTGAAATCCCTGTGCTGAGCGCATTGTTCCGCAGCACCGCGTTCCAACGTAATGAAACCGAATTAGTAATTGCGGTAACACCGTATCTGGTAGATCCTGTTGCAAGCAATGATATACGTCTGCCAACCGATGATTTCCGTGCGCCAAGCACAATGGAAATGATGTTCTATGGCGCGTTAAGTCGTGTATCAGGTGGCGATCCAAGACAATCACAAGGCCCTGCTTTAGAAGGCCCTGTGGGTTATATGGTTGACTAATAAAGTAGGATGGATATGAGCATGAAAAAATTACTAGTAGCACTTCCATTCCTGGCATTAGCGTTAAGTGCATGTACGGATATTCCTGCAAGCGCTTATAAAACACCAGGCCAGCCAGAATCATTAATCGACCGTTCGGGCGAGAATGTGTCAATCCCATTGGCATCCGAAGCAAACCTGCAGGATGTGATTGATTGGGTGCAGCGCGATAAGCCACAGCGTGTGGAAGTAAACTGCACACCAGATGCAGAGCTTTGCACCAAAGTGCATAAGACATTAGATGCGTATAACCTGCCGTTTGAGGTTGTGAACCCTAACGCGCAACAAACCCAAGTAACCTTGATTTACGACCGTGTAGTATTGCGCGATTGCAATCATCGCTATGTGAGCGATCACAATAATCCGCATAACCTCTATTACAATGGTTTCGGTTGCTCTAATGCCGTAAACATGCTGCAAATGGTGAGCGATCACGAGCAATTCATCAACCCAGCGCTCTCTGATCTGCAAGATGCAGAGCGTGCGGAGAAAGTGTTTGGCAATTATCTGGAGACAGGTAAAGCTAAGCCGAAGAAATAAGGTGGAGACGCCATAAAAAAAACAGGGCTGCATGGTGTATGAACTATGCAGCCCTTTTTTGTATGTGTCGTCTGGTTGATTCTTCTGCTCGTCAAACACCTACTTGATCGGTGAATCCATCCTAAAAATATAGCTTTATTGTTTAGATGAATATGCCGATCACGTCGGCGTATGACAGACAGAGTCTCATCATTGAGAGCTTCCCTCTGTTTTCGCGATGGCGGTATGAGCGATTGCTACTGCTCCTTCGACATTTCATTCAAACTCACACTAATATCCTCAACGCCACGCGCGGCTACCTGCATATTGGAGGATATTTCCTGTGTTACGGCGCTCTGCTCCTCAATCGCACCAGCAACACCAGCAATAAACTCGCGTACGGATGCAATTGCATTGCCAATTCCATTGAGCGAACCTGCTACTTGTTCGGAGACGCCTTGCATCGATTTAATCTCTTTAGAGATTTGATCAGTTGCAGTAGTCGTTTGGTTGGCAAGATTCTTCACTTCGCTGGCCACAACGGCAAACCCGCGCCCAGCCTCGCCTGCGCGGGCGGATTCGATGGTGGCATTGAGGGCGAGTAAGTTAATCTGATCAGCGATTTTCTGAATGAGTTGCACAACATTATCCATCGATGTTGCCGCTGTGCGTAAATTATCTGTGGCTTTATCGGCCGCTTGGGTTTTGAGATGAATATCTTCCACCGCGCTTTTAGACATGCTCATATTCTTCGAAATTTCTGTCACAGAGGCGGTCATTTCTTCCGCAGAGGTGGCAACCGATTGCACATTCATAGAGGTCTGTGCTGCTGCTGCCGTAGCTTTACGTTGCGCGTTGATTTGTACTGTGAGATCAGAAGCGTATTTGAATACTTTAAACGGTTTGCCATTCATATCTAGAATGGGATTATAGCTGGCCTGAATCCAAACTTCTTTGCCACCTTTGCCGAGACGTTTATAGGTTTTTGTATCAAACTGCCCCTGGTTAAGTTTGCGCCAGAATTCCTTATATTCTGCGCTTTCTGCATAGGTTGGGTCAACGAACATACTGTGATGTTTGCCTTGGATTTCGCCTAGCGTATACCCCATCGTTTGCAGGAAGTTTTCGTTGGCGTCGATAATCGTGCCATCCATATTAAAATGAATCACTGCCTGGGATTTGTTAATAGCGGCGATTTGGCCTGTATAATCGGCCATGCACAATTTTTCTTCGGTAATATCGGTGGCATATTTCACCACTTTAAACGGCTTGCCGTTCATATCAAAAATCGGGTTATAGCTGGCTTGAATCCATATTTCCTGGTGGTTCTTGCCAAAACGCTTATATTCACCCGCTTGGTATTTTCCTTGCGCTAATTGCTTCCAGAATTCCTTATATTCCGTGCTTTCTGCATAGGCTGGATCGACAAACATACGGTGGTGTTTGCCCTTAATGTCACTAAGCGCATAGCCTGTTGTTTGGAGGAAATTATCATTGGCATCAATAATCGTACCATCCAGATTGAAATGGATGACGGCCTGGGAGGTGTTGATAGCCGCGATTTGGCCCATATAATCGGCCATGCGTAATTTCTCTGCGGTGATATCGGTTGCATATTTCACCACTTTAAACGGTTTGCCATTTGAGCCGATCAGTGGGTTATAGCTGGCCTGAATCCAGATTTCTTTGCCGTTTTTGCCGAAGCGTTTATATTCGGCAACCTGAAACTCACCACGGTTGAGGCGTTGCCAGAACTCCTGATATTCACGGCTTTCCGCATAAGCAGGATCAACAAACATACGGTGATGTTTGCCTTTTATCTCATTAAGCGAATATCCCATTGCATTGAGGAAATTCTGGTTAGCATGGAGGATAATGCCATCCAGATCAAATTCAATAACGGCTTGGGATTTATCTAATGCGTCCAGTTGAGCTTGGAGGCTATGCGCGTGTTTGGTGCCTATCATGATTGCGTCCTATAGTTGCGTATGGGCTATATGTCAATATAGGTAACCTACTGTTAAAAAAATATTAACAGAAATATAATCAAGCAATTCAGCCATTTTTGATGGTATAAAGAATTGAACAATTGCAAGTATAGGTTGTTTCTTTTATGTAATCGAGTGGCGGCGAAGTTTCTGAAATATGCTGCTGCCGCGTGTATATAGACGCTGTTTAATAGAACCAATAGACATGACATTCTCAATACGGCGCGCCAAAAATGCTTTTGTTTCGGCATAGTTTTCGGAATCATCGCTTATCCAAAATAGCAATGTGGAGCTATACACGCCGGATAGGAGAAAGCGTTTGCTGTAGTAATTAAAATCCGTGGCCTTGTCGCCAGCCAGATACCACATAGTGCTAACAGTATGCGCCAGTTGTTTGCTGGCCTGTAAGCCGTGTAGGGCGGAAAAGCGTAAGGTGGGCTGTATGGCTTCTTTGTGCTGGGTGTGGTATTCCAGCCGCGCCCAAATAATGGCGGCAATCCGGTCACGTATGCGCATGTCTTGTAAGGGGAGTTGTTCAGCGCGAAGGGTCATTTCGCGGTCGGCTTCTTCGGTAAAGAAAGCCACAAGATCGGCAACGCCTCCTGGAAAAAGGATATCTTCATAGCCTGCCGCATAGCCCTTATGGCGGGAAGCTTGGCGCAATACGGCATCTGTCCAGCCATCAAATGGGACATTTTTTAGGGCTTCTTGTAGTATTTCACGCTTGGCTAGTTCTTGTTTTTTCATGATAATCTTACGGATGCATTATTTCCTTGAGGGTTTGGAGAGTTTATGCCATAATGCCTGCCCAGTCAACATTTAGAGATGAAGAGGAAGGGGGTGATTGCGTGGTTCAAGTCGTTGTACATAATAATAACGTTGACCAAGCGCTGCGTGCTCTGAAAAAGAAAATGCAACGTGAAGGCGTATTCCGCGTTATGAAAATGTTGCGTCATTACGAAAAACCCTCTGAGCGTCGTGTGCGCGAGGAAGCTGAGTCTACTCGTCGTCGTCGTAAAGTAGAGCGTAAACGCAGACAAGATTCTTCTGCATAGGCAGAAAAAACAGAGGCTCAGTGAAAACTGGGCTTCTTTTTTGGGTTACAATTATACGGTGTATAATTGTAAGGTTTACAGAGCGGAAATCTTCTGTTATAGTTTGGGGTGTATATTTTGAGATAAGACGTAATTTCTGATGCGATGTATGATTTGAATATCGTTATCGCGAGCGTAAGCGCGGCAATCCAGGGTCTACTTAAAGAACAGAGAAGCCCGCCCTGGATTGCCGCGCCACTATGTGGCTCGCAATGACAAGAAAATATTCAAGTCAATGTCGTGCCCACACTCTATAATCAACAGGAATAATATGGCTAAAAACGACCTTCTGCATTTGCTTAAAGAGCGCCGTTTCCTTTCTCTTTTCTTTACCCAGTTTACGGGTGCGTTTAATGACAACCTGTTCCGTATGGGATTGGTGACGTTGGTGATCTATCAAGCGCAAGGGCTTTCCACCAGTGAAAGGGAGATTATTGTCACGGTGGCATTAGGGTTATTTATGCTGCCATTTTTCCTATTCTCTGCAACGGCGGGGCAGGTGGCGGATAAGTTTTCCAAAACACGGCTGGTGCAATGCCTCAAAGGGGCAGAGTTGGTGGTGATGATACTGGCTGCGATTGGTTTTGCTCTCAAAATGCCTTATTTCCTGCTGGCGATGTTGTTCTTACGCGGTATTGAATCGGCCTTTTTTGGGCCAGTGAAATACAGTATTCTGCCTGTGCAATTAAAAGAACACGAACTGGTGGCAGGTAATGGTTTGATTGGTGCGGGGACGTTTATTGCAATTCTGCTCGGCACGATTCTGGGTGGCAATCTGATCAGTATTCCTGAGCATGGGCCGGTGATTCTGGCGTGTACTATCGTGTTGGTGGCTGTCATTGGTTTACTGGTAAGCTTCCTGATATTACCCACACCCGCTGCAGAGCCTGAACTACCGATTCGCTATAATATCTTCACCGAAACTGCACGCATCATTAACACCGCCCGTAGCAATGAGCGTGTGTTTTTGGCGATTTTAGGAATTTCCTGGTTCTGGCTGGTGGGGGCGACGTTTATGTCGCAATTGCCAAACCTGGCGAAGGATATTCTGAATGTGACGCAAGGTGTATATACATTTATGCTGACATCGTTCTCCATCGGGATTGGGATTGGCGCAATACTGTGTAACCGATTGCTTAAAGGCGAGGTAAGTAATCGCTATGTGCCTGTTGCAGCTTTGTTGATTACGGTATTCATCGCGATTTTTGCGTGCTTAAGTGATGCGCCAGCGCCTGCGATTACGCAGACATTTGCAGAATTTATTAGCTCAAGCCATGGTGTTCTCATTAGCGTGAGCTTGCTGCTGGTATCCATCTCCGCAGGGCTGTATATCGTGCCGCTGTATAGCTTTATGCAAGCCCGTTCAGAGCCTGCTTTCCGGTCACGTATTGTGGCGGCGAATAATATTCTCAATGCGTTGTTTATGGTAGTGATCAGTGTGATTACCATGCTGTTGCTGCAATTCATCGAATTGCCGACATTGTTTATGATTATTGCGGCGGCAACCGGTCTGGTGGCGTTGTATATCTGTCAGTTATTGCCAGATACGGTGATTAAAACGGCGTTGCGTACTGTGCTGAAGGTGTTGTTCCGTGTGAAGGTGACAGGGCTTGAGCATTATGCTAAAGCGGGTAATCGTGTGCTGGTGATTGCTAATCATCAATCATTCTTAGATGCAATGCTGCTGGCGACTTTTCTGCCAGAGAAAGTAACGTTCGCCATTAACACCCATATTGCACGCCTATGGTGGATTCGTCCGTTCTTAAGGCTGGTGAAAGCGTTCCCGCTTGACCCCACCAATCCTATGGCTACTAAAGCGCTGATTGATTTGCTTAAGCGTGATGAGAAGGTAGTGATTTTCCCAGAGGGGCGGATTACGGTGACGGGTTCATTGATGAAAGTCTATGATGGGCCTGGTATGATTGCCGATAAATCTGGCGCAACCTTGCTGCCTGTGCGCATTGAAGGTGCGCAGTTCTCCCGCTTTTCTCGTATGAAAGGCATGATGCAGCTGCATTGGTTTCCACGTATTACCCTGACCGTATTACCACCGTGCCAGTTTGATTTGCCTAGTGATGTAAAGGGGCGTAAGCGCCGCCAATTAGCGGGTACGAAGTTGTATGATACTATGTCTACCATGATGTTTGAAAGCAGTGATTACCGTCAGCCGTTATTTACGTCCATTTTGGAGGCGCGTAAACTGCACGGGCCAGCGCATCTGGTGGCGGAGGATATCGAGCGCCGTCCGCTTAGCTATAACCGCTTGATCACAGGCTGCTATGTGCTGGGCGATAAAATTGCCGCGCGTACAACACAGGGTGAATATCTGGGCATTATGCTACCCAATGCGCTTGGTACATTGGTGACTTTCTTTTCCATGGCTGCCTATGGCCGTGTGCCTGCTATGTTGAATTTTTCGACCGGGATTAAGAATTTGCTTCATGCCTGTGAAGTGGCACGTATTAAGCAAGTCTATACTTCGCTGCGTTTTATTAATGCAGCTAAAATGCAGGATACGGTGGATAAGCTCACCGAGGCAGGTATTGAGGTTATTTATCTGGAAGATGTGCGTGCGAGTATTTCTTTCGGCGATAAATTGCGTGGATTGGTGGCATCACGTTGTGGTAAGGCGCCGGTACAGGTGGATGCGAATGATCCGGCTGTGGTGTTGTTTACATCGGGTTCTGAAGGCACGCCAAAAGGCGTGGTGCTGAGCCATACCAATATCCAGGCCAATCGCTGCCAGTTAGCGGCGCGTCTGGATTTTGGGCCGAAGGATATTGTCTTTAACGCGCTTCCAATGTTCCACTCCTTTGGGTTGACGGGGGGCACGTTATTGCCGCTCCTATCGGGTGCAAAAACCTTCTTCTACCCATCGCCACTGCATTACCGCATCGTGCCGGAAATGGTCTATGAGACGAATGCGACAATTCTGTTTGGTACAGATACCTTCCTGCAAGGCTATGCGCGCTATGCGCATCATTATGATTTCCGTAGTGTGCGTTTCGTCTTTGCCGGTGCAGAGAAATTAAAGCCTGAAACCCGTAAGACCTGGATGGATACATTTGGTGTGCGGATTTTTGAAGGCTATGGTATCACCGAAACCTCGCCGGTAATTGCTGTAAACACACCGCTGCAAAATAAGAGCGGCACAGTAGGCCGGATCATGCCTGGCATTAGCTATAAGCTCGCAGCTGTGCCTGGTATTGATGAAGGCGGTGAATTGTTGGTAAAAGGGCCGAATGTGATGTTGGGCTATTTGCTGGCGGCTAATCCTGGTGTGATCAGCCCGCTTGAGACGGAGTATTATTCGACGGGCGATATTGTGAGCTTGGATGATTATGGCTATATCACCATCAAAGGCCGTGCAAAACGCTTTGCGAAAATCGGCGGCGAGATGATTTCGCTGACAGCCGTCGAGCAAACCATTGGTCAACTATGGCCTAATATTCCTCATGCGGTGGTGAGTATTGCTGATGCGAAGAAAGGCGAGCAATTAGTGCTGGTGACTGAGAAACAAGACGCCGAACGCGAAGCCATCAGCCAGCATTTCCGCAAAGAAGGCATGACAGAACTTGCTGTACCACGCAAAATCCTGCCAGTGGAGAAGTTGCCCATGCTTGCGACGGGTAAGGTGGATTATGTGTCGGTGAAGGCGCTGGCGAATGGAGAAGAGAAATAGGTGTTGTGGATAGTTCTCCGTCATTACGAGGAGCGGTAGTGATGGGGCAATCCAGGGTGATTTATGCTATGATCCGGGATCCACTGTTATTGTGGTGTGGTCTATAAGAATGAGGCTGTTGGCGCCAGTCTTGGTGGATTCCGGGTCAAGCCCGGAATGACAAGATAAAGAGCCATGCAACAATGCCGATCACGTTGGCGTATGACAGTGTGTCTATGCTTAATGCGTGATTTCCAAGAGAGTACTAAGCAGAACTCTCCATCAAATACGCCACAATCTCTTCCTTAGAAGGCAGATACAGCTTTTCTTCCCACCAGTTTTCTCCACGCCGTAACACATCACCCAGCTCTTTCCCCGCCACCAGGCCACGCTCTATCAAATCGCTACCTTTAACAGGAAACACAGGGATATGCCAGCGCATGGCGGCTTTATACATGGGGGAGAAGACGGTGTGTAGCTCCTCATGCGCCATAGGCATACTATGCGCAATCGATTCTGCCCAGCTCACGCTTAACCGTCCCAGAAACAGGGTTTTGCCTTCTTTGCGCAGGGCTGGATAATAGCTGGGAAGGGGGCGATAGGGAATGAGCGGGCTGGATAGGGTGATATAATGCAGATAATCCCCATCTGCGCGTGAAAGCTTCCAGCGTTTGGTGAGCCGTGTAAAGGCATCGGTTTTATGATTGGCTTGGCGGAGAATCAATGCTAGCCGGTTCCAGGCATGGCGGGTGATATGATAATGCGATTCGATAAAAGCCAGATGGCGCAGTGCTGTCATATCGGCTTGAGGGAGTTCCAGATAAGGCGTAATCCCGCATTCCTGCATCAGGCGTAGGGTGTGGGTGGGGTCAGGCAGGGCTAATAAGAGATGCATTTCCTGCTGTATCCGTTCACCCGAAAGTCCGTGCAGCTTTGGGGCGAGACGGTTAAACAAGGTAAGAAGATCAGGATGGGTTGGATGTTCGCTATAGCGGGCATGGAAGCGGAAGAAGCGCAAAAGGCGCAGAATATCTTCATCCAAACGTTGTTTGGGATCGCCCACAAAGCGCACAACGCCATCGGCTAAATCGGCCTGGCCGTTGAAATAATCATAGAGCGTGCCATGTGCATCAAGATACATAGCGTTGATCGTGAAATCACGACGGCTAGCATCAGCCTGCCAATCATCGGTAAACTCCACTTCGGCATGCCTGCCATCGCAATCAATATCACGGCGTAAGGTGGTGATTTCGTACGCGTGGTTCTCGATAATGGCAGTGACCGTGCCATGTTTAAGGCCTGTGGGAATGACTTTAATGCCTGCGTTTTCCAACATACGCATAACAGCATCCGGCAAAAGAGGGGTGGCCATGTCGATATCATGGATAGGCTTACCCGCCAGCGCATCGCGCACGCAACCGCCCACAAACCGCACATGTCCGCCTAGTGCCTCAAACAGTCTTGCGATAGCATGGGTTTTAAATGTATCCGGCAGAGTGATGCGTTCTGTCATCCAGGCATCCTTTTAAGGGGTGCGTTCTTTATGTCCGGGTATGAGTATACCATCTTTATATTGGGAGTCGATATAGCGATCTTGCGTTGTATAGGATTCGCGAGACATTAATGTTGCCGCAGACACAACCACACTGGCAAATAACACGGCCAAAATCCATAGATGCGGATTTTTATACCAGGCGCCTTGGTATGGCTTACGGAATAAATACCACACGCCATAAAGGATAAACAGCGCAAGAAATACAGGCCAGAAGCGAGTGAACAGGGCGATGAATGGGGTCATACGGCATGAATCCCTAACATATGGCACATCGCAACGGTGAGATCGGAGCGGTTGAGCGTGTAGAAATGGAATTCATTGATGCCGATTTGTTGTAACAGGCGGCATTGTTCAACGGCTACGACGGCTGCCACTAAATTACGAGTGATCGGGTCATTATCCAGGTTTTCAAACAGGGTGGTAATCCATTCAGGAATATCAGTGCCGCATTGTTTGCTGAATTTCACGGCTTGGGTATAATTGGTAATTGGCAGAATCCCTGGTGTGATCGGGGCGGTAATGCCCTGTTGGATCGCTTTATTGAGGAAGTTGATATAGGTATCCACGTCAAAGAAATATTGCGTAATCGCACGGTCAGCCCCAGCATCCAGTTTGCGTTTGAGATGTTCTAAATCCGCTTGCGGAGAAAGCGCTTCGGGATGGGTTTCAGGATAGGCGGCAACGCTGATCTCAAAATCGGCTACGTTCTTCAAGCCACGTACCAAATCATCGGCATAGGCATAACCATTGGGATGGGGTTCATACGGCTTGCCGTTGTTATCCGGCATATCGCCACGAAGAGCAACGATGTGTTTCACTCCCAGTTCCCAGTAATTACGGGCAATGGCATCGATCTCTTCCCGCGATGCACCGACGCAAGTGAGATGGGCGGCGGGTTTGAGGTTGGTTTCTTTGAGAATGCGGGAAATGGTGGCATGGGTGCGTTCGCGTGTGCTACCGCCAGCGCCATAGGTAACGGATACGAAAGCAGGATGCAAGGGTGCCAATTTCTCAATCGATTGCCACAGTTTTTCTTCCATCTCTGCTGTTTTCGGCGGGAAGAATTCAAAACTAACTTGCGGCGCCTTCTCACGCGTATGATCGCGCAGACGCAGGATATGGTCTGGTATAGAGTGTCTCATAAGGTTCTGTAAGATGTAAGAATATAATGTAAAACAACCCTTGTAGCATAGGTTGGAAGGGTTGTCATGTGTTTATGATGGGGTGACGAGTGGGGACTTGTCATCCCGGACTTGATCCGGGATCCACAGGTAAGGCAGCGTGATCTATAAGAATGTAGTTAGAAGCGCCAGTCTTGATGGATTCCGCTCTCGATTTCATCGAACCGCCAAGTCCGGAATGACAAGTAAGAGTATGGCAATATTACCGTCTCGGCTGCTGCATTTCATACAGCGCATTCGTCCATTCTTTTTGCATAAATAGGAAGAAGCGGTATTGAAATTGCGCCATTAATTCTAACGGTGTCGCGGGTTCTTGTTTGCGTGGAGGGGTGAAGCTTTCGCACCAGTTTTGCCAGAAATCCCAAGCATTTGGTTGGTTCATAATGTCCTCCTATAGGCTATCAAATAACCGGTCAATATCCTCTTGTGATGGTGCATTGCTGCTGGCTTGTGGGCCGTTGAGCAGGGTTTGCGGAGCGGAATCATTGGCGGGCTCTAGGGCAAGGGCAGTGATGCCTTCTTGCAGGCCTGTCATGAATTTGCTGACTTTGCGCAGGCGCTGGCCTGATAAATCCTGGAAATCAGATGCCTGGAAGATTTGGCTGACGGTCATCATCATCTCATTCTTCACGTCGCCATCGGCAAGATTATTGATCAGCTCTTGCAATTTATCGGCCGCATCAAGAATTGCATTGGCTGAGGCATCGCAATGTTTGAGTACCTCTTCCACTTCTTGAATACAGCCTGCCGTATCCGCCGCAATCAGCGATTCGACTTTTTCGCTTAAATTATATTCTTTCAGATGCTTAATATGAGTGATGACGTTTTTAAGTCCTTCATAAATAAGGCATTCATCATCTTTGAGTGTGCCTTCCAGTGCTTCAATAAAGCCGCCGAGGAGTGGGGCGATGTCGAATAGGCCAATTTTGGTATTTTGCTCTCTGCCTAGGCGTTCCAGGTGTTGAAGCAATGCGTGCTTTAAATCATTCATCGCAGTAGCGCTTTCCTAGAAGTTGCCCAGTACAGAGACGAGCTTGGTTTTCAGCGTTTCTGCGTTGAAAGGTTTTACAATATAATTGTTTACGCCAGCTTGTTTAGCCGCAACGACGTTCTCGGTTTTGCTTTCTGCGGTCACCATAATAAAGGGAACGGTCTTATTGCTCTCATCAGCACGTACTTTCTGTAGCAGGTCATAACCGGTCATGGGTTCCATGTTCCAGTCGGAAATGATCAGGCCGTATTTCTTTTTGCTGATACGCTCCAGTGCCATGTTGCCATCGGTGGCTTCATCCACGTTCTTAAAGCCAATTTGTGCAAGCAGGCCTTTGATAATACGTAACATTGTCTTGTAGTCATCGACAATGAGTATATTCATGTTCATATCAACGGTCATGGCGTTCCCTCATATTAAGCTAGGTGTAATAAGTGATCTAGATTCTCAGTATGCCTAAGGGGGTTTAATTTTGGGTTAATGGCTGGAATAACGTGATTTATTCGCCTTTTTGGGGTAAAGATGTGCTATTCGGTGCAACTTAGAATAAATGCTTGAACTCCCGCGAGTATTATGCTATAAAAGCACCGATTTACAGAGGTGGGCTTTGCCCGCCTCTTTCGTTTTATAAGGTATAATATGGCATTTGACCCAAAAGTAACTGAGCAGATTGCGGCATCGATACAGCGTATCGGTTATGATCTCGTGCGCATCAGTTTGCGTGATGCAGGGCGTAAGAAGAACCTGCAAATCATGATCGAACGTCAAGACGAAGCGCCGATTACGCTGGATGATTGCGGCGAAGTGAGCAGTGTGGTCTCTGCTCTGCTCGATGTGGAAGATCCGATTGCAGGGGAATATGATTTGGAAGTGAGCTCGCCCGGCATCGACCGCCCGCTCACCCGTCTCAAAGATTTCACCCGTTATAAAGGGCTTGAAGTAACGATTACGACAGGAGCTCCTGTGAGTGGCCGCAAGCGCTTTAAGGGCATCTTGCAAGGCGCTGAAGGTGAAACCATAACAGTAGAGCTGCCAGCGAGCGATCAAGGCGGCACGGTGGCAATTGAGTTTAGCAATATCGCTTCGGCGAAACTGGTAATGAATGATGCATTATTGAAAATGCATGAACAAGATAACTAAATTAGTATTGGAGAATACGATGGCAGTCAAAGCAAGTTTTGGAAATCCTGATCTACTCTATATCGCAGATGCGGTGGCGCGTGAGAAGGGTATTGAGCGTGAATCTGTATTGGAAGCGATGGAAAATGCGATTCAAATCGCAGGCCGTAAGAAATACGGTTATGAGCATCAAATCCGTGCAGAAATCGATCACAAAACCGGCGAAGTGCGTTTGTTCCGTGAACGTACAGTGACAGAGAATGTCGAAGATTACGGCACACAAATTTCTCTGGAAGATGCGCGTGAAAAGACCCCCGGTATTGAACTAGGTGGCGTTGTATCTGAGCCATTGCCTCCAATCGATTTGGGCCGTGTGGCAGCGCAAACAGCTAAGCAAGTCATCGTGCAAAAAGTGCGTGAGGCTGAGCGTAACAAGCAATACGAAGAATATAAAGACCGTAAAGGCGAGATTGCTAATGGTGTGGTGAAACGCGTGGAATATAACAGCGTGATCGTGGATTTAGGCCGTGCAGAAGCGGTTATTCTGCGTGATGGCCAAATCCGCAATGAAACATTCCGTGCGGGTGACCGTATCCGTGCGTATATTGAAGATGTCCGCCAAGAAGCAAAAGGCGCGCAAATCTTCCTGTCCCGCTCTCATCCTATGTTTATGGCAAAATTATTTGCTCAAGAAGTACCGGAAGTTTATGATGGTGTGATTGAGATCCGTGCCGTAGCGCGTGATCCTGGTTCGCGTGCGAAAATTGCCGTATATTCTAACGACTCGAACATTGATCCCGTGGGTTCATGTGTGGGCGTGCGTGGTGCGCGCGTGCAAGCCGTTATCAATGAATTACAAGGCGAGAAAATCGATATTATCGAATGGGCGGCTGATCCTGCAACCTTCGTGGTAAACGCGCTGGCTCCGGCTGAGGCGGTAAAAGTAGTAATCGATGAAGATAAGCATCGCATCGAAGTGGTTGTGCCAGATGAGCAATTGAGCTTGGCGATTGGCCGTCGTGGTCAAAACGTACGTTTGGCATCTCAGCTTTCAAGCTGGAATATCGATGTGCTGACCGAAGATGATGAATCTAAGCGCCGTGTGGAAGAATACCATGCATTGACACAATTATTCATGGAATCCCTGAACGTGGAAGAAATGATCGCGCAATTGCTGGCGTCTGAAGGTTTCACCTCTGTAGAAGAAGTGGCCTATGTGGCGGTAGAGGATATGGCATCAATCGAAGGTTTCGATGAGGATGTTGCTGCCGAACTGCAAAAACGTGCGCGTGATTATTTAGAGCAACAAGCTGCACAAGTAGAAGAGCGCTATAAAGAATTAGGCGTGGAAGATGCTGTGGCGAAGCTGAAAAATGTGACTCCAGAATTGCTGGTGAAATTCGGTGAAAAAGGTCTGAAGACACTGGATGATATTGGTGATTTATCAAGCGATGAATTCGTAGAACTGATTGCTGATAGCGGTCTGTCGGTTGATCAAATCAACGAAATGATCATGGAAGCACGTGCCAGCTGGTTTGATGAGGCGGCAGGTAACTAATGGCCGTCGCGCCGGATGATTATGTGACCTGCCTGGTAACGGGCCGGTCGCTTCCTGTGCGGGAAATGGTGCGTTTTGTGCTAGACCCGCAAGGCCGTGTGATGGCGGATATTGCTGCACAGCTGCCTGGCAACGGGTGGTATATTACGGCAGAGCGCCGTTATGTGGAGCAAGCGGTTGCAACACATGCATTTGGGGCAGATGCCCAAATGGATGCGAATCTGCCAGACCGTGTCGAAAAAGCGCTAGAGCAGCGTGCTTTGCAGCTGCTTGCGATGGCAAAAAAGGCGGGTGCATTGATTGTCGGTTATGACAAATCACTCGAACGCCTTACACAAGGCAAAGGAGCCGTTTTGCTCCATGCGACAGATGCTGCGCCGGATGGATGCCGGAAGTTGGATAATGCAGCAAACCAGGTGTTCGTGGCGCAGGTGTTTAGCCGCGAAGCCCTGTCCCAGGCGCTGGGAGAATATAATGCGGTGCATGTGCTGATACAAAAAGGCACCATGGCCGGACGGATAAAAGAAGACATATACAGGCTTTGCATGTATAAGAATACGTAGGAAAAAGGATAAAGGTCCCACTATGACTGATAAAACCGATAGCGGTAAGCCAAAGACGTTGACGCTCAGCAGCTCAACCCTGCAACTGAAGACCCCTGTGAAAGGGCCTCAGCAAGTGCAGCAAAACTTTGCGCGTGGCCGCTCTAAAACGGTAACAGTGGAAGTTAAACGCCGCTTTAATGTGTCACCTGATGCTGCCAAAACCGCTAAAGATGCAGCAGAGGCGGCGGAGCAAGATATGAGCGGTTTGACCAGCGATGAGCGTAATAGCCGCCTTCGCGCGTTAAAATTAGCTGCTGAACAGCAAGAGCAAGAGCGTCAGGCCGCTGAAGAAGCGCGTATCGAAGCGGAAAAGCGTGCAGCCGAAGAGGCTAAACGCCGTGCTGAAATGCCTGAGCCTGAGCCGGTTGTAGAAGCGCCGGTGGAAGTGAAACCAGCGCCAGTGGTTGAAAAGCCTAAAGCGGCAGCGACGGTTGAAAAACCTGCGGCACCGGTTGCTGCGAAAGAGCGTACTGAGAAGAAATTCCAGGATGATGAAGAAGAGTCGGATGAGCGTAAGGGCCGTGGTGCTGCGCGTAGCGGTGTATCAGATAAAGGCCGTAGCGAAGAGCGTAATGCGCCTAGTAAAACCAAGCATGATGCAGGTGGTGCAGGCCGTCATAAGCTGACTATTGCAGCTGCATCCTCTGATCAGGAAGAGCGCGTACGTAGTTTAGCATCCATCAAACGTGCCCGCGCGAAGATGAAACGTAAGGAAATGGGTGATACAGGTGAGCGCGAAAAGCAATCACGTGAGATCGTCGTGCCAGAGGTTATCACCGTACAAGAACTCGCCAACCGTATGGCTGAGCGTGGTGTGGTGGTGATGAAAGAGCTGATGAAGCTTGGGGTGCTGGCAACCGTTAACCAAACCATTGATGCGGATACAGCAGAATTAGTAGCCAATGAATTAGGCCATAAAGTGAAGCGTGTAACGGAAGCCGATGTGGAAAACGTATTGGTGGAAGAAGACGATGCTGATACCGATTTAGAGACACGTGTGCCAGTTGTTACTGTGATGGGTCACGTTGACCATGGTAAAACTTCGCTGCTCGATGCGATTCGCTCTACGGATGTGACCAGTGGTGAAGCCGGTGGTATTACCCAGCATATTGGTGCGTATCAAGTGACTCTTGATAGTGGCCAAAAAGTAACCTTCCTCGATACACCAGGCCACGAAGCGTTTACCGCAATGCGTGCGCGTGGTGCGAAAGTGACGGATATCGTGGTGTTGGTGGTGGCTGCTGATGACGGTATTATGCCGCAAACTATTGAAGCGATTAACCATGCTAAAGCGGCAGAAGTGCCGATTATTGTGGCAATCAACAAAATCGATAAGCCAGATGCGGATCCAAGCCGTGTACTCAATGAGTTGCTGGAGCATAATCTGGTAGTGGAAGAATTCGGTGGTGAGGTGATGGCAATTCCAGTATCGGCGCTGAAGCGTACGAACCTGGAGAAATTGCTGGAAACCATTCTGCTGCAATCCGAAGTATTGGAATTGCGTGCGAATCCGAATCGTATTGCATCGGGTACAGTGATCGAATCTAAAATCGATCGCGGCCGTGGGGTGGTAACTACCTTGCTGGTGCAACGTGGTACATTACATGTTGGCGATATCGTGATTGCTGATACAGCCTATGGCCGTGTGCGTGCGCTAGTGGATGATAAAGGCGGTGCGCTCGAAGAGGCTGGGCCTTCTGTGCCGGTGGAAATTCTGGGTCTGGATGAATCACCAGATGCTGGTGCGCAGTTCTCCGTGGTAGAGACTGAGCGTCAAGCGCGTGAGATTACCGAATACCGTAAGAAGCGCTCGCTGGATATGCGTGTTGCGGCTGAAAAGCGCGGCAATAGCTTAGAGCAGCTTTTCACCAAAGCAGCTGATGGTGGTTTGAAAGAATTGCCGGTGATTATTAAAGCAGACGTACAAGGTTCTGCTGAGGCGATTAGCGGAAGCTTGCAAAAACTGGCAACTGATGAAGTAAAAGTGCGTGTGATTCACTCGGCTGTGGGTGGTATCACCGAATCTGATGTGAGCTTGGCCAATGCATCGGGTGCTATCATTATCGGCTTTAACGTACGTGCGATTACCCAAGCGCGGGATTTAGCGGCGCGTGAGAAAGTGGATATTCGTTACTACTCGATCATCTATAACTTGGTCGATGATATGAAAGCCATGCTTGGCGGCTTGCTCAGCCCAACACTCCGCGAGCAATATTTGGGTTCTGCGGTTATCCGTCAGGTATTCAATATCACCAAGTCGGGTAAGGTGGGTGGTTGCTATGTGACCGATGGTATTATTAAACGTGGTGCAGGTGTACGCTTGCTGCGTGATAATATCGTGATCCACGAAGGTAAGCTGAAAACACTGAAGCGCTTCAAAGATGACGTGAAAGAAGTGAAAGAAAGCTTCGAGTGCGGTATGGCATTTGAGAATTACGAAGATATTCGTGAGAATGACGTGATCGAAGCGTTTGAAGTGATTGAAGAGAAGCGGGAACTGTAAAATGCCACGTACGAAGCCTAAACGCGAAGCAAGCCAACGTCAGTTGCAAGTGGGCGAGGTTATCCGCCATGCGCTTTCTGATATTATTACACGCGGGAAGCTCTATGAGCCGGAATTGCAAGATGTGGCGGTGACGGTATCGGAAGTGCGTGTGAGCCCTGATTTAAAGGCGGCAACCGTATTTGTGAGTTCCTTTGATGCAAAGGATATGAAAGCCGTTGTTACTGCACTTAACCGCATTTCGCCAGATTTGCGCAATCAGGTAAACCGCAAAGTAAATCTACGCTTCTCACCGAAAATGACCTTCACCTTGGATGATACATTTGAACGTGTCTACCGTATCGATACCCTTCTCCATCAAGCAAAACCTGCACCTGAAGATGCAGATGAGGATGGGGAAGAGGAATAAAAATAGGGAGCAGGATTCAGGATTCAGGATTCAGGGGGGCTCTGAATTCTGAATCCCGAATCCTGAATGCTTTTTAATGCATGGCTGGATAAATCTCGATAAACCCTATGGCATGAGTTCTGCAAAGGCGGTGGCTATTGTCAAACGCCTCACAGGTGCTAAAAAAGCAGGCCATGCAGGAACGCTGGATCCTTTGGCAACAGGTGTATTACCTATTGCGCTTGGTGAGGCCACGAAAACAGTCTCGTATGCCATGGAAGATGAGAAATCCTACCAATTTACGGTCACCTGGGGTGAACAGCGGGATACGGATGATGCGGAAGGGCAGGTGATCGCTACCAGTCCGGTACGCCCTGCGCGCGAGCAGATTGAGGCTGTTCTGCCTAAATTTATCGGTGAAATCAGCCAAATTCCTCCTATATTTTCGGCCCTTAAACAAGGCGGAAAACGTGCTTGCGACCGTGCGCGGGATGGGGAAGAGGTGGTGATGCAGCCTCGTCAGATCACTATCCACCGCCTTATCTGCCTGGAATCCCAAGAAAATACGGCGCGTTTTGAGGTGGATTGCGGCAAAGGCACCTATATACGGTCTTTAGCACGCGATATGGCGCAAGATCTAGGGACTTGCGGCTATGTTTCTGAATTACGCCGAATTGTTGTTGGAAAATTTTCAGAAAAACATATTATTTCACTGGATAAGTTAGAAGAAATAGTGCATGATGCGTCACCCGAAAGGGTCATGCTGCCGGTTGATACCGTACTGGACGACATCCCGGTACTGGTTGTAAACCCAGAGCATTCCATCGCATTGCGATATGGTCAGACGATTCCTGTTACAGGAAATACATGGCCAGAAGGTGCCGTTGGTGTGGTGAAAACCACAACAACATTAGTGGCACTGGCAGAGCGCGAAGGAAATGCCATACGGCCGGTGCGTGTATTTAATTTAGAATAAGACATAGGAGGACACGATGTCGATTACTACAGCACGTAAACAAGAGTTGATCAAACAATACGCAACCGTTGCCAATGATACTGGTTCGCCAGAAGTGCAATGCGCTATTCTGACTGAGCGGATCAATAATCTGACAACGCATTTCAAAACCAACGCAAAAGATCATACATCCCGTCGTGGTTTGTTGATCCTCATTGGCCGTCGTCGTCACTTGTTGGATTACTTAAAGCGTGAAGACGCTGCTCGTTA
This sequence comes from uncultured Rickettsiales bacterium, assembly GCA_964574415.1. Taxonomy (GTDB): domain Bacteria; phylum Pseudomonadota; class Alphaproteobacteria; order Rickettsiales; family CAZNNM01; genus CAZNNM01. Next base: position 201,823 of record CAZNNM010000001.1, on the reverse strand, counting down.
TGAAGCGTTGATCAAGAAATTGGGTATTCGTAAATAGTGTTTGTGAATATCAACAAGACTTATTAGCAATAACATCCCTGATGACGAGGTTGATTCCTCGCTCAGGGATGTTTGCTTTTAAAGCAAGAAATCTGTCATTCCAGCGAAGGCTGGAATCCAGCGTAAAGCTTGCGAATGAAATGAGCGCTGTATTGTTGCTTTATGTTTAAGAGAACTGGATCCCAGCCGAAGTTTATACCAAGTATTGGTACTGGGATGATGTGATACGAGATTACAAAAGAAGAAGAGAAGAAAGAACTGAAAGGAAAAAAGATGTTTAATATCGTTCGTAAAGAGATAGAGTGGGCGGGTAAGAAACTCGTTCTAGAGACAGGCAGAGTGGCGCGTCAAGCTGATGGTGCTGTGGTGGTTACTTATGGTGAAACAACGGTATTATGTACTGTTGTCGCTGCAAAGAAAGTAAAACCAGGTGTGGATTTCTTCCCACTGACTGTACACTACCAAGAAAAATACTATGCGGGTGGCCGTATTCCAGGTGGTTTCTTCAAGCGTGAAGGCCGTCCTACAGAGAAAGAAACATTGACAGCGCGTCTGATCGACCGCCCAATTCGTCCACTGTTTCCAGAGCATTTCTACAATGAGACGCAAGTGGTATGTACCGTTCTGTCTTATGATGCAGTAAACGATCCTGATATTGCTGCGCTGGTGGGTACATCTGCTGCGCTGGCGATTTCTGGTGTGCCATTTGATGGCCCAGTAGGCGCTGCACGTGTGGCGTATACTGATGGTCAATACATCCTCAACCCAACCCTGCAGGAATTGCCTGACAGTGCACTGGATTTGGTTGTGGCTGGTACACAAACATCCGTATTGATGGTAGAATCTGAAGCACAAGAGCTGAGCGAAGAAGTGATGCTCGGCGCAGTGAATTTCGGTCATGCAGGCTTCCAGCCAGTGATCGAATTGATTAAATCATTCGCAAGCGAAGCTGGCAAGCCAACACGTGAATTCCAAGCGCCTTCTTTCGATGGTCTGGATACACGTATCGCAGCTTTGGCAGAAGCTGGTCTGCAAGCTGCATTTGCTGAAACTGGCAAGCAAGCACGTAGCGAGAAAATCGATGCAGTGCATAGCCAAGTGGTAGAAACATTGACCGCTGAACTCGGCGAGAATTTCAATGCTAATCTGGTGAATGCTCTGTTCAAAGATGTAGAGAAAAACATCGTTCGCGGTAATATCGTGAATAAAGAATGGCGTATCGATGGCCGTGATAAGGCGAAGATCCGTCCGATTATTGCGGAAGTGGATATCCTACCACGTACCCATGGTTCATCCTTGTTCACCCGTGGTGAAACCCAAGCATTGGTAGTAACCACACTGGGCACCAGCGAAGATGAGCAATTGATCGATGATTTGGAAGGTAATGGCCGTAAAGAAAACTTCATGCTGCATTACAACTTCCCTCCATATTCTGTAGGCGAAGCAACACCTCTGCGTGCGCCTGGCCGTCGTGAGATTGGTCATGGTAAACTTGCATGGCGCGCTCTGCGTCCGTTGATGCCAACCAAAGAACAATTCCCATACACGGTGCGTGTAGTATCTGAAATCACCGAATCCAACGGTTCGTCTTCAATGGCGACCGTATGCGGTTCATCGCTTGCTATGATGGCTGCTGGTGTGCCGCTGGCGCGTCCTGTAGCGGGTATTGCGATGGGTCTGATTAAAGAAGCGGAGAAGTTCGTGGTTCTGTCAGACATTATGGGTGATGAAGATCACTTAGGCGATATGGATTTCAAAGTAGCCGGTACCACACAAGGTGTGACAGCGCTGCAAATGGATATCAAGATTAAAGGCATTACACCTGAAATCATGCAAATCGCTTTAGCACAAGCTAAAGAAGGTCGTATCCATATTCTAGGTAAAATGGATGAAGCATTGACTGGCTCACGCGAAGGTGTGAACAAAAATGCTCCGACCATTACTGCGATCAAGATTCCAAAAGACAAAATCCGTGAAGTGATCGGTTCTGGCGGTAAAGTGATCCGCGAGATCTGTGAAGTGAGCGGCGCGAAAGTGGATATCGAAGATGATGGTACTATACGTGTAGCGGCTGTGAATGCAGAAGCAAGCGAAAAAGCACTGCAAATGATTGCTGACATTGTAAGCGAGCCAGAAATCGGCACGATTTACGAAGGTAAAGTAGTACGTATCGTTGATTTCGGTGCATTCGTAGGCATCATGGGCGGCAAGCAAGAAGGCTTGGTGCATGTGAGCGAGCTGGCAAATCACCGCGTTGAGAAAGTGACCGATATTCTGTCAGAAGGCGACACAGTGAAAGTGAAAGTGCTGGAAATTGATCCACGCACGAAGAAAGTTCGCTTGAGCTACCGTGCGGTTGATCAACAAACCGGCGCTGATATCTCTGACCAAATCCCTGCTAAGCCTGCAAACACCAATAAAGGTGAACGCGGTGAGCGTAGCGACCGTGGTGATAGAGGCGATCGCGGTGACAGAGGTGACCGTGGCGATCGTAACCGCGACCGTGGTGATAGAGATCATCGTGGTGGTGACCGTGACCGTGGCGATCGCAATCGCCGTCGTGAGTCATTCAGCGATAACAATGAAGGCAATGCAGATAATAATGGCGGCGGTTCATCTTACGAAGAGCCACGCCCTGCACCTAAAGCTGAAGAGCAGCCAAAGAAAAAACGCCGTTTTTTTTAGGCTGGCGGGCATAGAGTAGGACCTACTCTAAAACAGGGGAGTCCGCCTTCACTGGCATACGAAAAAAGAGTCACGTTGCAAAGCGTGGCTCTTTTTTCTGTACATTGCTGTCAAGCCCCTACTTGATCGGGGTACGGACTCATTTTGCATTTTTGTCATCCCGGACGTGATCCGGGATCCACTGTTATGGCAGCGTGATCGATAAGAATTTCCGTGGAAGCACCAGTCTTGGTGGATTCCGGATCACGTCCGGAATGACAAGCGAAATAAAAAAAACACACATAAAAATTTCAAAATGAGTCAGTACCCTTGATCGGTGAATCCATCCTAATAATAAAGCTCTATATTTTGTGATGGATACGCCGATCAAGTCGGCGTATGACAACGTCTCCTTTGTCATCGCCACGTTACGTTCACGATGACGGTGCTATTATATTCGTGTCATTCTTGGGCTTGACCCAAGAATCCATCCAAAACAAAGGCATTATGGATTCCCACGTTGTCCGTTTGTGTTAAAACGATAGCGTGACTCCTCGCAATGACGACAAATAGGAAATGACAGGGAATAAGTTGAAATATCATCTATGATACATTATAGTATCGGCTAGAATACTGTTGAATCAACAACGAAACTAAAGTGGGTATCGTGACATCATCCATCGAACAATCCCAAGAGCGTCTTTCGCAAGCATTGCAGGCGTTGGAGCGCAAAGTAGCAGCCATTCGCCAGAATGCTTCCGGTGCCAAGCTCACAGAGAGACTGGAAAAACAAAACCGTATCATTGAAGCGCTGGAAGAAAAATTAGCACAAGCAGAGCATAAAAATGCCATTTTACTTGGGCGTGTTTCTGAGCTTGAAGAGCAATATATCCGTGCGACGAGCGTTGCCAAAGATGTGGCGCAGCAACTGGATGGTACCATTGCCGAAGTGCAAGGTATGCTATCCTTAAAAACCCCTGTTCCAGAGGAAGCATAAACCATGCCTGTTGTGAATGTAACTATTTGTAGCTCTACCTTTCCAATCGCTTGTGGCGCAGGCCAAGAACAACATGTGCAAGAGCTTGCTAAAGCCTTGGATAAACGTGCTGAAACAGCGTTAAAAGGCGCTGGCCGTAACGGTGATATTCGTGGTGTATTAGTCATGTTGGCGCTTACCTTAGAAAATGAGCTGCAAGACATGCAAAAACGCCTTGATGCCGTTCCACAAGCCGCTGTTTCTACGTCTGAAAACGATGAAGGCACGGCACTGGCTGTCACCCAACTCATCGATACTATCTCCGAACGTATCGAAAAGGTTGCCAACACACTGGAAACGGTTTAAAATTCTAATAAGTAGTAAGTTTTTATAAGAAAGATGGATTCGCCGATTCCTCCTCCGCTAAAACGATGGCGGGACTTACGCAAGTCGGCGAATGACAAATGAAAGGAGAGTGCATTCATTTTTGTTATAGGCTAGGAAGGTAAGGCGATGTGTAGCGGAGCTACATGAGCCGCAGCCTGACGACGTATATAGCAAAAAGGGATATACACTCTTAGCTATTCGCTAGACTGGATTGGTTAGGAGAGATAGGTTTGGAGCCGGAGCGGAATGTACTAAACGTACATGAGCACGGGAAGCCAAACCTATCTCTCCTAGACGGCCAGTATAGTAGAATAGAAGGTGCTGCGCGGTGCGTTGGCTCAACTAATCACTGGGGTCAATGTTTTTCGCAAGGGAGCTGTCCCTGATAGGGCCGTGGCCTTGTTATACGGCACCCACCTTATTTATAAGGACCCGCGGATTCAATAGCTGGACGGCCGAGGCGGTACCACTCCCCGACTATGCGCTATTCGGATTTCTATGGCGGTCTAGTAGCATTTTGCTGCGCTTCCGGTGCTCATGTACGTTTAGTACATTGCGCTCCGGTTCTTGCAAATTACTACTATACCACGCATAGAAATCCGAATTTCGCATAGTCGGCTTATGCAGAAAGAATGGCTGCGCTATTCGGATTTTTATGGCGGTCTATCAGCGGTTTGCTGTACTTCCGGTGCTCATGTACGTTTAGTACATTGCGCTCCGGTTCTTGCAAATTACTACTATACCACGCATAGAAATCCGAATTTCGCATAGTCGGCTTATGCAGAAAGAATGGCTGCGCTATTCGGATTTTTATGGCGGTCTATCAGCGGTTTGCTGTACTTCCGGTGCTCATGTACGTTTAGTACATTGCGCTCCGGTTCTTGCAAATTACTACTATACCACGCATAGAAATCCGAATTTCGCATAGTCGGCTTATGCAGAAAGAATGGCTGCGCTATTCGGATTTTTATGGCGGTCTATCAGCGGTTTGCTGTACTTCCGGTGCTCATGTACGTTTAGTACATTGCGCTCCGGTTCTTGCAAATTACTACTATACCACGCATAGAAACCCAAATTTCGCATAGTCGGCTTACGCAGAAAAATAACATGCTATACTGTCATTCTGGACTTGATCCGGAATCCATTATTATGGCAGAGTGTTCTATAAGAATGAGATTGGGTAGCGCCAGTCTTGGTAGATTCCGGATCACGTCCGGAATGACAAGAAGTATTATATGCCATTACTGGCACGGAAATAGTATGGCATTATCAAAATCACATCTTCGGGATTTATATAAACAGAAGCGTCGGGCGATGGATGCGGCTTATGTGTTACATGCGGTGCATGAGGTGACGCATCGTGTGGTGGATTGTGTATCGCATGGTGTCTGTGTGGCAGGCTATGTGGCGCTGGCACGGGAGTTGGATGTATTTCCGGCCTTATCGCAATTGCCCCAAACAGCGCTGCCCTATATGACAGGCAAAGACCAGCCCCTGCTTTTCCGCCAGTGGAGAGTGGGTGATGCATTGCAGCCAAGCGGGATCTATACATCCATACGCGAGCCATTAGACTCAGCCGCAATTGTGATTCCCGATATTGTGTTAGTGCCACTCTTAGCCTTTGACCGTAAAGGCCATCGCTTGGGCTATGGCGGTGGTTTTTATGACCGTACACTTGATCTCTTACGCCAATCACATAAGATTACTGCCATAGGGGTTGCCTATGCGGTACAAGAAGCGGATAATTTGCCGCAAGAGGCGGATGATCAGCGGTTGGATATTGTTATCACCGAGAAAGAAACGATTTACCTATGAGATTATTGATATGCGGAGATGTGGTAGGCAAAGCGGGGCGTGATAGTGTACTGACGCATATTCCGCGTTTGCGCCAAGAGCTAAAACTCGATTTCATCGTCGTCAATGGCGATAATGCTGCGCATGGTTTTGGCATTAACCGGAAAATCTGTGATGAATTTATCGCGGCGGGTGTCGATGTGATTACCGCAGGTGATCATGTATGGGATCAGCAAGAAACCAAAAGCTTTATTGGCCAATACCCTGCGCTTCTACGTCCGCATAACTTTCCCAGTCATACACCAGGCACAGGTGTACGCGTCTATGAAAGCTTTAAGGGCGAGAAAGTGCTGGTTATGCATCTTCAGGCGCAAGTCTTTATGAAATATCAGTTGGATAACCCGTTTGAATGTGCTAAACAAGAACTCGCAAAACATCAATTGCGTGGGACAGTAGATGCGATTATAGTGGATTTCCACGGTGAGGCCAGCTCTGAGAAAATGGCCATGGGACATTTTCTTGACGGGAAGGTGTCAGTAGTGGTAGGAACGCATACGCATGTGCCAACGGCCGATACGATGATTTTACCAGGCGGAACAGCCTACCAAACCGATCTCGGCATGTGCGGGGATTTTAACTCAGTGATTGGCTTTGATAAACGGGTGCCACTTGCTGGGTTTACGGATAAAATGAAGACGGAAAAATTTGAAGTAGCAACCGGCGAAGCGACATTATGTGGCATCTATGTTGAAACCGATCCGAAAACAGGGTTAGCAAAAAAGGTCAGCCCAGTGCGAGTGGGTGGCAGGTTGCAACAGATAGTGCCAAGTATATAATTAACTAAGGGAGAGAGTTCATGGCAGGACATTCCAAATTTGCCAATATTAAACACCGTAAAGGTGCGCAAGATGCAAAGCGGGCGAAGATTTTCACCAAGCTTGCAAAAGAAATTACCGTAGCGGCCAAAACTGGCCAGCCTGACCCCAACTTCAACGCGCGTCTGCGCTTGGCGATTTCAACCGCGCGTGCGGCGAATATGCCGAAAGACCGTATTGAAACTGCCGTGAAAAAAGGCTCAGGTGCTGGGGATACGGATAATTATGAAGAAATCCGTTACGAAGGTTATGCGCCAGGCGGGATTGCGATTATTGTGGAAGCACTGACCGATAACCGCAACCGTACAGCGCCAGAAGTGCGTTCTGCCTTTGCAAAAAACGGCGGTACACTTGGTGAAACCGGTAGCGTGAATTTCATGTTTGACCGCGTGGGGTTGATTGTCTATCCGGCAGAAAAAGCATCTGCTGATGCGATGTTTGAAGCAGCGCTGGAAGCGGGTGCGGATAATGTGGAATCCGATGAATACGGCCATGAAATCACCTGCCAGCCAGAAGCATTTATCGATGTGCGCGAAGCCTTAATGGCGAAATTCGGCGATACAGAAACTGCACGCCTGGCGTGGAAACCACAGAATGTCATCACTGTCACCGATGAAGAGCAAGCCGCAAAATTGCTCAAACTCATCGATACGCTTGAAGACAGCGATGATGTGCAAGTGGTGGAAGGCAATTACGATATTCCGGAGGAGCTGCTGGAGAAGCTTTCGGCGTAGGTTGGTAGGATTATATCCTATATGGGCTATTGGTTCTTAATCTACTGTATCGGCACTGCTTGGTTGATGTTTTCTGTTACGCCCCAATCCTCACGCAGGTGGCGCATGGGGCGGACAGTTATCGCGTTTATAGTGGGCTATGGCATTACTATGGTGTTACTGTATATTCACTATATTATGTACCCACTAGAATACAGCCGCATCGGCGCCCATTGGTTTATGATGGGATGGCTTTGGACGCTTACCTATATAGGATGGTGTGAATTAGCCTGGCGTATCCGACATCGCAAAGCACTGATTAGCATCCGTAAAGGGTTGGGGGATGATTGGATCAACGGCAAAGTGCTTTTCATTTCGTCCTTTGGAATTTTATTGTTTTTGCTGATTTTTGTAATACCGATGATTATTATGGAGCTACAACGTCATGGGGTTATAGCCTCATAATCCATGTCCCATCCTCCTGTAATGGGGTAGGGCTTTTGCCAAAGATTAGTAGCTTCTCGAAACCATGCATTTAAATCCACCTCTGCTATATCATCAAGATAGGGGGTAAAATTTCTTAAAAGCACGTATGATTGCGCAACACTCAGCGGGTCCTTAAACTGATCTTCAAAAATAAATGACATCTGTCCGGAAATCACTCTTATCCCTCCAGGATACTCTGTAATTTCTCCCTTGAATTTCCCTATAATTGTAGAGTCCCGATAGCTATATAACACATCCCGAAAATTATAACTCGCTTCAAACTTATCCTCAAACGCCCCAGCTGGGGCATTGGCGGCGTGGGATAAAATCTGGCTTTCAAACCGATGCAGATAATGTTGTTCGTAATAATCCTGAATCACGTCTGCATGGCCCATGGCATCCAGTGTTATGGGTTCGCCATTGCCAATGAAAAAATAGAGTGACATTTCGAGATTGCCCCAAGGCGCAGTGCTTGCTAGATAATCCAGTAAATCATTGCGGATATATTGCATTATCTCTGGTGGAATAATGCCTGTATAAGGCTCCGCCACACACCGGCAATTATAATCCTCTCCCGGATGCCCTGTTTCAGGTGGATTATTCCATGCGAAGATTTTGCCGTTATTGGCGGCATGTGAAGAACGCACGCGGTTATCGCTTTGCGTTCGCCAGATATAATGGGTAGCGGCAGTTTTAATCGAGGCGCCTCGACGCAGATAGGTAGAATAGGCTGGGCTATGGATACTATGCATGATAACCTCTTAGATGATACTATGGATCAGTCTGAGGCCACTATGCTAAACCCGGAAGTGAAAAAGATTCTTTTTTTCCTGTGTGATGCCCTGTATTATGAGTAGTCAGAATATTAGCATTAGAGATATGCCATGATCCCATTCACCACTCTCACCAACGATATCGTTGATACTAGCCCGGAATCGGTGCTGATTGATTATGCGGGTGAGGGTGAGGTGTTGGTGATAACGTTTGGCTTTTATGATTTTGCAGGGAATCACCGGTTTGATTTCTATGGGCGGCTCAAAAAGTTAGAGCAATTATCCGGCCGGAAAATCAGTAAAATCCTGCTTAAAGACAGAGCAAATTCCTGGTATCAGAGTGGTATTGCGGGGTTAGGTGATACGGTGGATGAATGTGTAGCTGCGCTCAGGCAGCTAATCTCCACCCTGAAGCCACGCAAGGTGATTACGCTTGGCCAATCGATGGGGGCGTATGGGGCGTTGGTCTATGGCCTATTGCTTGGTGCCGATAAAGCCATTGCCTGTGGTAGTCTTTCGACGATTAATCCTGAAGTATTAGAACTTATCCGCGATCACCGTTGGCTGCCGCCTTTGCGTGCAACGACACGCTATTACGACGATATTCCCACACTGATTGCGCAACAAGGCGGTAAAACAGCTGTGGAGCTGTTTTTTGGCACCTATCCTGAAGGCAGTGCGCAGCGTATGGAATGTGTGAATTACGATGCGCTGCACGCCATGCGTTCCTATGGGTTGCCCAATGTCACCTTATTCCCAGCCCATCAATCCGCGCATGTGATTGTTGAGTATTGGAAACGCTATCGGGTGGTGGATACGGTGCTGTTAAATCGTATATTGGGCCTTCCTGTGGTGGATGTGCCGTATAGTGGTGTTGTGGCGGCAGATTGGTATCAATGGATCGCAACCAATATAGAGCTAGGCTCTCTCGATGCAGATTTGGTGCTGGCGATGATGAAGAATGCGATTCCTGAAGAAACAGCAGAATATGCGCTACAGGAAGTCCATGCGCGGCAGTTTGTACGATTGCTAGGTAGCAGTTAGGATTCAAGATTCGTATCTCTGAATCCTGAATCCCGAATCCTGCTCTCTATTAGTTCCAGCTAATCACATACGGATTTAAATACTGGCGCATGCCATTATCCAGCTCTTTGCTGAAATCATTCATCATGCCGCGTACGTAATCATAGAAGAAATCGTTGCGTTGATTGAGGGTCATGTATTTAGCATTGCCGAGGCTGCCATTGCGGGTAACGCTGCTGGTGAATGTCGCTCTTGGTGCGGTTGGATCTGGGCTTTCGAGCGCAAATTCAACCTCTAGCTTGCCGTTATAGAGATCGGTATTTGGATCATTGGGCGCTTTACTATGCAAAATGCTGGCATCACGAATGGTAACAAATAACGTGCCTTCGCTTCCGCTAGGGATAATGCGCTGGCTGATGAGTTTACGCGCAGAATCATATGGTGTTTTCGGGAAGCTATTTTCCACATGTGGCGGGGCGAATTCAGGCTTGTATTGATCGATAAATACAATTTCTTTCACATTGAGCTTTACGCTAGGCGCTGCTACGGCAATATCGTTATATACCGGCCCGCTTTGGGTTTCCTGGCAGGCAGGAAGTGCAAATAGAACGAGCAATACGCTCAGTTTTTTCCATAAAGACATTCTAAACTCCTATAATTTCTGTATCACGCTTTCCGGCAGCCGCACAGGGCGCATGCCGTCCAATTTCACACATACTATATGCACCTTGATATAAGCAAGCAATATGTCTTCGTAGAAAATGGATTGTAGCATATGGATAGAAGGCCCTGACATTTCGCTCACCGTGGTTTCTACCCGAAGCAGATAGTCCAGCTTAGCGGGGCGTTTGAGGTTCATATCTACGTGTTTGACCACAAAAGCAATGCCTTCATTATCAAGCAATGCCGATTGATTGATGTGCTTATCGCGCAGCATATCCGTGCGTGCGCGTTCGGCAAAGCGTAGGTAATTGGCATAATAGACCACACCGCCTGCATCGGTGTCTTCGTAATAGACGCGGTAATGGGTGGTGTGTGGATTGAGGATGTGTTGCATACGTCTAGCCTTGTATAGGTGTCATTCACTGATCATGTGGGTGTTGTTATATGCTTCTTGCTCTTGTCATTCCGGACTTGATCCGGAATCCACCGTGACTGGCGCGATGAGTCTAATTCTTATAGATCACGCCACCATAGCAGTGGATCCCGGATCAAGTCCGGGATGACAATTATCAAACCATGCAACAACACAGATCAAGTCAGCATATGACAATATTGTATATTTTCATTCGTCCAACAAATCAAATTGTTGCGTATTAAGAGGTCGAGGAGCGGCCAGGCCTAAATGGTGGAAGGCCTGAGGCGTGAGCATCCGCCCGCGCGGCGTGCGTTGCATGAAGCCGAGTTGGATGAGGTATGGCTCGATGGTTTCTTCAAGCGTATCACGCTGTTCAGAAAGGCCGGCAGCGATAGTCTCAATACCGACTGGGCCACCCATATAGTGATCAGCGATAAAGCGTAAGTATCGGTGATCAGCACTATCCAGACCCAGATTATCCACTTCTAAACGGCGTAAGCCTGTATCGGCAATGGTAGCATCAATCGTATCAGAGCCTGCCACACTCGCAAAATCGCGCACACGACGGAGTAGGCGAATGGCGATACGTGGTGTGCCACGCGAACGGCGGGCGATTTCTTCAGCGCCTTCTTCGGTGATTTTCATATTCAGAATCCCCGCACCACGCTCAATCACGCGTTTGAGTTCGTGGATTTCGTAGAAATTGAGGCGCAGTGGAATGCCAAAACGGTCACGCAATGGATTGGTGAGCAGGCCGATACGGGTGGTAGCGCCTACGAGCGTAAAGCGTGGCAAATCAATCCGCACTGAACGCGCAGCCGGGCCTTCGCCGATCATTAAATCCAGCGTAAAATCTTCCATTGCAGGATAGAGAACTTCCTCTACAGCAGGGCTTAGGCGGTGGATTTCATCGATGAATAATACATCGCGCTGATCCAAATTGGTGAGCAAGGCAGCAAGATCACCCGCCTTGGTCAGAATCGGCCCTGATGTTGCACGGAAATTGACGCCCATTTCTTTGGCAACGATCTGTGCCATGGTCGTTTTCCCTAGGCCTGGAGGGCCATGCAGGAGCACGTGATCCAGCGCATCGCCACGGTTACGGGCGGCTTCTACGAAAATGCGCAGATTGCTTTTGGCTTGCTCTTGGCCGATAAAAGAATCCAGCTCAGAGGGGCGAAGGCTTTGTTCGCTAGTATCATCTTCACGAATATCAGGAGTGAGGAGGCGAGTATCGTCGGTCACTGGCTAAGCTCCTTTAGGCCCTTGCGGATGAGATCACCCACGGCAAGAGATTCTTCCTCATGGGCGATGCGGTGAATAGCGTTAAACGCATCGCTGCGGCTATAGCCGAGATTCACCAATGCAGAAATCGCATCATTAAGTGCATTATCTTCAGGTGCCGGCGCTGCCTTGCCGGTTTTGGGTGCAGTCGTGGTGACAAAGGCATCGGTGGAAAGCACAGGTGCTTTGCCTGTCAGTTCAGTGATAATCCGTGCAGCAAGTTTAGGCCCCACGCCACTTACAGGTTTAAACGCGCTAGCATCCTGGGCTGCGATGGCCGTGGCTAATTGTTGAGGTGGAAGCACGGATAGCACAGCAATCGAAATACGGCTGCTGACACCATTGACTTTCATCAGCTCTTTAAACCATCCACGCTCTGCTTCGGTGGCAAAACCATAGAGATCAAAGCGGTCTTCGGCAATTTTGGTTTCAATAAGCACGGTGGCTGCTTCGCCTTTGCCGGGTAATTGGCGTAAGGTTTGCGCAGAGCAAAACACGATATAGCCCACACCGCCCACATCGAGGATGAGGTTATCGGTGTTAATCGTATCAATAATGCCGCGTAGTTTGCCGATCATATGTATTCTTTCTGTGGAGATCGGGGGTCAGGGAACAGGGAATGGGGTTTTCTCAAAAATTCCCTGTTCCCTGTTCCCCGCTCCCTGTTCCCTATTATAAACTCCGCACCATCCTATGATTAGCATGGCATACCGCTACTGCAAGTGCATCTGCCGCATCGGGGCTTTTAATATCCGCCCCTGGCAAGAGATGTTTTATCATCATCTCCACTTGCTGTTTCTCGGCTCTGCCAAGCCCTACCACGGTTTTTTTGACCAGTGTCGCTGGGTATTCATATACTACCCTACCTGTAAGCGATACTGCAACCATTAACGCACCACGCGCATGACCTAACGCCAATGATGAACGGGCATTGGTATTGATGAAGGTTTCTTCAATGGCGGTTTCATGGGGCTGGTAAAGCTCAATCACGTGAGTGATACCGTTATGCAAGCTTAGCAAGCGTTCGCTTAACGGTGCTTTCGCATTGGAATGCACAGCACCGCAAGCAACATATTTCAGCCTATTGCCTTGTGTTTCAATCACACCCCAGCCCGTATGCTGCAATCCAGGGTCAATGCCGAGGATAATAGGCATTACGCTACCAACGTCGCTTTGCCATCCAATGTATGGGCAGTGAGCGCACCGGTATTGATGTTCAAATGCCATGCATGTAACGAAAGCTTGCCCGCATTCACACGCTCTTCCACCCATGGGAAGGTCATTAAATTGCGTAATGATGTTTTCAGCACTTCAGCTTCACAGGCACGGTATTTATCGGGGCCTTGCAAATGGGTTACGTTACGTTTTGCATCTTCTGCAATACCCATCCATGAGCCTACGAAGCTATAGCCGTCTTTAAGGGCGGTATTATCCACCAACGCACGCACGCCAGCGCATTCGCTATGGCCTAGCACTACAATATTCTCCACGCCTAAGCCCAGCACAGCAAATTCCAGCGCGGCACTGGTGCCGTGATAGCTGGTATCGACGGGTTGGTAAGGGGGGATGAGATTGGCCACGTTGCGAATCACAAAAATATCGCCAGGTTCGGCTTTGGTAATGATGGAAGGATCCACGCGTGAATCGCTGCACGCAATAAACAATGTTTTTGGGGATTGGCCTTTTTCAGCCAGTTCTCTATAGAGAGGGTTCTCACGGGTAAAATATTCGTCGAAGAATGCTTTATAGCCGTTGAGCAGTTTATCAATAGCTGCCATTATTTTCTCCTAACGCGCAAGGCCAAGTGCGGCTACGCGAAGGGGATATTAGCATACTTATTTAGAGAAGTGCTAGTTTTTTATGGATTTTATAAGTTGTTGATATATAATGTGTTATCTTGTTGAGCTTGATTGGCGTTGTTGCATGGCTCACCGTCACTGCGAGGAGCGTTAGCGACGTGGCAGTCCATGTGTAAGATTTCTCTGTCCTTTATGCAGGATACATGGATCGCCACGCTGCGCTCGCGATGACGGCATTGCACAAGGTTAAAGAGCCACGCAACAACGCTGGTCAAGCCGGAAAATGACGAGAATTATATTACGCCGCCCGTTCAAGTGCTTCTTCATTCACTTGGGAGATAGCAATTTTATTGAGTTTCTCATCGGTCGCTTTTTCTTCTGCCAATGAATCTGCAAGCAGTTTAGCGGCGTCTTTATAGCCTAGCTGTTTTGCGATTTCTACTAAACAGCCATAGGTGGCGATTTCGTAATGCTCGACTTTCTGCGCGCCTGCAATCAACATCACATCACGCACAGGGCCTTGCTCGATGTCTTTAATGATTTCGTCACCTTCTTCAACCAGACCTTCCATCGCCTTGCAGGTCATTTTCTCCAGTTCAAGACCACAGATATCTACCACCTGCTCAATACGGCGTACTTGCTCTTCTGTTTCAATCAAATGCTGCTTAAAACCATCGGCTAACTTACCATTCGTGCACGCTTTGGCCATTTTAGGTAAGGCTTTGGTGAGTTGTTTCTCAGCGCTATAAATGTCTGATAATCCATGTACAAATGCTTCTTCTAATGTCGTGATTTTCATAATGCCCTCCTGTGGGATAATAATGTGTGAGTTATTATTCTAGGAGAGACGGGTGTTAAGAGAATATGAGGAAAGGGGAGGATGTTCTAAAGAATGCGTGAAAGTGCTGCCTTCCGGGTTTTGGGGCAACGGTTTCAGACGGCAAAAGAATGATTAGGATAAGAGAGAGGCCAGACTGTGGCTAAATCGTGGCTTTGCCAAAATAAGCGAAAGCAGGTGGTGCCCCCGGAGGGACTTGAACCCCCACGTCCTCGCGGACAGTAGATTTTGAGTCTACCGCGTCTACCAATTCCACCACAGGGGCATGCAACGAAGTGTGCTTGTTAGTACCCCATCTGATGGTAAAAGTCAAAAATTATTCGCGGCTGAGTATCATAAAAATCATGAAAATGAAGATAATCACACCAATAAAGGCAATGATGGCCACAAAAATGCCGAAAATATAGACGAGTACCTGCATATAAAGTGGTAACTGCGCCTTCCAGGTTTGGAAACCTTGAAGCTTCCGGTTGAGGGATTGTTTCCAGGTCTGGTTACCCGAAAACACAGGCCCACCACTACTTGCCGTTTGCGGCCCTTGCGGTAAGAAGTGATACATGCCAACGCCAGCCAGGGCTAGAATGAGCAGCAATAGTAAGGGACTCTTTTTCATAATGAACTCAGGGTAGCCTGTTTTGGGAGTGGGGGCAAGAAATAATCCTTGTCATTGCGAGGAGTGTTAGCGACGTGGCAATCCAGGAGCGGACTTCTCCGTCCTTTGTTGCGTACCCATGGAACACACAATCGCCACGCCTACGGCTCGCGATGACGGTGCTATATTTCTCTGTCATCCTTGGACTTGATCCAAGGATCCATCCTAAACAGAGAGCAACAATACGGCTTTGAATAATGCTATGTATTTTAGATGGATTCTTGGATCAAGTCCAAGAATGACAATGCTAATATTTTCATGCAAAAAAATATAAATATGAGTAGATGACAACAGAACCCTGCCCAGGCCCAAGTGCTAGTTAGCAGTTACGCCACTTCGCGACGCAACTCTAAGTTCTTGAGTGATCGATCAATCCACTGCGCCGTCAGTTTTTCCTGTACGGCATTTTGGCGTAAGCGGTCATTGAGATGGGCGAAGTCTACCGTATCCAAATGCTGATCTTGGTTGAAGCAGCTATAGACATAATATTCTGCCCCCGTCTTCGGATCGATATGTTTCTGCAGACACTGCGCACAGATTTCCTTCATCATACACTGCATCGGTGAGTTGATGGAGCCTACGGCTTCATGATCTGCCTTGAGGTATTCCTTCAGCACCGTATGCCGCGCTTGTCCGACAGCGGCCATCATGCGGTCGGAGCCGATGGCGATGATACGGTCCACCTCTTGGGTTGGGATGGGGGTTGCACCCAATTCGCCCTTCGCATAGGCTGCGATGCCTTGCACGATATTGCCTTGGAAGCTTTTATCCTGTGGACGTTCTGGGGTGAAGCTGCCTTCATCGCAACACCAAATGATGATGTCGGAGGCTTCTTCGATTTCTTTGACTTTGTAGCGGTCAGCAATCTTTTTATAGCCAGCAAAGTATAGCACTTTCGAGCCAGCTTCTTTAAGCGCCTTACCGATGGAGAACAATACCGCGTTACCCAAACCACCGCCGACTAACATCACGGTCTCACCAGCAGGAGTTTCTGTCGGTGTACCGGTTGGCCCCATGAGGATGACCGGCTCACCTTTTTTGAGGTAAGCGCAGAGGTCAGATGAGCCGCCCATTTCCAGCACGATGGTAGAGAGCAGGCCTTCTTTTTCATTTACGGATGCACCCGTCAGCGCTAAGCCTTCCATCGCGAGTGTTGTGCCTTCTGATTTCATCGCTAAGAACTCATAGTTCTGCAAGCGATAGAATTGGCCAGGCTTAAATGCACTTGCAGCCAGTGGGGCTTTGACTACGATTTCTACGATATTCGAGGTCAAGCGGATTACATCATGCACGGTTGCTACCAACTGGCTGTTGATGTGGTTGAGGAATGCGGCGGTATCTTGCGCGCTCGCCGGTTTTGCTTTTTGCAAAATGCGCGATACGACCGGATAGCCCTGCTTCGCACTGCCCATCGCTTTCACGACGTTACCCGCAAAAGAGGGATGCAAATCACCAAAGAAGCTGACGGCTTTGTTTTTGTCATTGAGATGCATTAATACATGCACATCATTCGGTTTTGCTACCCATTCCGGCTTCACTTTTTGGCCATTCTCATCGAGGGCTTGGAAGTATTTACCATCCAACTCAAAATGCTCCGGCGCTTCGCGTTGCAGCACAGTGTTTGGGTTGGTGCCAGCTGCCATTAAGATGCTGCGGGCTGGGATGATGTGTTCTTCGTTATTCTCACCATAGCTAATACGCAAACCTTTAGCATGGCCGAATTGATCGAGCATCACTTCGCGTGGTGTCGCATTCTCGATGAAGCCAATACCTTCTTGCATCGCAAGCTCTACTTCCTCATGGTTGAGGCGGTAGCTTGGGGCGTCGGAGAGTTGTTTGCGGTAAGCCAGTGTAGCACCTCCCCAGGATTGCAGGAGTTGCAGAATATTTGGCTCACGGCCTTCTTTCGCTGCTTTCGCACGTTCTTCGCGGATTGCTTTTCCATGGGTGATAAATTCTTCCGCCACATGCGCATCTTCCTCGCTCCATGCTTTACGCACCGTCGATTCACCGCGTTCTGCTACCAAAGTTTCATAGCGGGTGAGGAATTTCTCGACTTGTATAGGGTAATAGGCAAGCGATTCGGTTGCTGTATCTACCGCTGTTAAACCACCACCAATCACCACGACTGGTAAGCGCAATTGCAGGTTCGCAATCGAGTCTTTCTTCGCAGCACCTGTGAGCTGTAAGGCCATCAGGAAATCCGATGCCGTACGCACACCACGCACCAAGCGGTTTGGCATGTCAATCACGGTAGGTTTACCAGCACCCATTGCTAAAGCGATATGGTCAAAGCCTAGGCCAAAAGCTGTTTCATAAGTGAGAGTGCTGCCGAAGCGGATACCGCCAAACATGCGGAAATGGCTGCGGCGCTCTAATAATAGGCGGATGATTTTGAGGAAGTTTTTGTTCCAGCGGACGGTGATCCCGTATTCAGCCACACCACCAAATCCTGCAAGGCTACGCTCATCCAGGGATTCAAATAGCATGTCGATATGTTTTACTGGCTTAAACGGTACACGTTCACCGGTTGGGGTGATGCCGGAAATATCAGATGGGAGTGGTTCGATTTTCAAACCATCAATACCGACGACGACATGGCCATCATTGAGCAAGTGGTGCGTCAGCGTATAACCTGCAGGGCCAAGGCCGGCTACCAGCACTTTATAGCCTGTATCGGCTTTAGGAATCGGACGCGCTAGGTTGAAAGGGTTCCAGCGAGTCAGCAGGCTGTAAATCTCAAAACCCCATGGCAGAGATAACACATCTTTAAGTGTGCGGGTTTCCACTTGTGGGATATCCACCGGCTCTTGCTTTTGATAAATACATGCCTTCATACAGTCGTTACAAATACGATGACCTGTACCTGCGCACATTGGATTGTTAATGGTGATCATCGCCAGCGCGCCGATAGAATGGCCGTTGCTTTTGACTGTATTCATCTCGGAAATATGCTCTTCAAGCGGGCAACCGTTTAAGGTTACATTGGTTGGGCTTTGCTTGAAGCTACCGTCTTTCTCGCGCATACCTTTCGAGCAGGAATCCTTGCCTTGGTTATGGCAGAAAATACAGTAATTGGCATCATCGAGGGCATGCTCTAAATCGGCACCCGCATCCGTCAGCGCAAAGCCTTCACGGCGGCGCCAATCATGTTCTGGCAGGCGTAATACTTGTACACCATCACGCTCAATGGTTTCGACAGGAACCAGATTATCAAAATCGAGTTTTTTGGGTGTATGGAATAATACACCGCGTTTATTACGTTCGCGCCCTGCATCGGTATAGAGTGCCCAGCAAGCGTATTTTGCTGCCAGATCTAAATGCTCTTTATAGGTTTCCTCATCTTCCATCCAGTCATTGATGTGACGGGCATAGCTCAGTTCGGAGAATGGCTCGGTGAAGCGGGTTTCCAGCTCTTTTTCGAGCAGGCTACCATCGACATCTGCCACTTGTTCAGGCTTATAGGCACGCAATGCTTTACGTTGTACGAAGAGGCGTTTGCAGCTATAAAGCGGCGCCCAGCGGTAATGACGTTCTGCCAGCGCATGGGTTTCTGCGCGAATGCCAAAGAGTTCGGCTACAAAATCTTCCACATGAGGGGAAAGTTCGATGAACAGGTTAGAAGCGTCTTTATGCGCAAGGCTGGTAATATCTGCACGCAGCGCCATAAAGCGGTTATGCAAATCCACATGGCCAGTGCGCAGCCACGATACAAACGCCGCATCAAGTTTTACTAACCCATCACGGCTGTATAAATCTTCAAACTGTAATCCGAAACCCAGTGTGAGTGCTGTCATTACTGTACTCCTCAATTGTCATCCCAGCGAAGGCTGGGATCCAGCGCAATGCTTGTGAGCGGAGCGAACTCTTGATTATAGAGTGTTCGCTACGCTCACCAGTTAGATAACTGGATTCCAGCCTACGCTGGAATGACATTTATCGTTATGCCAAAATAAGTTGATCATAGAGATCATCCCATTTGGGGTTGTGTTCTTCAATAATCCGTAGCTTCCATTCACGTTTCCAAGCTTTGATATTTTTCTCACGCTTTATAGCCTGTTCAGCATCGTCATATATTTCATAATATACTAGCTGTGAGATGTTATACTGTGACGTGAAACCTTCTACTACCTTTTGTTTATGTTCATAAACGCGTTTTATAAGATCAGATGTTACTCCGATGTATAGCGTGCCGTTTTTCTTACTCGCTAGGATATGCACATGCTATTGTTTATGCATACTTATTCCTTATCATAGTGGTCCTGGATTCCAGCCTACGCTGGAATCCAGTTATTTGCTAGTAAGCATTAGCGAACGCTTTATTTTAAATCTCCGCTGCCACAAAATCCGAGAACTTAGTGCTGTGTTCTTTGACGGGTTTGACTAATTGGTCTTCTACGTAACGTATCAGCTGATCGACGCATTCTTCAACAGAAGCCTTACTGGTGTCAACGGTTAAATCAGGGTTGACGGGGGTTTCGTATGGAGCGGAAATCCCTGTGAATTCCTTGATTTCGCCAGCACGGGCTTTCTTGTATAAGCCCTTTGGATCGCGACGCTCGCAGGTTTCGACATCGGCTTTCACATAAATACTATGGAAGTCCTCAGGCGATGCACCGCGTGCGCGTTGGCGGTCAGCTTGTGATGGGGTGATGAAGGCGGTGATCACGATCACGCCGGCTTCGGCAAACAGCGCGGCGACTTCAGCTACGCGGCGGATGTTTTCTGAACGGTCTTCCGGTGAGAAGCCGAGGTCAGAGTTTAAACGACCGCGGATGTTATCGCCGTCCAACACATAGACTTGATAGCCTTTAGCAAATAAACGCTGTTGCAGCTCAAGTGCCAAGGTGGTTTTACCTGCACCAGAAAGCCCGCTAAACCACAGCACACCGCCTTTATGGCCATTGGCAAACGAACGTTGCTGGCGGGTGATGCGTGTATCGACTTCATGGATATTTTGTGATTTCACCTGGCGGTCGATGCGTTGGTTGGCGAATCCAGTCAGATCAATAATACCGCCGCCGACGATGCGGTAATTCTCCAGAATCACGAAACGGCCCGTACGGTAATTGGTGATAAAGTCATCGAGTGCGGCCATACCGCGAAGGCGGAAGACCACTTCGGCTACGGCATTGCGTGGCACAGAAGTGGAGCTATCGCGCGACAGGCTTCCCGTATCTACCACTTGCTCAATTTCCTTCACTTCCACTTGGAATTCGCTGGTATTAAGCTTGAGTAAGTATTTCTTACCCGGTACTAATGGCTCTTCACCTAACCAGAAGAGTTTCGCACGGAACACGTTGGTCAAGAACGGTGCATCAGCTACATGGCTGATCACTTGGCCGCGTTCTACGAAAATCTGCTCAGAAAGCGTAATACCCACAGACATACCCGCACCCGCCGCATCGCGCGCATCATGCGGGAAGAGATGTTCGATGGATTTGATTTTCACACGCTTATTGTTTGGCGATACCATAATCTCATCGCCTACTTTCAAGCTACCGCTTTCAATACGACCAGCCACAATACGGCGCTCGTCGAATTTATACACGTCTTGCACTGGCAAGCGCAGAGGCAGGTCAAGCAGTGGCGGAGTAGGCGTAAACGCATCAAGCGCACCCACTACGCTTGGGCCTTTATACCACGGCATATTGGCAGAAGAACCAATAATGCAATCACCCTCACGGCCAGAAATTGGAATCACGAAAGTCGGAGTTACGCCAATACTGGTGAGGTAATCACGGTATTCTTTTTCGACTTGGCGGAAATGTTCTTCGGAATAGCCCACCAAATCCATCTTGTTAATCGCAACTGCGATTTGGCGAATGCCGAGGAGATGCAGTAAATAACCATGACGCTTGGATTGCTCCTGCACGCCTTCTTTGGCATCAATAATCAGCAATGCAGCATCACTGTTTGCCGCACCGGAAATCATGTTCTTCAAGAATTCCTTATGCCCAGGCGCATCGATAATCACGTAATCGCGCTGCTCGGTTTTAAACCAGATTTGCGATGTATCAATCGTGATCCCTTGATCACGCTCAGCTTGCAACGCATCCATCAAGAATGACCACTCAAACGGCATCCCGCGTTTTTTGCACATCGCTTGGATTTGCTCATATTTGCCATCTGGCAATGAGTCCGTATCATGGAACAAGC
Organism: uncultured Rickettsiales bacterium; assembly: GCA_964574415.1. Classification (GTDB taxonomy): domain Bacteria; phylum Pseudomonadota; class Alphaproteobacteria; order Rickettsiales; family CAZNNM01; genus CAZNNM01. The sequence continues at coordinate 180,283 of CAZNNM010000001.1, read as the reverse complement.
GGCCCACTAATGTGGATTTACCATGATCCACATGCCCTACGATCACGATCTTCAATTGATCGCGCGCAGCAGCAGGTGCTGTGGCTGGGGTGATTTTATGTGCAGTGTTGGTCATTTATAATCCTCCGCATAAGCGTTGGGGTTTTACGTTAAATATAGGAGCTGGATTATTCGGTAATCCAGCTCTTTTACATCCTCTTTTCAATAATTCCTAGTGGAATTATGGGTTTTTTTGAATATTGGTATTCCTTACTTCTCTTATGAAAGACTTTGCGAGGAATCACCTTGCGTTTTCTGCCCTTTAATATTGGAGACATAGCCATTCGTCACAGTCGGTGTTGGCACTGGCATTTTCTTTGGTGCTATTGCAAACTTTTTGGGTGCTGTAGGAGATGTGCCATAGCCGCCATTATTCACAGGAGGAGCTTTTTTCGCTGAGGCGATAGGTGTTGGATTGTTCCCATTATTCACCGGAATCTGTGGAAGTGGAGTCTGTGGTGGTGTAGACGATGCTTTTACCACCTGATCATTGCCTGTCAAAAGATCCTGAGACGAGCTGCTATTATTCACTGGAATCTGTGGAAGGGGCGTCTGCGGTGGTGTAGAAGACGTTTTTCTCACCTGATCAGCGAGTTTGAAACTGCCTTTAGGCGAACCACCATTGGATGGAGATTGGAGGTTGGCAGGTTTCTTAGGAATTGCTGGTGGAGTGCCTGTTGAAGATGATGTATTAGCACGTTGGCGGTTTTTCAATGTTTGAAGCTGTGCAGTCTCTTCTGGAGTTGGAGAAGGAGTAGGCTCCGGTTGTAATTCAGGCGAGGTTTGCTCTTTATTTCCACCATTATGTATAACAGGAGGCAAAGAGGACTGAGCAGTTCTGCGTGTAAGGACACCTTTTTGCGTAGATGGCGATTGCCCTTGTATACCTTGCTCAGAGCTTTCACTAGAGGAAGAGGAGCGGGATGATGAAGTTGTAAACCGCTGCTTTGCTTCCTCAACAGAAAGCGTTGCTGTTTTCTGAGGTTGAATGCACCAACGGGCTTGTGAAGGAGTTATTTGTGTTGTTTTTGCCCGTGATTCCAGATTAGAGCTATGGAAGCGTCCTATCGTCCAGAGGTCATTAGTATTGTCTTTGCTGTTTGGGTCTTCTAACACTGAAATAGCATGGAGTATTAAAGGCTTATGCAATATCCATTGTGCAATAGGTCCAGTCGTATTAAGAGCTGTTTTATAATGCGTATGCAGTGTGAGAAGAAGGTTTTTCTCTAATAATGCATGACGGGGATGTGCGCAAAGTGCTTGCATACTAACCGAAGCATTACTCACAGGCAATTTGAGGCATTGCGGTGCATCTATAATATACTTCCAATTCGTGGTTGTAAGATATTCTCTAAGCTCTTCCCGCGTTTTCTCAGTTAATGCATCAAAATAGCTAGTGACATAATCGCGTATAGTATCTGTAAATACATTTTGAAAATCTGTAGGATTATGCCCATCGAAATGCAGTGAGCTGACGATAGCATGTGTGATATCATGCGTAATGACTTTAATTAAATTCTGATGTTTAACTTTCTTTGATGTTACTAGCCAATGCTGTGCAGGAATAGCGCTAGAGACAATTGCTTGTACGATACTGGCTTGTGATTGGATTTGTAGTGCATAGAAGGTGAGCGCGTTAGGATTTGTGAAATTGGTAGGCGCAAGCCCTTGTAAGAAGTCTATGGTAGCCCCGTTATAATCAAATACTCCCTCACCTAAAGATCTCAGTTCTGTGATATAGTCTGTAGCTGTAAATTTTTCTTCTGTCATAATTCTAATTCCTTAAAAATCCCTTCATCTAATCTGTTAATAACCTGCCGCAGGCGGTGTGTTGGATGGAGCTGTTTTATCTGTCCATTGTTTAGGCGGCGCTACAGGGATAGTAGCGGGTTTTTTGGCAGGGACACCTGACCATTTCGGCCCAGTGCTTGCTGCCCGTGTGCGCGCTTCATCTGAAGCTACGGGTGCAAATTTTGGTGTTGCTGGTAATGCACGGTTAGGTGCAGTATTTTGTGGCGATACAGGTAATGCGGCCGGCTCTGTATTTGGCAGTGCTGGTAATGGCAGTGTTGGCATAGGCAGGCTTGCTGTACGTGCGCGCGAGTCAATGGCAGACGGTGCTGCTTTAGGCGTTGCCGGTAATGCACGGGAACGTGGATTTTCTTGTGGTGGCACAGGTGATTCTACAGGAGCTATGTTTGGTATAGCAGGCAAAGGCCCTTTAGGTGCAGATGTGCTTGCTGATGGTGTAGAGGGTGTTTGTGTCACGGGTTCTACATCTGTTTCAGGTGGCAATGGCCGGGTAGATAATGTGCCGCTTCCTTGTCTCACAGGTGGCTTTGGTGCTGGGCGTTTAGGTACAATCGAAACCTGTTGAGGGGTAGTAAAAGGAGCAGATGAAGAGGTTGCACTGATCGCATCTGCTGCCGGCTCTTCCTCCGCTGGAGTGATCTCTTGGACTTTGCATAGTTGATCATCAGCCGGGAAGCTTACCTTGCGTGGTGTGCTTGGCGATGGTTTTACAGGTTCTACGCTTGGTTGTGCGGCCTTAAAGCCTGTGGGTTTTTTAATCACCACAAGCCCAACCGGATCAGAAGGTACAGCATCCACATAAGAATTAGTACGCGCTCTTGAATTAGAGGCAGTAACAGAAGATAATTCTTGCCTTAAACCTTGCACAACAGTGCTTGTATCCAGTGGTAATGGGGCAATCCATTGGACGGTTGCGTCTTGGCGTTGGTTATAGACCTCAATCATCTGTGTAAACAGTTGTGATTGTAAAACAGCATGGCGTGGATGCTGGCATAATTTTTTATGTGCAAGTGCTGTGCTTGTTGTATAAGTAAGGCATGATGGCGCATTCTTGAGATCGTGCCATTGGGATTTCTTCGTATATTTCGTAAGCGTTGCTTGTGCGTCAGTCAGTGCTCCAAAGTAGTTTTGGACATAGGTATTGATAGCGCCTGCAAAGAAGGTTTCAAACACTGTAGGTGATTGAGTGCTAAAATGCACAGAGCTGATAATGGCATGTACAATATCATGGGTCACAGCATTGTATAATGCTGTATGTTCAGGAGCCGTAAGCCAGTGCTTTTGCGGCACGGCGTTTTTGACGATATCTTTGACAAATACAGCCTTTGCTGCAAAATGCCGTATATAGAAACTCAAGGCTAGTGTTTGTGTACCCAAACTATCTGTAGGCTCGAAGCCTTTTGAAAAATTGAACGTAGCCGTTTTATAATCATTATGACCTTCGCCAAATAAGGTATAGGCGGTAATATAGTCTGTTGGTTGTTTGGCTTCTGCCATAATAAAACTCCTAAAAAGATCCCCTCAGATTGATGCATATTTATTTATAAAGCGCATCCTGTGGTGATGCGGGTTGTGTTTCTATCTGGCCTTGCCATGTAGTTTGTGGGGTTATAGCAGAGTTGTCATCTGCCGTAGGTTTTGGAGGAGAAAATGTCTGTGAAAAATCTTTCACATTCCCTCGGCGTTGAAGCAGGTGTTTTACTGCTCCGCCAGATGGGCTGGTGGTAACAGTGTTTTCTACACCTGGTGGTGTGCTGGGTGCAGCATTTGGGGAGAGTTGCGGGGATATCTGTGAAAAATCTTTTACCTTTTCTCGACGTTGAAGCAGTTGTTTCGCTGCTCCGCCAGATGGGCTTGTAGCTGCACTGTTTTCTGTGCGTGGTGGTGTGCTAGGCGCAGCGGCTGTGTGATGTGCTGTTGGAAGGGCGTTATAGCCACTCTGACTTGCAAACGTATGCAAAGTCGTGTTGAAGCTTACGCCAGTTGTTGGGGTATCAGAGAATGAGGTGATGAAGGTGATGGGTGCAGCAGGTTGCAGTTGTACGGTTCTGCGTGTCATATCATCACTCTTAAATTTATCCTGCCATGCATCACTCACGTTAAATGCTTCTGTTGGAGAAGCTAAAAAATGAGAAGCATGGCCAATAAGGCTAGGAATGTCCAAAATCCATTGTGCGGTGACATCATGGCTGCGACGGGATTGAATATATAATCCACTCAGCCCTTGAAAGAGGCTGCTGCGCAATTGTGCATGGCGTGGATGTTTACATAAACCATAATGGTTATCCCATTTTTCAGAACGTGGAAGAGGGGATATAAACGATGCGGGCGCTGACTCTAAAGACTGCCAGTTTTGCGTCTTTATATAGGTTTGCAGTTCTTTTTTGCTGATATCTGTAATATAGCCTGTGACATAATCCTTTATCGCTGTGCCGAATACCTCTTGATAGGTGTTTGGTGCGCAGTGGATAGTGGTAATAATGGCATGGGTGATATCATGGATAATAGCGTTGTATACAGCGCTATATTTATCTTTCTGCAACCAATGCTTGGCAGGCACAACCTCCTTTACCAAGGGAATAACGGCACATGTTTTGGCGTATAAATGGGTTTCATAGTAAGCGCATGCCTCTTTGTGTTGAGGTGTTTGTCTTACAGGAAGCAAGCCGGTAGAGAAGTCAATCACCGCTGTTTTATATGCCTGATAGCCTGCAATCCCGTTATAGGTTGTGATATATTCAATTGGTTGTTTAGCTTCTGCCATAGTCTGTCTGTCCTTTTAAAACCCCTCATCTCATGTGTTATGTTAATAGCCTGGCGGCACTATAGATGAGCCTGTATTGGGAGCCGATGTTTTCGCCGTCCACTGTTTTGCAGGGGCTGGAGCGGGTATGCCCTTTGGTTTTGCTGTCGGTATGCCAGACCATTTTTTGGGTGCGCCAGCAGGAGGTGTTGCTGGAAGCGAGCGTGCTGTTACAGGTTGATCTGCGGGAGCCGCATTGGTCGGTCTTGCTGCTTCACTCGATGGGGCTGCAGATGGTGTTGCGGGAGGAGTGGTTCCTACAGGCTGTTTAGCATATGTTCCTATGTTTACTACACCAACATATTTTGCTGCATCAGTAGAGGGTGCTGCTTTCTTTGCAAGTGCTGCAATAGTCTCACTCGTTGATTGTGTGGCAAATGCGCCTGCCCATTTTTTCGGTGTGCCAGCAGGAGGCGTTGCCGGAAGCGAGCGTGCTGTTACAGGTTGATCTGCGGGAGCTGTATTGGCAGGTCTTACTTCTTCACTCGATGGGGCTGGAGATGGCGTTGCCGGAGGAGTGATGCCTACAGGCCGTTTACCTATGCTTCCTGCGCCAACACGTTTTGCTGGAGGTTTAGGGGCAATAGGTGGCGGGGTGTCTCCTCTTGTGTTAGTGGAGCTGGATGCTGGTGTTGTAGATACTGGTAGTATAGGCGCTGAGCCACCGCGTGTGCGTTGGGCAGAGTCTATAAGAGCTGGTATTGGCCCTTTTTTGGCGGCAGAAGAAGGTGGGAGAGGGGCAACGCGCCGTGGTTGTGGCGTAGCACTGCCTTCTGCAGGTGGGGTGGCCACTGTAATAGGTGCGCTATGCGCACGAGGGCTTACCGGATCAGACGTTGGGGCTGAAGATACGGCAACAGGCGCGCTATTCGAGCGTGGGCTGAGTGTATCGGCAGTGCTGCTGCTGGATGCAGAAACTGGAACTCCACTCAGCAGTGGCCCAGGTAATTGTATTGTGCCTAAGCCTGTCTCACTTTTCTTTCCAGGTTTCTTGCCAGTGGCAAGCCATGTTCTCAGAAGTGGTATAAAGGATGAATGTTCGTCACTGTTGCGTTCAGACCATTGTATCGTCAATGGTTTCTTATCTTCTGATTTATCAAATTGTGCTAATAGATTTGCTTGGCATAATGCGAGTAATAGTTTCTCAGTCAATAACGTACTGCTATCCATCTTGCTCAGAGTATAGGCGGTATCCTTATCACATGCGCGCCAATTGATGGTGCTATAAACAACGCCTCGTTCTTTCTTGTTTGGATTAAGAGGCTCAAAAACAAGGACGTTTTCAGTGTCAGATTCCTGGAGATCGTGATGGTGTTTTATAATCCGGCTTAAATAATCTGTAATCCCAGCAGCAAAGATTTCTGTAAACTGTGCAGCTGATATCCCTTGCTCTGTAGGGCCTGTACCATTAGAAGCGGATACTTCTGTAACCTGTTCAGCCTGCGTTGTTTTTTCTTTAGCAGCTTTAGCAATATACAAATGTTCCAACATGGTCAATGCAATGATATTGCATATAGCTGTGCGCTCTTTCAGTGGTTGAAGAAACTGAAGTTCTTTCTTGCTTCCGATAAGACGGTTTACATAATCGGAATAGTTAGAAACTATAGGCTGAAAATTCATCTCCCATGCTGTTTTAATGGGAGCCCACGTTTTCTCATCTTCTTTTAGGGTTTTATCAGGTGCTGCTTTCTCTTGCGGAGAAACGATACGTTTCAGGCCTTCAGTTAAGAGTTGACGCTCTTTATGCCATACGATGGTTGCAGGGGTAGCTGCCTCAAGAGCATCTTTAAATCCTCGCAATGTCTCAAGACCAACCCCTTTAGGGCGCGCGCCGATAGAGGTAGCTTGAGGGCGAGACTTAGGGCTAGAGTTATATTTTTCTGATGCCATGATGCATTTCTCCTAAAAAATCCCCCCAGATTTTTGTTATTTCTACATATACCCATCAGCGCGTAAACGCTCAAACGAAGACTCATCCTCATCTGCGCCCATCGGACGGCCGGAGCGTTCAGACACTTTGGTCACTCTGAGTTCTGCAATAATTTCTTCAATGGTGGATGCGGTGCTTTCAATTGGCCAGGTAATGCCTTTTTCACCGAGCGAACGGAAGCGCATACTTTTCCCACCAAAATCACGGCCTTCTAGCACATCGTATTTACGTGCGAAATAGAGCGGCACAACAGGGATATTTTCGCGTTGGATATAGAGCCAGATATCTAGCTCCGTCCAGTGCAGCAATGGATGCACGCGCACGTGGGTTCCTGGAGGGAAATCGGTCATGAATTGATCCCAAAACTCTGGCGGCTGGTCTTTCACATCCCATTGGCCATCATGGTCACGTGGGCTGAAATAACGCTCTTTCGCACGTGTGCCTTCTTCGTCACGACGGATACCCGCGATCACACCCATAAAGCCGTTCTTCGCGATGATGCTCTTCAAGCCACCGGTCTTACGTGCTGCTACGCGTGCTGCGTGAGGCAGGGTAGGATCGGTAGTTTCGATTGGCGGGCAGATTTCGGAGAGGAAATTGATATTCCATTCTTTCACGTATTTATCACGATACGCGTATACCTCATCCATTTCCAATTCAGTGTCGCAATGCATTAATGGGAAGGGGATCTGACCCAGGAACGCTTTACGCGCCAGATGGATCATTACGGTGCTGTCTTTACCGAAGGACCATAACATCGCAAGCTTATCAATCTTGTTGAACGCTTCGCGGAAAATATAAATACTTTGCGCTTCGAGCTGGTCGAGATGGGACATGGTGAGGGTGTTGGTCATAGATTTCTTCCTTGTACTATAGGATTAGACTCTTGAACATATTGTGGATTTAACTTCTGATCTAGGCGATCTTCATTGCAGTATAATACTGGTTTGGAATCTCTAAATGCGGTTAGTGTTTGAGTAGGAAATGCATCATCTATTTCTATTACCAAGTAGCATGGCTCTTTTGGTTTGGTACCATTCGCTATTGTATTAATGGTTTTTGACTTTAAATACTCTTCCCAGGCGCAAGCTTGATTCGGTGAAAAGTCCGTCGTGTAAATACGGTAATGGCTTCCATCAGGATGTTGTGCCGTTTCAAAGCTTACTCCCATGAGTTTGCCTAATACTGTTGCATATGCTTCTGCTTGTTCTTTCATCGTAAACCTACACCGTCCAATCATGATCCTGCGCGACATGAAGACCGCATTCCTGCTTCTGCTCGCCGCCTGGGAATTGTGCCGTATGGGCCCAGCGTCCTGCGCGTTCATCTTCTCCTGGGGCTACCGGTGCAGTGCACGGTGCGCAGCCGATGGATGGGTAGCCTTTGGCCACCAGCGGGTGCTGAGGTAATTTACGGCGCTCAAATTCCCGTTTGATATCCTCTTTTGTCCAGTTGGAAAGTGGGTTGATCTTGAAGATGTTATTTTCATCAAGCTCAATGGAATCCATCTCATTGCGTTCTTTCGTTTGGTGACGTTTGCGCCCTGTAATTAAGGCTTCAAACTTCGACTCACGAATTTCCCGCTCTAACGGTTCCACTTTCCGTATCCAACAGCAGCGGTTAGGCTGTTTGCTCCACAAGTCTCCTTCTGGGTCAATGCGGTCTACCATCTGTGGGTCTGGTTGTAGCATACGGACGTCTTTTAGGCAAAGTAAATTTTTTAGTTCTTCAACATAATCCAGGGTTTCTTGGAAGTGTTTTCCGGTCTCCAGGAAAAGCACGGGTGTGGCCGGATCAACCTCGGCTACCAGGGCGATCAACACGGCCGCATCCGCCCCAAACGAGGAGGTAAGGGCAATTTTGCCGCGGAATTCTTCTTTGATCATCACATGCAGTAATGCCATGGTGTCAAAGCCACCATAGAAGGTTTGGAGCCGTGTTAAGGATGCGGTGGTCATAACTGACCTCCTTTCTTCAGCCAGCCTTTTTGTGCTATATAGGCTTTGCTCTCATGCATGACGTCTTTAAAACTCAATCCATTAGCGCGCCACGCATCGCGTTTGGCGCCAATATCTTCGGTATATTCTGCCCATTCAGGGCCGAAATCTTTTTCCAGCTTTTCGCGTATTGAGCGCGAAAGCGTGGGGCTTCTTCCACCGGTGGATACGGTGAGCAATAAATCGCCGCGCTTGACCATCGCCGGATAATGGAAATCGCACCAAGGCGTGTTATCTTCGATATTCACCAGCTTGCCTAATTCCCGTCCGCGTGTGGCAATCGCAATCGCACGTGCTTCATCCAGGCCTACGATCATCAGAATCTGGGCGGATGTTATTTCCTCTTCCGTCGGCAACCGTTCTATCAGCCTTGCGCCTGCATAATCACGTAAGGCAGGGATAGGAGCATCGGCATAGATGGTTTGCGTATCGCTTAATTGCTGCAAACGGCGCAACGCCTTCTCATCATTGCCGATGAGCAGAATGGTAACGTGGTTGAGGTCTAAAGCGATCGGAAACATGATGGGTTTTAGCTCGCAGTGTTACGGTAGAAAAGATACAGCACAACCGTACCTAATAATACCCATAATGTGACGGCCAGCTGCATTCCAATGACAGGGATGAGTCTGAGCGGGTAGAGTGTTATCCCAAAGAGAATCAATGGAAAGATAACCCCTGTCACAATCACTTGCCATTTACGCCCCTGCAAACGGGTTGCACTGGCTGCGAGTGCTTCTTTAATGCTCTTGTTTTCCAGAATAATGATATATGGGAATAACACATAACGCATCAGCAGGAAGAGCAATAAAGCAATCAAGGCGCCCGATACTGCAAACGGTATAAACACTCCAACCGAATGATGCCCCTGCATCACCATCATGGTAGAAAATGCGCTAGGTATGGTGCTAATAAAGAGCAGTATAAACACGCCGCAATAAAAGCCCATCAGTGGCACTAAGCGCTTACATGCGGCGGATATATTAGCCCATAGAGAGGCCTGTGACGTATGAATACTATGGGTGAATAAGGCAAAGGCGAAGCTATGCACTAAAACATAGAGTATAAAGAATCCGCCAATGAACCCCAGCCGTGGCTCCAGTTTAGTGGTAAAGAGCGGTAAACTGCCAAGAGAGATATTGGCAGCTTCGACGGCTACAAATAATGCAAACACAATCACCCCACTCAGCCACAGCGATGCCTCGCGCCCTATTGCTTTTAAGGCGTCATAAATGATGGGGACATAGAGTGTGTTGCGTATACTCATAGGTTAAGCGGCCCATTTAAATTCTGTTGCGAGTGCGGTTTTGACGCTTGCAAGCATCGAATCAACCCCTACACGATGGCAGAAATTGCCAAAGGCTTCATGGTCTTTCTTCTCTGCTGCATAACGTGCAAATAACACATCGAGTACAGTGGTGATATTTTCATACGGAACACGGTCAAAAATCTTGGTGTTCAGACGTGTGCCTTCCGCATCGCCGCCGATGAACAGTGCGTAATGCCCAGGCATACGGCCCACAATCCCTACTTCCGCCGCATAAGGACGCGCGCAGCCATTCGGGCAGCCAGTCATGCGGATGGAGATATCTTGCTCTATGAGGTTATGGCGCTCTAACACAGTTTCAATATTTTTCACCAGCTCAATGCGCACACGCTCAGCTTCTGCCAGCGCTAGGCCGCAAGTAGGGAGTGATACGCAAGCCAGGAAGCGGTTATCCAGATGGGTGATTTCGTCACGCAGTGTAATGCCATAGGAGCGCAGTTTACTCGCAATTGCATCGCGGTCTTTATCGTTGATGTCGCTTAGGATGATGTTTTGATCTGCCGTCAGCACGATATTCATGCGGTATTCTTTGATCACATCACGTAACCCGGTACGAATCTTAGCACCCTCGCGGTCTTCGATACGGCCACTGGAAACTGGAACGCCTAAGAACCATTTACCATCTTTCTGCGGATGCCAGCCCATATGATCAGGCAATTTGAACTCACCCATTGGGCGAGGATCTTGCATCTTGCCGCCGAATTGCTCTTCGAGTTTCTCGCGGATCCAGGCTGTGCCTTTTTCTTCTACAAGGTATTTCAAGCGTGCATGTTTACGGTTAGTGCGGTCACCATGATCGCGCTGCATTTTGATCACTGCTTCTACACCTTGTACCAACTCATTGGCATTGACGAAAGCAATAGGTGTTGCAAGGCGAGGGTAGGTTTCAGGTTTGTTATGCGTCATGCCCAAACCGCCGCCTAAGCAGAGGTTATAGCCGATATGCTTGCCATTCTCGATGATCAGAATCACCGCCAAATCATGGGTGAGTGCATCGATGGAGTTATCCTCTGGCACGGAAACGGAGATTTTGAATTTGCGTGGCAGGTAATATTTACCGTAAAGCGGCTCCAGCGTTTCGTTATCTGGTGTGCGTGCTACATTCTCGCCATCCACCCAGATTTCATGATAAGCGCTAGTCTTAGGCGCGCAGTGCTCGGCAAGCAAGCTGGTATCGGCCCAGATTTTGGCATGGAGATCATCTTTCACCGGTGCAGGTGTACACATAATGTTGCGCACCACATCACCACAGGTCGCAAGTGTCGAAAGCAGGGAAGCATTAATGCCAGCGATATGGTTTTTCAGATTTTCTTTGATAATGCCGTGATATTGGATGGTTTGGCGTGTGGTGATACGCAGGGTATGATTGGCATACTCATCAGAAATCTTATCCAATTGCAGATATTGATCTGCCGTCATCCGGCCGCCAGGCACTTTCACGCGCACCATGAATTGCCACTCTTTATCCAAGCCCGCTTGCTTACGCGCGGTTTGGGTGTCGCGGTCATATTGCAAATAGGTGCCGTGGAATTTGAGTAATTCGTAAGTAGGGTCAGTGATATCACCGCGCGAGGTATCGTTCAGCTCTTCGATAATGCTCCCTTTGAGATAAACACTATCGTTTTTAATCTGCTCATTTGCTGAAGGTTTTCCTACGGTTGACATGCTTCTTCTCCCTATCGTGTGCGAGTACTATACGCTTAGTTACTATATTTATCAACAATGATATGTGATATATTTTAATTCACATATTTTATATGTATATTATGGGTGCAATAATGTGCTTATATCTAACGGATTCAGCGGGTTTTGGGAAGATAAATTTGTATAAAAGGGGGGGGGCAGGATTCGGGATTCAGCAGGGGTTAATGGTCATTCGTTGACTTGATTAGGGGCAGGGGCTGTAAATCTGTCATTCCGGGCTTGACCCGGAATCCACCCAGACTGGCGCTTCCAAATTCAATTCTTATAGATCACGCTGCCTTAACAGTGGATCCCGGATCACGTCCGGGATGACATGTATCAATAGGTTAAAAAACCAGGCCACAATACCGATGTGAGTAGGGATGACGAGCGAAACTTAAGCCCTAGCCGCTTTCACAGCCACTTCCTGTTGAAGAATGGCGACACCTGGAAGCACTTTACCCTCCAGCCATTCCAGGAATGCGCCACCAGCGGTGGAGACATAGGTGAAGTTTTCAGACAATCCAGCCATTTTCACCGCAGCAACCACATCGCCACCACCTGCAACGCTTACCAGCCCATTATAGCGTGTCAGGCTTGCTACTTTACGGGCCAGGCTTACGGTTGCGTTATCAAAAGGTTGCATCTCAAACGCGCCAAGGGGGCCGTTCCATACGAGAGAAGCCATTTCGCCTAAGCGTTTATACAGATGCATGATCGAATCCGGGCCAACATCCAGAATCATACCATCATTGGGCACATCACTAATAGGCACAATCACATTCTGGGTGCGTTCTTTAAATTCATAGGCAACGACCACATCGGTAGGCAGAATAATCTCACGCCCCAGTGTTTGGGCTTTTTCAAGAATGGCGCGTGCGGTTGGCACTAAATCTTCTTCATAGAGCGATTTGCCGACATTATAGCCTTGGGCTTTCAGGAATGTATTAGCCATTGCGCCGCCGATGACGATACTATCGACTTTGCTTAAGAGGTTCTCTAATAATTCCAATTTTGTGGAAACTTTCGCGCCACCTGTAATCGCCATGAGCGGACGTTTCGGTTTTTCCAGCACGCGTTCGAGGTTTTCGATTTCGTCTTGTAATAACAGGCCCGCCGCGGAAGGTAAACGTTCTGCCAGGCCTACAATAGAGGCATGTGCACGGTGGGAGCAGGAGAAAGTGTCATTAACATAGCAATCTCCCAGGCTTGCCAGCGCGTCAGCAAAGAGCGGATCGTTTTTCTCTTCACCGGCATGAAAACGCACGTTTTCTAGCAGTAATACTTCGCCTGGTTGCAGGGCTTTAACGGCTATTTCGGTAGCTTCGCCGATACAATCCACAGCGAATTTAATCTCAACACCACCCATCGCTTCACCTAGCGCATCGGCCAGTGGCGCGAGAGACATATCGCGCACGAATTCACCTTTCGGACGGCCAAAATGGGAGAGGACGACAACTTTTGCTTTACGTTCGATGAGGCTTTGCAAAGTTGGCACTAGGCGTGTAATACGCGTAGCATCTTCCACTTTACCATGACGCATCGGCACATTGAGATCAACACGGACGAGAACGGCTTTGTTCGTGACGTCTAAGGAAGGTAATGTGCGTAACGTTGTCATATTGGCCTTTACTATTGTCATTCCGGGCTTGCCCCGGAATCCACTATGACTGGCGCTACGAACCTCTATTCGTATAGATCACTCTGCCTTCGCAATGGATCCCGGATCGAGTCCGGGATGACAAGAGTTCACTACGCTCACCAGTGTCTTACTGGATACCAGCCGTCGCTGGTATGACGTTTAAAATTACAGTTTCGCCCACATCACCGCAGCATCAAGCATACGGCATGAGAAGCCCCATTCATTATCATACCACGAAGCAACGCGGCAGAATGTGCCATTTAACACATGGGTTTGGGTTAAGTCAAATATTGAACTATGCGGATCGTGATTAAAATCGATCGATACCAGTTTCTCACTGCATACACCTAACACATCTTTTAGCGCACCTTGGCTTGCGGCGGTAATGGCTTGATGGATTTCCTCCTTCGAGGTTTTGCGCGAAGCGGTGAAGGTGAGATCAACCAGTGAGACATTTGGGGTTGGTACGCGAATGGATGTTCCATCCAACTTACCTGCTAACTCAGGTAATACCAAACCAAGAGCTTTTGCAGCACCGGTTGATGTAGGAATCATCGAAAGCGCAGCAGCGCGCGCGCGGCGTAGATCTGAATGGCTGCCATCGGCAATATTCTGGTCATTGGTGTAAGCATGGATCGTGGTCATGAAACCTGTTTCGATACCCACTGCTTCATTCAACACTTTCGCTACTGGCGCTAAGCAGTTTGTCGTACAAGAGCCGATGGAGATCACGGTGTGATCTTTAGATAGTACCTGGTTGTTCACGCCATAGACGATCGTCGCATCCACACCATCTGCCGGCGCAGAAATAATCACTTTACTTGCACCTGCAGCTAAATGTGCAGAAGCTTGCTCTTTGTTTTTGAACACGCCAGTGCATTCCAGCACAATATCGATATTCAGTTCTTTCCACGGCAGTTTGCGCGGGTCGCGCTCGTGGAATACGCGGATAGGGCCTTTGCCCGCATTGATTTCATCATCACCGGTTTTCTTGATCTGTGGGAAAGTGCCGTGGATGGAATCGTATTTCAGCAGGTGCACATGAGTATCTGTTGGTGCTGGGCCGTTGACGGCAACGAGTTCGATATCGTTACGGTCAAGTTCTGTCAGCGCGCGCACTACGCAGCGGCCGATACGTCCTAATCCATTAATGGCTATGCGAACAGTCATACTGTCTTTCCTTTTGTGTTTAACGTCATTGCGAGGAGCGCTAGCGACGTGGCAATCCAGGAGCGGAATTCTCTGTCCTTTAAGGAGGCTCTGGATTGCTTCGCTTACGCTCGCAATGACATGTAATTACTTCACCCGTGCTGTCACTTTTTCTACAATCGCTTCAGCCGTAATGCCGAAATGCTTGTAGAGATCCTTTGCAGGTGCAGAGGCACCGAAGCCTGGCATGCCGACGAAGATGCCGTCCATACCAATGTAACGCTCCCAGCCATAGGATGTTGCAGCTTCTACAGCAACTTTCAGGGTATTCTCACCCAGAACGCTTGCTTTATAGGCTGCTGGCTGTGCATCGAAGAGTTGTGTACATGGCATAGAAACCACCGCCGCGTCAATCCCTTTTTGTGCTAATTGCTTCTGCGCATCGAGCGCGATAGCGATTTCAGAGCCAGTGCCGATAATGGTCACTTGTGCTTTGCCTTTTGCAGGAGAGAGGATGTAACCACCTTTAGCGGTCAGATTCTCTGTGGTATGCTGCGTACGCACGGTTGGCAGGCCTTGGCGGGTGAGGGCCAATACCGATGGACGGTTTGGAGTCTCCAGCGCAATCTGCCAGCATTCGGCTGTTTCCACGCCATCTGCAGGGCGGAATACATAGAGATTCGGAATGCAGCGCAGCGCAGGCATATGCTCTACAGGCTGATGCGTTGGGCCATCTTCGCCGAGGCCGATGGAGTCATGTGTCATCACATAGATCACACGTTGTTCCATCAAAGCAGACAGGCGGATAGATGGACGGCAGTAATCGGTGAATACCAAAAATGTGCCACCATAAGGAATAAAGCCTTTATGCAGCGCCATACCGTTCATCGCTGCCGCCATCGCATGCTCGCGCACGCCGTAATAGAGATACTGGCCTGAGAAATCATCCGGTGTCACAGGTTTAGTATGTGGAGTTTTGGTGTTGTTGGAGCCGGTCAAATCCGCAGAACCACCAATCAGCTCAGGCATGAACTCGGTGAGCATATCAAGCGTGTTACCGGAACACAGACGGGTTGCATCAGTAGGCTGCTTCTCGCTGATGGATTTTTTCAGCTGGTTGATACGATCCGCAAACTCAGCCGGCAATTTACCCGCTAGAGTGCGTTCAAATTCCGCGCGTACATAACGATCGGCATGTTCCACACGCTCTTTCCAGGCATCGTATTCATTCATGCTACGTGTGCCTGCATCGCGCCATGCGCTTAATACGCCGACGGGGATGTTAAATGGAGAGTGATTCCAGCCCAATTTCTCACGTGCGCCTTCGATTTCTTTTTCCCCAAGCGGTGAACCATGCGAGCTGCTAGAGCCTGCTTTAGTTGGTGCGCCATAGGCAATCGTTGTGCGGCACGCAATGAGAGATGGCTTGTCGCTTTGTTGAGCTTGTTGCAAAGCTGCACGAATCTCATCGGTGTTATGCCCATCAATCGCCTGCACATTCCAGCCGGAGGCTTTAAAGCGTGCCAATTGGTCATCGGATACGGTGAGCGAGGTTGGGCCGTCAATACAGATTTTGTTATCATCGAATAATACGACCAGCTTATTGAGCTTCAAATGGCCCGCCAGAGAAATCGCTTCATGGCTGATACCCTCCATCAAGCAACCATCACCTGCAATCACATAGGTGCGGTGATCGGTAAATTTCTGGCCATAACGCGCTGCAGAGAGCTTCTCAGCAATTGCCATGCCTACTGCATTAGCAATCCCTTGGCCAAGTGGGCCAGTGGTGGTTTCGATGCCTGCTAAGTGGCCATATTCAGGGTGGCCCGCAGTTTTAGCATGTAACTGGCGGAAGGATTTAATATCATCCAGGGTGATATCTTTATAGCCTGTAAGGTATAATAGAGAATACAGCAACATAGAGCCGTGACCTGCAGAAAGGATAAAACGGTCACGATCCGGCCAGTGTGGTTGTGTAGGGTTATATTTCAAGAATTCGGAGAATAACACGGTTGCCACATCCGCCATGCCCATTGGCATACCTGGATGGCCGGATTTGGCCATTTCCACGGCATCCATTGATAATGCCCGAATGGCATTGGCCATATCCTTATATAAATGTTTGCTATCAGAGACTTCAGAACGTGCGTGGTTATGGAACATGGAAATGCCGCTATATTATAGGGTTGTGATAACAGTTACAGGGTATATAACCTAAATTACCCCTGGCTTCAATAAATTATATAATATTTGTGGAGAAGAGTAGAAAAGGCTATGATGAAGCCTAATTATTATAGAATAATTGAGAGTATTTATCGACAGGAAATCCCATAATGCGGCAGTATTCATTTCTTCATGCTTTCTATTTATCCTTCTATTCCAAATGGCTATATCGCGATGTAGCCATGAATTGGAAGGGGTTTGGCTGGCGGTATTTAATCGTGATTGTAGTGCTGGCAGCGCTGGGGGTGACGTCTATTGGCATGTATCATCTCAGCCATCTGCGCTTTACGACCGAGCCAATGGAAATGACGGCAGATAGCTCCCTGGCTGACCGTGTGAGCGCACTGATCAATGGTATGGTGCAAAAAATGCCCGTGATTACGCTCCGGGATGGCAAGGCAACGACAACAGAAAAGCAGCCATATAGTATTACTTATCCAGATTCAGATGTTGTTGTGGTGGTGGTCGATACTAACCGCATAGAAGCCAGTTTCGGCAATCAGCCTGAAACCGTGCGGATGATGATAACGCAGCAAAACCTCTTATTGCGGGAGGATTTTGGGTCGGATACGGTGGTGTTGCCTTTAGCGGATATCATGCAAGGCACAGTCATAGACCAGCCGCAATGGCTGGCCTTATTAGAGGCAACGCGGGATATGCTGATGAGTGGTATGATGATGATTTTCTTCCCATCCTTGGCGGCTATCTGGTTGGTATTACTGGTGCTACGCTGTTTGCTTTATGGCTTGATCGGCATGTTATTTGCGGAAATGCTGAAAGTGAAGGGCCTGGCCTATCAAGATATGGTGCGTTTGGCGATTATCGCAAGCATCCCGATGACCGTTTTTTATGTGATACGCCTAGCCATTCCGGGGTTATATACAGTGCCTATGCTGGGAGTGATTTCGTTCTTAGTGGGGCTTGGTTATCTGTATTTTGCACTCTATTCCAATACATTATCAAAGAAAGAGAAACAGGATGTGGCGTAGTATTGTTGTTTTGCTGGGGCTTTTAGTAACAGCCTGTATCCAGCAATCCGAAGTGGCGCCGCGTGTGCCGAAGGAAGTGTTGTCGCTGGCAGAAAACTATATGGATCTTATGCTTAAAGGGGAGTCTAACAAAGTAAAGCGTATGCTCTCGCCCGAATTTAGCAATGAAAAAAGCCAGGTCATTGTAGATAAACAGGCCGAATTGCTGAAAAAGCGTGAATTGGTTAGTGCACAGCTGATTGATTATTACCCCAGCGGCACGGAATTCGGTATCCGTCACCAATTAACCTATCAGCTACAGTTTAAAGATGGCTGGGTTCTTTCCAATATCTTGGTCGATCAGGTGGAAAATATGCGGCTTATTTCCGGCAGCCGCTTTAAATCCACCTGGTTGCCAGTGCAGGAGATCAACAAGTTTACCTTCGAGCATAAGGGCTGGAAACATTATGCGGTTATCATATGGGCATTAGTCTCCATCGGGCTGGTAGCCTATGCCTTCTGGCGGCTCATCTGGGCAAAGGTGCCGCGCAAATGGTTGTGGTTCATGCTGATTTTTGTGGGCATTGGCACGGGTGTGTTTAATTGGACGACGGGGGAAATGACGTTGAAGGTAGTTTCTATCCATATCCCTATCGTCAAAATGTACCAGACGGCCCTTTACACCCCATACCAACTTTCTCTCAGCTTGCCACTGGGTGCGATAGCGTTTTTGATGCGGCGGAAAAGGTTGGAGGCTGTGCAGCGGGAGAAGAAGGTATAGTCATCCCGATCTGTAGGGTGATGCTGTCTCTTTGGACTTGAGGTGTTGTTGCATGGTGCTTCGTCACTGCGAGGAGCGTTAGCGACGTGGCAGTCCACATCTTTAGGGCTTCTCTGTCCTTTATGCAAAGAAAATGGATCGCCGCGCTACGCTCGCGATGACGGTGCTGTAGTTTCCCTTGTCATTCACCGATCAAGTCGGCGTATGACAACGGACTAACTTACGCATCCACCAATTCTTTTTTCTTAGCCTTCGCCTTCGGCGCTGTTTCTGCCGCTTCCTCAGGTGCTGCTAATAGCCAGATTTCCTGGGTAAGAGCTTTGATTTCTTCTGCGGCTGGGGAAGAGGGTGATGTCTCAGTCACCGTACGGCCTTCCATCAGTGAGGCAGCGAAGGCAACGCGGTTGCCGATATGCTGCGCCAAGGCATTAGGCAGTTCTGCCATAATGGTTTGCGCCAGCTTGGAGTTAGCAACACGGTTAAACAGTACATAAGCAGGGATATTTTCCTTGCCGGCCAGATCAATCGTTGCTTTGGTTGCCCATAGATCCGTCGGGCTTGGTTGCACGGGGATAATCACCACATCTGCTGCGCGAATCGCGGTTTTTGCTTCGGTTTCGGTGTGTGGAGGGCTATCGATGATAATGGCATCATATTCACGCTTCAGCCGCGATAATTCGCTATTAATCCGCCAGCCGGAGAGGGCGTTGAAATGCAGGCCGGTATAGCCTTTGCCAAAACGCTCTTCACGGATATTATGCCAGGAGGTCAGGCTTCCTTGGGGGTCAATATCAATAACAGCCACGCGTTTGCCGCGTTGGTTCAGTGCCACGGCGATATGCGCTGCAATTGTTGTTTTTCCGGCGCCACCTTTTTGCTGTGCAATTGTGATAACTTTTGCCATAATCCGTCTAACCCCACTTTAAAATAAAACCATATTATCGTGACTATAACACAGACATCCCTCATAAATAAAGCGCTTAAATTATTGCAAGACGGTGAGCTTATCGCTTATGCAACCGAAACCGTATATGCGCTTTCGGCTGATCCTTATAATGCGGCGGCGGTGGAAGGTGTCTATCGCCTCAAAGGGCGCGACGCGAATAATCCGCTGTCATTATTAGTAGCTAATGTTGAAGTGGCGGCATCTGTAGCGGTGCTTGATGAGCGTGCGCGTAGACTCTATCAGCATTATGCGCCAGGCCCGTTAACGCTGGTATTGCCCATTAAACCAGGCGCAGACATTGCAGAAAATGTGATGGCTGGCCGTAATACGATTGGCATTCGCATTCCTTCCCATCCTCAGGCGCAAGAGGTGCTATCTCTATGGGGCAAGCCATTGGTTGGCACTAGCGTCAACCCTTCCGGCCAGCGTGCGGCTTGTTCGGCAGAAGAGGTGCGTGCATATTTTGCGGGGCGCATTCCATGTATATTGGATGGGGGAGTGGCTGAAAAAGGCCGTGGATCAACGGTTATTGATCTCTCCGGCGAGCCTATCCTTTTACGCGAAGGCGATATCGCCTTTAGCGATGTGCTGGCATTATTGCGCTGAGGATTCTTCGGGTGTCAATGTTGTGAGTGAGAGTGCGTGCACTTGCGTCGCTAATTCCTCGGCCAGTGCTTTATAGACCGCCTGATGCCGTTTCACCCGGTTCTGCCCTGCAAAAGCATGACTAATAATAGTCACATGGAAATGTGTTTCACCCCCAGGTTTCGCGCCGCTATGGCCGGCATGGTGAGAGGATTCATCGATCACTTCCAGTTGCGTCGGTGTAAAGGAATGGGTGAGTTTTTGTACTATCTTTTCGCGCATATATTTATAAATCAATTCTTTTGAGGTCAATTAAGAGTAGCTGCCGTCCCATAATGCAACTTTCTGATACAATATGTATCAAAATGGGGCATCCATAACGATACAACTGCCAAAAACACCTTATACCCTTTTTATAAAAACTCCAGGTTACCGCCATTTTACCGTTCTAAAATTTTTGGCACGATGTTTGCTTGTATAGGGGTAAGTTACTTTATAATGCATATTTATTCACACTACCGCAAGGGGGATGTTATGGCACGTAAAAATGAAGCTATTGATCAAGTAGACAAGCAAATTGGTGAGAAAGTCAAAGAATTACGCATTGCTATGGGTATGTCTCGTCACGAACTCGCTGGCAAAATTGGGGTAACCCACCAGCAGGCGCAAAAATATGAAAACGGCACCAACCGTATTTCTGTGGGCCGTCTATCCTTGATTGCGGAAGCATTGGGCAAGCCAGTGAGCTATTTCTTTGAAGATATGCCAGGCGAAGCCGTGAAAGTGCCAACCCATCATCAACGCATGTGCATTGAAGTGGCGCGTAATTTCATGCGTATTAAAAAGCCGCTGCACCAAGATGCGATCAACGTGCTGGTGCGTATCCTGGCGGATGGCTAGATCGTCCTAACGCATACAAAACATTGAAAACCTGCCCTATTTCTAATGGGGCGGGTTTTTTTATAACTACATATAACTGGCGTGGATTTTGTGATAATAATGCAACAAAAGCTCCTTTTTCAGCCCTTTTGCAGTGCAATATACAAAACATGATAAAAAAAGAGTTGCCACAAATCAGGAAAAATGATTTCTTAATCTCCAAAGATGTATTCTATAGATGCGTCTTATGAGGGCTTTTCATATATAAGTTACATATGTTAATGCTTTCTTAGGAATGTCTATCTATAGTGTACAACACTGAAGAAATGCTATGCGTTCACACAGAGTGGGGCATGCTGTAACGGTGCTTTTAATCTTAAAAACAAAAGGGAATAGCATACTATGGTAAATTACGTTTTTGGTAGCGTCCTGGGTCAAACAATCAATTTTGATGCGACTCAAGACAAATTAGTGTTCGATGGCCAAGCGGCAACAGATGTGTCTGTTACAGCTGGTGCGAGCTCTGTAACTTTCACTGTTGGCGGTCAAAGCGTTACATTAAATAACGTAACTCTCGCTAACCTGACAACGGTTGACTCTGCTGATGATAACATCAACATTTCTTTCTTGAATGGCGGTTCTTTAGCTGTTGGTGACAACGCTACAGGTAACCTGGGTGATGAACTGGCTAACGCAATTAACGTTGGTGCTGGTGCTACAGATAAAGCTGACCTGGTTTATGGTCTTGGTGGCAATGATACAATTATTGCTGGCGAAGGCGATGATGTGATCTATGGTGGCGATGGTGATGACTCAATCGTAAGCGCTGGTGCTGATGATGGTGCTGATAGCGTATTCGGTGGTAAAGGTAACGATACAATCGACTCTACCGTTGGTGCTACAGTAACTGCTGATCAATATCTTCGTGGTGGTCAAGGTAATGACTCTATCGAAGGTGGTCTGGGTTCTGATCAGCTTTATGGTGATAAAGATAGCGATACAATCGTTGGTACTGCTGCTTCTGGTGAAGACACAGTATACGGCGGTCAAGGTAACGATTTCATTGATTACTCTGCTGCGGATACAAAGAACTTCCTCCGTGGTGATTTAGGTGACGATAGCATTGATGCTGGTACAGGCAATGACACTGTGCTCGGTGGTCAAGGTAACGATACCATTACAACAGGTGCTCTGAGCAAAGGCTACGTTTCTGGTGGTCTGGGTAATGATAACATCACAGGTAACACAGGTGCTGAAACATTACATGGTGGTGTTGCTGCTGGTGATACAGGTTCTAACTCTGAAGATGGTGACGACACAATCGCTTCTGGCGGTGGTAACGACTTAGTTTACGGTGCTGCTGGTAACGACGTGATCACTGTAACTGCAGCTGGTACAGCTGACGATGTGACCGTATACGGTGGTAAAGGTGATGATACAGTTGACGGCGCTGCTGGTCTGGCTGCTGATTCTCTGATCGCTAACGGTAACGACGGTAACGATTCTATCCGTGGTGGTGATGGCAATGACACACTGTTCGGTGGTCAAGGCAACGACACAATTTACGGTTCAGATGGTGGTGCAGTTGACCTGGGCGACGTGATCTACGGCGACAAAGGCGACGATACAATTTTCGTACTGGGTGGCACAAACGCTGCTGGTAACGACAGCCTGTATGGTGGTGAAGGTAATGATACATTCAACCTGGAGCTCGGTAACAGCGATGACATCGTATTTGCTGATTTCGGCAATGGCTCTGATGTGATCAATGTAACAACAGCAGATGACGCTGCGGACATCACTGTAAGTGGTGGCGGTAGCGCTCCTATCGTGACTCTGAGCACAGGTGACACAATCACGCTGGCTAACTATACAGGTCAATTGACATCTACAAACTTCACACTGAGCAATGGTACTCGTCTCTTGGCGAACTGGGGTGGTGCAGCTGCAACATTAACCGGTTCTACAGTAGCGGGTGGTGACCAATTGATCGCTGGTGCTAATGGTGATACATTGGTTGGTGATGCTGGTACAGACATTCTGACCGGTGGTGCTGGTAACGATGTGATCTACGGAAACACAACAACAGCTGCGACTGTTGATGCTTCTTCTGACACAATCATTGCAGGTGCTGGTAATGACGTGATCTATGGTGCTGCTGCTGACCGTATCCACGGTGGTGATGGCCTTGATGTACTGAACTACACACATACAAACGGTGCTGCAATCGTTCTGGCTGACAGTGCTGCAAACGCTCTGAACGCTAACGAAGTAGTTTCTGTTGAAACCATCAACTTCCAAAGCACAGGTGCGACCGGTGCTGCGACAGTTACTATCGGTGCTACATACACATTGTCTGCTGGTGCAACTGCACTGACAATCAATGGTGCTGCATTAGTAGCTGGTACAGATGACCTGGTAGTAGATACCAACGCATCATTCGCAAGCAAGCTGATCATTACAGGCGGTGCTGGTGATGATTCACTTGAAGGCGGTGCTGCTGCTGACTCGATCAACGGTGGTGTTGGTGCTGATGTACTGACAGGTGCTGCTGGTAACGATACTATCGACGGTGGTGTTGGTACAGACGAAATCGACGGTGGTACTGGCGATGACTCTATCAACGGTGGCGTTGGCGCTGATACCATTACTGGTGGTGCTGGTGCTGATACAATCGACGCTGGTGCGTCTGATGGTGCAGTTGATGTTATTACCTACACAGCTGGTTCTGAGTCTAACAACTCTTCAGGCATCGACCTGTTGCTGAACTTCGTAACTGGTACAGACAAGATCGATATCAGTGCGATTGGTGCAGCTGCTGGTGATTCAACAACAACCATTGCAAGTGCTACAGCTAGCTCCATCGCGGACATCATCGCTGTGTACAACGCAGATGCTGGTGTGAACACAGATGTAGGCGCTATTGGTGACGTGACTGTAATCACAGTAACAGCTGGTTCTTTAGCTGGTCACAAATATGCGATCATCAGCGGTAGCGGTGCAGCAGGCTTCAACACAACAAACGATCTGTTAGTTGAGTTGGGTTCTGGTACTACTACACTCGCATTCGGCGACATTCAGTAGTCCAATACTGGTGAAAACCAAAAGAGAAGGCCGCTCTCCGGAGCGGCCTTTTTCTTTTCTAGCGTTGTATAACAAAAGCACTAATGTTATGCTATAATTGTTTGAATGTATTCGTGTCCCGCATCGTCGTCCGGCGCATGTAGGTTTCACAACAATACATTGAAACAACTATAAATTAAGAGGGGATTGCTTATGCTAGTGCACACTGGCGATAGGAAATCTCGCCTCTATCCCATAAAGGCGGCAGATGCTTATACCCGTTGCACTTCAAGAATGGTTCCAACAACGCAAGAAATTCTGGCGTAGTTCGGTGCGTTTGCTGAAGGCATCTTTTCTACTGCTCACAGCACCTCTGATCGTTCTCACTATTTACGCTATTAACGGCGAGTTGACCCTCTATGAAACCATCTATGGTTTGGCGATTGCTTTTGCCGTTTCCGTCCTTCTCATCCGCCCCTATCTTGCCGATTTGGCAAGCCTTACCGAATACGTAGAACGCCTCGCCCATGACCGCCGCGTCAATGCGCCGGCGCTGAGCTTCTTAAGTAACGTGGGTGAACTCTCCAGCGCCGTAAACCATCTCCACGCATCCTGGGAGGCCAAGAAGCTGCATTTGGAAGCCGCCATTATCGAAAGTAAAATCGTCTTCGATACCCTGCCAGATATCATCTTCATGCTCGATCATGATCTGCGCATTGTACGTGCCAATAGCGCCGCGCATATCACCTTTGGGCGCAGCCTGAATAACGTCAAGTTGGAAGAGGTGGTGCATGATTCGCTGCTATTCAGTTTCATCAAATGGGTGCTGCATGATAAAAAGGGCAAGGATGTGGAGATTGTACTGCCAGAGCCGCTCAACCGTAACTTTGTTGTGCGCATCGAGCGTTTCCCGGTCTATTCTCCAGGCGGGATTGCGGTGATTATTGTAATGCATGATATCACTGAATCCAAACGCACTGAGCAAATGTTCATGGATTTCGTCGCCAATGCCAGCCATGAAATCCGCACGCCACTCACCAGCCTGATTGGTTTTATCGAAACGCTCCGCACCTCCGCCAAGGATGACCCCGATGCGCAGGAGCAATTCTTGCATATTATGGCTGACCAAGCTGACCGGATGCGTAAATTGGTGAGTGATTTGCTGTCGCTCTCCAAAATCGAGATGAATGCCAACACCCTGCCAACCCAGAAAATTGCCCTACCAGGTCTGCTGGATGAGGTGGTTCGCCAGGTCGAATGGCACGCGCAAGAACGGCATATTACGGTTGATCTGCAAATCCATGAGGAATTGCCGCTGGTAATTGGTGATCTCAATGAGCTAGGCCAGGTTTTTTATAATTTGCTGAGCAATGCGATTAAATACGGCAATGCCAATAGCGTGGTGACCCTCAAAGCAGGTATTAGCACGGTGATTCCGAAAGATGCGATTAATAATAGAGGTCTTAAGAAGGCCGTGTCTGTGGCTGTATGTGACCAGGGAGAAGGGATACCTCCTGAACATTTACCACGTCTGACAGAGCGTTTCTACCGCGTGGATACAGGCCGCTCGCGCAAAGTAGGCGGCACGGGTTTGGGGCTTGCGATTGTAAAACACATCCTCAAACGCCACCAAGGCGCGTTGACGATTGAAAGCACCTTGGGAGAGGGAAGCACCTTCACCGTATATCTACCGTTTGAGGAATAAAAAAAGCCTGGCTATAGATAACCAGGCTTTTTTATAAGCATAGGGAGCTAGTTATTACATAGCGCCTGTTTTACCTTCTGCATCACCAGAAGCTTGATCACCGGCTTTATTGCGTAGGTTTGCAAGCACTTTATCCAGTTCATTTTGTGTACATAGGCCAAGCAATACGGGATCGCGTGGTTTAATATTGGCGATGTTCCAGTGTGTACGGGAGCGTACAGCGGTAATGGTTGTTTTAGTCGTGCCGATTAGTTTTGCCAGTTGTGCATCGCTGATTTCTGGGCAGTTCTTTACAAACCATGCTACAGCATCTGGCTTATCTTGACGGCGTGCCACAGGAGTATAACGGCTTTTTTGCTTTTTCTTGTTCAGCAAATGCTGTTGCGCGCGTTCAGAAAGCACTAGGTGTTGGCCATTATCTTTTTCGCAACGTTCGATTTCTTCGCGGGTGAGTTGGCCATTGGTGATAGGATCCAAACCAATAACGCTAGATGCCACTTCACCATCAGCAATACCTTGCACTTCAAGCGGATGCATACCGCAGAATTCTGCGATTTGATTGAATGTTAATGTCGTATTTTCCACCAACCACACTGCGGTTGCTTTAGGCATTAGGGGTAAATTCATGGTAAATCCGTCTATCGGCTAGAGTATAAAATAATCGTCGTACATTAACGACATAGGGGTGGAATGTCAATACCAGCCTGTATTTTGTTGTATTCTTTATATATAACAATGTATTATTAAGGCTCTAATATGATTTTCCCCTGGTGGTTTCCGGTGCGGAGATAGTTATGGGCTTCTTGGGCGCTCTGTAAAGGAAAACTGCGGTTGATAAGGGGGCGTAATGCGCCCGTTTGGAGATGCGGCCAGAGGTGCTGTTCAAGTTCGCGGGCAATCAGGGATTTTTCCTCAACACTAGCGGAGCGTAGGGTGGAGCCAATGAGGGCGATGTTTTTCATCAATAGGCTTGCCATATTGATCTCACCTTTGCTGCCATTCATCACGGCAATCACGATCCAGCGGCCTTTATAGTTGAGGGCGTGGAGGTTGCGTTGTAGATAGGGGCCACCTAAGAGATCAAGGATGACATCAGCTTTGATATCCCAATTCTCGCTTTTATAATGAATCACCTGCTCAGCGCCCAAGTCAAGGCAGGCCTGGCGTTTAGTATCGGAGCCAACGGAGGCGATGACTTTAGCTCCAAGTAGTGAGGCAATTTGGATGGCGAAACTGCCAATCCCGCTAGTGCCGCCATGAATCAGAATTGTTTCGCCGGCTTTGAGCTGTGCTAGCATCACCAGGTTCTTCCATACTGTAAAACAGGCTTCAGGCAGGCTTGCGGCTGTGCGGAAATCGAGGGTTTCGGGTATGGGGAGAGTATGCGCGGCAGGGGCGAGGGCGTATCCGGCATATCCACCACCGCCTATGAGCGCGCAGACGCGGTCTCCTGGTGTATAGCGTGTCACAGCACTGCCCACAGCTTCAACAATGCCTGCAACTTCTAAGCCTAATAAGGGTGAGGCATTTTCCGGTGGTGGATAGAGGCCTTCAGCTTGCAGAAGATCAGCACGGTTGATGCCAGCAGCCTGTACACGGATGAGGACATCCTGCTGGCCTGGTGTAGGCATAGGGGCATCGTATAGGCGGAGTGTATAGTCTTTGCCTGGGTTCTCAACAGTAATTGCACGCATTTTTTCTCCGCTATTTCTATTATATCTCAGAAAAAAGAAACGTCATTCACCGACTTGATCGGTGCTGTTGCATGGCTCTTGTCATTCCGGACGTGATCCGGAATCCATCAAGACTGGCGCTTCTAACTATAGATCACGCTACCATAAGAGTGGATCCCGGATCAAGTCCGGGATGACAAGTATAATAGGTTAGACAGCTACCTTCTCTCCTTCGGACAGCCTGGGAAAGGGTAAGTGTAGCAGAGTTGTTGTAAGCCGAAAATACTATCTTCTTCGAGGGTGTTGAGATGTTTCATCTGCTCTAACACGGTCGCGCAGCTAGATGTGAGCGCTGGGTTGCCTTCTTGGCAGAGTTCATGTGCGTCATTTGTATAGGAAAGCACGCCAATATCGGTTGGACGGATATGGGTGGAGCTGAGTTGATAGGAGAAGATATTCGGTGTAGCGCCAATACGCTCCAGAATCAGCGCAGGCAGTTCATACATCGAGATATTATGCGGCAATTGATAACCAGGCTCTTTGCCATCGATAAGAATGAAAGGGGTATGCCAGTGGATATCATCGCTTTCAGGCTCATGGGTGAGCAGGCCGGATTCGCGGTAGCCAGCATAATTTAACCCTAAGAATGGCAGGTGATCGCCAAAGGCAATGATCAGCGCATCGGGATCAGTTTTTTGGACTTTCTCGATGAAATCAGTGATCGAGCGTGTGGTATAATAGACGGCATTGGCAAAGGCGTTGACGCTAAATTCCTTGGCATCGGACGTGATGACATTAGGTTGATCCGCATTAAGCGCATAAGGGCGGTGGGTGGATATGGTGAGCAGATAATGGAAATTCAGCCCTTGCTGGGTCGGGATATGGCCGAGAGTGTCATAGACTTGACGAAAGAAAGAATAATCCGGCAGGAATATGCCTTTAATATCACTACGATCAAAATCTTTCAGCTCAAAGATGCGGTTGAAGCCAAGTTTGCGATAGGTGTTACGGCGATTCCAGAAATCCGCAGCATTGCCGTGATAGGTCTGGGTATGATAGCCCAGTGCATTCAGCACACGCGGCAGGCAGATAGCATTAGGCGAAATCGCCTGCTGGAAAATAATCCCTTGGCGGAATTTCGGAAAGCCACAGAGTGCTTCAAATTCAGCATTAGCCGTCTTGCCGCCAAAGGTAGGGCTGGCAATCATCCGCCCGCCGCTTTGCTGCCAGAGGGCGCGTAAGCGCGGGTCAAACGGATCTTGGCTGAAATTCGCCTTGGTAAGACGGGCAATATCCCAGAGGGATTCGACGATGATCAGATAGACATTGCGTGGTTTGCTGGGTGTGGTTGCAATGCTAGCTTGATCTATATAGAGTGCTTTCGCCGCCTGTTCGACAGCTTGTTTGCTGGGCGTTTCAGCACGGCTGGCGAGATAGCGGGCGGTTTCGTGATAGCTGTAGAGAATCGGCCCGCGCATTTGGTAATTGGTTTGTTGGAAATAGAAGTTAAACCACAGATGTGTACTGAAGAAATCCGCTGTGCGTTGTGGGTAGAGGGTGACGGGGAGTAGGAAAGCGGCCAGTAATACAACGCCACATGCGCTGCGTAGCCAGGTAAAACGCAGGTTCCAGAGAATGAGAACGAGGAATACGGTGACCGGCGCGAAGAAATAGAATAATTCGAGCGGAGAGATGACTTCGAGTGCTTCTTTGAGGGCGTAAATATCATCAGGCATGATAGGCACACCGAAAAAGGCATATTTCAGGGCATGGCTGATATAACAGAAGCCCAGGAAAACGCCTTGTACGATGAGGAAAACTACTATGCGGCGTGAAAAGCAGAAGAAGATAGCGCTAAGCCAAAGGGCAAAGCCATAATCCCATAACAGCCCGCCTTTATGAAGCGGGAAATCAAACGCTAATGCGCTGATAAGGCGATAGAGGAGAACAAAACATCCGGTGGAAATCACCGGGATGAGCATATGAAAACGGCGTAATTTATGTAGCATTGCCAGGCCCTCTTAAAGGATTGGGCGGAGCATAGAAGGAGTTGGGGGGTTGGTCAAGGGGGTGTTCGTGTGGGTACTGACGCATTCTGAAGTTCTGGTTATTTTTCAAGCTTTGTCATCCTTGGACTTGATCCAAGGATCCATCGTACTACTAAAGCAAACATACTGCTTATAAGGGCTTTATGTTTTGGATGGATTCTTGGATCAAGTCCAAGAATGGCAAAGTATAATTCGTCATCGCGAGCAACAACACCGCGTAGCGCGGCGATCCAAGGGATTGGATCGCCGCGCTTATTAGGATGGTTAGTTAGCCTTACGTTTGCCAAATCCAAACTTCTTACCACCTTTTGCAAGCGGTGCAGAGGCGCCTTCGGTGTTTTTCTTATTGCCGAAGTTAAAGAAAGAGCGCTTTGGTTTTGGCGCAGATAATGGCTTATCGCTACGGAAAGGCTTGTCACCACGTTGTGGACGGTCGCCACTGCGTGCCGGGCGGTCTTCGCGGAAAGGCTTATCCGAACGGAATGGACGCTCATCACGGTTACGAGCAGGGCGGTCATCGCGATCACGGAACGGTTTATCGCTACGGAATGGACGGTCTGAACGCGCTGGACGGTCATCACGATTGCCAAAAGCTGGGCGTTCGTTGCGGTCACGGTCACCACGGAATGGTTTATCCGCACGTGCTGGGCGGTCATCACGGTTACGAGCAGGACGGTCATCGCGGTCACGGAATGGTTTATCGCTACGGAATGGACGGTCTGAACGTGCTGGGCGGTCATCGCGATTGCCAAAAGCTGGGCGTTCGTTGCGGTCACGGTCACCACGGAATGGTTTATCCGCACGCGCTGGACGTTCTACAGACCAATCATTGCCACGCTCTTCACGGGCAGGGCGGTCATTACGCTCAGGGCGGAAACCACCGCTTGCTGGGCGTGCATCACGGTCGCGGCGGTAAGAACGGTCAGAATGTGAGCGTTTCTTCTTGCTGCGATAGCCTTCAAATGCGCCATCATCATCAGATTCACCGGTCTTCAGCAATTGCTGAATCGCGCGCCATTTGCGTGCATCATCACGGGTGATTAAGCATATAGCTTCGCCTTCAGCGCCGGCACGGGCAGTACGGCCAATACGGTGGATGTAATCTTCTGGGCATTGTGGGAGGTCATAGTTGATCACGTGTTTAATATGCGGAATATCCAAACCACGTGCAGCTACATCAGTTGCTACGAGAATATTGTATTTCATGCTACGGAATTGTGCGATGACCTTATCGCGGCGGTTTTGGCGTAGATCACCATGAATGGCTTCAGCGGCATAATCCTGACGGCGTAATCTCTCTGCCATCTTATCCGCACCATGTTTGGTCTTAACGAAGATAATAATCGAGCCTTCGCGGTTTTCAAGTTGCTTGAGCAACTCTTCATATTTTTCGCCTTCGGTGACGTTTACCACTTCCTGTTTCAGATTTTCAGCAGGAGCTGAGGTGCCACCTACTGCAATACGCTCAGGATTGGTGAGGTATTGTTCAGAAAGCTTCATAATGTTTTTCGGCATAGTAGCAGAGAACATTAATGTCTGACGTTGTTTCGGCAGGTATTTTGCAATGGCTTCTAACTGTACGCCGAAACCTAAATCAAGCATACGGTCTGTCTCATCAAGCACCAGGAAGCTGGTGTCATGTAATGCCAGTGTGCCACGGCCCAAATGGTCATTAATACGGCCAGGTGTTCCTACAATCAAACGTGGACGGGCGCGGAGTTGTTGGAATTGTTTCGGCATTGCCTCACCGCCAATAAGCAGTGCAGTTTTAATAGGAGAGTTGCGGCCAATTAATTGTTGCATGGTTTGCATCACTTGCACAGCAAGTTCGCGTGTAGGGGTCAATACCAGTGCAGAGCCACGGGAAGAGTTGAGTAATTTAGCGACGAGTGGAATCCCAAACGCACCGGTTTTTCCGGTACCGGTTTGTGCGGAGCCTAAAATATCGCGTCCTTCTAATGCCAAAGGAATAGCTGCTGCCTGGATAGGCGTAGGCGTTTCAAAATTCATTTTTTGGAGTGTTTCGAGCAGGGGCTGCGGTAAGCCCAATTCAGCAAATTGTTGCATGATTATATCCTTATACTATTTATACGCTGCCCCACCATTGAGACAGCCTGAGAGCCTAACAACCGCCATGTCCATATAAGGCGGGGAACTCTCAGTCAAACGCTATAAGGATTTTTAAAACCTAGCTCATTTTCGTGGAATAAGCTGCACATGCGAAGAGTAATTGCAAAACTCAGCCTGTCACTATAGCGGAAATTGTGAAAAAAGCAAGGTACGTTCCACTATAACGTGGATAAATCGCACAAGTCTCTGTAATATCTACTTCTTCGTGTCAGCTACCAACACACCGGCGCTGGCATAATGTTCTGGATGCATTTCAGAGATAATTATCTTTACTTTATCAGGGGTTACATTAACGGTATCGCAGATAACATCGGTCATTTTTGCCACTAATTGACGTTTTTGCTCGACATTACGGCCTTCTAGCAGGTGGATTTGTACGATAGGCATAGATAATACTCCGGTTATTTATGATATGTTTTATTTATAATAAACATCAGATCAATTGATTGTACTCTATATAGTATAAGGCGCATAATGGATAATAGGAAGGTATGTTATGCGCATTTTAGTAAAAACACTGACCTACAGTATTATGCATGTGACTGTTGCAACGATAGTGGCATATATATTGAGTGGGAATTTATACGTGGCACTGGGGATTGGGTTAATTGAACCGATGGTGCAAACCGTATTTTTCTTCTTTCATGAACAAGCATGGAATAAAATTCCGTTTTTGCGGTCTTAGGGGAATGTGGTCATGATCACGCTTGTGTTGTTGTATGTCTTGTACAGTCAACACCTTCTTGATCGGTGAATCTATCTAAAAGATATAAAGCTATAGTTTAGGATGGATACGCCGATCAAGTTGGCGTATGACAAAGAGCATTCGTCATCGACTGATATTTATATTTTTTAGCACTGTCATCCTTGGACTTGATCCAAGGATCCATTCTAAATAGAAAGCAACAATACAGCATATAAAAAGAATAATGCTATTGGTTTAGATGGATTCTTGGATCAAGTCCAAGAATGACAAAGCACTATTCGTCATCGCGAGCGTAAGCGCGCCATCATCACTACAACTTCGCCTGCATCTGCGGGCAGTGCCTATCACGCGTCAAGACATTGATCAACCCCTCTGGTGTATTGAGTACATCGGCCGCTGCGTAAACATTCTGCGTCAACCGGGTTAATCCTGGTGTGAGTTTCGCGTCTGGGTTTTCGTTAAAGTAACGGGTGAGTTGTGCTTCCATAAAGCGAGGGAATTCGCCTTCTGCTTCACGCGCTGTTAACTGGGCGGCAAGCTCCGGCCATTGTACTTTGAGTGGTGTTTGTAGGCTAAAGTCTTTCGGGAAATGTTCTTGCCCAGTTAAGCTACGATAGACGCATTGTGCCACTTTAAGAGCATAGCATTCCATCCAGGCCAGTGTTTCACGGTTGAGTGCATGTTGCGCGGTGTTTTCATGAGGTATTTGATTGAATTTACGTTGCTCAAATGCTTGCGCTAGACGTTCAATTTCTTGTGTATCTGGGCGCTCCTCGCCGATTAACATCTGCCAGCTATGATGGAAATCAGTCATGTGCAATGCAGTGGAAAGATTGCGCATTAAATCACGGGCGGATTTGCTGCCATCATACATATCATAAAGTTCTTTCGTCGAATGCTTCTCAAGCCCTTCTAAGATACCGAGATATGTCAGTAGATGCGTGCCGCTATGGGCTGCTAAACGTTCTACGGTGATAGCGCGGTTATTGAGCAATTGCGGTGCATCGCCTTTGATATCGCGCACGGTTGGAACGCCATCGCCGCCGTTGCTGCCACCACGTTTAGCCGGCCGTGAGCTGAGATTTCCTAGAATTACGGATACCCATGGTGCATTGTAGAATAGTTCATTGAACGATGGGTTGCCGCGCACTTTTTCGGGCTCATCAGGGTCGCCGATATATTGGGTATAGGCGGTGAGGGCATCTTGACAAATGGCTTCAAAACGCGCCAATGCATCGGGTTCGCTAACGCCTGGAGGCGCTGTGCGGATATGGGCTTTCCCTTCAATTTGTGCACGGGCATAAAGATTCTGCCCTGCTAGTGCCTCTAGGGTTTGAGAGGCGTTCAGTTCGGGAGTAAATACCAGCTGCATTTGATGGCCTTGAATGGTCATGGTGATCGGGCCTAGGCGTTGTGAGCCATTGCCATAGCGTGTGGCAGAACGGCGTGCGTTATGGGCGGTTTCGGTAATACGACCACCACCGCGTTGCAATGCAGCGCCGCCGCCATTATAGCCCTCAACCGTAATATGCCCAATTTCATTGTGGTATTTACGCGCCCTCTCTTCCACCACGGCATAGGCTGTGCCTAACGCTTCTTCTTGCTTGGTAAGTGCACCCATGCCGTTGCGGCGTACGGTGTCGCTCTTTGCAATCATCGGCACAACACGGCCACGATGGCTGATATGGCTGCGGTAAATCGGATCATCTAGCAATGTGCCGATGAGTTGCGGTAATTCTTCTAAATCCGGCACGGATTCACTCAACGTGACAATATCCATCCGTGTACCCGCTTCTGCCACAACATTTCCTGTGCCCTTCAGCAGTAAAAGCGCTGCCAAGGCATGAGATGGGGTTTTAGTGTCGGCAATAATAAGCTTGTCTGACATGGTAGGGTTTTGCCCCACTACTTGCAACCGTCCCCAGATGCGGCTGGCGGTTTTGCCGGCTTTATCTGTGCCTAAGTCATCAGGCTGTAAGGTTTGTAGTTTGCTGAGGCTCGCAGGGTCTTGGAACCAATGGCTGATCGCGGTATGCTGGTCTTTATCTGGCGCTTTGAGGAAGGCTTTTTCGCTGGAGATTAGCCCTGCTGTGAATGCAGCGCGCGCTAAGGTGACCATAATATCTTCAGCATTGTGGCGTATATCAATTTTCGCATAATGGAAGCCGAAGACACGGACTTTCTGGACAAGGCTTTCTGTGCCTGAAACGGTTTCTAAGGCTTTGATGAAGTGTTCCGGTGTGTACGAAGGATTATGTAAATCATGACTAATGGCAGAGAGCTTCGATTTTAGCGTGCCATCCGTTGTATGTGCAATAAGCGCATCGATCTCAGCAAGGTAGCGTTGCTTAATGCGCCCTTGTAAGAGGCTGATACCTTCGGTGAGTGCTGCGATATTGACATTATCATTGCCATCGCCATCTCCTGTTGCCCAAGTGCAGGCTTCGATGAGTGGTTTAGTGGTATCAATAACGTTTCTATATTGAGGATAGCGTTCTAATGCCGTACGTAAAGAGGCATATACACCATCAACACTGTCATAAATAACATCCAGCATACGAATGCTTTCATGCATTTCTTCTGTGGTTGTTTTTTTAGGGCCAGTAATAGGCAGGTCGCGCAAACTGCGAAGTGCTTCTTTAAAATCGGCATCTACAGTGATGGTTCCTGAGAAGGATGGTTTGCTTAAGATGCCTTCTAACTGCCTTTCAAACGCAACGCCTGCTTCCGTATAGGCAACCGTTGTTGGATTGGTTGGATGTGCTGTCAGGCTAAAGCGGGCTAGGCAGTTTTCTTCAAAGAATTGCTTAGCATCAGCAGGTGAAACGTCATGTTTTGCTAATTTTGCAAACACATGGGCGAAGTTATCGGCTGAGGAGGTTGTCTGCGTAGGTAAGTGCCGTACTTCTTGTTTATGATCCTCATAAGCATGGCTGTTTTTCACCTTGCGGACGCGGCGGCTGATATCGGTGATTTTCGCGTAATAATCGCTGATGATGATTTGTTGCAATGGAGGAAGTTTTTGTATGTCTTTATATACGTTCTCGCGCTCTTGGCGATGGGAGGAGGTTTGAGGCAGTGAGAAAAGCGTATCAAGCGCTTTAGCAATAAAGGGCTTCTTCTCTGCAATAATATCAATAAATGCCTTCACAACATATTGTTGTGTTTTGATAATCGTCTGTGCGTTGTTCTTTAATTTCATAAGGATCCAATTATTAATATGTATCTTTGTTAAGATAAAAAATTCAGGAAGATGAATGTATCGTAATGATACAAACCATGTCAACAGCGTTTTATGAGGAAATTAATAGAATAATCCAGGGTGGTTGGAAATTGTATTATAAATACGCCCCTCACGTTAATAATCTATTTTACCTAATAGTGGATAGTGTGTTATGTCTTATAAGAATTCATATAAAAAGCAGCATTTCTCCCTATGTGGCGGGGTGATATTTTGAGGGCGAGTAAAAACAACGTATGCAAGTCGTTATTGTAGAATCACCGGCGAAGGCCAAAACGATTAATAAATATTTGGGTTCCGATTATAAGGTGATCGCATCTTACGGGCATATTCGTGACTTGCCATCGAAAGATGGCTCTGTGCGTCCAGATGAAGATTTCGCGATGACCTATGAAATCAGCGATAAATCGACCAAGCATGTGAAGGCGATTTCCGATGCAGTGAAAGAAGCTGATACCGTCCTCCTCGCAACCGACCCTGACCGCGAAGGAGAGGCGATTTCATGGCATGTGGTGGAAGCATTGCGCACACGTAAGGCGCTCAAAAAAGCGGTGACGGTAAAGCGTATTGTCTTCAACGAAATCACCAAAAAAGCCATTCAAGAAGCGGTGAAACATCCGCGTGATATTGACATGGATCTGGTCAATGCCCAGCAAGCACGTCGTGCACTGGATTATCTGGTGGGCTTTACCCTATCGCCAGTATTATGGCGCAAATTACCGGGCAGCCGTTCGGCAGGGCGTGTGCAATCGGTGGCGCTGCGTTTGATTTGTGACCGCGAAACGGAAATTGAGAAATTCGTTATCCAAGAATATTGGAGCATCGCGCTTAATCTTAAGAACAGCAAAGCTACACCATTCACCGCGCAGATGACGCATCTGCAAGGCAAGAAGCTTGATAAATTTGCTTTCCCCAATGAAGCAACCGCAAAAGCGGCAGTGAAGGAAGCAGAAGCACGCCAGTATAAAGTCGCAGCGTTAGAGAAAAAACAAAGCCAACGCAATCCTTATGCGCCGTTTACGACATCTTCTCTGCAACAAGAAGCATCGCGTAAACTGGGCATGGGTGCATCACGCACTATGCAAACTGCGCAAAAGCTCTATGAAGGGGTGGATATTGGTGGTGAGACAGTGGGTTTAATTACCTATATGCGTACTGATGGTGTGCAGGTCTCTGAGGAGGCGATTGCTGCTGCGCGTGGGTTGATTGAGCGGGAATATGGTAAAGATTACGTACCAAATGCACCGCGTGTCTATAAAACCAAAGCCAAGAATGCCCAAGAAGCGCATGAGGCGATTCGCCCTACTGATTTAACCCGCACGCCCGATAAAGTGGCCGCCTATTTGGATAAAGACCAGTTACGTCTCTATGAATTGATCTGGAAACGTATGGTGGCAAGCCAAATGGCGAGTGTGGTGCTGGATCAAGTGAGTGCTACGATTGAAAGCACTGATAAACATGTGATCGCGCGCGCAACCGGTTCAACAATTAAATTTGATGGTTTCTACCGCCTCTATAACGAAGACCGTGATGATGAGGAAGATGAAGAACACCGCACCCTTCCGCTACTGGCAGAGGGCGAAGCGGTTGCGCTAGATAAAGTAGTGCCTTCCCAACATTTCACCCAGCCACCTCCGCGTTTCAGCGAAGCAAGCTTGGTGAAGACGATGGAAGAATTAGGCATTGGCCGTCCATCGACCTATGCGAGCATTATCTCGGTGTTGCAAGACCGTGAATATGTCCGCCTGGACAAAAAACGCTTCATTCCTGAAGAGCGCGGACGTTTGGTGACATCATTCTTGACCAGCTTCTTTGAGCGCTATGTGGAATATGGTTTCACCGCGAAACTGGAAGACCAGCTTGATCATATTTCCGCCGGTGATATCGATTGGAAGCAGGTGCTGCGCGATTTCTGGAATGATTTCTACAAGAATATTAATGAGGTGAAGGAATACGATATTCCAACGATTCTGGCCAAGCTTGAATCGCTGCTCGAACATCATCTCTTCCCACATAAGGAAAGTGGCGAAGTAAACCGCGAATGCCCAAGCTGCCATAAAGGTACGCTGAGCTTAAAGATCGGTAAATTCGGCGCCTTCTTAGGATGCTCGAATTACCCTGATTGCCGCTACACTAAAGAAATCAGCAGCGGTACACTCGCTGAAGGTGCAGACGGTGATGCAGGCCAGGCGGAAGTCTTTGAAACCAAAGTGCTGGGCAAAGACGATGCGACCGGTGCAGATATTACTTTACGCAAAGGGCCGTATGGTTTCTATGTGCAGATTGGTGAAGCCGTCAAAGGCAGCAAAGAAAAACCCAAACGTGCTGCCATTCCAAAGGATCGCGATATTGCAACCTTCTCTGTAGAACAAGCCAGAGGCTTGCTCTCATTGCCGCGTGATATTGGCAAGCATCCTGAAACAGGTGAGATGATTAAAGCGGGTATTGGCCGTTTTGGCCCGTATATCCAACACGGCAAAACCTTCGTATCGCTCAAAGATGACGATGTGCTAACCATCGCCATGAACCGTGCAATTACATTGCTTGCTGAGAAAGCCAGCGGCGGTGGCCGTGCGGCAGCGAAAGCAGAGCCACTCCGTATCCTCGGCAACCATCCAAGCGATGGCGAGCCAGTCGGCGTATATGACGGGCGCTATGGGCCTTATGTCAAACATGGCGCAGTCAATGCCTCACTGCCAAAATCCGTTTCAGTGGAAGAGATAACGCTTGAAAAAGCTATTCCATTACTCGAAGCACAAGCCGCAAAAAAAGCAGGCGCGGCAAAGCCAGTGAAGAAAAGGGCAGCGAAGAAGTAGTGGGTTTTAGCTGTTTCCAGGCTATCTTGTTATCCGACTTGATTGATAGGTTTGTTGTCATTGCGAGGAGCGTTAGCGACGCGGCAATCCAGGGCAGTTTTCTCTGTCCTTTAAGCATGTTTCTGGATCGCCGCGCTGCGCTCGCGATGACGGTGCTGTAGACCCTTTGTCATTCTTGGACTTGATCCAAGTCTATCTAAAACACATAGCATTATTCAAAACTGTATTCTTGCTCTCTGTTCAGGATGGATCCTTGGATCAAGTCCAAGGATGACAAGATACATACCTTCACGTAGATAGGAGTAGATGACGACAGAGCAAGAATAATAGGGAGCCATACAACAGCGCCGACTTGATCGTTGAAGCCATCTAAAAAATAGTACACCATATCATGGGGATAGATACGCCGATCAAGTCGGTGTATGGCAAACATTCGTCATACATACGCTAGTATGCTAGATGTATGGAGAATGGAGGTTCTAACTCCGCGGCGTCACCTGCAACTTGGATACCACGCTCTTCACCCCTTTAACACTCTGCGCAATCATGGCGGCGCGTTGGGCTTCGATGCGGTTTTCTACATTGCCGCTTAAGGTGACGATGTTGCGGTAGGTTTCTACATGGATGGGGAAAATACGTGCGCGCACATCGCTGGCTAGTTTGGTTTTCACACGCATGGTCAGCGCATCATCCATAGCGATTTGGGTGGTGGTGCGGTCATCTTTGGTGACGGGGCGTGGGTAATGATGAGGGTTATCGGTCGTGGTGCAGGCGCTCAGTGTGAGTGATGCTGCAAGTATAGCCGATAGAATATAATAACGCATAAAATCCTCCCTCTTAGATGCGGTGATTCTATCACACTATGCCATGCGAAACAAGGTGCTGACTCCTTTTGAAATACATTCTATCATTCTTGGACTTGATCGGTGTTGTTGCATTGTTCTCGCTCTTGTCATTCCGGGCTTGACCCGGAATCTACCAGGACTGGCGCTACAAACCTAAGTTTTATAGACCACGCTGCTACCGGGTCAAGCCCGGAATGACAAGTATCAATAGGTTGCGCGGTGTGTCTGATGGCGTTAGAAAGATAGCGTTTTCGAGACGATATCCATCACTGCTTTTTCATCCCATGTGAGGCTGATGGGAAGATGTGAAATATGTTTCTGCCATGTCTCCGGCAGGCGTACCCAGTCTTTTTCGGTGGTGATGAGGGTGTTGCTGCTTTGTGCGAGTTGGCGAAGCTCGTTTTCGGTATAGGCGTGATGATCTGGGAACGCATGAGTGTTCTCCAGTATGGCGCCGCATTCGCGTAAGGTCTCAAAGAATTTTTCTGGTTGGCCTATACCTGCAAAAGCGGTGACATGTTTGCCAGTGAGATGATGGTCTACAGGAGGGGTGATGATTGCTGTAATAATAGGTGTGGTGTGTGGGATATGTTGTTTGATATAATGGCGGTCTTCCCCAATAAACACTGCAGCTTGGCAACGTGCAAGGGCGGTATCCAAGGGTTCGCGCAACGGGCCAGCTGGAAATAACTGGTTATTGCCAAATCCTGTCGGGCCATTAATCACCAGCAGGGAAAGCGCTTTGGCAAAGCTGGGGTTCTGAAAGCCGTCATCGGTGATAATCACCTCAACGCCTGCTGCAATCGCAGCTTTAATGCCCTCAATACGGTTCTTCGCTACCCATGTCGGCGCAATACGTGCCAAGAGTAAAGGCTCATCACCAACTTCAACACTCGTATGGGTATGTGGATCCACACAGATAGGGCCGTGGAGTTTGCCGCCATAACCACGGCTGACGAAGCCTATGCGTGTGGTGTGGGATTTTAAGGCCGTTGCTAGTGCTATGGCCACTGGTGTTTTGCCTGAACCGCCGAGGGTGATATTGCCAATGCAAATGACAGGAACAGGGCTTTGAAAGGGAGTGGTGTAACGTTTGCGTATTTTTCCTATAGCCTGATAAAGCCAGGCCAGAGGGGCTAGCACACGTGCTAGGATACTGTGAGGTTGCTGCCAGAAACGGGGTTCTTTAGGCGGCATCACGATGCTTTACTAGCGCCACACCTTCTAAGAAGGTTTCGATTTCGTTGATATAGGCATTAAGTACTGTCCCACTCGCCCGCGCAATCTCTTGGCCGGCGGCAATCATTGCGGCTTGTTGTTCAGGCGAGGTGAGCAATGTTTCGATGGCTTCTGCTAAGCCATCGCTATTTTCGATGCGTTTGCTTGCGCCTGCTTGTTCCAGCTGAGAAGAAATATCGCGGAAATTATCCATATGCGGGCCGGTGAGTATGGCGCATCCTAAGCGTGAGGCTTCTAGCGGATTTTGCCCACCATGAGG
The DNA here is from genome assembly GCA_964574415.1 of uncultured Rickettsiales bacterium. Classification (GTDB taxonomy): domain Bacteria; phylum Pseudomonadota; class Alphaproteobacteria; order Rickettsiales; family CAZNNM01; genus CAZNNM01. Next base: position 139,797 of record CAZNNM010000001.1, on the reverse strand, counting down.
AATGAGCGAGCCGCCGATAAAAACGATATCGCAGAGGCGGTAGAAAATTCCCAATTCGCCCATCGTATCGGCGAGGTAAATATCAGTTGTCGGCAGAATTTCTTCTTGCTTGGAACGGCAAGAGACATTAAGCCCGCGCTCTTCCAACATCTCCACAATCTCTTTCGCGCGCGCAGGGTGGCGCGGGGCGATGATGGTGAGGAGGTCATGATGTTTGGTTTTGAGCGTGCTATGCACATCTGCAATATTCTCTTCTTCATTATGATGGGTGGAAGAAGCAAGCCATACTTTGCGGTGGAGGACGGTATGCTCTAACTGGCTCAGCTTGTTACTATCCGCAGGCAAGGCCGGTGCATCGTATTTTAAATTGCCGATATATTTCACATGACGTGCGCCCAATTCTTGCAGACGCTGCGCATCTAATGTGCTTTGCATAAGGCAGCGTTCAAAAGGTGAAAGTATCGCCCGAATCACATTGGGAAAACGGCGCCAACGGGCATAGGACGTGTTAGAGATACGGCCATTCACCAATAGGATTGGGCAGTATTCAGCGGTCTTATGCAGTAAATTCGGCCAGAATTCCGATTCCACCCATAATGCCAAATTAGGCTGCCAATGAGCGAGAAAGTGCTTCACGGCGCTTGGTGTATCGACAGGCACATATTGATGCAATGCGCGGTCTGGAAGTTTGGATTCGATCAGCTGTGCAGAGGCTACAGTTCCTGTGGTGACCAACACATTAAGATGGCGGTAATGATCCAGCAGCGCATTCATCAGTGGTAATACAGCAATGGATTCACCCACACTGGCCGCATGAATCCACACCAAAGGGCCATTAGGACGGGAGAGGGAGGAAATACCGATCCGCTCTTCCAACCGGCCTGGATCTTCTTTGCCTTTGCGTTTACGGCGTTCGAGATGGTTGGCGATGAAGGGTGTCGCGCAGAGGGTGAGGAAATGGTAGAGCGATAATATCATAATCTCTTATTCATCGGGACGTATAATGGGTTGTCCAAGTTGCTGATCTAACTCTACTGTAATATGGTTGAGTTCTTTTTCAAGCCTAATTCGCAATTCCTTTAATTCCTCTGTCGATGCGGTCACAGGAACATAAATAGGCGTGCCATAACGCAGGAGCATATTTGCAAACGGTTTGGCAAACAAAAAACGATCCCAGCTTTTGAGGATACGCCCGCTATTGGTAGAATAGGTGACCGGAATAATGGTTTTGTTGGTTAACTGTGCCAAGGCAATCACATTTCCACTCACGCGCATACGCGGGCCTTTGGGGCCATCTGGGGTGATGCAGATATTATTACCTGCTTCAAGTAAGGCACGGGCGCGGATAAAGGCTTGCAATCCACCACGCCGCGAAGAGCCGCGAATCACATTTACATGGAAGAAGTTGAGGATACGGCTGATAAATTCGCCATCATTATGATGGGAAATAACCACATGCATTGGTCTGCCAGTTGGGCAAAAATTCGGCATCATCATCAAGCGCCCATGCCAGAAGACAAAAATCCCATTTTTCTCGCCATCCACATAAGGTTGTGACTCAGGAGAGACGATATGCGACCAGGACGATGTGCGATAGACAAAACGTATATACCCATAAATCACATAGCTCATAAGCGGGCTGAGCCAGGAGGTAACCAGAATCTGTTTAATACGTTTCGAGAGTTTCACGGGCAGTTACGTTGTCTCAGAGGACCTGAAATGTTGCGTATAGAGTTTGTTATATTCGCCTTGCACGGCGATGAGTTCAGTATGCGTGCCGGATTCAACAATGCTGCCTTGGCGTAGCACGTAGATAATATCAGCATTCATAATGGTTGAAAGACGATGAGCAATTACAAGCGTTGTGCGGCCTTTCATCAGGCGTTCCAGTGCTGCTTGGATTTGCTGCTCAGAGATAGGATCAAGCGCAGACGTTGCTTCATCCAGCAGAAGAATCGGAGCATTACGCAACATCGCCCGTGCAATAGCAAGACGTTGGCGTTGGCCACCGGAGAGTTTCAAACCATGCTGTCCGATAATCGTATCATAACCTTGCGGTAATTCCATAATGAAATCATGCGCGGCGGCATTATAGGCAGCTTCGATGATTTCATCTTCCGTGGCATTTGGGCGGCCATAGGCGATATTGGCGCGTACGGTATCATCAAACAACGTAATATCCTGGCTCACCAGCGCCATGGATTCACGCAGGGAAGCAAAGCTTACATCGCGTATATCCATATCATCAATAGTGATGCGGCCTGAATTAATATCATAGAAGCGCAGCAGCAAGTTGATAATCGTTGATTTCCCGCCGCCTGATGGGCCAACAAGTGCTACGGTCTTGCCGCCAGGAACGGTGAGCGACAGGTTCTTCAGCGCTTGTTTTTCGGCATTATAGGCAAAGTTGACATTATGATAATGAATCGTGCCAGACGTCACTTGCAATGTTTTTGCATTCGGTTTCTCGGTGATAGAAGGTGCTGTGTCAATCAGCGTAAAGAAGCGTTTTGCTGCGGCCAGGCCTTCTTGCAACTGGGTGTTCATGCTGGAGAGGTTCTTCATCGGGCGGTAGGCCATCAGCATCGCGCTGATGAACGAGAAGAACGCACCAGGCGTAGTAGTCCCTGCAATCACTTGCGAGCCGCCATGCCAGATAATCGCTGCAATCGCAGCGCCAGTGAGCAATTCCATAATCGGTGATGAGGCCGATTCGGTGCGAGCGGCTTTCATATAGAGGCGGAAAATATGTTCTACAACATTTGATGCACGGCCAATCTCATATTCCTCACGGCCATAAGAGCGGATAACGCGGATGCCTTGGAATGTCTCATCCAATTGCGAGGTAAAATCAGCTAATTTGCTTTGTGTATTCGTGGAAACCTTGCGCATACGTTTGCCTAAGCGCAGAATAGGATACACACCAAGTGGGAACACCACAAAGGCAATGAGCGCCAGTTCTACGCTCTGATAGAACATCAGGCCAATCAAGAAAATAAACGTCAGCGCTTCACGTGCGAGGCCGGTGAAAACAGTGGAAACCGACTGGCGCATAATGCCAATATCATTACTTAAACGTGATATTAAACGGCCAGAGGTTTGCGCATGGAGATAGGAGAGATCGGCATTAAGTAAATGGGCGTAAAGTTTTAGCTGCATATCTGTGATAATGCGTTGGCCGATATAGCGGATCACCACATTCTGCCCATAAGCCGCCCAGCCTTTAACAACCGCAATAGCCACAATCGCAATGGGGATATACATCAGCATGGTTTTATTCTGGCGGACGAAAATTTCATCGAGCGCAGGCTGCATCATCCACGCATGGGCTGCGGTGGTGGCGGCTACCATAATCATGCAAAGAATCGCCAATATTAACTTACCCTTATGTGGTAGGACATATTGGGAAATGAGGCGCTTCATGAGATAGAAAGAGGAGTAATCCTCAGGTGTTTTTGTCGTCACAATAGTAAAACCACTTTAAATATGGCTGCTATACTATGCGATTTCCTATTTCCCTGCAACCGTAACATTATCAACACGCAGTGTTGGGCTGTTTGTGCCATATCTGAAACAGAGGTCATTAGCAGGTAGGAGGTTTTGGAACATTTCTTGTAACGTGCTGGCAATGGTCACTTCGCTCACAGGATAAGTAATTTGGCCGTTTTCAATCCAAAAACCATTGGCGCCTTGGCTATAATCGCCGGTAATTGTATTAATGCCCATACCAAAAGTGTCTGTGACATAAAAACCACTTTTAATATCAGAAATCAATTCCTCAGGGCTGGCAGTGCCATTTTCGAGGTAGAGATTGGTGGTAGAAGGTGACGGATTAGATGCCAGACCGCGTGAGGCATGGCCAGTGGTAGTGAGGCCGAGTTGGTTGGCGGAGCGGATATCAAGCAACCAGCTTTGTAATACGCCCTCTTTCACCAACACATGCTTCTGCGCCTGCACGCCTTCAGCGTCGAAGGGTTTGGATGCCAGGCCACGGATTTGGAAAGGGTCATCCACAATCGTAATGCCGTTGTTGAATATAGCTTTGTCCATCGAATGTTTAAGGAAGCTAGTGCCACGTGCAATGGAAGTGCCATTAATCGCTCCTGCAAAACTGCTCAGCAGCGAACGTGCTACGCGCGGATCGAAAATGACGGGAACTTTGCAGGTGGCTACTTTGCGAGGATTAAGGCGTTTCACTGCTTTCTCGCCTGCGCTTGCGCCAATTGCTTCGGGAGATGAAAGATCACTGCGATGGCGCGCATAGGAGTAATCATAATCCCGCTCCATGCCTGTGCCTGTGCCAGCTAATACGGAGACGGAAAAACTATGGCTGGACGTTTTATAGCTTTTGAAAAAACCATTGCTGGTAGCGAGCGAAATAGTGTTCATCGAATAGCCAGCATCTGCCCCTTCAGAATTGGTGACACCTGCTACGGCACGTGCGGCTTCTTCGGCCCGCGCAGCGTAGTCGTTCATCGACTCTGCGGTAGGTTCTTCGCTATCAAAGAGGTCGAGATCAGGAGTATTGGTGGCAAGTAGTGCTGCTTCTGCAAGACCTGTATAAGGATCTTCTGGCGAGGCTTTAGCCATAGCAACAGCCCGTTCTACTAAGGTAGAAAGGGTGGCATCGGTCATATCCGTGGAAGAGACGATAGCCTGTTTTTTGCCAATAAATACCCGCAACCCCACACCGCGCGATTCATCGCGTTCGATACCTTCAGGTTTACCCAACCGGCGCGAAACCGCCAACCCCACACTCTCCACCATCACCGCATCTGCGGCATCTGCGCCCAGTGTGTGTGCTTTTTTAATGAGATCAGGCAATAGCATAATAGGCTCCGAGAATAAGGGGGTAGGGGATATATGGGCTAGTATAGGATGCGATGGATCGTTGGGTCAAGTTGGGTTTGTGGCGTAATGCTGTTTTGTGATTCCGGATGACGAGGTTTACTCTTGTCATTCCGACCTCCGATCCGGAATCCACCAGGACTGGGGCTACCCGCTATATTCTTATCCCTTACGTTGCCATAACAATGGATTCCGGGTCAAGCCCGCAATGGCAATAATCGTCATTGCGAGCCGTAGGCGTGGCAATCCATTTTGAAGGTTTTTCTGCTCTTTAGGCGCCGCATGGATCGCCGCGCTAGCGCTCGCGATGACGAGGTTATAGTTTCGCTTGTCATTCTTGGACTTGATCCAAGAATCCATCTAAAACATAAGCGCTTTTTATGCCGTATTCTTGCTTATATTCTTTTGCGATGGATCGTTGGGTCAAGCCCAAGGATGACAAGGCATAGCTCGTCATTGCCGAGGCGGGGTGGGTATCACTAACTCATCAACTCAATATTGCCACCAATCGCTGTCAAGTTATAGGTGAAGCTGCGTTCGGTGGTGAAGCGTAGGAGATAATGCGGGCCGCCGGCTTTGGGGCCTGTGCCGGAGAGACCTTCGCCACCGAAAGCTTGTACGCCAACCACGGCGCCAATCATGCTGCGATTGACATACATATTGCCCACATGCGCATGGTCACGAATATAGCGGATGCGTTCATCTACACGGCTGTGTATGCCGAGTGTGAGGCCATAGCCGGTGCTGTTGATATCCGCTAACACCTGATCAAGATCACCTGCTTTATAGCGGATCACATGCAATACAGGGCCAAAGACTTCACCTTTGAGGAGGTGGATATCGGGAATCTCAAATGCATGTGGTGCGATAAAATAACCCGTTTGGAGTTCTGGTGGTAATGGCGTTGCGGATAGTAGTGTTGCTTCACGTTTCATACGGGTGATGTGGTCGGTAAGCATACTATAAGCATCACGGTCAATCACAGGGCCAAGATCGGTGGTGATGTGATGTGTTGGGCCGAGATGTAATTCTTGCATAGCACCGGTGAGCAAGGTGATAAGCTTATCGGCAATATCATCCTGCACATAGAGTACACGCAAGCAAGAACAACGCTGGCCAGCGCTACCAAAGGCGGAGAGGATGATATCATCCACAGCCGCTTCCAGTAATGCGGTGCTATCCACAATCATCGCATTCTGCCCGCCGGTTTCCGCAATCAGTGGCACGATAGGGCCATTGCGTTTGGCCAGTGCCAGATTGATGGCGCGCGCGGTAGCCGTAGAGCCAGTAAAGGCAACCCCGCCGATACGCGCATCGCTCACTAATGCTGCGCCCACTGTTTCGCCTGCACCGATGATGAGTTGTAAGGCCTCTTTCGGAATCCCAGCTTCATGCATCAACTGCACAGCGCGATAGGCAATCAGTGGTGTTTGCTCAGCGGGTTTGGCGATGACGCAATTGCCTGTTACCAATGCGGCAGTAATTTGCCCAGCAAAAATCGCCAGCGGGAAATTCCAGGGGCTGATACAGATAAACGTGCCGCGTCCATGTAACGAGAGGCCGTTATATTCCCCTGTCGGGCCGTGCATACGCAAATCGCCCATCATATGCTGACGGGCAAGCACGGCATAATAGCGGCAAAAATCGGCTGCTTCGCGTATTTCTGCAATAGCATCAGCAAGGGTTTTCCCAGCTTCGTAGATGCAGAGTGCAATAAGTTCATCGCGGTGTTTTTCAAACGCATCTGCAATGTTTTCCAGTATAGCTGCACGGTCTTTCACATGGGTGGTAGACCATTGCGGGAAATAGGTATTGGCCACGCCAATAGCCTGTTGCGCATCTTCTGCGGTAGCGGCGCTATAGGTGCCGATGGCGTGATTAGTATCAAACGGTGCGAAAAGCTTGATGGCTGTGCCATGGCTGGCTCTGCCTGCGATCAGCGAAGCTGCGTTCCATTGATGGGTGTGATAGGGTTCGAGCGCGGTTTGAATGACGGGCAAGCACGGCATAATAGCGGCAAAAATCGGCTGCTTCGCGTATTTCTG
>CAZNNM010000001.1:0-132804 GCA_964574415.1 uncultured Rickettsiales bacterium | reverse complement strand
TCAGCGAAGCTGCGTTCCATTGATGGGTGTGATAGGGTTCGAGCGCGGTTTGAATATCGGTGAGTGCAATCGTTCCACCCATATTGAGGCCGCGAGAATTAGGGCGGTTCGGGTAGATATGCTGTGGTAATGGCAAGGTAGGATGTGGCGCGCCGTGCAATTCGCGGGCGGATGTAACCGGGTTGCTAATCAGGCTGTCATTGTTCACATGCGTATCCCCCAGCGCATGGATAAATGAAGCGCTGGAGCCGTTTTCAAGCAATCGGCGAATAAGATAAGGCAGCAATTCCTCATGCTTGCCAACGGGAGCATAGACACGGCAAGGCGTGCCTTCCTCTGTGCATACTTTATGGTATAGCGCCTTACCCATGCCATAGAGCCGTTGGAATTCATATTCCTGATCGCCTGCCATTTCTTTGATTGCAGCAACTGTATAGGCATTATGGGTGGCAAATTGGGGATAGAATAAATGGGGATGCGCCAAGAGTTTTTCGGCGCAGGCAAGATAGGAGACATCGGTATAGAGCTTGCGCGTAAATACCGGATAGCCTTCCAGCCCATTGACTTGTGCATATTTGATTTCGCTATCCCAATACGCACCTTTCACCAGGCGCACGCCGATGCGGTGGTTATAGGTCGTGGCGAGTTCTTTGAGGTGGTCAAGCACATACCAGGCACGTTTTTGATAGGCCTGCACCGCAAGGCCAATCCCATCCCATCCGGCATAGGCACTATCGCTTAAGAGTTCTTTGAGCAGCAGTAGCGAAAGTTCCAGGCGGTTGGCTTCTTCGGCATCGATAGTGATAGCAATCCCATGTTCTTTCGTTAGGCTGATAATCGCCTTTAGCCGTGGCAATAAACGTTCTATCACGCTGTCGTAATGGGTAAGGTGATAGCGTGGATCGAGCGCGGAAAGTTTGACGGAAATGCTGGGGCGTTTATAGAGCGGTAAACGCTCATCCACCGAGGCAGCGAGCACACGGATTGCATAGAGATAATTCTCATAATAAGCCTGTGCCTGAGCCTCTGAACGCGCGCCTTCGCCGAGCATATCATAGGAAAACAGGAATCCTTGCTTGAGCAAATCCTGTGAGTTAGTGAGTGCGCTTTCGATGGTTTCTCCCAGCACAAACTGATCGCCCAGCAAGCGCATAGCTTGTTTGAGGGCGGTACGGATAACAGGTTCGCCGAGGCGCCCTAATAGACGGCTTAAGATCGGGCGGGGGTGATCGTTTAAATCCATCAAGGCGCTGCTAAACAACAGGCCCCAACTGGCGGCATTGACAAAGAGCGAATCGCTATTGCCCATATATTTGTGCCAATCGGCCTCTTTAAACTGGCCACGAATCAAATGATTCGCCGTTTCCGCATCAGGAATCCGCAGCAAAGCCTCTGCCAGCCCCATCAAGGCAATGCCTTCTTTGGTGTTGAGGCCATATTGTTGGAGGAATGATTCCAGGAGTGCATGGTTGGCGCTGCCGCCGCGCAAATATTCCACATATCCACGGGCGCGGGTTTCAATAGCAGGCACTAAGCTTTCAAAGCGCTGTGTATGCTCAAGCAGCATATTCACATGATCTGCTTCATTGACAAAGCTATGGTGGCTGAGCGTAACGAATGTATCCATAAACCCAGTGTATCAGAAAGATCATAATGGGGGAATAGGAATAAGATTGCCAATCATAAACGGGCGGTGTAGAAATGAAGAGAATAGTTAAGTGGAGTCGATTATGCCTTTAAATACCCTGCAACAAGCGGAAGTGGAAACCCTGCGTTCGGAGCGTCAATCAACCTTACGGGCCACAGTGCCGGCATTAGAAGAGGTGTTATATCAGCCAATCCCTGTGCTGGATCATGGTTTTGTGCGTGTGATTGATTATATGGGTGACGATAGCGCGATCGTGCAGGCTGCGCGTGTGTCTTATGGTAAAGGTACGAAAAAACTGCGTGAGGATGCAGGGTTGATCAACTATCTGCTGCGCCACCGCCATAGCACGCCGTTTGAAATGTGCGAAATTAAATTCCATATCAAATTGCCTATTTTCATCGCACGCCAATGGATTCGCCATCGTACAGCCAATGTGAATGAGTATTCGGCGCGTTATTCGATTATGGATAAAGAATTCTACCTGCCATCTCCAGATCAACTGGCGGCGCAATCTAAAACTAACCGTCAAGGCCGTGACAGCAACGTGTTACCGCCAGAGCAAAATAAGCGCGTAATCGAGATGCTGCGTCGCGATGCTGAGCAATGCTATGATCATTACCGCGAGATGCTAAATGAAGATGAAGCAGGTAATGTGATCGATGAAAGCAAAACCGGTCTGGCGCGTGAACTTGCGCGTATGAATCTGAATCTGAACTACTATACCCAGTGGTATTGGAAGGTTGACTTGCATAACCTCATGCACTTCTTGAGCCTGCGTGCGGATGCACATGCGCAATATGAAATTCGTGCCTATGCTGAAGCGATGATCAGCGTGTTGAAGCGCTGGGTGCCGACCACCTATGAAGCCTTCATGGATCACCGTGTAAACAGCGTATCGCTTTCAGGCAAGGGTATCGATGTCGTGAAGCGCTTGATCCAGGGTGAGAAGGTGGATGAGACAGCGAGCGGCATGGGCAAACGTGAATGGGCTGAGTTGGTGGAGTTGTTGGGGATTAAGGCGTAGTTCCTTTTTGTCATCCTGAACTTGATTCAGGATCCATTGTGATGGCAGCGTGATATATCGTTGTGTGTAGACGCGCCAGTCTTGGTGGATTCACCGATCAAGTAGGATTGTTGCATGGTTCGCCGTCACTGCGAGGAGCGTTAGCGACGCGGCAGTCCATGTGTAGGTTTTCTCTGTCCTTTATGCAGGATACATGGATCGCTGCGCTGCGCTCGCGATGACGATAGAGCAATAACGTAGCGAGCCATGCAACAATGCCGGATCAAGTCCGGAATGACAAGTGTGTCTTACGAAAAATACCCACAATCCTTCAAATACCGATACGCCTCAGCAATCTGCTTGAACCGTTCTTCTGTATCAGGATCATTCTTATTCACATCAGGATGGTATTTCTTCACCAGCTCTTTATACCGCTTTTTGATATCCTCTAATGTCACCGGATACGGCAATCCCATCACTGCAAGCGCATCACGCTCTGTGCGGGGGATGGCGTGTTTCGCAGTATGAGAGGAAGATGATGTGCCTCGTTCAGTGCCGAGCAGCTCATCCAGTTCCGCAAAAATACTATCGATGATATGCGCATTGCGGCGAGGGTCATGGATGCCCATTTTCCAGGTTGGGCGGTGGCCAAGCATGGCGTTGTATTTGTAATCATCGGCTTCGTGATGGCTCATGCCAGTAAAGTAATTCCAGGATTTATTATATTGGCGGACATGGTCCAGGCAGAAATACTGGTAATCCTTCAAATTCCGCTGTGATTTAGGCGCGGGATAAGCCCCATGCTCCGCACATCCTTCCCAGGCGCAGGGATTAGCTTGTGTTTCTTCCATCGGTTTACGTTTTAGGCGACTGTGTTTCATGGCTTTAGTATGCCTGAAAAGGGTTTATTTTGCAATAATTAGACGAAATAATAAGTGTTTCCGCTTTAGTTGTACACTAGGAGGGGAAGGCGATGTGTAGCAGCGCTACATGAGCCGAAGCCCGACGACGTGTACGGCTAAATGGGAAATACTTATGCTACACAATGATTTAACGGCCCATTCCCTTTACCGAAATTCGGCGCAGAACGAATCGCATTTTTTACATAAGCACGAGCGCACATGACGCTTTCGCGTAGCGGCATGCCTTTGGCTAAGCATGTTGCAATCGCAGAAGCCAAGGTACAGCCTGTACCATGGGTGTTGCGGGTTTGCATGCGTTTGGTGGAGAAGCTTTCTTCACCTTCGGGGCTCACCAGAATATCGATCAGTTGATTGCCCTCTAAATGCCCGCCTTTCATCACCACATGTTTGGCGCCCATGGCAAGAATTTTGTGGCCGGCTTCAATCATATGCTCGGCATGTTTGATTTTCATGCCAGTGAGGATTTCGGCTTCTGGGATATTGGGTGTAACTACTAATGCATGAGGGATGAGCAGTTTCTTAAGCGCATCAATCGCATCATCTTGCAGCAATGTATGTCCACTTTTGGATACCATGACCGGATCAATAATCAGCCCAGCATCAGGTGCATATTTGCGGATGACAGGAGCAAAGCACGAGCGCACATGACGCTTTCGCGTAGCGGCATGCCTTTGGCTAAGCATGTTGCAATCGCAGAAGCCAAGGTACAGCCTGTACCATGGGTGTTGCGGGTTTGCATGCGTTTGGTGGAGAAGCTTTCTTCACCTTCGGGGCTCACCAGAATATCGATCAGTTGATTGCCCTCTAAATGCCCGCCTTTCATCACCACATGTTTGGCGCCCATGGCAAGAATTTTGTGGCCGGCTTCAATCATATGCTCGGCATGTTTGATTTTCATGCCAGTGAGGATTTCGGCTTCTGGGATATTGGGTGTAACTACTAATGCATGAGGGATGAGCAGTTTCTTAAGCGCATCAATCGCATCATCTTGCAGCAATGTATGTCCACTTTTGGATACCATGACCGGATCAATAATCAGCCCAGCATCAGGTGCATATTTGCGGATGACAGGAGCAATGGCTTTGATCACATCTGCGCTATTGAGCATACCGGTTTTGATGATGTCAGCGCCAATATCGGTGAGTACCAATTCCACTTGTTGCGCCACAAAAGCCGCAGGCACATCGAGTACTGCTTTTACACCTTCGGTGTTTTGTGCAGTGAGTGCCGCAATGGCTGCTGCTGCATAGCCTTTAAGGGCGGTAACGGTTTTGATATCGGCTTGGATACCTGCACCGCCGCTAGGGTCTGAGCCAGCAATAATGAGAACACGTCCTTGCATAAAAATCTCCTGTTATACGAGTGCCTGTTCGACCGCCTGGGCGATATCGTTTACTACACGATGCACGAGTTGTTCATTTTCGGCTTCGGCCATGATGCGGATCAATGGTTCGGTGCCTGATTTACGAATCACCAAACGGCCTTGTGTGCCGAGTAATGATTCTGCCTGAGCAATGGTTTTTTTGACGGTCTCATTGTCAAGAGGTGTGGCGTTTTGATAGCGTATATTGCGAAGCAATTGTGGGTAAGGGGTAAACACGCGGCAGACTTGGCTGGCCGGCTCTCGGCGTTCGATGATGACGGAGAGCAATTGCAATGCTGCAATTAAGCCATCGCCTGTCGTACAATAATCGCTCAAAATAATATGCCCCGATTGTTCACCACCCACATTATAGCCATTCTGGCGCATGTGATCGGCAACATGTCTATCGCCTACGGCGGTACGCACGAGATGCAAGCCAAGCGATTCCAGATAGCGTTCCATACCGAGATTGGACATCACAGTTGCAACCACGCCTTTGCCACGCAATAAGCCTTGCTTATGCCAGGATGTGGCGATGGTGGCCATCAGCTGGTCACCGTCGATAAGATGGCCGGTTTCATCGGCAATCACCACGCGATCTGCATCGCCATCCAGGGCAATGCCGATATCGGCTTTGTGTTCGACGACAGTCCGGCACAGTAAATCCGGTTGGGTAGAGCCACAGCCATCGTTGATATTCATGCCATTAGGGCTAACGCCGATTTCAATAACCTCTGCGCCTAATTCCCATAAAATGGTTTTGGCCACATGATATGCAGCACCATGCGCGCAATCGATCACGATTTTCAGGCCAGAAAGCTTGGAGCCTTTGGGGAAGGTGTTTTTGACATATTCAATATAACGTCCTGCTGCATCATCTAAGCGTTTTGCACGGCCAAGTCTATCGGGCGCTGCAAGCAAATGGGAAAAATCATCTTGCGCGACCAAGGCTTCAATGGAGCGCTCCATCTCATCCGAAAGCTTAGTGCCATTGGGGCCGAAGAGTTTGATGCCGTTGTCATAATAGGGATTATGAGAGGCTGAAATCATCACGCCCATATCCGCGCGTAGCGAGCGTGTGAGCATAGCTACAGCTGGTGTAGGAATAGGTCCTGCTAAAATCACATCCATGCCAACAGCAATAAATCCGCTGGTAAGTGCAGGTTCGAGCATATAACCGGAGAGGCGGGTATCCTTGCCAATGACGACGCGAGGACGTTCATGGCTGCCTTTGAATTGTATGCCGGCGGCCATGCCTACTTTCAGCGCAGTTTGCGCTGTCATGGGTTCTGTATTGGATTTCCCACGAATGCCATCCGTGCCAAAGAGACGTTTGACCATGCTTATGCCTGTTGAGTGTCACCTGAGACAGAGTCAGGGGATTTCTTATGGCGGGATGGTACAGAAGAACGTTTCACAGGCTTGCCGCTATCGCTGCTATCATCATCTTCAGGGCGGTGAATTGATTTGCCGTCCAGCAAGGCTTGGATTTCTTCGCCTGTCAGGGTTTCGTATTCGAGCAAGGCGTTTGCAACATTATGCAGGTTTTCGTTGTGTTCTTGCAGAATGTTGCGGGCGCGTTTGTAGCCAGTATCAACCAATAATTTGATTTCACTATCAATCAGACGTGCAGTTTCTGTTGAAACACGTTCCTGTTCGCCATGAGAGTTTTTTCCATGGAATAGAGGGCCAACTTCATCGCTCATACCAAATAATGTGACCATTCTACGAGCAATACCAGATGCTTTCTGAATATCACTATATGCGCCACTCGTCACTTTTGCCCGACCAAAAATAAGTTCCTCTGCAACGCGTCCACCCATAGCAACTGCAATATTGGTTTCCATCTCTTCGCGCGTTTCAGAAACACTGTCATCTTCAGGAAGGCGCACAACCATACCCAGCGCACCACCACGTGGAATAATCGTCGCTTTATGAATCGGATCAGATGACGGGCAGTTCAGCGCCACAATCGCGTGTCCTGCTTCATGGTAAGCGGTCAGACGTTTTTCTTCGTCTTTCATCACCATCGATTTACGCTCCACACCCATCATTACCTTATCTTTAGCGGCTTCCAGGTCATGCATCGTCACTACTTTTTTGTTCTGACGCGCTGCAAGCAAGGCTGCTTCATTGACGAGGTTAGCTAAATCCGCACCGGAAAAGCCTGGTGTCCCACGCGCAATCACGCGTGCATCGACATCTGGCCCCGTCGGCACTTTGCGTAAATGCACTTTGAGGATTTTCTCACGGCCAGCAATATCAGGTGGTGATACATGGATCTGACGGTCAAAACGGCCTGGACGCAGGAGCGCAGGGTCTAATACGTCAGCACGGTTAGTCGCAGCAATGATGATCACGCCTTCATTGGCCTCAAAACCATCCATTTCGACGAGGAGTTGGTTCAAGGTTTGTTCGCGCTCATCATTACCACCGCCATAGCCTACACCACGGTGACGGCCTACCGCATCAATCTCATCAATGAAAATCAAGCATGGCGCATTTTTCTTGCCTTGCTCGAACATATCGCGCACACGACTCGCACCTACACCCACGAACATTTCCACAAAATCCGAACCGGAGATGCTGAAGAATGGTACATTCGCCTCACCGGCAATCGCACGTGCCAGCAAGGTTTTACCAGTACCTGGAGGGCCAACGAGTAAACATCCTTTCGGGATTTTACCGCCGAGTTTTTGGAATTTTTGTGGATCGCGCAGGAAGTCTACGATCTCGCTCAATTCGTCTTTCGCCTCATCGATACCTGCCACATCATCAAATGTCACACGGCCATTTTGCTGGGTGAGCAGACGTGCACGCGAACGGCCAAAGCCCATGGCTTTGCCACCGCCTTGCATTTGGCGGAAATAGAGCATCCACAGGCCAACCAGCAGGATAACGGGGCCGAAAGAGAAGAGGATATTAAGCAGCATATTGCTCTCAACCGGAGCGGCATTGATGGCGACGTTTTTGCTTTTCAATACTTTAACCAGGTCTGGATATTGTGGGGCATAGGTTTTAAATGAGGTGCCATCGGTATAGCGCCCTTCAATATTCGCCCCTTGGATATTCACCGAGCGCACTTGCCCTGCATCGGCATGATCCAGGAATTCGGAGAAGGCAATCTCGCTGCCTTTGGAACCAGAAAATGCACCTTGCAATAGGCTATACAGCCCCATTGCGAGTACAATCAGAAAAATCCAGAAAATGAAATTCTTACCAGCATTGCCCATGTGTCAGGTGCCTTTTACTAAGAGATTAGCGCGGTGATAGAGGATTTCTACGTCGCGCACATAGCGTTCATCTTTATACTGTATATGGGGTATCGCAACGATGTTTTCAAGGCTGCGCACCACAGGTAATCCGTATAATACGAATTTTGGCAGGCGTTGTATAGTCTCAAACGCAGAATGCGATGAAAATTCCTTCTTCCAGGCGAGATAACCCTCCTGTCCTAAAGGGACAATCGTGAGGGGAAGGGGCGTGTGGAGGGTGATTTTGAGGTCAAAACGGTTATCCCAGCGCAGAAAAGAGCCAGATTCTATGGCATAAGATGCTGGTAATGCGGCATATTCCCTGCAGAAAAGGATTTTCCCCTGATAGGGGGCAATAAGACAGCCTTCCAGCGTATGGGCAGTATAGGTGTCTGGTTGTTGTAAGGCTTGGTAGAGATGCCATAGCTGCTCAAAACGGGGTTTCTGGTCATGGCCGCTGATCAGGCGTAGCAGTAAAGAAAGTAGGCGCAGGCCGATTTCTTCATGATAATCATGCGGTGTGAAGAGGGCATAGCCTTCAGGGTGGAGGGTGACGGATGTTTGGAAGGCGTGATGGGTTTGCTCTTCCAGATAACTCCGTGTGCGGCTGAGATGATGGGCGGTATCGGCAAGGCGGGAGGTAATAAGTGCTTTATCCTCTTGCTGTGCCAGCCATTGCCGCATACGTACTCGGCTAAAACGGGTATTCTGGTTGGAGGGGTCTTCGATCCAGTTTTGGTTCTGTTCGTGCAAATAGAGGCGTAATTGCTCTGGTGTTAGCAAGAGGAGGGGGCGAAGTAAGATAATGCCATCACGCTCAGTTTGCACTGGAATCCCGCTTAGCCCATCTACACCACTGCCGCGTTCTAGGCGTAATAACACGGTTTCAGCCTGGTCTTGTTGGTGATGGGCGGTGAGGAGATAGGTGATCTGATGCTGCTTGCACCAGCTAGTCATCAGCGCATAACGCGCCTCACGGGCCAGGGATTGGAGATTGCTGGAGGGCTTATCACCTTCCCAACGTAGAATATGGTGTTCTATCTTACGCTGTGTAAGCCAGCTATGTACGGTATCCGCTTCAGTTGCAGATTCGGGGCGCAAGCCATGATCAACGGTAAGGGCGATGATGCGGCCATTATGCTGTTTTGCCCATGCATCCGCAAGCAATACAAGCGCCATGCTGTCAGCCCCGCCCGAAACTGCTACTGCAATGGCAGCACCTTCGGGCAGGCTGTCATATAACGGATTTACGAACACTTCTGCTGTTCAGCTTCCTGTTTGACTTGTTGTTTGATGGCGTTAGAGGCATCTGGGAATTCTTTGCCAATTTTGCTAAATGTCGCGCAGGCTTCCTTGGTTTTCTTCATGATAATCATGCGGTGTGAAGAGGGCATAGCCTTCAGGGTGGAGGGTGACGGATGTTTGGAAGGCGTGATGGGTTTGCTCTTCCAGATAACTCCGTGTGCGGCTGAGATGATGGGCGGTATCGGCAAGGCGGGAGGTAATAAGTGCTTTATCCTCTTGCTGTGCCAGCCATTGCCGCATACGTACTCGGCTAAAACGGGTATTCTGGTTGGAGGGGTCTTCGATCCAGTTTTGGTTCTGTTCGTGCAAATAGAGGCGTAATTGCTCTGGTGTTAGCAAGAGGAGGGGGCGAAGTAAGATAATGCCATCACGCTCAGTTTGCACTGGAATCCCGCTTAGCCCATCTACACCACTGCCGCGTTCTAGGCGTAATAACACGGTTTCAGCCTGGTCTTGTTGGTGATGGGCGGTGAGGAGATAGGTGATCTGATGCTGCTTGCACCAGCTAGTCATCAGCGCATAACGCGCCTCACGGGCCAGGGATTGGAGATTGCTGGAGGGCTTATCACCTTCCCAACGTAGAATATGGTGTTCTATCTTACGCTGTGTAAGCCAGCTATGTACGGTATCCGCTTCAGTTGCAGATTCGGGGCGCAAGCCATGATCAACGGTAAGGGCGATGATGCGGCCATTATGCTGTTTTGCCCATGCATCCGCAAGCAATACAAGCGCCATGCTGTCAGCCCCGCCCGAAACTGCTACTGCAATGGCAGCACCTTCGGGCAGGCTGTCATATAACGGATTTACGAACACTTCTGCTGTTCAGCTTCCTGTTTGACTTGTTGTTTGATGGCGTTAGAGGCATCTGGGAATTCTTTGCCAATTTTGCTAAATGTCGCGCAGGCTTCCTTGGTTTTCTTCATATGGCCTAAGGTCATACCGAGTTTCAGCAAACTATCCGGCGCTTTCTTGCCTTTCGGGAAGTTTTTATAGCCTTTGAGGAACTGGATGGCGGCTTGTTCGTAGTTTTTCTGTACGTAATAAGTCTCGCCGAGCCAGTAATAGGCATTGCTTGCCAGTGGGTCAGTGCCATGATCGGTGAGGAATTGTTTCAGGGCGGATTCGGCCTCTTTAAATTTGGATTGGCGCAACAGGCCAAATGCTTGCTCATATTGATCGCTAGCAGAGGTTTTAGGAAGTGGCACTTCAGAACCAGCCGGTAAATCCATCGCTGGAGCTGTGCTGGTATCAGCACCATTAGTGCTTGGTGCTACATCGCTTGCAGGTGTTTTAGCCGATTGCAGAATCATCTGCTCGCCCAATTGTTGGATTTGTTTGTTCAGCTGGTTATTCTGATGCTCAATCTCTTCCAATCGGCCATTTAAACGGCGCATTTCTTCTTCCATTTGCGATACACGTGCATCAACTTGCGCCACATTGCCTGCAACAGGTGCAGCGCCACCGCTATTGCCAGCACTTGCACCGCCACGGTAGACTTGGCGTTGCAGGGAATTTAAATCACCTTCCACTTTATTAAGGCGATCCAGCAAGCGGCGTTCTTGCATGAACTGATTATCAAATTGCTGTGCCTGAGCCGGAGAAACGGCGCATAATGCTAATAACACCCATAAAGCAGAACGCATACGCATAGAAAATCCTATTCTAGTCTAAGATACAAACTGAGGATACTATGACAGTAATAAGGGGGTTTTGCAAGGGGTGTAAGAATGGGGCACTGACTCATTTTGAAGTAATTCTTGTCATTCTTGGACTTGATCCAAGAATCCATCCAAAACATAAGGTCTTTCAAGGCAGTATTTTTGCTTTATTAGTGCGATGGATCCTTGGATCAAGTCCAAGGATGACAAGGTAAGTGGTCATCTAAAATCACCCACGTGACACATTATTAAAATTATAGTACACCCTATGTATTCATCTATACATTGGAGGCGCTTATCATGAAAAAGACCGTAGCAAAAGCTGAAACAACGGAAGTGGCGAAAACGGCGGATATTACTTTTGTTCTGGTCAATAACTGCAAAAGGCTGGGCTATTGGCAAAGCATTGCATCCGAAAGCTGTATCCGTGATAGGGATCTTTATAAAGATGCTACATTAGAGCCATTATATACGGATAAGGATATAGAGGCAGTGGAAGGGTTTTTAGCCGAGATAGGAAGTAAATATAAGCTGCCAGAATATGTAGTCTCGCTCCGGCATAAATGTATTTTAGAAGAGCTCAAAACCTTTGCAACCGCTTGCCCTGAGGGGCAGGTGCTTATATTAGGCAGCGGGTTCAGTACCTATGCAGCGCGAAAACATCAGGGAAGATATAAGGACTTGCAGTATTTTGAAGTGGCTTTCCAGCATGTTCTAGACCGCAAAGAAGCGCTATACCAACAGCATCACATCGAACCAAACGCAACCTATGTCAAACATAGTTACACCCAAGATGATTTCATCGATAGGCTTGCACAGGCGGGTTTTGATACTACCAGAGATACATTTATCATCTGGGAAGGCAATTTTATGTATTTGGAGAAACCTGTGTTTGAGGCGGTCACAGAACGTTTGTTCCAAACCTTGACGGGTAAATTGCGGGTGACCTTTGATAGTTTCTCGCAGGAATTGGTAGAAGATACCACATCACTGCCACATCTCACCCGTTTTGTGGAAACGATGGCAAAGCGTAATCACGGCTTTGTACAAGGCTCAACGTCTGAGGGTGTTCATGCCTTGGCAGCTAAAACAGGCGAGAAAATCTGGGTTGAGCATCGTAACATGAATCAGTTAGTGGAGCGCTATCACGTAGCAAAAGAACTGGAAGATGGCGCTCATGCATCCGTTTCAACGCTCGCTAGAGGGTTTGGAGTGTAAGAGGGTGGCGCAATAGCTATAGGGTAAGTTATACTAAATCTGTAAAAAAATCCATGTGACACAGGCTGCAAGAATGCGTATGCTAGCGAAAATGGCGTGTTTTCTATAAGGTTATAATTATGACGACTCTTTCTCCTTTTGCTCCAAGCTCCCTTCCGGAACTTCCAATTATTGCGGGTGTGCGTTTAACGGCGCTTGCGTGTGGTATTAAATACAAAAACCGTAATGATGTCATGGTGGCTGAATTAGCGCCTGGCACAACGGTGGCAGGAGTGTTTACCCGTTCTTTAACCGCCAGCGCCAATATTGACTGGGGCCGCCGTTGCCTGCCACATGGCCAAGCGCGGGTGTTGATTGTGAATTCGGGGAATTCTAATGCGTTTAACGGCCGCTCTGGTATGCAGTCTGTAGAGCGTATTTCGGCAAAAGCAGCAGAAGTATTTGGTTGCCAGGCAAGCGAAGTCTATCCATGCGCAACAGGGGTGATCGGGCAGCCATTGCCGGATCAGTTGATCGTCAATGCCTTGGAATCTGGCCGTGCGCAATTGCGCCCTGATGCTTGGGAAGAGGCTGCGCGTGCGATTATGACAACTGATACTTTCCCCAAAATTGCCACCCGTACAGCCGTGATCGACGGCCGTCCGGTGCATATTAACGGCTTCACCAAAGGTTCTGGCATGATCGCGCCGGATATGGCCACCATGCTTGCTTATATTTTCACCGATGCCAATATTCCCGCGCCAGTGCTGCAAGCCCTGTTTAGCCCGATGATTGAACGTTCCTTTAACTCGATAACAGTGGATAGCGACACCTCTACCAGTGATACAGCCCTGCTATTTGCTACCGGCCAAGCAGGCAATAAAGCCCCCGCTTCTGTTGATGATGCATCACTCAAAGATTTCAGAGAGAAATTGCAGGATATCTTGGTGGAATTAGCGCAGCTGATCGTCAAAGATGGCGAGGGTGCTACGAAATTTGTAGAAGTACGTGTTAAAGGTGCCGAATCAGAGCGTGCTGCGCGCCGTATCGGCCTATCGATTGCCAATTCGCCACTGGTGAAAACCGCCATTGCAGGTGAGGATGCTAATTGGGGGCGTATTGTCGCTGCGATTGGTAAATCCGGCGAACGTGCGGATCGTGATCTGCTTTCGATTGCGATTGGCGGGGTGGATATTGTCATCAATGGCCAGCTCAAAGACGGCTATGACGAAACCCCCGTAGCCAAACACATGAAAGGCCGCGAGATTGTGGTGGAGGTGAATATTGGTATCGGCAAAGGCGAATCGGTGATCTGGACATGCGATTTAACGCATGAATATATTACGATTAATGGTGATTATCGGAGCTAGGTCAGATGGATTTTTGCCCAGGCCCTGAACAGCGTATCCCCACTAAGATCACCCAGGTCGCAGCCGTAGCATTGGTGGATCAGGATAATCGTGTATTGCTTGCAACGCGCCCGTCTTCTAAGAGCATGGCAGGGCTGTGGGAGTTTCCAGGTGGTAAGGTAGAAGCAGGTGAAACGCCGGAAATGTGTTTGGTGCGCGAGCTGAAAGAAGAGTTAGGCATTGACACCAAAGCCAGTTGTCTTGCTCCTTTCACTTTTGTATCTCATGATTATGAGACATTCCATTTGGTCTTAATGCTCTATATTTGCAGACGCTGGGAAGGCGTGATGCAAGGTTTAGAGGGGCAGGAGCTTATATGGGTTGCTCCCATGAAGCTGAGCCAGTACCCTATGCCAAAGGCTGATGAGCATTTAGTCGCTATGTTGAGGGATTTCTTGTGATGATAGAGGCGGCATATCAGCGCATATTGCAAGAGAAAGGTATCTGGAAGGATTACTGCCCTGTGAGAGTTGAGCGCTTGTGCAAAGTGCAAGTAAGCTATCTCGGATTTGAAGGCGTGCCGCATCATGATGGTGAAATCGTGGTGCTGGATGCGGTGGCTGAGCATGTGAGGCGTATTTTTGCAGCACTTTATGAGGCAGAGTTTCCGATTGCGAGTATCCGCCCTATTGAGATGTTTGATGGGGATGATGAGGCTTCGATGGCGGCTAATAATAGCTCAGCCTTTAATTGCAGAGCTATTGCGGGTTCTAAGATATTATCTATCCATTCCTATGGCTTGGCCATTGATATTAATCCAGCGCAAAATCCCTATGTGGTGCGGCAGGATGTTGAACGTGGGATCATGCAGGTATTCCCACCGCAAGGTATCGATTATCTCAACCGCGCCAATCAAAGGCAAGGGATGGTGGAGCCTATTGTAGAGATATTCCGCCAGCATGGTTTTACCCTATGGGGCGGACACTGGAATGATCCGCTGGATTGGCATCATTTCCAAACACCGCGCAGTGTGGCGGAATTATTGGCGGTAATGGTGCCAGGTCATGCAACAACATTCTTTGAGCATTATGCAGCAAAGCCTTCGGTAGAGGGGGCGGAAAGATGGGTGCAGGATTATCTCGCCGATCCTGATCAGTTTATGCAGAGTATGGTGTAGTGTTTTTGTATACGCTGTCATCCTTGGACTTGATCCAAGGATCCATCGTGTATAAAGAGCAAAAATACAGCTTATAAAAAAGAATAATGCCATGTGTTCCGGATGGATTCTTGGATCAAGTCCAAGAATGACAACAAATATATTGTCATTGCGAGCTTAAGCGTGGCGATCTAGAGAAAGGGCAAAGATATGTTTTTTCTTTTGTGTCATTCACCGATCAAGTCGGCGTATGACAATACATCTTCTCTACGCCAACGCCTTTGATTTAGGCGCGGGTTTACTCAAGAAATACCCAGCACCTACAATCACTAGCACAGAAAGATACACGAGCGCTTCCATCCCTGTCGGGCGTGGTGAGTAGCCGATGAGTACGTGCAGCACTTTGCCTATAACGCTATCCCCTGCAATCAACCACGAAGAATCCCATATTTCTGGGCTAAGCTCAGATATGAGGCCGGCTTGAATCAAGAAGAGTGTACCTTGCATTGCAATGCTTGCAGTGAGGATGATGAGCAGCCATGCTGTGACGGTGAAAATATGTTTACGAGCGGTTTTAAGCAAGCCGTAATAGAACATAGTGCCTACAACAACACCTGCTCCAATACCCAGGCCTAGGCCTGTAATAACAGAGGGTAATGCGTATTGTTTTGCACTGATCATGCCATAGAGAAATAACACAATCTCAGCTCCTTCGCGGAAGGTAGCGATGGCGACTACGCCGATAAGCGTATAAGGTGTTTTGCGCCCAGAGACCACTTCGTGGCCTGCCTGGGTGAGGTGATGCGCCAGTTCACGGCCATGGCGGCGCATCCAGATCACGGTCCAGCTGAGTAGACCGACTGCGATAAACATCACAGTCGCGTTAAACACTTCTTGCCCCACGCCATCAATGGCTTCGGAAATACTATCGGTGAAGAATGCAATCAACACCGCGCCGAGAATACCTAAGCCAAGCCCTGTTCCAACCAAACGGAACCGGCCTGGCAACTCACGAATAGCGGCCATAACAATGGTCAGGATGAGTGCGATCTCTAATACTTCACGAAAGACAATAATGGCAGTGGGGAACATGATAAATGCCTATTTATTCAGCAATGATTTGACCTTTAGCGGTAGCTTCGTTGAACTCGCCAACGAATTTATACGTGCCAGGCTTCAACGGGCCTACCAGGATTTTTGCTTCGCTATTGGCTTTAATCACCTTTTCGCGCTTTAAATCATGGCTTTCAAATTCTTCAGGTGTCGCATCTTGGTTTTTCACAATCAGCGTTACTTTCTCATTAGCAGGAACTTTGACTTCCGCAGGTGTGAATTTATGGTCTTTAATCACCAGCTCAACCGTTTTAGGCTCAGCAGCATGGGCAGACGCAGAGGCAGCGAATACTAAAGCAGCTGCAAGTACCGATAGTTTGTTCATAATAGAATCCTTTCATAATGAAACAACACATAGACTCTCTTTTAAAGAAAATGAGAGTTATTCGCAAGTGAAATCTTGCTGTTGTGATGGTAGAGAAAGTGAAGGTAATAAAAGGGTGCTGACTCATTGTGAAATAACTCTTGTCATTCCGGGCTTGACCCGGAATCCACCAAGACTGGCGCTAGGGGCTTAATTCTTATAGATAACACCCCCATAACAATGGATTCCGGATCACGTCCGGGATGACAATATCAATACGTTAGATAGCCATACAACAACACCGTCAAGTCCAAGGATGACAAAGCGTGAAAACGAGCAAAAAATTTCAAAATGAGGCCGTGCCAATAAAAGACTTGGCTTTTATCCCCGCTAACTTCATAATAAACGGCATATAAATAGAGGGGAATGCTATGATGATGCGCGCAATTGGCTTAATGAGCGGTACGTCTTTGGATGGTGTGGATGCCGCTATTATCGAAACGGATGGGGAACATACGCTCCATACCGGTACTTCCCTTACATTCCCTTATGCGCCTGAATTCAGGGCGGTTTTGCGTGGTATTCTAGAAGGTAAAGGTGATGCTCAGGCTATTGAGCGGCAGCTGACATCTATTCATGTGGAGGCTGTCAACACTGTGCTGCGCCAGGCGAATTTGCAGGCTAAGGATATTAATGTGATTGGCTTTCACGGCCAAACCATTGTTCATCGCCCATCTGAAGGTATTACCTGGCAAATCGGCGATGGTTCCTTGCTGGCAGAAAAAACAGGGATTGATGTTGTGTGCGATTTCCGCCGCCGTGATATGGCCGCAGGCGGGCAGGGTGCGCCACTTGTGCCTATTTATCATGTGGTTGCAACGCATGGGCATGAGAAGCCGATTGCGATTATCAATTTGGGTGGTGTGGCGAATATCACCTGGATTGGGCCAAACGCGCCAGCCGATATGCTCGCTTTCGATACCGGCCCTGGCAATGCCTTGCTGGATGACTGGATGATTACCCATACTGGTCAGGCCTATGATGCGGATGGTTTGCTTTCGGCACAGGGTAAAATCCACCAACCAACGCTGAAAGCCTTTCTGGCCGATAGTTATTTCACCCAAATCCCGCCAAAATCCCTCGATCGTAACCATTTCAAACGCTATGTCGATAACAGTCTTACACCGGAAGATGGCGCGGCGACGCTGGTGGCCTTTACGGTGGAATCAATTGCTATGGCAGCCCAACATTTCCCAAGCCCGGCCAAATATATTTATGTAGCCGGCGGTGGGCGGCATAATAGCCATTTGATGGAGCATTTAAGCTTACGCCTGCAAGCGCCGGTGGCTTCAATTGATGTGTTGAATATTGATGGCGATGCACTGGAAGCGCAAGCTTTTGGTTATTTAGCCGTGCGGAGTGTACAAGGCAAGCCATTGTCATTTCCAGGCACAACCGGTGTAAAATACCCTGTGACGGGAGGGGCATTGTATCGGAAGTAATTTTCTGGGATGGATTCGCCGATCAAGTCGGCGAATGACAATGATAAGCTTTGTAATTTTTTAAACGACCCAATACCAAAGGAGTTTTCATGCGTACTAGACTTTTCTGTTTCTCACTCTGCCTTTTATCCTCCACATCTCCTGCCTTGGCAGAAATTGCTTATGAAAACCCGAATAAGCTCTATAAAATCGGCATTGGCGGCTTTGCTCAGGAAGATTTTGCTTTTTTTAAGGATGATAAGGTCAATCACCAAGATGATCATATGCTCCGCCGTGGCCGTTTAAATGTATTTGGCCATGTGTTGCAAGACTGGAATTATAAAGTCGAAATGGATTTCGCCAATCACCGTGCGGATTTTACCGATGTGATCCTCAATTATAAAGGCTTCTCGCCTGTGGAATTAACCGTCGGCCAGTTCAAAGAACCGTTCAGCCTAGACCGCCTCACCAGCGATCGTTTTGTGACCTTCCTGGAAGGTGCATCGGTGATGGCGCTTGTGCCTGAGCGTCATTTAGGGGCGCAGGCGAAAACCGGTAGCAAGAACTGGACATTAGCAGGCGGTGTGTTTGGCGATAATATCAATGATGGTGGCGATGATACCGAGCAATATTCCATGACTGCCCGCTTCACTATGGCGCCAATCGCAGAAGCAGGGAAAGTGCTGCATTTCGGCGCGGCGGGTAGCTATCGTCATCCGAATAACCATATGGATAATGTGCGCTACCGCTCGCGGTTTGAAACACGCCTGGCCGATACACAGGCGGTGGATACGGGGGCGGTTAATGATGTGGATAATATTATCCTCTCTGGTTTGGAATTTGCCGGTGTGTGGAACCAATGGTCAGTGCAGGCCGAATATATCCGCTCGGATGTAGAGCGTTTTAATGCGGCGGAAGACTTGGATTTTGATGGGTATTATGTGATGGGATCGTATTTCCTGACTGGAGAATCCCGTAATTATAACACCGGAAGCGCCACGTTTGACCGCGTCAAACCGCTGACTCCGTTTAGCATCAACGATAAAACCTGGGGCGCATGGGAAGTAGTGGCGCGTTATAGCGAATTTGATGCGAATGATCATGATGTAAAAGGTGGAGAGCTGCGCAATATGACCGCGGGCTTAAACTGGTATCCGCTTGAGAATCTGCGCTTTATGGCGGATTATACGAAGGTGCATACGGATAAAGAATCCGTGATTCCTGGCGATTCACCGGATGTGTTCATGCTGCGGGCGCAGTTTGATTTTTAGCTCATGCTATATTCTCTGTCATTCTTGGACTTGATCCAAGAATCCATCTAAAATAAGTAGCATTATTCAAAGCCGTATTCTTGCTCTCTGTTCAGGATGGATCCTTGGATCAAGTCCAAGGATGACAGGCTATGCATATACCTTCACGTAGATATGAGTAGATGATGATAAAACAATAAATTAGCGATCCATACAAAATAAGCCCTAAGAGCATTGCTTAGGGCTTATTTTATTACGCAGATGTAGACTGCCGGCGGCGGCGGTCTGGTTTGATCTTCCGTGGTTGCTGCATTTGACGCAGGCGGTTTTCCAAATAATCATCAATAGTTTGATTCAATTGATCCATAGTTTCGCGGAAGAAGTGATCCGCACCTGGGATCATCTCGTAAACAACTTCCATACTCCGTTGTTTTGAAAGCTTTTCTGCCAGTTTTGCCACTGATTCTTCAGTCACAATACTATCCTGGTCGCCTTGTACAATCAGGCCAGGAGCTGGGCATGGAGCCAGGAAGGAAAAATCGTATTTATTCACTGGCGGCGAAACGGCCACAAATCCTTCAATTTCTGGGCGGCGCATCAATAATTGCATGGAAATCCAAGCGCCAAACGAGAAGCCGGCAATCCAGAATGAGGATGCATCAGGGTTTTGCAGTTGCAGCCAATCCATAGCAGTAGCGGCATCGCTTAATTCGCCTACGCCATTATCAAAACTGCCTTGCGAACGGCCCACGCCTCTAAAATTAAAGCGCAGAACAGAAAAACCTTGTTTAACAAAGGAATGGTAGACATTGTATGTCACCTTATTATTCATCGTCCCGCCATGGACAGGATGCGGGTGTAGTATTAATGCAGCAGGGGCATTTTTATGCTCACTGTGATGATAACGGCCTTCCAAACGGCCTTCAGGACCTGCAAAAATAATCTCAGACATAGTATCCCTACACTATACTTGGCTATTCTATGTTTAACTTAATGTTTTACGCCTAAAATACTTGACTATTTTTCTAGGTTAAGTTATAAATTAAGGCATAGCACACGTAAACATAAACTCCCAGTCACTCTGGGGGCTTTTCTTGCTATCAGTTGCAGAAAAGTCAATGTTTTATAGATATGTTGATGTATTTTTGCAAGTGTTTTTTACAGTGCCGTTGCTTTATCGTTTGAAAAATAAAGCAGAAGCGCTTTTTATATGAACTTTTTAGAGCGTGTCACCAAGGTGTTTAAACGTTTTTTGAGCGAAATTGATTCGTTTTTTGTGCGCGATCCTGCGGCGCATTCGCGGGGTGAGATTATCCTGCTCTATCCAGGCGTGCATGCGCTGGTATTATACCGCTTAGCGCATTTCTTCTGGAAGCATAACTGGAAATTTATGGGGCGGTTCGTGTCACAATTGGGGCGCTTTTTTACCGGTATTGAAATCCATCCAGGTGCGGTGATTGGCAAGAGTTTATTTATCGACCATGGTATGGGCGTAGTGATTGGTGAAACGGCGGTAATTGGTGATAATGTCACGATTTACCACGGCGTTACGCTTGGTGGGGTATCCCTTGAAAAAGGCCCGCGCCATCCCCATGTAGGTAATGATGTGATCATCGGCGCAGGCGCGCAATTACTGGGGCCAATTAAGATCGGCGATAATGCCCGTATTGGCTCTAACGCTGTGGTAGTGAGCGATGTGGGTGAAGGTGAGACGATGGTGGGTATTCCTGCCCGTGCTGTGAAGCTCAAAGTCGTATGCATCTCCGACGGTGTGGCAGGTGGTGAGAATTTTGAAGCCTATGGCGCGCCACGCGGCGGTATTGAAGACCCAACACAGCATAGTATTGAAACGCTACTCAAAGAAATGAAACGGCTGCAACGCCGTGTGGATGATCTGGAATCCTCAGCTGAAAAAAATGTGGATCGCCAGAGCTGGGAGTTACGCAAATGATGTTAACCACCAAAGGACGCTATGCCGTAATGGCCATGGTGGACTTGGCAACCCATAGCAATAATAAACCTGTCGTGCTGGCCGATATCGCCCACCGTCAGGAGATTGATTGCGGCTATCTGGAGCAGATTTTTGCTAAACTTCGTAAGGAAGCGTTGGTGAAATCAGTGCGCGGGCCGGGTGGTGGCTATGTGCTGGCGCGTCCGGCTAATAGCGTATGGATTTCGGATATTATTTTAGCGGTGGATGAATCCATTGAGATCACCCGCTGCAAAAACAAAAGCAGCTCCGGCTGTATGCATGGCCAAACACGCTGCCTGACCCATGATTTATGGGAAGGGTTAGGTAACCAGATTTATACCTATCTGCGTTCTGTATCGTTAGAAGATGTATGTGAGCGCCGTGTGAGTGTACAGCCCATATTTGTATCACCTGTAGGCCATATTAGCCGTGTGATGGAAGGAGAAGGCGATGCCGTTATTTCCTAAAGTCTATTTAGATTATAATGCTACATCACCGGTCAAACCTGCGGTTATTACGCGTATGACGGAAGTGTTTGCCATTCCGTATAATGCGTCTTCCGTGCATAATACAGGCCGTGAAGCTAAGCGTTTGATTGATGATGCCCGCCAGAAAATTCTGGAAACTCTGGGCGCACCGCATGGCCGTTTGATATTTACCTCCTCTGGCACAGAAGCTAATAATCTGGCACTGCGTGGTGTGGCGGGTTATCGTGTGATTGTGGTGGAAACCGAGCATGTATCTGTGCTAAAAGCACGTGAAGATGCTGTGCGGATTGCAGTGGATGCCAATGGGATTATTGATCTGGTAAAACTAGAAGAGGCGTTGAAGGCTTCTGATGTACCGGCGTTGGTGTCGGTGATGCTGGTAAATAATGAGACGGGTGTTATCCAGCCTGTGCGTGATGTTGTGGAATTGGTGCATCGCTATAATGGTTTAGTGCATACAGATGCAAGCCAAGCCTGTGGAAAGATCCCTGTGCTGGTGCATGAGCTGGGTGTGGATATGCTCACCCTCTCTGGCCATAAATTTGGTGGGCCACAAGGTGCGGCAGCATTGCTCATCAGCCCATGCGTGGATGTGAAAGCACAGCTATTGGGTGGCGGGCAGGAATCGAGCTATCGCGCGGGCACAGAGAATACGGCTGCGATTATTGGCTTAGGTATTGCCGTAGAGCGTTTGAGTGAAAATATCACCGCGATGACCCGTTTGCAGAAGCTGCAAGCCTATCTAGAACGCGAGTTAAAATCCCATGCGCCTGCTGTGCAGGTGATTGGTCAGAATACGGCACGTGTAGGCAATACATCCTGCATCACTATGCCCAATGTGCAAAGTGAAACACAGCTTATCCATTTTGATATGCAAGGCATTGCAGTGAGTGCAGGTTCTGCCTGTTCTTCCGGCCGTGTTGAGCCTTCGCATGTGGTGGCTGCGATGGGTGTTGCACCAGAAGAAGCACGTTGTGCGATTCGTATTAGCACCGGATTGCAGACAGAAGAAAAAGATATCGATCATTTTATAAAAGCGTGGAAAATGCTGTACGACCGTACACATTTACAGCATCAAGCCGCATAGAAGGACAACGACCATGACGACCAGAAAAATGCACCCCGGAAAAATGCCGGTTTATTTAGATAACCAAGCCACAACGCCGATGGATCCGCGCGTGCTGGAAGCGATGATTCCGTATTTCACCGAGAAATTCGGCAATCCGCATTCACGCAGCCATGCCCATGGATGGGAAGCCGAAGAAGCTGTCGAAATCGCGCGTGAGCAAGTGGCGAGTGTGATTGGTGCGACAGAGAAAGAAATCATTTTCACCTCGGGTGCGACAGAGTCCAATAACCTGGCACTGAAAGGTGTGGCGCAGTTTTATAAAGATCATAAAGATCATGTGATCACTGTGGTGACGGAGCATAAATGCGTACTCGATGCGTGCCGTCACTTGGAGCAAGAAGGGTTTAAAGTAACCTATCTGCCAGTGCAGCCCAATGGTTTGATTGACTTAGCACAATTGGAAGCAGCGATTACGGATAAGACGGCGATTGTATCTGTGATGGCTGTGAATAACGAAATCGGTGTAATCCAGCCGCTGAAAGAAATCGGTGCTATCTGCCGTAAACATGGTGTGTTTTTCCATACTGATGCTGCGCAAGCTTTTGGTAAGATTCCACTGGATGTGGAAGAAATGAATATCGATCTGATGAGCATTTCTGCGCATAAAATCTACGGCCCGAAAGGAATCGGCGCGCTCTTTGTACGCCGCCGTCCACGCGTGCGCTTGAAGCCATTGATCAATGGTGGCGGGCAGGAGCGTGGTATGCGTTCGGGTACACTGGCTACGCCATTAGTGGTAGGTTTTGGGGAGGCCGCTGCGATTGCTAAGCGTGAGATGCAAAAAGATCATGATCATGTGAAGAAGCTATCGGATAAATTCTATAACGCTGTAGTGGCGAGCATTCCGGATGTGTTCTTGAATGGTGACAAGGAACACCGCATTCCAGGCAATCTGAATTTGAGCTTTGCCTATATCGAAGGTGAATCGATGATCATGGCGATTAAGGATCTGGCGGTATCATCCGGTTCGGCATGTACCTCAGCAAGCTTAGAGCCATCCTATGTGCTGCGCGCACTTGGTTTGGATGAGGAGCTGGCGCATACATCGATTCGTTTTGGTATCGGCCGGTTTACGACCGAAGAAGAGATCGATTTTGCGATTGAAGTAGTCACCAAGAATATTCAGAAATTACGTGAAATGAGCCCGTTATGGGAGATGGTGCAAGAAGGTATCGATTTAAAATCGATCCAATGGGCATCACATTAATTAGGGAGAGAAAAAATGGCTTATAGCGATAAACTAGTCGATCATTATGAGAATCCGCGTAACGTGGGTTCGATGGATAAAAATGCGGAAGATGTAGGCACAGGCCTGGTGGGTGCGCCTGCTTGTGGTGACGTGATGAAGCTGCAAATCCGTGTGAATGAACAAGGTGTGATTGAAGAAGCAAAATTCAAAACATTTGGCTGTGGTTCGGCGATTGCGTCTAGCTCATTGATCACCGAATGGGTAAAAGGCAAAACCTTGGATGAAGCAGAAACCATTAAAAACAGCGAAATCGCAGCAGAGCTTTCGCTGCCGCCTGTGAAGATTCACTGTTCAGTGCTCGCGGAAGATGCAATTAAAGCGGCTGTGGCGGATTATCGTAGCAAACATGTAGCAACCACGGAGAAAAAGGCAAGCTAATATGGCAACTCCTGCACCTATCACCATCAGTGACGCCGCTCGTGAACGCATCGCGCAATTACTCTCCAAGCGCGGTAAGCCTTCGGCTGGCATCAAAGTAGGCGTGCGCTCAGGTGGGTGTTCAGGATTATCGTATACGATTGAGTATGCCGATGAAGTCGGGCCGTATGATGAAGTGGTGAAAACCATGGCACCTGAGGGCTATGAGTTGGTGGTGCTGATTGATCCGAAAGCCATTATGTATTTGCTCGGCACAGAGATGGATTACGTGGAAGAAAAGATGAAGTCTGGCTTCGTCTTTAAGAACCCGAATGAAAAAGGGCGGTGTGGCTGTGGTGAGTCGTTCCACGTGTAAATATTATACGCATTTAACGGAATTGTCATCCCAGCGAAGGCTGGGATCCAGTCCTCTTAAACATAAAGCAACAATACGGCGTTCACTCCGTTCACAAGCATTGTGCTGGATTCCAGCCTTCGCTGGAATGACGAGAAGTAGATGCTGGGATGATGGTGTAAGAGTGGCATGACCAATTTCTTCACATTGCTAAACCTCGATCCCCATTTCGCGATCGATATTTCGGTGTTGGAGAAAAACTATCTAGCACTCCAACAACAATACCATCCCGACCGTTTCGCAAGCGCCTCTGCCACAGAGCGCCAGGCGGCACTGCATCAAAGCATTTCCCTCAATGAAGCCTATCAAACTTTGAAAGACCCTGTCTTACGTGCGGGCTATTTGCTTTCGCTTGAGGGGATACGAGTGAATGTAGACCAATCCACCGTCAAACCGTCACAGACTGTGTTGATGGAAGTAATGGAGCATCGTGAGAAATTGCAAGAGGCGGATACGCCGGATGCATTACGCGCATTACAACGCGAACTCGTTGGCGAGCGCATGGAAAGCTTGAGTAAACTCACAGAGTATTTCGCCGCCAATGATAGCCAGAACGCTGCGCAAGAGGCGATTCGGTTGCGGTATATTAGTAAGACTATTGAAGAAATCAAATTACGGAAAGGATAGGATTCAGGATTGGGGATTCAGGATTCGGGCTATGTCCTCTGAATCCTGAATGCTGAATCCTGACCTCTGCGAAGCCTATGCAACTACTCGATATCTACGAACCCGGCCAAACCCCCATGCCGCATCAGGAAGAGCGTGAAATTGCGGTGGGGATTGATTTGGGTACTACTAATTCGCTGATCGCGATTGTGCATGATGATAACGTGCCCGAAATCATCACCGATGAACGTGGACGCCGGTTATTGCCATCGGTAGTGGCCTATCAAGAGGATGGGGCTGTTCTGATAGGTGAGGTGGCGCAATCACTGCTTGGCAAAGCTAGTACACATGTGATCAGTTCCATCAAACGGCTGATGGGGCGTGGCATACAGGATATCAAGAAAATCTCTGGGACATTGCCCTTTGATGTTGTCGAGGGCGAAGGCATGGTGCGTTTGCGTATTGGTCAGAAAGAGCTGACGCCGGTGGAGATTTCTGCCGATATTCTACGCAGTCTTAAAGCCCGCGCTGAACATGCGCTGGGGCGTGATGTGACGAAGGCAGTGATTACTGTGCCTGCTTATTTCGATGATGCCGCGCGTACGGCGACCAAAGATGCGGCACGTTTGGCGGGGCTGGATGTACTCCGTTTGGTGAATGAGCCAACGGCGGCAGCACTGGCTTATGGGCTGGATAATGCATCTGAAGGGGTGTATGCGATTTATGATTTGGGTGGTGGGACGTTTGATGTATCGCTGCTCAAAATGGAAAAAGGCGTATTCCAGGTGCTCGCGACAGGTGGTGATGCAGCGCTTGGCGGGGATGATTTTGATCATGAAATTGCGGAATTATTTCTGTGGGATTATAAGCTGCAAACCAATCATATTCCAAGCCTATCCACTGTTGAGCTGAAGCATGTGCTAGCCGTAGCGCGTCAGGCGAAGGAGCATCTGACGGAGCATGATGAAGGTGAGTTTGCGGTTACGATTGCGGGCAAAACCCTCTCGCTGAGACTAGATCGCGAGCGTTTTGAACGTGCGATTGCGCCGCATATCGATAAAACCATCGCGATTACTGAGCGGGTGCTGGATGATGCGGATGTGATGCCGGAAGATATTAAAGGTGTGGTGCTGGTGGGTGGTTCTACGCGTGTGCCGCTGGTGAAAGCGAAGGTGGAAGCCTTCTTAGGGGCGAAGCCGCTGGATAATGTGAATCCTGATGAGGTGGTAGCCCTTGGTGCTGCGCTTCAGGCTTCTAGCCTCACACGTGGCTCTGGCAATCTATTGCTGGATGTATTGCCACTCTCCCTCGGCATGGAAACCATGGGCGGGATTGTAGAGAAGGTGATTCACCGCAATACGCCGATTCCGGTAGCCGCTGCGCAAGAATTTACCACCTATCAAGACGGCCAAACCGGTATGAAATTGCACGTAGTGCAAGGTGAGCGGGAGATGGCGGTGCAGTGCCGTTCTTTAGCGCGATTCGAGCTAAAAGGCATTCCGCCGATGACGGCCGGTGCTGCGCGGGTGAAAGTGATGTTTAGTGTGGATGCTGATGGGCTGCTCACCGTTTCTGCCCAAGAAATGACCACAGGTGCTGTGCAGCATATCGAAGTGAAGCCAAGCTATGGCCTGGCAGAACAGGAAATTGAACAGATGCTGCGCGATAGCATGAAATTTGCGCGTGAGGATATGGAGTTACGTTTACTCACCGAATCGCGCATTGAGGCAGAGCGTGTGGTGCTGGCATTAATCGAGGCATTACGCATGGATGGAGGGCTTTTATCGCCTTCAGAGCGTGAATCTATTGACAAACAGCTTATAATCACCCAGAAAGCTATGGAAAGTTCACAACGAAGTGATATACAAAACGCATTAGCAATGCTAGAAACGGTAAGCGACGAATTTGCCAGCCGGCGGATGGATAAACACATCGCCTCCGCGCTTGAGGGCAAGGCCGTCAATAGTATTATGGAGTAAATAACATGCCTAAACTCACCTTTGTTCTGCCTTCTGGAACCCGTAAAGAAGTGGACGCACCACTGGGGATTTCTTTACTGGAAGTGGCGCATCAGAATGATGTATTCGAGTTGGAAGGCGCATGTGAGGGCTCGCTGGCTTGCTCGACTTGCCATGTGATATTAGAGCAAGATGTCTATGACATTCTGCCAGACGCAACCGAAGATGAAGAAGACATGCTGGATTTAGCATTCGGCCTCACCCAAACCTCCCGTTTGGGCTGCCAAATTAAAGTGACTGAAGAATTAGATGGCATGATTATTACTATTCCTTCCGCTACGCGTAATATGAAGGTATAATAGCGTTTATGACAAAGAGCGCCTATAAAGCCATTACCCATTCGATCGAGGTGACTGTAGAGCCTGAATTCCTTCCTGACCAATCATCTCAGGAAGAGAATTACTATGTGTGGTCTTACCATGTGACCTTGCAGAATAAAGGGGAAGAGGCGTTGCAGCTGATGAGCCGTTATTGGAAGATCACGGATGCCAACGGGCATGTGGAAGAAGTCAACGGCCCAGGTGTGGTAGGTGAACAGCCTATTTTGGGGCCGAATGGTTCATTCTCATATACGAGTGGCACCTATCTTGCCACAACGTCTGGCTTTATGGCCGGCACGTATTTTATGATCAATGGCGAAGGCGAAGAGTTTGCCATTGAGATTCCCGCATTCTCCCTGGATATGCCAGGGCAGAAGGTGGTGTTGAACTAGGTTGTGTTTTGTCGTCCTTGAATGTGATCGGTGTTGTTGTATGGCTCGCTGTCACTGCGAGGAGCGTTAGCGACGCGGCAGTCCATGTTTAGGATTTCTCTTTCCTTTATGCGGGATACATGGATCGCCGCGCTACGCTCGCGATGACGGTGCCATAGTTTCCCTTGTCATTCTTGGGGCACGTCCAAGAATGACAGAGAGTATATATACTTACGCATGCTCTGCCTTCTTTCTCCGCTCACGATGAGCGATGTAGAGAATGCTGCTAATAATGACCAGAGAGCCGAGGATCGTAGTCAGGCTCAGATGTTCGCCAAAAATAACGTAGCCTACAATAGCAGTCATCACCAACCGTGAAAAATCAACAGGCATGACGACGCTGAAATCGGCGTATTTATAGGCATTAGTCACAGCAATAATATTCAGCAAGAATAACAGCCCCAGGATAATCAGGGCTGGCAGGTCAGATAATTCTGGCATATGCCACTTAGAAAGCGCAAGGGGTAATGAGAAGGCACTGACGCAGAGTGTAAGGTAAAAGGTCTGGTTAAATACAGGCTCTGTTCGGCCTAGTACTTTGATACTGATATCCACAAACGCCCAAATCACAACAGCGCCCATAATCACCAGAGAAGCCGGTTCAAAGCTGTTCATCCCAGGTTTGACCACGATCATCATCCCAATAAATCCAACCACCAAGCCAATAATCCGGTGGATGCCGATTTTTTCTTTGAGGATAAACACGGCAAGTACCGTGGTAAATAACGGGCCGGTAAAACTCACTGCGGTTACATCTGCAAGCGGCATTTGGGTCACGGCATAGAAGAATAAAATCCACGCAATGGTGCCAGGAATAGAGCGGGTGAGATAAAGCGGTGCCTTCTTGCGTGGCATATGCGGCAAAAAGCACTCGCCTTCTGGCTTGCGGAAGAGCCGCCAGATCAGCAGGCAGATGAGCGGTATCACATTATGAAAAAACACCAATTGCGGAATGGGAAAATCCACCGCCAGAAAGCGCACAATAGTGGACATAGCGGTGATCATAATGCAATGCACGAACATCCACGCCATGCCGAGCCATTGATGATGGGTGGGCGTATGCATTAGACGAAATACTCAAACAGCAAATCTTCCTTATTGATCTCCTTCACCTCAAATTGGGAGGATTTCAGGCGTTCAACGAGGGAGTCGTAATCTTCTTTATTCTGCAATTCCACGCCCACTAACGCTGGCCCGCTTTCGCGCTCGGTTTTTTTGATGAATTCAAAACGGGTAATATCATCATTAGGGCCAAGTATATCGTTCACGAAATATTTGAGCGCACCTGGGCGTAGCGGGAAGCGCACCAGGAAATAATGCTTTAAACCTAGATATTGCAAGGCACGTTCTTTGATTTCCTGCATACGGTCGATATCATTATTGCCGCCGCTTAGAATGCACACGACTTTCTTGCCTTTGAGTAAGCCTTTGCAATTCTCAAGCGCTGCAACAGCAAGCGCGCCAGCAGGCTCGGCGACGATGGCGTCATCGTTATAAAGCTGCAAAATCGTGTTGCACACTTGCCCTTCAGGAATCGGGAAGACATGATCCAGCACTTTCTGGCAAAGTGGGAAGGTAATATCGCCTATCTTGCGCACTGCGGCACCATCGACGAAACGGTCGATATGATCAAGCGTTACAGGCTTGCCATGGTCATAGGCTGCAAGCATGGAGGCAGCGCCTGCTGGCTCAGCGCCGATGAGGGTGATGGTGGGTTTCTGGGCTTTTAAATAGGTGCCAACACCGGCCGCTAACCCACCGCCGCCAATTGGCATAATCACGACATCCACTTCAGGCAGTGCACGCAGAATTTCGACACCAACGGTTCCCTGGCCTTCAATCACTTTCGGGTGGTCAAAGGGTGGGACGAAAACCATATTATGTTTCTTTGTATAAATCAGCGCTTCGGCTAAACACGCATCGAATGTATCACCAAAGAGTTTGATGGTGACGTATTCACCGCCAAAAGTTTGCGTTTGGCGGACTTTTTGTTTCGGGGTAATTTCTGGCATAAAAATTACGCCCGGAATCTTAAGTTTTTGGCATGAAAACGCTACGCCTTGCGCATGATTGCCAGCACTTGCGCACACAACACCGCGCGCAAGTTCATCAGGCGATAATTGGCTGATCAAGTTATAGGCACCGCGCAATTTATAAGACCGCACCACCTGCTTATCCTCACGCTTCAGATACACTTCACACCCATAGGCCTGTGAGAGTTTGCGGTTATATTGCAGCGATGTCGGAACGATCGTACCTGTCAGGCGTTCCAGTGCTTTTTCAAAATCAAATTCCATAACGTCGTTCCCATAGGTAAAAAAGTCACGCTGTAGCAAAGCGTAAGCGGATGGTGCAACCGGCGCGATTCGAACGCGCGGCCTCCGGATTAGGAATCCAGCGCTCTATCCTGCTGAGCTACGGCTGCATAATCATAATATGCTTACCATATAGCAGAACCATAGGATATGGCAACGTGATTGCGTAATATAACACCTTTATATGCCCATCCATCAACCGCCATCGCATTCTTATGCGAATCACCGTAATTCTAGGATGTAACATCGTATACATGGAGGGAAATATGAGTCTTGGATTAGGGCGTGGGTTATTATTATGGCTGTTAGGTATTCCTCTGCCAGTGATTATTTTATTGGCATTATTCTGGCGTTAGGAGCAAGAACATGGTGAATCCAACAGCAGTACAACCGGCTGTGCCGGCTTATGAGCATTTACATATTACCAAAGAATCCACTCAATCAGCTATTTCCTGGGCGGCGGTGATTGGAGGTGCAGTAGCTGCACTTGCTATCTCCATCATAGTATTCACGCTTGGAAGTGGCATTGGCTTTTCAACCATGTCTCCCTGGAGCGGGATGCCGCAGCGGGAGGCGATGGTTTCCTTTACCGTCAAAACGGCGATTTGGATGATTGTGATGCAATGGTTATCCGCTTTAATCGGAGGCTATGTAACAGGCCGTATGCGCACGAAATGGACGGGTTTGCATACACGGGAAGTATTTGTGCGTGATGTCGTACATGGATTCTTAGCATGGGCGTTGGCGACGGTGCTGA
Organism: uncultured Rickettsiales bacterium; assembly: GCA_964574415.1. Classification (GTDB taxonomy): domain Bacteria; phylum Pseudomonadota; class Alphaproteobacteria; order Rickettsiales; family CAZNNM01; genus CAZNNM01. The sequence goes on along the minus strand of CAZNNM010000001.1, from coordinate 101,743 downwards.
CCTCTATGTTAGTGGCATCGGCTGCGTCGGCTGTGGTTTCAGGTGGTGCCAAAGCGGCTACGCTGGCAGCAGCCCATGCGCCGCGTGCCATGATGGATCCTGACACGTATTTTGTTGAAAGCATGTATCGTGCCGATGGTATGACCGGTACAGCAGAGCGCCGCGACACGTTGGAGGAAACCAGCCGTATTCTTGCGCAAGGATTGCGTCGCGGTGATGTGCCAGAGGAAGACCGTAATTACCTCGCAGGACGCGTGATGGCGCATACTGGCCTAACAGGCCCAGATGCTAGGGCGCGTGTGGATGCAACGATTGAGCAAATGCAATTTGCAGCCGATGCTGCCAAACAAGCCGCAGAAGAAGCCAGACGTTCTGCAAGAACCTTTGCATTCTTTACGTTCTTTTCGATGGTGATTGGTGCGTTTATTGCAAGTGTGGCAGCCGCACTTGGTGGGCAGTTGCGGGATGAGTATTAAGATATCTTGTATCATTCACCGATCAAGTCGGCATTATTGGATGGCTCGCCGTCACTGCGAGGAGCGTTAGCGGCGTGGCAGTCCATGTGTAGGATTTCTCTGTCATTCTTGGATCAAGTCGGCGTTGTTGCATGGTGCGCTCACCTATTGATAGTTGTTATCCCGGACTTGATCCGGGATCCACTGTTATGAGGGCGTAATGTAGAAGAATCTAGGTGAAAGCACCAGTCTTGGTGGATTCCGGATCAAGTCCGGAATGACAATGCGAGCCAGGCAACAACGCTGATCAAGTCCAAGGATGACAGCGCAAATACTTTTATCCAGGGAAAAGGTCAAATCTCCCAATTCTCCTCAATCACCTTCCGTCTATCCTCTTTAATCCGGGATTTGAGCGTGAGGTAGATGCGTTCAATCCGGCCGCTGGCGGTGCGGGTGAAGGTGAAGGGCAGCAGGCCGTGTACGAGCAAAATCAATGCAGTGACGAGGATATAGCTTCCCAACCGTATGGTAAACGCAAAATGCTGAAAATAAGTTTCACCTGCTTCTTCTAAATGGGCGCACCAGTGTTTTTTCATGCCATTACCTAAATCGTAAAATGGTTGGTATCACGTTCTTTGATACATTTTATCACATCGGCGACTAATGTTTGCACGTGAATGCGTAAATCAGGCACGGCGGTGGTTTCAATTAGCCCGCCTAAGAAAATAGGCCCGACTGCAAATAAATGATCCATCGCTTCACCGGTCAAACGGCCATGCTCCTGTTTAATACCAGAGCGTAAAGGGCTGACGGTCATATAATCGCGGTCTACCAGGCGGTGTAGCAGATTTGATGAGGGCAAATTGCCAATATCGGATTCTGAGCCTGTACAGTTGATCACATACGATACTTCCATGGTCTGAATGCCTGGCACGTATTTTTCATGATACGCAATCAGCAGGCCATCTTGGGTCACATCGGCATCGATAATAGAGGCCTTAATATGCTGAAGCTGGCCGGATTGGTGCATCTCACCGAGCAATGCTGCTGATTCAGGTGGCATACGGTGGCGATGTACATTCCATAGCGAAAATAAATGGCGGAAGAACTTACGCTTCTCGGCATTGGGCAGTGTTTGCCAGATAGGATTGCTCAGCGAGCGCAAACTATCAAACACGGCTTGCCAATGATAACCCGCTTGCACAGCTTTTTTCGTGGTTTTACGAATATGGCGCATAAGGGCCAGCGTGGTTTTAGGCTGTTTCTCCATCTCCCAGTTGGCAGGATAGGGCGCATAATGCTCATGCACACTCGGCAAATGGCCATGGCGGGAAAAGGTGATGATGGGAACGTTGACGTTCTTTTCACGCAAACTAATCACGGCATCCACCATCGTAAGCCCAGAGCCAATAATAGCGATAGGTTTGGTGGGAGCAATAGTATCAGGGCCTAAAATATGCTGCCGTGGCGGATTCCACATATCACGCGCAAAGCGGTATGGCGCATGGAAGAGTTTCTTCTCATAACGTGCTTCGCGTGTTGGCAGGTTGCCTGTAGTGAGAATGGCAGCATCAGCAAGCATATCGCCATCAGCAAAGAGAATCCGGCATTTATTGCGCTCGAGTGTAATATCCTGCACGGCATGATGCTGTAACTCAAGTTTATGACCATTAGCGCTGGCAATCGTATGCGCATGGGCAAGCTGGTCTTTGATATAAGCGCCAAAAATCATGCGTGGCACGAAGCTGTTTTCATCAAACTGGGTATGCTCAAAGGCTGGATCCAGTTGACGCCATGTATGTTCTTCTGCGCGTATCCAGTCAATAAAATGGCTCGGTTCATCGGGATAAGCGCTCATTTTTGCAGCGCGGACATTAAGAAGATGTTGCGGGTGATGGGTGCTATAGGCAATCCCTTCGCCAAAAGCCTCACGGCGTTCAATCAGAGTGACATGGACGGGGTATGGTGCTGTTTTGACCATATGCATGGCAAAAATGACACCTGAATATCCGGCGCCGATAACGGCAATATGTTTATGAACCACGTTAACTATACCTTTTTAAAGCAAGAGCAGGTTTTTCGATACAATACCATGATAGAATTGCAAAGACTAATGTTGTAATAAAGGAGAGTAAAATATAGAGGCCAATCGATAAATCATGCCGGAAAAATAGCATATAGCTCTGCTGAATAGGGAAGGCATAAATATACAGCCCATAGGAAAAATTGCCGTATTTGGCAAAGTTATTGAGTGTTTTATGTTTAAGATGGCTGATATAAAGGATCATATAGGGATAGGTGATGAAGATTACAGCACGTATATAACCGGAACTGATGGTAATGACGGTAAGCGCCAGCATAAAAAAGAACACATAGCGGTTGAGCGGGATGCTATCACGATAAAGATAAAACAGCATACCCATGCCGAAATACAGCATATGCTTCATGGCATGTTTCACAGAAATGGCACCATTAAGTACGCTTGCATCGTCAGCAATCGGTAGGCGTATCAGCAGTGCAAAACCGATCAGTACTAAGAATGGTAAGGTTTTACGGGTTAATAGGCCACACACGCCCAGCACTGCCACGGCCATATACATGAAAAATTCGACAGGTAATGTCCAGAGCGAGCCATTGACGAGTAGCAGATCGCCCGTAGGATAGGTAACCCCAGGCAAAAACCGGAAGGGTACAATAAGTGCGGCATTGAACATATAGGCATGCGTAAGAGGATTGGTAAGATAATCTGTCAGCGGCAGGTGTGACATAAAAGCGCCCCAGCCATATGTTAGCAGCAGAATACAAACGATAAGAGCAGGGAAAATCCGTAATGCACGTTTGAAGAAATAACTCCGCAAACTGGTGCTGCGTTCATAGCTCATGGTGATCAAAAAGCCGCTGATCACGAAAAACAGACTCGTTGCCATGCCGCCTAGGCTTTCGTCGAGATAGGGGAACTGATGCAATGGCTCCGATTTTCCATAAAAAGCATAAGCATGACTAATGATAACGGCTGTGGCCGCCCAAAACCGGAGCAGGTCAAAATTATTTGCTCGTGATTGTGGTTGCATGTCTAAACACTCTTGTCAAATAGGAAGTGCGCAGTGTATAAATATGCATCGAATTGGTAAAGTGTTTTTGCCAAACTATTTTTTATTTGGAGGGGATTGCTATGCTGAAGAATTTTTTCCGCGCTGGTGTGGCTGTAGCTGTGCTGGTTTGCTCGTCTGTTGCAATGGCAGAAGAAGAAAAAAAGCTCAATATCTATAATTGGTCTGATTATATTCTGCCAGAAACCATTGAGCAGTTTGAAAAAGAAACTGGCATTAAAGTGCAGTATGACGTGTATGATAGCAATCAATTGCTAGAATCAAAATTAATGGCGGGTAAGACAGGTTATGACATTGTTGTGCCTACATCTTCTCCCTTCCTGGTGCGTCAAATTAAATTGGGCTTGTACCAAAAAGTGAACAAAGACGCGTTGTCTAACTACAAAAACCTCGATCCAAAGATCATGAAAATGCTTGCTGCGCATGATCCAAACAATGGCTATTCTGTGCCATGGATGTGGGGTAGCGTTGGTATTGGTTACAACGTGAAAAAAGTCAAAGAAATCATGCCTGATGCGCCAATCAATAGCCTGAAAGTGCTGTTCGATCCAAAAGTGGCTTCCCGCTTTAAGGATTGCGGTATTGGTATGTTAGATTCGTCTGTAGATATCGTGCCAAATGCGTTGGTATATGCAGGTCTGGATCCAAATAGCCAAAAGCCTGAAGATTTGGCAAAGGCAGAAGAAGTGCTGAAAGCAGTGCGTCCGTATATCCGTCAATTCCATTCCTCTAAATACATTGATGATTTGGCAAATGGCGACCTCTGCTTAGTGCTCGGTTTCTCTGGCGATATCATGCAAGCTTCTAGCCGTGCTGAAGAAGCGAAAAACGGTGTAGAAGTAGGCTATGCTCTGCCAAAAGAAGGTGCGCAAGTATGGATCGATGCGATGGCAATTCCTGCTGATGCTCCGCATCCTGAGAATGCTCATAAGTTCATCAACTTTGTGCTACGTCCTGAAGTAGTGGCTGCAAACAGCAACTTCATTGGCTATGCTAACCCGAATGAAGCTGCGTTTAAATTGGTGGATAAAGAAATCCGTGAAGATAAGCAAATCTACCCACCGGCAGATGTCTTAAGCAAAATGTATACTTTAAAGCCAACTACAACCACTTATGATCGTTTGCGCACCCGTGCGTGGACCCGTATCCTGAGCGGTAAATAATAGGTTGACAAACAAGCCCGCCGCCTCTAAAAGCGACGGGCTTATTCTTTTTAGAGCGTTTTCCATTTGACCGTGTACGTCGTCGAGTCTCGGCTCATGTAGGTTTACTACACTTCGCCTTACTCTCCTAGTACACAATCAAATGGAAAACGCTCCGTAATGATTGGAATTAAAGGAGTTTTTCCTTATATCATGCCTGAAAAACCTCTGATACGTAAAGCGAAAGACGCTTCGACTCTGTCTCAAAAACCGCTGGTGACGATTGAAAATATCTCCAAGCAATTCCCGCATACGGATAGCAAGGCGGTGGATGATATTAGTATCTCCATTTACGAAGGCGAGCTTTTTGCGTTATTAGGCCCTTCAGGCTGTGGAAAAACCACATTGATGCGCATGATCGCTGGGTTTGAAACCCCAACATCTGGCCGTATCCTGATCGATGGCGTAGACATGACCAATGTGCCGCCCTATAAACGTCCTGTGAACATGATGTTCCAATCCTACGCTTTGTTTCCGCATATGACGGTTGAGCAAAATATTGCGTTTGGCTTGAAACAAGAAAAGAATCTCTCCAACGAAGAAATCCGCCACCGTGTGGTGGAAGCACTTGAAATGGTGAAAATGGGCGGTTTCGGCCATCGCAAACCGCGTGAATTATCCGGTGGCCAGCAACAACGCGTGGCGCTTGCCCGTAGCTTAGTAAAACGCCCGAAATTACTCTTGCTTGATGAGCCACTTGGCGCGCTTGACCGCAAGACACGCGAACATACCCAAATGGAGCTTATCAATATTCAAGATATGCTCGGCATTACTTTCGTAATCGTAACCCACGACCAAGAAGAAGCGCTGGTGCTTTCAAACCGTATTGCGGTAATGGAAAGTGGGCAGTTGCTGCAAGTGGGCAGTCCAGAGGAAATCTACGAATATCCGCGCTCACGCTTCATTGCGGATTTTATCGGTTCCATCAACATGTTTGAAGGCACAGTGCGTGCAAGCCGTTGTCCTGCAGGTTATATCACAGTGGATAGCCCAGAAGCAGGTGTGGATCTGAGAGTGCAGTGTGCTGAGGATATTCCTGTGGGCACGCAAGTATGGGTGGCAGTGCGTCCTGAAGAGATGGAAATTGATACCACACCAGCTCCGCCGAATGAAAACCAAGTGATTGGTAAGATTGTTGATGTGAGCTTCTTAGGTGATAAGATTATTTACCACGTGATTTTGCCAACCGGTAAAGTGGTAAGTGTCAGTATCCCAACTGCTGCGCGCAGTAAGAATGCTGATTTCGTAGAAGGTAATAGCGTATATCTCTCCTGGTATGATAGCGACGGTGTCGCATTGACAGCATAGGGGGCTAGCGTGCAAGGGACGTTCGATCGATTGAAGCTCTGGCGGCGGTTAAGTGTAGTCATACCACCGTATTTCTGGCTGATTCTCTTCTTCATGGCGCCATTCTTGCTGGTGCTTGCCATCAGCTTCAGCCCCATGGCCGAGGCTGTGCCGCCTTATGAATTATTCTTTGGCTGGACAGATGACGGCTTCCGTTTTGAGCCCTATTTCGAGAATTTTAAACTCTTATTCGACGATGCGCTCTATGTAACCGCTTATCTGGATTCGCTGCGCCTGGCAACGATTTCAACCATCATTACACTGTTTGTAGGCTATCCCATCGCCTATGGTATCGCCCGCGCGCCGAAATCGCGCCAGCCGATTTTGTTGCTGCTCGTGGTGATCCCGTTCTGGACATCATTGCTGATCCGCGTTTATGCTTGGATTACGTTGCTTAAGAATAACGGTCTGCTAAGCCAATGGTTGATTGCGGCTGGGATTATTGATGAGCCGTTGGAGATTATTAATACTGAGATTGCTGTAGTGCTAGGGATTGTTTATTCCTACCTGCCATTTATGGTGCTGCCGCTCTATTCCGCACTCGAGAAAATCAATCCGTCGCTGGTAGAAGCAGCGACTGATCTGGGCTGCCGTCCATTTTCGGCTTTCTGGCATATTACGCTGCCGCTTTCCATTCCAGGCATGATTGCTGGGGCGATGTTGGTGTTTATTCCGGCGGTTGGTGAGTTTGTGATTCCTGATTTACTCGGTGGCGCACGTGTGCTGACGATTGGTAAAGTCCTATGGAACGAATTCTTCATGAACCGTGACTGGCCAATTGCAGCGGCGGTGACGATTATTATGACACTGGTGCTGGTGATTCCAATCGTGATTGTACAGCGCAGCCTCGGCAAAAAGGAGGAGAAGTAAATGACTGCATTACGCCATATCCTTTCCTTCATCAACTGGCCAAAATTGCTGATGTATATTGGTTTCATCTTCCTCTATCTGCCGATTGTGGTGTTGGTGGTTTATTCCTTTAACCAGTCACGGTTGGTGACCGTATGGGGTGGATTTTCGACTCATTGGTATTTTGAACTCTGGAGTGATCGCGAACTGATGTCAGCGATTTCAACGAGCCTACAAATTGCAGCAGCTTCTGCCAGCGGTGCAGTAATATTTGGAACCCTGGCGGGTTTGGCATTAGCGCGCTTCGGCTTATTCTTCGGCCGCGCACTCTTTAGCGGCATGCTCTCTGCGCCCTTTGTAATGCCAGAGGTAATTACCGGTTTCTCACTCCTGCTAATGTTCGTAGCCTTAGAGCAACTCATCGGCTGGCCCGAAGGGCGTGGGATGATGACTATTATCTTCGCGCATACCACCCTTGGCATGGCTTATGTTGCCGTACTGGTGCAAGCACGCTTGGCAGCATTTGACCGTTCGGTCGAAGAAGCAGCACTTGATTTGGGCGCAACACCGTTCCGCGTGTTCTGGTTTATCACTTTACCGTTGATCATTCCTGCTTTGGTATCAGGCTGGCTGCTCTCTTTCACCTTGTCTCTGGACGATCTCGTAATCGCAAGCTTCACCAGCGGCCCAAGCGCTACCACATTACCGATGCTGATCTACTCCCGCGTACGCCTTGGCGTAAGCCCAGAGATCAACGCCCTGGCAACAATTTTCATCGTGGCAGTCTGTGTGGTGGTGACGGCAACCTATTTCTTGATATTACGTGGTGGAAAGCGGACGCGGTAGTTGATTAGGATTCGGGATAAGAGTGACATAACGCAAATGGCTGTCAACTTTTTTCTTATAAATCAGAAATGTTTACAAGGTTTTTCAAGGTAAAGGAAAACCTCTGAATCCTGGATACCGAATCCTGCCCGCTAACCTCTAACTCCTCTTCCTCGCTTCATCCTCCCCATCCGGCACAGAAACCCCTGCATCGCTATAGGCCTTCAGCTTATTGCGTAGGGTGCGGATGGAGATGCCGAGGATATTGGCGGCATGGGTGCGGTTGCCTAGGCAGTGATCGAGTGTGCCGATAATGAGATCGCGTTCAACGTCATCAACGGTACGGCCAATGAAAGGTGCTGTGATTTGGTTTGCACTGTTGGCGCTTTGAGTATCGTTATACGAATCAGTCAGCAAAATCGCATCTTCATCAATAGCGCTACCGCTTGCAAGCAATACAGCGCGATGGATGGTGTTCTCAAGCTCACGCACATTTCCTGGCCAAAAATGGCCCTGGAGTTTGGTGAGGGCTGCCTGCGAAATAGGGCGTAAGGTAATGCCATTGCTTTCGGAATATTTGCGAATGAAATGCTGCACGAAAAGCGGAATATCTTCCTTGCGCTCGCGCAGTGGCGGGAGGTGCAGGTTGATGATATTGAGGCGGAAATATAAGTCATCACGGAAACGGCCTTGATGGACTTCTTCTTTTAAATCGCGGTTACTGGTGGCCAGAATACGGAAATTGAGTTTGATCGGTTTGGTGCCTCCAATACGATCCACTTCTTTTTCCTGAATAGCGCGGAGGAGCTTAGCTTGCAGGCGAATATCAATCTCGCTGATTTCATCAAGCAAGAGGGTGGAGTTATTCGCTTCCTCAAACTTCCCAATACGACGCCCTATCGCACCAGTAAATGCCCCTTTTTCATGGCCGAATAATTCGGATTCGAGCAGATTGTCAGGAATGGCGGCGCAGTTGACGGAGATGAGGTCTTTATCTTTGCGGCGGCTGTTATTATGGATAAACCGTGCGATCATTTCTTTACCCGTGCCTGATTCGCCCGTAATCAAAATATTGGCATCCGATGTAGCCACCTGCTTAGCCATAGCCATCACTTTTTCCATGCTGGGAGCATGGTAGATAACGGTATTGCTCTCTTCGGTAATCGCTTCCAGCACAGCAGCAATGAGGGATTCATCCGGTGGGAAAGGGATGTATTCTTTCGCACCGGCTTTAATTGCGCGCACGGCGTTGTCTGTGTCATTGGCCAGGCCGCATCCGATCACCGGAATGCTGATATGCTCTTCATTCAAGCCAATAATCAGCGAACTCACATCATGGGTGACATCAACCATCACCATATCGGCGCCCTGCCCAGAGCGCAGCGTAGCGAGTGCTGATTTAATATCAGGCACTTGCGTCACCTTAGCGCCACGATTGCGGGCTATTTGCGTGGCAGCGGCAGTTTGTCCTGCGGGATTTCCGATAATGAGTAATCGCATTGTTCTTAAGAGTTTTCATGGGGTTCAGGGTTGGTAAAATACTGCACACGCTGTGCAGGTGGCAAAATACTGTTTAGCACCAGTTCCAACTGCCGTGGATTTTCTTTATGTGCCATGGAGTGGGCGGCTTTGAGGTATATGGTGGCAGTCAGTAATTCTTGGCGTGTATTGCGTTCCAGTTTTGTAGCAAGGGGCGAGAAAACCGCATAGGCAATCACCGCGCCATAGAATGTGGTAAGTAAGGCAATCGCCATAGCAGGGCCGATGGAAGAGGGGTCATTGAGGTTGCCAAGCATTTGTACCAGGCCGATCAATGTACCAATCAATCCCATTGCAGGAGCAAGCTCGGCGGCTTTGCGTAGCACCATGATGCTGCGTGTATGGCGCTCATCCATCGCATGGATTTCTTGCAGCATGACTTTCTCAACCGCTTGTGGCGACATACCATCAATCACCATACGCACGGCTTTTTGGAAAAACGGGGTTTGTGTGCGCAAATCGGAATGTTTTTCAAGCTCCAGAATACCGCGTTTGCGCGCGGCTTCAGCAATAGAAAGCGCCTGAATGGCGCTATAATGCGGTGCTTCAAAACGATAGGAAATCGTACGGATAGTGGATGCCAGCGCATGGCGGAAATCAGACCAGGAGAAGCAGGCAATCGTGAGCGAAAATGTGCCGCCAACGACAATCAGCAATGAGGGTAAATCAATAAAAGCAGCTTTATCGCTGCCCCCCACATGCATAGCCATGCCCATCATGGCAAGCGCGGCGATAATACCTACTAATGTCGAAAGATCAGAAACCTTACGCTGCATGTTTTAAGACCCTTGTGTTTTAGGTGCTGTATCGGATTTGATAATTTCCGTCATGGTGATGCCGATGCGGTCTTCCACGATGATCACTTCCCCGCGTGCTACGAGCTTCTCGTTAACATACACATCGATGGCTTCACCTACTTTACGGTTGAGTTCCACTACGGCGCCGCGTCCCAATTTCAATAATTGGCTGACACGCATGGTCGTAGTACCAAGCACGGCGGATAATTCGACAGGAATATCGTAAATCGCCTCGAGGTTTACTTCCTCGTCCTCTTGTACTTCTACGGAAGTGGTTTCGTTTTCAGCCATAGTTTAATCCTCTTTCTTTACAGGATGGTGGTGGTCATTTAACAGGTCGTGGATGGATTTCCATAATTCTTCCGTGTCCCGCTCAATGCGTCCATCTTTCCATTCTATATTACAATCGGCAATTTTCATATCTTTATCACCCATTACGGTAATCGCACCGTGAAAATTATGGTGTTTTGCTAAAGCATCCACACGGGCGCTCAGCGCATCGACCAGTGATTCATGCACGAAAACAGTAATCCTTGTTTCATCAAACAATAATTGAAAGGATTTTTCAACCAGTGATTCAATTTCTTGTGCGGCATGTTCGTGTAAAGCACCATCGGCAACCTTGCGGGCTATGGTATAGGCGAGGTTATTAACGGTGTTTTTTTCGTGGAGTTGGTATTTCTCAGGCAGGTCTTTTAAGGCGACTTTGAGTTGGGTGGCCAATTTCTTGAGCAATGTGGCGAGTTTTTTCTCGGTTTCTAACGTGGCTGTTTGGATTTCGGCCAGAGTTTGATCCTTCCCAGCTGCCACGCCTTCGCGATAGCCTTGCTCGTATCCTTGCTTCTGGCCTTCTTCTAAGCCCGCCTGGCGGCCTTCGGCGAGTGCGGCATTGCGTGCAGCTTCAAGTTCTTCGCTTAAAGTACGAGGTGCGGGTTCAGGGGGTGTTGGGGCTGTAGGTTCGGTGTGAGGTGCAGGTTGTTGCGGTTGTGCGGCCGTCGGTTGTTTAACGGTAAGTTCATTGGGTTTGAGAGGTTCAAACGTAAATCGCTGCATGAATAGGCACTGTTCACAAGGTTTATGTAGAGGGATTTTATATCTTTTTGGCGGTAAATTACAGGAGTTTTTTCATGGAATGCTGTAATACTGTGCCATAGGGTGGGTATTAATGTAAATTCTTTGTCATCCTTGGAGCATGCCGGCATATGACACGAAAAAACATGGTAGATCCATATCAATGCTGTATGGATCGCCACAACCTTAGTAAATCAACTCATCTGTACCACCACCCTCGGAGATAACAATTTCGCCCTTGGCGGCCAGGTCTTTGGTTTGGGTGATAATTTCAAGCTGTGCTTCATCCACATCACGCAAGCGTACTGGCCCCATTGCATCCATATCTTCTTGCAGAATTTTGGCGGCACGTTGTGACATATTGGTGAAGAAGAGATTGCGCACTTCGGCTGATGTGCCTTTGAGGGCGAGAGCCAGTTTGCTCTTGTCGATAACGCGCATAATGGTTTGGATACCGAACGAATCCACTTTGATAAGATCGTCGAAAGTGAACATGAGGCTTTTGATCTTCTCGGCCGATTCTGGCACGCGTTCTTCGAGCATTCCCATGAATTTGGTTTCATTGGTACGGTCGAAATTGTTGAAAATCTCGGCCATCATCTCATTGCTATCGTATTTCTGTGTCTTAGCAAGGTTACTGATAAATTCAGAACGTAAGGTTTTCTCAACGTGATCCAGCACTTCTTTCTTCACTGAATCCATGCTAAGCATACGGAGCATGACCTCCAGTGTGAAATCTTCAGGTAATGTGGTCATCACTTTAGCGGCGTGGACAGGATCAATCTTAGAGAGAATCAGCGCTACCGTTTGTGGGTATTCGTTTTTCAAGTAAGCGGCAAGAATATCTTCGTTTACGTTGCCAAGTTTATCCCAGGTGTTTTTACCGGCAGGGCCACGGATATCTTCCATAATGGCGTCCACACGTTCCTTGCCGAGTACTTTAATAAGCAGTTTTTCCGTGCTTTCCAGGTTACCAATGAAGGAAACAGAATCGGACATTTCACCCTTAAATTCCGAGAGCAAACGCTCTACCACTTCGGGCGCAACTGAGCCAAGGGCGGACATCGTGTGGGAGACTTCTTTAATCTCCTCATCATCCATAAGCGAAAAAACGCGTGTGGCATTATCCTGATCAAGTGCCATCAGTAAAATCGCGGTTTTTTCAATACCCGTTAGCTTGGAATAATCTTCAATATTCGCCACAATTAAGACTCTTTATAGGTTATCTTTGTTCATCCAGTTACGCAGGATCGAGAGCGCTTCTTCTGGGTGTTCATTCACAAGATCGTTGATGGATTTTAAGGATTCGGCTTTGACTTTTTCGTCTACGCGCTCAATATCGATTAAATCCTGGCCACCATCCCCACGCAGATTGGCAGCGCCCTGACCGCCTGCCAGTGCAGCTTCAAAGCCCACTTCATCCACTTCATCATCACCTTTGGTAAGCTCGAATGCACGGCCCACCATGGGTTTGATCACGAGCAGGATGACCAGGATCACCACAACAGCAACCACCAAGGTTTGCAGAATATTGTGGAATTCATCCTTCAGCCAATCCAGCGGTTTTTCCGGTGCAAGTTCTGCCAGGTCGCGAGAGAATTGTAAATTGATAACTTCAAGCGTATCGCCACGTTTTTCATCATAGCCTACGGCAGAGCTGACCAATGTACGCAATTGCTTTAATTCATCATCAGTGCGAGGAGTATAGGTCACCTTATCGGTTTCCGCATCCACTGCATAATTACCGTCTACCAACACCGCAATCGAGAGTTTTTTGATATTGCCGGATTCGTAAATACGGTTTTCGGTACGTTTGGAAATCTCATAATTCACCGTTTCATCCGTGCGATGCGAGTTGCTGGAGCTGGTAGCACCTGCATTTTGTGCTTGGCTGTTGGGTAAATTATTGGCAACGGTGACGTTGTTTTGGTTGTCTTTATCTTGCGCTGCTTCGGTTTCTTCCACGGTTTGGGTGGAACGCACGACTTGCCCATCAGGGTCAAAAATCTCAGAATTGCTGACCAAACGGTCAAAATTCACATCCGCTGATACTTTCACCTGCACTTTGCCAGGGCCTACGGAACGGGAGACCAGTTCTTCAATCTCGTCGCGCATCCGGCGTTCCAACGAAATTTTGAAATCCTGGCTGTCTGATGCATACATAGCCGGATCATTCTCATCGCTAGCACCGAGCTTGAACGGTCGGCCTTGTGTATCGACGATGGTGATATTATTCACCTTTAAATTCGGCACAGCTGTTGCCACTAAATGGCTAATCGCTCCAATTTCAGCCTTGCCGAGGCTGGCTTTGCGTTTGAGTTCCAGCACGACAGAGGCTGTCGGTTCGTTTTTATCCTTAGAAAATAGCTCCCGCTTAGGGATCACCAAATGTACGCGGGCTTTTTCAATATCATCAAATGCCCCAATCGTCCGGCTCAATTCGCCTTCCAGGGCGCGTTTGTAGTTGACGTTGTAGACGAAATTGGAAGTGCCGAGTGTGTCAGATTTATCAAAAATCTCAAACCCTACGATAGATCCTTGCGAAGGAAGCCCGTTTTGTGCAAGTTCCATACGTAACATCAATACTTTATCGCTAGGAACGATAATCTCTGCGCCATTGTTGCGCAGTTCATACGGTATGCCTTGCGATTCCAGAGTACGGATAATGCTTGAGCTATCACGCGTATCCAGGTTGGTGTAGAGGGGGGCAAAGGATGTCGATGAAATTTTTAACGAAAGCAATATAAACAAGCCAAGCAGTACAACGGCGGTACCAATTAAGATGGCCATTTTTAAAGGGCCGAGATTCCGAAAGAACTGTGTAGCTGCGCTCATCCGTGCAATTTGTATTAATCGTTATTAAGACTTCCTAATTAGTTATAGGCTGAAGTGCTATAAGTGTAAAGCGGCTTATATAGACTTTTGTCATACCAGCGGAGGCTGGTATCCAGTTATAAGCTAATGAGCGTAGCGAATACTGTATAAAATAAGGTGTTCACTCGCGTTCACAAGTAGATAACTGGATTCCAGCCTCCGCTGGAATGACATTAAAACTATAATGACATAACCGTGCCTAAACGCTATTGCTTTACATTTCCTTAACAGCTCCGCGCTATAGTGTAATAAGCATCTTGAAACAGAGGCCAATTAAGGATAAAGATGGTATGACCATCATGTAGGAGTTAGGTGTGGACGAAATAACACGTTCGATTGCGAAGAATATCCAAAACGGGCAGTATTATAAAGATGCCCGTGAATGGTATAGCTTTCGCTATCTGGCGCCGGTAACCGAGCGCTCGCTGTTATTTGTGATTACGCTGGTGGCGATCCTTTCTGGGATTATTGCAGTGGTGACCTCTAAGAGCATGTTCCCAACCATGACAGAAGTACCTGTGGTGGTGAAAGTGGATGATGCGATTGATCATTATACAGCGATTCACCGTTTAAGTGATAGAGATGCAACAGGTGTTATACCGTATAATGCTGTAGCGCAATATCTGGTGGAACATTATGTGCGCATCCGTGAAAGTTATGATTACACGCAGTTCGAGCCGCAATATTTGCGTATGCGTGGGGCATCAAGCAAAAAAGTATTCCGTGAGTTCCAACAGGAAATGAGCTTGGAAAATCCTAATAGCCGTACCGTTCGGCTGGGGCGGCATAGTACACGTACCGTGTTGGTTACGAAATTTCAGTTTGCAGAAGATAACGATTTAATGCATAAAGCTTGGGTGACCTTTGAAACGGAAACCATGGGTGGCGGCCAGGATGCTATTAAGGAAATGTGGGCGGCGGAGATTTCGTTTACCATGACAGATGTTGACACCGCACGGGACACGAAGAAAATGGAATTCCGTGTAACCAATTATAAAGTGAAAAAACTGAGTTAGGGACGGGTATGAAACGGTATATCGTAGCTATAATAGTGGCACTGTCTTTCGCTTTCGCGCCATCAGCCTATGCGCTGCGCGATTCGCGTCCATTGCCAACCGATAACAGAATTCACACCATCGTTTATAATCCTGACGATGTATTCAGATTTACAGGCCATTATGGCTACCAGTCGAGCATTGTGTTTGAACAAGGTGAAGAGGTGGATACGATCTCTATGGGTGACTCTGTCGCATGGCAGATTGTGACCTCCGGCAACCGTATTTTCCTCAAACCCATGGAACAGGATGCAACCACCAATATGACGGTGATCACTAATCGCCGTGTATACCAGTTTGAATTACATGCAAAAACGGCGGGCGATGCGGGTATTAATTCGGATGATATGATTTTCGTATTGCGCTTTACCTATCCGGATGAACAACCTTCCGGTATTCAGAGCGTATCGAACGCTGACCTTAAAATTGATCTTTCTGAGCCGAATAAATATAACTTCAACTACAGCATTTCCGGCCCTGAGCAAGTGGCACCAATCAAGATTTTTGATGATGGCGAGTTCACCTATTTTGAATTCCGCGATAAGAATGCGGAAGTGCCTGCGTTCTTCTTGGTGGATTCTGAGGCGAATGAATCGTTAGTCAATTACCGTGTGGTGGATGGATATATCGTGCTAGAGCGCGTAGCCAGCCGTTTGACCTTGCGTCATGGCGGTGATGTGGTCTGCGTGTTTAACGAGAGTCTGCCTTATTACCGTAAGAAAGAGAAAAAGAAGTTCTTCTTCTTCTAGGCATTTTACATCCCAAAGGAATGATGATGGAAACCAAAGATTGTAATGGAAATATTCTCCAGGATGGGGATTCTGTACATATTACCAAAGACCTCAAAGTCAAAGGCTCTTCTTCTGTGCTGAAGCGGGGGACATTGGTAAAAAATATCCGCTTAACGGCTGATGAAGAAGAAATCGAGTGCCGTGTGGATAATATTAAGGGCCTTGTCCTTAAAACATGCTTTTTGAAGAAAGCATAGCCATAGCAGGTGAGTTGTGTTATTGCATGGGGATAACATATATTCCAATAAGAAAGCATAATGGCCCTACTCAGCGCATTCACAACCCATCATTCCCTGTTCCGCCAGATGGCATGGCATCAGATTCAAGAGCGCTATAACGGCTCTTGGCTTGGGCCGTTATGGGCGTTGATTACGCCATTGGTGATGCTGACCATTTATACATTCGTATTCACCACCGTTTTTAAAGCACGCTGGTCAGGCATTGAGACAGGGTCTAAGATTGATTATGCGTTGATTCTGTTCGTGGGAATTATGTGCCACGGTTTTTTCATCGAATCGCTGACCAATACGACCACAGTGATTGTCCGCCATACTAATTTCGTTAAAAAGGTGATCTTCCCGCTGGAAATTCTGGTGCCGGCCACGCTAGCTGCGGCGGGGTTTCAGTTGTGTCTGGGCTTAGCGATTTTGATTGTGGCTGCTGTGACCTTGGGTGATGGTATTAGCTGGACGGTTATCTATGCGCCACTCATTCTTGCGCCGTTCTTCTTCCTATCACTCGGTATTGGCTGGTTCCTGGCGGGGCTTGGTGTGTATATGCGCGATATTGTACAATTGATTGGGCTTACGGCCAGTGTGTTGTTTTTCTTCAGTACGATTCTCTATCCGGCCTCTGCATTGCCGGAGTTATTGCGTCCGTTAGTCTATCTCAATCCACTTTCCTTTGTAGTAGAGCAATTGCGAGAGGTCATTCTCTGGGGGCGTGGGCCGAATTGGGTGGGATTGGCGATATACAGTGCAGTAGCAGTGGTTTCATCACTGTTCGGTTATTGCTGGTTTGCAAAAATGCGGAAAGGGTTTGCAGATGTCCTCTAACCCGATCATGCTGCATCATAAAACACCTGTGGAACAGGCGATTGTGCTGGAAAATATCAGCAAAACCTATCGCATCTACGCCCGCCCGCAAGACCGTTTGCTGCAAAGCATTATGCCTGGAAAGCGGCAGTATTTTACGAGCTTCACAGCACTGCAACCGCTCTCGCTGACGATTAAACGTGGTGAAGCCGTAGGCATTATTGGACGGAATGGATCAGGCAAATCGACATTGCTACAACTCATCTGTGGCACGCTGACGCCCACCACAGGCAAAGGCGAAGCCTGGGGCAGGATTTCGGCTTTATTGGAACTGGGAACGGGCTTTAATCCAGAACTTTCGGGCGAAAAGAATATCTATCTCAACGCTTCCATCCTGGGCTTAAGCAAGGCGGAGATTGCGGAGAAGTTGGATATGATCCAGCAATTCGCCGATATTGGCGATAAGATTTACCAGCCAGTGAAAACCTATTCCAGCGGTATGTATGTACGCCTGGCGTTTGCTGTGGCGATTGCGACGGAGCCGGATATTCTGATTGTCGATGAAGCGCTCGCTGTAGGGGATGAGATGTTCCAACGCAAATGCTTTGCACGCATCCAGGAGCTGAAGCAACGAGGCACAACAATTCTCTTCGTATCACATTCATCACGCACCATCCTTGATGTCTGTGACCGGGCAATTTTGTTGGATAAAGGAGAGTTGCTTTTAGAGGGTGAGCCTAAATATGTGCTGGCACAATATCATAAAATGATTTTTGCACCCGAGCATAAAGTAGAAGAAATCCGCCAGAGCTTGAAGAATAATGAACCTGTTGCCGTACCGCAATCCACCTATGCAGAGGCATTGCGCCCGGAAACCACGGTGCATTATGCAACCAAAGGCGCTGAAATCCAACATCCCCACCTGCTTACCCCAGATGGGCGGCCAGCCAATCTCTTGGAGCGTGGGAAGGAATATATGCTACGCTATAATGTCCGCTTTCTTGAACCAGCGCAGGGTGTGCAATTTGGCATGTTAATCAAAACCTTAACAGGAATTGAACTTGCGGGCTATAGCCTGCCGCCTGCCGATGGAGAAACGGATAATGTTGAGAAGGATACTGTAATACAAGTAAGTTTCCGCTTCCCTGCCCATCTCCTGCCTGGCAGTTATTTCATCAATGTAGGTTGTTCAGCGATGATTAACGGTGAACGCACCTATTTACACCGTATTCTGGATGTATTAATGTTCAAAATTCTGCCAGAAGGTGATATAAATCAAGGGGGTATCGTCGATTTGCAGATAAAGCCCCATCTGCAAAAAATATCATAAAACATTAATAAAGCACTAAAAGATACTGTAGTATAATACAACCTTGTGTGATGGCCATTCAAGGTATGTATGAATGACAGAATTTAAAGAGTCTGCGACGGCGTTTAATACGTTTCATGCATCGTATAACAGCATAGATGAGATTATCTATGATGCGTATATCGATATATACGCTTTTGCGGCGGATATGTCGCGGCCGGACTTTATCAACCTGCAAATCAAAACACTCAATACCGTCAAAGGTATTCTAGAGCAGCCTGCTTCACTGACCATTGATGGCACATCTGTGGCATTGCAAAAGCCAGGGACAGACCAGCCTTTAATGTATAACGATTTCTTGGTGGCGCGCTCTGGCCCGTTATTCGCAGGCTATCCGGATGATGGGATTGGGCTTGAATATCTACAAAGCAGCACATCGCTTTCCACCCGTCAGACCATTGCAGGCAGGCAAGTTGAGGCGGCAAAAACCTATTGCCGCCAGCAAGGCTTGCCACTCACTGAAGAGGTGGAAGCAAAAATTGCGAAAGCCGCCAGTGTATTCACCCGTCCGCATGAATTGCAACGTACCTTAGGGGATTATGACCTGACGGCGCGTGAAATTGATACGCTCTGCGAATCCATCGCGCAAGAAGTCGAGAAACGCCTGCGTTCACCGCAATTGGAGCGATTCCAGCAAAGCCCAGAATTCCGTAAGGAAGTTGGTATGGTCGCGTGGCAAGAGGGCGGTGTGGTGAATACCAAGTTGATTGAAAGCATCTTAGCCGCCCATGAGCGCGGGGAAGTGCGTAGCTATAGCCAGGAAGCCAAGGCTGCTATGGGGTCTACAAAATCAGCACAATACACCCATATGCTTATGGAAGGCCCAGGCCGTGCTGTAGTGCAATTAGGAGCGCAAGCCCTGCCTGGCCGTGAACATACAACAAAGGCCGATAATACCTATGGTTTGGGTATCGAGGTCAGTGCGCCGGTTTATTATGAAGAGAATTACCGCGAGTCTCCTGCAGAAGAACATCCTGGCGGCCTTATCTTCCAGATAGGACACGGCAAACGCGGCATGACAGAAGACCGCCATGAGCATGGTGATGTGATTTGCGATGCGACATCAACATTTGCACATGCATTTACCAATGAAACCTTCTCCAAAACCGCCCATAAATGCGAAGAAACAGCCAAGAAACTGGCGCAAGGTGAGTTGTTTAAAGCCAAAAATAATATGGGAAAACTGCATGGCAATATTTCCGATGTAACACAGCATTTGCAGGGCTTGCAAGCCACTGTTGACAGCCCCTCTGCGACGCCACAAGAAAAAAGTGATGCCAAGGCCATGCAGAGTATTGTTGGGCTATCCCTCTTAATCGCCTTGCCACGCTGGGGTATTACGCCAGCTAATTTACACATAGTGGGTGATTTACAGCAGAATGTAAATCCGCAGGATTTTAATGCCGATCTGAATTCCCGTTCTTACCGCCATCCTGCTGCTGTAGGCCAATCCGCCCGTGAGCAAATGGGCTGGACGAATATGGCGCAAGGCAAGACGGATGCTATATTAAAAGGATTTAAAGAAACGACGGCGCCTATTAGTGCATATATCAAGCAAAACCTAACCTATTTTGAACTAGCAGCAGAATTACGGGCTGCCATTGAGGCCAAAAATGCCTATAAAGGCACAGAGCAACATGTTATTACGGGCTTGGATGATCATATACGGAGTAAGAATGTAGCGATCAAGCAATTCATGATGGACGAAGTGAAGGCACATCATCCTGAGCTAAAGACCAGGCTGACAGAGCATGATCCCAAAGGATTAGAGAAATTTGCAGAACGCGCGGCACAGCAAGTGCAAGAATCGATAGAGTTTGGCATCAAACGTGAAGGCTTAGCGCAGGCTCAGGCACAAAAACAAGCCGCTCATCACGTTGCGCAACCTGTAGAGCAGGATAAAGCGCCTAAGGCCAATCCAAATGTCAGCATTCGCACCACAGCAAGCCTTAAGGAAGTGGCGGATGTAATCAAAGAAGTAAAACCGGTTCCGGCTACTGCAAAAGCGAAAAAAGACGATCCCTTCATGGCAGCTATGCGGGAAAGCTGGAAGCCACAAGGAACGCATGTGGCCAGCCTACAGACAAAGTTTGCTCCAGAAGAGGGAACAACAAAGGAGCCGAATACACAAGTTGCCTCTGCTGCCATGGCTCCATTGCCAGAGCCAAAAACGGTGAAGAGTCAACCCATCCAGGCCCAAGCGCCTCAGCCTAATATCAACCCACCGCCTGTGGCGCGCGTAAAGGGTACCAATGTAGCGGCATTGATGCAAAAATTCCAAGCCTCTCCACAAGCTCCAACGCAGGGTACATCCCAGCATCCTCCTATTCAGGATTCTCTCAATGAAATTGTAGAAAGCCTTAAAAATGCTCAGGTTAGCGGTGTTTCAGATGTTGATAAAACTTCTGGAAAAGCCCCTACGAAAGATGCTACTATGCCGGGCAAACCTAAAGATGATAAGTCGCATACGCTGTAGAGGTTATTATGTCAGCTGTAAAATGGAATTTTAAAGAATCACAAGAGCTTAAACGCATGGGTTTTGTGAGAGATGCAGCCCTTGCAAGCGGTAAGATTGATCATATCAGGCATCTCGTCTTAGAAAAAACACTTCCTCAGACGCTACGTATGCCTGCTTCGGCGGATGATATTAGTAATGTATTAGCACAGGCGCATGAAGCAAACCTGGTATTAGTGACCAATGGCAACACGATAGACCCCAATACACCTGCGCCTAAGGTTACATTACCTAAAAAAGGTGGTTATTTTAAATGTGAAGTAGTATTAGGCGATGTGATAGGCAAGGGTTCAGAGTTAGAGGCGGTGGATTTCTGTGGCGCGAGCGCTAAGGCCTATCATCTTAGAGATGCGCAATTGCAGATGGTGAGCTTTACAGGTCGTTCTTTGACGAAAGACAGCGATTTTACTGGCGCTAATCTCACACATTGTTTTTTCATAGCCGCTAAATTTGGGAATGGATTTGATCTATCACAAGCTAAAATTGACGATAAAACACTTTTTATCGCAAGTAATTGGGGGCAGCTTTCTAATGTGTCAGGCGGTATTAAAACGCTGGAGGAATTGGCTTCAGCCATAAAAGATGGCATTTTCTCAAATCATGAAATGCAGCTATGCCGCAATCACTTAGGCTATGCGCTGGACTATTGTACGTTAGAGTCATTGCAGAAAGACGATATCAATGCCGCCATAGCAATGCTTGACACTAAACTTGTAGGCCTTGCAAAATAGGCTATTAGTAACGCTGCACCTTACGAGAATCAAACGCATCGCGCAGTGCTTCGCCTACAAACACCAAGAGACTCAACATCAGTGAAATCACCAAGAAACCTGTGATACCTAACCACGGTGCATGCATGTTATTCTTGCCTTGCGCCAGCAATTCGCCGAGCGATGGTGAGCCTGCGGGCAGGCCTAATCCTAGGAAGTCGAGTGCGGTCAGTGTGGTGATTGATCCATTAAGGATGAAGGGTAAGAAGGTCATGGTAGACACCATGGCATTGGGCAGGATATGCCGGAAGATAATGATAGGTTCTCGTACACCAAGCGCGCGCGCAGCTTTGACATATTCCAGATTACGCGCTTTTAAAAATTCAGCACGCACTACACCCACCAGTGACATCCAGCTAAACAGTAGCATAATCAACAGCAGCCAGCTAAAATTAGGCTCAATAATGCTAGCCATGATGATCAGCATATAGAGAATCGGAAGTCCTGACCAAATCTCGATAAAGCGCTGGAAGAGCAAATCTGTCCACCCGCCGAAATAGCCTTGAATCGCGCCTGCTGCAATGCCGATAATGGCGCTGAAGAAGGTGAGTGTTAGGCCAAAAAAGACAGAAATACGGAAGCCGTAAATAAGGCGCGCCATAACATCACGTCCTTGGTCATCCGTGCCGAGCCAGTTGGTGCTATCAGGCGCGGTGGGGGCGGGAGCGGTGAGATTATAATTGATGGTGCGGTAGGAATATTGCAAGGGCGGCCAGATCATCCAGCCTTCGGCGTTGATTTTATCGGCGATGTAGCTGTCTTTATAATCCGCTTCTGTCTCAAAATCGCCACCGAATTCCAGTTCGGTATAGATGTTAAACACAGGCACATACCACTCGCCACGATATGATACCAAAATGGGTTTATCATTGGCGATGCATTCCGCAAACAGGCTGAACACAAATAGGATCATAAATATCCACAGTGACACATAGCCACGTTTATTGGCCTTAAAGGCACGAATCCTACGCTGTGTTAGAGGAGAGAATGCCATTATACTTCCCTCCGCTCAAAATCAATACGTGGGTCAACCAGTGTGTAGACAAGATCACCAATCAGGTTGAAGATCAGGCTAAGCAATGTGAAGATAAAGAGCGTGCCGAATACGACCGGATAATCACGCTGAATCGCCGCCTCAAACCCCATCAGCCCAAGCCCATCAAGGGAGAAAATCACTTCAATTAAGAGTGAGCCGGTGAAGAAAATTTTGAGCAATGCATCGGGGAAGCCTGCAATCACAATCAACATCGCATTGCGGAATACATGCCCATATAACACCCGATTCTCCGAAAGCCCTTTAGCGCGTGCAGTGAGGACATATTGTTTGTTGATTTCTTCGAGGAAGGAGTTTTTGCAGAGCATGGTGAGGCTCGCAAATCCGCCCATGACCATGGCAATAACAGGCAGGGTGATATGCCAGAAATAATCCAGAATACGGCTTGGCCAGGAGAGGCTTTCCCAATTATCAGACACTAGGCCACGCAAGGGGAAGATATCCCAATACGAGCCGCCGGCGAATAAGATAATCAGCAAAATTGCAAACAAGAATGAGGGAATTGCATAAGCAATCACAATCACCGTACTGGTGGCAATATCAAAATGGCTGCCATCTTTCACCGCTTTGCGGATGCCGAGCGGAATAGCAATCAGATAGGTGAGTAAGGTTGTCCATAGGCCAAGCGAAATGGAGACGGGCATTTTTTCGATAATAAGGTTGATAACCGTTTCATTGCGGAAAAAACTCTCACCAAAATCGAAGGAGAGACAATCCACCACCATATCAAAGAAACGTTGATAAGCAGGCTTATCAAATCCATAGATTTTATTGATTTCTTCGACGATTTCAGGGTCTAAACCTTGCGCACCGCGATAGGCTGAATCATTAAGCCCGCCCATGTGCATTTGTACTTCGCTTGCACCCACACCGCTAAACCGTGCCGTTGCATTGGTGCCTTTGCCGGAAAGCTGCGCAATCATCTGCTCAACAGGCCCGCCAGGCGCTGCTTGCACAATCACAAAATTCAGGAGCATAATCCCAAAGATTGTGGGTATAATCAGCAATAAGCGGCGGATAATATAATGAAACATAGTTACTATAAACAAAGGAAACCCAGAGATGAATCACTCTAAACTTATTTATATCACAGCGCAAAACAAAAATGCAGCCCTAGCGCTTGCGCGGGTGTTGGTGGAGGAAAAGCAGGTGGCCTGCGCCAATATTATTCCAGGTGTTATCTCGATTTTTGAATGGGAAGGAAGGCTGGAAGAGGTAGAGGAGGCCATTATTATTGCGAAAACGACAGAAAATAAGGTTTCTGAGCTTATCAAACGGGTGAAAGAATTGCATGAATATGACTGCCCATGTGTGGTTTCCCTTGCCATAGAGGGCGGAAATCCGGAGTTTTTGAGCTGGATAGAAAAATCGATAAAATCTATTGCATAATGGTAAAGACTGTTGTAGGTTTAGCGCCCTATCTGCCTTGCTGGGACGTAGCCAAGCGGTAAGGCAGCGGGTTTTGATCCCGCCATTCCCAGGTTCGATCCCTGGCGTCCCAGCCATTTTTTTCCTTGTAGTATTGTTTTGTATTGTGGCATATATGCCAGATCGCGTATTACGGTTCATTTCTCTTGTTGTCTTTTCCTATTGTCATCCTTGGACTTGATCCAAGGATCCATCGTACTACTAAAGCAAACATACTGCTTAGAAGGGCTTTATGTTTTGGATGGATTCTTGGATCAAGTCCAAGAATGACAGAGCAAAATATACCACCGCCATCGCGAGCGTAAGCGTGGCAATCCAGGGCATGCATAAAGGCCAGAGAAACCCGCCCCTGGACTGCCGCATCGCTAACGCTTCTCGCAGTGACGGTGAGGCATGCAATAACATCAATCAAGTCAGCGTATGACAGGAGTAAGAAGCCAGACCATAGTACCTCAATAGGTATTGGATAATACAATATCTTCCCCCTTGCCATTCCCCACAAAGTAATATATCAATAGTTCCGTATTTACGAATCATTGGGGGATATATGCCGCTTTCGTTATTAGTACTCGCTCTGGCATCCTTTGGGATTGGAACGACGGAATTTGTGATTATGGGGTTGTTGCCGGATATGGCAGCGGATTTATCGGTATCGATTCCAAAAGCTGGTATGCTGGTGACGGGCTATGCGCTGAGTGTTGCTATTGGTGCGCCGATTATGGCGCTATGCACATCGCGTTTCCAGCGTAAAACTGCATTGGTCGTGCTGATGGGGATTTTTATCCTGGGTAATATTCTCTGCGCGACGGCAGCTAATTACCATTTGCTGATGATAGCGCGTATTGTCACCGCCTTATGCCATGGCGCGTTTTTTGGTATTGGTGCAATTGAGGCGGCAAGCCTGGTGCCGGAAAACCGTAAGGCATCGGCTGTAGCATTGATGTTTACGGGGCTGACGCTGGCCAATGTGCTTGGTGTTCCTCTGGGCACTGCTTTTGGCCAATGGGCGGGCTGGCGCGCGCCGTTCTGGGTGATCAGCGGAATTGGGCTGGCGACGTTTATTGCATTATGGGCTGTACTGCCGAAAAGTCATGATGATCAGAAAGCCGATATGAAAGCGGAGATTAAAGCGCTTGCGGATATACGTATCTGGGTGTCATTAGGGCTGACGGTGCTTTTTGCAAGTAGTATGTTTACCAGCTTCACCTATATCACGCCGATTCTAGAAGATATTACAGGGCTGAGCGGCCATGGGGTGAGTATGACCTTATTGCTGATTGGGGTAGGGCTTACTATCGGCAATATTCTCGGCGGCCGCCTGGCCGATTGGAAATTGCTGCCAGCGCTTGCTGGGATGTTTGTGGCGATGACGCTTGTGCAGTTACTCTTCTCTTGGACAAGCCATAATGTGATTGCGGCAGAGATTACACTCTTCCTCTGGGGTGTCATGACCTTTGCCGCTGTGCCAGGTTTGCAAGTGAATGTGGTACGTTTTGCAAGCAAAGCGCCGAATTTGATTTCGACACTGAATATCGGCGCCTTCAACACGGGTAATGCTATCGGCGCAGCGGCAGGGGGATTAGTGATTAATCACGGTTTCTCGCTGGCGACAGTGCCTGTAGCGGCCGCGTTATTCTCGTTAGTGGCTGTGTTGGTGACATGGTGGTTGCGTGTGCAGAGAGATGGTGTAGAGAATGCTATTTCTGCATAAATGCACACTCCTTGTCATGCACCGACTTGATTGGGGTTGTTGCATGGCTTGCTAACTTATTGATACATGTCATCCCGGACGTGATCCGGGATCCACGGTTATGGCAGCGTGAATCTATAAAAATTGAATTTGGAAGCGCCAGTCTGGGTGGATTCCGGGTCAAGCCCGGAATGACAAAAGAGAGGCAGGCAACACCCCCAATCAAGTCGGCGTATGATATTAGTGCTTCTTCGGCTTATGTTTCGCCAGGCTACGTTTTTTCTGCGTCGGTGTTTGGGTATTAGACGCACCCGCCTCGCTTAATCCAATGGCAATGGCTTGTTTAGGATTGGTCACTTTCTGACCAGAACTACTTTCCAACTCGCCATGCTTAAACTCATGCATTACACGCTCAATCACTTTTTTCTGGGTGGGGGATTGTTTTTCCATAGATAACCTCCTATCTCTCATAGATTCATTACAGCAGAATCACTGTAAATAAGCGATATCAGATGGTATGATGGCACAGGAAAGGAAAGAGAGATGGAAAAACTATCTTCACATCGCTGCTTCGATGGAGAGTTGGCGTATTACCGGCATAGAAGCCATAGCACGCAATGCGCGATGCGGTTTACGGTGTTTATACCGCTTAAGGCCACTGGCGCTGCTGTGATCTACCTTTCTGGGCTTACCTGTACAGAGGAAAATTTCACCGTCAAAGCAGGGGCGTATCGGAAAGCAGCTGAACTTGGCATGATCGTCATTGCGCCGGATATCAGCCCGCGCGGTGGCAACGTGCCGGATAATGAAAGCCTCTATATTGGCAAAGGGGCAGGGTTCTATGTAGATGCAACCGAAGCGCCATGGCGCATTCATTACCGGATGTATAGCTATATCACACAGGAACTGCCCAGCCTCTTGCGTGAGCATTTTCCTATCACTGTATTCGGCCTCTTTGGCCATTCCATGGGCGGGCATGGGGCGTTGGTGATAGGGCAGCGTCATCCTGAGTTATTCCGTTCGCTTTCTGCCATTGCACCTATATGCCATCCTTCACAAGATGGCTGGGGGCCAGAAACGTTAACGGCCTATCTTGGTAGTGATAAGGCGCAGTGGGATAAGTATGATGCAACGCTATTAATGCGTCGTAATCAAGCACGCTTACCTGAGATTCTGCTTGATCAAGGCACGGCGGATACGGCGTATCTAGAAGGACGCCTAAATCCTGAGGCATTTGCGGCGGCATGTGCATCTGTCCAGCAACCGTTATGTTTGCGGTTTCATGAAGGATATGATCACGGGTATTTCTTTGTGCAAACCGTCATAGACGACCATATCACCCATCACGCCCGCCTTCTTGCATCCTATTTATAGAACCAGACAAGCCCTCTGCTCGAATTCTTATAGGAGGCTTGGTAAGCTCAATATACTGTTCGATGCAATACTCGAGCAGACTTGGGCCAGGAGACGAGTACATAGGGTTTTGTGCTGCCGCAGAAAAACCTATCGAAAGATTCTCCTGGTTCTTGATTCTGTTCATTCCTATAATAGACAGAATCTTAGCAAACGGTCGTTACAGTACACATTTCAAGAATGCTGTCATTTGCTCAGAATGCAATTGGCAGCATTTTTTATAACGAGGTTCTATGCAGCCCATAATTATTATTCATAGTGGTTTAGGCAGCCGCCCTAAAACCGATACACACAAGCAGCAGGTAGAAAGCGCATTGCGGCGTATTGTGGAAGAAAGCTATGCATTTTTACAGCATCATTCGGCCGTAGAGGCGGTAGTCCATGCTGTGAGTTTATTAGAAGATGATCCGCTCTTTAATGCAGGCACAGGCTCAAAAATCCAGAGTGACGGTGTCATACGGATGACGGCTTCTGTCATGGATGGTGAGCAACAGCGTTTTGCAGGGGTGATTAATATTCGTGAGGTACAAAATCCGGTGAAAATTGCAGCTATCTTACTGCCACAAGATGACCGCGTGCTAGCAGGTGAGGAGGCAACAGCATTCGCGCGTAGCCAAGGCTTCCCTAAATATAACCCAGAAACACAAGCACGCCGCGATGAATATCATGCACAGCATTTAGGCAAAAGCGGCACAGTAGGCTGTGTAGCACTCGACAGCGAAGGCCGGCTCGCCGCTGCGACATCGACAGGCGGTAAGGGGTTTGAAATGCCAGGCCGCGTGAGCGATTCTGCCACAGTGGCAGGCAATTACGCCAATGGTTTTGCTGCTATTTCCTGCACAGGCACAGGCGAAGATATCGTCAACGCTGCCCTTGCCGCACGGATTGTAACCCGTGTGACAGACGGTATGCCACTATGTGATGCCTGTAGTCTTTCCATTGCAGAGCTCAAAGAACGCAATGGCGAAGCAGCCGTGATAGGCATAGACCGCCATGGCGCGGTGTATCAGGCGGCAACGGAGCCGTATTTATCCTATGCTATTCATGATGGGACGGTGGTGGTGGGGAGTTAGGCTAGTTTAATTGTCAAACACTTACGTGTCATCCTTGGATCAAGTCGGCGTATGACACGAAAACTGCTATGTCGCGATACTCAGCGGCATAGCAAGAAATACTACACTTCTTCCCTCTCCGGCAAGAACCCGCCTGCTTGCATTTGCCATAAATGTGCATAATGACCATTCTGTTTTAGCAAGCTTTCATGCGTGCCGTCTTCGATGATTTGGCCTTTGTTGAACACCAGAATGCGATCCATACCGGCCAGGGTAGAAAGGCGGTGGGCTACGACGATAGTCGTGCGGTCTTTCATGATATATTCCAGGCTTTCTTGGATATGGCGTTCGGTGACGGAATCCAGCGCAGAGGTGGCCTCATCCAGGATCAGAATCGGCGCATTCTTCAGAATAGCACGTGCAATTGCAATACGCTGGCGTTGGCCGCCAGAAAGCTTAATTCCGCGTTCGCCGACGAGCGATTGATAGCCTTCCGGTATCTGGCTGATGAACTCGTGGCAATGCGCGAGTTTGGAGGCCTCAATGACCTCCTCATCTGTCGCATCAAGCCTGCCATAGCGGATATTCTCCAGCAAGGTACGGTGGAAGAGGCTGGTATCTTGTGGGATCATGGCAATTTGATCGCGTAATGAATCTTGGCTCACATGCGCAATATCTTGCCCGTCGATCAGAATACGGCCACTTTCAATATCATAATAGCGCAAAATCAGATTCACAAAGGTCGTCTTCCCAGAACCTGAGAAGCCCACCAAGCCTATTTTACTGCCGGCTTCGATGGTGACGCTTTTATCTTTGAAGATATTATTGTTGCGGATGTAATTAAACGTCACGCGGTCGAATTCGATTTTGCCTTTGCTGACATGCAGCGCCGTTGCATCAGCTGCATCCACAATATCATGCTTGGCTTGAATGAGCGATAATGCTTGGCGGCAGATACCAATTTCTTTAAAGAAATTCGGCAATTCCATGCCCGAAATCCATACCATAATGGTGATGTTCCAGGTGGTGTTGAAGATATAGATCAACTCACCTAAGCTAATCATATCATGCTGCCAGCTATAGATCATGAACCATGTCATAGCAACGCCAGGCCCCAATAAGGATAAGAACCCCAACAGGATTTTCATCTTTTCAACAAACCAGAGGGACTGCCAGTTTTTATAGCGCTCATCCTCTTGATACGTGCTAATAAACAAGCGCTCGAACGTGCGGCGGGAGAAGAGGCGGACGTTGATATTATTGGTCAAACTATCCACAATCACGCCCGATAAATCGCTGCGCGCTTCAGAATGGACTTTGGAATAATAGCTACAGCCCTTAGCGCAGAGCAAGCACGTGCCAATATGCAAGATAACCCATCCGCCTAGCAATCCAGCAAAGATAGGATGCAGTAATCCAAACATCACGGTTGCAATGGCAAGTGCTAGCAATGCAGGGATGAACACAGAGCTGAGTAATTGTATAATCCGTGTGACGCCTTGTGAAATATCCGAGATTTTATTGGAGATGCTACCGGCAAAATGATTGGCAAAATAGGTATGCGAATGGCCTTCTACATAATCTACCATTGCCATGCGGATTTGCGCTTCCATATGCGGGAAAGTGCGCGCGGCGGTGATCCAGCTCACGCGGTAAGAAATCTCCACGCCCAGCCAGAGCAAGCCCCCAAACCACAAAATGGGAGAGAGGTATGACCAAATCTCGCCTTTATCGCCTGTAAAGCCACTCAGCGCATCCACCATGCGCTGCATGACATACGGAAACACCGTATGGTCAATCGCCCAGCCGAAGAAAAAAAGTTGTATAATAAGGAAATAAGGCCATTGTTTCTTGACAAAATGCCAGATAAACGGCCGGAGGGTAGTAGGTAAAGAGGTAATCATAACATTGCTTCCTGTTATCAAAAAGGGGAAGTGATAATAGAGGCAATGTTATGATGAGTCAAATGATTTATCGTGGAGAACCTGAAGGGCTTTGGCCAGGGCTGCCTGGCTGGGTTTCCTGCGCTTGCGCTGTTTTTTCTGCTTCGGTTTGTGTAAACGGGCCTACCACAACCATGCTAGGTGGTCTAAGTTTTGAGAGAGTCGGCGTATCTCCATTCCCACCGCTTGGTTTAGGGCAGTGGCGTTTTACGCGCGCAACAGGAGCCAGAGTTACTGGTGGGTTTGGAAGACTTGCCGTATTGGCGTTATTCACAACAGGAGGTGTTGTCGTTTGAGATGTGAATAGCTCAGCATTCGTTGGACTACGAAGGCGGCCTTTTGCTGTAGGTACCAGTACCCCTAATACAGGAGAAGCGGTTCTTTCTGGGCTAGGCTCTACAGAGGAAGGTGGTGGAAGAGTATCTTCATCCGTGATTATTCCACGAGGCAGTTTCAGAGGAGGTACATCCCCGCTTGGTTTAGGGAGGTGGCCAATGCTGCGTTTTGGTTGCAAAGTGGCGGTTGTTTCAGAAGGAGTGGTATTAGGAGTGGCCTCTTCTGTTTGTGCCTTCTTCTTTTTGCGTACTTTTTTAGGTTCTTCGCTGTCAGAAGGGCTTGTACTCGGAGTAGCCTCTGTTTTTTTTGCAGTTTTCTTATTGCGTGGCTTTTTAGGTTCTTCACCCTCAGATGAGGGGGCGCTTGATTGTGTGCGGCGTAATTGTTTCCGGTCAGGAGTAGGTGGTAACGAGCTAGGCTCTGCGCTAGGTTGAGCGGGTAATGGAGTCTCATTAGAGGGTGCTGGTTCTGGAGTTTTATCTTTTGATTTCTTTCCAAAGGGATTTAACCATGCAAAAACACTTGAATTGGTTTTTTTCATCTGTTTAGCATCAGGGCTGCGAGGTAAGCTGCTTTCTGTCGTAGACCGGGCTTGTGAGTAAATCTCACGTTTGGATTGTGCTTTATCTGATGGTTTTTTATCACTGGACATAGGGGATCATCCTTTTAAACATTAATATATTCTCAATGTAACTCTACGATATAAACTAAAGTCGTAAAAATAGCAAGTATTTCACTGCTTATAAATAGTGCTGATCCCCGTTTCCTCGAAGATTAATACGTGCATTGGGATTGAGTAGGTTCGTTCTATCATCGCTATCCTGTGATTCAGAGCTTGAGGCTAAATCATCCTGTTTCTCAGGGGATATTTGTACACTTTGGCGATAATTAGGAAATCGTTTTGAGTGTACGGTATGGGTGCGTGTTGGTGAGGCGGTACGTGGCGGTGTGCCGCTATCAAGTGTGTCAGAACTGGTAGTGCCGCTCTCTTCTGCACTAGAGCGCGCTGGTATTGCGAGAGTAGGGCTTGGTGCTATGACAGGTTCTGGTGTGGAGGAGCTAGAAGAGCTGCGTGTAAATACCCTAGAGATTTTTCTGCTTAACTGTTTTTTCCAACCACCTCGTTTCTCACTGACGTTTGGAGAGCTGCTACTAGAAGAAGGAAGCGGGATAGATGTGCTTTCGCCTGAAAGAGAAGGAGAAGAATTGCTGCTCTGTAGTGTAGGGCTATCGGAATCAGCGCGTTTTTTTCTGCGTAATGCAGGGCTGTTTTCGGGCTTTGAGGGTTCAGGAGTTGTTATATGTTGTGCAACAAACGCCTCTATATCACAGAATGCAACCTTGCCCAACCCTTGAGTAATATCTTCTAAATATTGGGTAACATAAGTTTTGAAGAGGGGAGATGCATGAAAACAGCATAATTCTGTAGAGTGTTTTTGTTGCAGGGCTGTGAGTTCTGCTGTGAGTTTTGGGCCGAGTGTTATCGGTGTTGTGCTGCGGTCAATATTACGAATGATATATTCATGCACCCTGTCATAACTTTCCTCGCCAATAATACTTAAAGGATAGTGGCTATGAATAACGTGGAGTATTTCTATAAACGGATAGGCGGGTGCAAGCACTAATTTATCATTGGTTTTTGCATAGGTATGCAGTGTGTCATACCAAGCATCTAATCGTGTTTGGTCGCTGCGTGTATAGAGAAAGCCAATGAGTGCTTTCATCTGCGGTGGAAGTTGGTTACTAGCGGTGCAGAGCGTCTCAATCATACCATCTATGGGTGGTGTGGTATCTTCTTCAGAGGATCTGAGTTTAGAAAGTTGATATTCAAGTATAGTAGCCATAAACAAGGCTTTGTGTGACTGTAGAAACTCTACAGACGCATCTGGCAGATGCCATTCTGCTTGGAATTTTTCTAATTGCCTAGTTCTGAAGAGCTTTTTCCCTCTAAGGCAGAGAGCCATATGCATAGGATTTGTTATGGTATTTTCCCGTTCTGGGTGGAGTAATATCTCGTTTTCTACAATATGATTGCGTGTGCGAAAATCATGCCTCTCTTTTTCACGTGTTACATCCCATAGCAATATGTTGTAGTCCGTTTGACTCAGTTTTTCTAAGGAGGCTTTATATTTCTCTAAGTAGCGTTTAACCCGCTTTTCCCACAAAGCTTTTAATTCATCACTATAGGAAGTACTTTTGCTCATATCACGCACCGTCTCATTTTGAATCAACTTCGCTAAAATATAGACTAATATTTTACGAAAAAGAACAAAATTATTTATAAGAATGCCTATCGGGAACGCTTGACCAGAGTAGGTTTTGTACTTATCATCATCCGGCAATTTTTATTTCAAAGGGAGACGAGGTTACTATGGAATTTCTAACGCCAGAACTACTCATGAGTTTCGTGACGTTAAGCTTACTCGAGATTGTACTCGGTATTGATAACCTGATTTTTATTGCGCTTGTCGTGCAAAACCTGCCGAAAGAATATGCTAAGAAAGCACGATTGATCGGATTAGGGCTAGCGCTTGGTATTCGTATTGTCATGCTGATGGGTGTGGCATGGATTATGAGCCTGACTGAGCCACTCTTTACGGTATTTGATTTAGATGTATCTATCAAAGATTTGCTCCTCATTGGTGGGGGTATCTTCTTGATCGCCAAAGCAACCTTTGAAATGCATGCTGATATTGCAGGTATTGAAGAGAAGCGTGAGATTGTAAAAGTAAGGGCAGGCTTTGCGAATGCGATCTGTCAGATTGCGTTGATTGACTTTGTCTTCTCTTTCGATTCGATTATTACTGCGGTAGGTATTACGCCACATATTCCAGTGATCGTTGCTGCGGTTGTTGTATCCATGATTGTGATGCTCTTAGCATCAGGTTATATCAGCGACTTCTTGCATGAATACCCAACCTTCAAAATGCTGGCGCTCAGCTTCATTCTGATGATTGGTACGTTGTTGGTGGCAGAAGGCCTGCACTTCCATGTACCACGTGGTTACATCTACTTCGCCTTTGCGTTCTCCATCCTGGTGGAGATACTCAACACCATTGCGAGTAAGAAACGCAAGCAGAAGCTGGAAGCGGAGAAGAAATAATCTCTGCCTTTCCTTCCGTGTATAAAAGAAAAAGCGGCTAGTCTTTAGGGGCTAGCCGCTTTTTTTCTTGCATGTAGAAAAGTCGATTAACGTTGCCCAGGAGCGTTGGATGGAGATGGCGAGCGTGAGCGCTGATTCCGGTCTTGTTGACTATACGAAATCTGCCCGTTAGAAGGCGTTGTTTCTGCCTGGGGAGAAGATGGCGCTGCTGTAGCTGCTGTTGATTGTGGCGCATCTACAGGAGCAGATGGATTTTCAGTTGGAGAGGCGCGGCGCGCTGGTTCGATCCGTTGAGCAAAGCTGTTAGTAGATGATGTTGCGGAGGAACTGTGCATGTTATCCGAGGTTGAGCTCTTGGATGCTACGGCAGTATCTGTAGTATTGTTGCCTGTAGCTTGGGGCTCTTTTGCTGTTTCCTCCTCAAAGGCTGCGGATATTTCTGCAGGGGTAAGAGTAGTGCTAGGCCTATACCGGTTAGACAATCCTGTCGTAGATGATTGTAGACGTGGCGATCTAACAGAAGCATCATTCTCTGTCGAGGATGATGCACCCGATGCAGTAACAGGAGCTGGGGCAGATGGACGGCGTGCCAATTTCGGATGCGGGGAGAATGCTGCTGCTATGGCATTGGGGTCAAAGTGCACCGTAGAGGTCGTTCGTGGCAATCCACGTTCACGTTGAGGTGATGATGGGCTAGCACCCTCAGCTGTATCATTGCGGTTAGAGTTAGAGCTGGTCGCGCTAGTAGATACAGTACGAGTGAATACTCTACGTTTTTCAGAGTGCACTGCATGTGAGATAGATGCTGTCCGATAAAGCTCTAACTGTAAGTCTGTTGCGGCTGTCAACAATGTTTTGCCTGTGGCTACCTCATCATGGTTTGCAAGGAATGTTGTTTGCAAGAATGAAAGGACTGCATGTTTCAAGTGGGGGGATTCCAACAGATGGACAAGGCGCCCAAGCGATAAATGATGCAGCGACTGCAACCGCTGTTCCCGTAGAGGGCCGGTATTGCTCGTTGATACAAGCGCCTGGGGTACACTATTATGTTGGGTGTGATGCTGCCGTAAGAGCTGTTGTAAGCTGATAGGTAAAATATGTAGATAGTCCGTTAATACGATATCATCCCAGTAGGGGCATAGGCGGACTGTAGGGTGCTGAAGAATCTGATTATTTTGTGTGTATTCTACATAGAGCTGTCTTAGCACCAGTAGCTTAAGACGAGGCAGATTAACGTCAACGTCAATATGAGGGGGGAGGCTGGTATCCAGGTTAATGTAGGCAGATAAGTTTTTCCATTTAGATAGAAGTATCTGTTTATAGGCGGCGTAAGGCAGGTCACTGCCTTCAGTAAATGCTGAGAAGGGGAGGGTTGTTGCCCCATGATAGAGTGCACGTAGGGTTTCTCCCCAAAAAAGGAAGAAAAATGGAACTCCTGGAACATTCTTATGTTCATACGATTTTAGAGGATGTGATGAGTTGAGATGCCTAGAGGTTTGCAACTTCTTTAGGAAAGAGGGAAAAATCTCAATTTCCTCTTTTGCTAAAGCAGGGGTAATGTGTTGAAGTGTGGGTGTGGGATGAGATAGGCGTATAGCCAATGTGAGTGCTGCCAGGAAGTTACCCGGTGTTGTAAAAATATCCTGTGGAAAGAGGAAAGAAAACGCATCATTGGGAGAAAAGTTTTCAACCATTCTGAGGGCGTGCTTTTGTTGAGCTACTGCAGCCTGTTCTGTTGCAAGGGCTTTTTGTTCAGCCGCTATAGTTTTTGTTGCAAGGGCTATTGCTTTATCGTCTTGTTTGCGTTGTGCATCTGCAAGCTCTGTTTGTGCATCTCTCAGGGCGCCCTCTGCCGTTTCTAATGCTGCATTAGCAGTAGCCAGTGTTTTTTTTGCACGAGCATGACATTCTGCAAGAAGAGCAGGTTGGTGTTTTCTAAGGATGCTTTGGAGTGCGCGCAGCGTTTCTGTTTTTAGCTCAGCTGTGTTGAGTTGTGGTAAAATGACAGTTG
Organism: uncultured Rickettsiales bacterium; assembly: GCA_964574415.1. Lineage (GTDB taxonomy): Bacteria > Pseudomonadota > Alphaproteobacteria > Rickettsiales > CAZNNM01 > CAZNNM01. The sequence continues at coordinate 66,110 of CAZNNM010000001.1, read as the reverse complement.
CAAAGCTCTGTAGTTGCTCAGTCAAGGGAGCGAGAACATTGCTTGTGAATAATAGCTCTAAAATCCTACCATGTTTTATTCTGTATTCTTCCATGATAGAAGCGGCTAAAGAAAAGAGATGTTTCTGGCCCTGTTGAGCATCCGGGGAGGTGTTTGCTGAGGCGGATGAAGACGCTGCTGCTGGTGTATGATTGGCCTTGCTCATAATGTTCCATATATTTTTTCATATTAATAATTTATTAATACTTATATAGAATATATTCTAATAAATAAAGAGAAAAACATTCTGTTTATAAAGAAAATATTAGAGATGCAAAGGGTGTTTTGTTTAAGAACAGGAGGGAGTATGGTTGTGTTTTATAGTTGTTATGTGGCATGGAAATGCCACTCAGGGTTGGGGGTTGTGTAAATGGCGTGGCTATTTAGTGTATCGCCTGCCAGTTATCGCCAATGCCGACTTCCACGACCAGCGGCACGTGTAATTGCGCTACTTGCTCCATGGTTGCTTTCACAATCGCAGCGACTTTCTTAGCTTCTGCTTCCGGTGCTTCGATCAGTAATTCGTCATGGACTTGTAATACCATCCGTGCCTTAAGCCCTGCTTGGGCGAGTGCTTGTGGCAGGCGGATCATGGCGCGTTTAATGATGTCAGCCGCTGTACCCTGCAGCGGTGCGTTAATGGCGGCACGTTCAGAGAAGCTTTTCAGAGCGCCGTTGGAGGAATTGATATCATTGAGATAGCACCGGCGGCCAAATAAGGTTTCCACATAGCCATGCTCATGGGCGAAGGCTTTGGTGCGTTCCATATATTCGCGGATGCCAGGATAGCGTTTGAAGTACATATCAATATACTGCCCTGCTTCGCTGCGTCCAATACCAAGCTGCCGCGCCAGGCCAAAGGCGCTGATGCCATAGATAATCCCAAAGTTAATAGCCTTGGCTTGCCGGCGGATGACAGGTGTCATTTCTGCCAGAGGAATGCCAAAAATTTCACTGGCGGTAATGGCATGAATATCCTGATTAGCGCGGAATGCATCGCGCAGGGTAGGGATGTCAGCCACATGCGCCAGCAGGCGGAGTTCGATTTGGGAGTAATCGGCTGAGAGTAATGTATAACCTTTATCCGCAATAAAAGCAGAACGGATTTTGTTGCCCTCTTCCGTGCGGATTGGGATGTTCTGCAAATTCGGATCAATAGAGCTTAAGCGGCCGGTAGAAGTAGAGGCCATCGCAAAAGTACTATGCACACGCCCTGTTTTTGGGTTGATTTGGTGCTGCAGTGCGTCGGTATAGGTGCTTTTTAGCTTGGAAAGCTGGCGCCATTCTAACACTTTCTCGGCAATAACATGGCCTTGTGCTGCCAGTTCATCGAGTATCTCTGCGCCTGTGCTATATGCACCGGTTTTGGAGGTTTTAGCGCTTGGATCCAGTTTGAGTTTATCAAACAGGACGACACCGAGTTGTTTCGGCGAGCCGATGTTAAAATTCTCGCCTGCCAGCAGATGAATCTCTTGCTCAAGCACGCTGAGGCGTTTTTCAAAATCGGCAGATAATGCTCTAAGACGTGTGGCATCGACTTTAATACCGATACGCTCCATCTCTGCCAAGACGGCTACTAATGGACGTTCGATGCGCTCATAAACCGTGGTCATTTTGTGCTGCGCTAGCGCTTGTTTGAGTTCGGCATGAATCGCAGGCAGGCCTTCTACTATGGTAAAAGCATAGGCTTTCAGCTCATCGGCTGTGGCGGTTTTTTCTTTGAGGGCAGGGAGTGGCGCCGTGCCATGACGATCCCATAATGCAGCAAGGCTATGGTCATATTTCCCAGCACCTAGCACATAGGACATCATCATCACATCATCTATTGGTGCCACTGCCATATCCACTAACCGTATCGTATGTTTAAGGTCATAGCCAATTTTGAGGATAGAGGGGTGGGTGAGGATGGGCTGTAAGAGAGGGCGGAGAGTTGTCCAGGTGAGGCCTGTTTGCGGGGCGGTTTGAGGTGCCGCAAACAAATCGCCCATAGGTGCTGTGGCAGCTATCTCTTCGGCGATGGGGATATAACAGGCGCGACCATTGGTTAAGGAAAGGGTGAGGCTATGCGCTGTGGCATGACATGCCAGTAAGCCATGCGATTCGCAGGCGGTAAGCCAGGTTTTGAGAGTGTCCAGTGTCTCAATCGTTTGATGATCACGTGGCGCTTGTGGTGCTGTTGCTGCGCTCGGTGCTGCAAGAGGAAGCTCGGCTGTCACCCCATATTTCTGGCTCATCTTTGCCACGAGCGATTTAAAGCCCTGCTGTTGGAGGAAAGACAAGAGATGCGGAGCATCAACCGGTTTCACACAACATTCATTGAGCGGAAGCGGCATAGGTGTTTGCTCGCACAAACGCGCTAATTCACGTGAAAGCCTGGCTTGTTCGGCATGGGTTTCTAATGTCTCGCGGCGTTTTTGTTGTTTGATCTGCGAGGTATTGGCCAGAATTCCATCAAGATCACCAAAGGTGAGGATAAGCTCAGCCGCTGTCTTTGGGCCAATGCCCGGGACGCCTGGGATATTATCTGAGCTATCGCCCATGAGGGCAAGTACATCAAGCACTTTTTCTGGTGTAACGCCAAACTTCTCTTCCACTTCTTTCACACCAATCGGCCGCGATTTCATCGGGTCATACATGCGGATGGAATCGCCGATCAGTTGCATGAGGTCTTTATCGGAGGAGACAATGGTCACATCCATATTCTGCGCCGCAGCCTGGCGGGCATAGGTGGCGATAAGATCATCTGCTTCATAGCCTTCTAGCTCTAATGTTGCTAGATTCAGAGCATGTGCCACTTCGCGCACCAGTGGGAATTGCGGGATAAGATCAGCCGGCGCTTCAGGGCGGTTGGCTTTATAGTCGGCATATATCTCATTACGGAAGCTTTTGCGGCCGGAATCAAACACAACCGCAATATAATCCACCGTGCTGCTATCCATAAGTTTGAGCAGCATACCCATATTTCTGGCTCATCTTTGCCACGAGCGATTTAAAGCCCTGCTGTTGGAGGAAAGACAAGAGATGCGGAGCATCAACCGGTTTCACACAACATTCATTGAGCGGAAGCGGCATAGGTGTTTGCTCGCACAAACGCGCTAATTCACGTGAAAGCCTGGCTTGTTCGGCATGGGTTTCTAATGTCTCGCGGCGTTTTTGTTGTTTGATCTGCGAGGTATTGGCCAGAATTCCATCAAGATCACCAAAGGTGAGGATAAGCTCAGCCGCTGTCTTTGGGCCAATGCCCGGGACGCCTGGGATATTATCTGAGCTATCGCCCATGAGGGCAAGTACATCAAGCACTTTTTCTGGTGTAACGCCAAACTTCTCTTCCACTTCTTTCACACCAATCGGCCGCGATTTCATCGGGTCATACATGCGGATGGAATCGCCGATCAGTTGCATGAGGTCTTTATCGGAGGAGACAATGGTCACATCCATATTCTGCGCCGCAGCCTGGCGGGCATAGGTGGCGATAAGATCATCTGCTTCATAGCCTTCTAGCTCTAATGTTGCTAGATTCAGAGCATGTGCCACTTCGCGCACCAGTGGGAATTGCGGGATAAGATCAGCCGGCGCTTCAGGGCGGTTGGCTTTATAGTCGGCATATATCTCATTACGGAAGCTTTTGCGGCCGGAATCAAACACAACCGCAATATAATCCACCGTGCTGCTATCCATAAGTTTGAGCAGCATATTGGTAAAGCCATAAACAGCCCCAACAGGCGTGCCATCAGGGCGGGTGAGCGGTGGCAAAGAATGATAGGCGCGGAACACAAAGCCGTAACCATCAATCAGCATTATATGCGGTTTGTGAGGTGCGTCAGACATGGGCTAACGTGCTGATGGCGGAGCCGGTGGTGGCGGTGGTACGCTCATACCGCCAGAAGGCGTATAAGGCACGGCACGCTGGCGCTGCATTTGTGGCAGGGCATCCGAGCGGATCGGTGGCGGAGCAGGCAAGCTGCTTTGCTGAGGAGAGGCTTGCGGTTGCTTACGGTCACAGCCCATGATTTCATAGATTTGCCCTAAATATTCCAGGCGTTCATCAGCGGCTTTGCGTGCATCAATCTTGCTTGCATATGTGGGCGCCCAGCATAAAGGCAGCAAGGCTTGATCAATCCCAATCACAGGATATTCCTCAGCCTGTTTACGGCGGTATTCGATTTCAGTGGTTTCCAGAACAACCTGTTTACAGGTCATTTCCTTATCGGTTTTTTGGAAAGGTTCTACCTTATCCGGCTGGTTACAGGCGCAACCTGCTAAGACCAGAGCAGCAAGGATACATACAGGAAGTGACATTTTGTTCATAAAGAAACCCCGATAAAAATCATCTGCTTCAAGCTAACCTATCGTATTTTCAGTGTCAATAGGGGTGAAATGGTAGGTGCTGATTCAATCCTTGTCATTCCGGGCTTGACCCGGAATCCACCAAGACTGGCGCTAGGGGGTTAATTCTTATAGATGACGCCCCCATAACAGTGGATCCCGGATTAGGTCCGGGATGAAAAATATCAATACGTTGTTGCCTGGTTCTCCCACGTCATCGCGAGCGAAGCGTGGCGATCCATGTATCCTACATAAAGGACAGAGAAATTATAGGAATAGATTGCCACAGCCACGTCGTGGCTTCGCAATGACGAAGAGTCATGTAACAACACAGTATTTACAGCGTAATAACCGCCGTATCTGGCGTAATGCGGTTAAGCAGGGTCACAATGCCTGCAATCATAACAGGAATTCCAGGTGTTAGATCATTGGCAGTTAGTTCCAAGCTCTGCAAACCTGTCTCGCAGAAAATCCATTCAATAGGAAGTGCTAGGCAGGATTCTAATAGCAATCCGAAATCAGCCACGCCTTGCTTGCGGAAATGGTTATCTAGCTCCTGGGCGGTGGCAACTGGAATGGAGAAATGCATACCTTCTGATAATGGCTGTTGTTTCCATCCATTTACCGTAAAAGCATGACAGGCAGCCATAGTGACAAAGATAGTAACATCTTTATTCACAGCCGCAGCCGCACTTGCCATCATTAGGCCATAATGGATACGGTCAAATTCACCGGATTGGAGTAATAAGACTAATCTAGACATTAGAATTGATTCGGATCTTTGGGTTTATCCTCATCATCCTCTTCTTCGTCCTCATCGTCTAGCCAATCGTCGTCATCGTCTGGAACGGGCTGTTGTTGTATAGGCGGTGCAGGTGGGGTAGGTGCTGGCTCTTCGTCCTCGTCATCATCCAACCAGTCCTCATCATCATCGTCGTCGTCATCTTCAAATTGAAGTTGCTGCGGCGCAGGTGGCGGTGGGAGTGTTTCTTCCTCGTCATCATCATCCAGCCAATCATCCGCTTCATCTGCTTGATCATAGCTTGTGCGGGCTGGTTCAGGCGGTAATGCTTGTTGCGGTGGCAGCAAGAAATCCTCTTGAGCTGGAGCTTGTTGCGGCTGTGGAGGTAATGGAACAGGCGCTGCCGGAGCTGGAGCTGCTGGCGCAGGTGCAGCAGCAGGGGCTGTTGACGCTGGTGGTGCTGCATCCTCTTTCTTCGCATAGAATTTACGCGCATCAAACGGTTCTTGTTGTGGCAATTTAATCGGTGGCAACAGGCGGCGTTTGAAGAAGGATTCTTCGTAGTATTTAATCTTTTTTGATTTGATTGGTGGAGACGATTCGATCAAGAGAATCTGCTCATCACGCGGCAACTGGATTACTTCTTGCGGTAATAAGAGCGCACGTTGGGTTTCAGAGAGATGCACGGAACGTGAAGCTGGGTTTAAGTCAAAGAATTTCGGTTTGTTCAAGGATTCTTGATGTACGGTTTTATTCCCGCAAAGCTGCGAAATCAAATTCGCTGTTTCCATGTTGTTTGCCGCGAAGGTCACGCGATAGGTCGAGTTCGACAGGAACGAGTTCATTCCCGATTCTTCATAAATACCTTTCAGCTGCTCAGTATCCTGAATAATCAGGAATAAGCGCACGTGATAACCACGGAAATAGGCAATACCTGTCTGGAACTGTTCCATCTTACCAAGCGTTGGAAACTCATCCATTACGAACATCACACCATAAGGCTCTTCTTTGGTTGGTGTACGACGGCTCAAGAATTCAGTTGCTTGCTGGTAGAACACCTGCATGAGCGGCTTCAGACGGTTAATGTTATCCGGTGTTAAGCCTACATAGACGGTATGCAAAGCACGTTTGAATTGGAGAACGTTAAAGTCACTGGATGCTGTTGCCGTATCAATCAACGGGTTGGCCCATAATTCAAGCGAGGAGTTCATGGTGGAGACTACACCGGAACGTTCTTTATCGGCTTTCTGTAGGAAAGCCGCGATGTTCATATAAGCCACAGGGTGAATCTGCTTGCCAATAGTGTCTAATACCACGGCAAGGTTATATACTACGTCATCGCTACGCATAGTCCGCACGACTTCACCAAAAGATTTTACCTTCTCAGGCACGGCCAGGAGATAAAGCACTACACCCACAAACAAACTGCGTGCTTCATTTTGCCAGAATTCTTGCTCTGGCAGAATCAAGCTGGCGATTTTTTGCACGTCATCCACCATCTGGCCTGGTTTGCTGCTTACCCAGTCAATCGGGTTATAGCAATGCGTCCAGCCATCCGGGTCAGCAGGGTTCCAAACATAGACTTTCTGGCCTAATTTCTTGCGATAACCGCTGGTCAGCTCATAGTTTTCGAGCTTAATATCGTGGACTACTACAGAGTCTTTCCAGAACAGTAAGTTCGGAATTACGAAGCCCACACCCTTACCCGAACCGGTAGGCGCAAAGAGCAGTGTATGTTGATAGCCACCGCCGATCAGAAAGCCTTTGCGGTCTTTCCCCAGCAGCATTCCTTGTTTGGTGCGTAAACCTGCTTTGCGGATGTCTTTTTCCGTTGCCCAGCGCGCATCCCCGTGAATGGTTTCTTTCTTGCGGAAAGGACGGAAATCCATAAGAGGCGCACGGAAGATAAAGGCCAGTAAGCTCACCAGGCCAATCGGTGCAAAGGTAATAGACATAATACGGGTTACAAAGAAGCCGTTATAGGATGCCGTCACCGCCGGGTGATTGTGGTTTACATAGAGCCATTGCCATGCATTAAGCAGGTAGAACCAGGGTTTGGGTGATTGCAGGAAGTCAATGGTAATAATGCCTGGCTTTTTCTGGACAATACCTTCAGACAGCAACAAGCACACGCCTGAAATATAAAAACACGCCGCAATAACGGCGAGGATAATACCAGCAATAATAACGAAATTACGTATTTCGCGCATAATCTATTGATCTATCTTCTTAAGATTGAGAATGCTCTGTCATGGTGCGTACGAAGAGTATCTCCGATACATAACGACGCCCCTTGCTTCCGCGTTTTAATTGTACCACAACATCTACTACGTTACGAATATATTCTTTAATCTCAGACGGTGGCATACCAAGACCGGCTTGCATCACCATGAGTTTTAGCTGTTCCATCGCCATGAGTGGCGTATCGGCGTGGAGGGTCGCAATCGATCCTGGGTGACCGGTGTTAATCGCGCGTAAGAAGCTGAATGCTTCCGCGCCGCGCAATTCTCCTACGATGATGCGTTCAGGGCGCAGACGTAAGCAGGCTTCGATCAAGTCTTGCGTAGTAACTTTTGCACGGCCCTGGCCACCTTTGGATGCCAGCAAATGCAAGCGGTTTGGGTGGGAGCTGAGGATAACCTCTCGCGCATCTTCTACCGTAATCAAACGTTCTTCTGACGGAATGGTTTTCAGCATCGCATTGGTGAAGGTGGTTTTACCGGTTGATGTACCACCGCTGATGATGATGTTTTTCTTGTGGAGAACGGCTTGTTTCAGGAATTCCTGGATTTGCTTCTCATCCAGCAGTTTTTGCAAATCGCCATCCAGACTACTTTCTTCTTTTTCGATAATGGTGGTATCAAATGCCCCCATTTTCGCATAATCATCCAAATCCCAGTTCAGAGTAGAGCCTTTACGGATAGACATAGCCACCGTGCCAGGTTCTGCCGCAGGTGGGAAGATCACCTGAATACGATAGCCATTCGGCAGTGTTGCAGAGAGGAGTGGTGTTTCTTCACTGATTTTCTGTTCTGTCGATTGTGCCACCAGCCGGCCGAGGCCTTTTAAATGCTCTAAGTCAAGCATAGGCATTTCCACCAGGCGCATATCACCGCGGTTTTCCACCCATACTTCACCGGGACGGTTAATCGATACTTCGCTGACGCCATCTTCAGCAAAGACTTCTTTTAACGGGAGAAGATAGGTTTCTAACGCTGCAATACTCATCGTACATACCTCACATCAGTCGCAACAGACGCTGGGAAAATCAAATCACGGTTCACAAATACTTTCACATTGGTGCCTTGTTTCACAGTGATAGTAGGCTGGATTTTGATCACGTCTTTGGCAAGGTCAGAGGCCACATCACCAAAGTTTTCTACACCTTCTACAATCGCGAAGTCAGAGGCTTTACCGCTACGGGTTCTGCTACCGTCGCTGTTATTGGTTTCACTGACACCATCAGAGTCCGTAATGGTTTCTGCACCAATTGCCGCACCAATAGAGATAATGGATACAAGCAAGGAGCTACCAAAGATTTCCATCCAACGGTTATCCACTTCACCTTCGATACCGGAACGGCCCAACTGGTCTGTGCCTGGGGATTCGATGGCAATATCAATCCCATCAGGACGAATCACACGGCTCCAAACCACTTGTACACGGCGTTGGCCACGCTTCACATCACTTTGATAACGGCCAATCAAACGTGAGCCTTTTGGCAGGAGAATATTTTTGCCGGTTTCCGCATAGACATCACGGCTAATTACCGCACGTAACATGCCTGGGAAGTCGGTGTTGATCGCGGTTTCAAGCACAGCATCAATTATTTTTCCTTGGGCAACAACGGCGCTCATATCACGGGCAATTAAGGTTGCCTTGGCTTGTTCGGCTTGGGTTTTGCCTAAGCGGAAATCGGATGGCCCAAGTTCGGAGTCAAGCGGTTTGCCGAGTAATTTATTCACAGCATTAGTGCCTTCGCCCACAGCTGCATTTGGATCATTCGGATTAGCAGAGCCACCAGCGCTGCCTGTGCCACCTGCCGCTCCTGTTTGGCTGCCGCCCATGCCTGCCATACCGCCTTTACCGCCACCGCCGACAATCATAATGCCTGATTTTAAGCGTGCATCGCGTTGAGCTTTGGCTTCGGCACTATCTTCTGAGCTTTTCTTATCGCCTGTATCAATCGGCACAACTGGCGCAACATCCGTAGACGGCAATGTGGTTGGCTCCAGCACAGGTGTTGGCAATGGCTCCGGCGCTGCCACAGGAGGTGGCGCTGGCGGAGGAGGTGGTGTTGGTACTGTAATCGGTGGAGCTTCCGGTAGGGACGGAACTGGAATCGCAATCGGGCCGGTATTTTGTGTTACAGGCTCAATATTCTTAGGAATTTCAGGCACCGCAGTGGATTGCTGCTTTTTCTGATCTTCTTCACTACCACCTGTGAAAAATACCAAGTAAACCGTAATAGCGGATACGACGGCAGCAATAGCAAAGAATACCGCACGGCTGCGTGGGCTGGAGGCAACGGCAGAGGGGCGGGCGTCTACTTCCGGTTGGGAATCGCCATACTCGTCATCATATTCATCAGGACGTGAATAATCATTCTTCATCGAATAGCACCTCCGGTTGCGCTATCATTAAACACAAATACGACATCCGCACCTGAGCGCAGGGCATATTTGTTGGCTACACCATCCACTGTTGTGAATATACCTTCATGGCCAGGTGCTACAGGCGTTTCACGGTTATCGGCTGATACAATAGCAATGGCTGGGGTTTTCATGGATGGGCTGAATTCAAAATAGGTGCGCTTGCCATCATCAAACACACGTACTGGCGCAATTCTATCGGGCCCCATGAGCGAATACGAGAGATTATACCCAGCCGCATTTCCACCCATATCCATAGGCGCTGGCGCAGCAGGCGCCATAGGCATAGGCGGCATAAATGGCGCTGGTGCGTTATAAGGTTCCGGTAGAGGTGGCAGAGAAGACATATCCATAGGCGCACCAGGAGTCATCGGATAGCTTGGCATAGCAGATGCCGCTGGCGCAGGCGGCAGCATGGTCGGCGCCGCTGGCATAGCAGCTTGTGCTGCCGCACCTGCATCAAATCCACTTTCTGGCGGATAGAAGAAGCGTACCATATAGACCAATTCATCATCGACATCATCCGCTGGCACCTTTGATTGTAAGTCGAATTGATAGGTGCGTTTATTGGTGATAATCGTCATATTCGTATGCGCCTGCTCTTGCAGCGGCTTAATGAAAATGCGGTTTTCCACCGGAGTAATCTGCCAAGCAGAAGAATCACCTAAGGAAATCGTTTGCACGTTTTCATTTTTGGCTAATTTGATATGCGATTGATAGCCATAATAAACTACCAGACGGAAGACTTCATATTCGCTATAAACAAAGGTTTTGATGCGGCTATCAGTGACAACAGGTGCAGGAGCGGCAAAGCCTGTCCAGGGGAAAAGTAGCCCAATCAATAATACCCATATAGAAATGCGTTTTGTCATTCTTTTTACACCTTATAATGCATCATCATCGACACGATATCCCATAACCTGGAAGCCAAGCGGGTTCACTAAACGCTCTTCTTGGTTCATTTCCAGTGTGATAAAGTCATATTGCACCGTCGCAATTTTATTGAGTGTCTGGCGTAGATTACCAGAACTTTGGATGGTGAACTGTACTTTTACCTTTGTGCGGTCATCCGGTTGTGGCACAACGTTACGGATTTTGATCACGGATTTTGATGTTTCGCCATACATCAAACGTGGGCTTTTCGGATCACTCGCAACATAGCGTGTGAATTCGTCATACACCGATTTGCGCGAAAGCAGGCGCACAACGGTGAAATAGTTATAGTTATAGGTAAGTGGATCATAGGTTTCCCGCGCGGTGATATATTTCACGACGAAATATTTAATCAGCGCTTCATCGGCAAATTGCGGTGAACGTGTAGATGGGTCTACCACATTGGTCAAACCGCTTTTCTTTTCGATCTCCACTACGAAAGGTTCAATGGATTTGCTTTCTGTTACTACACGTACGGTAAACACAGAAATCAACACGCCTGCTAAGGAAAGCAGGGTGATGAGGAGGAGAATATTACGTTGTACAACGGTGGTCTGATAGCGATCCGAATACCAGTTGCGCGCTTCAGTAATCGCATCCTTTTCTTGGGAGGCGTCACTATTGCGTTTGAATAAGGATGAGAGTTTAAACATAGTTTTCTTATCAGCCCGATTTATATGATATCCAGTGTACTATAGTCATTTTTTGAAAACTTACATCAAAAAATTACCCTATCAACAAAAGATTTCTGTTTGTGATAGGCTATCCGCATTGTTGTACTGTATCATCGAAACATAAATTTTTTGTAAACTCTAGCGTTTCTCATTTATTCCTGAAGGGCGTCGTCCATCGGCTCATGTAGCTCTGCTACACATCGCCTCGAACTCCTACTTCAGAAATAAAGCAGAAACGCTAGCAAAAAAGGGCTTACTTGCTTAACGTATTAATCTTGGCGGCAAGAACAAAGTCATTTTCATGCAGGCCTTGGATGGAGTGTGTCTGCAATGTCACAGTGGCATATCCCCAGCCGAAGCTGATATCAGGATGATGATTTTGTTCTTCGGCAACGGTGCCGATTGCGTTAACAAATGCTAATGCTTTCTTAAAATTCGGAAAGCGGAATTCGCCGACAATGGACTGTGCATGCATATCCAGCACCCAGCCAGGAATCTGCTTGAGCAGTTTTTCTGCTTCTTTGCGATCCATAGCCTGGACGTCCGTACCTTTGCATGGTATGCAGGATTGTTGGTCTAAAGCCATAGTTTTCCCCTCCTTGACAATAATGAACGACCTTCATTATAAAGGCCTTCAAAGGATATGTAAATGCTGAAAGCCCCTGAATTATTTTCGTTATTAGCCTGCGATACGGCCAACGGTCTATGCTCTGTTGCATTACACCGTTCAGGACATGATATTGTATCCGTAAAGGGCAAGGCGCAATCCGAACAGGCGGAAACCTTGTTTGCAATGCTGGATGAGGTATTTGCTACTACAGGCTTGCATTATCATGACCTCACACATCTGGCTGTAAGTATCGGCCCAGGCAGTTTTACCGGTATCCGTATTGGATTAGCAGCAATGCGCGGTATTGCGCTGGTAACGGGTTTGCCGATTTTAGGTGTATCCACCTTAGAGGCATTAGCGGCTGATGCAATACGGCTTTATTCGCCTGAGCAGCCTATCATTGTGGCCTTAGATGCACGGCGAGGGCAGATCTATCACCAGGTATTCTCTCCCACGCTGGAAAAGCTTTCAGACGCACAGCTATTAACCTATGATGAAGCTCGCCAGGCCTATCCGCTTGCGCAAGCGCTGTTAGTGGGTAATGGTGCTTCATTATTAGTGGCCGATAATACAGGAAATTTAGGTGTTCCAGATGCGGAAAGCATTGCCCGTTTAGCAGAGCAGTATCTGCCATTCCCAACCGATACTGTTGCACCTGCGCCATTCTATATACGCCCTCCTGATGCAAAGGTGTCATCGCGCATATCTCGTGCTGGACAGTAGGTGCCATTTACGTTAGAGATAAAAGAGTCATTTGACTTTATTTTTCTACGGCGTCGTGGTTCGCCTCCCACTCTTTGTATAAAAAGAAATGGAAATGACTAAACTATATACACAGCTGAAGTCATAGGGGATTTTCATGACATATTGCCGCAATATTGCACTGTCGTTACTGTTATTGGTGATCTCCTGCCCAGGATATGCGCAGACAGCGGCGGCTCATATTCCAGGTGCATTGTTAGAGGCTAATGGCCAAGTGCCAACATTGGCGCCATTACTGAACAATGTGACACCGGCGGTGGTGAATATCTCGACCTCGGATACGGCTGAAGCTGAAGCCAGCAATCCGTTAATGAATGACCCGTTCTTCAGACGTTTCTTTGATAATAATGGCAGTAATGTGCCAGATACTCCAGCATTGCCGCAAGATGAGCAAAGCAATCAGAGTATTGGTTCAGGGGTGATTGTGGATGCCGATCATGGTTATGTGTTGACCAACCATCATGTGGTGGAAAAGGCCGATGAGATTTTTGTGACGCTGAAAGATGCGCGCCGTTATAAAGCCAAATTATTAGGCTCTGATCCAGAAACCGACTTAGCCTTGCTCAAAATCAAAGCCGAAAACCTGCAAAGCGTGCCGATGGGCGATTCGGATTTGATGCTGGTGGGGGATTTTGTGGTGGCAATTGGTAACCCGTTTGGTTTAGGGCAAACCGTAACATCAGGTATTGTTAGTGCGCTTGGCCGTAGCGGTTTAGGGATTGAGGGTTATGAAGACTTTATCCAAACCGATGCTTCCATTAACCCAGGCAACTCAGGTGGTGCGCTGATTAACCTTAAAGGGGAATTGGTCGGTGTCAACACCGCTATTATCGCGCCAAATGGTGGAAATGTAGGGATTGGCTTTGCGATTCCTGTTAATATGGTGCGCTATGTGATGAATCAGCTGATTAATTATGGCGAAGTAAAACGTGGCCGTTTGGGAATCCATATCCAAGACCTAACCCCAGAAATCGCAGGCGCGCTCAATATTGACCGTTATGGTGGTGCAGTGGTTGCCAATGTAATGCCTGAGAGCTCTGCTGCTAAAGCTGGTGTAAAAACCGGTGACGTGGTGATTACTATGGATGGCAAGCAAATCCGGAATGCATCGGACTTGAAAAACCGTGTAGGCTTGGGCGGTATTGGCGATACGGTTACGCTTGAAATCATCCGCGATGGTAAAAAGAAAACCATCAAAGCGGTGATCGGCAAGAGCGAAGAAGGTAAGAAGCTCAAGGAAAAAGTCATCCAGCCGAAAAACGAAATCCCGTCCTTAGCCGGTGCAGAATTAGCCAGTATTCCTGAGCAATCACCACTCTATGGCAAAACCAAAGGTGTATTCGTAGCGCAAGTGGCGCCTGGCAGTAAGGCCTGGAGTGCAGGTATCCGCGATGGGGATATTATTACCTCCGTCAACCAGCAAACCGTCACATCACCGAAAGAATTGGCCAATGCGGCAGATACCTATAGCAAGAATAAAAACGGCATGCTGTTAAATATCCGTAGGGATGAGGCGGCGTTGTTTATTGTGGTTAGGTAGGGATTCGGGATTCGGGAAAAGAGTGGCATAACTAGAATAGCTGCCAATTCTTTTTTCTTATAGATCAGATATTTTTCAATACAAAAAACCTCTGAATCCTGAATGCCGAATCCTGCCCTCTATACTACTCAACCACCTCATCCTTATACACTCCCCATAAGAACTTCCGTTCAATCCAGCCTTGTTCGCCTTCGATGTCGATGCGGCACCAGTCTTTTTCGCATTTGGAAAGACCGGCCATAACGCCAGGCTTCACGCGGATGACGGGGAAGGATTTGGGGTCGGGGAAGCGGTAGAGAACTTGTAGCGCATTGCCGCGGATAAAGACACTACGGCGGCCGCTGAGCAAGCTTTCATGCACCCAGCCTTCATCGCCTTCCATATCACGGATTTTGCGCCATTGTTCAAATTCAGCGGTGACTTCCACCGGCAGGCCTGCGCGTTGATAGACCCAGCGCACAGGATAACGCTGGCTAGGGCCGGTGCGGATATTGGCTTCTGAGGCCTTAATAGTCACAAAACGCGGCACAGGCAGATTCGTTGCAGCCTCAACAGGCGCCGCATGTGCTAAAAGACTCAGTATAATAGCGCTGTAAGCTATTCTTTTCATAGTATTTTTACCGAATGGGCCATTTTATACTTCTGTTATGAAGGTAAAATGCTGACATTTAGATGTCAATGGATTATAAATCAATCCATCGATTTAAAAGCAGAAATACCAAGGTTTATCATGCATTATGCTGCACAATATCCTGCTACACGGCTGCGCCGGACGCGCCGTTATGAATGGTCTCGCCGGTTAGTGGCGGAGTCCCGTTTGTCGTGCCATGATCTTATTCTGCCCCTATTCGTGCAGCCAGGCACGCAGATGCGTACACCGATTGGCTCTATGCCTGGTGTCTTCCGTCATTCTGTTGATCTTGCGGTAGAGGCGGCAAAACAAGCCGCGGATTTAGGGATTCCGGCGATGGCACTATTTCCCGTGACTGAGCCGCATCTGAAAACTGATGATGGGCGTGAAGCAGGTAATCCTGGGAATTTAATCTGCACTGCCATTGCGGCGATCAAGAAAGCCGTGCCGCAATTGGGGATCATTGCGGATGTAGCGCTTGATCCTTATACCACCCATGGCCAGGATGGCCTGGTGCAGAATGGCTATGTGACCAATGATGAGACGATAGAGGTGCTATGTAAGCAAGCACTCGTACAAGCCCAAGCAGGTTGCGATATTATCGCACCATCAGATATGATGGATGGCCGTGTAGGTGCTATCCGCGCTGCGCTCGATGTGGCAGGGCATGAACAGGTGATGATTCTTTCCTATGCTGCTAAATATGCCTCGGCTTTTTATGGCCCTTTCCGCGATGCGGTAGGCTCAGCAGGTAATCTTGGCACGGGCGATAAGCGTACCTACCAAATGGATAGTGCCAATAGTGATGAAGCATTACGCGAAGTAGCACTTGATATTCAGGAAGGCGCTGATATGGTGATGGTCAAACCAGGCATGCCGTATTTGGATATTATCCAGCGTGTGCGTGATACATTCCCGATTCCGGTGCTGGTATATCAGGTGAGTGGTGAATATACCATGCTCAAACTTGCAGCAGAACATGGCAATATGGATGCCACTAAACTGATGCTGGAGAGCATGATAAGCTTTAAACGGGCCGGTGCGTCCGGTATTTTAACCTATGCTGCGCTTGATGTGGCAGCTTTATTAGGAGAGTAAAGAATGACCAAAGGAATGCGGGTCTTTTTGATGGTGTTTGTGATTATTATCGTATCACTCATCGCAGGCGTTTTCATGTTTTCATACCGTGTCACGCATGATGCTGTAGAACAGCGCACGGCTGCTGCGGTGACAACCACAGGCAATGCGGCAATCGGCGGCCCATTCCAACTGGTGGATAGCAACAATCAACCGGTGACCGATGCGGATTTCCGTGGCAAATTGATGCTGGTTTATTTCGGTTTCACCTTCTGCCCAGATATCTGCCCGACCGATTTGCTGGTGATTTCTAACGTGATAGAAAAGCTGGGGGAGGATGCTTCTAAAGTGGCGCCAATTTTCATCAGCGTAGACCCTGAGCGCGATACGCCAGAGCATTTAAAAACCTATATGGAAAACTTCAACCCCAACATCACCGCACTCACCGGCGCGCCAGAGGCGATTGCAGATGTGGCTAAAGAATATAAAGTCTATTACAAACGCATAGACGATGGCACAACCAAAGATTATCTGGTGGACCACACCGCCATCAAATATCTGATGGATAAAGACGGCAATTTCATCACCCATTTCCCACCGAACGTAGAAGTGGATGCGATTGTGGCGAAGATTAAGGAAAACCTTTAGGATTTAAAGACTCATTTGTCATTCACCGATCAAGTCGGCGTATGACAAAGTACTGACTCATTCTGAAATAATTCTTGTCATTCTTGGACTTGATCCAAGAATCCATCTAAAACATCAAGTCCTTTTAAGCAGTATTTTTGCTTATTATGACGATGGATCCTTGGATCAAGTCCAAGGATGACAAGGCTGCAAAACAAATAAAAATTTCAAAATGAGTCAGTACCTATGACAAGGCATCTTTACATCATCGTGAGCGCTAGCGTGGCGATCCAGGTCGGGCTACATAAACAATAGAGCATCCATCTTGTGACCTCTAAATGAGGTAGTACCTAGGATCCGGAGAAAAGAAACCTCTGAATCCTGAATCCCGAATCCTGCTCCCTAGTGATTACACGCATCCGTATGTACGTGATGATCATAGCTGCGTTGCCAGTTCTTTTTGAACTTTTCCATTTTCTTGATCATCATATCGCGTTTGAGCGGCGAGAGGTAGTCTAGGAAGACTTTGCCGTGCAGATAGTCAATTTCATGCTGGATTACTTGTGCAAAGAAGCCGTCGGCTTTTAATGTTTGTTTCTGGCCATTCTCATCCAGATATTCTACCGTTACAGCAGCTGAGCGCTTTACAGGCGCGCTGATACCAGGGAAGCACAGAGATGCTTCTTCAATGGTTTGGTCTTCAGCTGACCGCTCGGTGATGGTAGGGTTTACCATCAGAAGAGGTGATTTCTCACCATTTGCTTGCAGATCAATCACCACGAGTTGGGATAACAGGCCCACCATAGGTGCTGCAATGCCTACGCCTTGTTCATGATAGAGCGTTTCTAATAAATCATTAAGCTGCTGCTTTACTTCATCATTCACGGCAGCGACGGGTTCAGCTTTTTTCTTGAAAATCGGATTGGGAGCGTAGATGAGAGGCAGTGAAGGCATATATATATTCCCTTATGTCATTCCAGCGGAGGCTGGAATCCAGCGCAATGCTTGTGAGCATAGCGAGCGCTCTATTACATAATGTGTTCGCTATGCTCACCAGCGAGATAACTGGATTCCAGCCTCCGCTGGAATGACATAAAGTAACACATAAAAATTCAGAGTAACACACTACTGCCTCGCCCATCAGGCGGCAAGCCTTTTCTTTGTTCACGCTATCTTAACTTTTTTCGCGTTTACTGAAGGAATAACAAAGGAAAGTGCGTCATGCTCGTTATTGTTGGATTTATTGTCGTATTAGCGCTGGTATTTGGGGGATATGTCCTGGCGGGGGGTAAATTCGCTGTGATTATCCATGCGCTGCCCTTCGAGCTTATGATGATTGGCGGTGCGGCTGTTGGTTCCTTCATGGCGGGTAACCAGGGGCTGGTGATTAAAGCCACACTCAAATCCTTTGGCACGGCCATTAAAGGCCCACATTGGAAGAAGCAGGATTACCTGGATTTGCTGTGTTTGATGTTCCTGCTTGCTAAGCTGATGAAAACCAAAGGTATGATCGCGCTTGAGGCCCATATCGAAAAACCAGAAAGCAGCCCGTTATTCGGCCGTTTCCCCAATATCGTTCACGACCATTTTGCTATCGCCTTTATCTGCGATACGCTACGCATGATGACCATGAGCTTGGAAGATCCACATCAGGTAGAAGATGCGATGGAAAAACAGCTTGAGAAGCATCATCACGAAACCCTCAAATCCGCACAAGCCCTGCAAACCATGGCAGACGGTCTGCCAGCACTTGGGATTGTGGCAGCGGTGCTTGGGGTGATTAAAACTATGTCCAGTATTACCGAGCCGCCTCCGATTTTGGGTAAAATGATCGGTGGTGCGCTGGTGGGGACGTTCCTTGGGGTATTCTTGGCGTATTGTATCGTGGCACCGTTTGCGGTGAAGCTGAATCAAGTCTATGAAGAAGAGGCGCAGTTCTACCATATTATCCGTGACGTGCTGGTGGCGCATCTACACGGTAATGCACCACAAATCTCTGTAGAAATCGGCCGTGGCAGTGTGCCTACCCATATGCAGCCGACTTTCTATGAGCTAGAAGAAGCCATCAATAACCTGCCAGCAGATGCGCTGAACAGTTAGGTAATCCATTACAGGTACTGACTGATTTTGCAATAATTGTTGTCATTCTTGGACTTGATCCAAGAATCCATCCAAAACATAAAGCCCTTATAAGCAGTATTATTGCTTTAGTAGTACGATGGATCCTTGGATCAAGTCCAAGGATGACAAAGCATGAAAACAAGCAAAAATTTCAAAATGAGTCAGTACCCCATTACACTATCTGTTGTGCGCCAGCTCTAGCAGCTTCTCCAGCGATTTTATCACCATAGGATTGTTGTGGCGCACGCTCAGCAATAATCTTACGTACAATCGGGTTATTGAGAGGCGTTACCTGTTGTTCTAAATAGCGATTTTCTACATCTGGAGAGGCTTTGTTATCGACCAGAAGCTTTGCAATATCTTCACGTTTGCAGCAACCTAAAGGTGTTCGGCCTGCTAGATCGCTAGCATTGACATTAGCACCACGCTCAATCAATAGCGAGCATACATCAAGGGGCGTGCGCACGCGCATAGTATATAAGGCGGTTTGCTCTTCTCTATCCTCATCTTTAACATCATGTTTAAGCAAGAACTGATCCAGAGTAATCGGTTTGCCGCTGGCTGCAATCACATGCAAAGCTGTTTCGCCAGCCGCATTAGGCTCATTGACAAGAGCGCCATAATTCAGAAGTGTTCTGACAACGGGAAGACTTTTATAGCTACATGCAATATGCAGCACGGTATCGCCAAGGTGAGGGAGAGCGGGATCCCAGCTATTTTCTTTCGCATTAAACGGTAAATCATATTTTTTGAGGAGGGATAATGCTTTCAGATGCTGTTCTGTCGGCAGGCGGCAGGCTGCTACGGTTGCATCAAATACTAACTCTGCGCCATGCACACTCCGTAAATGTGCCATAAGGCTTGGATCTTGGGCAAGTGTTGCAAGTGACTCACTGTCGTTAGCAAGGGCGGCATTATAAAAAGCTTTTGATTGAGCAGAATATTTTGTCATAACGAATCCTTCACATAAGTATCGCGGTATCTTAAACAATTAAATTATACAATGTCAATAATTGTATAATTTACCATTTCTGAAGGAGGAATGGTGGTGTTGTATGACTCTTATGCTTCTTATTCTGCCATCATCGTGAGCGTAAGCGCGGTGACTGTATCCGCCGATCAAGTCGGCGTATGACAAAGGGCCTTCGTCATCTACTCCTATTTATATTTTGTGCACTGTCATCCTTAGACTTGATCCAAGGATCCATCCTAAACAGAGAGCAACAATACGGCTTTGAATAATGCTGTGTATTTTAGATGGATTCTTGGATCAGGTCCAAGAATAACAGAGAAATATGCCGCCGTCATCGTGAGCGATAGCGCGGCGATCTATGCTAACTACATCAAGGATAAAGAAATCTGGGTATGGATTGCCACAGCCACTATGTGGCTTCGCAATGACGAAGAACCCTGCAACAACACAGATTTAAATAGAAAAACACCTGCTCTCATGAAGGGAGCAGGTGTTTTTCTATAAACATCACTGGTAACAAAAACTATTTCTTGCCTTTGTTCACACGCTCGCGCAGCTCTTTGCCCGCACGGAAGTAAGGTGTAAAACGTGTGCCTAATTCCACTACATCATTGGTTTTAGGATTGCGCGCTTGGCGAGGTTTTCTTTCACGTACAGAAAACGCACCGAAACCACGCAATTCAACACGCTTGCCAGCTGCCAGTGCATCAGCAATTTGTTGCAATACGATATCAACAATACGGCTGATATCTTTGTGCAGCATGTTACTACGGTTTTTTGTAAGACGTTTAATCAACTCAGACTTAGTCACTTTACTTTTTCCTGTACTAAAAATTAATACATCATATTCCTTGCTTATCTATAACGTATATAGCAGCCGCAAGGCTAATTTACAATCGTAAGAATGTAAATTCTACAGAGAAATTATAAAAAAATCCTCTATAGAATTCCAGGCTATATCATGAAAATCATAGCCGATATAGCCTATATAGAAAGAAAAATCGATGATATTCTTCAATATCCGCCATTTTTTCTTACTACCGTTACTCTTTACACACAATAATCCCCATTTTTCAGAGGACTATTGGCTTACACTTATCGCAGGCGACCATAATGCCATCACCCCGGTTGTCGTAAAGGGCGCAATGCTTACTTTATCAATACCGGCCATGCCTTTGAGCAGTTCCAGTAAGGTTTCAGGTTCACGGGTCAATTTTACGTGTTTGACAGGTAAAGAATCTTTGATCTGGCGCTTATTATGCAGCCATTTAAGCGCTTGTTTTTCACTGCCAATGGCATCAATTAACTGTGCTTTTAAGGCCTGGCGGCCAGTATAGACACGGCCATCGGCCAAGGTCAGAAGTGTCTCACGGTCAATCTTACGGCGGGCTTGCACCATATCCACGAAAATATCATAGCTATCGGTGATAATCGATTTAACCGCTTGCTCGACTTCCGGGGTGACTTTTTCAAACGGAGAAGGAGAGGCTTTCAGTGGCGAGGATTTATAGGTCAGGAATTTCACGCCAAAACGATCGGCCAAATCCGTTACTTCCGCTGTTTGGAAAATAACGCCAATTGAGCCAGTAAGCGTGCCTTCTTGTGCGAAAATACGGTCTGCGGCAATGGCTGTCATATAACCGCCAGAGGCTGCAATACTGCCCATAATGGCAACAACTGGTTTGACGGAAGCAATATCACGAAGCTGATTATACAAAATCTCACTGCCAGCCATAGTGCCGCCAGGGCTATTGATCTGTACAATCAATGCTTTAACGCTGTTATCCTTTTTGAGGGATTCAAGGATGTCGCTGCGGTCGCTATCTTCGATAATCACATTATCAATAGAAACACGCGCGATATAATCACCTTTGAGAGAGGTGGCTGTCAGGCCGCCGCTGGTTTTATCTTGGAAGGGTTTAGCAAAGAGAACAAGTGCTGCGACAACCGCCAGCACGATAGCCAGTAAACGCCAGTTGCGTAATTGGGCTTTTAAACGTGTGCGGTCGATAATGGTATCTGCTGTCAGGGACATAGCTAAACCTATAAAAAAAGAAGGTGTGGTAGAGAGACTACCACACCTTGCTTGAGACGAGACTTACTTCTTGTCTTTAGCTGCTTCAGCTTGACCGAGCGCTGCGCCCAGAATATCGCCGAGGCTAGCGCCGCTATCAGCAGAGCCGTACTCAGCAATCGCTTTTTTCTGCTCTTCGATTTCAAGCGCTTTAATAGACAGGCTAACTTTGTGGTTAGCTTTATCTACAGTCAATACTTTCGCATCGATACGATCGCCAACCGCGAAACGGTCAGGACGTTGGTCAACGCGGTCGCGTGCTAAGTCAGCGCGTTTAATGAATGCGGTTAAGCCTTCATCCACGGCTACTTCGATACCTTCTTCTTGAACATCTTTCACGGTGCAGGTAACAGTGTCACCTTTTTTCACGTCTGCAAGGCTCTTCTCGAATGGGTTCTCGCCGAGTTGTTTCACGCCGAGGCTGATGCGCTCTTTTTCTACATCAATAGAAAGCACTTTCACCTGGATTTTTTGATCTTTTTGGTAGTCTTTCAGAATCTCTTCTGGTGTACCAGACCATGCCAGGTCAGACACATGCACCAAACCATCAATACCGCTGTCAAAGCCGATGAACAGGCCGAAATCAACCACGTTCTTAATCTCGCCTTCTACAACTGAACCTTCAGGATGCTTATCTGCAAAAGCCTGCCAAGGATTGTCTTCACATTGTTTCATGCCGAGGCTGATACGATGTTTTGATGGGTCAATAGACAGAACAACGCATTCCACTTCTTCGCTGATAGACAGCATTTTGCGTGGGTTTTGGTTGTTTTTAATCCAGCTGATTTCAGATACGTGTACCAGACCTTCGATACCAGGTTCAATCTCAACGAAAGCACCATAGTCAGTGATGTTGGTAACACGACCTTTGAAACGTGAACCTTCTGGGTAACGTTGCTCAATACCTTCCCAAGGATTGCGTTCCAGTTGTTTCATGCCGAGGCTGATACGTTTTGTATCGGTGTTGTATTTAATCACCTGAACTTTAACTGTTTGGCCGAGTGCCAGAACTTCAGATGGGTGGTTGATACGTGTCCAAGAAATATCGGTCACGTGTAACAGGCCATCTACGCTGCCCAGATCCACGAACGCACCGTAATCGGTGATATTTTTGACCACACCATCCAGAATTTGACCTTCTTGGATTTGTGCGAGCAATTCGTCACGTGCTTCAGCACGGGATTCTTCCAGAATCGCACGGCGAGATACCACGATATTACCTTGCTTACGATCCATTTTCAGGATTTGGAATGGCTGAGCAACACCCATGAGTGGGCTGATGTCTTTAATAGGACGAATATCAACTTGGCTGCCTGGCAAGAACGCCACAACGCCGCTGATATCCACAGTGAAACCACCTTTAACTTTGCCGAAAATAGTACCATTAACGGTTTGTTGTGCGTTATGGAGTTTTTCGAGCTTATCCCATGATTCTTCACGCAGGGCTTTCTCACGGCTAAGAACAGCACGGCCTTGGCGGTTTTCGATACGATCGAGATATACTTCAACGTCATCGCCAACATTCACAGCTGTCGCGCCGAATTCTTTAACCGGTACAGCACCTTCGGTTTTCATGCCAATGTCAATGATTACTACATCTTTTTCCAGGGCGATCACGCGGCCTGTAATAACACTGCCTTCTTTTTTCTCAGAGGTCAGTGAGGTTTCAAACAGTGAAGCAAAATCTTCGCCTGTATTATAATCTTCTGCAATTCTTGCAACGTAACGATTAGACATTGTATTGTATTTCCTTGAAATTAAACAAAAAATCTACCTATCCTCGCGCGAAAATAGATAGCTCACACCATTCCATATGGCATGGATTGCCTTTTGTATAGAATTTTTAAGGAGATAGCAATAGGAAAATTAGGACTCGGGATCCAGGATCCAGGATTCAGAGGGATAGGGCATTAAGAGATTTAGCGAAGATTCTCTGAATCCCGAATGCTGCATTCTGCCCCCTATTTCCCATACATTCTTTCCAAACACGTCTTCACCAGCAATGCCACGCGTTTAAACACTTCGTCGGCGTCTAAGTCAGTTGTATCAAGGTGGAAAGCATCTTTGGCGGCGATTAACGGGGCGACGCTGCGGCCTTTATCGCGTTTGTCGCGGGTTTCGAGATCGGTTAGGGTTTGTTCATAGCTAACATTAATCCCTTTAGAAACCAGTTCCTTATGACGGCGCTGAGCGCGGTTCTCTAGGCTGGCAGTGATGAAGAGTTTGATATCGGCATCAGGGCAAACAACAGTGCCAATGTCACGGCCATCTAACACCGCTCCGCCAGGCTGAGCGCCAAAGTCACGTTGGAAGGCTAGCAATGCCTGGCGTACTTCAGGAATGGCAGACACCACAGAAGCTGCTGCGCCTACATCTTCTTGGAAAAGAGAAGGTTCATCTAAGTCTGATAAGCAAAGTTTATTGGCAATATCAACGGCTTTATCATGTTGCTCCAGCGTATGGCCTTGCTGTAAGACGCGGTAGCCTACGGCGCGGTAGAGCTTGCCGGTATCCATATAACGCCATTTAAAATGCTCAGCAATACGGCGCGCCAGCGTGCCTTTGCCGGAAGCTGCTGGGCCATCCACAGCGATGACGACAGGGTGTTGCAGGGTTTTGAGGGTGAGTTCTAAGGTATCGCTCTGTATCATAATGCTTTTATGGTTGCGCCTATGCGGTTCATTAAGGTCGTGAAACCAGGGAAGCTGGTATTGATCATCAATCCATCATCCACAGTAACAGGTTTTTCGCTGATCAGCCCCAAAATCAAGAAAGACATCGCAATGCGGTGATCCATATAGGTTTTCACCGTGCCGCCGCCCGGAATGCTGCGGCTGCCTTTGACGGTTAAGGTATCACCTTCTGAAGCTACCACAACACCACAGGCTTTTAAGCCTTCTTCAATGGCGGCCAAGCGGTTGCTTTCTTTGACTTTTAATTCTGCTAAGCCTTCCATCACGGTCGTGCCTTCTGCAAAAGCAGCGGCGACGCCTAGAATCGGGTATTCATCAATCATGGAAGGTGCACGTTCGGCGGGTACGGTGATGCCTTTCAGTGCGCTTGCTTTCACACGTAAATCTGCTACCTCTTCACCCGCAACGGAACGTTGATTGAGGAACTCGATATTGGCGCCCATCTCTAACAAAGTGGTGTAGAGACCCGTACGCAAGGGATTAATACAGATATTTTCAATAGTGATATCCGAGCCAGGGATGACAAGCGCTGCAACAACGAGGAATGCTGCCGAAGAAGGATCACCAGGCACCACAATATCTTTGGCCGTCAATTGCGGGCGGCCAGTAAGAGTGATCGCGGTTGTGCCGTCTTTGCGTTCTTCAATTTGAATCTCTGCACCTAAATATTGTAACATACGCTCCGTATGATCACGTGTGCGTTCCTGCTCAATCACGGTGGTTTTACCAGCCGTATTAAGCCCTGCAAGGATCACTGCTGATTTTACTTGGGCTGAGGCCACAGGCAGGGTGTATTCGATAGGCGTCAAGCGGTCGCTGCCGACGACAGCAAGCGGTAAGAGGCCTTTCTGGCGGCCGACAAATTGCGCACCCATTTCAGCCAATGGATTAGTCACCCGCGCCATAGGGCGGGAGCGTAGGCTTTTATCGCCGGTAAATACCGATACAAACGGATAGCTGGCCAGCAATCCCATCAGCAAGCGTACGCCTGTGCCGGAATTGCCCATATCGATGACATCCACCGGTTCAGCAAGCCCGCCAACGCCAACGCCTTCAACTTCCCATGTGCCGTTTGCTTGACGGTGAATGGTAACACCGGCGGTGCGTAGTGCTTCGGCTGTATTGAGTACATCTTCGCCTTCTAGCAAGCCAGAGATCGTAGAACGTCCTAGGGCTTGGGAGGAGAGAAGGAGTGACCGGTGCGATATGGATTTATCGCCCGGCACAATCACTGTTCCCTTTAAGGCAGAGGATTTCGCAGCAATCAACGGCTGTAGATCGGATACGTGAGACATAATAACCTTATCTTACTGCGTAATACGTTTCCAAAGGCCCTTGAGCAATGAGCTGCCATCCCCAGCAGGTGCAGCTGTGGCTGCTTCTAGCTGTTGCGGTGAACGGCGTCTGTTATTGCCACCACGGTTGCGGCGCGAAGGTTGGGAATTGCCTTCAAATGACGCTTCTCCATCGCCACCGTTATTATTGGCAGAATTACGCTGACCATTGCCACCACGTCTACGACGGTTATTGCCACCATTATTTTGTTGGCCACCACCGCCGCTACGGCGGCGTCCGCGTGAACGGCCTGCACCTTGGGTAAGTGCTTCATCGGCACGGTCATCTTCGATGATGCTGACGGTATTGACATAGGCTGGAGGTGGAGCATCGTCGTTTTGACCAGAAGATGCGTTATCTCCGTCTTGTCCTTCGCCTTCGCTATTACGTCCGCCACGGCGTTTGCGCCAGTTACGGCGGCGGCCACGGCCTTCTTCATCAGTGGATTCCTCTTCTGCAAAATCCTCACTCGGAGCATATTCCAGCTCAGCACCTGCGGTTGCCGCAGCGCTTTTGCCGGCTTCCGCCTTGCGTTTGCGTTTTTCGATGTTGAATGTATCAGCACCCGCTTCGCTATCGATAAGAATATGGATGGACACATCGCAACGTTTCTCAATCGAGCTGATCTCAGCACGTTTTTGATTGAGCATAAACAATACGATAGGTGCAGCAGCAAAGACTTCCAGCGCGTCTACATCGCCACGGCGCGCATCGTTCTCTAGCGCACGCAGAATAGCCACTGCTGTTGTTTCTGGTGCACGTACCAGGCCACGGCCTTCGCAATGTGAACAGGCAATAGCATTGGCTTCCAAGAAGCTAGGACGCAGACGTTGACGAGACATTTCCAGCAAGCCAAACGGGCTGATACGGCCGATTTGGATCTTTGCACGGTCAAATTGCAGCGCATCGCGCAATGTGCGTTCAACCATACGGCGGTTGCGCGCATCCATCATATCGATGAAGTCAATCACTACCAGGCCTGATAAATCACGCAATTTCAACTGGCGAGCTACTTCACGGGCGGCTTCCAGGTTGGTTTTTAGCGCGGTTTCTTCAATATTACGCTCAGAGGTCGCACGGCCAGAGTTCACATCGATGGAAATCAGCGCTTCTGTTGGGTTAATCACCAAGTAACCGCCTGATTCCAGTGTTGCGACATTGTCATATAATGAGGCCAGTTGCTCTTCCACTTTATAACGCGCAAAGAGCGGTGCATCGCCTTTATATTGCTTCACACGTCCAGCATGGCTTGGCACCATCATTTTCATGATTTTTTTGCCGGTTTGATAAGCTTCTTCGCCTTCAATCAGGATTTCATCGATCGTATTATCATACAGATCACGAATCACCCGCTTAATCAGCGTACCTTCCGCATGGATAAAGGCAGGAGCAGTAGAGGAGAGGGTCACTTCGCGGATGTGATTCCACAGGCGGACGAGATAGTCATAATCGCGGCGGATTTCAGGCTTGGTTTTACCCATACCAGCTGTGCGGATAATCACGCTGGTGCCTTTTGGCATTTCCAGGCTATCCAGGATGGATTTCAGGCGGCGGCGGTCATCAAAACTAGCGATTTTGCGTGAAACTCCGCCTTGGCGCTCTGTATTTGGCATCAGCACGCAATAACGGCCGGCCAGAGAAATATAAGAGGTTAAAGACGCCCCTTTATTGCCGCGCTCTTCTTTCATCACCTGCACCAGAATCACCTGGCCACGTTTCAGAACCTCTTGAATTTTATACTGGCGATAGAGTTCAGAGCGTTTTGGCTCGTCGCTATCATCTTCATCATCCTCAATCGCATCTTCATTGATGGTAGAGACATGAATTACTTCATCTTCAGCATCCTCCACCGCATCGCCATCGCCAATATCAACAGTTGGGGTGAGGGACGTGGCTTCTGCTGCCACAACGCCATCATCAGGGCCTGCTTCAGGCTCGGAAGTAGTAGTGATAACAGGCGGAATGTCTTCTTCTGCATCATCATCGGTCATTGGCAGCGCTTCAATATGACGCATCGCATGTTCAATGCCGATAGGAGTATCATCAGAAGGTGTAAGTTCTGCTGTAGCTTCAGCGCCTTCTTCATCAGAAGGGGCACGGTCAGCTACGGGGATTTGGTAGTAATCGGGGTGAATTTCTGCAAAAGGCAGAAAACCATGGCGATTGCCGCCATATTCTACGAATGCTGCCTGCAAAGAAGGCTCAACACGCGTCACTTTCGCGAGGTAGATGTTGCCCTTAAGTTGTTCTTTTACAAGCGTTTCATAGTCAAAGTCTAAAACGCGGTTATTATCATGAATAACAACCCGCGTATCCTCCGGATATACTCCGTCGATCAATATACGTTTTGGCATGTAGGTTTAACTCCGTATGGTTTGCGCGGGTGGCAGCAACGGCACTTGGCAGAGGGATATCCCCTACAATTTCCATAGTATCGATGACAATGTTTAAGGCCTTCATGCTTGTTTCCGCGCGCTATTAAATTTAATTCGTTTTCCGCTTGGAATCCTTTTCATATACGGGTTTTCTCGTTGACCCGACCACTCTTCTATGGATAAACATAGCCACAGGTTTTAGGATTCCAAGCCACACCATCGCTCCATTTACAGCTCTTCAGAAAATCTGTACTTTACTGAAAGGAGGTTTGCTGGCTATATAGGTACTATATACATAAAGAAAATTTTTTCCAGTGTCTTATACGATTGGTGCTCATTGGCTGTAAATTATACGCAAATTTATACCACGCTTAAGGCGTTTTTCTTTATCCTACTCAGTGTGTTAGTAGGTATTGCAGCTTTTTCGCCTGAAGCCCAGGCCCGCCAGTCAATCCTCAGTTACCGTATCAGCGATGATCATGATGGTTTTACCCGTTTTGTGATGGATGTAAGCGGCAAACCGGAATACAGCATCTTTGCCCTCTCAAGCCCTGAGCGTTTGGTGATTGATATTAGCGATGCTGAGCGGGCGCAGAGTTTTAAGAATAATAAAAAATACAGAAGCGCCATTATCGCTAATGTGCGTAGTGGGATCAAAGACGGGAACGGTATCCGCATTGTCTTGGATTTAAATGCATCGATCAGAGTCAAAAAAGCATTTATCATCCCACCTGGGCAAACGGCATCATACCGTTTGGTGGTGGATATTAGCTATAATGCGCATAACCGTATAACCGCTGTGGCTCCAACGCCTGCCCCAACGCCACAAGCGCCTGTAAAGGTGGTGCCGCCTATTCCTGAGCCGGCGGAATCATTGCCATGGCGCCGTATTCCTATCCCGCAGCCGGCCCCCATCCCTACGCCGATCACCGAGCCACGGGAGACCATCCCGCCGCAACAACCTGCTCCTGTGCCTGAGCCAGTGGAGCATGTTGCGCCCGTGCCAGAACCGGTCGAAGAAGAGCCAACCTTTATAGCCGCATCTCCTGGAGCTGAGGATGTCGCCGTGAAGCCGCCTGTGCCGACATTTAAGCCTACCCGTGAGCAGCCACAAAGTTCTGCTGTGTATATGCCATTGATTATTATTGATCCTGGCCATGGTGGTGTAGACCCCGGGGCGATTGGTAAAAGCGGCACAAAAGAGAAGAGTCTTACCCTTTCTTATGCTTTGGCGCTGAAAGAAGCTATTGAGAAAGAAGGAAAGTATCGCGTGGTGTTAACGCGCGATAGGGATGTATTTGTCAGCCTGCGTGACCGTGTGATTAAAGCACAAAAGGCCGAAGGCGATTTGTTCATCTCCTTACATGCGGATTCCCATCCACAGCCCAGCACGCGCGGATTATCCGTATATACACTTTCTGAAAATGCTTCCGATAAAGAGGCAGAGGCACTGGCGAATATGGAAAATAAGAGCGATGTGCTTAAAGTGGATTTGGCCGATCAGAATGATGAAATTGCGGATATTTTGATCGATTTGGTGCAACGTGAGAGCAAAAATAACTCTTCCCGTTTTGCAGAAGGTTTAGTGGGAACACTAAAACAGAAGGTGACCTTATTGCCAAATACCCATCGTTTTGCTGGGTTTAGGGTGTTAACTGCGCCGGATATCCCCTCCGTATTGGTAGAGATGGGCTATCTTTCCAACGTGGAAGAGGAAAAATCACTGAATTCTCCAGACTATAAAAATAGATTGGTTAGTGCTATAGTCCATGGCGTAAATAAATATTTTGATTCCAAAAAGTCGTTCTAACTATGATAAAATTACGTCGAATCTTTGCTTTTCTAATGGTGCTTACGCTGATTGGTGTGATTGGTGGGGGGACGGCTTTTTATTATGTGGTCAAACATTACAGCCGTGATCTGCCAGATTATAACCAGCTTTCCAAATACGATCCGCCCACAACCACACGGTTTTATGCCGGTGATGGGCGGTTATTTGCGGAATATGCTAAAGAACGGCGGCTCTATGTGCCTATTACCGCTATCCCTAAACATGTGATCCATGCGTTTTTGGCGGCTGAAGATAAGAACTTCTATAAGCATTCCGGTGTGGATTTCTTAGGCGTAAGCCGTGCTGCGATACAGAATATTTTACAAGTCGGGCAAAATAAAGCCATGGCCGGTGGTTCGACGATTACCCAACAGGTGGTAAAAAACTTCCTCCTTACTAAGGAAAAAACCTTAAGCCGTAAGATCAAAGAAGCGATTCTGGCGTTGCGGATTACGAAAGCCTATTCCAAAGACCGTATTCTCGAACTCTATTTAAACGAGATTTACCTCGGATCCGGTTCCTATGGTGTGGCAGCAGCGGCGCTCAATTATTTTAATAAGTCATTGGATGAGCTGACGGTAGAAGAAGCGGCGATGCTTGCTTCTCTGCCTAAAGCGCCGACGGAGCTTAACCCGCGTGCCAATTATAATAAGGCTAAAGAACGCCGTAATTGGGTGATTGAGCGGATGGCGGAAGAGGGCTATATCACCGGTGATCAGGCTAAGCATGCCGAAAATATGCCGATTATTCTGCGTTCCCGTGATGAAACCGAAATTGTCCATGCGCCGTCTTTCTCAGAAGCTGCGCGTCGGGAATTGGTGCAGATGTTTGGCGATGATACGCTTTATGAGCGTGGCTTATCGGTGCGTACCACGCTGAATCCTGCATTGCAAAAAATGGCCGAATCTGCGTTACGCACAGGGCTTGAAGCCTATGACCGCCGCCATGGTTTCCGTGGGCCGATGGTACATGTGGAAGTGGGCGGAAACTGGCAGGAAGTTCTCACAAAATTTACCCCTGAAACCGAATTATCGCCTGGATGGCAGAAGGCTATTGTGCTGAATGTGGGGGCAAAACAGGTGGAAGTGGGGCTGGCAAATGGGAAAACTGGCCATATCCAGCTCAAAGAACTCGCCTGGGCGCGCCGCGCCACACCGAATCAAGGATTTGGCGGGCCGGTGACGAAGCCTGCGGATGTCTTGAAAGTCGGGGATATTATTGTTGTTTCTGCGATTTCAGGCAGTAAAGGACAGTATACGCTCCAGCAAATCCCGAATGTAAACGGTGCGGTCGTCGTGATGGATCCACATACCGGGCGGGTGCTAGCGATTGTCGGTGGTTATGCCTATAAGGAAACCGATTTCAACCGCGCCATCCAAGCCAAACGCCAGCCAGGCTCATCCTTTAAGCCGTTTATTTACCTAAAAGCTATGGAGCGTGGGTTTACGCCATCAAGCATTATTGTCGATGGGCCAGTCGAAATTGATCAAGGGCCAGGCCTGCCGAAATGGCGTCCGCAAAACTATTCCGGCCAATTCTATGGGCCTACTACATTGCGCCGTGGGCTAGAGCTATCACGCAATGCCATGACCGTGCGGCTCTCTATGATGCTTGGGATTGATAATATTCTGGAAGTAAGTAAGCGTTTTGGCATTAATGCGAATCCTAGCCGCAATTTCTCTACAGTATTAGGTTCGGCCGAAACCGATTTGCTGAGTTTGACGAATGCCTATGCGATGTTAGTCAATGGCGGTAAGCGTGTGACACCATCGTTAATTGAACGTATTCAGGATCGTAATGGCCGGTCCATGTATAGTATCGACAAACGCCCATGCGATGGATGCCGGATTGATGTATCGCAGCCTGATGATAGTGGCTCAGAGTTTATCGATATCGCCCCGCCTGTATTGCCAGATACACGTGGAGCCGTGACCGACCCTGCTTCTGCCTATCAAATTGTATCCATATTAAATGGGGTGACACTGCGTGGTACGGCTGCAAAACTGCGTGAGTTAAACCGCACACTGGGCGGTAAGACGGGGACGACGAATGATAGTATCGATAGCTGGTTTATAGGCTTCTCGCCCGATTTGGTGGTGGGGGTGTTTGTAGGCTTTGATAGACCGCGCACTCTCGGCCGCATGGAAACCGGTGCAAGTGCTGCTTTGCCGATTTTTATGGATTTCATGAAAACCGCCCTCAAAGACAAACCTGATGTGCCATTCCGTACACCAGAAGGCATCAAGCTGGTGCGGGTAGATGTTGAGACAGGTACTGCGCCTTCGCCCTATACACCGCCGAAGAATATTATTTACGAAGCCTTCAAAACCAATAATCCGGTGGAGCCTTCAATAGAGGGGGGCGGTGAATTGCCGGATGAAAACGGCACTATTCAAGGCACCCCTTCTACCTTAGGGACGGGTGGTATCTATTGATGGAGAAAGCCACATTTGCCGCAGGGTGTTTTTGGGGAATCCAATTAGAGTTTGACCGCTTGCCTGGTGTGAAGGAAACGGTGGTTGGGTATACAGGCGGGCATACGGTTGATCCGAGCTATCAGCAAGTTTGCACCGATACAACAGGTCATGCTGAAGTGGTGGAGGTCACCTTTGATCCACAAGAAGTCTCCTTTGCCAGTCTGTTAGAGATATTCTGGGCCAAACATGACCCCACAACGCTAAATCGCCAAGGCCCTGATGTGGGGAGCCAATACCGGTCTGCGGTATTTTATCATAATGCTGAGCAGCAAAGAATGGCTGAAGCATCTAAGAAACAAGCGCAATCACGGTTTGCTAAACCGATAGTGACAGAAATTACAGCAGCTTCTGCCTTCTATCCGGCGGAAGACTATCACCAGCATTATTTGAAGAAGCGTGGAATTGATATTGCGTGCCATTAGGTATTTGGGGTGCTATTCACCCATCACGCTGGTACTGACTCATTTTGAATTTTTGTCATCCCGGACGTGATCCGGGATCCAATGTTATGGCGGTGTGATCGATAAGAATTTCCGTGGAAGCACCAGTCTTGGTGGATTCCGGATCACGTCCGGAATGACAATCGAAATAAAAAAACATAAAAATTTCAAAATGAGTCAGTACCATCACGCTAGTGTTGTTGTATAACAACCATCATAGCAAGCGCTCCTCGCAATGACGGAGGGTCGGGCAAAAACGCTGATCATTTTAGTGAATGAGAACTATCCCCCATTTTGGCATAAAACCTGCATTCTTATACATGTTGTAAATAGGAGGTTCTTATGTCTATTCAATCACTTCTCGGGGCAGGCGCCTTGAGTCTTAGTCCGGTTGCGGCAAAAAATGCCGGTTCTTCTTCCAGTAGTGCGGCAGATTTTTCCTCATTGCTGAGTGAGGCGGCGCAGAAAAGTAATGCGACAATTAACACCCAGCGTGACGCCGATGCGCAGATGCGTGCGCAGGTAAAACAGCGTATTATGGAAGTCGGCATTGCAAAATACGTGGAAGAACAAAAAGAAGTCGAAAAAATGATGAAGCTCCTCGAGCGCCTCATGTCCGAACTCGATTCCGAGCCAGATCTCAAAAAGCAAGTCGAAGATATTGTGGCGCATTTCAAAGAAAATCCGCCGCAAAATGTCGATGAAATCACCAGTTATATTGAGCAAACCATAGGAAACTTGCCAGATATAACAGATACTAACCTCAAGCAGCGCATGGAAGTGCTGTTTAAAAATCTCGAAGATCTGATGAAAAAATCCTCAGAAGAGCTGGAGAAGATGGAGACGCTTTTAGGGTAGAGACTAGGGGCTGGGGGCTTAAGCTCCTAATCCCCAGCCCCCTCTAAAGTCTTGCTATCTCATGCTGAGTCCGATATACCTGAAACGGAAAAACTATACATACTGTATCAGGGGGATATTCTATGCGTAAGCTGATTGTCGGGCTTGGTTTAATAGCGGCACTGATTGTTGCCGTGATGGTGATATTGCCTAAATTTATTGATCCAAACCAATATAAGTCACAAATTACATCCTTAGTAAAGGAATATACTGGCCGTGATTTGGCCATTGAAGGCAATATTGGCCTGTCAATTTTTCCAAGCATTACACTCGAAGTCAATGATGTCCGCCTGTCAAATGTGGCAGGTGCGAAGCAGAAAGATATGGTTTCTGTGAAGCAATTGCGTGTGGATGTAGGGTTACAAGCGCTCATGCAAAAGAAAATTGATATCAGCGAAATCACTTTGGTGGATCCAGTAATTAATGCATCAATCAACGCCAAAGGCGTGCCAAACTGGCAGTTTGAACCACTGGAAAAAGCGAAAGCGGCGGTGCCTGCTGAGGCAAAAACGGCTGCCTCTTCCTCTGCCGCGCCGATTTTGCCGCGTTATGTGAATATTAAAAACGGTACATTGCGCTACAGCGATGAGACAAAGGGTACTAATATTACTATAGAGCAATTAGATACAACCCTTGATATGACCTCCCTCAGTAGCCCAGCAAAATTGACGGCTGATGCTATGTGGAATGGTCAACGTGTGAGCATTAAAACAACGCTTGATAATCTTGATGCTTTCTTGGCGCATAAAGATGCAACTGTTGATGTGGCGGTAGATAATGAATGGTTGAAGCTGAACTATAAAGGCTCCCTCCGCCAGGCGGAATCTGGTGCGATTGCGGCTAAGGGTGACTTAGCAACGGAGAGCGCAGATATTCATGCGCTGCAAGCCTGGTTAACCGGCGCGAAGCGTGAGGCAGATAAGCCAGCGGCGCCGTTGGCGTTTAAAGGTGCTATCGGTGTGGATGATAAAAACATCAAGGCCTCCGCCGCCGATCTCACCTTTGCAGGCATGGGCATTAAAGGCGATGTGGCGGTGAATTTGGCGGGTAATGTGCCGTTCATCAAAGCGAATCTGGATGCAGGCACGGTGGATTTACGTCCGTTGCAATCCAAAGACGATGCTAAACCTGCTGCTACAGGAGGTGAAGGCGCATCACAAGGTTGGAGTGATGAGAAGATTGATGCCAGTGGTTTGCGCTTAGTGAATGCGGATATCGCACTGAAGGCGGATAAGATTTTGCTCAATGATGTAGAGTTTGGTAAAGCTGCTTTAACGGCCGTGCTGAACCAAGGGCAGTTGAAGTTGTCATTAGCAGAATTGCAAGCCTATGAAGGGGTGATTAAAGGGGATGTGACGGCATCTGCGGCCAATCCTGTGCTTACCTTAGGCGGGGCGTTGAATATTGCCAATGTACAAGTAGGTGATTATCTGCAACAAGCGCATAAATCTAAGCGTGTAACAGGCCAGTTAGATGGTACGGTGCAATTTACCGGTGCCGGACAAAGCCAGAAGCAGATTGTTAGCAGCTTGAATGGTAAGGGTAATATATTGCTGAAAGACGGTGCGGTTCGTGGCTTTAATTTGGCCAATATCGTGCAAAATGTCGGCACTATGCTTGGTAAAAACATGGCAGAGAATAGCGGTGAAGAGACCAAATTCTCGGCAGCCTCTGCAAGCTTCACAATGGCGCAAGGTATTATCAGCAATAATGATCTGAAAATGGAAGCGCCGCTTCTGAATGTGACAGGTGCAGGTACGGTGGATTTACCGAAGCGTTATATTAATTATAAAGTGGTGCCAGAAGTTGTTGGCACACTCAAAGGCCAAGGCCGTGAGGCTGCACAAGGCTTGCAAGTGCCAGTGGTGATCCAAGGGCCGTTTGAGAAGTTGAGTTATCGTCCAGATGCAGGTGGTGTGGTGAAGGATATTCTGCAAGATCCATCACAGGCTAAAGAAAAACTCAAATCGATTGAGGATAGTGTGCGTGGCATTCGCGATAGTTTAAAAGGCGAAACTCGTGCGCTGAAAACACCGGCAGCGCCTGGCGAACAGCCGCAACCACAGCCGAGCAAAAAAGAACAGCAAATCGATCAGTTGAAGAATATTCTGAAAGGATTCTAGTATGAAACTGTTCCGGTTCATCAAATCATTGCTATTGTTTTTACTGGGTGCATGGTTGATTGCCTTTGCATTATCCAACCGCGAGCATGTGACCATCACGCTCTTCCCTTTGCCAATACAAATTGAGACGCCATTATTCGTGGTGCTATTTGTTTTGCTATTCATTAGCTTATTGGTAGGTGGGTTTGTGGCGGGATTGCGTACAATTTCCTGGAAACATAAGCTCAAAAAAGAACGCCAACGCGCAGCACTGCTAGAGCGCAAAGTGGCAGAGCCAGATGCCGCATTACCGGCCATTACGGAGCAACATTCGTAATGGAACCCGTGCGCGCTAAGATTTGTGGATTAACCGATAAACTCGCTGTCGCTTCTGCTGTCAAGCATGGGGCGGCGTATATTGGGTTTGTCTTTTATCCACCATCACCTCGTTATGTCACCCCGCAACAAGCGGCAACACTGGCAGCGCCCGTGGTTGATAAGGTACAAACAGCGGCTGTGGTGGTAGATATGGATGATGATGCGCTGGATGCATTATTGAGCGTATTCCGTCCGAATATTCTGCAATTACATGGTAAAGAAACGGCAAGCCGTGTGCAGGATATCCGCCGTCGTTTTGGTGTGCCCGTGATGAAGGCAATTGCGGTGCGTAATGGTGATGATATTGCACGTGGTTTAGAGTATCAAGCCGTGGCGGATATGCTGTTATTTGATGCAAAAGCACCGGTGACGATGGCGGGTGCATTGCCAGGCGGTAATGGTTTAGCCTTTGACTGGGCCTTGCTCGCGGCGCGGCAATTTACGGTGCCGTGGATGTTATCAGGCGGCTTGACGGCGGATAATGTGGCAGAAGCGGTAGCAATTACCCATGCGTCGATCGTGGATGTCTCCTCCAGCATTGAAAAACTTCCTGGTAAAAAAGATCCACTCTTAATAGAACAATTCCTCTTAGCGGTAAAAAATATAGGTGAAAATGGTGCAGTATAATCTTCCAGATAATGAGGGGCATTTCGGGATATATGGCGGGCGTTATGTGTCTGAGACATTGATGCCGCTTATTTTGGAAGTAGAAAAAGCCTATAATGAAATCAAAGATACCGCCGATTTCCTGCGCGAATTGCAGTATTACCAAACCCATTATGTAGGCCGCCCAAGCCCGCTCTATTTTGCATCACGTTTGACCAAAGAATGCGGCGGGGCGAAGGTGTATTTTAAGCGCGATGAGCTGAATCATACGGGTGCGCATAAGATCAACCATTGTATTGGCCAGATATTGCTGGCTCGCCATATGGGCAAAAAGCGGATTATTGCTGAGACGGGTGCGGGTCAGCATGGTGTGGCAACGGCAACCGTATGTGCGCTGTTTAATATGAAATGCGTTATCTACATGGGCGCTAAGGATATGGAACGCCAGAAGCCGAATCTGTTCCGCATGAAAATGCTGGGGGCAGAAGTCGTGCCTGTGCGCGGTGGTTCGGGTACGCTGAAAGATGCGATGAACGATGCGATGCGCGATTGGGTAGCCAATGTAGAAGATACCTATTATCTCATCGGCACAGCCGCCGGCCCGCATCCATTCCCCATGATGGTGCGTGATTTCCAATCGATTATTGGCCGTGAAGTGAAAGAGCAAATGAAACAAGCCGAAGGCCGTCTGCCGGATACGCTGGTGGCATGTATCGGCGGTGGCTCCAATGCGCTTGGGTTGTTCTATGATTTCCTGGATGATAAAGACGTGAAAATGGTGGCCGTTGAGGCGGCAGGTAAGGGTGTGGAGACTGAAGAACACGCTGCATCCATCACCAAAGGTACACCAGGAATTTTGCATGGGAATATGTCCTATTATCTGCAAGATGATGACGGCCAGGTGAAAGAGGCGCATTCGGTATCGGCCGGGTTGGATTATCCTGGCATCGGCCCAGAGCATTCATGGTTGCATGATGCAAAGCGGGTGGAATATGTGTCAGCCACTGATGATGAGGCACTGGCGGCATTCCAACGTTGTGCGTTGCTGGAAGGTATCATTCCTGCATTAGAGCCTAGCCATGCACTGGCGCATGTATTTAAACTAGCGCCGACATTGCCGCAGGATCATCTATTGGTGGTCAATATTTGTGGCCGTGGGGATAAAGATATTTTCTCCGTTGCGGCGGCATTAGGGGTGACATTATGAGCAATGTAGCCAATCCACGTATCACCAAACGTTTTGAGCAGTTAAAAGCCGAAAAACGGGCAGGGCTGGTGACATTTACTATGGCCTATGATCCAGATTACGAAACCTCGCTTGCGATCCTGAAAGGCTTGCCGGAGGCGGGGGCGGATATTATTGAATTGGGTATGCCATTTTCTGATCCGATGGCTGATGGCCCAGCGGTGGAAGCAGCGGGTATCCGTGCCTTAGAGGCTGGTGCAAAGCTTAAAGGTATTTTGGATATTGTCGCGACATTCCGCAAAGAAAATCACGAGACGCCTGTTATTCTGATGGGCTATGCTAATCCGCTCTATCATTACGGCCTAGAGGCTTTCACTAAAGATGCCGCGCAAGCGGGTGTGGATGGTCTGATCATTGTGGATCTACCACCAGAAGAAGATACGACACTCTATGAACATGCATCGGCCCAACAAATCGCACTGATTAAGCTAGTAACACCGACAACCGATGAAAGCCGTTTGCAGGTGATTTTGCAGAAGGCGTCTGGATTCTTGTATTATGTATCTGTGGCTGGGATTACCGGCACTAAATCCGCCTCACAAGCCTCGATTGCTGATGCGCTGGTGCGTTTTAGAAAACATACGAGCCTGCCGATTGTGGTCGGTTTTGGCGTACGCACGCCAGAGCAAGCAAAGGCAATTGCCAATATGGCAGATGGTGTAGTCGTTGGCTCTGCGCTTGTGCAGCAAGTGGTGGAAGGTGATAAGAGCAAAGCGAAAGAGCGCTTGCTCAATGTGGTGAAATCGCTGAGTTTGCGGTAGGTTTTTTTGTCATTCACCAACTTGACCGGTGTTGCTGCATAGCTCCCGTTCTTGTCATTCCGGGCTTGACCCGGAATCCACTCTGACTGGCGCTACGAGCTAAATTCTTATGGATAACTCTGCCCTTAACAGTGGATCCCGGGTCAAGCCCGGGATGACAATTATCACTATTTTAGCGTGCCGTGCAACAACGCAGGTCTTGCTCAAGAATGACAATTTTACATTGTCTAGGAAGTCTGCAACATCCCCCGCAGCTTCTCCACCAACTGTGCCCTATAATCCTCCGGAATATAATTAAACGCATAATCCCTGGGCAGTGCGTCCATGGTTGCAATCGGCAGGCGGCAGATGCGGCGGTTGTCTAGGAATTGTTGTAGGAGTGCTTGGTATTTTTCTTGCGAGTAGAGCCTGCGCGGCGAAAGGCTATAGACGGGTTTGCGTGCAGCAACGGCTTCGGCAATCATCGAACTGCTTTCTTCAGTCACAAAAATTGTGCTGGCAGTTGCTAGGAAACTGGCCATAATTTTCTCAGGGTTTTTGCTATAGATAACGCGATAGGCTGCAATTTCTGGCGGTAATGCCTCTATAGTGCGCTCCAGCGCAGCATCTGTGCGGCGGGAGGTGGTGATGAGCCAGCGTATGTTATACGTGGCTGCAAGCTGTGTTAGTGCCTGGGAGAGGTCGTCATAATCATCCTGTTGATAATTATAGCCCACCCCGTTCCCGCCAAGCAATAACGCCCAATATTCTTGATCTTCAGGCAAACGGCGATGGGTGAGGAAGGTGAGGCGGCGTTGTTCGCTATCCTTGGCACTTGTGGCAATACTGGGGGAAATCTCCATTATGATTTGATTCGGAATAAAGAAATCCGTCATGGTGAAAACGATAGAGAATAAATCGGCCTGTAAGCCTCGTAGCGATCCAGAGAAAATGGTCTTGCATTCATATGCATGACCAAGCCAGGCCGTCAAAAACGAAAGATCACCGCCCGTGGCGAGGATGATATCAGGTTTGGTATCGGGCAGAGTAATGTTATAAAACCAGCGCAGCAATCCTAAAGATGGGAAGTGTTTGCGGTTTAGGCGCGATTTGAGGTATTTGCGCAAAGGTTTGAAGCGTAGGCGTGCCTCAACCGTTTCTACCTCAATGCCTTCGGGATAGGTGTCTTTGAGCAGTGCGATAATACCAAGTGACTGGTTATAATGCCCAGGTTTGTTATCGCTTAAAAGGAGAACGCGCTTCATCGCGGCCTCCTTACTTCGCTACCGTGACAAGACCGGTTTGTGGCGAAGAGGCGCTGGCATATTGGCGTTTAGGCATACGCCCCGCCAGGAAGGCTTCGCGGCCGGCTTCAATCGCCAGCTTCATCGCGCGCGCCATGCGGATAGGGTCTTGCGCTTCGGCAATAGCGGTGTTCATGAGTACGCCATCACAACCGAGTTCCATAGCAATAGCCGCATCAGAAGCTGTACCAACACCTGCATCCACAAGCACAGGAACTTTAGCGTTTTCAACGATGATCTGTACATTGAGTGGGTTTTGGATGCCGAGGCCGGAGCCGATAGGGGCTGCCAGTGGCATAATCGCGCAGCAGCCTAAATCTTCTAACTTGCGGGCGAAGATGGGATCATCCGTGGTATAAGCCATCACATCGAAACCTTCTTTCACCAAAATCTCGGCAGCTTTAAGGGTTTCTACCATATCAGGATACAGTGTTTGCTTATCGCCGATCACTTCCAGCTTCACCAGTTTCCACCCACCTGCTTCGCGTGCTAAACGCAAGGTGCGCA
Source organism: uncultured Rickettsiales bacterium (assembly GCA_964574415.1). GTDB lineage: Bacteria > Pseudomonadota > Alphaproteobacteria > Rickettsiales > CAZNNM01 > CAZNNM01. The sequence goes on along the minus strand of CAZNNM010000001.1, from coordinate 25,398 downwards.
CGGCTTCTTCAGCGGTGTAGCAACCTGCTGTGTTTGGCAGATAGGTATATTTCTTTGGATCGATATAATCTTGCAGCATGGGCTCATTAGAAGCAGCAATGTTCACACGGCGCACCGCCACGGTGACGATTTCTGCACCGCTTGCTTCGATTGCTAATTTGGTTTGCTCGAGGTCTTTATATTTACCTGTGCCGACGAGCAAGCGGGATGTAAAGTTTTGTCCTGCTACGGTGAAGAAATCCTGTGTCATGGCTTAACCTCCGCCAATAAATGCTACTATCTCAATGCGATCACCATCGCATAACAATGTTTTTTCATAAGCCGAGCGAGAGACTATCTCTTCATTGCGCTCGAAGGCCACTTTACGGATATCTAATCCTAATTCTGAGAGCAATTGGCTGACAGAGAGTGCCTTATCATAATGCTGGTGTTCGCCGTTAATGGTAAGCTGCATAAGATGCCTGTAAAAACTGCTTTATATTACTATTGTCTTACTTATAATGATAAGGAATCAATAACGCAACGTGGAAAGATAGCTCATGCGCCATAAAATTTGTATTTTGAACGGCCCGAACTTAAATATGCTCGGCACACGGGAGCCGGAGATTTACGGTTATGAGACCTTGGCCGATATTGAGGCGCGTTGCGAGGAGATGGGCAATAACCTGGATCTGGATGTGGACTTCCGTCAAAGCAATGATGAAGGGCAATTAGTCACCTGGATTCAGGAGATTAGATCGGGTTATGCGGGCGTTATTATTAATGCGGCAGCCTATACCCATACATCCGTTGCCATCCGTGATGCTTTGGCGAATCTTTCGATTCCGATTATTGAAGTGCATCTCTCCAATATCTATAAACGGGAAGAATTCCGCCATCACTCGTATATCTCCTCACTCGCTAAAGGGGTTATGTGCGGGTTTGGAGCTACAGGCTATGTGCTAGCGCTGCAAGCAATGGCGGAATGGGTGGATTAACGGCTTACAACGGCTGTTGTTTTGTGGCTCACAAAGGTTGACCATGTGTTAGGGTTTTGATCCTGATCTGGGTCTTCCTTGTCTGTTTTTTTCAAATCTAATGGTTTGCAAGAGCTTTTAGAGCGTTTTGCCTCTGGAGTAAACACGTCTGAATCTGGTTGGTTGCGCTTTTGTCGAAGATTACGCTCTTGTGCATCCAACTCCAATGCATTTGGATTATCTTTTAGATAAATTTCAAGTTGCTCTGCGAGAGAGAGGCGTGGTTCGCCTTTTTTAGGTGCCCATGTAATAGGTCTGCCGCTAAAACGGTGTGTTGTAGGAGTAGGGGTGTTGTTGTTCGCCGTTGATTTCAAGCGTGGCATAATTTTCTCTCATTTAGAACGTTAATAATAATGTCGTAATAAACATGAATTATTACCAATGACAATATATTTCCATTCATTGTTAATATTATTTTTCAATAAATAAACTATTGGCTACAAAGCTGTGGATAAGATCAACTTTGGGGATAATTTAGTGCTGGGGGCGTTTCAGAATCAGACAGGTGGAATCGGATATATAGTAGCTTGAAATAATAGATGGTACTGTATGCTGTGTAAGTAGGGCTAGAAATAGATTCCGCCATCTATCACAAAGACAGATGGCGGAATAACGAGGCAATGATGTATTAAAACAAGCGTTGCACAACAGGATCATTGTTATCATGTTCTGCATTAATACGTGCAACATGCCCACGGGGTTGTGGCCGGCCGTTCTCATCTACAGGATGAATGCCGCCATCTTCCGGCTGGTCACCATAGAGTGCGGCGGGTTGTACAACGGGGTTTTGTACATTTGGTTGATATTGTGCTGGTGCGTGAACCCGTATTTTCCACTGTCTACGTGCGTTTATTGTCATAATGATACCCTCTTATATTAGCGTGCGAATGTTGAAAAAGTAGAAGAAGCATAAGAATCGCGCCATGCCCCTCCTGATGGTTGAGATGTAAAATCACTAAACAGTGTTTTCCGTGCGGAGGTGCGTTCAATGATTTTTTGTTTTGCCGGTGTGTCCGGTGTTGCTTGTGTGATTGACGAGCGTGGGGGCGTTTGGAGAAGATTGTGTAAAATAGCAAAACCGCCTTCTTCAACATCCATCGCATCCTGTATTTTTTGTGGGGAATGTGGCGCCACTCTTGCAGCCCAGCTTTCTATATCCATTGCATCATAATCTTGTAATGCTGGGGTAATCTCTGGCTGTGGATTGATAAGCGCATCAAGCACATTAAATGGCTTATTCGCCTGAATATCTACATCCATTCGATCATTATCGTAATAATAGGCCGCCGACATGCATGTCCCCCCATCTGTTTTTAGTTATGATGGCGGGAGCAATAGCTAATAAAAATGTGATTATCAATTAAATTGTTTTCATCATTAACATTATTTTTCAATAAATAAACCATTAGCTACAAAGCTGTGGATAAGATCAACTTTGGGGATAAGTTTGGGGGTGAGGCGTTTCAGAATTGAACAGTAGAAATCGGATATATGGTATGCCGCAATAAAGCAGGATACATTATGCTGTGTAAGCTAAGGTAGAAGAGAGATTCTGCCATCTCGCAGGCTCGGAGATGGCAGAAAAGGAAATAAGGCGGTTTACCGTCCTGGCTCATTATCAGGGTTTTGTGCTTTCGCTTTTTCCTTTAGGGCTTTTGCTTCTCAGGGAGTAATAGTGGTTTTGACTGGATTAATCTGTGGAGCATTATCTAACTGTTGCTGGCCATTATGCACAGGTTGATTATCTTCTTGTATAGGTGGGTTATCGGCGTTGTGAACATTTTGCCCATTAGGTCGTAATCTATTCCGGTTAGGTAGTGTCATGATATATCTCCTCTGTTATATAGATGATGGTAAATATATAAACACTTGCAAGTGGAATTACAACTTTTTAGTGTTAAATTGTATGTAAGGTTTTATGCGGCTGTTATGTAGGAAAAATTACGCTGCCTCTTGCAGCCTTTCATCCTCTAAAGCATCCTGCTGCTCGGCGCGTTGATGCGCTTCTAACACTTCGTGATACACGGCCAAGGTTTTGCGGCACATAGTCTCGGTAGAGAAATGCTCCTGCGCATGGGCGATGGCGGCATGACGGATGGTGTTTTTCTGAGCTTCAGGAAGCTGCAAGCATTCGCGTAAGGTTTCAGCCAGAGCGGTGACATTGCCAGGCTCTACTAACCATCCTGTTTTGCCAGGAATAATCGTTTCTTGTGAGCCGCCATGGGCGGTTGCAATCACTAAATTACCCATAGCTTGTGCTTCGACAGATACACGGCCAAATGCCTCAGGTTCCAGTGAGTTAGAGACAACAATATCGGCCACAGCATAGGCTGCTGCCATATCCGACACATTGCCTGTCAATTTCACATGTTGCTCTAAACCATAGGATTTGATCATTTTTTCCAGGGTTTTGAGGTAGTCATTATGCTTATTATTATCGCCTACCAGTAAGCAATAGAATGCTTGCTCAGGGTGTGTATCCCGTAATTGCTTGAGTGCGGAAAGCAAGACATCTTGCCCTTTCCAACGGGTAATGCGGCCTGGCAGCATAATAATCGGTACATTGCTTGGCGCACCTAAGCGTGCGGCCATTTGGGTGATGCGTTGTGGCGGGATGAATTCCATGCTGAACTGGTTGAGATCGGCGCCGCGATGGATAAGGCGTAGGCGTTCTTCATCGCAATGATAGTTCTTTATAATATGATTGCGCACAAATTCCGAAATCGCAATCACGCGCTCGCCGCGTGTCATGATGGAGTTATAGAAGCGTTTTAAGCTGCCACCGATATTATACGTGCCGTGGAATGTCGTCACAAAAGGCACGCCGGTTTCTTTTGCTGCGAAATAGGCGCTCCACGCCGGGCCACGTGAACGGGCATGGACGAGGTCTACATTATGTTCTTTGATAATTTCAACCAAACGGTGGATATTCTTATAAATCGTCACCGGATTTTTACGGTTAAGTGGCAGCACGATATGGCGTGCGCCAGTATTATAGAGTTGTTGCACCATCGTGCCGCCAGCCGAGGCCACGATTGGAATCATCCCTGCTTTTGCAATGGCATCCGCAACTTCAATCGTACCGCGTTCCACTCCGCCGGAGCGTAATTCCGGTAGGACTTGCAAAATAACAGGACGGCGGGATTGCAGGGTGTTTGATTCCATAGGTCTGTAAAACTCCTTGTTTTTGAAGACATTTGGGAAAGAGAGAAGCGTGCCGGTATCGTGTTCACTCTGTGTCATCGATTGCTCTCCTTGTGGCTGTAAAAACTGTCCAGACACTATCGTGTATTTTGTACAAAATAGCAAGACTGCATTGTCCTCTTTGTGAAAAACCTATAGGGTGTATTGCGCTCAATTATCATACCAGCGCAGGCTGGTATCCAGTTATAGGCGGATGAGCTTAGCGAATGCTTTATAAAATTACGCTGGAATGACGAAATAATACAAGGAGATACATCATGCCCACTACATTCCCCCGTGCTGATGGTCATTCGTTGGCATATCAACAGTATAATGCAGGTGAAGGGCGGCCGTCTGTCCTCTTTCTGGGTGGGTTTATGTCGGATATGACAGGCACGAAAGCAACGGCGTTGCACCAGTTTTGTGAGGGAAAGCAGTATAATTTTACCCGCTTTGACTATTTCGGCCATGGCCAATCCTCCGGTACGTTTGAAGAAGGCACCATTGGCCGCTGGCGGGATGATGCGGTGGAGGTGTTGGATGGTTTAACATCAGAAAAACAGGTGGTTGTAGGGTCAAGCATGGGCGGGTGGCTGATGCTACTGGTAGCACTTGCACGCCCTGAGCGTGTGGCAGGGCTGGTGGGGATTGCCTCTGCGCCTGATTTTACGGAGAGGCTAATTTGGGATGCTATGACTCCTACCATGCGCCAAACCTTGGAGCGGGATGGGTTATATGATCTGGCATCGGAATACAGCGACCGCCCATATCCTATCAGTATGGAACTGATCCGTGATGGGCGGGAGTATTTGTTATTACAGGAAAAAATAGAGATACAATGCCCTGTGCGTCTCTTGCATGGCATGAAGGATGATGATGTACCTTATGGGTTATCGGTGGAGCTAGCGGAGCGGTTAGTGAGTGATAATGTTGAGGTCACTTTAGTCAAGAATGCCGATCATCGCATGTCCTCAGAAAGCGATATAGCCTTGCTTTGCCAAACGGTCGAGGAAATGCTTGCAATTTCCTAGAATAAGGACTAAATAAAGGCAAGTTTTACCATCTGATGTAGGATAATCTATGAAACCTTCTCAAAAACCTCAAAATCCTTGTTTTTCTTCAGGCCCTTGCGCGAAACGCCCTGGCTGGTCATTGGATAGCTTAAAAGATGCGGCGCTTGGCCGCTCTCACCGTTCTAAACTCGGTAAGGCGAAATTACAGGAAGTGATTGATCGCACACGCCAAATCCTGGGTGTGCCTGCGGAATATAAAATTGGTATCGTACCTGCATCGGATACTGGTGCGGTGGAGATGACCATGTGGTCAATGCTCGGTGCGCGCGGTGCGGATATCCTAGGCTGGGAAAGCTTTGGTTCTGGTTGGGCGAGTGATGCGAAAAATGAATTGAAATTGACTGATCTGCGCGTATTCAAAGCAGAATACGGCCAATTGCCGGATCTCTCGCAAGTTGATACTGACCGTGATGTGGTGTTCACTTGGAACGGTACTACCTCTGGCGTAAAAGTGCCAAATGCAGACTGGATTAAAGATGATCGTAAAGGCCTGACCATTTGTGATGCGACATCGGCAGTGTTTGCGATGGATTTACCATGGAAAAAACTCGATGTAGTCACCTATTCATGGCAAAAAGTGATGGGTGGTGAAGGTGCGCATGGGATGATTATCCTATCTCCACGTGCTGTTGAGCGTCTGCAAACCTATACTCCATCCTGGCCAATTCCAAAGATTTTCCGCATGTCTAAAGGTGGCAAATTGATTGATGGAATTTTCGTGGGTGAAACCATTAACACACCTTCGATGCTCTGCGTGGAAGATGCAATTGATGGCCTGGTATGGGCTGAGAAAATTGGCGGTCTGCCTGCGCTTATTAAACGTTCCGAAGCAAACTTAGCGGCGATCCGTGAGTGGGTGAGCAAGTCTGACTGGGCGGATTTCCTGGCAGAAGATGCTGCAACTATTTCTAACACATCTATCTGCTTAAAAATCAGCGATAGCTGGTTTACGGCGCTGTCGGATGATGAGCAACAAGCAAGCGTGAAGAAAATCGTATCTGCGCTCGATGCAGAAGGTGTGGCGCTGGATATCGGTGCTTACCGTGATGCGCCGGCAGGTATTCGTATTTGGGGTGGCTCAACGGTTGAGACATCTGACATTAAAGCATTGCTGCCATGGCTAGATTGGGCATTTGCAGAAGCGAAACAAAAAGCAAAGGCTGCTTAAGGTTATTCGGTCGTCATTGCGAGGAGCGTAGCGACGCGGCAATCCAGGGGCGGAACGATAGATTCTTTAAGTAGGCCCTGGATCGCCACGCCTCCGGCTCGCGATGACGGTAGTAAGATAAAAAGAGAAAGAGAGGGCATGATGCCAAAGGTTTTAATATCCGATAAAATGAGTCCACAAGCGACAGAAGTATTCAAAAAATCCGGTGTGGAAGTAGACATTAAAACCGGTCTGTCAGAAGATGAACTCTGCGCGATTATTGGTGAATATGAAGGTCTGGCGATTCGTTCGGCGACTACTGTTACACCTAAAGTATTAGCAGCGGCGAAAAAGCTAAAAGTAGTTGGCCGTGCAGGTATCGGCGTGGATAACGTGGATATTAAAGCGGCGACCAATAATGGTGTGGTTGTAATGAACACCCCATTTGGTAACTCGGTCACCACGGCAGAGCATGCGATTGCGATGATGTTCTCTCTGGCACGCCAAATTCCTCAAGCAAATGCTTCGACCCATGCAGGTAAATGGGAAAAGAACCGTTTCATGGGTACAGAACTTGCAGGCAAAACCCTCGGTTTGATCGGTTGTGGTAACATCGGTTCCATCGTGGCTGACCGTGCGCAAGGCTTGAAAATGAAAGTCGTAGCGTTTGACCCGTTCCTATCTGTAGAGCGCGCGCGCGATATTAATGCAGAAAAAGTGGAACTGGAAGAATTGCTGAAACGCGCAGATTTCATTACGCTGCACACACCACTCAATGACAGCACACGCAATATTCTCGGCAAAGAGAATCTGGCAAAAACCAAAAAAGGCGTGCAGATCATCAACTGCGCACGCGGTGGTTTGATTGATGAAGCTGCACTCAAAGCTGCAATTGAAGCTGGCCAAGTAGCAGGTGCTGCGCTTGACGTATTTGAAGAAGAGCCGGCAAAGAGCAATATCCTCTTCGGTGTTGAGCAAGTGATTTGTACGCCGCATTTGGGTGCGTCTACTTCGGAAGCGCAAGAAAATGTGGCGATTCAAGTAGCAGAACAAATGTCTGACTTCCTGCTCAATGGTAGTGTGACCAATGCAGTGAACATTCCTTCTGTATCAGCGGAAGATGCAGCAAAACTCAATCCATATCTGGAACTGGCTGAAAAACTTGGCGGGTTCGCAGGTCAGCTGACTGAGAATGGTTTGAAGTCTGTAAAAATCGAATATGAAGGTGCTGTATCGAAACTCAATACAAAGCCTATCACAGCGGTATTACTGCAAGGCTTGCTGTCACCACTCGTGTCTAACGTGAACATGGTGAACGCGCCTGTGGTTGCTAAAGAGCGCAATATCGAAGTGAGCGAAGTGAAGCATGATCGCAAGAGTGATTACCAAACATTGATTCGTTTGACCGTTACAACCGATAAGCAAACACGCGATGTTGCTGGCACTTTATTCGGCGGCACAAAGCCACGTATCGTGGAAGTGAGCGGCATTAAACTTGAAGCGACACTGGGCAATCGTATGCTCTATGTCAGCAACGAAGATAAGCCTGGTTTGATCGGTAACCTTGGTAAGATTCTCGGCGATGCAGGTGTGAATATTGCGAACTTCCATTTGGGCCGTAATGATCAAAAAACCAGTGCGATTGCTTTGGTCGAAATCGATGAGCCGGTGAATGATGATTTAATCGGCAAAGTAAGTGCATTGCCAAGCGTAACTAAGGCAAAATTGCTGACGTTCTAACTGATGTTAGCGCAGAGCGTTATCACGTAAAAAACTGCTTATGTGATAACGTTCTGCCTTTATAGATTCTTTATGTTTAAGGCACTTAGAGCCTACTTATTTTGCGGTTGCCGTATGCTACAAAAGGGTGTATACGTACAGTCGTAAACAGGAAGGAGAAAGTTATGCGTATTACTTCACCCGCCTTTAATGTAGTGCTTTCACATGTTGCTAATAATAGTGGCCCTGTGAGGGAAACCTCTGCTCTGGATGCCGATAAAGAAAGAGCAGCGCGCGCCGCCTATCGTCGCAAAATACGCGAAGAGCAAACTGCGAATGAAAATGCAGACGCAGAGGCTTCAGACGAAAATGGCGAGCATAAGCCTGTTGTCGTTTACGCTTAACCGCCCTCGTGCGTAGAGCAAAATCACACAGAGCGTAGAATAGACTGTTGTTATGCTTATCAAGGGTGCATAACATGTGTAAAACACACTGAGGATTCCCACGTTATGCTAACGCGGAGTATCAGTAAAAAATAAGATTTAGAAGATATGACTCTTGCAACACGTCTCTGTACACTTATCTCTGGCCGTTATGTCGGCAAAGATGTTTTTGGTAATCGCTATTACGAAAGCCGCCGCCCGCAAGCGAATGGTCTAAACCGTCGCTGGGTGATGTATGCCAAAGCAGAAGATCCTTCTGTAGTGCCTGCCGCATGGCATGGCTGGCTGCATTATATGGTGGAAGCATCGCCTGAAAGCCTGGTAGCAAAAACCTATCCATGGCAGCAATCCCATCGCCCGAATTTCACAGGTACGCGTAATGCCTACCGTCCCAAAGGTCATCCGCTCAATGGCGGAAAGCGCCCGCGTGCGACAGGTGATTATGATGCGTGGAAACCATAGTTGGCGATGATTTTATACCGTATGCAGTGTTAGGGAAAAAAATGATTCCCTTTTCGTGCAAATAACGCCACAATCGTCACAAATTGATATATTTTTTCTACTAAGGAGTAGCACATGGGGCGTCATGTTCTTGAGACTTTGATCGGTGCAGTGGTTTTGCTGGTCGCGATCGTATTTATTGTTTTTGCTTATACCAGCAGCGGTGTAGCAACCCAAAAAGAAGGCTATCGTTTAAAAGCAAAGTTTGACCAAGTGAGCGGTCTTGCGGCGGGCAGTGATGTGCGTATTGGCGGTATTAAGGTAGGTAGTGTCACTGCACAGGAATTAGATCCAGAAACCTATCAAGCAGCGCTGACCTTCACCATCCGTAACGATGTGAAAATCCCTGAAGATACATCGGCTGAAATTGTAAGCGAAAGCTTGCTGGGTGGAAAATATGTATCGCTCTCTCCGGGTGGTGCGGATGAGATGTTAAAAGAGGGTGGCGAAATCCGCTACACCCAATCGGCAGTGAATTTTGAAGCCTTATTAGGTAAGTTCTTGTTCAGCAGCGCAAGTGGTGATGGTAAGGCGGCAACCAGAGAAGAAGAACCAGCAATGCCGGAAGCTCCTGCTTCTTCGGAAGAACATGATAAGAAGGATTTAGTTCCTGGATTGTAATATGCGTAAAGCAACCTGGCGCTCTCCTGCGGGAGAGCCTATTTCCTGTGAAGAAAAAATCAAAATACTTGATGATAACTTTGCCGAAATCGCAAACCTCTATCGCGATGCCCTGGAGGATGCGGTGTTAATGGGATGCGATGCAGAGCAGGTGCGGCAGATATTTAAGGCTATGATTGATAGCACAGAAGTTACCTTTGCCCCATCAAAAAAGATGACGTAAGCTGAGAGCTTAGCTATACTCATGATGCAATCAACCCTACGAATGATGAGAAAGCTGTTGCGTTACAATTCTGTTATTATGGCCATAGTGATGGCTGCATCTATGATGATGAGTTCTGCCTCGTATGCAGAAGAGGCGGATATGCAGCAACTGCCGGAATACCGCGTGCAGCCGGCTCCTCCAGTTGCAGAGGTTGCGCCGCAAGCTGTTCCTGTACCAAGCACAGAGCCGTCTTTATCGCTGGATGAATTGCTTGAGCAAGAAATTATTTCCCGTGGCGATGAGCCAGCGCAGCCTGCTGGCGATGATGCTACTCAGCAACTGCAAGTGCCTGCTGCCGATACGGCCAGTAGTTTTAGCAATAAGGCATTATTGCAAGGTATCGATAAAGTAACCGCGCGTGCTTCCTCGATTGAAGCGCCGATTGATAGCAGCGTCTTTTTTGGCCCTCTTGAAATTATCCTACGCTCGTGCTGGAAATCTCCGCCTGAGCAAATGCCGGAGAATAAAGCACTGCTGGAGATTTGGGAGCATAAGCCAGGTGAGTTGAAGAAGCTTATTTTCCACGGCTGGATGTTCTCGTCAAGCCCATCCATCTCTGCGCTGGAGCATCCGGTCTATGATATTACGGTATTGGAATGCATGTCGGGGCTGAATACGACGCATTAGGTTTTGCCCTACGTATTATGTTATTGCGAGAGGCGCTAGCGATGACGAATTATTCCCTGTCATCCTTGGATCAAGTCGGCGTTGTTGCAGGGCTGCCTAACCTATTGATACTTGTCATCCCGGACTTGATCCGGGATCCACTGTTATGGGGGCGTAATGTAGAAGAATCTAGGTGAAAGCGCCCGTCTTGGTGGATTCCGGGTCAAGCCCGGAATGACAAAGAGAGCCAGGCAACAACGCCAAGCAAGTCCAAGAATGACAGAAATTATTTCAACATGAGTCCGTATCTATTCTTGCTCGCTATTTACGATGGATACTTGGATCAAGTCTGCGTATGACGCGTTAGCAAGAGCCATGCATCCTACATAAAGGACAGAGGAATCCTACACATGGATTGCCACGGCCACGTTGTGGCCTCGCAATGACGGCGATCCATGCAACACCACCACTTGATCCGGAATCCACCAGGACTGGTGCTAAGCGCTAAAATATAGATCGCACTACCATGACAATGGATTCCGGATCAAGTCCGGGATGACAAGTAGCGTATGTAGCGGGCAATATGTAAGATAAGCACGCTTATCTTTTGTGCGTTACCCGCCAAATCACTATCCCACCCATCAGCAGGAAAATTATAGGCCCTAGCCAGAGCAGATAGGTGCTGCCATGAAAGGGTGGGGTCATACGGATGGATTCGCCGTAGCGGGCTTCGATATAGGCAAGCACGGCTTTATCATCATCCCCTGCGGTAATGCGCTCACGCACCAAGCGGCGCAAATCGCGCGCAAGATCTGCGCGTGAATCATGGATGGATTCGCCTGCGCAGACGACGCAGCGTATTTCTTTAAATAACTCTTGCGCACGCTCTTCTCCTTGCGGTGTGGGGAGTTTTTCCTCAATCAAAATCGCATGTGCAGGCAGCGCGAGGAGTGATAAGAGAATGAAGAAATAGCGCATATTATTGCTTCACCATCGGCAGAATAACATCCTTAATCACATCCGGTGTCAGTGGGCCTAGATGTTTGTAGATGATCTTGCCTTCAGGGTTAATCACAAAGGTTTCCGGCGCGCCTGTAATGCCAAAATCCAATACCACATTGCCTTTAAAATCATTGCCAATAGCGGTAAACGGATTGCCGTGCTCTTCCAGGAGTTTGCGTGTGTTCTCAGGTTTATCGCGCCAGCTAATACCATAAATCGGTACGATATTCTGTTTTGAAAGCTCCATCAGCAAAGGATGCTCCACTTTGCAGGAGACGCACCATGAAGCAAACAGATTGACCAATGAATATTTGCCCTTCAGATCAGCGGTCGAAAGCCCAGGCTCATTTTCTAACGGAGAGGGAAGCGAAAATTCAGGCACAGGTTTGTTGAGCAGGGCAGAGGGCGTTTCCTGCTTATGCCAGAACAACGCACCGCCGAGCAATATGCCCACAACGATAAAGATAACCAAAGGAATAAAATAAATGCTACGCATGATGAGTTTTCCTTTTTCCGAGAATTGCAATAATACCGCCGAGCGCCATCAAGAAAGCGCCAAGCCAGATGCCATTGATGAGCGGCTTATAATACATCCGCACAGCATAATGCCCCTTGCCATCGGTTTCTCCCATAGCGATATAGATATCACGCCAGAGCGAGCTATCAATGGCGGATTCGGTGGTGGTGTTTTGCTCAATAGGATAAAACCGGCTCTCAGGTGTGAGGTGGAGCTGCGAGCGATCAGGATGGGTAACGGTAAAAAATCCCATACGCGAAATATAATTCGGCCCTGCCACTAAATCAACATTTTCCAATGTGATCGTATAGCCTGCCAGTGTCTGAGTGCTGCCTTTGGTCATCACCTCTTCCGATTCTTGTTGCCACTGGCTGACAACCGCGATGCTAAGCGTTAACAGCGCCAAGCCCAAATGCGATACGATCATGCCATGGAAGCTGAGGGGGAGTTTCGTAAAACGGCGGAAGAAATGACTGCGTATGAGCAAGGTATAGATCATCCCTACGGCCAGCCATCCACTAAAGGCGATACCGAGTGTCACCAAAAGAGGCGTTTTAAGCCCGAAGATTACCAGTGTAAATGCCAGGCAAAAACCCGGAAAGAGCATGTGTTGTGCAATACGGTGTAAGGAATCTTTTTTCCATTTCAGGCTTACGCCAATAAAGGCTAAGAACAATAGCGGAATCGCCAGCCAGTTAAACGTGGCGTTAAAATACGGAGGGCCAACGGAGACGCGTTCTTCTGTCAACAGCTCTAAGATAAGAGGATAGAGCGTACCCAGTAATACCGTGCCACAAGCTGTAAGAATAAGCAGGTTATTCACCAGCAGCGCCATCTCCCGTGAGAGCGGCGCAAAGCTCACCGCTTTGCCCAGTTGCGGTGCGCGTAGTGCAAAAACGGTGAGTGAGCTACCAATAACGAGGAAGAGGAAGAGCAGAATAAATAATCCACGCTCCGGGTCATTCGCAAACGCATGAACGGAAGTTAGTACGCCTGAGCGTACTAAGAAAGTGCCAAGCAGGCTAAAGGAGAAGGCCATGATGGCGAGCAACACTGTCCAACGTGTAAGTGCGCGGCGTTTCTCTGTCATGAGGAGAGAATGCGCCAGTGCTGTGCCAGCAAGCCATGGCATGAGAGAGGCATTTTCTACCGGATCCCAGAACCAAAACCCGCCCCAGCCAAGCTCACGATACGCCCACCAACTGCCCATAGCGATGCCGAGTGTGAGGATACTCCAGCTAATCATTACCCAAGGCTTCAGTTTCCGCGCCCAGATTTCGGCTGGGATGGGGGAGAGTAAGAAGGCAAGTGCGGCTGAGAAGCTAAGGGAAAATCCAACATAGCCCGCATAAAGCAACGGCGGATGCAATGCCAGGCCGATATCTTGCAGCAATGGATTAAGTCCACTGCCATTTTCAGGTGCTGGGAAGATGCGTTCAAAAGGGTTCGAGGTGAGTAGAATAAAGGCTAGAAAGCCTAAGCAAATAATGTTCTGTATGCGTAGTGCAGGGATTTTGAGGCTAGAATCCAAACTGCTTTTCCAGCCGAATAGCGCAGTAAACAGCGAAAGCATCCACATCCATAACAACATCGACCCTTCATGATTTCCCCAACTGCCGGAGATTTTATAGATCAGGGGTTTTGCGGTATGCGAATTGGTGGCGACATTGAGAACCGAGAAATCAGAGACAATATAGCAATAGATCAATATCCCAAATGCAAAGTTCACCAAGCCACATAAAATAAGGCTAAAACGCTTGGAAAGCGAAGGGAAAATCGCTGCCGTCAGGGCGGAAAATAGAGCTGCAACCAGTGCTAAGAAGCCAAATTCGGGTATATAGAGACTCATTCTGGCTTCCATTGTCCCGATTTCTTCAGCGCTTTAGCGACTTCAGGTGGCATATAATTTTCATCATGTTTAGCCAGAAGCTCATCCGCAATGAACGTATCCGCACTCACGCGTATTCCGCGCGCCACCATGCCTTGTTCTTCGCGGAAGAGATTGGGCAGAATGCCCGTATAGCGCACTGTGATTTCCTGCTGTAAATCAGTGATCACAAATTCAGTGGTTTTTTTATCTTCCAGCGAACGGATACTGCCGGTTTTAATAAGCCCGCCTATGCGGATAACGCGGTCTGTGATGGGTTGATCTTGCAACTCTGTAGGGCTATAGAAAAACACCACATTGTCCTTAAACGCATTAAGCATCAAGGCAATAGCAATGGCCAGGCATAGCATGCCTAAGCCAATAAATACCATACGTTGCGTTTTATATTTCATCACGTTTCTTCTGAAGGTTACGTTCTTTACGTAAATAGCTTATACTCTGTATTGCCACGCCAAGCAAGGCTAGGGTAGTGATACTGTAAGCTGCGATAATGAAGTTGCTGTAATCCATAGGATAATTTCTCTTATTGGGGAAAGATGTGGATTAGGTGCAGCTAATCTATACCAAACTCCCTGCTTCGTCACTTGATTATTGCCCTCATATCTTGCTATTTTAGAAAGGAGAAGTTCTCAATGAATTTCAATCGATATTTTCACGTGGGGAATTGCTATGTCTAAAGCCATTGTTGTTAACAAACCTGGTGGGCCTGAAGTATTGCGGATGAAAGAAGTGCCGCTACGCCCGCTAGGGCCCAATGATGTGCTGGTGCGTCATACGGCGATTGGGATCAATTATATTGATGTCTATCAACGTACAGGCCTGTATAGCATGGATGCTAACGGTGTGCCTGGTGTGGAGGCTGTAGGTGTTGTGGAGGCTGTTGGTGAGAAAGTAGAAGGCTTTACGGTGGGAAGCCGTGTAGGCTATGCTACAACACCGTATGGTGCGTATTGCGATAAGCGCGTAGTGCATCATAAATATCTGGTGGCTATCCCTAATTATATCAATGATGAAGTCGCTGCTGCCAGCCTGATGAAAGGTATGACGGCGCATTATTTATTATTCCGCACATTCACCGTGACCAATCAGCATACGATTATTATCCATGCCGCCGCCGGTGGCGTTGGCCAGTTTTTATGCCGCTGGGCGAAGCATATCGGTGCAAAAGTGATTGCAACCGTAGGCTCCGAAGCAAAAGTTCAGGTGGCGCAATCCTGCGGGGCGGATCATGTCATCTGTCTGGCTAAGCAAAATCTGGTTGATGAAGTCGAAAAGATTACCCATGGTGATGGTGTGGTGGTGGTGTATGATGGTATTGGGAAAGATACGTATAAGCAATCGCTTGAGTGCTTGATGCCATTAGGGCTATTTGTAAGTTATGGGCAGTCCTCAGGGCCTATTGAGAATTTTGACATGTCATTGCTATCACGCAACTCGCTATACATGACCCGCCCGTCGATTTTCGTCTATAAAAGCCACCGCGCAGAGCTGGTGTTAAGCGCGAATGAAGTATTCCTGATGATTCAGAAAGGTGTCTTAAAGCCTGTTATTAATAAGAAATACCGTTTTACTGAAGCGGATATTCAACAAGCCCATATCGACTTGGAAGGTCGCAAAGGGATGGGGTCTAATATTATTGTATTTTAAGCATTTTCTCTAAAGTTTGTATCTGTAAAGGGAACGGCTTTACAGATGGGGGGAAATAGGGTATAGTCACAGATAGAGAGGAACGGGAATTCCTATTCCTCTCCGGTGGTATTAGAAGCGGGAAGCAAGCTCTAAAGCTTGATTCAGCACTTCCAATAGCAGCAGGGCTAGTGTCAATAGCCTTGCTGCTCTTTCCAAAGTTCTGTCTTTCATAAGAATTTCTCCTATAAAAATTACAAAACCCTGCGTTCGCAAGACTGATTGGCCTCAGGCCGATCTGTGACCTGCGTTGCCGCAGGTATCTTATACGTTATTGTATAAGATGGTATCTTTATAGGAAATATGGGGATAAATGTCTATAATAAATATTTATGCGCTTTCTACTAAGCGTGTGTCAAAAGCTGCCTCTAATAAGGCTTTAGTATAGGCTTCTTTCGGGTGAGAGAAGATGGTGTCTGTATCGCCAGATTCCACCACTTTGCCAGCTTTCATCACAATAATATCATGGCAAATGCTCTTAACCACGCGTAGATCATGGCTGATAAAGATGAGGGTGAGTTTGTGTTTTTGCTGGATTTTCTTGAGTAATTCTAAGATTTGGCTTTGCACCGAGAGGTCAAGCGCAGAGGTTGGTTCGTCCAGCACAATCAAATCAGGCCGTAGTGCTAAAGCACGGGCTATGGCAATGCGTTGTCGTTGCCCGCCGCTGAATTCATGTGGGTAGCGGTTGCGGAAGCTGGGGTCTATACCCACTTCTATAAGAGTATCATCAATACGTTTTGTGCGTTCGGCCTCTGTGGTGCCAATATGATGGGCTTTTAGGCCTTCCTCAATAATTTGGGCAATAGACATGCGCGGGTTGAGGCTGGCAAAAGGATCCTGGAAGACGACTTGCAGGCTTTTGCGCAGAGGGCGCATGATGCTCGGAGGCAGGCCCTGGATTGCTTGGTCTTTATAGGTAATGCTGCCTTGGCTTTTAATAAGGCGCAGTAATGCCATTGCAAAGGTGGATTTGCCTGATCCACTTTCGCCCACAATCCCTAATGTGCGCCCTTGGCAGAGGGTGATGGAGAGATCATCAACCGCACGCACTTCTGGCTCCTGTGCCTTCAAGAAGCCTTTCTTTCCACCAAAAATGACGTTGAGATGTTCTGTTTTTGCAATAGGTGTGGAGGTCTCAGGTGGCGTAACGGGGGTGCCTTTCGGTTCAGAGCTTAGAAGATGTTGGGTATAAGGATGGCGTGGGTTGTTAAACACTTCGGCAACCGTCCCAGTCTCAACCAATAGGCCTTGGCTCATCACTGCGACGCGATCAGCAATACGGCGCACGATGGTTAGATCATGTGTAATGAGGATCATGCTCATGCCAAGTTGTTTTTGGAGTTTTTTCAGCAGTCTAAGAATGCTGGCTTGCACGGTTACATCCAGGGCTGTGGTAGGCTCATCGGCTATCAGCATTTTGGGGTTAGTGGCCAGTGCCATAGCAATCATCACCCGCTGGCGCTGCCCGCCGGAAAGCTCATGCGGATAGGCATTTAAACGGTGGGTGAGCGATTCGAGTTCAACCAGTTTCAGCAATTCAATGGTGCGGACATCTGCTTGATCGGGCGTGAGCTTATCATGTAAGGTCAGCACTTCGCGGATTTGTTTGCCAATGGTGTGGAGTGGGTTGAGCGAGGTCATGGGTTCTTGAAAAATCATGCTGATATCCCGCCCGCGAATCCGTTGCATCCGGGTTTCGGAGGCTCCCATTAATTGATGGCCGTTGAAATGGATATTCCCGCTGGGATGAAAGGCTTGCGGATAGGGTAGAAGCTGCATAATAGATAAAGCCGTAAGTGATTTCCCTGACCCGCTTTCGCCCACAATGGCGAGTGTTTCACCCTGTTCTACAGTGAATGAAATCCGGTCAACGATCAGATTTGCATCATGTAGTTTATGGCTGGTGGTGGAGCGAAAAGCAATCGAGAGATCGGTAACCGTAAGTAAGGGCATAATATCCTGATAATGTAGGGTTAATAGTCGTTCTTACACCATACTGTTGCCATAAAGCGGAAATCTTGTGGCATGGGGATGAGTATAATCAGATCAGCCATGCTATACAATCCCCTTCTTTTTGTGTTCTCTTTATGTTGTTATACTTGAAAAGAATGTATTTCTCGGATAGTTTGAGCATAGGCATATTATAACTGAGTTTAGGCAGATATGAAAAAAGAGTGGTTAGTTAGGACATTAGCATTAGTAAGTGTATCAGGGGCAGTGCTGGTTACGGCATGTTCTTCTGCATCGGATCCAGGTGACTTGAAAACCCGTCGTAGCCCACGTGATAACAGCATTGTGGCGACTGGTGGCGTGCATTTCCAGGAAGATGGTGAACAAGCGCCGATGATGCCAACTGCGCCTATGATGATGCCGCAAGCACCAATGCCGCCAATGCCAGCTATTCCGCCAATGGCTCCGACAGCGCCGATGGCGATGCCGCCAATGCCGCAGCCTTATCCATCTGTTCCATCGATTTCTCCTCAGCGTGAGCCAATGGGCTATACTGCGCCGATGGCAGCTGAGGGTGGTCGCCGTGCGCCGGTGAAGCAATTTGATGGTGCATTGCCGCCTGTGGGTGGTTCAAGTTCTGCTGTGCCGCCGCGTGAAGAACATGTGCCGAATAATGCTCCGCTGCCATTTGCAGAGCCGTTGCCGCCAGAGCCTTCGCAGCCATTGCCGCATGCTTCTTCTGCATGGGAGCCGCCTGCTGCGCCTGTATTTGAACCTGCTCCTGCGCCAGAATTTGCCGCTCCTGTTCCTGCTGCGCCTGCTGAGCAGAAACAAGGTTTCTTTAGCCGTTTATTCGCTAAAAAAGAGCAGCCACAACCTGTTATAGCTGCACCAGTAGTGCCTGCACCGGAATTCGTACAAGAAGCGCCTGCTACGCCAGTGACCGAAGTGAAAGATTTGCCAGTCCTGCCATTGCAGACTCTTAACGCAGAGCCTAAGCAATTCCCATATCCAGAGTTATCGACCGTACCTGAGCGTCCGAAACCTGAGATTAATTTGAAGGAAAGCAAAAAAGAGATCAATCAAATGCGCGACGATAGCGCGCAGATTGAACGCAGACAAGTGGATGAAACCGCTGAGCCATTGCCGCCGGTTATGCCATATGTTCCGCAAGCTGCTATGCCTGCACCAGATATGCCAGATATGGCCGCATCTGGTGAGCGTGCAAGTGGTGGGGTAATTGCGGAATATAGTATCAGTAATGGTGCATTGGTGGAAACACCAGCAAATGTTCCTGCGCCATATTTTGCGCCAGAGCCTATGCCTGCACCTGCGCCTACGCCAGCTGCGCCGCGTTATCAGCCGCAATCTTACCAAACTCCGGTTGAGGCTGCGCCACGTATTCAGGAGCAATCTTCCTATATAGCGCCTAAACCTGTGGCAGAGCCAGTGGCTCCGGCTATGGCTTATGCACCTGTGCCAGCGCCTAGCTATGCGCCATCTTCTGCGCCAGCGGTGAATGCCTATGTGCCGGCGGCCCCTGTGGCGCCTCAGGCAGCGGCGGCGGGTCAGCCCGCTATTGTTCCTGCCACCTCTTATATGAATACCTCAACAGCTGCGCCTACCAATCTTGTGCCTTCGGGCAATGGGTATGGCTATGGTTACCAGATCCAAGAAGGCGAAGGGTTCTTACCTGCTTCGCGTTACAATGATCGTCGTGTACACCAGCCAGAGCGCGGTTATGGACTAAAACGCGAATATAGATAAATAATTATTATGCAAGACGAATTTTACCGTATTAAACGTTTGCCGCCGTATGTCTTTGCGGAAGTAAACAAAATGAAAGCCAAAGCACGTAGCGAAGGCAAAGATATTATCGATTTTGGTATGGGCAACCCTGATTCGCCTACGCCACCACATATCGTAGCGAAACTGGAAGAGACGCTGCG
This sequence comes from uncultured Rickettsiales bacterium, assembly GCA_964574415.1. Classification (GTDB taxonomy): domain Bacteria; phylum Pseudomonadota; class Alphaproteobacteria; order Rickettsiales; family CAZNNM01; genus CAZNNM01. The sequence goes on along the minus strand of CAZNNM010000001.1, from coordinate 5,829 downwards.
CAACCCGAATACGCATGGCTATTCGATGTCCCGCGGTATTCCAGGTTTGCGCAAAGCGCTTGCGGGCTATTATGGCCGCCGCTTTGGTGTGGAGATTGATCCTGAGAATGAGGCGATTGTAACGCTTGGTTCTAAGGAAGGTCTGTCGAGCCTAGCAACAGCGATTACAGGGCCAGATGATGTGATTCTAGTGCCAAACCCATGCTATCCAATCCATACCTATGGCTTTGTGATTGCAGGCGCACATGTGCATCATATTCCAACCGGGCCGAATCTACATTTCATGAATGAGCTGAAACGTGCGGTGGAAACTGCGCCGCGTAAGCCATTGGCATTAGTGGTGAGCCATCCATGTAACCCGACGACAGAAGTGGTAGGCTTGGATTTCTATGAAGAAATCGTAGCATTCTGTAAGCATCATGAGATTTATGTGCTGTCAGACTTGGCGTATTGCGAAATTTATTTCGACGGCAACCCGCCACCATCGATTTTGCAGGTGAAGGGTGCGAAGGATATTGCGCTGGAATTCACGACTGTCAGCAAGACCTATTCCATGGCTGGCTGGCGTATTGGATTTGCGGTGGGTAACCAGAACCTAATCCGTGCGATGACCAAGATTAAGTCCTATCTCGATTATGGTGCGTTTACGCCGATCCAAGTGGCAGCGGCCGCTGCGCTTAATGGCCCGCAGGAATGTGTGGAGCAGATGCGTGAGATGTATAAAGAGCGTCGCGATATTTTGGTCAAAGGCTTGCATGAAGCCGGCTGGAATGTGCCAGTACCAAGCGCATCGATGTTCATCTGGGCGCCAATCCCGCCAGCATTTGCCCATTTAGGCTCATTGGAATTCAGCAAGCTCTTGCTGCAAGAGGCTGAGGTGGCGGTGGCGCCGGGTATTGGTTTTGGTGAATATGGCGATCAATATGTGCGTATCGCTTTAGTGGAAAACAAACACCGTATCCGCCAGGCTGTACGTAATATCAAGCATTTCTTGCATCATTACCAGCCACAGCAAGCCCTGCAACCTGTTCAAATGGCGCGGGGGGTATAATGAATAACAAAACACCATTACGCCTCGGCATAGCAGGCCTGGGTACCGTAGGGGCTGGGGTAATGAAAATCCTAGAAAATAATGCGGAATTATTGTCGCTGCGCGCCAAGCGTCCGGTGAAAGTGACGGCGGTATCCGCACGTGATAAGAACCGTGACCGTGGCGTGGATTTAAACACAGTTGCGTGGGTGGATAATCCAGTAGAGCTGGCATCACGTGATGATGTGGATGTGGTTGTTGAGTTGATGGGCGGCGCTGAAGGTGCTGCGCGTCAATTATGCGAGAAGGCGATTGCTAATAAAAAACATGTGATCACAGCCAATAAAGCCCTCATCGCCCATCACGGCACAGCGCTGGCGAAAGCAGCTGAAGAGAGCGACGTGTCCCTGGCGTTTGAAGCGGCAGTGGCAGGTGGTATTCCAATCATCAAATCCCTCAAAGAAGGCTTAGGCGCTAACCGTTTCACCCGTATTTGCGGGATTCTGAACGGAACCTGTAACTACATCCTCACCTGTATGGCAAAAGAAGGTCGTTCGTTTGATGATGTGCTGAAAGAAGCGCAAGAGCTGGGTTATGCGGAAGCGGATCCGAGCTTTGATATTGATGGTGTGGATACTGCACATAAGCTCGCGATTTTATCGGCGTTGGCATACGGTATTCCGGTCGATATTAATGCGACGTATATTGAAGGTATTCGCCATATCGGTTTGGAAGATATCCGCCATGCGGAGCAATTAGGCTATAAGATCAAATTGCTCGGTATCTGCGGTGAAACCCCGCATGGTATCGAACAGCGTGTGCATCCATGCATGGTGCCGGTGGATTCGCCGATTGCATCTGTCGATGGTGTGTTTAATGCGGTGCTTGCGCAAGGCAATTACGTGGGTAAAACCATGTTTGAAGGCCCAGGTGCAGGGCAGGGGGCAACAGCTTCTGCGGTGGTGGCGGATATTTTAGATATCGCTAATGGCCGTGCAAGCCTGCCATTTAATACGCCGATTGCAGCGCTCAAACCTCGTGCATTCTCACCAATGGAGAAACGCTACGGGGCGTATTATGTGCGTTTAGTTGTGGTAGACCGTCCAGGTGTGATGGCGGATATTGCCAATATCCTGCGTGAAGAAACGATTTCTATCGAGTCACTCCTCCAGAAAGCCCGCAAGCCAGAAGAGCCGGTGGATTTGGTGATGACCACCCATGAAACCAACGAACAAGCCATGATGCGTGCAATGAAACGCGTTGTTGAGCTGGATACTGTGCGTGAGAAGCCACGCCTTATCCGAATTGAAATTATTTAAGTCAAAGGAGACATTTATGGTCAGTGCAAAAATGGCGTACGCAAGTGAAACCCCGGTATTAGACCGTAATTTTGCACTGGAAGCAGTGCGTGTAACCGAAGCAGCCGCGCTTGCTTGCTCCACCTGGATGGGGCGTGGCGATGAAAAAGCAGCCGATCAAGCAGCCGTAAATGCCATGCGCCGTGCGCTTAATGGTTTGGCGATCGATGGTACTGTGGTGATCGGTGAAGGCGAGCGTGATAAAGCGCCTATGCTTTATATCGGTGAAAAAGTAGGTTCCGGCGAAGGCCCGCAGGTGGATATCGCGCTGGATCCGCTGGAAGGTACAACCATCTGTGCAACGGGTGGCCCGAATGCTTTAGCGGTGATCGCTATGGCAGAAAAGGGCGGCTTCTTACATGCGCCTGACGTATATATGGAAAAAATCGCCGTAGGTGGCGGTTTGCCGGATGGTGTGATCGATTTAGATGATACACCGGAAGCAAATCTCCGTTCGATTGCAAAGGCCAAAGGCTGTGAAGTATCTGATTTGCTTGTAACCATTCTACAACGCTCACGTCATGAAGAGCTGATCGCTCAAGTGCGTGAAGCCGGTGCGCGTATTCAGTTGATTGGTGATGGTGACGTAGCCGGTGTCATCGCAACAGCGGTGCCTGAGGCGGAAGTGGATGTCTATATGGGTATCGGCGGCGCGCCGGAAGGTGTGCTTGCAGCTGCTGCGCTTCGTTGTATCGGTGGCCAGATGATGGGCCGTTTAATATTCGATAACAGCGAACAGCGCGAACGTGCAAAACGTATGGGCATTACCGATCTTTCCCGCAAATACACGATGGAAGAAATGGCAAAAGGTGATGTAATGTTCGCCGCAACGGGTGTAACAACCGGTTCCATGCTCAAAGGCGTACGCCGCTTCCCTGGCGGTGCAGAGACGCATTCGATTGTAATGCGCTCTAAAACAGCAACCGTGCGTACCATGCATACGCGCCATAACTTTACGCGTAAGACTGAGATTAGTGAGTAAAGCTAGGAAGTGTCATTCCAGCGAAGGCTAGAATCCAGCGCAAAGCTTGCGAATGAAATGAGCGCCGCATTTTTGCTTTATAGTGTAAGAGGACTGGATCACAGCCTTCGCTGGGATGACATGTTTTAAGTCTATAGGTAAGGAAACAATGCAAACCCTCGCTCTGCAAAAAAAATCTATCTCTGGCTATGCCTGGCAACATGCAGAGGTTGATGAGCGTTTGGCGCTCACTATTGGTCAGCGTTATGGTGTACCGGATAGTATCGCGCGTTTGCTCGCCAGCCGTGATATTCCGCTTGAGGCGGTTGAGCCATTTTTAAGCCCTTCCTTGCGCACCCATCTTCCAGACCCCTTCCATCTGCGCGATATGCGTGAAGCGGCGGAGTATTTGGCTGATGCAGTGATGCAAGGCAAGAAGATTGCGGTGTTTGGTGATTATGATGTGGACGGGGCGACGTCCTCTGCATTGCTTTCCCGTTTTTTTGCCATGCTGGGGGTGATGCTAAGAATCTATATTCCTGATCGTATTGTAGAAGGCTATGGCCCGAATACAGCGGCGCTTTTAAAGCTTAAAGAAGAGGGCATGGATGCGGTGATCACCGTTGATTGCGGTACAGCTGCGTTGGAGCCATTGCAGGCCGCTAAGCAGGCCGGGTTAGATGTGATTGTGATTGATCATCATCTGGGCGGAGATACCTTGCCGCCTGCTGTTGCAGTGGTTAATCCCAACCGGCTAGATGAAACCTCTGCGCACCGTAATATGGCGGCCGTAGGTGTATGTTTCTTGCTTGCAGTAGCCATTAATGCAACCTTGCGTCAGCGTGGGTTCTATCAAGGCAAAAAAGAGCCGGATTTGCTTTCTTTGCTCGATATTGTAGCACTTGGCACTGTGTGTGATGTCATGACGTTGACAGGCGTCAACCGTGCCTATGTCGCGCAAGGCTTAAAACTGATGGCCAAACGTGGCAATCCAGGCCTCGCCGCACTTGCGGATGTGGCGGGCATGAATGATCTGCCGACAGCCTATCATCTCGGCTTCGTCCTCGGTCCACGCATTAATGCGGGCGGGCGGATTGGCGAATGCGGTTTGGGTGCGCAATTGCTTTCCTCCACGGATTACGATGAAGCCTTAGCCATTGCCAAACGCCTAGACCATTTCAACGCCGAGCGCCGTGCATTAGAAGTGATGGTGGTGGAAGAGGCAATGGAGCAGGTGGAAGCTTCTGGTGGTGGCGATCAGCCGATTATTATCGCTAAAGCTGCCCATTGGCATCCAGGTGTAATTGGGATTGTGGCAAGCCGCCTGAAAGAAAAATATAACCGCCCAACAGCCGTCATCGCGCTTGATAATGGTATCGGTAAGGCCTCTGCGCGTTCGATTTCGGGTGTGGATTTAGGCTCCGCAATTGTATCCGCCAAAGCTATGGGCCATTTAGTGGCCGGTGGTGGCCATGCGATGGCGGCGGGGTTTACGGTGGAAGAAGCAAAACTCCCAGAGTTACAGGCCTTCTTATATGAGCATCTACGCGAACCCGTGCGTCAGCACGGTGCATTGCGTGCGCTACGTATAGATGGCTATGCCACGATTGCCGCAATGACCATCGATTTTGTCCGCTTGCTAGAGCGCCTAGCCCCTTTCGGCAATGGCAATCCAGAACCACGCTTTGTTGTACCACAGGCTCTGGTGCTGCGCGTGGATATCGTCGGCACGGATCACCTCCGTTGCATCCTAAGCGATGGCACGCAAGGTGGTACGATAAAAGCCATGGCATTCCGCTGTGTAGAGACGCCCCTAGGCCGCTTATTGCTTGAATCTAAAGGAAAAAAACTGGATGTGGCCGGCAAGATCCGCCTCAACAGCTGGCAAGGCAATGAAACCGTTGAATTCCTGCTGGATGACGTGGCCGTATGATTTTTTTGCCTATCAGGTGAAATAATGCTTGCTTTCTGCAGGCAGAAACGTTAAATCATTCCCCATCAGCTAACAAGCTCCGCTTCACGACCCCTTCGTCTAGCGGTTAGGACATCACCCTTTCACGGTGGTAACACGGGTTCGATTCCCGTAGGGGTCGCCATTTCACGCTACAAATCCGTCCATTCCAGTTCAAATTACATTGAAAATTCAAAGACTCTGTGCTATTCCTAGTGCATAGGCATCCGCACCAGTCCAATCGTATCCATAGAAATTGTTGGTCTTTTTTGTTGGTTCCTACAAACCAACAGCAAAAAGAACCAACAAAATGACGCTGACCAACATCCAATGCAAGAATGCTAAGTATAACCCAGACGGTAAGGGTAATAAGCTATCGGACGGCGGCGGGCTATTCCTACATCTCAAGGAAACGGGTAAATACTGGCGTATGAACTACCGCTTCTTGGATAAGCAGGAAACGCTTTATATGGGTGTTTACCCAAGTAAATGCCATCATTAACGACTACCGCCAAAGCCCGAATGGCAC